>NZ_CP042331.1:0-1200000 GCF_008253865.1 Bosea sp. F3-2
CGCGCAAGGTCCGGATATTCGATCTCACCGGGCTGATGCGAGCGCGGCACCGAGACGGCGTATTGAGCATAGGCCAGGCCCGGTTGGCGGTCGGGCGTGAAGACGCCGCGCGAGCGCGGAACGCTTGCGCGTGGTGCGACGAGAACTCGACATTGCGGGCGCCGGCATCGCTGACATTCGTCGGGGCGAGCGCCGCATCGGTCGGCGCAGCCCGCAGCCGGCGAGGAGAAGCATGCCGGCGAGAGCCCAGGCCGGATCCACGCGGAACGAACGGCTTCGCTGCCAAAACCGGCTGGCGCTGCCTATTCCTGTCGGGCCCGCGGCGACGACCATCGGAGCACCCTCCCGCATCGTCAATCAGCGCATTACGACTCGTCTTCGACGTCCGTTCAACCGGCAGGCGTGATTGCAGCCGTTCTCATCCGCTCCCGCGCTCGGCGATGGCGGTGCCGGCATCGTCGACAGGGCGGCGGCGAATGCGGCGAAGCAGCGCGCCGGCGCCTTGGCTTACTATGCCGATCGAGAAGAGGCTGCCGGGGCTGCATGGATCGTATCGACGCGATGAAGGTGTTCGTTGCCGCTCTCGACGAGGGAAGCCTCGCCGGGGCAGGGCGCCAGCTCGGCCGGTCTCCGGCGGCAGTAAGCCGGGCGATCGCCTTCCTCGAACAGCAGGTCGGCGCGACGCTGCTCCACCGCACCACCCGGGCGATCAGGCTCAGCGAGATCGGCGAGCGCTATGCCGCCGCCTGCCGGCGCGTCCTCGCCGAGCTGCAGCAGGCCGAGGCTGTGGCCGGGGGCGAACGTATCGCGCCGCGCGGCACCTTGACCATCACCGCGCCGCCGATCAGCGGCGAGGAGATCCTTCGCCCGATCATCGATGCCTTCATCGAAGCCTTCCCGGCCGTCTCGGTCAATCTCGTCCTGCTCGTGCGGGGTGCGAATCTGATCGAGGAAGGAATCGACATCGCCCTGCGCATTCTGGATCTGCCGGATTCTGCGATGACCGCGATCCGCATCGGCGGCGACGTCCGGCCGGTGATCGTGGCCTCGCCACGCTATCTCAGCCAGCATCCGCGCATCGACGAACCGGGCGACCTGGCTCAGCACAGCATCATTGCCTGCACCGATTTCGGGCGCGACGCTTGGGTCTTCCCGCCAGCGAAGGGCGGCTCGATTCCGCGCTCCGTCCAGTTCAAGCCGAGGCTCGTCGTCAACAGCGTCAGGGCAGCGTTGGGTGCGGCCGTCGGCGGGCTCGGCGTCACGCGATTACTGACCTATCATGTCGCCGAACGCGTGCAGGACGGCTCGCTGCAGCTCCTGCTGCGGGACGCCGAGCCGCCGGCCCGCCCCGTCAATCTGGTGCTGCCGCAGGGACGCTCGAATGTCCCGAAGGTCAGGGCCTTCCTTGATTTCGCGGTGCCGCGGCTGCGCGCCGACTTTGCGCGGCTTTCGGCCGAGTCGGTCGCGATGCGATCCTGAGCCGTCGATCCTTCCGTTATGCGGAAGAATGCCTGCCGAACGTCGGGCATTCAGCCGCAGTGCGAAATTCCCAAAATGATCCTCACCAGGCCAGACGGGCCGGACAGCGACAATTCCGCTCGCTGTCGAAGAGATGAGGATCATCATGAGCAACGAACGGAAGGTGGCGATCATCACCGGTGCTTCGCAGGGCATCGGCGCCGCGCTGGTCAAGGGGTTCCGCGACCGCAACTATCGCGTCGTGGCGACGTCGCGCTCGATCAAGCAGACCGGAGACCATGACATTCTCGCGGTTCCCGGCGACATCGCCGATCCGGCGACTGCCGAGACGGTCATCCGCGAGGCGCTGGCTCGTTTCGGGGCGCATCGACACGCTGGTCAACAATGCCGGCATCTTCATCGCCAAGCCCTTCACCGATTACACGGCCGCCGATTTCGAAGCCAAGATCGCGACCAATCTCGCCGCTTCTTCCACATCACCCAACAGGCCGCCTCGGCGATGCTGAAGCAAGGCTCCGGCCATATCGTCAGCATCACCACCAGCCTGACAGACCATGCGATCGCCGGCGTTCCGACCGTGCTCGCCAACCTGACCAAGGGCGGCATCAACGCGGCGACCAAGGCGCTCGCCATCGAATATGCCACCCAGGGCATCCGCGTGAACGCGGTCTCGCCGGGCGTGATCAAGACGCCGATGCATGCGCCGCAGACCCATGAATTCCTGGCCAATCTGCATCCGGTCAAGCGGATGGGCGAGATCCGGGACATCGTGGATGCCGTGCTGTTCCTGGAGAGCGCCGGGTTCGTCACCGGCGAGATCCTGCATGTCGATGGCGGCCAGAGTGCCGGACACTGACCACAATCCGAAGCAGCAGGAGGTTTCCATGCCGATCGTCACTATTCAGGTTACCCGTGAGGGCTCCGGCCCGGGCGCCCCGCGGTCACCGCCGAGGAGAAAGCCCGGCTCATTGCCGGCGCCAGCCAGCTCCTGCTCGACGTGCTCGACAAGCCGCTCGACTCGACCTTCGTCGTGATCGAGGAGGTCGAGCTCGACAACTGGGGCTGGGGTGGTCTGCCTGTCCCGGAGTACCGCAGGCGACGCGCGGCGCGCTAATCTCGCCGCCGGCAAGCCCGAACTGCTCGCTCCAGACTTTCGAAGGACACGCGATGACTACGACGAACCAGTCCCGGCTGCTCGACCTTCTCGGTATCGAGCTGCCGATCATCCAGGCCCGATGGCGCTCGCGACGACGCCGGAGATGGTCATTGCCGTGAGCGAAGCGGGAGGTCTCGGCTCGCTGGCGAGCGCGCAATAAACAACGAGGCCGGCTTGCGGCCGCGCTCGACAAGGTGCGGGCCGGCACACGCCGTCCGATCAACGTCAACTTCTTCTGCCATGTCAGCCCCGCGGACGACCCGGCGCGCCAGGCTGCCTGGCTTGCACGCCTGTCCGGCTACTACGCCGAGGCCGGGCTCGACCCGGACATGCCGAAAAGCCCGAGCGGGCGCACCCCCTTCGACGCGACCTCCGCGGGCGTGGTCGAGGATTATCGTCCGGAAGTCGTCAGTTTCCATTTCGGACTGCCACCCGCCGAGTTGCTCGCGCGAGTGAAGCGCACCGGCGCCAAGGTGATCGCCTGCGCGACCACGGTGGCCGAGGCGCGCTGGCTCGCCGAACACGGCGTCGACGCTATCATCGCCATGGGCGCCGAGGCCGGCGGCCATCGCGGCACTTTCCTGACCGACAGGATGTCGGAGCAGGTCGGCACCTTCGCGCTGGTGCCGCAGATCGTCGATGCCGTCTCCGTCCCGGTCATCGCGGCGGCGGCATCTGCGACCGGCGCGGCGTCGCTGCCGCCTTCGCCCTCGGCGCCGCCGCCGTCCAGGTCGGCACCGCCTATCTGTTCACGCCCGAGGCGAGCATTTCGCCGATCTATCGCAAGGCGCTCAGCACGGGCGAGCGCCCGACCGCGATCACCAATCTCTTCACCGGCCGGCCGGCGCGCGGCATCGTCAACCGCGCCATGTCAGAGCTCGGCCGCTCTCCGAGCTCGCACCGCGCTTCCCGACCGCCGGCACGGCGCTGGGGCCACTGCGCGGCGCGGCCGAAGCGGCGGGTCGCGACGACTTCACCCTGCTCTGGGCCGGCCAGGCCTTCCCCCTCGCCAGGCCGATGTCATCGGCCGAGCTGACGCGGATGCTCGCGGGGTGATGGGTTATGTCATTCGAGCGCTGACGTGACCTCAGCAATGGCTGGGAGAGCGAGAGGCGCCCGAAGGCGTTGATCGCCCGCGGGCGCGCACTGCCTTACGGCTTGGGCGGCGTCAGGCCCTGCAGCTCGATCGTGCCGAAGGAGGGCATCGAGTTGAGCTGCTTCTCGAGCGCGGCCGGGTCGAGCGTTGCCGGCTTCTCGAGCCAGTAGGTCACCATCTGCGGAAGGCGATCATCAGCGCCACCAGGATCAGCTGCAGCACGATCCAGGGGATCGAGCCGAGATAGATGTCGCGGCTCTTCACTGTCGGCGGAGCGATGCCGCGCAGATAGAACAGCGCGAAGCCGAAGGGCGGATGCATGAAGCTGGTCTGGATGTTGGCGCAGATCAGCAGCGCGAACCAGATCAGGTTGATGTCGAGCTTCTCCGCCGCCGGCGCCAGCAGCGGAATGATGATGAAGGCGATCTCGAAGAAGTCGAGGAAGAAGGCGATGAAGAAGACGAACACCATGGTGAAGGACAGGAAGCCGATCTGACCGCCCGGCAACCCGGTGAGCATGTGTTCGATCCACTTGCCGCCGCCCACGCCCTGGAAGACCAGGCTGAACACGCGCGCGCCGATCAGGATCATCGTCACCATGGCCGTGATGCGCATGGTCGAGGACATCGCCTGATAGGTCAGCTTCCAGCTCAGGGTGCCGTACATCGCCGCCAGCAGCAGCGCGCCGACAGCACCCATCGCGCCGGCTTCCGTCGGCGTCGCCAGGCCCATGAAGATGGTGCCGAGCACGAGGAAGATCAGGGCGGCGGAGGGTACGATGCCGCGGATGCACTTCCAGACCAGCGCCCGGCCCTTGAGCGTGCGGGCTTCCGGCGGCAGGGCGGGCACCGCCTCGGGGCGGACGATGCTGAGGATGATGACCCAGATACAGAACAGGGCGACCTGCACGATGCTGGGGCCGATGGCGCCGGCATACATGTCGCCGACCGAGCGGCCCATCACGTCGGCCAGGACGACGAGGACGAGCGAGGGCGGGATGAGCTGGGTGATGGTGCCGGATGCCGCGATGACGCCGGTGGCATGGCGCATGTCGTAGCCGTAGCGCATCATCACCGGCAGCGAGATCACGCCCATGGCGATGACCGAGGCCGCGACCGTGCCGGTGATGGCGCCGAGGATCGCGCCGACGAAGATGACAGCGTAGGAGAGGCCGCCGCGGATGCTGCCGAAGAGCTGGCCGATCGAGTCGAGCAGGTCTTCCGCCAGGCCGCAACGCTCCAGAACCGCACCCATGAAGGTGAAGAACGGGATCGAGAGCAGCAGGTCGTTCGAGATGATCGAGAACAGCTGGAAGGTCAGGTTGCCCATATAGTTATGGGTGATGACGCCCATCTCGATGGCGATGAAGCCGAAGAACAGGCCAACCGCCGCCAGCGAGAACGCCGCCGGATAACCGATGAGCAGGAAGACGATCAGCCCCCCGAACATCATGGGGCCGAGATTGTCGCGGATCGTGTCGATCATTGCAGCGGCTTCTCGTAAGCGTATTCGTGCTGGTGGAAGCCGCGCAGCGCTGCGGCGCGCTTGATCATCTCTGAGATGCCCTGGAGCAGGATCAGGACGAAGCCGACCGGCAGGAGGAGGATGACCGGCCAGCGGATCAGGCCGCCGGCATTGTTCGAGGCTTCGTTCAGCGTCCAGGACTGGACGAACCACGGCCAGGTGAACCAGATCATCACGATGCACATCGGCAGCAGGAAGATCGCGCCGCCGAGCAGGTCGATCCAGTGCCGTGTGCGGTCGGAGACCGCGCCGTAGAACAGGTCGACGCGGACATGCTCGTTGACCTTGAGCGTATACGCCGAGCCGAGCAGGACCATGCCGGCGAACATGTACCACTGCAGTTCGAGCCAGGCGTTCGAGCTGTAGGAGAACAGGTAGCGGATCGTGGCGTTGCCGGCGCTGACCAGACAGGCCAGCAGCACCAGCCAGCTCGCGATGACGCCGAGCCCGCCGCCGATGCGGTCAATCAGCCGCGCCAGCGGCATCAGCTGGCGGCAGAAATACCAGGCTATCGCCACCGCGCCGGCCATGGCGCCAATGGTTGCGACGGCCAACCAAAGCTTGAACATGAGCCCCCGCGGCGACGTGCTTTCCCCGAACGCCGCTGCTAGCAGTTACGGGCTTAGCCGTTCCATGACGGGGGAATGCTCAACTCATAACCGTGGCATAACCAGCTGCGGTGAACTGTTCCTGCGTTCGCAGGCGATAGCCGACGGCGAGCTCGGTGACGATGTAGACTGGCCGTGCCGGATCGGGCTCGATGCGGTTGCGCAGCTTTTTCATGAGGATGCGCAGGTACTGCACATCCTCGTCGGGCTCCTGCGGCCAGAGCTCACGCATCAATTGACGGTGGGTGAGCACGCTGCCCTGGTGGACCGCCAGGATGCGCAGCAGGGCGAACTGCTTGGGCGAAAGTATAATCGCCGTGCCATCCCGGCTGAGGAGGCGGCGAGCGATGTCGATCACGAGCCCGCCGACGCTGACGAGCGGGTCGGGCGTTTCCTCTCTGACGGCGCGGCGGAGCACGACGCGGGCGCGCGCCAGCAACTCGGCCATGCCGAAGGGCTTCACGATGTAGTCGTCGGCGCCACTCTCCAGCAGCTTGACCTTCTCGGCCTCCGACTTCCGCACCGACAGGACGATGATCGGGGCCTTCGACCAGCCGCGCAGTGCGTCAACCACGGTTGCGCCATCGGCATCGGGCAGCCCGAGGTCGAGCACGACGAGATCGGGCTGGCGCATCACCGCCTCTTCCTGCGCCTGCCGCGCCGTCTCGGCCTCGGCGACGCGGAAGCCATGCATTTCCAGCCCGGTGCGCAGGAAGCGGCGGATCGGCGCCTCGTCATCGACGACGAGGACGAGCGGCCCGGTCGCGGGTGCCGTCAACGCTGCTGTTTCATTCGTCATCGAGGTCATGTCGTCCTGTTTTCGCCATCGGCAAGACCAGCCGCAGCGTCGTGCCCAGTCCAGATCCATCACTCGCGGCGGCAATGTGCCCGCCACAGGCCTCGACGAAAACGCGCGCGATCGTCAAGCCGAGGCCGCTGCCGCCGGCGATATCGGCATGGCGCTCGCCCCGGTGGAAGCGTTCGAAGATCATGTCTGCCTCTCCTGCTGCGAGGCCGGCTCCTTCGTCGTGGATGGCGACGGCCACCGCATCCCCTTCCATGCTGGCCGAGACGGAGATCGCGCCACCTTCAGGCGTATATTTGGCGGCGTTCTCCAGCACATTCACCAACGCCTGGGAGACGAGCATCGGATCGACCCGCACGAAGGGCAGCTCCGCGCCGAAGTCGCGTCGGACGGCATGACCGCTCAGGCGAACGGCAGCGACATCGAGGGCATTGTTGATGATATCGAGCGGGTCGACGGCGTCGAGCCGCGGTTGAAGCGCGCCGGCGCGGATGCGGCCGAGATCGAGGACGTTCTGGATCAGGCGGTCGAGGCGGGCGGCCTCGTGCTCGACCCCGCCCGCCAAGGCCAGGAGCGCCGGCTGGTCCTCGAGCCTGGGCGAGGCTGCGAGCACGCTGGCCGAGCCCATGATGCCCGCGAGCGGCGTGCGCAGCTCATGCGAGACCGATTCGACCAAGATGTCCCGCAATGCGTCGGTGCGCTGCCGCAGGCGCCGCTCCTCCAGGATCTGCGACAGTCCCAATCGCTCCAGCGAGCGGTTTCCCTCGGCAAGCACGAGCCTGATGCGCTCCATCAGCGTTTCGTGGGGCGTGCCATCGGCGGTGTCGAGCTCGATTGCGACGATGGCGCGGGCCTCGTCGGTCCCGGTCAGCCGGCACAGGAGCCAGTGCCCATTTTGTGGCAGTGCGAAGGTTGACGCCGCGGATGGAGCAGCTGAGCTCAGGAGGGTCAGCCTGGCCCGCTCGGCGAGGGCGTCCGTAACCTCGCGAGAAAAGGGCGAATGGACCGTCGCGAGCTGCCCCAACTCTGCGCGGGCAAACAGCGCCGCCGGGCGGCCGAGCGCCTGCGACAGTTGCTCGGCTACGATGCGATAGACCGAGTCCACATCGGTTGCAGTCGCGAGTGCGCTGCTGAGCTCGTAGATGCGCCGGATGGTCTGCTCGCCTTCCCTCGCCTGGACCATCTGCTGCCGGAGCTTGCCGGCGAGCTGTCCCACCACCAGGGCAACGACGAGCGAGGTGATCAGGTCGATGATCTGCGGCGGCTCGAAGACCAGCACGCTGAAGAGCGGCGGGTAGAACAGCGTCGTCATCAACGCGCCGAGCAGGGCGGCCACGACCGCCGGACCGGTGCCGTAGCGCACCGCCGCAATCAGCACCGGCAGCATGTAGATGGCCGAGACGCTGTCGAGCGGCGCAAACCAGACGACGACGCCCGCCAGCGCCGTGGCCGCGGCGACGAACGCGGCAGTCTTCAGGTAGGGCAGGAGCGAGCGCAAGACAGCCATAGACTTCGATAGCGTTCCGCCGGGATCCCCGCCACAGGTTCACAGGCCAAACGGTGGACATGCGTCGTCCTCGCGCTTGCCCGCTCGCGCCCTGCAGCGTAAACCGCGCGCGGCTTCGCCTTGATCGTGCCCGAAAGGCCCGGCAAGCGGGCGGCGTTCCAGCGCGACCGGCTTTCAGCACAGGCGCGGCCCGGCGGTCGCGAGGATGGATGATGTTTTCGCTCACGCCAGCGATCGACCGGCTGACGAGTTTCCTGACAGTCAGCCATGCGCGCGTCTGCGCCTTCCTGCTGCTGCTCTCGCTCGCGGCTTTTCTACCCGGCTTCAGCACGCTCCAGCCGCTCGACCGCGACGAGCCACGCTTCGCTCAGGCCAGCAAGCAGATGCTGGAGACCGGCGATTTCGTCGATATCCGTTTCCAGGACGAGGCCCGGCACAAGAAGCCGGTCGGCATCTACTGGCTTCAGAGCGCGGCGGTGAAGGCGGGCGAGGCGCTCGGCGTGCCGCAGGCGCGCACGCAGATCTGGCTCTATCGCATCCCCTCGCTGTTCGGTGCGACGGCGACGGTGCTGCTGACCTACTGGGCGCTGCTTGCCTTCCTGGCGCGGCGCTATGCTCTGCTCGGCGCCTCGCTGATGGCGGCCGCGGTGCTGCTCGGCGTCGAAGCCCGCATCGCCAAGACCGATGCCGTGCTCGCCGCCTGCGCGGTTGCCAGCATGGGCGCGCTGGCGCGCGCCTGGCTCGACTGGACGCGCTCGCTCGCCTTCGTGCCGGACCGGCGCAACTGGCTGGTGTTCTGGGGCGCGACCGCGATCGGGCTCCTGATCAAGGGGCCGATCGTGCCGATGGTCTGGGGCCTCGCCATTCTGGTGCTGAGCGCGAGCCAGCGTTCCTTCCGCTGGCTGAAGCCGCTGCGCTTCGGGCCGGGGCTGCTGCTTTGCCTCGTCGTGGCGCTGCCCTGGTTCGTCGCGATCATGCTCAAGACCGGCGGCAGCTTCTTCGCCGACAGCGTCGGGCAGGACATGCTCGGCAAGGTCGCTGAGGGGCAGGAGAAGCACTGGGGACCGCCTGGGTTCTACCTGCTGGTCTTTTTCGCGACCTACTGGCCGGCGGCTGCCTTCGCCGCGATGGCGGTGCCCTTCGCCTGGGTGCGGCGCAAGGAGCCGCAGATCCTGTTCCTGATCGCCTGGATCGTGCCGAGCTGGCTCGTCTTCGAGGCGGTGCCGACCAAGTTGCCGCATTACGTGCTGCCGCTCTATCCCGCCATCACCGCGCTGCTGCTGCTGGCGATGATCAACGATGGCATCGACCGCTACCGGCGCGGCGCGGTCGCGACCGCCTGCCTTGTGCTGATCGTCCCGCTTGCGCTGATGGGCGTGATTCTCGTCGGCAACTGGAAGCTCGACCAGACCCTGCCCTGGCTGGCTCTGCCCGGCTTTGCGCTGGTGCTCCTCGTTGCTGCTGGCGTCATCGCCGCCTTCCGGCGCCTCGACCTCGAAGGCGCGCTCTGGCGCTGCGTGCTCGCGAGCCTGCTGCTGACCGCCTCGGTCTACCCCTTCGCCATCGAGAGCCTGCGCTCGCTGAAGCTCTCGCCGCGGCTCGCCGAAGCGGCGCGGGCGGCCTGCCCCGATCCGGCCGTGCAGACGCTGGGCTATCGTGAGCCGAGCCTGGTCTTCCTGACCGGCACCAACCTCGCCATGGCCGCGAGCGGCCAGCAGGCCGCCGACTTCCTCGGCCAACCCGGCTGCCGCGTCGCTTTCGTCGAGAAGCGCTTCGCCGACGAGTTCCAGGCTGCGCTCGCGAACCAGCCGGTCAAGCCGCGCCTGTTCACCACGATCCGCGGCTTCAATCTCAATGGCGGCCGCCCGCTTGAAATCGCCGTCTTCGTCAGGGAGCCGGGTTGAGAAATGCTTGCCCTCGATCACCTCCCCTTTTGACAGAACCGTCAAAATGCGAAAAAGCGTGATCGCTTCTTGTCGCCTAGAGCATTGCTTTAGGCGAAAAACCGGTTCCCACTTTTTCGCGCAATGCTCTATGGGCTGCGCTGACGCAGTTTGCGGGCCGTTTTGCCGGATGATGCCGTTTTGACCGAAACTTCCTCCCATCCCCTGCTCAGCGTCGTCGTGCCCGTGCGCAACGAGGTCGGCAACATCGCGCCGCTCATCGCGGATATCGAGAAGGCCTGCGCGACGATCGGCCCTTTCGAAGTGGTCTACGTCAATGACGGCTCGACCGACGGCACGGCCGAAAAACTCGCGGAGCTGGCGGCGGTGCGGCCCTGGCTGCGGGTCGTGACCCATGCCCAATCCTGCGGGCAGAGCGCGGCGGTGCGCAGCGGCGTGCGTCACGCGCGCTCCGCAATCGTCGCGACGCTCGACGGAGACGGCCAGAACGACCCCGTCTTCCTGCCGCAGATGGTGGAGACCTTGCAGAAGGGCGGCCTGCATGCCGGGCTCGTGCAGGGCCAGCGTGTCGGCCGCAAGGATACCGGCTTCAAGCGTTGGCAGTCGAAGGTTGCGAATGGCGTGCGTGCGCGCGTGCTGAAGGACGATACGCGCGACACCGGTTGCGGGCTGAAGTGCTTCCGGCGCGAGGCCTATCTGGCACTGCCCTATTTCGACGCGCTGCACCGTTTCATGCCGGCGCTGATGGCGCGCGAGGGTTACAAGGTGCTGCACGCTGACGTGCGCGATCGGCCGCGCCTGACCGGCGTCTCGAACTACGGCTTCTTCGACCGGCTCTGGGTCGGCATTCTGGATCTCGCCGGCGTCTGGTGGCTGATCCGGCGGCGCAAGCACGTGCCGCAGATCGTTTCGGAGACGATGTGATGCTGATCGATCTGCAGCAAACCATCGGCAACTACTTCCACGACGTCTTTGTCAACAACATCGACTGGTGGGTGCTGCTCGGCGTCGTGGCGCAGGGGCTCTTCACCATGCGCTTCGTCGTGCAGTGGCTGGCGAGTGAGAAGGCCGGGCGCTCCGTCGTACCGATGACCTTCTGGTGGTTCTCGATCGGCGGCGGCGCGCTGCTGCTGATGTATGCGCTCTACCGGCGCGACCCGGTCTTCATCCTCGGGCAGGGCTTCGGCGTCTTCGTCTATGTCCGCAACCTGCAATTCGTGCTGCGCGCCAAGGCGCGCGGCGAGGACACGAATTCCGGGCCGGGTTGAGGCCAAGGGTAAGGACCCACGCCGTCATTCCGGGCTCAGGCCTTCCGCCTGCCCCGGAATGACGTTGCGGGTGCTCAGCTGCGTTGCGGCGTCGACGGTTCGGCCGTGGCGCCCTGTGCCGGCGAGGGCAGGGGTTCCGCCGGCTGCTGCGGCTTGCGCATGGCGGCCGAGAGGCCGGGGTAGCGCTCGCGATAGGCCTTGAGGAACTCCGAGACGCTGTCGGCATTCGCGGTCGCGCGCGCCATCTCGCGGATATCAGCCGCGCGGGAGCGGTTGGCGCCGGTGACGAAGGCGAAGGTGCGGGCATCGGCGCTGCGCGCCATCTTCGGCGCGAACTTGCTGCGCAGACGGTCCAGCGACAGGGCTTCGTTCGCCATCACATACGACACGCCGGCGCGCATCACGTCAGCGCGCTCGGCATCGGTCAGGGCCGTGTCGCCGCGCCAGCTCTCGTCGAGGATGCGCTCATAGGCCTCGCCGGCCTCGCGCCAGCGGCGCCCGGTCCAGTAGATGTCGGCACGCAGGCGATCGACCTCGGCGCCGCGCTCGCCCTCCAGCATCTCCAGCGCCTGGTCGGTGCGCGAGAGATCGGAGAGCGCCTTGGCCTCCAGCAGCAGCCGGGCGCGCTTGACGTCGGCCGGCAATTCGACGAGCCGCGTCGCATTGATCGCCCGGATCGCCTCGGCTGGCTTGCCGTTCATCAGGTCGATCATGGCGAGGCGGGTGGCGATGGTGGAGCGCGCTGCGCCGGTCAGGCGGCGATCCATCTGGTAGCGCAGGATCTCAGCGGCCTGATCGAGCAGGTCGAGCTCGACCAGCCGGTCGGCGAGGAGGCGGGTGATTTCGTCGCCGCGCCGGCCGATCGGCAGAAACTCCTTGAAGTCGTAGAACAGCGCCAGCGCCTCGATGCGCGGCAGGTTGCCGAGGCCCGAGCCGGTGAAGAGCTCGGCAAAGCGTTGCGCCGTCTCGTCATGCATCCGGCGGGTCAGCGGATCGTCCGGGAAGTTTTCGTTGGCCCGGCGGGCGATCAGGAAGGCGTCGCGCCAGCGCTGCTGGTCGGCATAGAGTCGGCCGAGTTCGGCCAGCGCTTCGATCTCCAGCCGGCCGCCGCGCCAGATCACCGAGACGGTCTCGAGGCGGGCGATGGCCTCCTCCGGCTTGAGGTCGGTCCGCTTCTCGGCATCGGCGAGCCTGACGGCGCGCAGCTGCGCCTCGGCGGCGACGGGGCGGCTCTTCGCCTCGAACAGCGCCTTGTAGCCGTTCATCGCGGCTTCCGGGCGGCCGCAGGTGTCGTCGAGCCGTGCCTGCAACAGGGCGAGGCGCTCCTGGTCGAAGCTGCCGCGCGGCATGTCCGTGAGCGCTTGCACCTGCCGCTCGGCCACGCCCATATCCTGCGTGGCAAACGCGGCGCGGGCCATCGCCTCGCGGAACTCGCCCTGGAGATCGACGGGGTAGCGATCGAGCACCGCTTCGGCCCGGCGAAAGCCGACCATCGCCTGGGCGTTCCGGTTCAAACGCTGTTCGACCAGCGCGCGCCAGAGCCCCGCCTCGACGTCGCCCTTGATCGCTTCGGCGTTGAAGGCGGAGATCGCATCCTGATCGCGATGCATTTGGGCCGCGATGACGCCCCGCAGGAAGAGCGCCTCCCGGTTGCCGCGCATGGCCGCGTCGTCGGCCATCATCGCGCCGAGGGGACCGGCCGCTTCCGGCATCAGGCCATTGGCGACGTAGAAGCGGGCGAGCGTCAGGCGCGCATCCGATTTGCGGCCGCGCGAGGCGTCGGTCACGTCGAGCATCAGGGCCCGGGCCCGATCGCGCAGGTTGCCGAGGCGCAGCTTCGCCCAGGCATCGGCGTCGAGCAGCGGCGGGGATTCGTGCTTCTCGGCTTGTGCTTCGGTCTGCTGTCGGTTCGGCTCGGCGACATCGAGGGACACAGTGAGCCCTCCGGCGCGGCCGATGCGTACCTGCTCGGTGCCGGCACGTACGACGACATCGTCCGAGCGCGGCTGGACGGCCAGCCCCTGCGCGGTCTGGAGCAGGCTGAACTCGACGAACTGATAAGGCTTGGGCGTGAGATGCGCGGGGCCGGTCGCGGTGGCGACGGCGATCGGCAGACCTGCGGGCCCGGATTCCAGCCAATGGATGCCGGTGAGCCCGGCGAGCGGCACGGCGAGAATGGTCTGGCCGCGCTCATCCATGCTGCGCCGTGGCTCGATCATCGCGGCAGGCTTGCTCGCATCTTCGCCGAGATCGAGCGACCAGCCATTGCCGTCGTCGAAGAAGCGGGCGAGGGGCTGGCCGGCCAGGCGCAGGCGGACGAGTGTCACGCGGCTCTCGCGCGTCACCGAACTCTCCTCGATCAGCTTCGGCAGCAGACCGGCGAGGCGGGCGGGATCGATGGTGTCGCGCGTGTCGAAGACCAGCGTCATCACGCCGGCATCGAGGAAGGCGGCGGCGCCGGTCTGGCGCGGAAAGCTGAAATCGAGGCGCGTCTCGGCCGCGGTGATCGCGACCGGACCAGGCGGCGGCTCCGGGGCTACGGCGGCAGGCTGAGGCGCGGGAGTGGTTGGCTGCGCGGTCGGTTGAGCGACGGCGGGCTTCGGCGGCTCGACGGCGGCCGGCGCTGCGGGTGGCTGCGGCTTGTCGATATCGGGCAGGGAGAGCGCGCCGATCTTGGCCGGCCGCAGCAGATCGACGACCAGCCCCGATTCGTCGTTGAAGCTGCGGGCCTGCCAATCCTTCGGCAGGGAGAGCGTCAGGCTGAGCGCGTCCTTGCCGGCGTCGAGCGCGGAAAGCGCGACATCAGCCGGGAGCGCATTGCGGATTTCGCCGGCCTCGACGTTCATGGGCTTGTCGAAGATGAGCTTGAGCGCGCCGTCCGAGAGTTCGCTGGCGAGCTTCGTCTCTGCGGGGGCCTTGAAGATCAGGCGCTCCAGCGTTGGAAGGCTGGCCGAGCGCATCGTCAGCACCGCAGGCGGGGCGGCCGGCTGACGGGCGGCTTCGCGGGCTTTCGCTTCGGCGACGCGCAGCCGTTCGGTCAGCTCGGCGATGGCTTCCGGCGGCGGGCCGGGCATCACGCCCGCCCAGTTCTGCGGCAGGAGATCGATGAAGGCCTTGTCGCCGGCTTCGATCAGGTTGGCCTTGTAGGGCTGGGTCAGAGCGAAGCGCATGCCGCGCCCGTCGGGGTCGATGCGGGCGACCGAGACGTAATTGGGCAATTCGCGGGTGATGCGCGCGATATCGACCCGGACCGGGCTGCCGAAGGCGACGATCAGCACGCCATTGGCGACGCGGATGCGGGTCTGGGTCGGTTCATCGAAGGCGAGCGAGACGCGACCGAAGCCGGCCGGCATGGCCTCGCCCCGCATCGTGGCGCTGGCGGCCAAGGCAGGCGCGTCCAGGCCGGCGGCGAGCGCGAGAGCGGCCAGCCCGATACCGAAGGCGAGGGAACGCGACAGAGGCAAACGGAATACTCGACCAACGCGACAGCGGGCCTTCGCATCACGCAGACGCGGCGGCCCTCGGGCACGCTAGCGTGTCAACCATAATGCCGTCTTAACGCGGAACGGGCTCTCGCGTGTGCGGGGTTTTCGTCGAGCGCGGGTCATTCCGGCCGGAGCGAAGCGCAGAGCCGGAATCCATGCCTGAACTTCGATCGGAATCCCTCTGGCATGGATCCCGGGTCAAGCCCGGGATGACCGCGCGTTTCCGCAAAAAATGAACTGTGTTCAGCGCTGCGGGGCGGGCGCGATCGCCGGCAGCTCGTTGCCGGGGAGCGGGGTCTCGTTCGCCACCCGTTCGAAGCCCGGCATGCGGCCGCTCGTCGCCAGCGCGACGGTCAGCTTTTCGGCGCGCTCCGGCGACATGGCAGCGAGCACCTCGGACATCTTGCGCGGGTTCATCTGCTGCACCACCGGCACCAGCACATCGAGGCCGAGGCGGTCGAAAACGCGGGCGGCGTCCTTGGGCTTCATCGCCTCATACATGATGACGAGGTTCTTGATCGCCTTCGCCTCGTCGGCGGAGGCCTTTGCGGCCGGGCTGACCTTCTCTTCCAGGCTCTTGAGATCGCCGGCGCGGCCGTCGAGCTTCTTCTCGGCCGAATCCAGCAGGCGCTCGCGCATTTCCAGCTCGCGCATGCGGCCGTCGAGCTCCTCGCGGCGTTCGCCGAGGCGTTCGAGGATGGCCTTTTCCGCCGGCGAGAGCGGCTTGGCCGTGCCGTTCATGACGCCGGCCTTGTTGTTGGGGTTGGCGGCGCGGGCAGCCTCGGCCTTCGCCTCGGCTTCCTTCTTCTCCTGCTCCTTCTTCGGATCGGGAGCGGGCACGGAGCCGGTCGTCTCGGGATCGAAGAAGTCCGGCGCGTGGGCGCGCGCGATGATCTTCGCCAGACCCCAGACTTCCTTCTCGGCGGCGGGTGTCTTGCCCACGGGCGCCTTCGCGAAAACAGGCGGATCAGGCGGAATCTTGCCGGGGGCGGGGTCCGCCGTCCAGGCGAGCAGCTTCAGCGCCAGAAGACCCATGGCGCCGAGGATGACTGCCGGCAGGAGGCGGGGTCTTTCGATCACGCAGCCTGTTCCTCAAGGCGGCGGGCGGCGCGGGCGCGGATGGCGGCAGCTGACTGGGCGGCGCTTTCGAGGCGGGACACGGGCGCGGGTTCGGCAACCGGGGCGGCTTCTGCCACCGGCGGCTTGGCGCCGACGAGGGTGGCGGCGCTGACGATCTGGCCGATACGCTCCATCACTGCCTGGCCGGCCTCGACCTGGGCGGCGAGATCGGCGGCATAGCGTTCGGCGGTGCGCAGGCGCTCCTCCAGAGTGCGGTCGCAATCGCCGAGCGTGAGCTTGAGGCCGGCGATGGCGCGCTCGGCATTGTCGGTGGCGGTGATGAGGGCACCGACCGTCTGGCGCATGCCCGCCTCGTCGGCCTTGAGGCGCTCGATGCGTTTGGTCAGGACGAAGCAGGTGATGATGGTGGCGACCAGCAGGCTGGCGACAAGCACGTCGGCGATAAGATTGATCGTCATGATGTCCTGCTCAGGTCGTGGCGCCGAGATGGCTGGCAAGGCTGTCGAAGGCGGCGAGCGTGGTCTTCGAGCGCCGGAGCGGGGCGACCACCTGGACGGCGATCTTGTCGTCGACGCGCCCGATCCGCCCTTCGGTGACGATGAAGTCGCCGCAGCGCAGCGAGACGGCGGAGTCGGGGCGGGTGTCGAACATCAGCGTGTCGCCGATCTCGAGCTTCATGACGCGCTTCAGCGGCATCTGCGTCTCGTGCAGCACGCAGGTGACGTCGACATCGGCCTGCCAGACTTCGGTCGCGAGATGGTTCTCCCAGATCGGGTCGCGCCCGAGCTTCTCGCCCATGAAGCTTTCGAGCAGCAATTCGCGGATCGGCTCGATGGTGGCGTAGGGAAGGAGGATGTGCAGCGCGCCGCCGCGGCCTTCCATGTCGAACTTGAGCTCGACGCGGATCGCGGCGTTGGCGGGGCGGGAGATCGAGACGAAGCGCGGGTTGGACTCGACGCGGTCGACCGTGAAGGTCACCGGCGAGAGCGGCTTGAAGGCGGCCTCGGCGTCGCCCAGAACCAGCTCGATGACGCGGCGTACCAGGCGGATCTCGATCGAGGTGAAGGGGCGGCCGTCGATGCGCGGCGCGGGCTGGCCGCGCTTGCCGCCGAACATGGCGTCCATGACCGAATAGGTCAGGGCCGATTCGATGGTGATCAGGCCGAAATTGTCCCACTCCTCGGCCTTGAACACCGAGAGCAGCGCCGGCTGTGAGATGGAGTTGATGTAGTCGCCGAAGCGCACGGAGCGGATGCTCTCCAGCGTGACCTCGACGTTGTCCGTGAAGAAGTTGCGCAGGCTGGTCGAGAGCAGGCGCACGAGACGCTCGAAGATGATCTCGAGCATCGGCAGGCGTTCATAGGCGACCGAGCCGGAATCGACGATCGCCTGGATGCCGTTGCGGGACGCACCGTCGTCGCCGCTGGAGAAACCGAGCATCGTGTCGATTTCGTCCTGCGACATCAGGCGGTCTACGCCGCCTTCCGATTCGCCGTCCTCCTCGACGATGTCCGGCATCGCGGCCCAGCCGGCCGCCATGCCTTCCGGCGTCAGCGGCTCGTCGGTCGGTGCGGGGTTATCGCGCTCGGTGCTCATCGTTCCGCCGTCATCTCGTTCCGGGGCTCAGGGTTACCCCGGCTCACTGCACCAGCAGTTCCTTGAACAGCACTGCATCAACCTTGGCCGGGTAGACCGTCAGGTTGACGCGGCGCAGAAGCTCCTCCTTCAGCCGGTACATGCCGGCCGAGCCTTCAAGATCGGAGGGGCGCAGTTCACGCATGAAGACCTGGAAGGCGTCTTCGACGCGCGGCAGCAGCGGCTTCACCTCTTCCGAGACCTTCGCATCGGCGATCTCAAGCACGACCTTGATCTTCATGACCGGCTGACGGTCCTGCTGGCCGCCATTGGACATGCCGATCATCATGTCCTTCATTTCGAGGAAGGTGGCAGGCTTCTTCGGCTTGGCCGCCTCGGCTGCAGCGATCTGCTCCGGGGTGGGCTTCTTCAGGAAGAACCAGCCGCCGGCGCCGGCAGCTGCCAGCAGCACGACGCCGCCGATGATGAAGAGCTTCTTCTTGCTCTTCGGCGCCTCTTCACCCGAAGCGCCTTCCTCTTCCTTCTTGGCCTTTTTTGCCATCTCGTCTGCGCCCTGGCCGCCGGGCCGCGTTCTGCCGCCCATGGACGCACCTTCGCCAATCACGGTTAACGCGCCGTTAAGGGCGGCAGAATTTGCCGGGTCGTTCTTGCCGCTTCTGCGGTTCGTGCCGGGTTGTGTCGAGCCGAGGTAAAGAAATTAAGGTTATAAATATCAGTATCTTGCGAGAATTAACCATGCTGGCACGGCGATTGCCGGGAATGGTCCGTGGCGACTGCGCTGGGGAGCGTCGAGGTCGCCGCGGGACATGATCGGGAGTTGAGCCGTGGAGAACGCGCTTCTCATCGGCCTGTCGCGCCAGGTTGCCCTGGCGCGCGAGCTGGACGTCATCGCCAACAACATGGCGAATGTCGGCACCAATGGATTCAAGGCGCGCAGCGCGCGCTTCAACGAATTCATCATGCCGGTCGCCAAGGCCGATGCCTTCAAGCCGTCCGACCGGCCGCTGTCCTATGTCATCGACAACGGCACGCCGATCGACCTGTCGCAGGGCACGATTGAGCAGACAGGCAACCCGCTCGACGTCGCTCTCAAGGGCGACAACTACCTCGTCGTGCAGACGCCGAGCGGGGAACGCTACACCCGGGCCGGTTCGCTGACCGTCGACCGGCAGGGCCGCCTCGTGACCCAGACCGGACTGCCGGTGATGGGCGATTCCGGCCCGATCACCTTCGGCTCCAGCGAATATGCGATGCGCATCGCCGCCGACGGCACGGTGAGCAGCGACCAGGGCACGCGCGGCAAGCTGCGCCAGGTCCGCTTCGCCGACCCGACCAAGCTCGTCAGCGAGGGCACCAACCTGTTCTCCGCGACGGCTGCCGCCCAGCCTGCCGGCCCCGAGGCGCGGCTCGAGCCTGGCGCGGTCGAGCGTTCGAACGTCAAGGCCGTGGTCGAGCTGACCCGGCTCATGGAGGTGCAGCGCAACTACCAGAGCGTCGCCAACATGATCAGTAAATCCGACGAGCTGCGCAGCCGGGCGATCACGCGCCTGGCGGACCAGCAGGCCTGATAGCGGAAAAGGAGCGAGCCCATGCGCGCCATGCAGACAGCCGCGACCGGCATGATGGCCCAGGAGATGAACGTCCAGGTCATCTCCAACAACATCGCCAACGTCCGGACCACCGGCTACAAGCGCCAGCAGGTGCATTTCCAGGACCTGCTCTACGAGCATTTCCGTCGCGCCGGCTCGGCCACCTCCGACCAGAACACCCAGGCACCGGCCGGTACCTTCATCGGCTCCGGCGTCAAGACGGTTTCGACCGGCCGCGTGATGACGCAGGGCAACATCACGCCGACCGAGAAACCTTACGATCTCGCCATCCGCGGCGAGGGCTTCTTCCGGATCCGCATGCCGGACGGGCGGACCACCTACAGCCGCGATGGTTCCTTCGACCTGGACTCGCAGGGCCAGATCGTCACGCGTGACGGCTACCATGTCGAGCCCGGCATCACCGTGCCGAACAATGCGACCAGCGTGAGCATCAACGCGCAGGGCATCGTCGAGGCAATGCTGCCGGGGCAGACCGCGCCGCAGCAGCTCGGCCAGATCCAGCTGGTGCGCTTCGTCAACAAGGTCGGCCTCGAGTCGATCGGTGACAACCTCTATGTCGAGACCGCCGCTTCGGGGCAGCCGATCGATGGTTTCGGCGGCGGCGAGGGCTTCGGCACGCTGCAGCAGAACTATCTCGAAGAGGGGAATGTCCAAGCGGTGACGGAGCTCTCCTCGCTCATCGCGGCGCAGCGCGCCTATGAGATGAACTCCAAGGTCATCACCGCCGCCGACCAGATGATGTCGGCGACGACCCAGATGTTCCGCGGCTGACCGGAGGCTCCGCATCATGATCCGCCGCTCCCTGATCGTGCTCCTGCTCTCCGGCGGCGCCGCCCTGGCGGCTCCGCAGCACGGCCAGCAGCATCCGCAGCCCGCGGCGGTCGCAGTCGCTTCCGCCGTCGCAGCGCCGGCTGCCGCGCTGCCGCGCAAGCTGCAGCTGCGCTCCGAGGTCAGCCTCTCCCGCGACCTCGTCACTTTCGGCGATCTCATCTCCGGGCTGATGGGCGAGGCTGCTGGAACCGCCGCGTTCCGCGCGCCGGGCCTCGGCGAGACCGGCACGATCCAGGTCACGCGCGTCGTCGAGGCGGCACGCGCCGCCGGCATCGTCCGCGAGACTTCGGATCTCGACAGCCGGGGCTTCGCCCAGGTGGTGGTGACGCGCGCTGCGCGCCGAGTCACCGCTGCGGACATCGAGATTGCGGTGAAGATCGGCTTGCAGGAGCGCTTCGGCGTCGATGCCCGCATCTTCGCACTGGCGATTGACGGCGGGGCGCCGGCCGTCGCGGTCGAGCCCGAGCTCACCGGCGATGTCGGCGTCCTCGATCTCTCCTTCGACGCCCGCTCGCGTCGCCTGCAGGCACGGCTCACCGTGCCCGGCAGCATGGCGATGCGACTGAAGCCGCTGCGGATCTCCGGCCAGCTCGTCGAGACCATGGAGGTGGTGGTGCCAAAGCGCCTGATCGCCCGCGGCGAAACGCTCGGCAAGGACGACGTCATCGTCGAGCGGCGCCCGCGCGACGGGCAGGGCGGCGAGATCATCAGTGACGCCCGCGCGGCGGTCGACAAGGTCGCGCGCCGGGCTCTGCTTGCCGGGGTGCCGCTGCGCGGCAGCGACGTCCAGCGCGAGGAGATCGTCGGCAAGGGCGACCTCGTCACCATCGTCTACGAGGCGCCGGGCCTGCTGATCACGCTGCGCGGCCGGGCCAACGAGGCCGGCGCGATGGGCGACGTCGTCTCCGTCACCAACCCCCAATCCAAGCGCGTGCTGCAAGGCAAGGTCAGCGGGCCGGGACGGGTCTCCGTCCAGCCCACCGCCGCCGGCCGCATCGCCAGCGCCCAGTGATCGCCATGGAAACCGCCATGTACGCCAATCGTCTCGCCAAGCTCTCCGGCCTGCTGATGCTCACCGCCTCGCTCGGGGCCTGCGGCATCGGCGATCGCCTCGCCAATGTCGGCCAGGCGCCGACGCTCTCGCCTGTCGAGGATCCGACCGCCGCCAAGGGTTACAAGCCGGTGCAAATGCCGATGCCGGCGATGGAGCACGCCTCCTACGCGCCGAACTCGCTCTGGCGCACCGGCTCGCGCGCCTTCTTCAAGGATCAGCGTGCCCGCAATGTCGGCGACCTCGTCACAGTGAAGGTGAAGTTCACCGATCGGGCGCAGCTCGACAACACCACCAAGCGCAGCCGCAAGAACGGCGAGGATTTCGGCGCTGCAAGGATCATGGGCTTCGAGAACAAGCTCGACAAGTTCCTGCCGGACGGGTCGAACGCCGGCGAGCTGCTGAAGCTCGATTCCGAAGGCTCGAGCGAGGGTGCGGGCTCCGTGCGCCGGAGCGAGCAGCTCGCCACCAATGTCGCCGCCGTGGTCACCCAGAACCTGCCCAACGGCAACCTCGTGATCGAGGGCAAGCAGGAGATCCGCGTCAATTTCGAGATCCGCGAGCTGATCGTCGCCGGCGTGATCCGGCCGGAGGACATCGAGTCGGACAACACGATCGACTCGACCAAGATCGCCCAGGCCCGCATCGCCTATGGCGGCCGCGGCCAGATCACCGATGTCCAGCAGCCGCGCTACGGCCAGCAGGTGATGGATATCCTGCTGCCCTTCTGACCCCACTTTCCGAAATCCGGACGGCGCGGAACGCTCCCCCTTGTCTCCGCGCCGGTCCGGCCGGCGGTCTCTCCCGAGCCGCCGACAGCCCCGGCCGCCCGCCACGCTCCCCAAGCTTCAAAGGTTGGCGGCCAGAAGCCCCGCGTTCTCTCGACGCGGGGCTTTTCCGTTGGGCGGTTGTGTGCGGAATGTCCGAGATGGGCTGGGATGCTGACGCTTCGGCGTGCTCCGGGGCTAGATGCGGACCGCCCCTGCACAGGTGTCAGTTTGGCCCACTATCACAGCCGCCAAGGCGACATTGCCTCGCGGCGCTCGCGATTGCAGATTTTCTGTTCGCCGATCTATTCCCTGTGTCCCGTCTCACCCCGATCAGCGATCTGCCAGAATTTCAGCCACGCGCTTTCTCACCTCGAGCCAGTAGCGCTCTCCGTTCTCGTCCTGCTTCTCGACTATTAATTCCAGTGCATCGGTAGCGAAGAGAAACGCCGAGCGGCCGTGGCTCGCAACGAGGTGTTCCGCCATTTCATCTGGCGGTAGAGCGTCCCAATCCGACATGCGGCCCCGCTAAAGCAATGTTGCCCAGGCGATGGTCACCTAAATCCTCAGCCCAACGTTCAAGTGACCGGCGCAGATTGTAGCGGCAACCACCGCGGAATGAAGGTCCGAGTTGGGTCGAAAGCCTCCATTCCACCGCAGCCGCCAACTCATGCAGAAAGGCCCCGCGCCATGGGTGCGGGGCCTGTCAAAATGCCGAAGCTGGTGTGCCGCGGTCAGTCGTCGCGGAAGACGCGCTCGTTGCGCTCGTGGCGCTCCTGAGCTTCGAGCGATAACGTCGCGATCGGACGGGCTTCCAGGCGCTTCAGCGAGATCGGCTCGCCGGTTTCCTCGCAATAGCCGTACGAACCATCGTCGATGCGGGCGATGGCGGCGTCGATCTTGGCGATCAGCTTGCGCTGGCGGTCGCGGGCGCGCAGCTCAATGGCCCTGTCGGTTTCGGATGAGGCCCTGTCGGCGATGTCAGGGTGATTCTCGCTCTCGCTCTGCAGCGTGACGAGGGTTTCCTTCGCCTCCTTCAGGATCTCGTCCTTCCAGGCGAGGAGCTTGCCGCGGAAATACTCACGTTGACGATCGTTCATGAACGGCTCGTCATCGCTCGGCTTGTAGTCCGCATCGAGGATGATCTGCTTCGACATGGGCGCGCTCTCTGAGTTGTCCGCTCACGCGCCCATCGGCTTTGCCGCGGGAGGGTGAGCCGATTTGGCGCCCTTATAGCGATCCGTTTCAAACGGAACAATCGCTTCCGACATGGCATCAACCGCTTCGTGATCGGGGCCTGCCGAAAGGCAGAAAAGGCGGATAAAATCGCGATTTTCTGACTATTTCTCGAGCTTTCCGATCGCATCCGCGATATCGGCCTCGACCAGCCGGGCAATGGGCTGGCGATAATGGCTGTGGTCGAAGAACAGATTCGGGTCGCGCAGAGCGGGTCGATCGACTCGCCAATCGACCAGAGCCGTGTTGGGGCGGCGGGCGGCGAGGTCGGCGAAAGCCTTGCGGCAGGCTGCGTCGGCGGCGGCATCCGGCGTGTCGGGCTTCGAGAGCGCGCTGACATAGACCGGCGGGCGCACGAGAATCAGCGCCGTCTCAGGCGGGGCCGACTTCATCAACTCCTCGAGCCCCGTCGCAGCGGGGAAGGGACCGTCGACGTTGCCGCCGCCGGCGGTGACCGGCTCTTCCAGGCGCGCGCGCAGTTCGGGGCGCTGGTGAAAGCCCTGAAGCTCATAGTCGGCTTCGTAGTTCCAGTAGCCGTCGGGCCGGCCGCGCTCGGCCTTTTTCGAGGTGAGGTAGGCGAAGCGGCGCGGAACCTCTTCGATCAGGTCGTAGCGCATCAGTCCGGCGACGTAGTCGAGCGTGCTGCGGGAGAGCAACCAGAACGGAAAGGGCTTTTCGTTCGGAAAGCGCGGGTTTGGGGTGCACCAGTACTGGTCGATACCGACGACGATCGCCTTCGGCGGCACCTGCCGGTGGTGGCGCAGGAACCAGTCGAGCGTCGCCAGCTGCTCCTTCGGCATGGTCGCGGGTGCGATCAGCGAGACGAAGGGAATGCCGGTTCTCTTTCGCAGCTCCTCCGGCGAGATCAGCTGGATATGCGAGTTGCCGAAGATCGCGCCGGTGAATTGTGGATCACGTCCGCGGCTGGCCAGGGCCGTGCGCGGCCCCTGCGGGCGCACGCCCTCCTTCAAGGCCAGCGGGGTGCGGCCGGAATCATAGGGATCGAGCAGGAATGCGACCGTCAGGAAGGCGGCGGAGACCAGCGCGGCCGCCGCAAGCAGCGTCGCGATGAAGTTCGTCCATCTGGAGCATTTCCGCGTTTCTCCGAATCGCGGACATGCTCCAGGTCTTTGTTTGATCGCATTTTCTTCACGCGAACCGGTGTCCACTTCGCTCGAAAATGCCCTAGCCGCCTGAGCTGGCGTGCCGGCCGGCTCAGAACTGGAAGTAGATGAACTCATAATTCGCGTCTTCGCCGATCTTCAGCAGGATGATGACGAACAGGAGCCCGGTCAGCACTGCGATCCAGCGGGCCGGCGGCAGCTTGTGGACGAGGTTCCAGGCGGTCGGGCCGATGATGGCGAAAGCCGCCGCAGGCACCAGCGCGCGCCATTTGAAGCCAGTCCCGATCGGGGCGAGGCCGAACAGCCCCTTGTAGATGGTCAGCGCCGCCTCGAAGGTCGAAGCCCGGAACAACACCCAGCACAGCACAACGAAGAGGAAGGTCAGGAGCCAGCCGAGCGGCGCCGGCATTGGCCAGCCGGCGCGGCGCCAGAACAGCGCGACAATCAGTGCGAGCCCGTGGGCGACGCCCCAGGCGACGAAGGTGAGGCCGGCGCCGTGCCAGAGGCCGCCGAGCGCCATGGTGGCGAAGAGTGCCCAGACCTGGGTCGGCAGGCCAGATCGGGAGCCGCCGAGCGGGATATAGAGATAGTCGCGCAGGAAACGCGACAGCGTCATGTGCCAGCGCCGCCAGAAATCCTGGATGCTCTGCGAGCGATAGGGCACCTCGAAGTTCTGCGGCAGGACTATGCCGAAGAGCAGGGCAAGGCCCAGCGCCATGTCGGTGTAGCCGGAGAAGTCGAAATAGATCTGGAAGGTGAAGGCGAGCGTCGCCTGCCAGGCTTCCACGAAGCTGACGATCTTGCCGGCCGCCGCGGCGGCGAAGACCGGGTTGGCATATTCCGCCAGCGGATCGCCGATCAGCACTTTCTTGGCGAGGCCGAAGGTCAGGAGCATCAGCCCGCGCGCGATGCGCTCGGCGGCATCAGGCCGCTGGTAGGGCCGCTCGTCGAGCTGATGCATGATCTCGCGCCAGCGCACCAGCGGGCCGGCGAGCACCTGCGGGAAGAAGGCGATGTAGAGCGCGTAGCGGACGAGATCATAGCGCGGCGCCTGGCCGCGCCGCAGATCCGTCAGGTACATGATGTGGTGGAAGGTGAAGAAGGAGATGCCGAGCGGCAGCGCGATGTCGAACTTCGGCGCCGGCAATCCGGGAATCATTCCAGCGAGACCGACGAAGAAGTTGAAGTACTTGAACACCGCCAGGACGGCGAGGTTCAGCGCGATGGCGAGCGTGATGAGCCCGCTCGACTTCGTCTTCAGGAACGCCTCGGCGATCAGCCAGTTCACTCCGACGGAAAGCGCGAGCAGCGGCAGGAAGCGCCAGTCCCAATAGCCGTAGAAGGCGAAGGACAGCACGACCAGCACTGGCAGCCGCCATTGCGGCGCGAAGCGCTCGGCCAACCAGTGCAGGGCTAGCGCCAGCGGCAGAAAGGCGAGCAGGAAAGCGAAGGAGTTGAAAAGCATCGGGCGGGATGGGTGAGAGAATGGCTGCCGCCTTAACCCATTCTCCGGCGCAAGTCATGTCATGGAGCCGGGGAATTGCCTGAAGAGCGGAGCGCAGCTTCGTTGCTGAATTTAATCAATCGATTGATTGAGGTCGGCGAGAAGAGTATTCTTCCGGCATGATCGCGATATCAGATGCAGACCGTGGAACACGGGAGGCGCTGATCCGCGCGGGGCTGGAGCTGTTCGGCAGGAACGGCTTCGACGCGAGCTCGATCCGCGAAATCGCACAGACCGCGGGCGTCAACAGCGCCGGTATCGCCTATCATTTTGGGGGGAAGGGCGGTCTGCGCCGGGCCTGTGCCGAGGCGATCGTCGCCACGATGCGGGAGAGGGTGCTCGGGCAGGATCAGCTCGCGCCCTTGCCGCCGGCGTTGCATCCGGATGTGGCCTTGGAGGCTGTGCTCATAGCGGTCAGCCGCGTGATCGCCTTTGCCACCCGTGCTCCCGAGAGCGAGGCGATCGCACGCTTCGTCGTTCGCGAGATGATGGAGCCGTCTCCCGCCTTCGATCTGCTCTACGAGGGCATGGTGGGGCCGATTCATGGCCGGCTCTGCGCGCTGTGGGGCATGGCAACCGGCAGGGATCCCGAAGCGCCGGGAACCAAGCTCGCCGTTTTCGCGATGATTGGTCAGGTCCTCTACTTCCGGCTCGCAAGGCCCGCCGTCATCCGGCGCATGGAATGGCAAGCGATCGGTGAGGTCGAGAGCGAAGCCATCGCCAGCACTATCCGCGCGGCGGTCACCGCCTCGGTTCTGGCAGCGCGAGGAGAACGCTCATGATTCTCGGCTTTCTCTGTTCCATCGCTCTGCTGGGCTCGATCGTTCCGGGCTGTGTCTCGGATTCGGTGCGCATCGCGGGCTATGTCGAGGGCGAGTATGTACGGCTTGGTCCGATCGACACGGCTCGTATCGAACGTATCGATGTGCGCCGCGGCGAGCGCGTCGAGGCCGGCAAGGTCGTGGCGGCGCTGGAGACCACGGATGCGGAGAATGCGGTCGCCGAAAGCGAGGCCCGGCTGATTCAGGCGCAGGCACAGCTCGAAAACCTGCGCAGCGGCAAGCGGGCGGAAGAGATCGCGGTGATCGAAGCAAGTCTGGCCTCCGGCAGGGCACAGGAGCGCGAGAGCGAACGGGCCTTGGAACGCCGCCAAGATCTTTTCCGGCGCGGTGTCTCCTCCCAGGCTGATCTCGACCAGGCGCTGACCGCGCGGGACGTCGCCAGCGCACGCGTGCGGGAGTTCATCGCCAATCTTGCGGTCGCCCGACTCGCTGCGCGACCGGATGAGATCAAGGCGAGCGAGAACCAGGTCGAGCAGGCGAGGGCAGCCCTGGAGCAGGCGCGCTGGCGGCTGTCGCAGCGCCGCCTTGTCGCGCCGGCCAACGGCCGGATTAGCGATGTGCTGCGCCGTGTCGGCGAGCTCGGCGGGCCGAGCGCGCCCGTGCTGCTGATGCTGCCTGACGGGGCAGCCAAGCTGATGCTCTATGTGCCGGAAATCTGGATTTCGAGCGTGAAGCCGGGGATGCGGCTCGATGTCCGCTGCGATGGCTGCGTGGCAGGGCTGACGGCGAGCGTGACCTATGTCTCGCCGGAGCCCGAATTCACGCCGCCGGTGATCTATTCGGCGCAGACGCGTCAGAAGCTGGTCTATCTCGTCGAGGCGCGTCCGGATGGCGGGCCGCAATCGGTGCTTCAGCCCGGGCAGATCGTCGACGTCATGTTGCGGGGACAAAGATGAGCGCGCCGCTCGCCATCGATGTGCGCGGCATGACCAAGCGCTTCGGCAAGCGCACGGTGGTCGACAATGTCGATCTCGCCCTGGCGCCTGGCGAGATCGTCGGCTTCCTCGGCCCCAACGGCTCAGGCAAGACCACGACGATCCGGATGATCTGCGGCCTGCTCAGGCCCGATGCCGGGGAGGGCACCGTGCTCGGGCTTGATCTCCGCACGCAGAGCGCCGCGATCAAGCGCCAGGTCGGCTACATGACGCAGCGCTTCTCCTTCTACGAGGACCTGTCCATCGCCGAGAACCTGACCTTCGTGGCGCGGCTCTATGAACTGGAGCGGGTCGAGGAGGCGGTGGCGAAGACGCTCGGCGGGCTCGGGCTTGCCTCGCGCAAGGACCAACTCGCCGGCACGCTCTCCGGTGGCTGGAAGCAGCGGCTCGCGCTTGCCGCCTGCATCATGCACCAGCCGAAGCTGCTGTTGCTCGACGAGCCGACCGCAGGCGTCGACCCCAAGGCGCGGCGCGAATTCTGGGACGAGATCCATCGGCTGGCCGGCGACGGGATCACCGTCCTGGTTTCGACCCATTACATGGACGAGGCCGAGCGCTGCCATCGCATCGGTTACATCGCCCATGGCCGCATGCTGGCAACGGGAACCGTCGACGACGTGGTCCGCGGCTCTGGCCTCGTTACTTATGTCGTCCAGGGGGCGCTGAAGCCCGCGCAGATCAGAGCGCTGTCGACGGCCGAAGGAGTCGAGCAGGTTGCTCCGTTCGGCGCGACGCTGCACGTTGTCGGGACGGATAAGGACAAGCTGGAAGCCGCGCTCGCGCCGCTTGCGCGCGAGAACGGGGTCCAGGTCGAGCCGGGCGAGACCAGCCTGGAGGATGTCTTCATCAAGTTCATGGCGGACGCACAGGAGCGGGCGGCATGAGCGCGCTGTTCTCCATCCGCCGGCTTGGCGCGCTGCTTGCCAAGGAATTCGTGCAGATGCGGCGTGACCGCATCACCTTCGCGATGATGCTGGCGGTGCCGATCCTCCAACTCCTGCTCTTCGGCTATGCGATCAACAACGATCCGCGTGGTCTGCCGGCCGCGATCCTGGCGCTCGGGCAGGATCGTTATACGCGTGCCGTGGTCTCGGCGTTGGAGGTCTCGAACTACTATCGCTTCCGCGAGCGGCCGCAGAGCGCGGCGCAGGCGGAGAGCCTGATGGCCAAGGGGGATATCTCCTTCCTCGTGACCATTCCCAGCGATTTCGGCGTGCGGGTCGAGCGGGCTGATCAGCCGCGCATCCTTGTCGAAGCGGACGCCACCGATCCGGCTGCGGCGAGCGGCGCGGTCTCGGCGCTGGGGACGATCGCTAGCCGCGCGCTGGTGCGGGCCCAGGGCCGCGTGCCCGAGACGAACCCGGCTGCTGCCGGCGGTGACGAGCTCTCCTTCGTGGTCCATCGCCGCTACAACCCCGAGAACATCACGCAGTACAACATCGTGCCCGGCCTGCTCGGTGTCATCCTGCAGATGACGATGGTGATGATGACGGCGATGGCGCTCACGCGCGAGATCGAGCGCGGTACGATGGAAAACCTGCTCGCCATGCCGACGACGGCCGGCGAGATCATGCTCGGCAAGGTCTTGCCCTATCTGGCGGTCGGCGCGGTGCAGGTCGTGGTCGTGCTCAGCGCAGCCAAGCTGCTCTTCGCCGTGCCGTTCCTCGGCGGGCTCGCGCTTCTCCTGAGCTGTGTCCTGATCTTCGTTCTGGCGCTGGTGCTGCTCGGCTACACCATCTCGACGATGGCGCGCACGCAGCTTCAGGCGATGCAACTGACCTTCTTCTTCTTCCTGCCCTCGCTGATGCTGTCGGGCTTCATGTTCCCCTTCGCCGGGATGCCGGGCTGGGCGCAGACGCTGGGCGAGATCTTTCCGCTGACGCATTTCCTGCGCATCATCCGTGCGATCATGCTGAAGGGTGCCGATCTCAGGGATATCGGCGACGAGGTGATCTATCTCAGCTTGTTCGTGCCTATTTTTGCCGGCGTTGCACTGATGCGGTTCCGAAACACGCTGGATTGAGCGGAGCCGCGGCGCAGAAGGGCAGGCCGTGAGATTGGCTTGCAAAATGATAGTGACTTCACTAACTGAGGCGCATGCAGCCCCGGCTCCTTCCGCTCGCCGAATGTCCCTGCGCCCGTGCGGTCGAGGCCGTAGGCGAATGGTGGAGCATCCTGATCCTGCGCGATGCACTGGCAGGCTTCACCCGTTTCGACGAGTTCCAGCGCAACCTCGGCATCGCGCCGAACATGCTGGCGCGGCGCTTGAAACATCTCACCGAGGCCGGCCTGTTCGAGCGCCGTCTCTATAGCGAGCGGCCCAAGCGCTACGAATATGTGCTGACGCGCAGAGGGCGGGACTTCTTCCCGGTCATTGCTACGCTGGTCGCTTTCGGCAACCAGCATCTCGCACCGGAAGGAGAGGCCTTGCTGCTCGCCGACCGGGAAACTGGACGGCCGGTCGTGCCGGCCTTCGCGGATGCGCAGACCGCGCAGCCCGTCAGCCCCGACAATGTCACCGTGATCGCTGGCCCGCAGGCCAGCCCCGCCATGCTGCAGCGCCTTGCCGTCGTCGCGACGCGGGCCGCGGCCGTGCCGTCCCCTCGCGAATAGGAGTCTCTCCATGCGTCGCATCGTCGTGACCGGAATGGGCGTGGTCTCGCCTCTCGGCTGCGGAACCGAGATCGCCTGGCAACGCTTGCTTGCGGGGCGGTCGGGTTTGCGTCGCCTGCCGGACTCGATTGTCGAGACGCTGCAGGCCAAGGTCGCGGGCATCGTGCCGTCCAAAGCCGAGGATGCCGAGGGCGGCTTCGATCCCGATGCGGTGATCGCGCCGAAGGACCAGCGCAAGATGGATCGCTTCATCCAGTTCGCGCTGGTCGCCGCCAAGGAAGCGCTGGAGCAGGCGGGATGGCAGCCGCAGAACGAGGGCGAGCGCGAGCGCACGGCTACTGTGATCGCCTCGGGGATCGGCGGCTTCCCGGCGATCGCCGAGGCGGTGCGGACTACCGACCAGCGCGGCGTGCGCCGGCTCTCGCCCTTCACCGTGCCGTCCTTCCTGGTCAACCTCGCCGCTGGCCATGTCTCGATCGAGCACGGCTTCAAGGGGCCGATCGGCGCGCCCGTCACGGCCTGCGCCGCCGGTGTGCAGGCGATCGGCGATGCAGCGCGGCTGATCCGGGCGGGCGAGGCCGACATTGCGCTCTGCGGCGGCACCGAGGCCTGCGTCGACCTCGTCGCGCTTGGCGGCTTCGCCGCAGCCCGGGCCCTTTCGACCGGCTTCAACGATGAGCCGGAAAAGGCTTCGCGCCCCTTCGACCGGGACCGCGACGGCTTCGTCATGGGCGAGGGCGCGGGCCTTCTGGTCATCGAGGCGCTGGAGCATGCGCAGGCGCGCGGCGCCACGATCCTGGCCGAGCTGACCGGCTACGGCACCAGCGCCGACGCCTATCACATCACTTCGGGCCCCGAGGATGGTTCCGGCGCGCAGCGCGCCATGGAGACCGCGCTGAAGCAGGCGGGGCTCCGACCGGCCGATGTCGCCCATCTCAACGCCCATTCGACCTCGACACCGGTCGGCGACCGTGGTGAGCTGGCTGCGATCAAGGCGGTGTTCGGTACCGAGAGCGGCATTGCGATCAGCGCGACGAAATCGGCGACCGGCCATCTGCTCGGCGCAGCGGGTGGCCTCGAGGCGATCTTCACGATCCTGGCCCTGCGCGACCAGATCGCCCCGCCGACGCTCAACCTGGAGAATCCGGACGAGGCGGCGGCCGGGCTCGACCTCGTCGCAAAGGCGGCACGGCCGCTCGCGATGGAACATGCCATCTCGAACGGCTTCGGCTTCGGTGGCGTGAATGCGAGCGCCGTATTCAGGCGCTGGCCGTAAGCAGCCCGCTCAGAGCGGGATGTTGTCGTGCTTGCGCCAGGGCCGCTCGACGCTCTTGGTCCTGAGCATCGCCAGCGCGCGGGCGATGCGTCGGCGGGTCGAGTGCGGCATGATCACCTCGTCGATATAGCCGCGCTCGGCCGCGACGAAGGGGGACATGAAGCGGTCCTCATATTCCTTGGTCTGGCGTGCGATCGTCTCGGCGTCGCCGCCGCGGAAGATGATCTCGACCGCGCCCTTGGCGCCCATCACCGCGATCTGCGCCGTTGGCCAGGCATAGTTCACATCGGCGCCGATGTGTTTTGAGGCCATGACGTCATAGGCGCCGCCGAAGGCCTTGCGGGTGATGATCGTGACTAGCGGCACCGTGCATTCGCTATAGGCGAAGAGCAGCTTGGCGCCGTGCTTGATCAGGCCGCCATATTCCTGCGCCGTGCCCGGCAGGAAGCCGGGAACGTCGACAAGTGAGACGATCGGGATCTCGAAGGCGTCGCAATAGCGCACGAAACGCGCCGCCTTGCGCGAGGCGTCGGAGTCGAGCACGCCGGCCAGCACCATCGGCTGGTTGGCGACGATGCCGACGGTGCGGCCCTCGATGCGGCCGAAGCCGGTGACGATGTTACCGGCGTAAGCAGCTTGAATCTCGAAGAAGTCGCCCTCGTCGACCGTCTTCAGGATCAGCTCCTTGATGTCGTAGGGCTTGTTCGGATTGTCCGGGACGAGCGTGTCGAGGCTCATGTCGACGCGGTCGGGCACGTCGAAGCTCGGCCATTCCGGGACGCCGGCCGTGTTGTTCGCCGGCAGGAAATCGAGCAGACGGCGCACCTGCAGCAGCGCTTCGACATCATTCTCGAAGGAGCCGTCAGCGACCGAGGATTTCGAGGTGTGGACCTTGGCGCCGCCGAGTTCCTCGGAGGTCACGGTCTCGTTGGTGACGGTCTTCACCACCTCCGGCCCGGTGACGAACATGTAGCTGGTGTCGCGGACCATGAAGATGAAGTCGGTCATCGCCGGCGAATAGACGTCGCCGCCGGCGCAGGGGCCCATGATCACCGAGATCTGCGGGATGACGCCTGAGGCCTGCACATTCCGCTTGAAGACCTCGCCATAGCCGCCGAGCGCCGCGACGCCCTCCTGGATGCGGGCGCCGCCGGCATCGAACAGGCCGACGACCGGCGCGCGCATCTTCAGCGCCATGTCCTGGATCTTGGTGATCTTCTGGGCGTGGGTCTCGGAGAGCGAGCCGCCGAAGACGGTGAAGTCCTTGGAGAAGACGAAGACGGTGCGGCCGTTGACCGTGCCCCAGCCGGTGACGACGCCGTCGCCGGGGATCTTCTCGGCCTTGTCCATGCCGAAGTCGACGGCGCGGTGCTGCACGAACATGTCGAACTCCTCGAAGGAGTCCTTGTCGAGCAGGAGTTCGATGCGCTCGCGCGCCGTCAGCTTGCCGCGCTTGTGTTGCGCCTCGATGCGCTTGTCGCCGCCGCCCTTGCGGGCGCCTTCGCGCCGGGTTTCGAGCTGTTCGAGGATGTCCTTCATGGCGGCAAGGCTCCCGGCCGGAAATCGCGTCTCGAAAGCCGGCTTAAGCGGGGCTGCCGTGAGAGTCCATTGCGACGTTTGCCGAAGCGCGCCCGCGCATCATGCAGATGACCGGTGGCTCAGGCCTGCGACAGCAGAAGCGCTGCGGCGTCGAACTCGCGGCGGCGGATCGCGCGGCGCTCGGCCGCTTCCTCATCCTGCCCCCAGACGGAGATCTGGTAGTCCTCGTCGACATGGGCCGCCTCCCAGGCCGCTGTCGCATCGATCAGCCCGTTGGCGAGGGCGAGCAGGATGATCGTCGAGCCGGTCAGCGTCATGACATTGTGCGCGCCGGCCAGCGCGAGCGGGGCGGGGATCTGCTCGACGTGCCGGGCGACGGCGGCCAGCGTCTCGGCCGGCTGCTCGGCGAAGACGACGCCCTCCGCCAGGACGAAGCGGGCGCCGATCAGCGCCTCGACGGCTTTCACGACGGGTTGCCAGACCGCATCCTGACGCGCGACGAGCGCCCCCGGTTCGCCGGCGCGATAGCAAAGCGCGTCCGAGGCGGCGTAGCGCACGATTTCGGCCCGAACCGCTTCCTGCTGGTCCTCGACGCCGTCCAGCGCCGAATTGACCAGACGCGTGAGCGGCATCCGCGCCGGGTCGATCCGCTCGGCCTGCCGTTCCCATTCGGCGGCAAGCGCTTCTGCGACATCGCGGGAGCCGACCGCGAGCGGCTTGCGCGCCGGGGTGCGGGCGGTTCGGCCGTCGAGCGCGATATGGAACAGGCCGTCGCGCTCCAGCACGCCGGCCTCCTTGTAGAAGCGCGCGGGCAGGGGATTGCGCATGGCCTGCTGGGCTGCCGCCACGGGATCGGGCTGGCTGGCGCCGGGCGAGCCGAAGCGGGCGAGGAAATCATCGGTGGACATGGCGCGCGGTCTAGCACAGCCGGCGGCCGCCTGTCGCTGGTCAGGTCGGCTCGAACAGTTCGATCAGATTGCCCGAAGGATCTTCGCACAGAATCTGCTTGCCGCCCGGCCCGACCACGATCTCGTTGCGGAAAGGGACGCTCTTGCGGCGCAGGGCCTCGACCAGCTCGGGCAGGTTCGCGACCTCGATGACGAAGCGGTTCCAACCACCGGGGATCGGCTTGCGCCCGTCCGGCATCGGCCGCGAGGCGGAAGCCGTGGGGCCGGCGAGCCAGAGCGTCAGCCCATTGCGGGTCAAGATCGCCATGGCGGGTCCGAATTGCTGTTCCACCGCGAAGCCGAGATGATCGCGATAGAAGGCGACGGCATCGTCGACACTGTCCACGATGTAGCGGGCGATGGCCATGGCATGTTCTCCGCGGGGCGTGAGCCAGGAAGCATACAGAATCCCGTCGCTTGCGCGAAACGGCGCTCGACGGTAGCTGGCAGAGCCTTTGCCGCGCGCAAGGCGGTCTGGCGCATTCGCGCCGGGCATGAAACCGGACTTCAGGCGACCCGGACGCGTCCGAGGAACTGCGCCACCTCGGCATCGAGATGGGAAGACTGGAGTGAGAGCTGGTCGGCGGATTGCGCGATGTGGCTGGCGGCCTCATCGGTCTCGGCGGCGACGCGGCTGACGATATCGATGTTGCTGGCGGCAGCGATCGTCTCATCCGCGGCCTGGCGAATATTGTCGGCTATGCCTGCCGTCGCCACGTTCTGCTGTTCGACGACGACCGCGACCGTGCCGGAGATTTGGTTCAGCGAGCCGATGGTCGCGTTCATCGCGTCGATCGCCGCGATGGCCTCGGAGCCGGAGCGATGGATCGCCTCGATCTGCCCCTGGATTTCCTCTGTCGCGCGCCAGGTCTGGTTCGCCAGGGACTTGATCTCCTGCGCCACGATGGTGAAGCCGCCGCCGGAGCGCCCGAGGCGCGCCGCCTCGATCGAGGCATTCAGCGCCAGCAGGTTGGTGTGCTTGGCGATCGTCGAGATCACGCCGGCGATATTGCCGATCTCGTCGGCCTTGCGGGAGAGATCGCCGACGGTGTGCAGGACGTTGCCGGCCTGCAGGGTCGCAGCACCGACGATGCGTGCTGTTTCCGCCACTTGCCGGTCCACCTCCGCGAAGGACTCTGCCAGCTCGGAGGTGACCTGCGTCACCGCCACGACGTTGGAGGAGGTCTGGCGCGAAGATTGAGAGGCTGCGGTCGAACGCTGCAAGACCTCAAGTGCGCCGTTCTTCATCTGCTGTGCGGCGGCGCGAAGAGACTGCACGGAGGCGATCACGTCGCGCGCGATGCGGGCGACGGCGTGCTCGAAGTCATTTGCGACGCTGTTCAGGATGCGCTGCCTTTCACTCGCCGCCCTGGCTGTGGTCTCGGCGACATTGCGGCGAGCGTCGTCGGCGACCTCGCGCGCGGCGTCGGCCTGCCGGCGTTCGGTTTCCGAGATTTCGAGCGACTGTCGCAAGGACCAAACCAGCCAGCTCAGCGCTGCCGATTGCACGGCGACGATCGCGCCGTGGAGCAGGACGCGGCCGACGTCGTTGCCGTTCAGAAAGACACCGGCCGGCTGCAGAAGGCTGAGCAGGAGATGATGGGTCGCGATCGCGATGGTGGCCGGGATGAAGATGCGCCAGTCGAGCCAGCCGGCGAGCACGGCCAGCATGGCGAAAAAGTACATGTGCATGTCGGATTGGTAGGGGTGCCCGGCAAAGGCGTAGACCAGCAGCATGACCTGGCCGAGCGTCGCGATGCTCGTGATCTGCCGGGTAGGCCAGTCCGTGCCATAGACACGCCAGGCCAGCGTGCCGAGCGCGGCCAGAGCCGCCCCCGCCAAAACAAGCGCTCGCCTGCCGATCAGAGGTTCAGCGAGCGGGGCGAGCATCAGAAGGGTGGTGTTGATCCACAGGAAGAGCAGAAGCAGGCGGGCAAAACGCGCGCGAAACCGGGCGACGTCGCTCATTGGCTGCTCCATTTGGCAGAGCCCACGCAGAGCCGGGCGAGGCCGGCATCGATCACCAGCCACGCTCCGGCCTGATAGAGCGCCCCGACAAAGCCGTCGCCTTCGCCAAGCGTCACGGTGACGGCGGATGTCGCGTCGATCTGGATCAGGCTGCCGCCGGCCGTGGCAATGGCGGCGGACATGTCGTGCGCCGAACTGCCGATCGGGAAGAAGGCCGCGACGGGGCGGCCCTGCACCGGCCACGCCGCGATCAGGAAGGCACCTAACGCTGCGGCAATACCGCAGACCAGGCCAAAGCCGATCTCCCGCATCCTGCCCCCGAGCCCTCCGGCCTTGCAGGCCGAATCTATCGTTCAGGTTGCAGGAGCTGGCTTGCGAATTGGTAAATCGGCGGCAGTTCGGAAGCGGTACGCCCGCGGTGGTTGCGTCGTCGCTCAGCTGCCGAAACGGTCTCTCCAGGCCGGTCTGGCACCGGGGAAGGGCAGCGCCGTTGCGGCATGCACGCCGCGGGCGACGGCACGGGCCAGGACATCCGCGGCGGCGGCGCAAAGCTCGGTGAGAGCGAAAGCGTCGGATGGTGCTCCGCTTTGGCCCGTCGCTGCGGCGAAGACGACGTCACCGTCGAGCGGGGCGTGGGCCGGCCGCAGGGCGCGGGCAAGCCCGTCATGGGCTGCCAGCGCAAGCCGGCGGGCCTGGGCCTTGGTCAGCACCGCATCGGTCGCTACCAGGGCGATCGTCGTGTTCTGACCGGTGCCTCCCTTGAGGCGCAGAGCCGTGTCCGCGGGTGCGATCGTCGCCGGCCAGCCGAGTCCGCCGAACTCGCCGTCACGCTCATAGGGAGCGGCCCAGAAATGCGGGCCGTCGCCGATCGTCGCGGTGCCGACGGCGTTGACGGCGACGAGGGCGCCGACGACCTGCCCGGTCGCGGCACGGGCGCTCGCCGAACCGATGCCACCCTTAAGGTTGGCCGTCGTCGCGCCGAAGCCGGCGCCGGCGGTACCCAGAGCGAAAGAGGTCGATGCCGCTGCGGTGGCCTTCGCGCCGAGTTCGCCATAGGGCGTTTCGCCGTCTCCGCGCGCCCATGGCTTCTCGCCGCCATTGGTGAGGTCGAACAGGATGGCCTGCGGCACGATCGGGACGCGGAAGGCTCCAACCGGAAAGCCGCGCCCTTCGCGCGCCAGCCAACGCATCACGCCGTCGGCGGCACCGAGGCCCCAGGCGGAGCCGCCGGAGAGCACGATCGCGTCGACATGCTCGACGGTCATTTCCGGGATGAGCAGGGCCGTCTCGCGGGTGCCGGGCGCGCCGCCGAGCACAGCGGCGGAGGCGACCGTCGGGCGCTCGAAGACGACCGCCGTCACGCCGGTCGCTGCCGCAACGTCATCTGCCTGGCCGACGAGAAGGCCGCGGACATCGGTGATGAGGTTGTGCATGGGACGTCCGATGGCGAACCGAATCGCGTTGCGTGCGTTGTCGTCACATTACGATCTTTTCATCTTGGAGCCATTGCTGGGTCAGACATCGGGGGGCAGGCTGAGCTCATCGCCAATCGGCTTCGAGACCCGCTAAGCGACATACCGATCGGACTGCCTCAAGGGAGATTCCCATGAAACCCATCGCCCTCATCGCCGCTTCGTCGATCGCGATGCTCGCTGGCACTCTCGCATTCGCGCAACCACAGCCGCAGCCGGTTCCACCGGCAGGCAGCGATCAGAACCAGAAGCAGGAGCGTACCGATAGCCGCGACCAGCGCCGGCAGGACTGGCGTGAGCAGCGCGCCGAGCGCGCCAAGGCGCGGCTCGACGAGCGGCTGGCGAAGGTGCGCGCCGATCTCAAGCTCAAGCCGGAGCAGATCCCGTTGTTCGACAAGGTCGAGGCGCTCGTCAAGCAACGGAGCGAGCAGCGTGTTCAGCAAATGGCGGCGATGCGCGAGGAGCGCGAAAAGCTGCGCCATGCCGATCTGATGGAGCGTCTCGATGCAGCCGCCAACCGGCAGAATGAGCGGGCGGCGCGTTCCAAGGAACTGGCGGACGCGGTTCGTCCGCTCTGGGCCACCCTCAGCGACGAGCAGAAGACGGTGCTGCGCCGCTCGGTGCGCGAGGCGATGGCGGAAGGGCAAGAGCGTTTCCGCGAGATGCGGGCCTGGCGCGGCGGCGGGCAGCAGGATGAGGACTATCGCGGCATGCGCCGCTGGCGCGACCGGGACGACCGGCGCGATCGTGGCGGCTACGACGACGACGAGTGAGCCGGGTTCCAGCCGTCCATTCCTGTCCTGCACTGAACTCTGACGACATGGCGCCTCCGGCTTGCCGGAGGCGGAGCTTCATGCGGAGCACCACAGCCTGCCCGGCTAGATCACAGAATCGGATTTCTCTGAAAAGCGGATTCCACTTTTCGGTCCGATGCTCTAGCCAGCGGCCATGCGCTTCATCCAGACCTTCGAACTCGCGCCTTTCCTGGATACGGTCGTCAGCCTGACGGCTGCTTTCGTGCTGGGCATGCTGATCGGTGTCGAACGCCAGTACCGGCAGCGTACCGCGGGATTGCGCACGACCGTCCTCGTCGCGCTCGGTGCCGCGGCGTTCGTCGATCTCGGCATGCGCATCGAGGGAGCGCCCGGCGCGATCCGCGTGATCGCCTATGTCGTCTCGGGCATCGGCTTCCTGGGCGCCGGCGTGATCATGAAAGAGGGCATGAACGTCCGCGGCCTCAACACCGCGGCAACGCTCTGGGGCTCAGCCGCCGTGGGTGCCTGCGCCGGCGCGGACATGATCGCCGAAGCCGCCCTCGTCGCGACCTTCGTCATCTTCGGCAACACGTTGTTGCGGCCGCTCGTCAACGCGATCAACCGCATCCCGCTCAACGAGCAGGCGCTCGAGGCAACCTATGAAGTCGTCGTCACCACGCGGACCCAGGCGCTCGCCGAGGTGCGCGAGACGCTCGTCGACTATCTCGAAGCGGCGCAATATCCGGTCAGCGATATCACAACGGTCGAGCGTGGCGAGGACGCAATCGAGATCGTCGCCAAGCTCATCAGCACGGCGGTCGACCGCAAGGAGCTCGATCAGGTCGTCGACAGGCTGGCGCGCCTGCCGAGTGTGAGCCATGCCACCTGGGAGAGCAGCACCAGCGACTGAGCAGCCCGCCCGGCCGATCCTGCGGCGGGGCGATGCTCTGAAGCTGATTTCGATCAGATTGAATCGCGCGAGCCGTCATTGCGAGGAGCGAAGCGACGAAGCAATCCAGGGGGACATAGAGCTCTACGTTCCCCTGTATTGCTTCGCCTACGCTCGCAATGACGGTTCAGCCTGATCGAAAAAGAGCTGGCCGCTCAACCGCCGACGGCGTCGGTCACGCATTTCTTGGTGAAGCTCGTCTTGGCGGCGCCGGCCAGTTTCTTGTCGGCCGCCTGCTTGTCGCAGGCCGCGGTCGCGTCCTTCTCGCATTTGGTCAGGAAGCTGGTTTTGGCCGCGCCCGCGAGCTTCTTGTCCGAAGCCTGGATGTTGCAGCTTTGGGCATAGGCCAGGCTCGCGGAGCAGGACAGTACGAGGGCAATCAACAACGTTCTGGTCATGGCGAATCTCTCCGCGGGAGCGAGGACGACGATGACGCTACGGTATTAAGGCGACAGTGAGAACGGAATTCATCGGCTTCGCCCTGATTTTGCCGAACTTGCTAACATGCGGATCTGAATAGGGATTTCGCGATTTACCATATCCATTCAGATCAGATTCACGGCTCGCCGTTTACGTTTTGTCAGGAAAGGCAATGCGAGAGGTTAGCCATGAAGCAGACGTGGTTAGCATGGGCGATGCGAGCCTTCATCGGCTCTGTCTTTGTCGTGTGCCTCTTCGGCCCCTATGCGCTGTCGATCCTGATCGGCTGCGTCGGGCTGGGCTGCTACTACTTCCGTGATGAGGTCGGCTCGCATCTTTAAAGGATGCTCCTTCGCGGCCGATCGGCCGCGGTTCACTTGATCCGGCGCAGGTGACAGGTCTTCACTCTTCCGCCCCGCCCATCCGAACGCCAGACGCAGCCGGCGTTGCTCGGCGTCCGATCATAAAGATGGATGACCGCCCGGCGCTTACGATCGAAGCTCTGGTTCGAGAAATCATGGCCTCCGACACGGACGTTGCGGCCGAACCGCACTTCGGCCTGCGCGGCCGATAGCATCGCCAGAAAGGCGAGCAGGGCGAGCCATCCGAGAGCACGGCCGGGCCGGCATCTGCGGGCTTCGGTATCGGGATTCCAGGCGAGATGCGCGGTCGTCGTCTTCATCGGCATTGCTGAAGCTTAGGAAAGCCGCGCCGGCTGCTCAAGGATGGGCGGCTGTTCTGGTGCCGGATGGAGCTGGGACAATTCCAACAAAAACGGGGATGGCTGATGCTCTGCCATCCTCCGGAGTTTGCCTGTCGGCCGGACGGAGTACCGTCACTGTATCTTTTTGCGACAGCCCCGGCATAAGCGTATGGTGAACGACACAGCCTTCGGCTGATGGAACGGAGGCGTGTTTGCTGTTTCCCAAGGGAGGACGCCATGGGACGCAAATTCATCGACTGCCGGGCATTTCCGAGTGAGATGAAGTGCTCAATCGCGATCAGCGCCGATACTGAAGACGAACTCCTGCAGGCAGCGGTGCAGCATGCCGTCGCTGTGCATGGGCATCAGGATACGCCCGAGCTACGCGACCAAATCAAAAGCATCATCCAGGATGGCATGCCGTCCGAGAGGGCGCCGGATCGCGCGGCTTGACGCGCAAACACGCCGGCTCCGCAAGTTACACCGCGCGCTCGGAGAGCGTTAAGGCGCGTTGTTGCGATGACCATGGGGCCTGAAGGGCAGCTTCTGCAGGGACAAGGAGGGGGCGTGAGGCGGACAGCCTGCAGAACCCTGCAGGGCGTCTCTAAGAGCGCCTTGAGTAAGGGGGCACGCCGAGGAGCGTAGCCTGAAGATAGAGATGGGGCAGTCGCGTGCCGCTGCCGGTGGTCGCGAGGGCGCTGGTTTGGCGGGGATGATGTTGTGCCTGCGCAAATGCGTGCGTCGTTCATGGATGATCGGGCGGCAAGCTAGCTTCCGCTTGCGGCCCATTGCGACTTTAGGAATTTGTGCCTTCGGGCAAGCCGTTGTGGTCAGCTTGCCTCAGATCCAACCCCGGCTTTCGAAGATATCCCGATAGATATCCAACACTACGTCCTGCTTCCGCCGATTGTAATCGAGTGCGTTGGTCACCCCATCCTTTGCCAGAATCTTTGCATCGGCGTAGCGTTTCCTGTCCGCTGGCTGCTCACGGAGCCGATCGCGGAACAAAACATGCCGCGCATGCTCGGGACAGGCGGGACCAAACACATGCAGGTTCACGCGCGGACTATCATGGCGCAGCATGCGGTGCTGGTACCATGAGCGCTCCCTGACCGTCAGCTCATAGCCGAGCGCCTGGAGAGCGGGGACGTATTCCTCCTCACGTTCAGGGTCCGCGACAATGAGATCGATATCGATCACCGGCTTTGCGGGGAGCCCTGGCACCGCGGTCGAGCCAACATGCTCAACTCCAACAACACCGCCGACAACCGCTTCGATTTCGGCCTTACGAATTTCATACTGCTCGGCCCAGCGCGGACTATAGGCCTCGACCTCAATCTCTTCTTGCTTCGGACGGCCGTTGACCCAAGGGTTTTCGCTCGGGTCGCCTTCCTCGAATGTGACGATTGAAGCTTCATCCGGCCAGCGTTCCATGCCTAAAATCCGATGCGAAAACAAAGACATAGATCACCGTTATCGCGTCCAATAGGACGTGCGGCGATCTAGCAGCGGTTAGCTCAAGGCCGACCGCAGTGGGTTGCGGTCGCCGACGACCATCCTATTGCCGCCGCCGGCTCAGCTGAACTCCAACATTTGAGAGTGCCGCCTGCGCAGACCTCATGCGACCTCGCCCGTGGGAGCGCGAGCAGCGCTGTGCGCCGCCGGCCTTCGCTACAGACGCTGAGCCCAGACGGATGGTCAGGGGCCGGCTGCCTCTCCAAATGGTAGTGTGCAGAGCGTCTGTAGAGGCACTACAATCGAAATTGCGGCTGATGTGGGGGGCTGGTTCGCGATGGAACCGTTCACGATTGGCGTTCTCGCGTTCCTTGTCATCTTCGGCGCGGCCTTGTTCGGCATGTTCGTGAAGAACCGGCTTCCCGAGCACCATCTCACGCCTGACTCGCGAGATGCCATCAAGCTGGCCACGGCCATCATCGGAACGCTTTCGGCGCTGGCGCTGGGCCTGCTGATCGCCTCGGCAAAGCGCTCCTTCGACGATGCGGGGGCCGAGCTGAGGGCGACCGCGGCGCGCATCCTGCTGCTGGACGGCGCCCTGGCTCATTACGGACCAGAGACTGCGGAGATGCGCCAATCGCTTCGCCGGCTTGTCGAGCACCGTAAGCTCGAGATCGACAGCGGCACGTTGAACGCCGCCTCGCTCAATGACGAGCTGGATCTCGAGCGGATCCAGGACCGCCTGCGGGACTTGATCCCGAAGACGGATGGGCAGCGCTGGCTTCAGTCGCGAGCCCTCCAGCTGACCGGGCAGGTCGCGGAGACCCGATGGTCGCGGCCGGAAACCGAGGCCGGAGGATTTCCGAGCGTTTTCATCGTCTTCATCGTCTTCTGGCTGGCGCTCCTCTTCGTATCCTTCGGATTGCTTGCGCCGGCAAACGCGACGGTGACCGTGTTCCTCCTCGTGTCGGCGATATCCGTGGCAGGGGCACTGGTGCTCATCATCGATATGGACCACCCTTATCTCGGCTACATCCGGGTGTCCGACGCGCCGCTGCGGCTGGTCCTGGAGCGGCTTGGTAAGCCCTGATCGAGGTTATCGCCGCCGGCGAACCATGCCTTTGGAACCGCAGAACCAACCGGCGAGGGCGCAAGATGGGGATGCTCGCCACAAGGGGAGCATGACGGGGGCAAGTCTCCCGGATCGATGCGGCGAATGCACGGGAGTGTAGCGTTCTGTCGTTCGAGCCGAGCATCTCGGCGGTCTTCGTCGTCATTACAGCGCCGCGGATAAATCCCTTGCGCCAGCTCGCGAACGGCGCGAACCTCCCTTCCTATGCCTCTTCGACGGCCGCCCGACCCGTTCGGGCCGGTGCGACCGCCGCCCGACCGGCGCCTCAGGGCTTTCCTTCCCGCTGCGCCGGCCTCCATCCGCGCCGATGAGGGGCGAGCCCTTTCGTCCTCGCGGTCCAACCCGAAGGAGGACGTCATGGCAGCACAGAACGGCAGGGGAGACGCAGCCCGCGGCCTTAGGCGCGCGGGGCCACGGTGCATCGCGATCGTCGGCCCCTTCCAGAGCGGCAAGACCACCTTGCTCGAAAGCATCCTGATGCGCTGCGGCGCGCTTTCGCGCACGGGCGCGGTCAAGAACGGCAATACGGTCGGCGATGCGGCGCCCGAGGCACGGGCGCATCAGATGAGCACGGAGCCCAGCGTCGCGACGGTCGAATTCCTCGGCGACACCTTCCATTTCATCGACTGTCCCGGCTCGGTCGAGTTCCTGCACGAGATGCGCCATGTGCTGCCGGCAGTCGATGCCGCCGTCGTTGTCTGCGAGGCGGATGACCGCAAGGCGCCGGCGCTGGAACTGGTCCTGCGCGAACTCGAGGAGGCGGATATTCCGCGCTTCCTCTTCCTCAACAAGATCGACACGGCCTCGCGCCGCGTCCGCGAGACGCTCGGCATCCTGCAGCGCGCCTCACGCACGCCGCTCCTGCTGCGCCAGATCCCGATCTGGAAGAACGGCATCGCCGTCGGCTTCATCGACCTCGCCCTTGAGCGGGCCTTCATCTACCGCGAGCATGCGCCGAGCGAGATCGTGCCGCTGGCGGTGGACGAGAATGGCCGGGAGAAGGAGGCGCGCTTCTCCATGCTCGAGCGGCTCGCCGACTATGACGACGAGCTGATGGAGGAGTTGCTCGGCGACATGGAGCCGCCGCGCGACCGCATCTTCGACGATCTCGCCCGCGAATTGCAGCATCGCCATGTCGTGCCGGTGCTGATCGGCGCGGCGGAGCGCGGCAATGGCGTGACCCGGCTGCTCAAGGCACTCAGGCATGAGGCTCCGACCCTCGCCGAGACGTGCGGGCGCGCCGGCATTCTCGCCGAGGGGCCGCCGCTCGCCCAGGTGATGAAGACCTGGCATTCGAGCCAGGGCGGCAAGCTCTCACTGGCGCGGGTGATGCGCGGCCGGCTGGCGGAAGGCGATGTCGTGACCTCGTCGGGAGGGGTCGAAGCCCGCATCGCCAGCGTGCTGACGCTGAAGGGCGCCGAACAGAGCCGCAAGCCGGCGGCCGAGGAGGGCGAGGTCGCGGCTTTCGCCAAGCTGGAAGGCATCGGCACCGGCGATGCCTTCATGCTCGGCAAGCAGCGGGCGAACGTCGTCAGCGCGATCGCACCGCCTGAGGCGGTCCACGCCGTCGCCATCTCCGTACGGGATCGCAAGGACGATGTCCGGCTGGCCGCAGCCCTGCAGCGGCTGGTGGAGGAGGACACCGCGCTTGCGGTCACGCAGATCCCTGAGCTGGGCGAGACCCGCCTGTCGGGGCAGGGCGAGATGCATCTGCGCGTCGCGCTCGAGAAGCTCGCGGGCCGCTACGGTGTGACTGTCGCGAGCCGTCCGCCCCAGGTCGGCTATCGCGAGAGCATCCGTGGCCACGCCGGCGCGCGCGGCCGGCATCGCAAGCAGAGCGGCGGCCATGGCCAGTACGGCGACGTCGTGATCGAGGTCGTGCCGCTGCCGCGTGGGGACGGCATTCGCTTCGTCGACAAGATCACCGGCGGGGTGGTGCCGCGCCAGTATATCGGCTCGGTCGAGGCCGGCATGCGCGACTTCTGCGAGAAGGGGCCACTCGGCTTCCCGGTCGTCGATATCGAGGTGACGCTGACGGATGGCTCCTACCACACGGTCGATTCCTCGGACATGGCGTTCCGGCAGGCGGCGCGGCTGGCGATGAGCGAGGCGATGCCGGGGGCGAAGCCCGTGCTGCTCGAGCCGATCCTGTCCGTCGATGTCGTCATCCCGTCGGAAGCAATGTCGCGCGCATCGGCGCTGATCTCGGCGCGGCGCGGCCAGATCCTCGGCTACGATACGCGGCCGGGCTGGCGCGGCTGGGACCAGATCAAGGCGCTGGTGCCGGAAGCCGAGATGCCCGGGCTCATCGTCGAGCTGCGCTCGGCGACCTCGGGCGTCGGCTCGTTCAACGCACGCTTCGACCATCTGGCGGAGCTCGCCGGCAAGCCGGCGGAGGCGGTCGTCTCCGCGCAGGCCCTGGCCTCTGCTCAGGGGCGCTGACGGGGGGCAGACTCCAGAGAGGAGCAAAACCAGAAGGCAATCGGACCTATGCCCAGGATCGGTCCGAGCTAGAGCATTTTCGAGCGAAGTGGATACCGGTTCGCGTGAAGAAAATGCGATAAAACAAAGACCTAGAGCATTTTCGCGATTCGGAGAAACGCGGAAATGCTCTAAATCCGTTCGCTCTTGACCCAGCTCGGGCATTGGTCCGACGCTGGCGGCGTCAGCCTTTTGGCAAAGACCAAGTGCTGGCGCCGCCCCGCTGTTTTGCTGGCGGTCACCTGCCTTGTTCAGGCAGCGCGGCCGCCTCGTACCAGTGCTATCGCCGGTGTCGCCGGACGTTGGTCGTCTTGCGTCCTGAAGGCGGCGACGAGCTGGCTCAGGCGTTCGATCTGCGCCAGCAGCGTGCGGGCCGACGTCGCGCTCTGCTCGGCGAGCGCCGCATTGCGCTGGGTGATTTCGTCCATATGGCTGACGGTCTGGCTCATTTCCTCGATGCCGTTGGCCTGTTCGCCGGTCGCGGCGGCGATCTCCTTGACCGTGCCGGAGACGCGTGCGGAAGCATCGACAATCTTCTCCAATGTCTCGCCGGCGAGTTTGACCAGGCGCACGCCTTCGGTCACCTCGGCATCGGAGGAGCCGATCAGACCCGTAATATCCTTGGCGGCTGCCGCCGAGCGCTGCGCGAGCGCGCGGACTTCAGCAGCGACCACGGCAAAGCCGCGTCCGGCATCGCCGGCACGTGCCGCTTCGACCGCCGCATTGAGCGCCAGAAGATTGGTCTGGAAGGCGATGCCGTCGATGACACCGGTAATCTCCGAGATCTTCTTCGAAGCCTCCTCGATCCGCGCCATCGCTTCGACGGCATCCTGGACAATGTTGCCGCCGGTGCGCGCGATGCTCGTCGCTTGATCCGCAAGGGCCGCGGATTCCCGTGAAGACTGGGCCGAGGTCTTTACCGAAGCGGCGAGCTGTTCGGTTGTTGCCGCGGTCTCTTCAAGGGCAGAGGCTTGCTCCTCCGTGCGCGCAGAAAGGTTGGTTGCGCCGTCGTTGATCTCCTGCGACGACCCGGCGATGGCCGTCGAACTCGCCTTGATGGTCGCCACCATCTCGCCAAGCCGGTTCATCGCGTCGTTGAAGTGGTCACGGATCTGGGCGTATTCGGCGGGGATGTCCTGGGCTATCCGGAAGCTGAGATCGCCGTCCGCAAGGGCCGCCATGCCCTCGCTGACCAGGGCCACGGCCTTTTCCCGCTCGGCGGCCTTGGCGTGCTCGACCGCGCGCGCTTCGGCCTCAACCTTCAGCCGGGCTGCCTCGGAAGCTTCGAGATAGACGGAGATCGAGTAGTCCATGTCGAGCAGGGCGGCCTTGACGATCGCTCCGATCTCGGCCGCGCGCTCATCCGCGCCTGGCCGCTTCGAGCCGAAACGGCCTTTCGGCCAGCGCGCTTCCAGGACTTTGCCGATGATCTGCGACAGCAACAACGCATAGCCGCCGATGTACCAGCGCGGCTCGAGGCCGATCCTGGCGTGGACCTCGCCGACGCGGGTGACTGCGGCAACATAGTCCTGATCGAACTGCCCTTTGGCGATGCGGTCCCAATGAGAGATCTGTCGATTCTTGGCGCTATCGACCTGATCTTGGCTGCTGAAGAAGCGCTTGGTTTCCGGATAGGCCTTGATCTGAGCATAGAAGGCGTCAAGCGCATTCGGAAGCGCTCCGACAATCGTCTTTTCGACATCCCGGAGCCGCTGCTGCGCATCCGCACCGAGTTCCATGAAGTCAAGTCGCCGCGTGAGTTCGTCAGAGCCAATCATTGATTCTCTCCCCCGCACCTGCCGCTCGTGGCAGCCTGGGTGACGCTACGGAATCATGATTAAAATCACTATAAAGAGGAGCCTGCGCGGTCGATGGTCCGTGGTTCGATTTTTATCTCAAGCGATTTACGGGGAGATCTCTGTTCGAGGGCTGGCGGATTTCAGAACCGCCCTCAACTGAGCCTAAAGCCGGCCGCGAAAGACGAGGTATCAGCGCGTAGGCGTGCCGACATAGTGCTCGAACTTTTCCCAGAACTGGCCATCAAAGACGCTGTGCCTGTCCAGCCCAAGCGCGATCCCCAGGTTTCGGCACAAAGCCGGATCGAGATCGCCGGGCCGGGTTGACTGCATAAGCTCTAGAAACAGGCCCTCGAATGCCATCTCATATTCGCGATTGTCCAGATATCGAAGGATTTCCCGTCGCCCCTCGGTGTCGATGCCGATGCGGTCCACATTGCTCCGGATGAAGGTCTCGGCCGCTTCAAACATCGACGTGCTTTACGATGTGATGCGTCCAGGGTGATCGGGATATCTCATCTCCGGTCGGGTTCTCCGTTTCATATTCTTCCAACTCGCCGTCCACAGAACCGGCACGCTGTCGTCCCGGCTCTCCTCTCCCTCAATGCCGCGCTCCTTCCGCCCCCTGCATCTCCACCTCAAACTCCACCAACTGCCCGAATAACGTACCCTTCCGGAAGTCCTCATCGAACCCCCAGCCGGAATGCCTCTTCTGCTTCCGGCTCTCCAAAGCCCCCAACCATGTCAGCGGTCGGAGAACCCGCGTCACCATGGCGAACTCGGGGAGATCGTGGGCAGGGACTTCGCCCAAGGTCTCCATGATCGTACAGGACTCCATCAGACTCCCTGCGTCGGACCAGCTATGCGCCGCCACGGACAGGCTCCAAAGGATCACGCCCATATGGTGCTGCGGCCAGAAGTCGATAGGGTTCCTGTCGAAGTCCTGAAGGTTCACCTTCCAGAACACCGCCTCAAACAGTTCAGCTAGCAGGGCAGGGGCCGCTTCAGGCGCTAACATGGCCTTGCCTGCCTTGGTCGCCTTCAGGACCCCTGAGCGTTTCCGGAGGAGACCCGCAGCTTGCAGCACGATCCTCGTGAACAAGACCCCGTAGGCGTCATGCTCGTTGATGACCTTGTTCATCGCGAGCGTGGTGGCCTTGTCGTATCCCGGCCATTCCGTCCGGTCGAAGACATGCCAGACATCGACACGCTTCAGGGCTCCGGCAGGCGTGAGCACCAGCCCGTTCTTCTCCACGGCCAGCTCCAGCAGGAGGCGTGCAGCGTGAACCATGGGGACCTGAAGGGCGGACTCCACGGGGACGTTGTGGGGCGTGAGGCGGACAGCCTGCGGGACCCTGCCGGGCGGCTCTAGGAGCGCCTTGAGGGAGGCAGGTTGAAGGTGCGCCCAGGCGGGAGGAGGAGTCGTCACGCTGGGAGCGTAGGCGGGCCGGAGCGAAGGCTCAACAGCCGGGCCGAGGGAGCGCCCACAAAAAGCGTGTAGGGGACAACGTGTGCGGTGGCGTGTGGGGGAAGGCAAAATCTCGCCATCCCCCAAGTCGTTGAAAATAAACGGGTATTTGTCCCCGTTCTCAGCGCTTTACCGCGAGTAGAACTCGATGACCAGGTTCGGTTCCATCTGCACCGCGTAGGGCACGTCCGACAGCGTCGGGGTGCGGGTGAAGGTGGCGGTCGACTTGCCGTGGTCGGCGTCGATGTAGTCCGGAACGTCACGCTCGGCGAGGGTGGCCGACTCGATGACGATCGCGAGCTGGCGCGAGCTCTCCTTGACCGCGACGACGTCGCCCGGCTTGACCTGATAGGAAGCGATGTTGACGCGCTTGCCGTTCACGGTGACGTGGCCGTGGTTGACGAACTGACGGGCCGCGAAGACGGTCGGCACGAACTTGGCGCGGTAGATCACCGCGTCGAGACGGCGCTCGAGCAGGCCGATCAGGTTCTCGCCCGAGTCGCCCTTCAGGCGGATCGCCTCGGCGTAGTAACGGCGGAACTGCTTCTCGGAAATCGAGCCGTAGTAGCCCTTCAGCTTCTGCTTGGCGCGCAGCTGGGTGCCGAAGTCGGACGGCTTGCCCTTGCGGCGCTGGCCGTGCTGGCCGGGGCCGTACTCGCGGCGGTTGACCGGGGACTTGGGACGGCCCCAGATGTTCTGACCGAGACGACGGTCAATCTTGTACTTCGCCTCATGGCGCTTCGACATGTCGCGTGTCCTCTATGGTTCGCGAGTTTGAGGACCGCGCCCTCCTGCTCCCTGGCAGCCTGCCGTGCATCCTGCGGATGCACCATTGGCGAGCTGCCATTTTCTTTGCATCGGGTTTGCCCGAAAAGCGGAAGCCACTTTTCGGACCGATGCACCGGGGCGACAGATCCGGCTTCCGAAGGAAAGCGGATCACGGGTGCGGAAAAAGCCACGCGGCCCCGTGAGGAGCCGCGCGACGAGAGGCCTATGACCTAAAGCCGGCTTCGAGTCAATTCCGCCCAGGCGGAAAGCACGGCTTAGCGCCAGTAGTAATGATGGCGATGATGGCGGTGGTGGTGCTTGTACCAGCCATAATGATGGCCGCGGTACCAGCCATAGTGCCGGCGCGGACCATGGCGATAATAGCCGTGATGTCCGTGGCCCCCGTGCCAGCCATGAGGCTTCGCCTGTGCTTCGGAGGTCGCCCCGAAACCGGAGAAGGCGAAGCCGAGGGCAAGCGCCGACAGAAGCAGCAGTTTTCTCATGGGTATTCATTCCTCGCGATGGTCGCCATCACACGGAACGCAGGGAAGGGATCGGAGTTCCCGTCAGTTTGCCAGCGGCATGGGCTCGATCGCGACATGCGCGAGGCCGTAGCCGGCGAGCGCGATCCGCAATGGACCGCTCAGCCCGGCGCCGGAAGTGAAGATGGCGGTGGCGTCCGGGCAGGGAGCGTCTCCGATCGGACCGAGCAGCGCGACGACGCGGCGCGCGATCGCTGGAGCGGGATCGATCCATTCGACCGGCCAGGGCGCGAGCCGCTTCATCCGCTCCAGCAGGAGCGGGTAATGCGTGCAGGAGAGCGTGACCACGTCAGTGCGTCGGCCGTTCGCCTCGACGAAGCAGGGCGCTATCTCGGCCAGCAGCGCCTTGTCATCGACGGCTTCGCCCTTCAGGGCCTGCTCGGCCAGGCCCGCGAGCCGCGTCGCGCCGACGAGCGTGACGTCGCAGCCGCCGGCATAGGTTTCGATCAGTTCGCGGGTATAGACGCGCGCGACCGTGCCAGGCGTGGCGAGCACGGAGATCATCCCACTTTTGGTTGCGGTTGCTGCCGGCTTGATCGCCGGCACCGTGCCGACGAAGGGGATGGCGAAGCGCGCCCGCAATGCTGGCAGGACCAGCGTCGAGGCGGTATTGCAGGCGATCACCACGAGATCGGGACGGCAGCGGGCAATGAGCCGCTCCATTACGGCGAGGATGCGGGCGACGAGCGCCTCTTCCGTGAGCCGGCCATAGGGGAATCCGGCATCGTCGGCGGCGTAGACGATATGGGCGCCCGGACAGGCCTGTGTCGTACGCGACAGCACGGTGAGGCCGCCGAGCCCGGAATCGAAGACGAGGATGGTGGGTTGGGGGCGCGGGAGCGCGAGGGGGCGGTATCCCGTTCCGGCGAGGAGATCGACTTGCATGTCAGCGCCGTGAGACGTCAAAGCTCGACTTCGCCAGAGACCGGTTAAGAGACGGTCAATGCCGCGTTGCTCGCTTGTCTCGAATTTATTTGACTCTGTCCACTAAATTGATTTTGCCTTCACCAGGGAGGTGAGCCATGGACGCCATCGAGGTCGAAGCCGCCGCTGCGATCCGCCGGTTCAACCGCTTCCATACCCGTTGGGTCGGGGCGCTCGGCGGCAGCCTTCATGGCTCCGGGCTGTCGCTGACGGAGGCGCGGGTGCTCTATGAATTGGCGCAGCGCGACGACTGGCAGGCGGCGGAGCTGGCCAAGGCGCTCGACCTCGACCCGGCCTATCTCTCGCGCATCCTGCAGCGCTTCGCGACGCGTGGATGGCTCGATCGCAGCCGGTCTTCGGCCGACGGGCGGGCCTGGCGCCTGCAATTGACCGATGAGGGCAGGGCGGCCTTCGCCGCGCTCGACGGCGCGTCAGAGGCCCAGGCGCGGTCGATCCTGTCGCGGCTTCATCGTCCCGAGCAGGCCATGCTGGTCGATGCGCTCGCCACGACGCAGCGCCTACTCTCGGGGGAGCGGCAGGCCCGTTCTCATCCGATTATCCGCGAGCACCAGCCTGGCGATATCGGCTGGGTGATTGCTGCCCATGGCCGGCTCTATGCCGAGGACTACGGCTGGGACCAGAGCTTCGAAGCTCTCGTCGCCGAGATTGCCGCCAAGTTCCTGCGCGAATTCAAGCCCGGCCGCGAGCGCTGCTTCATTGCCGAACTGGAGGGGACGCCCGTCGGCTCCGCCTTTGTCGTCGAAGAGGACGAGGCGACGGCGAAGCTCAGGCTCGTGCTGGTCGAGAAGCGTGTGCAAGGGCTGGGGTTGGGCAAGGCGCTGGTGCGCGAGGCTGTCGACTTCGCCCGCAGCGCAGGTTACCGGCGCGTGGTGCTCTGGACCAACGACATCCTCCATGCCGCCCGCGCGATCTATATCGCGGAGGGTTTCCGCCTGGTCGCGGAAGAGCGGCACCATTCCTTTGGCCAGGATCTTGTCGGGCAGAACTGGGAGTTGGTGCTCTAGGAGCCAGCTGCGTTTTCCTGGAAGCGCGCCGTCATTCCGGGGCAGCCCGCAGGGCTGAGCCCGGAACCCAGAACCGATGCCGCTCATCGGATAGGCGAACGAAGCGAGGAGCTTACCTGTCGCAGGACAGCGGTTCTGGGTTCCTGGCTCGGACCTCCGGTCCGCCCCGGAATGACGGTCGTGGTTCCGTCAAAACACAGCCCACATCTAGCCCGAGGTGCCGTCAGGCCTTCAGGCGCGCCAGCCTCGCCGCTGCCGCCCGGCCGGCGAGCGTGGCCCCACCCACGGTCATCGCGCCGCCGCCCGCAGTCGCCTCTCCGGCAATGAGGAGGCGCCCGCCGATCGGCTGGGCCAGGGCTTCCCGGGCTTTCTCATGTCCGGGGTCGCAGACGGAATAGGAACCGCGCGCGAAGGGATCGGTCCACCAGGCCGGGAAGGATACGGCTCTGACCGTTTTGCGGAACTCGCCGCCGACCATCTTCGCCAAGAGGTCGACGACATGGGCGTGCGCCTCTTCCGGGCCAGCCTCGGAGAGCTTGCGGGCATAATCGCCGCCGCAATAGCCGATGACGATGTCCTTGCCGTCCGGGAACATGTCGAAATTCATCATGCGCTCGGGTGCGCCAGCCTCGAGCAGGCTCGCGCCGGGCGCGAGGCCGAAGCGATCGCCTTCGACCTTGAGCGCGATCTTGGTCAGCGCTCCCATGTGCAGCCCGGCGAGCGCGTCGCGGGTGGCTGCCGGAAGCTCCGGGGTGAAGCGGATGGCGCTGGATTTGAGCACGCCGACCGACACGGTGAGAATGCAGGCATTGGCGCGGATATCGCCTGACCGCGTGGTGACCGTCACGGCCGGTCCGTCCCAGCGGATCGCCTCGACCACTTGATCGATGCGAATATCGAGGCCTGCGGCGGAGCGCGTGACGAGATTGCCGTAGCCCGAGGGGACAACGAGATCGTCGCCGGACCAGAGGCGCTGATAGTCGCGCGCGGAAATCCGGCTTGATTCCTCCCCGATCGAAAGCAACAGGCCCGACGCCGCGATGGGGGCGCTATCGGGGCCGAGGTCGCCGAGCAATTCCGCGACCGACATGTCGCGCCCGGCGAGATCGACCGTCTCGAGCCGCTGGTCGATCCGGTTGAAGGCATCGCGCCTGCGGCGGCGATCGGCATCGGCCATGGGGCGCCCGTCAGTAAAGACCCGGAAACCGCCCCCCCAGGGTTCCGATGCGGTTTCGATGCCGAGCTCGCGGGCGATCTGGACCCAAGGGTTGCGTTCCGCCCAATGGATGAACATGGCGCCCGCGTCATATGTCGCGCCGAGGGAGGCATCGGTGAAGGCGCGTCCGCCGACGCGGCCGCGCGCCTCCAGAACGATGGGCTTGCGGCCGGCGGCACGCAGCGTCTGAGCCGCGGCGATGCCTGCCGCTCCCGCGCCGACAACGACAATATCGGCATCGCTCGCCGCTGAGCTGCGGCCGGCGATCGTGAAAGCAGTGACCATGGCGCTGCCCCCAGTCAGCAGCCTGCGGCGGGTCATTCTGGGATGGCGGAGATTCATGACGGGACAATGCGCGCTGTCGACGATGTTGCAATGGCCGGAAGGGCCGAAGACGCCGCTTTGACGATCACGACCTCGGGAGCGAAGTGTGGCCGCAAATTGAGAGTGTGTAATTCTACATTAGAATAGTTCTATTTTGGAATGAATCTATTGTCTCTGCAAATATTTTCAGACAATTGACAGTATATGATTCGATCAATATCGATCCTGCAACCTTGTATTAACGTATAAGGTCTTCTTTTTACTTATTTTAAATTGCCGATCAGGGTCGAGGACCCGTGCGGTAAAGATGGGATACGGGCGATGGGGAATCTTTCCGGCCGGCTTCGCGGCAGCGTGGCGCTTGGAAGCCTGGCATTGGTGCTTTTTGCTTCGACTGCCGAAGCCCAGCAGCGGAACCAGCAGGCCGCGCCTCCGGCAAGCTCCGTCGGCGAGGCGCCGGTCGTGCTGGATCAGATCAACGTCCAGGGGGAGGGTGTGCCAGGCGGTGCGCTGGTGAGCGGGCCGACGACAACGCGCGTGACGCGCCAGGAACTCGACCGCGAGCAGATCCAGAGCCTGACGGATCTGTCGAAGCGCGTCGAGGCGGGCATCACCTTCAACCGCCAGACCAACTCGCTCAATATCCGCGGCCTCGACGGCGCGCGCGTGCTGACGACCATCGACGGCATCCGTCAGCCGTTCATCGTCGATACCCGCGTCAATCGCGGTGCCCAGAACGCCTTCGACTTCGATTCATTGTCGACGCTCGACCTGCTGCGCGGCGGCAGCGGCGCCAGCACGCTGGGTCCGGGCGCGCTCGGTGGCGCGCTGGCAGTCCGCACGCTCGATCCCGAAGATCTGCTGCGCAATGGCCGCTCCTATGGCGCGCTCGCCAAGACCGGCTATGACAGCACCGACCGCGCCTGGTTCGGCAGCGCTGCTGCGGCGGCCAAGATGGGCAACACCTCTGTCCTGCTGCAGGGCGGCTTCCGCGACGGGCACGAAACCGACAACAGGGGCGACAACAAGACGATCGGCGCGGCGCGCACCGCGCCCAACCCGGCCGATTTCAACCAGTACAACTTGCTCGGCAAAGTCTATCAGCAGGTTGGCGAGGCGCATCGCTTCGGCATCACCGGCGAGTTCTTCAAGCGTGCCGACCGAGTCCAGACCCGTACGAACACCGTTTCGCTGACCGGCAATTTCCGTCCCGGCTCCTACCAGACCGGCGAGGACGTCGAGCGCAACCGCGTCTCGCTGAGCTATGACTACAAGATGCCGGGCTCGTTCTTCGACGAGGCCCATGCCATCGCCTATTGGCAGCGCCTGAAGCGCAACGACCTCGTCAGTGCCTGGCGCTACACTTCCATCGTTGGCCCCTACGGGCGTAATAACGAGAACGAGGAGAATGCCTACGGCTTCAACGGCCATGTGATCAAGAGTTTCGAGACCGGCGCGCTGACGCACCGCCTGTTGGTCGGCACGGAGCTGCGCATGTCGACGCTGGAACAGTTTTCATCGGGCGTCGACAACTGCCCGGCCAGGCCGGCTTCCGGCCTCTTCACCGCGCCTTACACGACTTGCAACAACCTGCATACCAATCAGGCAGACCAGCCGAAAGTCGACGGAAAGCTTCTCGGTATCTACGCGCATGACGAGATCGGCATGCTCGACAACCGGCTGCGGATCTCTCCTGGCGCCCGGTTCGACTGGTATGAGGAAGTGCCACAGAACACGCCGGCCTATTTTGCGGGCGGCTCGCGGCCGACCAGCTTGCCGCGGTCTTCCAGCGATACCGGTTGGTCGCCGCGCGTTCGCCTCGAATACGATATCCTGAAGAACGCTCCGTGGGTGAAGGACATCACCTTCTTCGCGCAATGGGCCAAGACTTTCCGGGCGCCGACCGCGAACGAGCTCTATGGCCGCTTCGGCGGACCGGGCACCTATCTGCGCGTCGGCAATCCGAACCTGAGGCCCGAAGAGGGCAACGGCGTCGATGTCGGTCTGCGCTTCGGCGACAAGCAACTCGGCGGCTCGATCACCTATTTCTACACGAAGTATCACAACTTCATCGAGCAGCTTCAGATCGCTCCTCCGGACGCGCTCTATCCGCAGGATGGCATCACCAGCTTCCGCAACATTCCGCGTGCCGAGATTCAGGGCGTCGAGATCAACGGGCAGTATGCCTTCGCGCAGAACTGGCTGGTGCGCGGCTCCTTCGCCTACACCCGCGGCGTGAACGAGACCGACAACACCTACCTGAACTCGATCCCGCCGGTGCAGGGCATCATCGCCATTGCCTACGGCACGGATAGCTGGGGGGCGGAGGTTTCGACCAAGCTCGCCGGCAAGCGTGACGACGTCGCGGCGACGACGGGCTCCAACCAGGGCTTCCGGGCACCGGGCTATGCGATCTTCAATGCCTCGGCCTGGTGGCGGCCGATGCCGCAGATCGCAGACCTTGAATTGCAGATCGGTGTCTATAATATCTTTGACCGCAAGTACTGGGATGCGGTCAACGTGCCCACCGGAGTGCTGGCGCAGGCTCGCGATTACTATACCGAGCCGGGCCGTACCGTGAAGGCGACGTTGAAATATCAATTCTGACCGGGCGTTTCGAGACCCCCCGACCAGACGAGCCGGCCCTTCGGGGCCGGCTTTTTTATTCCTCGGTCTGCTCCGGTGCCCCGGTCTGCCGCGCCAGCAGACGCGCTTTCTTCGGCCCCTCGACCAGCGACTTGAAGACACCGCGCAGCGTCCGCGCCTCCTGCTCGGTCATGTCGAGCCGGTGCAGGATGTCGCGCAGGTTCGCGGTCATGATCGGCTTCTTGCCGACCGGGAAGAAGCCGCAGAGATCGAGTTCGCCTTCGAGATAGTCGAACATGGACAGGATCATCTCGCGCTTCGCCGGCGGAGACGGGTTGTTCTCGCGGAAAGGCGGCTCGCCGCCGGTCGTCTTGAACCATTCATAGCCGTTGAGCAGGACGGCCTGGGCGAGGTTGAGCGAAGCGAAGGCCGGGTTGACCGGGAAGGTCAGGATCGCATCGGCGAGGCTGATCTCCTCATTGGTGAGGCCGATGCGCTCGCGCCCGAACAGGATGCCGACGCGCTCGCCGCCGCCGATGCGCTGGGCGACCTCCGGCATCGCCTCGGCCGGCGTCAGCACGCGCTTCATCTGGCCGCGCTCACGAGCCGTCGTCGCCAGCACGTGGTTGAGGTCGGCGATCGCCTCGGCTGCGCTGGCAAAGAGACGGGCGTTCTCGAGGATATGGGTCGCGCCGGAGGCTGCGGCGGTGGCGCCCTTCTTGAGGCCGCCGCCGCTCGGCCAGCCATCGCGCGGCGCGACGAGGCGCATCTCGGAGAGGCCGAAATTCGCCATGGCGCGGGCGCACATGCCGATGTTCTCGGCGAGCTGCGGCTCGACCAGGATGACGATGGGGGCGGCGGCCTGGACGGCCGGGCGGGTGCGGTCGGTGCCGGAACCGGTCATGGGGAGCTTCGTTCGTCTACAATGCCGCCCGCTCAGCGGGCTTTGGCGCATGCCATACGCGATGCCCGCGCTTGTTGCGAGCGCATGCTTATCGTGGAGGCGCGGGGAACCCCTCTCCTGGAAGGAGAGGGGCAGGGGTGCGGTGTAGGCCCCTGGACCAGTGAGGCGTGTCCTCACCGCGGCAACCGTCAGGTCACAGCTAAAGCGTCCAGCGGCCTTCCCCTCACCCTGCCCTCTCCCTATGGGAGAGGGTTCTCTGTCGAGGTTCCGGCCGCCCTGCTGGCCCGACGATGACGCGCCGCGGGGTGTCAGCCTGCGGCGGCTTCCACGGCGCGCAGCACGCGCAGCATGTTGCCGCCGGCGAGCTTGGCGAGGTTCTCCTCCGACCAGCCGCGGCGGATCAACTCGGCGATCGCGGACGGGAAGGTGGTGGTGTCCTCGAGCCCGTCCGGGTTGACCCAGCCGAAGAAGTCCGAGCCGATGCCGATGTGATCATGGCCGATGCGCTTGGCCAGATATTCGACATGGTCGCAGTACTGCGCCAGCGTCGCCTTCGGGCGCGGGCCGGCCTTGGCGAGGATCTCGGCCTCGATCTTGGCGTAGTCGGTGCCCTCGGGCGTCTTGCCGTATTGATCCTTGGCCGGGCGGTGCCAGTCGCGCGAGGCCTGGCTGATGAAATCGGGCACGAAGGTCGCCATCACGACGCCGCCATTGCCCGGGACGCGGTCGAGCACGTCGTCGGGGACGTTGCGCGGATGGTCGCAGAGCGAAAAGGCGTTGGAATGCGACCAGACCAGCGGGGCGGCGGAAACGTCGAGCGCGTCATGCATCACCTTGGGCGCGACATGGGCGAGGTCGATGACCATGCCCAGCCGGTTCATCCGGCGCAGCACGTCTTTGCCGAAATCGGTGAGGCCGTTGTGGCGCGGCGCGTCGGTGGCGGAGTCGCACCAGTCGGTGGTGTCGTTGTGGCAGAGCGTCATCAGCCGTACGCCGAGATCATAGTAGGCGTCGAGCGCGTCGAGCTCGTTGTCGAGCGCCGTGCCGTTCTCGATCGTCATGAACAGCGCGATCCGGCCTTCGGCCTTGGCGGCCTCGACATCGGCGGCCGAGAGGCCGGGGCGGAAGACGTCGGCATGGCGCTTGAGGATGTCGCGCATCAGCGCGATCTGGGCGAGCGCGAAGCCGGCGGGCTTGGCCTGCTTCGGCGGGACATAGGCCGCGAAGAACTGCGCTGCGAGCTTGCCGGCCTGCATGCGCGGGATGTCGGTGTCGCCCTCTTCGTGGATCTTGTCGAGGCCGTAGGTCGCGACGTTGCCCTTCGCCTTGGCATCCTTGCGGATGACATAGGGCAGGTCGTTATGGCCGTCGATCAGCGGCACACGGTCGAGCAGGGCGAGCGCGGCGGCATAGGCATTGTCCTGGACGGGCGGTTTGGCGAGGGCCATGGCGAGGTCTCGATCGGGAATCGGAAGGCGCCATGGTGGCAGGCCGGCACGCGGCAGGCGAGGGGGCGAAGTGCAGGGCTGTCATCCCGCACGCGCCGCAGCACGGAAGTGCTGCTGCGCAGATGCGGGATCGTAGGACGAGAGGGCGCCTTTGTCTGATGACGGTCCCGTGTCTGCGCAGCAGCGCTTCACGCTGCAGCGCGCACGGGATGACAAGCGCTTTATGAGAAGCGCGACGGCGCGAAGGGCGTCGGGTCGACGAAGACCTTCTGGCCGCTCACCATCTCGGCGACCATGCGGCCGGTGACGGCGGCGAGGGTCAGGCCGTGATGCGCGTGGCCGAAGGAGAACCAGAGGTTCTTGTGCCGCGGCGCCGGGCCGATGATCGGCATCATATCCGGGGTGCAGGGCCGGCGGCCGAGCCAGGGCTCGGGGTCGACACGCTCGCCGAGCGGGAAGAGCGCCTTGGCGATCGGCTCCGCCCGGGCGAGCTGCACCGGGGTCTTGGGCGCGTCGCGATCGGCGAATTCGGCGCCGGTGGTCAGGCGGATGCCCTGCAGCATCGGCGCGAGGAAATAGCCCCGCTCGGTGTCGAGCACCGGGTGGTTGAGAACGGCGTTGCCCTGCGGCTTGTAGTGCATGTGGTAACCGCGCTTCACCGCGAGCGGCAGCCGATAGCCGAGCTTGTGGGTCAGCACATCGGCCCAAGGGCCGAGCGCGACGACGACGTCCTTCGCTTCGGCCTTCGTGCCGTCGGCAAGAGTGACGCTCCACCCGGCGCCGCTCTGCGTGAGCGTTGCGGCATCGCCGATGGCGAGCTTGCCGCCGAGCTTCTCGAAGAGCGCGACATAGGCCTTGGACAGGCCGAGCGGGTCGACGACCGTGACGGGATCGGTCCAGTGCAGGCCGCCGATCAGGCTGGCATGGTCGAGATGTGGCTCCTCGGCCTTGAGCGCGGCCATGTCGAGGGCGCGATAGTTCAGACCGAAATCGCGGTTCCAGCGGGCAGCCTCGGCGAGGCGCTCCTCGCGCTCCCTCTCGGTGCGGAACACCTTCATCCAGCCCTTGCGACGCAGAAGCTCCGTGGCGCCGGCTTCCTGCGCGAGCGCATCGTGCTCGCTGACGCAGTGCTCGATCAGCGTCGCGTATTTATGGGCGATCGCGTCGTGGTGAGAGGCGCGCGAATGCAACCAGTAGGAGAGCAGGAACGGAGCGAGCTTCGGGATCGCGCTCCAATGATAAGACGCATCGATGGTGTTGTTCATCGCGTAGCGGATGAGCGCACCGAAATCATGCGGGAAGCCGTAGGGGTAGACACCCTCGCGCTGGATCAGGCCGGCATTGCCGTAGCTGGTTTCCTCGCCCGGCCCGCGCCGGTCGACGAGCAGCGTGGAGCGGCCAGCCTTTTGCAGGTGAAGCGCGACCGAAATGCCGACGATGCCGGCGCCGAGAACGATCGTATCCACCTTCATGAGACTACTCCTGCCAACCCTTTTTCCCGCCGAAAATACCGGTTTGCGGCGGCTTGTCAGCGGCGCGACCGGATTTTGCGTCGGATCGCGGTATCTTTCGCAAATTCTGCGCCATCTTGCCGGGAGTAGCCAATCAAGGCGGCAGTCGAAGGAGTTGAGCGCAATTTTATGCCGGCGCAGGACCGCTCCGCTCCGCGTGCAGGTGACGCCTGAGGCGCGATGGGCCAGTGTGCGGCTGTTTCGTGAACGATTCCAGAGCCGTGCCGATGCGTCCAGTCGCCCTTCTCGCCGCCGCGCTCGCATGGCTCGGGCGCCACGGCACGCAAGGCTTTGCGCTGTCGATTTTCCTCGGTCTCGCGCTCCCGCAATTCTCCGCTGCGGCGCGGCCGGTGCTGCCGATCACCATTTTCTGCTTCACGACCGTCGTGTTCATGCGGGTCGATCTGGGCGTCACCGCCAGGCTGCTGCGCCGGCCGGCCAAGCTTGCGGCCTCCTGCCTGTGGCTGATCACCGGCCCGGTGCTGCTGATCGGCGGAGCGCTGCTTCTGGTCGGGCGCGAGAACCTCGATCCGGGGATCGTGCTGGGCTTGGCGATCATGGGGTCGGCGCCGCCGATCATGTCCTCGCCGGCGGTGGCGATCCTCTACGGCTTCGAGCCGTCGCTGATCATCGCCAGCGTCATCGTCACCACGATTCTGAGCCCGCTCATCGCACCGCTGCTGGTCGAGTTGCTGGCGGGCGCGGCCGTGCCACTTGACCGCTGGGTGCTGATGCTGCGGCTCTTGATCTTCATCGGCGGCGGCATGGTGGTCGCCTTCGCGCTGCGGGCCTGGCTCGGTACCAAGCGGATCAAGGCGATGAAGGCCAATCTCGATGGCTTCGGCGTGCTGATGTACTTCATCTTCGCCATCGCCGCGATGGATGGCGTGACGCGGGCCGCGTTCGACAATCCGCGGCTCGTCCTGTTCGTGCTGGCCTGCGTCTTCGCGGTTTCGGCGGCCGGGCTCATCTCGAGCTGGCTCGTGCTGCGCAGGCTGCCAGCCTCGGAACGCTTCATGATCGGCTATGGCACTGGCCAGCGGAACATGGGGCTGCTGGTGGCGGCGCTGGGGGCCGGCGTCTCGCCGACGACCTTCCTGTTCTTCGCGCTGGCGCAGTTCCCGATCTACCTCTTGCCGTGGCTGCTCGGCGGCATCGCAGCGCGTATCCGGCGCAAGGAGGCCGGTCAGCCTGCTGACGGGCGATGACGCGGCGCCCTGCGAGGTTCTGCTGTCGCAGGAGAACCGCGCCATGATCACACTCTATTCCGGGCCGCTGAGCCTGTTCTCACGCAAGGTCGAGATCGCCCTGACGGAAAAAGGCCTCGGCTTCCAGCGCATCATGGTGCCGTTCAACCAGACGACCGGCTACGACCCCAAGCATCCAGAGGTCGTGGCGCTCAACCCGAAGGGCCAGGTGCCGGTCCTCAGCGATTGCGGGCTCGTCCTCTACGATTCCACCGTCATCAACGAATATCTCGACGAGGCCTATCCCGAGCCGAAGCTGATGCCCGACAGCCCGGTCGAGCGGGCGCGCTGCCGGCTCGACGAGTTGTATGCGGACGAAATCCTGTTTCAGGCGGTGAAGCCGCTTATGCATCGCACGAGCCCGCCTTCGCCCGACCGCGACCGGCGCATCGCACAGGAGGCCGATGCGCTGATCGCCGAAGAGGTGCTGATGCGCCATTACGAGGTGCTGGAGCAGAAGCTGGCGGGCCGCGAATTCTTCGGCGGCCGGCTCTCGCTGGCGGATATTGCCCTGTTCATGAGCGTGCTCTTCGCCCGCCGCTTGGGCGGGCCGCCGCTCGACGGCTTCGAGGCACTGGCGGGCTGGTTCGCGCGATTGAAGCTGCGCCCCGCCTTCGCGCAGGTGGTGGCGGAGATCGCGGAAGCCGACAGAAGGCTGTCCTTTCCGGTGAAATTGCGCTCAGCCTGATTGCAGCGGCAGCCCGGCGGGGATAAACCCGCCGCCATGACCCGCCCCATCCGCATCGCCCCCTCGATCCTCTCGGCCGATTTCGCCAAGCTGGGCGAGGAGGTGCGCGCGGTCGACGCCGCCGGCGCCGACTGGATCCATTGCGACGTGATGGACGGGCATTTCGTGCCGAACATCACTTTCGGCCCCGATGTGCTGAAGGCGATCCGCCCGCATACCCAGAAGTTCTTCGACGTGCATCTGATGATCGCGCCCGTCGACCCCTATGTCGAAGCCTTCGCCAAGGCCGGCGCCGATCTGATCTCCTTCCATGTCGAGGCCGGGCCGCACCCGCACCGCACGCTGCAGGCGATCAAGGCGCAGGGGAAACAGACCGGCATCGTGCTCAACCCCGGCACGCCGGCGAGCGCCGTCGAGGCGCTGATCGAGGATGTCGACCTCATCCTGCTGATGACGGTCAACCCTGGCTTCGGTGGCCAGAGCTTCATCCGCTCGGTGGTCGAGAAGGTTTCACAGGTGAAGGCGCTGATCGGCGACCGCCCGATCACGCTGGAGATCGACGGCGGCGTGACGCCGGAGACCGCGCCGCTGGTCGCGAAGGCCGGCGCCGACACGCTGGTCGCCGGCTCTGCCGTGTTCAAGGGCGGGCCTTCGGCCTATGCCGGGAATATCGAAGCGATCCGCAAGGCGGCCGAGGCTGCGCGGGGCGATTGGGTTTGAGATTATTGCCGTTTTCGGCGCCGGTCGTCATGGTCGGGCTTGTCCCGACCATCCACGTCTTGGCAGATCGAGGGCGGTGTTCAAGTCGTGGATGCTCGCCACAAGGGCGAGCATGACGGCGGTGTAGAGGCTGAACGAGCATGATCCCGCGCTATTCCCGCCCCGAGATGGTCGCCATCTGGGAGCCGCAGACCCGGTTCCGCATCTGGTTCGAGATCGAGGCGCACGCCACCGACAAGCTCGCCGAGCTCGGCGTGGTGCCGAAGGAGGCCGCCGCGACCATCTGGGCCAAGGCCAAGGACGCGGTCTTCGATGTCGCGCGCATCGACGAGATCGAGCGTGTCACCAAGCACGACGTCATCGCCTTCCTGACGCATCTCGCCGAGATCGTCGGGCCCGAGGCGCGTTTCGTCCACCAGGGCATGACCTCGTCGGACATCCTCGATACGACGCTTTCGGTTCAGCTCGCCCGGGCCACCGACATCCTGATCGCCGATGTCGAGGCGCTGCTCGCCGCGATCAGGCGCCGCGCCTTCGAGCACAAGCTCACCCCGACGATCGGCCGCTCGCACGGCATCCATGCCGAGCCGGTGACCTTCGGGCTCAAGCTGGCGCAGGCCTATGCCGAGTTCGACCGCTGCCGGGCCCGCCTCGTCGCGGCGCGGGCGGAGATCGCGACCTGCGCGATCTCGGGCGCGGTCGGCACCTTCGCCAATATCGACCCGCAGGTCGAAGCCTATGTCGCGGAGAAGATGGGCCTCACCGTCGAGCCGGTCTCGACGCAGGTGATCCCGCGCGACCGGCACGCGATGTATTTCGCGACGCTCGGCGTCGTCGCTTCCTGCATCGAGCGGCTGGCGATCGAGATCCGCCACCTGCAGCGCACCGAGGTCTACGAGGCGGAGGAGTATTTCTCGCCGGGCCAGAAGGGCTCCTCGGCGATGCCGCACAAGCGCAATCCCGTCCTGACCGAGAACCTGACCGGCCTTGCCCGCCTCGTGCGCGGCATGGTCACGCCGGCGCTGGAGAACGTCGCGCTCTGGCACGAGCGCGATATCTCGCACTCTTCGGTCGAGCGCATGATCGGACCGGACGCGACGGTGACGCTCGACTTCGCGCTGGCGCGGCTGACGGGGGTCGTCGACAAGCTGCTGATCTATCCGCAGAACATGCGCAAGAACCTCGACCGGCTCGGCGGGCTGCATAATTCGCAGCGCGTCCTCCTGGCACTGACGCAGGCCGGCGCCAGCCGCGAGGATGCCTATTCCATGGTCCAGCGCAACGCGATGCGCACCTGGGAGCATGGCGAGGATTTCCTGACCAATCTGCTCGCCGACAAGGATGTGGCCGAGAAGCTCTCGGCCTCCGAACTGCAGGCAATGTTCGACGAGGGCTATCACTTCAAGCACGTCGACACGATCTTCCGCCGGGTGTTCGGGGAATAGCTGACGGGCTAGACTTCGGCGACGGCAGGGCTATCTACGACCCATGAAATCCTCCGACGTCGATATCCTCATCATCCCCGGCTGGTCGGGCTCTGGCCCGGATCATTGGCAGAGCCGTTGGGAGTCCCGGCTCCACACGGCGCGCCGCGTGGTGCAGGACGACTGGTACAAGCCGTCTCGCCATGTCTGGGCCGAGCGCATCGTGCAGGCGGTGCGCAACGCGACGCGGCCGGTTGTGCTCGTCGCCCATTCGGCTGGCGTGAGCGCCGTCGCCCATGCGGCGGAACATCTGCATCCGGGCGAGGTCGCCGGCGCGTTTCTGGTTGCCCCGGCCTCCGAGAAGGCCAAGCGCGCGATTCCCGGCATGGGGCAGGATTTCATCGAGCACCGCCGCGAGAAGCTGCCGTTTCCCTCGGTGCTGATCTCCAGCGCGACCGACCCCTACTGCACGCAGGACGAGGCGCGGGAACTGGCGAAAGCCTGGGGCTCGGAATTCGTCGATGCCGGTGACAGCGGCCATCTCAACACGGAATCCGGGCACGGCCCCTGGCCGGACGGCCTGTTGCGGTTCGCCGGGTTTCTCAAGAGCTTGAGCGCGGTTCCTCAGAGATTGAGTCAGTAGAGACGCTATCCGCCTCGCGACAGCTCGCGAGATGCATTTCGCTGACGAGACCTTTCGAGCATGGATGCATTCTCTGATCCGCAAGCCGTCGCCCGCTACGCCGAGGGGCCGCCGCGTCAGGTGCCGGGCTTCGCCGATCTGCAGCGCATGGTTATGCTCCTCCTTGCGGAGCGGGCGCCGGACGATGCGCGGGTGCTGGTGCTCGGCGCGGGCGGTGGACTGGAAATCAAGGCATTTGCCGAGGCGCGACCCGGCTGGCGGTTCGATGGGGTCGATCCGTCCGCCGAAATGCTTGATCTCGCAAAGCTGACCCTCGGCCCTCTGGTTGCCCGCGCGGATCTACACCATGGGCTGATCGACATCGCGCCCGAGGGGCCGTTCGATGCCGCAGCCTGCATCCTGACCTTGCACTTCGTCGAACGTGGGGAGCGCCTGCGCACGCTTCGAGAGGTACGCCGGCGCCTGAAGCCTGGGGCTCCCTTCGCGGTCGGGCATTTCAGCATCCCGCAAGGCGAGGGCGATCTTTGGCTGTCGCGCTATGCCGCCTTCGCAGCATCTTCCGGCATCGAGCCGGCGCAGGCGCAGAAGGCGCGGTCGATGATCGCCGAGCGCCTGCCGATCCTCGCTCCCGAAGAGGATGAGCAGCTTCTGCGCGATGCCGGCTTCAGCGACGTCAGCCTCTTCTATGCCGGCTTCGCCTTCCGCGGCTGGGTCGCCTACGCCTGAACGGTTCCGCAAACGGCCCGAAGCGGATGCTACGCCCCGGAAAGTCGGCGGTGGTCCGCGATGACCTCGGCTACGATCCTCCGAGCTTTTTCCATCGACCACTGATCTCCATCAGCGCTTGCGACGGTGATGAGAGCTTTCCACAGCGCCCATCCTCGAGCGCGTCTCCAAGTGTCGTCATCAAACGGAAGTTCAGCACGAAACACGGCGCGACTATCGCCGGAAAATTCTGTCCATGCCATCACCAGATCGCAGGCGGGGTCGCCGACCGCCGAGCTTCCGAAATCAATCACCGCGTAAAGGTCTCCGTCCTTTACCAGCAGATTGCCCGAAGCCACATCACCGTGAACCCATAACGGCTGGCGACGCCATTCCGACGAGAGCGCCGCAGCCCATACTTCGGCAGCGGAGGCGGTATCTATCCTTCCGGTGAGCGCAGACAGGGCGGCCCGGGTTTCCGTGTCATAGACGGCAAGATGCCCGCCACGATGAAAATTGTGGCTCCCCGCCGCAGGTCCGTTGGTTGCATCGATACGGTGCAGTGCAGCCAGGAACAAAGCCAGTGATCGGGCAAAAGCTGGTCGGTCGGTAATACTGCCTGTCGTTGCAGGCTGGCCTTCAAGCCATCGATAGATCGACCAGGGCCAAGGATAGCCTTCGGCTGGCGCGCCCATCGCCAACGGAGCCGGGACCGGGAGTGGCAAATGTGGAGCGAGCCTCGGCAGCCAGCGGTGCTCCTTTTCGACTTGCGCGACGTAAAGTTCTGCGCTCGGCAACCGAACGGACAGTTCCTGGCCAAGCCGAAAGGTTCGATTATCCCAGCCCCCAGGTTGGACGGCTTCCAATGGCAAGGTTGCGTATTGCGGAAATTGCGCTTCGATCAGCCGTCTGACCAGTTCGATGTTGATGACGACGGACAGGTGTTCCTCCAAATTTGGCATCACTGTTTCTTGCAACACCGAATTCGGCTTTCCACCCTAGCCGGGTTCGTTTCGTTGAGTCCCATCAATTGCTATGTTCGGCCCCTTACGAAGGCGACAACGTCATGAAACTCGCTCACATCAACTTGGTTGCGCGAGATGCAAAAGCACTCGCTGTCTTCTATGTGAACGTCTTCAAATGCGGATACCTTCGTGAATCCAAGGTTTTGTCGGGCGAGAAAGTATCGCGAGGCAACGGTCTTCCGAATTCCGAGATATACTCGATCTGGCTGAAATTCCCCGATTGCGATGCCCCATTCCTGGAGATACATGAGCACAAAGTCATGCATGACCGGAAGCAGCCAAGGGTGAATGAGCCTGGCTTCGGGCATCTCTCCTTTCAGGTGGAAGATATCAGCGCGGTGCTGTCGGCGGTCACCGAAGCCGGCGGCGCGCGGGTCGGCGAAGTCACAGACTTTGGATCGAGGGACAAGCCATTTCTAATTGCCTATGTGCGCGATCCGGAAGGCAATATTCTTGAGCTTGAGCAGCCTTGCAATCAATGAAAGTGCCGGCGGCAGCATTGTCCGTATCCTGCTGCTTCCGCTGAGTGAAACGCAAAGATCGCTTCCCGCTTATCGTGGACATTCACCGAAGCCAACGCCTTGGTTCCTTCCGCCCAATAGAAAAGCCGCCCCGGATCGTCCGGGGCGGCTCTTTTCGTTGGAGGCTGGATCAGCCGCCGAGATCAGTTCTCGACATAGGTGATCTTGCCGTCGGCACCCTTCTTCCAGGTGTAGACGGTGTAGTCCGGACGGGTGATGTCGCCCTTCTTGTCGAAGCCGATGTCGCCGATCACGGTCTTGACCGGCTGGCCGCCATGCAGCGCCTCGGCGATCTTCTTCGGATCGGTCGAGTTCGCGCGCTTGGCGCCTTCCGCCATGACCTGGACGGCGGCGTAGCTGTAGAGCGTGTAGGCTTCCGGCTTGAAGTTCTTGGCCTCGAACTTCTTGACGACGGCGGCCGCCTCCGGGCGCTTCTGCGGGTCCGGCGGGAAGGTCATCAGCGTGCCTTCGACACCGGGGCCGCCGATCGTGGCGAACTCGTCGGTGGTGATGCCGTCACCGGAGACGAGAACGGTCTTCAGGCCCTGGTCGCGCATCTGGCGCACGATCAGGCCGCCTTCGGTGTGCAGGCCACCCCAGTAGAGGTAGTCGGCGCCGGACGCCTTGATCTTGGAGACGAGCGCCGAGAAGTCCTTCTCGCCGGCGTTGACGCCTTCGTAGAGCACTTCCTTGACGCCGCCGGCGTTGAGGCCCTTCTTGGTCACGTCGGCCAGGCCCTGACCATAGGTGGTCTTGTCATGGACGACGGCGATCTTCTTGTCCTTGAAGTTCTTCAGCAGATAGGCGGCGGCGACGCCGCCCTGCTGATCGTCACGGCCGCAGGTGCGGAAGGTGTTCCAGAGGCCGCGCTCGGTGACCTTTGGGTTGGTGGCCGAAGGCGAGATCATCAGGATGCCGTTCTCGGCATAGACTTCGGAGGCCGGCATGGTGACGCCGGAGTTGAAGTGGCCGAGGACCCATTTCACGCCGTCGCCGACGAACTTGTTGGCGACCGAGACGCCCTGCTTCGGATCGGAGACGTCGTCGCCGACCGACATGGTGAGCTTCTGGCCGAGGACGCCGCCAGCGGCGTTGATGTCCTCGACCGCTTGCTCGGCGCCGTTCTTGAGCTGTGCGCCGAATGCGGCGTTCGGACCGGTGATCGGGCCGCCGACGCCGAGCTTGATCTGCGCATTGGCCACGCCGGACATGGCGAGGACCGCGCCGAGCGCAATGCCGCCCAACAGCAGTTTCTTCATGTGATGCAACTCCCCTCGATGATTGACAACGGGCTGGACGGTCCGCCCGTCTCGGTGCGTTTTTGTCACCCTAAGCCGCAGTCTTGCGCTTTTTCGGTGGTCTGTCACGCACCAAGCTCGTGAGCTCTTCAGAGCAATTCAGGCCTGATTACGACCCCGGCGCGAGGCTTCCAGCCGAAGGGGCCGGCGCGCTCGAAGAGCCAGTGATATTGCCGCGTCATCTGCTTGGCGCGGTTATAGCGCCAGCCGGCAAAGCCGAAGGCGAGCAGCACGATGCAGTCGACGATGTAGTAGTGCAGCGTCAGCAGCGTGGCCTGGAACAGCGCGAAATGAATGAAGCGCACGAACAGGCCGAGGATCAGCATGTAGAGGACGAGCTGCCAGTTCGGCCGCCAGGTGATGGCGATGGCGCGGCCGGCCATCCAGGCGAGCCAGCCACCCATGATCACGGTGACCAGCAGGAAGAGCCAGATCGTCGGTTCTTCGTAGATGATGCCCTGCATCTCGTGCTCCCGGCTTCACGCTAGACCGCCGCGCGTCCGATCGGACGCGATGACGGTGATCAATCTAGTCGTTATCGCATCGGATTTTTCCGAAAAGTGGAATCCACTTTTCGGTCCGATGCTATGGGGTGGAAGCGGCCAGCGTCGCCACAGCGATGGCATGGCAGGCGCGCAGCCGTCTCTCATCAAAAAGTTGCAGCGGCAGGCGCAAGCCCCTGCCGCCAGCCATCAGTGGCGCCCGCCTTCGAGATAGGCGGCGCGCACCTGCGGGTTGGCGAGGAGTTCCTTGCCCGAACCGCTCATCGTGATGACGCCGTTGACCATGACGTAGCCACGGTGGGCGAGCTTCAGCGCGTGGAAGGCGTTCTGCTCGACCAGGAAGACGGTGAGGCCCTGCGTCCTGTTGAGCTCGCGGATCGCCTCGAAGATCTGCTTCACGATCAGGGGCGCGAGGCCGAGCGAAGGCTCGTCGAGCAGCAGCAGCTTCGGGCGGGCCATCAGCGCGCGGGCGATCGCGACCATCTGCTGCTCGCCGCCCGAGAGCGTGCCGCCGCGCTGCTGCAGGCGCTCCTTGATGCGCGGAAAGAGCACGCAGATCTTCTCGAGATCCTCGTCGAAATGCTCGAAGTTGCGGACGGCGGCGCCCATCTGCAGGTTCTCGAACACCGTCATGCGCGGGAAGATGCGTCTTCCTTCGGGGGACTGCGCGATTCCCAGGCGGGCGATCTGATGACTCGGCATCCGGGTGATGTTGCGGCCGTCATAGGTGATCGAGCCCTCGCGCGCCTGCGGATTGCCGAAGATCGTCATCATCAGGGTGGATTTGCCGGCGCCGTTGGCGCCGATCATGGTGACGATCTCGCCGGCATTGACGTCGATGTCGACGCCCTTCAGCGCGATGATCTTGCCGTAATAGGTCTTGACGCCGCGGACGGCGAGGAGAGGCTGGGCCACAGTCACGAGATGCCGACCTCCGCTTCCACCACTTCGACCTCTTCATCGTCGACGCCGAGATAGGCGGCGATGACCTTCGGGTCGGCCTGAACTTCGGCCGGCGTGCCGTCGGCGATCTTGGTGCCGTAGTCCAGGACCACGACATGGTCCGAAATTTCCATGACCACCGACATGTCGTGCTCGATCAGCAGCAGCGCCGTGCCGAGATCCTTGCGGATCGAGAGCAGCAGCGTGTTGAGGTCATGGCTTTCGCGCGGGTTGAGGCCGGCGGCCGGCTCGTCGAGGCAGAGCAGGACGGGATCGGTGCACATGGCGCGCGCGATCTCGAGACGACGCTGGTCGCCATAGGGCAGGTCGGCGGCGGGATCATCGGCGCGGTGGATCAGATTGATCTTCTCAAGCCAGAACTTGGCCTTCTCGACCGCCTCCTTCTCGCGCGCCTTGTAGCCGCCGACACCGAGCACGCCGAGGAAGGTGAAGCCCGAGGCGATCATCAGCGGGTTGTGCTGGGCGATGAGCAGGTTCTCCAGCACCGTCATGCCGCCGAAGAGGCGGATGTTCTGGAAGGTGCGGGCGACCTTGGCCTTCCAGGAGATGCGGAAGTCGGGCATACGCTCGAGCAGGAAGCTCGAGCCGTCGTCATGGTTGAGCGAGATCAGGCCCTGCGTCGGCTTGTAGAAACCGGTGATGCAGTTGAACACCGTGGTCTTGCCAGCGCCGTTGGGGCCGATCAGCGCGGTGATCTCGCCCTTGCGGGCCTCGAAGGAGAGGGCGTTGACGGCGGTCAGGCCGCCGAAGCGCATGGTGACCTGCTCGACCTCGAGCAGGGGGCGGCCGGAGGGTGCGGTCGAGGCCATCAGCCATGCCCCTCCTGAACGAGATCGGCCGAGATCGTTTTCTTCTCCTTCAGGAAGGCGGTCGGCTCACGCACCGAGATCAGGCCGCGCGGCTTCCAGATCATGATCACCACCATGGCGAAGCCGAAGATCAGCATGCGGTACTTCGTCGGGTCGAAATCCGGCCCGAAGATCTGCTTCAGGAAATCGAGTTCGCGCAGCAATTCGGTGCCGCCGATCATCGCGGTCGCCGCGATGGCGCAACCCCAGAGCGAGCCCATGCCGCCGAGGACGACGATGGCCAGGATGACCGCCGATTCCATGAAGACGAAAGATTCGGGACTGATGAAGCCCTGACGGGCGGAGAAGAACGCCCCGGCGAAACCGCCGAACATCGCGCCCATCGCGAAGGCCGTGAGCTTGGTGTTGGTGGTGTTGATGCCGAGCGAGCGGCAGGCGATCTCGTCCTCGCGCAGTGCCTCCCAGGCGCGGCCGACCGGCAGCCGGCGCAGGCGCAGCGTGACGAAGGCCGTCAGCAAGGCAAGGCACAGGATGAGGTAATAGAGGAAGATCGTTCGGTAGATCGGCGAGAATTCGAGCCCGAACACCGCCGCGAAGCCATTATCGGCCGCGGTGAAGGGGATGCCGAAGAAGCTCGGGCGCGGGATGCCGGAGATGCCGGCGTAGCCGTTCGAGAGCTCCGTCCAGTTGATCAGCACCAGGCGGATGATCTCGCCGAAGGCCAGCGTCACGATGGCGAGGTAGTCGCCGCGCAGGCGCAGCACCGGGAAGCCGAGCAGCATGCCCCAGAAGGCGGAGAGGATGCCGGCCAGCGGCAGCAGGATCCAGAAGGACAGGCCGAAGTTCTTGGCGAGCAGCGCGTAGGAATAGGCGCCGACGGCGTAGAAGGCGACGTAGCCCAGATCGAGCAGACCGGCGAGGCCGACGACGATGTTCAGCCCCCAGCCGAGCATCACGTAGATCAGGATCTGGACACCGAAATTGTCGATCCACTTCAGCGCGCCACCCCAGCCGGCGAGGCCGATCGCGATCGCGGGGAAGCTGACGAGGAAGCCGAGGCCGAAGAGCGAGAACAGCCGCGAATAGCGCTGGAAGAAGGCGATGGTGCCGTGCGGCAGCAGGCGCACTTTCACCTTCTCCTTGCCGCCATTCTGCTGGCGCAGCGCGACCAGCAAGCGCCCGACGAAGACGATGCCGACGGCCCACGCGACGGCCTCCCAGCGCGGGTCAAGCACCAGCACATTGTCCATGTTCTGGCGCGTGCCCCAGGCCACGACCGGAATGCACAGGCCGAGCGTGACGAGGGCTGCGAAGCCGGCCTCCTTGAGGGCCGCCTTGAAGTCGCGGCCGGGAGCGGCCGTGGTTTTGATCGGTTGGCTCGCCATGGCGTCAGACCTTCTCGACTTCGGGGCGACCGAGGATGCCCGAGGGCATGAAGACCAGCACGAGGGCCAGGATGCAGAAGGCGGCGACGTCCTTGTAGTCGATGGTGAAGTAGGCCGACCACATCACCTCGATCAGGCCGATCAGCAGGCCGCCGATCACCGCGCCGGGCAGCGAGCCGATGCCGCCGAGCACGGCAGCGGTGAAGGCCTTGACACCCGGCGTAAAGCCGTCGGCGAAGTTCACCACGCCGTAAAGCACGAGGTACATCACGCCGGCCACCGCGGCGAGCGCTGCGCCCATCACGAAGGTGATCGAGATGGTGCGGTCGACGTCGATGCCGAGGAGGGCGGCCATCTTGCGGTCCTGCTCACAGGCGCGCTGGGCGCGGCCGAGCGGTGTTTTCTGGACGATGTACCAGAAGGCCGCGAGCAGCACTGCCGTCGTCAGGATGATGACGATCTGCTTGTAGGAGATCTGCACCGAGTATGTCGTGCTCTCGATCAGCGTGATCGACTTGTTGAGCAGCGGCGGGATCGACTTGTTGCGCGGGCCCTGCACGACCTGCACGAAGTTCACCAGGAAGATCGACATGCCGATCGCGGAGATCAGGGGCGCGAGGCGGAAAGAGCCGCGCAGGGGCCGGTAGGCGACCCGTTCGATCGTCCAGTTCCAGAGCGAGGTGAAGAACATCGCCAGCGCCAGGACGATGACGAGCGCCAGCAGGATCATGCCGGCGCTCGTGCCGAGGACCGCCGTGACCAGCATGAAAAAGATCAGGGCGATGAAGGCGGAGAGCATGAAGATATCGCCGTGGGCGAAGTTCACCATGCCGATGATGCCGAAGACCATCGTATATCCGATGGCAATGAGACCGTAGATCGATCCCAGTGTCAGCCCGTTGATGAGCTGCTGCAGAAAGACTTCCATTGACGACGCCGACCCCTCGAACCAGCTCCCGTTCTCGTCATCAGCATGACGCTGACGCATGCGGGATGCGATTTCCATGCAGAGCTACCAATGGCTTGCGCCACCGACAATCGCTCCGCGCCAAATTTCTGTCAAAAGCAATTACGAACGAAACGCCTCGAAAATGTGCAGAATACTCTGCGCCGCAGCGCGCTTTTGGCGCATGATGATTGCGCCGTGCGCGCTCGCTGCCTGTGGCTAACGGTTCCAGCGAGCGGACGTGAGTGAGCGCGGCGTTCCGAAACGGGAGCTCTTCAGCGAGGCTCGTCCCGGACCTCGGTTGACGGGCGATCAGCGGTTTTCCCGCTCCAGGACGGTCATCGATGGGGATGATCGCTCCTGGCTTCGCCATGTCAGAACCGCGCCGGGCTGAAGGGCGAAAGATCGATCGCCGGCTGGCGCCCGGCGACGAGTGCGGCAACGAGATCGGCCGTCGCGTGGGATTGCGTCATGCCGTAATGGCCATGGCCGAAGGCGTGGATCACGCGCGGATTGCGGCGTGCCGGGCCGATCACCGGCAGCGAATCGGGCAGGGAAGGGCGGAAGCCCATCCAGAGCCTGCCGCTGTCGAAGGCAGGCAGGCCGTCGATCAGGCGGCTGGCCTTGTCGTAGAGGCGGCGGGTGCGGGCGTGGTTAGGTGGCGCCTCGAGGCCGCCGAACTCGACCGCGCCGCCGATCCGCAGGCCTGAGTCGAGCGGCGTCGTGACGAAGCCGTGGCCCTCGAAGCCGACCGGCCGCGACAAGATCCCGGTGACATCGGGAAAGCTGACATTGTAGCCCCGTTCGGTATCGAGCGGCACGGCATCGCCCAGCGCTGCCGCCAGAGGTCCGCTCCAGGCGCCGGCGGCGATGACCGCGCGGTCCACGACGCGCTGCCAGCCATCGGGGCCGATCAGGGCAGGGCGCTCGCCGAGGGCGATATTGCTGACTTCGGCCTTCTCGAAGACGGCGCCGCGCTCAAGCGCGGCCTCGAACAGCGCGAGCGTCAGCTGATGAGGGTCGCTGACATGGGCGGCGTCGGGGTGGAAGGCCGCGCCAACGAAAGCGGGCTTGAGCGCGGGTTCGAGCTGACGCAGCTCGGCGGGCCCGATCATCTCGACCTTGATGCCGAAGGCGGCCTGGCGCTCCGCGACCTTGCGTGCCGCGGCCAGCGCTCCAGCATCGTCAAAAACGTAAAGCCCGCCCCTCTGGTGGATATGGCGCGTCAGGTTCGTGCGTTTGGCGCGCGCAAGCCAGGCCGGCAAGGCGAGCTTCTGCAAGGCGGCGATCCCGATGATGGAGCGCTCATAGGCTTGCGGGCGCGAGGCCAGAACGAAACGCAGCAACCAGGGCAGGAGCTTCGGCAGATAGGCCGGGCGGATGCTGAGCGGGCCGAGCGGATCGGCCAGGAATTTCGGCACCTGCCGCAGCATCTTGGGGCTGGCGATCGGCAGGATGTCGGTATGGGCGATCCAGCCGGCATTGCCGCGCGAGGGGCCGAAGGCCGGTTCCTGGCGCTCGACGATCAGCACCTCATGCCCCTCGTCGAGGAGAGCATGGGCGATCGCGACGCCGACGATCCCTGCGCCGAGGACCGCGACCTTCATGACAGGGCGAGCTCCTTGAGAGCCGAAGGCTGCTTCACCTCGATCTCGACGAAGGCGATCGGATGATCGGAGCCGTTCATCACGTCGTGGCGGATGCCGGCCGGGCGCATATAGGCCTGCCCCTGCGCCAGCGGCGTGTCGACGACCTCGTTGCCATTGTGGATGCGCAGTGTGCCGGCGATGAGCATCACCACGAAATAGGGCCAGCCATGCTCATGCCAGCCCGTCACGGCACCCGGCTCGAAATCCCAGCGCGTGATCCGGATCGTCTCGTCATCCTGCTGGACGGTCGGCACAGCGGGAATCGAACAGGCGAAGGCCATCCGGTAGCTCCTTGTCGGCTCGCCGCGTCATTGGCCGGTGCAGCTCTCCGATCCATCGGGACGGTGTCGCACTGCTGCCGGGCCGATCATGGCGATCTGCCGAGCTTGATATATCTGAATTGATATATCAAGCTGCCGAGCGAGATCAAGGTGCCGCGGCATCGCTCGGGGAAGCCATGAAGCAAAAGGAGACCATCGACCCGGAGCGTGACGGCATGCATGTCGTCAGCGCTGGCGAGAGCCAGGCCGAGGTCGCCTACCGGCGCCTGGAGGAGGCAATCGTCACGCTCTCGCTGCGCGCCGGCGCGGTGCTGACCGAAGCGCAGCTGATCGACCTCGTCGGGCTGGGGCGGACGCCGGTGCGCGAGGCCTTGATCCGGCTGGCGCAGCATGGGCTGGTCCAGATCCTGCCGCGCAAGGGCGTTCTCGTCGCCGATATCAGCGCGATCGACATTATCGCTGCGCTCGATGCGCGCGAGGTGCTGGAACGCCTCGTGGTTGGTGAGGCGGCGAAGCGGGCAGGTCCTGCCGAACGGATCGCGATCGTCGAGGCTGCAAAGGCAATGCGCCGGACCGCCGAGGCGGGCGATGTCATGGGCTATATGCGGCTCGACAAGGAGCTGGACGCGCTGGTGGCTCAGGCGGCGCGCAGTCCCTATGCGACCCGCGCGGTCGAGCCGCTGCAGGCGCTGATCAGGCGTGCCTGGTATCATTTCGAGCGGCGGGACGATCTGGTGCCAGCTGCCCTGCATCATGGCAGTCTCGCCCAAGCTATCGCCGGCGCGGATTCGCTTGCCGCCATGGCAGCGAGCGACGCGCTGATGTCGCATCTTCGCAAAGGGTTGCTGGCGACGCTGGATCGTTGAGACGATTACGGTCGGTATTCTGATATATCTGCAAGCGCGACGCGACCCGTCGCTTGCCTGGTGGCGACTGGTGCTGGCGGCTCTGAACCTCTACATGATCAGGTATTCTGCCTGATCCGGAACAGCGAGCCAGCGCCTGAGTCCATGACGAAAACCGTTCACCCGCTGCCGCCTGCCCTGGGACGTCCGGATCCTGCCACGTTCCGCGATGCCATGGCGCAGGTCGTCAGCGCGGTGCATGTCGTGACCGCGGAGGGGCCGGGCGGTCGCGTCGGGCTCACGGCGACGGCGGTCGCCTCTGTTTCCGATTCGCCGCCGACGGTGCTGGCCTGCATCGCGCGGGCGAGCCGCACGCTGGCGGCGATCGAGGCAAGCGGCGCCTTCTGCATCAACACCTTGCCGGCCCATCTTGCCGAGCTGGCCGAGATTTTTGCGAGCCGGCGCGGCATCGATGGCGATGCTCGCTTCATGACAGCCCGCTGGGGCACGCTTGCGACCGGCTCGCCAGTCCTGCTCGACGCGATTTCCGCCTTTGACTGCCGGCTGGTCGCTACGCACGATATCGCCAGCCACCGCATCCTGATCGGCGAGGTCGCAGGCCTTGGCGGGGCGGGGCAGGGTGCCGGCCTGATCTATCGTCAGCGGCAGTTCGGTTCCGTCTGACCTTTTCGACGATCGTCGCAAGCCGAGCTGCCCCTTGTGCAGACGAGCGCTTTGCGGCCATGGATAGGAACTGGACAGCCTTCGAACCGCGCCGGCCGCAATCGCCCGAGCCGCGGCCTACAGCTCGGGAGACGCGCCATGGCGATGACGATGAACGGCGAGGCGACGCTGCCTGCCGCGAAGGACGTGGTTTGGGCCAAGCTGAACGATGCCGACGTGCTGAAGGCCTGCATCCCCGGCTGCGAGCAGCTCAACAAGGACGACGATACGCATTTCTCCGCCGTGGTGAAGGTCAAGCTCGGGCCGGTGAAGGCGACCTTCAAGGGCAAGGTCGAGCTCAGCGACCTCGATCCGCCGAACGGCTATCGCATTGCCGGCGAGGGCGAAGGCGGCATCGCCGGCTTCGCCAAGGGCGGAGCCCGGGTTGGCTTGAGCGATGGCGAGGATGGGCAGACGCTGCTGCGCTACGAGGTCGAGGCCCAGGTCGGCGGCAAGCTGATGCAGCTCGGCTCGCGGCTGATCGACTCGGTCTCGAAGAAACTCGCCGACGAGTTCTTCGCCAATTTCGCCAAGGCGGTCAGCGAAGGCTGAGAGCTCCGTCATTCCGGGGCGGCGCGTCAGCGCCGAGCCCGGAACCCATGACCACGACACCGTCGAAGGTTCGCCGCGGTTGCCGTAGCGCCCATGCTCCGATCCTCGTGGTCATGGGTTCCGGGCTCAGCCTGCGGGCTGCCCCGGAATGACGCTGGAGCTCCGCGCAGGCTTGCAGCGCCAGCTGTCGACTGCATCCAGGGTCAGTCCCTTTCGTATCGAAACACGCCGTCATTCCGGACAAGCCGCCTTCGGCGGCGCCGATCCGGAATCCATCGTAAGGCGCTACGCCCTTCGATGGATTCCGGGTCAAGCCCGGAATGACGGCGTGTTTCGTCGCTCGAAAATGCTCCGAGGCGGCCCGTTCACGAAGCCTTGCGCAGGGCGTCCAGCGCCTGGGAGACCGCCGTCTCGGCCGCGCCGACCTGCAGGGCGACGTCGGCGGCGGCTGCGTTTGCCCGTTCCAGGGCGCCCTGCGTCATGTCGAGGCTGTCGTTGACGGCGTTGGCGCTTTCAATTGCGACATCCGAACTGTCGGCGACCAGCGAGGCATCGTGAGCGATCATCGCGGTGACCCGGCTCTGCTGGGAGACGGCTTCCGAAATCGCCTCGGAATCCTGCCTGATCGCATCGACCGTGGCGGCGATGGCTGCAGCATGGGCGCTGCAGGATTCGGCACTGGCGGTGAGCTCGGCGATCTGGCCGGCGATGTCCTGCGTGGCGTTCGCGGTCTGCGTCGCCAATGACTTCACCTCGGAAGCGACCACGGAGAAGCCACGCCCGGACTCGCCAGCGCGCGCGGCCTCGATCGTGGCGTTGAGGGCGAGCAGATTGGTCTGTGCGGCGATGTCGGCGATCATGCCGACAACCTTGCCGATATTGCCCGTCACCTCGCGCAAGCGGGCAATCGCCTGATTCATCTGTCCGGCATCGAGCACGGCCTGATGCGTGATCGACAAGCTCTGCCGGGCGCGCTGGCCGATATCGGCGATGTTGGCTGACATCTCCTCCGTGGCGGCGGCGGTCTGGATCGATTTTTCCCGTACGACCACCGAGGCGCTCGCGACCTTGCCGACCGTATCCTTGATGAAGGCGGTGGCGCGGCCGGTCTCGGCGGCGGTGGAGACGAACTGCTCGACGGCTTCGCTGATGGTGTCGTCCAGGTTGCCGATCCGGGAGCGCAGGGTCGCGGCGGTCTGATCGATGGCGGAGGCTCGCCGCCGCGCATCGGCCTCCTCGTACTCGCGGTTCATCGTCATCGTCGTGTTGACGTCGTAGGTCAGGACACGCTCGATGATGAACAATTCTTCGGTGAACCGGGTGGGCTGGAGCAGCGCACGCCGGCGGCTCGCCAGGCAGAGCTCCCGCATCAACGAGAAGGCGATCGAGGCGCGCGCCCGGGTGCGGACATTGCCCAGCCGCTCCAACTGGCAGAGCCGCGCGATCGAGGCGGCATAAACCTCGTCGAAGTCCCCCGTGAACAGCAGGCGGAAATGCTCGGCCTCGGCGCGATAGAGTTCTTCCGCAACAGGCCGGACGGTCTCGCGCAGCTCGGGAAGAATGACGAAGGCGCGCTCAAAATCCTCCGCGACCAGCCTGTCAATCACCCGATTGACGAGCGGCCGGTAAAGGAGCAGCTGCCGACGCTGCTCTTCGCCATAGCCGATCGCCTTCAGGCGACGCTGAATCTGATCCATTATCAGAAGCACGAACTGCTCACGCGGCCGGTCAGTCACACGCCAGATCTGGCAGATGGTCGTTAAGAATTCGAGAATGCTGCCGCGAGGTGAAGGTGTCGCCGTAGCGAAACTCGCGAAATCCGAGATTTTCGCAAGAAAATGGCGCTTTTCTAAAATGTGATGCCGCTTGACCCGGCAAAATCGCGGGTCCACACTCGTTTTTGAGCTGTTCCAAGGAAAAGCTGCCCGACGGGGCGAAGCTGCCGGAAGCGCTCGGCCTGACCCAGACCCAGGGAGGGGGTGGGCGGGCCTCAGAGACGGGTCACAGGAGATGTGCTCATGACCACTGTTTCACTGACGGTGAACGGCAAAGCCGTCACCGCCAATGTCGACCCGCGCACCCTGCTGGTGCAGTTCCTTCGCGAAAACCTCAGACTGACCGGCACCCATATCGGCTGCGACACCAGCCAGTGCGGCGCCTGCGTCGTCCATCTCGACGGCAAGGCCGTCAAATCTTGCACCACGCTCGCCGTCTCGGTCGACGGCGCGAACGTGACCACGATCGAGGGCCTGGCGGATGGTAGCACCCTGCACCCGATGCAGGAGGCCTTCCGCGAGCATCATGGTCTGCAATGCGGCTTCTGTACGCCCGGCATGATCATGGCCGCCGTCGACATGGTGAACCGGCGCGGCCACCATCTCGACGAGAAGACGATCCGCGAGGATCTCGAAGGCAACATCTGCCGCTGCACGGGCTACCACAACATCGTCAAGGCGATCGCCGCCGGTGCGGAGGCGATGGGCAAGGGCGCGGCGCCGGTGCGCCAGGCCGCCGAGTGAGGCATCCGCCTGCGCCCTGTCGCGCGGGCTTTTCGTCCTTCATGCGTTCCATGCAGTGAGGCGTCCGAAAGAGGCGCTGTGCGAGGAGGGAACACCATGTCCGTTACCGGAATCGGCGCCGCAGTCCGTCGCAAGGAAGATCATCGTTTCATCACCGGCCAGGGCCGCTATACCGACGACGTCAACCGACCGGGCCAGGCCCATGCCTATTTCCTGCGCTCGCCCCATGCGCATGCCAAGATCAAGTCGATCGATACCAAGGCCGCCGCGGCGATGCCGGGCGTGCTCGGCATCTTCACCGGCGCCGATCTTGCTGCCGACAAGATCGGCGGGCTGATCTGCGGCTGGATGATTCACAACAAGGACGGCTCGCCGATGCGCGCCGGTCCGCATCCGGCACTCGCCCAGGGCAAGGTGCGCTATGTCGGCGACCATGTCGCCGTGGTGGTGGCCGAGAGCCTGGCGCAGGCGCGCGACGCGGCTGAGGCGATCGCGATCGACTATGAGGTGCTGCCCGCCGTGGTCGACACGGGCAAGGCGGCGGGCGCCAAGACCGCGATCCATGACGAGGCGCCGGACAACAGCGTGTTCAACTGGCATCTCGGCGACAAGGACGCGACCGAGAAGGCCTTCAAGGCCGCCAAGCACGTCACGAAGCTCGACCTCGTCAACAACCGGCTGGTGCCGAACGCGATGGAGCCGCGAGCGGCGGTCGGCGACTACGATGCCGGCGACGGCGTCTTCACCCTCTACACCACCAGCCAGAACCCGCATGTGGCGCGGCTCGTGCTCTCGGCCTTCATCGGCATCGCGCCGGAGAACAAGCTGCGCGTGATCGCGCCGGATGTCGGCGGCGGCTTCGGCTCAAAGATCTTCATCTATGCCGAGGAGACGGTCTGCGTCTGGGCGGCGAAGAAGGTCGGGCGGCCGGTGAAGTGGACGGCGGATCGCACCGAGGCCTTCCTTTCGGACGCGCATGGCCGCGATCACGTCACGCATGCGGAGCTCGCGACCGACGCGGAGGGCAAGATCCTCGGTCTCAAGGTCCATACGACGGCCAATCTCGGCGCCTATCTTTCGACGTTCTCGTCGTCGGTGCCGACCTATCTCTATGCGCCGCTGCTGTCCGGCCAGTACGACATCCCGGCGATCTATTGCGAGGTCGATGCGGTCTATACCAACACGGCCCCGGTCGATGCCTATCGCGGCGCCGGGCGGCCGGAGGCGACCTTCGTGGTCGAGCGGCTGGTCGAGGTCACCGCGCGCCAGCTCGGCAAGGACCCGGCCAAGTTCCGGCTGCTGAACTACATCAAGAAGTTTCCGCATCAGACGCCGGTCATCATGATGTACGACGCCGGCAATTACAGCGCCTCGCTGAAGAAGGCGCTGGAGATGATCGACTACAAGGGGCTCGGCAAGCGCAAGCGCGACTCGGCCCGCGCTGGCAAGCTGCGCGGCATCGGCTTCTCCTCCTATATCGAGGCCTGCGGCATTGCGCCGTCGGCGGCGGTTGGCTCGCTCGGCGCGGGCGTGGGCCTGTGGGAATCCGCCGAGGTTCGGGTCAATCCGGTCGGGACGGTCGAGGTGCTGACCGGCTCGCACAGCCACGGCCAGGGCCATGAGACGACCTTCGCGCAGTTGGTCTCTGACCGATTGGGCATCCCGATCGACAATATCTCGATCGTCCATGGCGACACCGACAAGGTGCAGATGGGCATGGGCACCTACGGCTCGCGCTCCGGTGCAGTCGGCATGTCCGCTATCTTCAAGGCGCTCGACAAGGTGATCGCCAAGGGCAAGAAGGTCGCCGCCTATGTGCTGGAGGCGGACGAGGCCGATATCGACTTCGCCGACGGGCATTTCGCGGTGAAGGGCACCGACCGCAAGCTCGATTTCGGCTCCTGCGCGCTGCAGGCCTATGTCGCGCACAAGTTCAACGGGCAGGAGCTCGAGCCGGGGCTGAAGGAAGGGGCGTTCTACGACCCAACCAACTTCACCTTCCCGGCCGGCGTCCATATCTGCGAGGTCGAGATCGACCCCGATACGGGCGTGACCAGGATCGACCGCTGGGCGGCGGTCGATGATTTCGGCAACGTCATCAATCCGATGATCGTCGAGGGGCAGGTCCACGGCGGCATCGCCCAGGGCGTGGGCCAGGCGCTGCTCGAAGGCGCCCGCTACAATGGCGACGGCCAGCTCGTGACCGCGAGCTTCATGGACTACTGCATGCCGCGCGCCGACGACCTGCCGTCCTTCGATGTCGGCATGACCGTGACGCCGTGCCCGTCGAACCCGCTCGGCATCAAGGGCTGCGGCGAGGCCGGAGCCATCGCATCGCCGCCCGCCGTTATCAACGCCATCACCGACGCGCTCGGCCATGAGGACATCGCGATGCCGGCCACGCCCCAGGCGGTGTGGCGCGCGGCGCAGAAGTCGATCAGCCGCATGGCGGCCGAGTGAGCTGAAAGGAAGAGCACATGTACGCTTTCACCTATCACAAGCCCACCAGCGCCCGGCAGGCGGCGACGCTGCTCGCCAAGAAGGAGGACGCCAAGCTCCTGGCTGGCGGCCACACTTTGCTGCCGACGATGAAGCAGCGGCTGGCTTCGCCTTCGGCGCTGGTCGATCTCGGAGCTTGCGCCGATCTCAAGGGCATCGCCCGCAAGGGGCGCAACCTCGTCATCGGCGCGATGACGACCCATGCCGAGGTCGAGGCCTCGGCGGAGGTGCAGGAAGCCATTCCGGCGCTCGCCTTCCTCGCCGGCCATATCGGCGACCCGCATGTGCGCAACCGCGGCACGATCGGCGGCTCGGTCGCCAATAACGACCCAGCGGCGGACTATCCTGCGGCGCTGCTGGCGCTCGGCGCCACGGTCGTCACCAACAAGCGCAAGCTGACCGCCGACGAGTTCTTCACCGGGCTCTACGAGACGGCGCTGGAAGAGGGCGAGATCATCACCAAGGTCTCGTTCCCGCTCGCCTCGAAGGCGGGCTACGCCAAGTTCCGCAACCCGGCCTCGCGCTATGCCATGGTCGGCGTCTTCGTCGCCAAGCGCGGCAGCGAGATCCGCGTCGCGGTGACAGGGGCGGGCGAGGGCGGCGTGTTCCGCTGGCCGGAGGCGGAGGCGGCGCTCAAGGCGCGCTTCGCGCCGAAGTCGCTCGACGGGCTCAAGCACACGGCGAAGGGCATCAACGGCGATATCCACGCCGATCCCGAGTACCGCGCCCACCTGATCGGCTCCATGGCCAAGCAGGCCGTGGCGCAGGCGACAGGGAAGTAGACATGCTCCGCAGCCTTCCTTCTCCCCTTGCGGGAGAAGGTGGCAGCGCGAAGCGCTGACGGATGAGGGGTCGCGCCGCGCTATCCGTCATTGCGAGGAGCGGAGCGACGAAGCAATCCAGGAGCCGTCGAGCTCCGCGTTCCCCTGGATTGCTTCGCGGAGCCTGTCCTCGGGCTTGCCGAAGGCAAGACCCGGGGGCTCGCAATGACGATGCAGCGTCGCGCGACCCCTCATCCGCCTGCCGGCACCTTCTCCCGCAAGGGGAGAAGGGCGCATCACAACCCGGCGCTTCGAGAGCTTGGCCCGAGAATGACGATCTACGGAGAGGCTTCAGTAAAAGAAACGCTCCTCGACGATCCGGCCGTTGTCGACGGTGTAGAGACCGACTTCGTCCATCACGCGGCGTTCGCCGGTCTCCTTGACGGTGACGTCGACATGGAAGCGGACGGCGAACTGGTCACCGTTGAGATAGGGGCCTTCGCTGCTGAGGTCGTGGACCTCGTGGTTCGCGACCCACCACTCGCCCTTCTGCTTGACGGCTTCCTTGCCGCGGCAGACGGCCATCGGGCCGGGCATGTTCTCGTAGCTGACGATATCGTCGGCGTTGAAGCGGCTGGCGGCCTCGTCGTGCTTGCCCTCTTTGAGCAGGGCAACGAAGTCCTTGGCGATCTGATCGGTGGTCATGATCTGTGCTCCGTCGTTCAGGCATAGAGAGCCTAGGATCCCCTACCGCCCTGCCATGTCAGCAGCATGGCCGTGCGCTCCGCGCCTTTCTTCATTCTGCCCGCCGCGATAGAAATCGGTCATGCTGAACGCTTCCCGCATCCCCGTCTCCATCGACGCCACGCTCGCCCTGCTTCAGTCACAGGGCTATGTCGCCGACCGCGCGCTGGCGACGGTGCTGTTTCTGGCGCTTCGGATGAAGCGGCCGCTGTTGCTCGAGGGGGAGGCGGGCACCGGCAAGACCGAGATCGCCAAGGTGCTCGCGGCCGGGCTCGGTCGCCGGCTGATCCGGCTGCAATGCTATGAGGGGCTCGATCTCGCCTCTGCCGTCTACGAGTGGAACTATTCCGGGCAGATGATGGCGATCCGCCTCGCCGAGGCCGGCGGTGTCGCCGAGGATCGCGAGCGGTTGGAAGGCGATATCTTCTCCGAGAAGTATCTGGTGAAGCGGCCGCTGTTGCAGGCGCTCGAACCGCAGGATGGCGGGGCGCCGATCCTGCTGATCGACGAGCTCGACCGCACCGACGAGGCCTTCGAGGCCTTCCTGCTCGAAGTGCTGGCCGATGCGCAGGTGACGATCCCGGAATTCGGCACGGTCAAGGCGGCCGAGCCGCCGATCGTGATCCTGACCTCGAACCGCACGCGCGAGATCCATGACGCGCTGAAGCGGCGCTGCCTCTATCACTGGGTCGGCTATCCCGACGCGGCGCGCGAGCTCGCCATCCTGAAGGCCAAGGTGCCGGATGCCCCAGCCAAGCTCTCCAAGCAGCTCGTCGGTTTCGTGCAGGCGATCCGCAAGGAGGAGCTGTTCAAGGCACCGGGCGTGGCCGAGACGCTGGACTGGGCGACGGCGCTGGTCGAGCTCGATGCCGTCGCGCTCGACCCGGCCATCGTCTCCGACACGCTCGGCGCGCTGCTGAAGTACCAGGACGATATCCAGGCGATGCAGAGCTCCAAGGTGAAGGAACTGCTGGATCAGGCCAAGGCCGAGGTGGGGCGCTAGTCTTTCGCCCACGGCCGGAGATTGCTCCGGCGGAGAAGCGTGAGGGGGATGCCATGAACGCAGACATCAAGGCCGTGGAAGCGACGGTGCGGAGCTATCTCGACGGGCTCTATGAGGGCGACGCCGAAAAGCTCGCGCATGTCTTCCATCCGACAAGCGCGCTGACCACGGCCCGCGATGACGGCACGATCCAGATCGTTCCGCGCGATCAATGGCTAGATCTTGTCCGCAACCGGCCTTCGCCGCACGCGGCGGGGCTGCAGCGCGATGACCACATCCTCACCATCGATCTGGTCGGGCCGACGCTGGCGCTGGTCAAGGTCAAGTGCCAGATGCCGCCGCGCTACTTCACCGATCTGCTTTCGCTGCTGAAGATCGAGAGCCGCTGGCAGGTGGTCCAGAAGGTGTTCATGACCGAGACGCGCGGGTGACGTCATTCCCAGCCCTCATCCTGAGGAGGCCCGCAGGGCCGTCTCGAAGGATGTTCCAGAGAGCTCCCGAATCCTCTGGAGCATCCTTCGAGACGCCGCGTGCCGCGGCTCCTCAGGATGAGGGCTGTAGGATCTCAGGCGGGCCGCAATGACCGGCAAACTTCCCGAGAATGTTGCCTATTTCGCCCGAGCCCTGCGCGCGGCCGGGTTACCGGTTGGGTCCGGGGCGGTGGTCGAGGCGGTCGAGGCCTTGGGCGATGGTGCGCTGGGCGACCGCGACGACGTCTACTGGGCCCTCCATGCGATCTTCGTGAAAAAGCACGAGGACAGCCCGGTCTACGATCAGGCCTTCCGACTGTTCTGGCGCCGGCGCAATTTGATCGAGAAGATCATGGCACAGATGTCGCCGGTTTCGCCCGGGGCCGAGCGTCAGCCGGAGAAGGCCGAGGCGGGGGCGTTGCGCGTGGCCGAGGCCTTCTCGCCGCCGGCCCGCGAGGACGAACCGCCGGTCGAGCTGACGGAGCTGACGGCGCGGCTGACGGTCTCGGATCGCGAGATGCTGAAATCGCGCGACTTCGCGCAGATGACCGCGGCCGAGATCGCCCGTGCCAAGCAGCTTATCGCAGAGCTTCGGCTGCCGGACGACAGCGTGCCGATGCGGCGGTTCAGGCCCTTGGCGCATGGGCGGACGATCGATCTGCGTCGGACGCTGCGGCAATCGCTCAGGGGAGGTGGCGGCTCGATCGACCTCGCCTTCCGGGAGCGGCGCGAGATGCACCCACCGATCGTGGCGCTGGTCGATATCTCCGGCTCGATGGCGGAGTATTCGCGCATCTTCCTGCACTTCCTGCATGCGCTGACCGAGAAGCGCCGGCGCGTGCATTCCTTCGTCTTCGGCACGCGGCTGACCAATGTCACCCGGATGCTGAAGGCGCGTGACCCGGACGAGGCGCTGGCGCTTGCCGGGAAGGCAGCGCCGGACTGGGAGGGTGGTACCCGCATCTCCGCGGCGCTGCACGAGTTCAATCGGGTCTGGTCGCGGCGCGTGCTGGCGGGCGGGGCGGTGGTGCTGCTCTTCACCGACGGGCTCGAGCGCCATCTCGACGACAGCCTCGCCTTCGAGATGGACCGGCTGCACCGCTCCTGCCGGCAGCTGATCTGGCTCAACCCGCTCCTGCGCTACGATGCCTTCGCGGCGCGGGCGAGCGGCATCCGCGCGATGCTGCCACATGTCGACAGCTTCCGGCCAATCCACAATCTCGCCGCCATGGCAGATCTATGCGCGGCGCTGTCGCGGGAGGTCGGACGCGAGAATGATCCGCGCCTGTGGCTGAAACGGGCGCAGATGCCGAAACTCAGCGCCTGAAGCGGCCGTGCTGCAGGAAGTGGATGGTCTGCGCCACCGCTTCCGGATCGCGCATGATCAGGGGATGGCTCGTATGCAGCACGATGTGGTCGCTCATGCCGGCGACGCGGGTCCGCTCGACCGAGACGCGCCCGTCATCGGAGCCGGGCAGCACCAGCGACGCAAAGACATAGAGCGAGCGATCGCCGGCGATGACGCCGAGCAGGTAGTCCACTGCCCCGAGCAGACGGCACAGCTCCTCGCTGCGCCGCGTCGCGAGCTGCCCGCCCGCCGGGCCGAAGGCGCTGCGGTAGAGCCAGTTCCGCTCCAGCAGGTCGGCGATCTCGCTGCCTTCGTTCGGCGGGGCGAGCATGACCACGCGGCCGAGCCGCTCCGGCCGGAACCGGCTGAGATAGGCGCGGGCGACAAGCCCGCCCATCGAGTGGGTGACGAAGTGGAGATGTCCGGTCAACGCTGCCTCGAAGGTCGCGATCGGGCCGTGAAGCCCGTCCACGATCTCAGACAGATCCTGCCGGCGCGAGGGGTAATCGAGATTGAGGACCTGGTAGCCCTCTCCTGCGAGCGCCTGTTCGAGCAGCTTCATGGATGCCGCGCGGCGCAGGATGCCGTGGAGCAGGACGACGCCGTCTTGGCCGGTTGCGGCCATGGATTTCCTCGGACCGGAGCGGGAAGGGCCTTTGAAGTCAGCAGAGCGCTAGCACATATATCGGCTGAGCATAACGGCTGTGCCCGGTTCGCTCGACGTGGGCCGGCTGTTGGCGCATAAGATCGCAATTCGTTTCCGCGTCACCCGCGAAAGGCCCGGCGATGATCAGCACCGATACCGACATCCTGCGCGCCGCCGAGGCGTGGAGCCGCGGTGGCCGGCAGGTGGCGATCGCCACGGTGGTCGAGACCTGGGGCTCGGCGCCGCGGCCGGTCGGCTCACATCTCGTCATCGATGGCGAGGGCAATTTCCTCGGATCGGTCTCGGGCGGTTGCGTCGAGGGCGCCGTGGTGGCCGAGGCCGCCGACGTGATTGCCGACGGCAAGGCGCGCATGCTGGAGTTCGGCGTCGCCGACGAGACGGCCTGGAAGGTCGGCCTCTCCTGCGGCGGGCGCATCAAGGTCTTTGTCGAGAAGGTGAACTGAGATGGCTTCCTGGGAAACGCTGATCGCCTTCGCGACGGTGACGATCCTCGTCGCCTATTTTCCGGGACCGGCGCTGCTCTACACCGCCGCCCAGACCATCAGCCATGGCCGCAAGGCTGGCCTGATGGCGATGCTCGGCATCCATCTCGGCTGCTATGTGCACGTCTTTGCCGCCGCTTTCGGCCTCTCCGCCGTGTTCAAGCACGTGCCGGAGCTCTACGTGGCCGTGAAGATCGCGGGAGCGATCTATCTGGTCTGGATCGGCATCGGCATGATCCGCTCGCGCCTGGGCGCGCCCGATCAGCCGATCGCGCCGCAGAAGACGGTGAAGCGCGCCCTGCTCGATTCCTTCATCGTCGAGATCCTGAACCCGAAGGTCGCGCTGTTCTTCATCGCGCTCCTGCCGCAGTTCGTCGATCCGGCCGGCTCGCTGACGGTCTGGGTGCAGTTCCTGATCCTCGGCACGATCGTCAACTTCGCCTTCTCCTCGGCCGATCTCGTCACCGTCTTCGGCGCCTCCTTCGTCGTGGGCGCGATGAAGAAGACCAAGGCGGGCTTCGCCTTCGGACGCTGGATTGGCGGCTCGCTGATGATCGGGCTCGGGTTGAAGCTCGCGGCGGACAGGGGCTGAGCCCGTGGATCTCTCGGTCCTTGCGACGCTCAATTCCGAGCGGGAGGCACGCCGCGCGACCGTGCTCGTCACCGATATCGCCAGCGGTGCGCAGCGGCTCGTCAAGCAGGCCGCGATTGCCGGCGACCCGCTGGCCGAGCCGCTGGAGCGGCAGCTGCGCATGGGCAAGAGCGGCATGATCGAGGTCGAGGGCGTTCAGTACTTTCTGACCGTGCAGGCCCCGCATCCGCGGATCGTGGTGACAGGGGCGGTTCATATCTCGCAGGCGATGGCGCCGATGGCGAAGACACTCGATCTCGACCTCGTCATCATCGACCCCCGCACCGCCTTCGCGACACCCGAGCGCTTTCCGGAGAGCGAATTGCTGGCGGAATGGCCGGACGAGGCGATCGGCCGGATCGGCCTCGACAGCTACACCGCCTTCGTCGCCCTGACCCATGATCCGAAGATCGATGATCCCGGCCTGGAAGCGGCGCTGCGATCGGACTGCTTCTATGTCGGCGCGCTCGGCAGCCGGAAGACCCATGGCAGGCGCGTCGAACGCCTGACCGCGGCCGGCTTCGATGCTGCCACGATCGAACGCATTCACGCGCCGATCGGGCTCGATATCGGCGCGGTTTCGCCGGCGGAGATCGCGCTCGCAATCCTGGCCGAGATTGTCTCGACCTTGCGCGGCCCGCGCCGCAAGCCGGCCTGAGAGGCGCAGCAGATGAGATTCGGGCCCGTCACCATCGCCGAGGCTGTCGGCTGCATCGCGGCGCATACGATTCGCGCCGGCGGAGCGACCGTGAAGAAGGGCGCCACGATCACGGCGGAGCTGGCGGCAAGGCTCCGCGAAGCCGGCGTCCAGGAGATCGTCGCGGTCCGGCTGGAGCCCGGCGATATCGGCGAGAACGCCGCCGCCGAGCGCCTGGCTGAACAGATGACCGGCGAGGCCATCACAGCCGAGGCGCCCTTCACGGGCCGGGTCAACATGTTCGCGACCACGGCCGGCGTTCTCAAGATCGATGTGGCCGCCATCGATGCGTTCAATGCGGTGGATGAGGCGATTACGGTCGCGACTCTGCCGGCCCTCAAGGCGGTCGTGGCGGGCGAGCTCGTCGCGACGGTGAAGATCATTCCCTATGCGGTTGCCGAGACGCAGGTGCAGGAGGCGCTGGCGGCGCTCGGGGCCGGGCCGGCCATCGCGGTCGCACCCTATCGTCCAGCGCGCGTGGCGGTGATCTCGACCCTGCTGCCGGGCCTCAAGCCGAGCGTCGTCGACAAGACCCTGCGGATCATGGAGGAGCGTCTGGCGCCGGCACAGGCCACGCTGGCGGCAGACAAGCGCGTTCCGCATGAGCCGCAGCCGCTCGCCGCGGCGATTGCCGAGCAGGCGAAGGGGAATGCCGACATCATCGTGGTGTTTGGCGCCTCGGCGATCACCGACCGACGCGACGTCATCCCGCAGGCGCTGGTGGAGGCCGGCGGCGAGGTCGAGCATCTCGGCATGCCGGTCGATCCCGGCAATCTGTTGATGCTCGGCAGGCTCGAAGGCAAGCCGGTGATCGGGGCGCCGGGCTGCGCCCGCTCGCCGAAGGAAAACAGCTTCGACTGGGTGCTGCAGCGCAGCCTCGCCGGCATTCGGGTCGGACGCTCGGACGTCCAGCGCATGGGCGTCGGCGGGTTGCTGATGGAGATCGTCTCGCGGCCGCAACCGCGCGCGCCCGGGCATGGTGAGGCCGGCTCGGTTGCTGGAATCGTCCTCGCTGCCGGGCAGTCGACGCGCATGGGCGCGCGCAACAAGCTGCTTCAGCCGCTGCGTGGCAAGCCGATCCTGCGCCACGCCGTGGAGGCGCAGCTCGAAGCTGGCCTGTCACCGGTCTTCGTCGTCACCGGTCACGAGCAGGATGCTGTCGCGGCTGCCCTTGCGGATTTGCCTGTCCGGATCGTGCACAATCCCGATTATGCCTCTGGCCTGGCGAGTTCCTTGAAGACCGGGATCGCCGCCCTGCCTGTCGAGGTCCGGGGCGCGGTGGTTTCGCTCGGCGACATGCCGAACGTGACCCCGAATGTGATCGAGCGGCTGACCGAGGCGCATGGGGCGCGGCCGGAGGCGCTCGCCGTGGTGCCCACGCTGTTCGGGCAGCGGGGCAACCCCGTGCTGCTGGCACGAGAAGTCTTTCCGGCGGTGTCGTTGCTCACGGGCGATCGCGGTGCGAGGCGGCTGCTCGACGAGGCCGGCGAGCGGGTGGTCGAGGTCGCGTTCGAAGACCCGGCGATCGCGATCGACGTCGATACGCCGGAGGCCTTGCGGGCGTTGCAGGGCTGAGCCCAGAGCATTTTTCGATCAGGCTGAACCGTCATTGCGAGCGCAGCGAAGCAATCCAGGGGGACTGGGTTGAACGTTTCACCCAGTCCCCCTGGATTGCTTCGTCGCTTCGCTCCTCGCAATGACGGCTTCTGCGATCCAACCTGATCGGAAAACGCTCAGGAGCCTGCTGCGTTTTCACGGAAATGGGGGTCATCCCGGGCTTGACCCGGGATCCATGCCTGAACCTTGATCGGAAACGCTCCGGCATGGATTCCGGGTCTCCCGGAGCCTGCCATCGGGCCGACCGGAGGTCGGACCCGGTGGGTCGCTCGGGATGACGGCGTGTTTCCGCGTAAAATCAGCAGCCTCTAGCCCAACCAGTGCAGCCCAAGCGTGCCGTAGGCCTCCGATGGTTGGTCGCTGGTTCTCTGCCAGCCGCCGGACAGGCGCCATTCCAGACCGAGGAAGCGCAGGCCCGTGAGGTGAAGTCCGAGCCGCAGCTTGCGGTAGTTGCGCTCGCGGTAGGCCTCGACCTCAGGGCCGACATAGAACCCCATCGGCATTTGCCAGCCGGGTGCGACGCGCCCCCAGAGCCGATGATCGACCGAGGAAACATAGGCGTTGGCCTGCAGCATCATGCGATCGGCAGGCACGGCCCAGAGATCGGCCTGGAGCCGCGCGCCGTAGCGCTTCGTGATCATCGATGGGCCGAAGGTTTCGATGCGCTGCTCGCTTTCGAAGTCGGAGCCGGCATAAAGCGCGAGGAAGCTGTCGCCGACGCGCCATTCATAGCCCAGCATCGCCTGTGACTCGGCCTTGTAGGTAGTGCCATGCGGTGGCTGGCGCCGCGTCTGCTCCTGTGAGCCTCCGGCCTTGAGGAACAGCCGGAAGCCGCTTTCGGCGAGCCCGCTGCCGAGCGCCCGTTTCATGCCGACCGATACGAAGGTCTTCGTCGGCCCTGCCTCCAGCGAGCTGAATATCACCATCGAGATGGGCGAACGCTCGTCGGATTCCTCCTCGGCACGGGGCAGATCAAGCGGAGCGGCTGTCGCGAAAAGCGCCAGCCCGGTCAGTTTGGCCTTGCTCCAGCCATACGCCACGCACGCCCCCCAACACCGTCCTCTCGCGGGTGCCAGCCCACGATATCTATTGGGATTGCAGCAGTTTGGCAGTAGGATTGCAAGCTTTTGTTAACCAACCGGGAGCAGCCTCGACGTATCCGGCAAAGCTTTCATTCCGTATCGGGAGAGGAGGTGGCGATGGTCTCGGCAGATTTCATCAAGCAGCTGGAAGGCTACGGGCTGACAACGGCGACGATCCTCTACCGGATGCCGGATCATCTCAGCGTCCTGCAGACCTATATCTGGCAGCAATACGACGTGGCACCGCGCTTTCCGGTGCTCCAGGATTTCCTCGCCTTCTGGCGGCGCGAGCTCGATGGACCGCTGCACTCGGTCACCATCGCGCATTCGCGCCTGATCCGGCCGGCCGAAATCCGCAGCCTGAATGGTGTGCTGACGCTGCATTGAGCAGGCCGCCCCTAGATCGCCGCGCGTCCTATCGGACGCGAAGTGGTGATCTATCCCTTTGTTTGAGCATCGGATTTCTCCGAAAAGTGGATTCCACTTTTCGGTCCGATGCTATGGGTGGCCCTGAGCGCCCGGCATTGAACGCCTGCGCGGGGCGTGCTTGTTGGGCGGCGGCCGGCCGTGCTAGGCGGGCGCTTCCGCTCCGGTACGGCCTTTGTTCCCTTGTCATCTTCCCTGCGCACCTCCGGACTTCTGACGGCGCTCGCCGGACTGCCCGGGGAACGGATCGCGGTCGGTACGATCGTCGCCGCGCTTCAGGACCGGGCCTATGCCCTGCTCGTCGTGCTGCTCGGCCTGCCGAACTGCCTGCCGATGCCGCCGCCGATCCCGCTGGTCTGCGGCCTGGTCCTCGCCTTCATCGCCCTGCAGATGCTGATGGGCCGGCGGATGCCGTGGCTGCCGAAGGCGCTGCTCTCCCGCAGCATTGGCAAGCCCGAGCTCAATCGCGCCGTCGAGCGGGCGCTGCCAGCCCTGGTCCGGCTCGAACGCTTCTCCAAGCCGCGCCTGACGATGCTGGGCAGTCCCTACGCCGTCCCGGTGCTGGGGCTGCTGATGCTGGTCCTGGCGCTGGGCCTGATCGTCGCCGCCCCCCTCATCGGCCAGATTCCGCTCGGCCTCGCCGTCTGCCTGGTCGGGCTCGGCCTGGTCGAGCGCGACGGGGTGCTGATCATCATCGGTGCGGTGTTTGGCGCGGCGGGGCTGCTGCTCAGCGCCGGCTTCGCCTACGCGATCTTCAGCGGCATCCACGAACTGCTGTTCTAGGCCTTTGTTTTATCGCATTTTCTTCACGCGAACCGGTGTCCACTTCGCTCGAAAATGCTCTGAAGACGGATTTCAGGCGGCGATGAGGACTTCAGCAAAAGGGTTGTCGAGACCCAGCAGCCGGTCGATCTCATGGGCCGGCACGGCCTTCGAGAACAGGAAGCCCTGAAGCTCGTGGCAGCCGATCGCCTGCAGGAAGCGATGCTGCTCGGCCGTTTCGACGCCTTCGGCGCAGACGCGCAGGCCAAGCGCCCGGCCGAGATGCGCCATGGAGTGAACCAGAATCGCAGATTCGCCGGTCGCTTCCATGTATTCGAGGAAGGAGCGGTCGATCTTGATCTTGTCGAAGGCGAAGCGCCGCAGATAGATCAGGCTCGAATAGCCGGTGCCGAAATCGTCGAGTGCCAGGCCGACGCCATGAGCGCGGATATCCATCATCGCGGTCTCTGCCGCATCGGCATCCTCGATCAGCACGCCTTCGGTGAGCTCGAGCTCCAGCTGCGCCGGATCGAAATCAGTCTCCTCGATGATGCGGATGACGTTGGCGACAAAGTCCTTGTGGCGGAACTGGATCGGCGAGACGTTGACGGCGAGCCGGACACCCGACCAGCGCCGGGCTTCGATGCAGGCGCGTCGCAGCACCCATTCGCTCAATGGCATGATCAGGCCACGCTCCTCGGCGATGGCGATGAAGTCCGATGGCGGGATCATGCCGTGCACCGGGTGCGGCCAGCGCACCAGCGCCTCGACGCCGACGACGGTGGAGCCGTCGACCGAAACCTGCGGCTGATAGTGCAGCGTCAGCTCGTCGTTCTCGATGGCGCGACGCAGATCGTCCTCGACCATCCGCTTGAGCTGGAGCGACCGGTTCATCTGCGTTTCGAAGAAGGCGAAACGATTCCGGCCGCTGTTCTTGGACTGGTAGAGCGCCGTATCCGCGAGCCTCAGCAGCATCTCGCGATCCTTGCCGTCGCGCGGGGCCATCGCGATACCGATCGAGCAGCCGATGGTGACCTCGATGCCCATGACGATGAAGGGCTCGGTGAGGCGCGCAAGGATGCGTTCCGCCAGCGCGGTGCAACCGGCGGGCGTCGCCTGCGTCTGGATGATGCCGAACTCGTCGCCCCCGATGCGCGCGACGGTGCCTCCGGCCTGCGTGGCGCTGACGAGCCGCGCGGCGACCTGCCTGATCAACTCGTCGCCCGCCGTATGGCCATAGGTGTCGTTGACCGCCTTGAAGCGATCGAGGTCGATCAGCATCACGGCAAGGCCTTGGCCATCCCGCTGCAGATCGGCGAGGGTCTGGTCGAGAGTCAGGTCGAAGCTGCGCCGGTTCGGCAGGAGCGAGAGCTCGTCCTGGCCGGCGAGGCGCTGGATCTGGCGCTCGCGCAACTCGATCTGCCCGGCGGCCGCGCGCAGACGCTGGACCACGAAAATGAAGATCGCCGAGAACAGCAGGGCCACCGCAATCAGGGCCCAGAGGAACCGATGCAGCATGACGTCGCCGGGGCGCGCCGGCGTCCAGCTCAGCCAACCGGAGGCCGTGCCGTCAGGGCCGCGCAATGCCAGCCCGTTGAGCCTGTCGCCCGGCTGCGCGGAGACCAGGCGGATATCGGCAACGCGATAGCGGTCGGACAGCTCCGCCAGCAGGCTTGTCGATATGTGCCGATACGCAATCAGGAAGAGCGTTTCAGGCATGCTCGCGGCGCTGAACGGCACGACGCGTGAGAGGTCGACAACCGTCAGCATCAGGGTTTCATCCCCGTCCCGGACGATGGTCGAGCGCGTGGTTCCGAACTGCGGGAGGAGCTCCTCGCCGACGGCAACGGAAACCGGAAACTCCTTGGCGCCGCGCAGGAACGCCTCGAGGTGGCGCAATCCCTCCGCGCCGGATCGGACCAACTGCGTGTCCGTCTCGGTGCCGGCCAGCACGATGCCGCGCGCGGATGCAATATAGGCCCCGTCGAAATCGACGAGCTGGCCGCGCAGGCGTTTGAAGGCCGCTTGAAGAGCGACCTTCGGATCGTCCTCCTGCAAGGCATCCGGCAGCTCGCCGGTCGCAGTCAGGCTCTGCAGGCGCAGCTCATTGAGCCTGATCTGGGCATTGAAGGCGGTCTCAACCCGTTCGGCCTGGCGTTGCGCCTCGAGACGATTGGCCTCACGCGTGATGGCGATGACGACGCCGATGCCGGCGGCCATCAGGAGCAGGAACGCGCAGCCGAGCGTCACCACCGTGCTCGCGAACATACGAGCGGAGGACCCCGCATTCGTCATCTTCGCGGCAAACGGTTGCAGCATTCGTTATCCAAGGCAGGTCGTTCCGACGACTTAAAGCTCGAATTATTGATATCCCGTTGCCGTTTGACGGCATCAGGAGTCGGAGGGGGCGTAAGGCGGGCGGGGGATCGCCATATGGGCCGCGCGCAAAGCGGCGGACCAGCGCTCGCGCAGGTCGTGGAAATAGGGCTCTCCAGCCTCGATCCGCCGGTTGAGTTCGAGATCGTCGGCATCACGCCGCATGACGATGAGGTCGATCGGCAAGCCAACGCCGAGATTGGAGCGCATCGTCGAATCCATCGAGATCAGCCCGACCTTGAGGGCGTCGTAGAGATGCGTCTTGAAGGTCACCGCGCGATCGAGAATCGGCTTGCCGTATTTGTGCTCGCCGATCTGGAGGAAGGGTGCGTCCATGCCGCATTCGATGAAGTTGCCGGCGCCGTAGACCATGAAGAGCCGCATCGGCTGGCCCTTGATCTGGCCGCCGAACAGCATCGAGATGTCGAACTTGACCCGTGCTTCCTCCAGGGCCGTGCCGTCGATCTCGCGGACATGCCGGATGCAGCGGCCGACCAGTTGGGCGGCGCGGAACATCGAGCTCGCGTTATGCAAGGTGTCGATCTCCCCGGTCTCGGGGTTGGGCAGGCCTTCTTGCAGGAAACTGACCACGGACTGGGTGATCGAGAGGTTGCCGGCGGTCATCAGACCGAAGTTCCGGTCGCCCGGCCACGAGAAGACATGGAGCTTGCGGAAGGTCGAGATGTCGTCGAGCCCGGCATTGGTGCGGGTATCGGCGATCATGACGAGGCCATCCTGCACGAGGATTCCAGCGCAGTAGGTCACGGGGCTTGTCCTTGCATCTGCGGCATTCCCAGAGCATCGGACCGAAAAGTGGAACCCGCTTTTCGGAGAAATCCGATGCTAAAATAATGAGCTAGATCGCATGCGTCCGGTAGGGCGCACGGCGATCTAGGGGCGCGATCACTGGTTGGCGAAACGGCCCTCGGCCTCACGGGCGCTGACGAGCACCTTGAGATTCTCGCCTTCGCCGCCCTGACGCGAGCCGCGGACCGGCGCGGCGTCGGCGAAGTCGAGCCCCACGGCCACGCGAACATGCGTGTCGATCGGGCACAGGCCGTTGGCGCAGTCGAAACCAATCCAGCCATAGTCGTCCAGATGAACCTCCGCCCAGGCATGGGCGCCGTTGCCGTGCGGCAGGTCGTCGGATTGCGCGACATAGCCCGAGACGCAGCGGGCGGGCATGCCGAGATGCCGGGCGCAGGCCATGAAGACATGGGCCATATCCTGTGCGATCGCCTCCTGCGCGGCAAAGGCTGCGATCGCGCCGACACTGCTGCGGCCGCTGGCATCGACGCAATTCATCCGGTCGCCGACGGCTGCCATCAGAGCATGCATCTGCGACAACGGCGTGGCGGCGCCCGCCGTAACCTCGTCGGCGAAGCTGCGGAGCGCTTCGTCCTGCTCCGTCAGCAGGGTCTCGCGTCGATAGACATCGCAGGGAACCCGTTCGAGACCGCCGCGAACCACACCGGCGAGATCGATGGTCTCGATCAGCCCGTCAATGCGGATGCCGAGCGAGGAGATCGGGCCTTCCGCGTAGAAGCTATGGACGATGTTGCCGTGCGCATCCTGCGTGGCGCGCAAGCGGCCGTCGACGCTCGGCTCGATGCGCCAGGACATCACATGCTGGCCGTCATGGTCGCGCGGCGTCAGGCGCAGAATCTGCGTGATGTGGCGCGCCGGCTCGGCGTAATCGTAGCTGATCGTGTGGGAAATCCTGATCCGCATGGTTTAGGGTCTGTACTCGTGATGGGCGTTCTTCTGACGCTGGGCATTTTGGTCGGCGGCCAGGAGCGTGGCCGCCGCAAGCCGCCCGGTTTGCAAGGCCGGGCGACACCGCAGCCGACCAAAAGGCCCGCGCCCCTTCGGGGTTGGGCGAAAACGGCCGATAGCCGCGTCGGTCCTTTGCCCGATGCCTGGGGCATCGGGCGGCAGGCTCCTCCTGGCTCTCGGCCGTTTTGGCCCGATCAGAATAACGTCCATCATGAGTACAGACCCTAATCCGAGCGGGTTACCGCAGCCGCGTTCTTGCGGCGAGCCTGAACGTGAGCAAGCCTCTCATTGCAGATACTGCTCGAAGATGGTGTTGCCGAGGCGGTTGTTCTCTGTGATGAACTCCTCGATGAATTCGTGCAGCCCGTGCTCGAAGACATCGTCGATCCGGGTGTTGCTGAGGCCCGCCAGCGTCTTGCGCGCCTGGCGCTGGGCCGGACCCTGTCGGCCATAGGCATCGCCGAGATGGTCGAGGAAGCGCGAGATGCTTTCGTAGCAGGCGGCGAGCGACCGGGGCATGCGGCGGTTCAGGATCAGCAGATCGGCGATCAGGATCGGCTTCACCGCCTCGCGATAGACCCAGTGATAGGCGGTCAGCGCGGAAACCTCGCGCAGCACTGTCGTCCACTGGAAGTAGTCGAGCGAGCCGCCGACCTGCTCGTTGGCCGGCAGCAGCACATGGTACTTCACGTCCAGGATGCGGGCGGTGTTGTCGGCGCGCTCGAGATAGACGCCGAGGCGGGAGAACCAGTAGCCGTCGTCACGCAGCATGGTGCGGTAGGCCGAGCCGTCGAAGACCAGCGAGACGTTCTTCACCCAATCGAGGAAGCGGGCGAATTCCTCGCGGTCCATCCGTTTCTTCTCGAACCGCTGCAGCTCGAGCCAGGCGCCGTTCAGTGCGTCCCACATCTCCGAGGTCAGCGCCGTGCGGACGGCCCGCGCATTGGAGCGCGCCTGAGCGAGGCAGTTGCGGATCGAGGAGGGGTTGTCCGGGTTGAAGGTCAGGAAATCGCAGACATTGCGCTCGTTCGCCTCGCCATAGGCCTGGGCGAAGGTGTCTTCGCAGCCGGCGGTGGAGACCGCGCTCTGCCATTCCGTGCCGGCGCCGCCATAGGTGCTGGGCAGGTTGGTGAGGCGGGTCGTGGCGTCGAGGATGCGGGCGAGATATTCGGCCCGCTCGACATAGCGGGAGACCCAGTAGAGGCTGTCGGCGGTACGCGAGAGCATGGTCAGCGAGAGCCTTTCCGCAGCAGGGCAGTCGGTTGCGGGGTCGTGATGGCGTGGCGTGGGGCTGCGTCCGTCATGCGTCGATCACCCAGGTGTCCTTGGTGCCGCCGCCCTGGCTGGAATTGACCACCAGCGAGCCTTCCTTCAGCGCGACGCGGGTGAGACCGCCAGGCACGCAGGAGATGCCGTTGGCGCCGCTGAGCACATAGGGGCGCAGGTCGACATGGCGCGGCGCAACGCCCGAGGCGACGAAGGTCGGGCAGGTCGAGAGCGCCAGTGTCGGCTGCGCGATGAAGCCCTCAGGGCTCGCCTTGAGCTTGCGCCGGAAGGCCTCGATCTGCGCTTTGTTGGCGTGCGGGCCGACGAGCATGCCGTAGCCGCCCGAGCCGTTGACCTCCTTGACGACGAGCTTCTCGAGATTGTCGAGCACATAGGCGTTGGCTTCAGGCTCACGGCAGCGGAAGGTCGGGACGTTCTTCAGGATCGGCTCCTCGCCGGTGAAGAACTTCACGATCTCCGGCATGTAGCTGTAGACCGCCTTGTCGTCGGCGACACCGGTGCCGACCGCGTTGGCGAGCGTGACGTTGCCGGCCTTATAGGCGCCGATGATGCCGGGCACGCCCAAAACCGAGTCGCTGCGGAAGACCAGCGGGTCGATGAAGTCGTCGTCGATGCGCCGGTAGATCACGTCGACGCGCTTCGGCCCCTGGGTCGTGCGCATGTAGACGACGTCGTCCTTGACCAGAAGGTCCGAGCCCTCGACCAGCTCGACGCCAAGCTTGTCGGCCAGGAAGGAGTGCTCGTAGAAGGCCGAATTGTACTGTCCGGGCGTCAGCAGGCAGATCGTCGGGTCGGAGGGGGCGCTGCGCGGCGCGACCGAGCGCAGCGTCGCCAGCAGCTGGTCCGGATAGTTGTCGACCGGGGCGACGCGATGCGTGGCGAAGAGCTCAGGGAAGAGCCTGAGCATCACCTCGCGGTTCTCCATCATGTAGGAGACGCCGGAGGGCGTGCGCGCATTGTCCTCCAGCACGTAGAACGTATCCGCATCGACGCGCACCACATCGATGCCGGCGATGTGGCAGTAGATGCCGTGCGGCACCTTAAAGTCGACCATTTCGAGCTGGTAGCAGGCGTTCCGGTAGACCAGATCGGGCGGGATGATGCCGGCCTTCAGGCATTCCTTTGGCCCGTAGACATCGGCGAGGAACATGTTGAGCGCGGTGACGCGCTGGCGCAGGCCCGCTTCCAGCTTGGTCCATTCCGGCTTGGTCAGGACACGCGGGATGATGTCGAAGGGGATCAGCCGTTCGGTGGATTCAGCGTCGCCATAAACAGCGAAGGTGATGCCGATGCGGCGGAAGAACAGTTCGGCCTGGCTGCGCCTCAAGGCGAGCGTTTCCGGCGGAGCCTCCTTGAGCCAGCGGTCGAGAGCTTCGTAGGCGGGCCGCAGCTCCGTGCCCGAGCCGGTCATTTCATCGAATGCGACCATGCTGCCGTCTTCCCCTTTTCCGGCAGCCTATGCGCATTCGCTGGCGTTCGGGAAGAGGGGGAACAGACTGCCATTTGATCTGATCTGCCTAATTCGTAGGCAATACTGCGCGTGTGTTCGTGTCGTCCGAGCGAAAATGCGCGAAGAGGAAAGCCCCGACGGCGGCGTGCGCCCCCACCGCTGATCGCCATGGCGAGGCTGATTCTAGCCCGATTTCGCCGAGCCGGCCCTCTCCGCCAACCAGAGCCGCAGTGCTTCTGCGTTGTTCCGGTGTTCGTCCTTCGCTGCATAGAGCAAGGTCACCGGGCCTTCCTTCAGCTTCTCGTCCAGCGTGGCGAGGGCCGCCTGCGCCGGAGCTGTGCCGAGTTCGGCTGCATAGGCTGCGCGAAACTCATCCCAGCGGTCGGGATGGCCATGGAACTCGTGCCGCAGCGTATCGCTGGGCGCGATCTCCTTGAGCCAGAGATCGATCCTGTCCTTGGAGACGCCGCGTGGCCACAGCCGATCGACCAGGATCCGCATGCCGTCGCCGGGGGCAGGCGGATCGTAGACCCGTTTCACTGTCAGTTGCGACATGGGCTCTGCCTCCCGCGGAGGTGGTGTGCAGCTCAGATCAGGCCGAGGCTGCGGAAGCTCGCATGGCCGTCGCGGCCGACGATGATGTGGTCGTGGATGGCGATGCCGAGTGGTTTGGCGATGTCGACGAGCTCGCGCGTCATCCGCATGTCGGCACCCGAGGGCGTCGGGTCGCCGGACGGGTGGTTATGGACGAGGATGATCGCCGACGCCGAGAGTTCCAGCGCCCGGCGCATGACCTCGCGCGGATAGACCGGGGTGTGATCGACCGTGCCGGTCTGCTGCACCTCGTCCGCGATAAGTGCGTTCTTCTTGTCGAGGAAAAGGATGCGGAACTGCTCTCGTTCGGCGAAGGCCATCGCCATGCGGCAATAATCGAGCACCGAGGACCAGGAGGACAGGACCGGCCGCTTCGAGACCGCGCCCTTGGCCATGCGCTTCAGCGCGGCTTCGACGATCTTGAGATCGAGCGCCACACCTTCGCCGACGCCCTTCACCTCGGTGAGACGGGCGGCCGGCGCGGCGAGCACCTCGGCGAAGGAGCCGAAGCGCTGGATCAGCTCCTTGGCGAGCGGCTTGACGTCGCGCTGCGGGATCGAGCGAAACAGCAGCAGCTCGAGCAGCTCATAATCGGGCAGCGCGTCGGCCCCAGCTTCCTGGAAGCGTGCACGCAGCCGTTCGCGATGACCGTGATAGTGCGGCGCCGGCGTTTGCGGAGCAGCGGCTTCGGCAAAAGCGACAGGCGAGGGTGCCTTGCGTGGTCCCTTGCCGATGCCGACGCTCATTTTGCGGCGAGCGGATTGTCGAGGCCGCCTGGCGAGAGCGTGAAGATTTCGCAGCCCGTCTCGGTGACGCCGATCTGATGCTCGAATTGGGCGGAGAGCGAGCGGTCGCGCGTCACCGCGGTCCAGCCGTCGGAGAGCACCTTCACGCCCGGCTTGCCGAGATTGATCATCGGTTCGATGGTGAAGACCATGCCGGGCTTCAGCTCGATGCCTTCGCCCGGGCTTCCGTAATGCAGGATGTTCGGCGCGTCGTGGAAGAGCTGGCCGATGCCGTGGCCGCAGAAGTCACGCACCACCGAGCAGCGCTCGGCCTCGGCATAGCGCTGGATCGCGAAGCCGATATCGCCGGTCGTGGCGCCAGCGCGCACCGCCTTGATGCCGCGCAGCAGGCTCTCATAAGTGATCTCGACCAAGCGCTCGGCCTTCCGCGAAATCTCGCCGACGCCGTACATGCGGCTCGAATCGCCGTGCCAGCCGTTGACGATCAGCGTGTAGTCGATGTTGAGGACGTCGCCTTCGCGCAGCGGCTTGTCGTCGGGAATGCCGTGGCAGACGACGTGGTTGATCGAGGTGCAGATCGACTTGGTGTAGCCGCGATAGAACAAGGTCGCCGGGTAGGCGCCATTGTCCATGGCGAACTGGAAGGCGAGGTCGTCGAGGCGCTGGGTGGTGACGCCCGGCTTGACGTAGGAGCCGAGCATGTCGAGCCCTTCCGCCGTCAGGCGCCCGGCCTTGTGCATGGCCGCGAAGGCCTCGGGGCCATGAATCTTGATGGCAGGCTCGCGTGAACGCGAGCGGCCGATGGTGTCTTCGAATGTCATTGCGCGCGGAAAACTCCTCCCCTCATATCTATTGCGTTTGGTGAGGCGCGCAAGCTGCTTGAGCGCGGGGGCACGTGCGAGCGGGATGCGGCGTCTCCTCAAATCACGAGCGCCGGGACGGGACCGGCTATCCGCAAGGCCTCGCCGGCCAGGCCATTCCGCTCGCGGGACGGCTGATGGCGATTGCGGACGTCTACGATGCTCTCGTCACGGAGCGCGTCTACAAGGCGGCGATGACGCATGACGAGGCGGTCGCCGTGATCCTGAGCGAACGCGGCCGGCAGTTCGATCCCCGGCTCGTCGATCTCTTCATCGAGATCGCGCTCCGGTTCGGCGAGATCCATTCGCGCTTCGCCGACGCGCGCTGACGTCTGGCGATTATGTTCGTTACGACTGGCGTCCCGGCGCCGTGAGGTGTATCAGGCTGGCCCGATGGCCATCATGATCGATCAACCCGCTGGCGAAGAGCGGCCTTACGGCGCCTTTGCCCCGAAAGCCTTTGTCGCGCGCATCATCGCCTGGACGCGCGCGACCTCCGGCAGCTTCCTGGGGCGCAAGCTCGCCCTTGCGCTGCGCAGCATCGCCCTGCGCGCGCTCGACGGTACCCCGGTCGACATCGAGGCGCTCGGCGCCAGGATGCGACTCCATCCGAACGGCAATATCTGCGAGAAGCGCGTGCTGTTCACACCGCAGAGTTTCGACGTGTCGGAGCGCGAGATGCTGGCGGCGCGGCTGCGCGAAGGCTTCACCTTCATCGATGTCGGCGCGAATGTCGGCGCCTATTCCTTGTTCGTGGCGGCGCAGGCGGGGCGCGGCGCGCGCATCCTCGCGGTCGAGCCGCAGCCGGATATTTTCGCACGGCTCGCTTTTAACATCGCGCAGAACCCGTTCGGCACGATCAAGGCGGTGGCCTGCGCTCTCGCCGACAAGCCGGGCGAGCTGACCCTGTTCATCGATCAGGTCAATCGCGGCGAGTCGAGCGTCCGTATCATCAATTCGAGCGCGGGAACCGCGCTGAAGGTGCCGGCGATGACGCTGCTCGCTCTGGTCCAGGGCGAGGGCTATGAGCGGATCGACGCGATCAAGCTCGATGTCGAGGGCGCCGAGGACATTATTCTCGAGCCCTTCCTGCGCGATGCGCCGGAGGCGCTCTGGCCGAGCTTCATCATCATCGAGGATTCGCGCCAGCGCTGGCAGAGCGATCTCGTCGGCCTGCTGACGCGCAGCGGTTACGAGCTCGTGGCGCAGACGCGGCTCAATCTCGCCTTCGAGCGCAAGCGCGCCTGACCCGGCATGTCCGTGCCGCGTGGGCGCGCGTTCGCGGTGCCGCTTGAGCGCTGCGCAAATGCGCAATAGATCGCCGCGCGTCTCGCCGGACGCGGAAGTGGCGATCTATCTATTTGTTATCGCATCGGATTTTTCCGAAAAGTGGATTCCACTTTTCGGTCCGATGCTATAGCTCTTGTGCTCCAAGCCAGGAGCGCCGCCATGACCACCAGTGAAGCCAGTTCCTCCGCCGCCATCGTGACGGCCGCGATCCTGGTGATCGGCGACGAGATCCTGTCGGGGCGCACGAAGGACAAGAACATCGGCTATATCGCCGAGTATCTCACCAATATCGGCATCGAGCTGCGCGAGGTCCGGGTAGTGCCGGACGTTACCGAGGAGATCGTTGCGGCGCTCAACGCCCTGCGGAGCCGCTATACCTATGTCTTCACCACGGGTGGCATCGGGCCGACCCATGACGACATCACGGCGGATTCGGTCGCGGCCGCCTTCGGCGTCAGCATCGACTACGATCCGCGCGCGGTCGCGATGCTGTCGGAACGCTTCTCGCCAGCCGAGCTCAACGAGGCGCGCATGCGGATGGCCCGAATCCCGGCCGGGGCCGAGCTGATCGCCAACGCGATCTCGAAGGCGCCGGGCTTCAACATCGGCAATGTCTATGTGATGGCCGGCGTTCCGGCGATCATGCAGGCGATGCTCGACGTCGTGGCGCCGACGTTGCGGACCGGGACGAAGATCCTTTCCGACACGGTCCGCGCCGGCCTGCGGGAGGGCGACATCGGCGGCCCGCTGGCGGAGATCGCCAAGGCTCATCCGGCGGTCTCGATCGGCTCCTATCCGTTCTGGTCGGACACCGGACCCGACACGAACATCGTCGTGCGTTCGCGCGAAACAGACAAGCTCCAGGCTGCCATGGTCGATGTGAAGGCGATGATTTCGGCTCAAAGAGCCAACAGGAATTGATCCGGGTTTCGTAGAGCATTTTTTGCTCAGTCTGACCCGTCATTGCGAGCGCAGCGAAGCAATCCAGGGGCCGCTGAGCTCTACGTCCCCCTGGATTGCTTCGCTGCGCTCGCAATGACGGCTTCCGCGATCCAGCCTGATCGAAAATCGCACCAGAGGCTGTGGATTTTTACGAAATGCGGGTCGTCTCGGCCGCAGCCCTCGGGTCCGATCTTCGATCGGCCCAAGGATAAACTCCGCGGAGAGCCGGGATCCATGCCTGAATCTTTGTCGGAAGCGCTCTGGCATGGATCCCGGGTCAAGCCCGGGATGACGGCGTGGTTCCGCGTAAAATCAGCAGACTCTAGCAAAATCGATGTGGGGAGACGCGTTTCGGGGCGGACGGCTCGGCCGAATTCTAAAGGCGAAATCTCCGGCCTCGGCTGGGGATGTTCGGCGCGTACCTCTTGTCAGGCGCGCGCCGATAGGCTTTTCGGACAGAAAACCGGCGCTTCCCGCGCCGCGACCAGCCCGGAGTGCAACGCCATGGCCGAACCGTCCTCGAACAAGGCTTTCCCGGTTTCCTGGGACCAGTTCCACCGCGACGCCCGCGCGCTCGCCTGGCGCCTCGCCGAGAAGGGGCCTTTCGAGGCCATGGTCTGCATCACCCGCGGCGGGCTGGTGCCGGCGGCGATCATCTGCCGCGAGCTGGGTCTGCGCATGATCGAGACGGTCTGCGTCGCGAGCTATCACGACTACCGCAACCAGTCCGAGCTCAGGGTGCTCAAGGACATCGCGTCGAACATCAAGGCGATCGGCGACGGCAAGGGCAAGGGCGTGCTGGTTGTCGACGACCTCACCGACACCGGCAAGACGGCGCGCGTCGTGCGCGAGATGCTGCCGAACGCGCATTTCGCCACGGTCTATGCCAAGCCCGCCGGCGTGCCGACGGTTGACACCTTCATCACCGAGGTCAGCCAGGACACCTGGATCTATTTCCCCTGGGACATGGGGCTGTCCTATGTCGAGCCGATCGCCAAGGGGCATCAGGGCTGAGAAGCCCCTTCGCCGTTCAACCCACCGAGGGTGAGCGGAAGGCAACCAGCATCCCCGTCACCACCACGGCCATGCCGACGAGTTCCGTCGGCGTGGGGCTTTCCGCCAGCAGCAGGGTGCTGGAGGTGGCGGTCACGATCGGGACCAGTGGCAGGAACAGGGTCGCCTTCGCCGCGCCGAGCGTCGCCACTGTGCGGGCGTAGAGATAGAGCGCGACCACGCCGACCAGCACGCCCTGATAGAGCGCCTGCAGCAGCAATTCGGCGAAGGGCGCCCGCGCCATATGGATCGGCAGCACCAGCGCGACGATTGCGAGCAGCGGCACCGAGAGCAGGCATGAGGCGGCGGTGACCTCCAGCGAGCTTACGCCCCAGCGCCGGGCGAGAAGCCCGAAGATCGACCACAGGCAGGCGATCAGAACGAAGAGCAGATCGCCGATCCAGGCGTCGGGACGCGACGGCGTCGCCGCCAGCGCGTCGCGCGAGAAAATGCCGATGCCGAGGACGATGATGCCGAGGCCGATCAGCCGCATCCGCCCGGCGCGCTCGCCGGTGACGAGGAAGACGAGCAGGGCGGTGAAGACCGGGATCAGGCCGGGCGAGATGATCGACGAGTGCAGGGCCGGCGCGAAATGGGCGCCGCCGACCAGGATCAGGCTGTAGAGCGGGCCGATCAGCAGCGCCACGATCCAGGCCCGCGGCCAGCCGAGCGAGCCGACCGGGAAGGGGCGCATGTGCTTCAGCGCCCAGGGCAGCAGCACGGCGGCGGCCGAGACAAAGCGCAGGATGGTGACGTCGGCCGGCGTCAGGTCGATCAGCATGGCGTGCCGCGAGACCACGGCCTGCACGCCCCAGATCAGCGAGGTCAGCAGGCCGCAGAGGATGCCGAGCCATTGCGCGCGGGTGGTCATATCGAGGCGGCCTTGTGCAATCCGGGCGAGGCGCGGCGAGCGCGGTGCCGCCGCTATGCCTTTGGGCGCTGGGCGCGGCAATGCCCCCCAGCGCAGCCCGCCCCGGCGTCCCGTCTATGCCGCGCGCTTGCCGCCTGTGACCGACGGCATCTGAATCAGCGGCAGCAGACGCGAATCTTCGACCGCTGCCAGACGGTGCCCATAGCCGGCGAGGTAGCCTTCATGGCTGGCGAAGGCGAGAAAGTTCTGCACGGAGGACTGCCTGATCAGCATGGCGCGGTCCCAGCGCTCAGCTTCCGGACCGATGAAGAACGGCCCGCCTTCACCGATGAAGAGCAGCGAACCGCCGCTCGACTCGAGATAGGGCAGGGTATGGGCGACGTAGCGGTCGAAGGCTTCCGCGCCGTTGATCGGCTGGTCCGGATCCAGCTCCGGCGTGGCGGAATAGTCGGCGATCTCCCGGAGGCGCAGGAGGTTGAGCATCACGACCTCGCCGGTGGTGTTGCGCCTGAAGAGGTCGCGGCCGGATTCCCAGCTCGGTGCGAGATAGGCGGTCATGGGTTATGCTCCGGATCGGCCGGGCCGGCGAGCAGCTTCTCCGCATAGGCGCGGATATCGGCGGGCCAGGTTCGGCTGTGTGTGGCGAAGCCTTCGCTATCGCCTGCGAAGAGGGCGCGGGACGCTTCCTCGAAACCCTCGCGATCGCCCGCCATGGCGGAGATGAAGGCATAGGCGGCAGCCTGCGCGGCGCGGGTTCGGCTGCGCCCGCCATCGTTCTTGCGTGCCTCATCGATGAGGCGTCGCAGGACCTGGGAAGCGCCGCCAGGCTGGAGGGCGAGCCAGTCCCAATGCCGCGGCAGCAGCGTGACCTCGCGCGCGACCACGCCGAGCTTGGGCCGGCCTCGCCCACGCGGCGCTTCGGCGCCGCCTGTTTCCGGCGTGGTGCGTGAGGTCTCGTCGGGTTGGGGCGCAAGCCGTGCGACGATCTCAGCATCGCTGCCGCGCAGGTCGAGATCGACGACCTTTCCGGTTGCGTCGTCGAAGACGAGGAGCGCGGCTGCAGGATCGGCTGCGAGTGCCGCCTTCACGGCGAGCGCGACGGCAGGTAGCGGGCCGCTGGCGATGCGGGTGGCGTCATGGAAGGCGGTGCTGGGCCTGGGCGAGTTTTGGGACATCGGTACTCCTCGATCGCAGGCTTATTACCCGGGTGATTTGATGTAATCAATATGACCCGGGTAAAATTTATCTGATGCGGTAGCTTGCTTCCGGCTTGCGACTGCGGTCGTCCGATGCTGCAATGCAGCACAAGCCGGCTGTGCTTACGAAGCCGGACGCGCCACGGGAGGGGCGGTCATGACCGTGACGACAAAGGAAAGCCAATCAACTCCCGGTATCGAGGTGCTCGCGGAAGAACTGCTGGGCCGGATCGAAGAGGCGCGCCACGATTCCCGCGACGATCCTTTCGGCAATCCGGTGCTGCGGGTCACGCTCTGGCTGACCCGGTTGATGGATCGCGGCGAGCTGACCATGGAAGGGGCAGGCGAGTTGGTGCGCCAGCTCGGGCGGCAGGCCCTGCGGCAACGCGCCGGGCGCGTCGCCCATTATGTCGGGCTCGACAAGGATGAGGCGGCGGTCTTCGCCGTGCTGGCAGAGGGGGCGGCCGGGGCGGCTGCTTCCTTCGAGGATTTCCAGCAGGCTGTGGAGCGCGCGCGCTTTGCCGCCGTGTTCACCGCGCATCCCACCTTCGGCATGGCGCGCCGGCTCTGCCATGCGCTCGCCGATCTCGCCTCTGGCGGCAGCGCGGGGGAGGCGGTCGTCGGGGAGGCCGATCTCAGCTTCCGCCCCGATGGCCGGATCACGCTGCAGGACGAGTTCGAGCAGGCGCGCTACGCCGTGCGTCACGCCCGCGACGCCATCGACCGGCTGAACGCGGCGTTCTTTGCCGTCGCCCGCGAGCGCTGGCCGGAGCGCTGGACCGGGCTCGCGCCGAAGCCGGTCACGCTCGCCTCCTGGGTCGGCTGCGACACGGACGGGCGCACCGATATCGGCTGGTGGGACACGCTGCGCTACCGACTGGAATCGAAGAGCGGGCAGTTCGCGCGCATCCTCGAAAAGCTGCCGCGCGTGCCGGCGGCTGAGCCTGTCCATGCGCTGGTCGGCGCGGCACTGGCGGCGGTGGAGCGCCAGCTCGCGCTGGCGCCGCCCATCGGCACGCAGCCTTCGCTGCAGGCCTTGCAGGCCTTCGCGCTTGCGCTGGTGCATGAGCGCGAGACCGCGCTGCCGGAAGCCTCCCGCCTGATCGAGGCGCTCGACGGTGCCCTGGCCGCTGCTCCCGACGACGCGACACGGCTCGTGCTTGCGCAGATCCGGGCGGGCTGCCTCGCCCATGGCGTCTCGATCGCGCTGCCGCATTTCCGGCTCAACGCCTCGCAGCTCCACAATGCGCTGCGCTCGGTCATTCCGCTGGAAGAAGAGCCGGGCGAGCCGGCGCAGCGGCGCGCCTTCCTCGCTGCGGCCAACACGGCGCTCGGCAAGATCGAGCCGGTCGCGGTCGATTTCGGGGCGCTGGCGGCCGAGCGGGCCTCGGCAGCGCGCATGATGATGACGATCGCGCAGATCGTGAAGCATGTCGACGGCACCAAGCCGGTGCGCTTCCTGATTGCGGAAACCGAGACGGGCTACACGCTGCTCTGCGCACTCTGGCTCGCCAGCCGCTTCGGCATTGCCGATCGGGTCGAGATATCGCCGCTGTTCGAGACGTCGGACGCGCTGGAGCAGGGGCCGCGCATCATCGACGAGGCGCTGCGCAGCCCGCATTTCCGCGACTATCTCAAGCGCCACGGCCGGCTATGCATCCAGTTCGGCTATTCCGATTCCGGGCGCTATATCGGGCAGGTCGCCTCGACCTTCTGGGTCGAGCGGCTGCGTATCCGCATCGCCGAGCTGCTCGCGCGCTACAAGCTCGCGGATGTCGAGCTCGTCATCTTCGACACCCATGGCGAGTCGGTCGGCCGCGGCGCCCATCCCGACAGCCTGTCGGACCGGTTGGCCTATCTCGACCCGGCCTATGCACAGCAGGCCTTCGCCCGCGCCGGCATCAGGACGGTGCGCGAGACCAGTTTCCAGGGCAGCGACGGCTATCTGCTGTTCGGCACCCCGCAGCTGGCTGGTGCGACCATCGGGCGGATTGCCGAGGCGGTCTTCGCGCCGGCGCAGGCGGTGGACGACCCGATCTATGACGAGCCGGATTTCGCCAGCGAGTTCTTCCAGACCGTGCGCGAGGAGATGAACGCGCTGGTCGACGATCCCGGCTATGCGGCGCTGATCGGCACTTTCGGCCCCTCGCTGCTCGACAAGACCGGTTCGCGCCCGGCCGCGCGCCAGTCGGAAGGGGCGGGGCCGACGCGCATCCGCCATCCGCGCGAGCTGCGCGCCATCCCCAACAACGCCATCCTCCAGCAGCTCGGCTGGATGGCGAACAGCATGCACGGCGTCGGCCATGCCGCCTCGCGCTCGCCGGACCTGTTTCGGGCCATGCGCGAGCGTTCCGAACGCTTCGATCGCGCCTATCGTCTCGCTGCCTATGCCATGGCGCATAGCGACCTCGACGTGCTGCGCGCCTATCTCGACTCGCTCGATCCCGGCAGTTGGTTCGATCGGGCACGCCGGACGGTGCGGGAAGGGCGGCGCGAGGAATTGCTGGCGGTAGCCGAGGCGCTGTCGCGGCTGGAACTCGCGCCGGCGCTACGCCGCCTGTTCTGGCGGCTGTCGGCCGATGCGCTGAAGCTCAAGGTGGCGGCCGAGGATGCCCCGCAGATGCCGGTTCGCCTCGCGGCGCTCCACGCTCTCCGGCTCGCGGCCATGCATCGGATCTGGCTCGCCTGCGTCCATATCCCGGATTTCCGGCCGCATGCGGGGCTGACGCGCGAGGCGCTGATCGAGCGGCTGCTGCGCCTCGACGTGCCGGCCTGCCTGGCACTCTTGGCCGAGATCTTCCCGCGCGATCCGGACCCGACCATCGGTCTCGATTTCGGCGAGCCGCCCGGCCCGCGCGAAGGAGGCACCTATGAGGCCCTGCATCGCGACGTCTTCGCACCGATGCTGGCGCTGTTCGAGCTGATCCGGGAGATATCCGGCGCGATCCAGCATGAGATCGGGGCGTTCGGGTAGCGTGGCACCGTCATGCTCGGGCTCGACCCGAGCATCTCCTGACCGAGATTCTCGGGTCCGCACTTCGCTTCGCCCGAGAATGACGCGGAGGTTCGGCCCTTTCGCTTTGAAACCGGCGCCGATCTCACTAGTTTGACCGGCAGAGGAAATGCCGACCGGGAGACGCGCCAGACATGGCCGCCACCAGCTTCGACGCCGCAGGCGCGCGGATCACGATCTTTCGCGCGCTGCTTCAGACCATCGCCCGCCACGGCAAGGGCGGCGTCGCGCTGGAAGACCCCGAGCGCCAGCCGATTACCTATGGTCGGCTCGTGCTCGGCGCGCTGGTACTGGGGCGCAAGCTTTCGGCGCTGACGGCGCAGCGCGAGCATGTCGGCGTGCTGCTGCCGAACATGCAGGGCATGGCGGTGACGCTGTTCGCGCTCTTCGCCTATGGCCGTGTGCCGGCGCTGCTCAACTTTACCGCCGGCGTCCGCAACCTGCGGGCGGCGGCCGAGGTCGCGCAGCTCAAGACCATCGTCACCTCGCGCCGCTTCGTCGATCAGGGCAAGCTCGACGAGGAGGTCGCGGCCTTGGGTGAAGGGCGGCGCATCGTCTACCTCGAAGACGTTCGCAAGGAGATCACCAGCTTCGACAAGGCGCTCGGCGCGCTGCAGAGCCTGCTGCCAGGGCTCGTCCACCGCTCCTATGAAGCGCAGCCCGACGAGACGGCGGTGATCCTCTTCACCTCGGGCACCGAGGGCAAGCCGAAGGGCGTGGTGCTGAGCCATGCCAACATCGTCTCGAATGCGCGGCAGGTCTTCGCCCATGCCGCCGGAGCCATCTCCGAACGCGATGTCTTCATGAACCCGCTACCGGCCTTCCACTCCTTCGGGCTGACCGCCGGAATGATGGTGCCGCTGCTGCACGGCATGAAGGTCGTGCTCTATCCGAGCCCGCTGCACTACAAGCAGGTGCCGAAGCTGATCGGCGACATGAAGGCGACCTTCCTGCTCGCGACCGACACCTTCCTGCAGGGTTATGCGCGCGCGGCCGAAAAGAACGATCTCGGCAGCGTGCGCTACGTCGTTGCCGGAGCGGAGCGGGTGAAGGCCGAGACCAAGCGGATGTGGGAGCCCTACGGCACCACCATTCTCGAAGGCTATGGCTGCACCGAGTGCTCGCCGGTGCTCGCCGTCAACACGCCGGCGGCCATGCGCGAGGGCACGGTCGGCCAACTCCTGCCCGGCATCGAGGCGAAGCTGGAACCTGTCGAGGGCATTCATGAGGGCGGGCGGCTCACCGTGCGCGGGCCGAACGTCATGGCCGGTTATCTCGACCCGGAGCAGCCGGGCCGCATCATCCCGCCGGAGGGCGGCTGGCACGACACCGGTGACATCGTCGTGATCGAGGACGGCTTCGTCGCGATCCGTGGCCGGGCCAAGCGTTTTGCCAAGCTCGGTGGCGAGATGGTCTCGCTCGCGGCGGTCGAGACCATGATCGCCAAGCTCTGGCCGGACCAGAACCATGTCGTGGTCGGGCTGCCTGATCCGCGCAAGGGCGAACAACTCATCCTCGTCACCGAGAAGCCCGATGCCGACCGCGCCACGCTGCAGGAGGCGGCCAAGGCACAGGGTTTCCCGGAACTCTGGGTGCCGCGCGCGATTCTGGTGACGTCGTCGATCCCGGTGCTCGGCAACGGCAAGATCGACTATGGCGCAACCCGAGAGCTCGCCGCCTCGCGGCGCTCGCTGCTGTAAAGCCACATTTGTAATGTTGTTGCAGCGCATGATGATTCCGGCCTCGATCCTCGCCACGCTGCGCGTCGCGGCGCTTGCGCCCGCCCTCTCGCTCGCGAGCCCGGGCGATCTGGCCGCCCAGAGCCCCGGAAACACCTATGTCCGGCGCGACGAATGCATCGCGGGCGGGCTGCTCAGCGCAGAACAGTGCGAGGTCGCCTATCGCAACGCCCGCGCCGAGTTCGAGCAGCGGGCGCCGCGCTACGCCACACGCGCGGCCTGCGAGCGTGCCCACAAGCGCTGCGGGGCGCAGGTCGTCTCGGCCGGCGGCTGGGAATCCTTCGGCAAGGGCGGCGCGACCTATGTGCCGCGTTTCGTCGGCGTCAGGGTGACGGGCGAGGGCGCGGCCAGGCGGGCCCTGCCTGTGGTCGACGGCAGCGCCAAGGTCGCCTTCGTCGGGCGCCCGGTGACGGAATTGCAGGACAAGGTCGCGGGCCGGCAGGGCGTGATCGGGCTTGCCAGCAGCGTCGGCCGCGGCGCACATCGCCATTCCGGCCAGGCCTCCGGCACCTATGTCAAGCGCGGCGACCGCGACGACACGGTGCGCGTCCCGATGGAGGAGAAGAGCATCGGTGCGGACGTAAAGCCCGGGCTCTATGTCGATCCCGACGGCGTCGAGTGGTACAAGCCGGCGCGTCCGCACTGAGGACCGGCTGCAAGCGCCCTGTGCGAAGGCGGGCCGGAGGCTTGCGCGCACCGTGCCCGCCCGCTATCGCTGTGACGCCTGCGGACGTGGCGAAACTGGTAGACGCACGAGACTTAAAATCTTGCGCCTTCAAAGGCTTGCGGGTTCGAGTCCCGCCGTCCGCACCACGGTTGCATCGAGACGATTCACCCGCGGCCAGTTCTAGAGCATTTCCGCGGTTCTCCGAATCGCGAAAATGATCCAAGTCTTTGTTTTATCGCATTTTCTTCACGCGAACCGGTGTCCACTTCGCTCGAAAATACTCTAGGCGGTCGGCTGCGGTGCCAGCCAGTCGCGGTATTTGGTCGCGAAGTTCTGGACACGACGATCGATCGGGTCGGGCAGGAAGGCCGCGTCGAGCATGGTTCCGCCAATCCCCTGGCCGGCCAGCGCGGCAGCGCGGAATTCAGGGTGAGCCAGGAGCACCGCGCCGGTCTTCGCGTCGACCACCGCGATATCGGCAACCATCTCGTGGCCTCCGCCCACAACCACGCGCTGGATGGCCGAGGCGATGTAGAGCCGACGCAGATTGATGTTGATTTTCACCGGGCGGTGACCGTTCAGGACCGGCTTCAGCTGCTGCTCGAGAGCGTTGCTGATCTTGGCGGAAGCCAGCTTGGCGACAAAGGCGCGTGCTTCGGGCGTCTTGGAGAGTTCTTCGGATTCGGTCTCCGGCCGCCCCTTGGATCTCGCATAGGCGCGGTCCCCGTCGCCCCACCACAGGGTCGCAGCGGCGTCGGTTTCGACATGGATGCTTGCGAGGCGGAAGGTTTCGACGTCCCGCTGCGACAATGGGTTTTGCATGGTGGCGCAGCCAGCAAGAGCAAACGCTAATCATGATCGCCCCCTTGGATCAGTAGCTGGCGTAATGCAGCACTCGTCAGATTCGCCAGCCCGACGAATGGAGGAGACAGGAGCTTTGGGGGGTGTCTCCGGCGGGCGCCAGCAGAACCTTCGACGGAGGGATTTCTCAACCGGCTCGAATGATCACGCTCAGGTTGTTCGCTGGCATCTCGATGACTTGCGGGGCGCCGAAACCGTTCGCCTCGGCAAGGGCCGCAATCTCTTCGAGGTCGCGCAGGCCCCATTCCGGATCGCGGCTGCGCAGGCTTTCGTCGAAGGCTGCGTTGCTCGGTTCGAGCGGCCGGCCGGGCCGGCGGTAGGGGCCGTAGAGATAGAGCGGGCCGCCGGGCTTAAGCAGCCGTCCCGCCTGGCGAAAGAGGCCCTCGGTCGCGCTCCAGGGCGAGATATGGATCATGTTGATGCAGAGGATGGCGTCGGCGGCCTCGATCGGCCATTGCGGAGCGCTGGCATCGAGCATCAATGGCGGCAGGATGTTGGATAGCCCGGACCCTTGCGTCCAGGCCGCGATGCTCGCTAGCGCGTCGGGAGCGGGATCGCTCGGCTGGAACGTCAGGGTCGGCAGGGCCGCCGCGAAATGGACGGCATGCTCTCCGGAGCCGCTCGCAACCTCCAGAACGAGCCCGGAAGGCGGCAGCACCTGGCGCAGCACGTCGAGGATCGCATCGCGATTGCGCTGGGTAGCCGGCGCCTGCAAGCGCCGGTCGGTGCCAGGCTGCTTTCCCTGCGTCGGCTGCCAGAAACTCGGCCTCGTCATGGTTCGCTCACGATTCTTTCGTCTGGCTTATCGCGTTCATGCAATGATCCGCTATAAGGGGCGTGGAAGCGGGCTGCCAAATGTCGCAGCGCCGCAGCAAACGGATTGGTTTTGTTAACCGAAATCCTGATCGTCCTGGCGCTGACGATCGTCAATGGACTTCTCGCCATGTCTGAGCTCGCCGTTGTCTCGTCACGGCCGGCTCGCCTCAAGGTCCTCAGCGACCAGGGCAACAAGGGCGCCGCGACCGCGATACGCCTGGCCGAAGACCCCGGCCGTTTCCTCTCCACCGTCCAGATCGGCATCACGCTCGTCGGCGTGCTCTCCGGCGCCTTCTCCGGCGCCACGCTGGGCGCGCGCCTGTCGGAATGGCTCGGCACCCAGGGTTTTTCGCCGTCGGTGTCGGACACGCTCGGCGTCGGTATCGTCGTCGTCGCGATCACCTATCTGTCTCTGATCCTCGGCGAGCTCGTACCGAAGCAGATCGCGCTGCGCGACCCCGAGCGCGTGGCGGCGCGCGTCGCTCCGGCGATGTCGTTGATGTCGAAGATCGGCGCGCCGCTCGTCTATCTGCTCGACATCTCCGGCAAGACGGTGCTCGCCTTGCTCGGCCAGAAAGGCGAGACCGAGGAAAAGGTCACCGAGGAAGAGGTGCGCACTATCATCGCCGAAGCCGAGACCGCCGGCGTGCTGGAGCGCGACGAGCGTGAGATGATCGCGGGCGTGATGCGTCTAGCCGACCGCTCGGCGCGCGCCCTGATGACGCCGCGCCGCGAGGTCGAGGTGATCGATCTGTCCGACAGCGCCGAGGAGCTGCGTCAGCAGCTCAAGGACACCCGCCGCTCGCGCCTGCCGGTTCAGGACGGCGAGTCGGATTCGATCGTCGGCGTCGTGCTGGTGAAGGATCTCATCGACTTCCTCGCCGCCGGCGAGATCGAGGAACTGCGCCGGCATGTCCAGGACGCCCCGGTGGTGATGGACACCGCCGACTCCCTGCATGTGCTGCGTGAGATCCGCTCGAGCCGCGTGCATATGGCTGTGGTCTTCGACGAGTACGGCCATTTCGAGGGTATCATCACCCCGGGCGACGTGCTGGAGGCGATCATCGGCGCCTTCCAGGAGGAGGAAGAGGACGAGCCGGCCATCGTGACGCGCGCGGACGGCTCCTATCTCGTCGCGGGCTGGATGCAAGTCGACGAATTCTCGCATGAACTCGGTATCCCGATCCCCCGCGACGCCGACTTCCAGACCGTCGCCGGCTTCATCCTGGCCGAGATGAACCATCTGCCGAATGTCGGCGAAGCCTTCGACAAGGGGCACTGGCGCTTCGAGGTCGTCGACCTCGACGGCCGTCGCATCGACAAAATCCTCGTCAGCCGGATCGAGTGAGCTTCAGAGCCGGCTCTCACTCAAAAGAGAAGACTGTCTTGCCGATCAGCCTGCGCTTGCAAGCTGATCGGAACGGGTCCTAGCGGCGTGGCTCGTTCGGCTCGATGATGCGGTATTCCGCATCGATCACCTCGATCCGGTCGGCCCGCTGCGGCCCGCCGGCGAAAGGATCGGCGCGGTCGAAGCCAGCCGCCTTCAGCTTGGCCTTGAGCCGCCAGACCGCGATCGCGCCGGCCACGGCGACGACCGGGATCAGGATCAGGGCGAGGCTCGCCGCGACCAGGAACAGGGTGATGCCGACGACGAAGCTCGCCGCCATGGCGAGCCATGCGGCCCAGCGCGGCATCGCGCGGGTGCGGCCAGTGAGCTGCTCGTAAAGATTGACGCGGATCATCTCTCTTTCCATCCCTCTCCGGACCTACAGATAGGGATGGAATGCGGCATTGACGAGATCAGTTAGATCGCTGCGCGTCCGATCGGACGCGATAACAGTAATCTATCTATTTGTTATCGCGTCTGATTTTTCCGAAAAGTGGATTCCACTTTTCGGTCCGATGCTATATGTCGCGCCAGTCGTAGAGCCAGCCATAGCGGTTGCGCAGCCCGTCCGGGCCAAGCCGCTTCAGCGCGAAATCCCGGGCCATGCTGAGCGGCCAGCCCAGATGGTAGTTGCGGCCGTTGCCGCGGCTTTCCTCCTGCACGCGGGCGACGCGCTGGGCGCGGGCCTTGGCATAGGCTGAAAACGCGGCCGGCACGCTGGCCGCGCCATCGCTGCCCAGTGCCTCGGCGAGCAGGCGCGCCAGCACGGTGGCATCCTCGATCGCGAGAGAGGCGCCCTGGGCCAGGAAGGGCAGGATCGGGTGGGCGGCATCGCCCATCAGTGCGATCCGGCCCTTGGCCATGGCCGCGGGCTTGCGGTCGAACAGCGACCAGACCTGCCAGCCCTGCGCCGCGCCGGTGAGCTCGCGTAGCGGGGTTGAGGCGCCGGAGAGATGCTCGGTGACGACGCTGCTGTCGCCATCGCGCGACCAGCCCTCGCGGGCTTCCTTGGCCTGGCGCACGACGACGATGTTGATCTCCTTGCCGCCGGCGACGGGGTAATGCACCGCATGCCGGCCGGGGCCGAGATGGAGCGTCACGCGCGGCTTGTCGGCGGCGCGGGCGGGAACGACGGCGCGCCAGGCCTCATAGCCGGTGAAGACCGGCGGCGAGGCATCGCCGGTGAGGTCGCGGACGCGCGACCACAGCCCGTCGGCCCCGATCAGCCCGAGGGCTTGAATGGTCTCGCCATTGCCGTTCTGCCCGCCGAGCCGGACCGTGACGCCGTTCTCGTCCTGGCTCACCTCCTCAACGCCGCGGCCGACCATCAGGCGGATGTTCGGCATGGCGCGGGCGGCGTCGAGCAGGACGGTGTGCAGGTCGTTGCGCTTGAGCATGCGGAACGGCGTCGGCATGCGCTCCGCGCTGGAGGGCATCTCCAGCACCTGGGAGCCGTCGCGCCAGCGCCGGATCATCAGCCCGTGCGAGGAGACGCTGACGCGCTTCAGCGGCAGCGTGAGGTCGAGCGCATCGAGCACGCGGCCGGAGTTGGAGGTGATCTGGAGGCCTGCGCCCGTTTCGCCGAAGCCGGTGCGCTTCTCGACGACGGTGGCGGCGATGCCGCGCCGGGCGAGCGACAGCGCCATGGTCAGCCCGCCGATGCCGGCGCCGGCGATGACGAAGTGAGGAGCAGACACAGGCGATGCCCTTGATCGATGGCGCCGGGGAGGGCGCGGGTGCCCCTCAGAACCCGCGCTTTAGAGCATTTCCGCGTTTCTCCGAATCGCGGAAATGCTCTAGGTTTTTGTTTGATCGCATTTTCTTCACGCGAACCGGTGTCCACTTCGCTCGAAAATGCTCTAGCAGAACGAGCTTCAGGCCGCCTTGGCGGTGTCGTGCCAGGCGCATTCCGGCGGGGTGCATTCGGCGCCCTTCAGCGACGGCTCGTATTTGAACAGCGTCGAGCAGTAGGGGCAGATGATCTCGTTGTCCGAGCCCATGTCGAGGAAGACATGCGGGTGGTCGAAGGGCGGCTTGGCGCCGATGCACATGAACTCGCGGGCGCCGACATGGATGACGGCGACGCCGGGATCGTTGTGAAAATGCGGAATGCCGGTCGCGGCCATGGTCGTCGCTCTTCAGAAGCTGGAATTCGCGCGCAACCTATCCCGTCAGCCGGCGGGACGCCAGTGCGCGATTTGCATCAGCGCACGCGCAGGCAGGCCTGGGCGAACTCGCTCAGGCGGGCGCCATCCTCCGGCGTGAGCAGGTCGTCGAGCGCCTTCTGCCAGAGCTGCTCGCGCTTCAGCTTGTCGATGGTGCAGGCGCAGACGGCGCGGCAGAGCTGCTCCGGCACGTCGGACCCGCAACTGCGCTGGCATTCGGCCCGGAAGGCGCGCTCGGCCGGAGGCGGCGGCGGATGGAGCTGCATCATCAGGGTCAGGGCGGCGATGAAGACCGGCTGATGGACGAGATAGACGAGCAGGCTGTGGCGTCCGCCCCAGGCGGCGATTCGCGCCGGGAGCATGCGAGGGCGCCAGGCGGCGAGTCGCGTGCCGGCCAGGCGCGGCAGCAGCAGGCGCGCCAGCACGATCCCCGTCAGCACGCAGCCGAACCAGGGGAAGACCGGCACGAAATCGGCCGTCTGGAGCGGCGCGTGCGAGAAGCCGAGCCAGGCCAGCCAGGGTTCGTCGAGCCGCGGATGGGCAATGAGGCTCGGCAGCGCAAAGGCAAGCGCCGCCGACAACGCCACGGCGGCGATCGGCAGCCGCAGGAAGGGCAGGGCCAGCACGCTTGCGAGCGCGATGTGGTGGAGGATGCCGAAGAAGATGAAGTTGCCGGGGATCGCGAACCAGGTGCCGAGTGAGACCAGGGCGGCTGCGCCGGCAACCATCGCGAGGCGCTTCAGATAGGCGCCGCGGTTCAGGCCCTTGCGCGTCGCCAGCACCAGGCTGAAGCCGACGATGACCAGGAACGAGCCTGCGATGCAGCGGGCGAAGAGCCGCCAGCCCGGCTCGGCGACGACGTCGGTCTCGATCAGCCCGAAGAAGGAGAGATCATAGGCGAAGTGGTAGACGAACATCGCCAGCAGCGCGATGCCGCGCGCCATGTCCACGAAGGCGAAGCGGGGCGATGGCGTCGTCGCGGAGGCGGTTGGCGCGCTGGGGGCGGTTTGGCTCATGGTGACAGTTCATAAGCAAGCCGCGCCGCAGCGGCTACCCAAAGCGGGGTGCCGTGGCTTTCCTTCTCCCCTTGCGGGAGAAGGTGGCGCGCCGCGCAGCGGCGTGACGGATGAGGGGTCGCACTGCGTTTTCCGTCATTGCGAGGAACGAAGCGACGAAGCAATCCAGAGGGACTGGGTAGAACGCTTGAGCCCAGCCCCCCTGGATTGCTTCGCTACGCTCGCAATGACGGAAGCGTTGCGCGACCCCTCATCCGGCCCTGCGGGCCCCCTTCTCCCGCAAGGGGAGAAGGGGGAGAAGGGATCGCGTCGCGCATGTCGTCCGGAACGGTGGTGTGGTTCCGTCACCGGGCATGATGTTGTAGAGGCACGGCATGCAGAGCTTTTCCTCCGACGGCGTGAAGATCGCTTTCATCGATCTGGCCCCCACCGGCGACACGCCGCAGCATCGGACGGTGGTGCTGGTCCATGGCTTCGCCTCCTCGCACATGACCAACTGGGTCAACACGCAGTGGACGAAGACGCTGACCCATGCCGGTTACCGTGTCGTCGCGCTCGACGACCGCGGCCATGGCCAGAGTGAGAAGCTCTACGATCCCGCCGCCTATTCCTCCGAGATCATGGCCGAGGATGTGCGCCGCCTGATGGACCATCTCGACATCCCGCGCGCCGCGGTGATGGGCTATTCGATGGGCGCGCGCATCTCGGCGCATCTGGCGCTGGCGCATCCGCGCCGGCTCGATGCGCTGCTGCTTGGCGGGCTCGGCATTCATCTCGTCGAGGGAGTGGGGCTGCCGCTCGGTATCGCCGATGCGATGGAGGCGCCTTCGCTCGATGTGCTGACCGACCCGATGCAGCGCATGTTCCGCGCCTTCGCTGAGCAGACCAAGAGCGACCTCAGGGCGCTCGCCGCCTGCATCCGCGGTTCGCGCCAGACGCTGACCGCGGAACAGGTCGGGCAGATTTCGATGCCGACGCTGATCAGCGTCGGCACGAAGGACGATGTTTCGGGCTCCGGCCCGGAGCTCGCGAAGCTCATTCCCGACGCGGAATCCTTCGCGATCGAGGGGCGGGACCACAACCTCGCGGTCGGTGACAAGAGCCACAAGCAGGCCGTCCTCGACTTTCTCGCGCGTTTGTGAGAACGTCCCGGATGAATAGAGGCACTCTGGAAAAGCGGGCGACGCCAATGTGTTGTCGACGTTCCCTGAAAAACTGAATCCGCTGCCTCGCTTTTCGATTCAACTTCGTTCGGCCTGAGCCTTTGGTGCGGACGCCAGCTTGCGGCTAGGCTGTCCTCCTGCCGACGATCCTTTCCGGAGAATGATCATGCCGTCAGGGCGCTCTGCCGTGGAAGCACGCGATCTCAAAACCGGCCTCGACCGGCTCGACCCTCTCTGGTCCCGCCTGCGTGGCGAGGCCGAAGCGGCGGTCGCCGCCGAGCCGGCGCTCGGCACGCTCATCGTCGCCTCGATTCTCAATCAGCCGTCGTTCGAATGCGCGGTTGCCCATCGCGTTGCAGCCCGGCTCGGCCATCCGGCCGTGACGGCCGATCTGATCGAGCAGGGTTTCACCGAGGCGATGGCCGATGACGCGGCGATCGGTGCCGGCATGCGCGCCGACGTGATGGCGGTGCTCGACCGCGATCCGGCCTGCTACCGCGTGCTCGAACCGGTGCTGTTCTTCAAGGGCTTCCATGCGCTGCAGTGCCACCGCCTCGCGCATTGGCTCTGGACGCGGGATCGGAAGGATTTCGCGCTCTATCTGCAGGCGCGCTCCTCGGAGGTCTTCCAGACCGACATCAACCCGGCCGCGCAGATCGGCAAGGGCGTGTTCCTCGACCATGCCACCGGCCTCGTCGTCGGCGAGACGGCAGTGATCGAGGATGATGTCTCGCTGCTGCATGGCGTCACGCTTGGCGGCACCGGCAAGCAGGGCGGCGATCGCCATCCGAAGATCCGCAAGGGCGTGCTGATCGGCGCGGGCGCCAAGATCCTCGGCAATATCGAGGTTGGTCAGTGCAGCCGCGTCGCGGCGGGCTCGGTCGTGCTGGCGGCGGTGCCGCGCAACAAGACCGTGGCGGGCGTGCCGGCCAAGGTGGTCGGTGAAGCCGGCTGCGCCGAGCCGTCGCGCTCGATGGACCAGATCCTCGAAGGCGATTGCGGCGCTTATATCTGAGCCGCACCCTCCACCGAACGGGCGAGCCATTCCACGATTTCGCCCCGGCGGGCATGGGCGCCGGGGCCGATGGCCGGCGTGAGCGTCAGCCGGTCAGGCGTCGGCATGGCCTGCGCGAAAGGCGCGACGAGCCGCCCGCTCGCCAGATGAGGGGCGACGAGGCTCATCCGGCCCATCAGCACACCGGAACCTGAGAGAGCGGCCTCCAGCGCCAGGCTGTAGAGCGAGAAGGCTGGGCCGCGCCCGGCGTCGATCCGCGCCTCCGGCAGCGCGAAAGCGAACCAGCGCGTCCAGTCGCTGCGCCAGACGGCGTCGTGCAGCAGCGTCTGCCGAGCTAGATCGGTGGCGGAGGTGATCTGGCGGGCGAGGGCCGGGGCGCAGACCGGCAAGATGGCGTCATCGCCCAGTTGGAGAGCGCCCCCCTCCGCCGCTTCCCGGTAGAACAGCGAGAGATCATAAGGCTCCCGGCGCGGATCGGGCGGCTCCTCCATCGCAGCGAGCGAGATCTGCAGGCCCGGGAAGGCCTGCTGCAGCGCCGGCAGGCGCGGCGAGAGCCAGAGCTGGGCGAGACAGGGCAGGGCGGCGATGGCGAGCGGGCGGTGCGGCTCGGCCTCGCGCAGGGCCTGGACGGCCTGGCCGAGCATGTCGAAGCCGCGCGTCAGCCGCGGCAGCGCCTCGCGCGCCGCATCCGTCAGGGCGACGCCCTGCGCCAGCCGGCGGAAGACCGGAAAGCCGAGCGTCGCTTCGAACTGCCGGATCTGCTGAGTCACGGCGCCAGCGGTGACGCCGAGTTCGTCCGCAGCCTTGGTGAAGCTCTCCAGCCGCGCCGCCGCCTCGAAGGCACGTAGCGCGTTGAGCGAGGGCAGACGTGGGCGGGGCGGCTTGACGGGCACGGCGGGCATCCGGTTCGAGGCTGAGATTTTCTCAGCCTGCGAGCGAGGAATACTCGTTTGCGCGCGGCGCGGCAAACCGCTGTTATGCCGGGAACCAGCGAGAGCGGAGGGACGGCAGCATGACGGCATTGGGCAGGCGCGATTGGGTGCCGCAGGCGAGCGAGGACTATGTGCTCAAGATCGCAGGTGAGACGGCGAGCCAGCCGCTCGACGCGATCGCGGCGCGGATCGACGCGCTCGCAGCCGAGAACCGCACCATCCATGAGCGCGACTGCGTCAATTTGAACCCCGCCACCAATGTCATGAACCCGAAGGCTGAGGCGCTGCTTTCGGCCGGGATCGGGGCGCGGCCCTCGCTCGGCTATCCCGGCGACAAATACGAGATGGGGCTGGAGGCGATCGAGCAGATCGAGATCATCGCCGCCGAACTCGCGGCCGAGGTCTTCGGCGCAAAATATGCCGAGATCCGCGTGCCCTCCGGCGCGATCGCCAATCTCTACGCCTTCATGGTCGCAGCCAAGGCTGGCGACTGCATCATCGCGCCGCCGGGCGAGATCGGCGGCCACGTCACCCATCACGGCGCGGGCGCCGCCGGGCTCTATGGCATCGTTACCCATCCGGCGCCGATCGACCCGGTGAACTACACGGTCGATGTCGAGAAGCTGCGGGCGGATGCGCTCAGGCTCCGGCCGAAGCTGATCTCGATCGGCGGCAGCCTCAACCTCTTCCCGCACCCGATCCGCGAGATCCGCGCCATCGCCGACGAGGTCGGTGCGCTCGTGCTGTTCGACGCGGCGCATATGTCCGGCATGATCGCCGGCCATGGCTGGCAGCAGCCGCTGGAGGAGGGCGCTCACCTGATGACGATGAGCACCTACAAGAGTCTTGGCGGGCCGCCGGCGGGACTGATCGTGACCAACGATGCGGAGATTGCGAAAAAGCTCGACGCCATCGCCTATCCCGGCCTCACCGCCAATTTCGACGCGGCGAAATCGGCCTCGCTCGCGGTCTCGCTGCTCGACTGGAAGGCGCATGGCCGTGCCTATGCGCAGGAGATGGCGAGGACCGCGAAGGCGCTGGCCGAAGCGCTCACTGAGCGGCAGGTGCCGGTCTTCGCCCGCGACCGCGGCATGACGACCTCGCATCAGTTTGCGATCGAGGCCGCGGCCTATGGCGGCGGGCAGGCGGCCGCGAAGACGCTGCGCGCGGTCAACATCCTGTCCTGCGGCATCGGCCTGCCGCTGCCGGCGCTCGCGGGGGACGTCAACGGGCTCAGGCTCGGCACGCCCGAGATCGTGCGCTTCGGCATGACCGCGGCCGATATGCCGGAGCTGGCGGGCTATATCGCGGAAGGCCTCAATGGCTCACGTTCGGCCGCGGCCATAGCCAGAGACGTGACTGCTTTCCGCGGACGATTCCGGGAACTGCATTTCATGCGCTAAGATGAGTTCCGGAGGCAGGAGCTCATGAGCATCGACATCAGGCTCGAGCGGCCGGGCGACGAGGCCGAAATCGCGGAGGTCACGGCGACGGCCTTCGCCAAGGCGCAGCACAGCAGCGGCACGGAGGCGGCGATCGTCTCCGGCCTGCGCGCGGCGGGGGCGCTGAGCCTTTCGCTCGTCGCCGTCGAGAGCGGTGGTGTCATCGGCCATGTCGCGTTCTCGCCGATCGAGATCGCAGAGGCGATGGGCGCCTGGTACGGGCTCGGGCCAGTCTCGGTCTTGCCCCTGCGGCAGCGTCGCGGGATCGGCGGAGCGCTGATCGAGGAAGGGCTCGCCCAGTTGCGCGCGAGCGGCGCGGCCGGCGTCGTGGTGCTGGGCGATCCGGCCTTCTACCATCGCTTCGGTTTTGCCAGCGATGGCGGGCTGCGGTTCGGCGATGTCCCGCCAGCCCAGCTGCAATGGCTGGCCTTCAAGGCGGTGACGCCGCGCGGCGAGGTGCGTTACCACCCGGCCTTCGGCTGAAGACGGCCTTGCCGTGCAGCCTCAGGAGTCGCCGGCTGGCGCGAAGAAGCAAAGCAATTCGCCCGCATCGTTGATGCAGAGATGCCAATGCCCGTCCGGCGACGGAGTGGCCTTGTCATAAGGGATTTCGAGCCTCAGGGTCGTGCGACGCTCCTTCGGCCACATCGGATGCTCGCCGGGCCGGACAATTACGGTGAAGCCGCCACGGATTTCTCGCACGGCCTCGGGCTCAAGCGGCGCGCAGTCGGCGCCGGAGCAGCAGTAGAACGGATAGTCCCAGCGGCTTGGCGCCTGATGGGGGAGTGCGCGCGTCGCTCCCACGGCAAGCAAAGCCGCCACGGCGAATGAAGCGATCACACGCATCGGCCGGCCCTCACAATTAAAATGCGGCGCAAAGGCGGCGAATGCGTGGCGGGGGGCGCGGCGAGATGCGTTATTCCGGGACGCGGCGAACGCCCCTGTCCAGGGTCTCGTATCGAGAACGCGGGGGCGCCGTCAGACCTCTTTGACCGCTCCATAGCGCGCCAGCATCTCGGCGCGCATCTCCTCCTCGCCGACCACGCGGCCGCCGCCGAGGCGGACGGAGCGCACGGCGCCGGTCTCGTCGCGCTGGAGTTCCGCCATCTCGCCCGGACTGCTGAAGCCCGAAGCGCGGGTGACGCGGCCGCGATCGGGCGCTTCCAGCGTGATCTCGGGGGCGTCGAGGAAGGGCGTGAGCAGCGCCGGGGCGGTAACGAGCACCTGCTTCCCGACCGGGACAAGGTCGTTCGCACCCCAGATGCTCCACCAGCGGCCGACCCAATCCCGCGCTTCCGCCGGTGGCGCGCCGCGCTCGGCGAAGGTCTTGAGGATATGGACGACGCCGTCCAGCCAGGGATGGGCGAGGCCGTCGATGGCGTTGGTCAGCACTGTGACGGTGAGGTCCTGCTCGCGGAAGACGCAGGTGCGGGTGATGAAGCCCTGAAAGCCGCCGGAATGCCCGAACCAGCGCCAGGCGCCTTCGCCGCCGGAGATGGTGCCGAGGCCGTAATGGCGCCCGAGGCTTGCTTCGTCGTCCGGCCAGAGGCGCCGCGTCATCTCCCGGCGGCTGAGGGCTGAGAGGATGCTGGTCGCGGCCTTCGGCGAGAGCTGCGCGAAATAGCGCGCGACATCGGCGGCCGTGGCGACGAAGCCGGCGGCCGAGGTCATGGCGTGGCCGGGATTGTCGGCCGGGATGACGACGCGCCGGCCGAGCGGCTGGATGCCGCTATGACCCTTCGCCATCGGGCGGTGGCCCCAGAGCTCGATATCGGCCTTGGTTTCGAGCAGCCCGACCTTGGCGATGACCTCGTCGGTGATCCATTCGCTGTAGCTCAGCCCCGTAACGGCCTCGATGACGAGGCCGAGCAGGGCGAAGCCGTGATTGGAGTATTTGAAGCGCTGCGAGCCGGGGTAGACCGGCGCCACGGCGAGGTCGGCGAGCAGCTCCGCCTTGCTGCAATAGGGCTTGCGGTCGAGGAACTGGCCGCTGTCCGGCCCGTCGCGGGTGAGGCCGGCGCTGTTGGAGAGCACCTGCTCGATGGTGACGGCGGCGATCTCGGGATGGAGCCCGTCGATGAAGCGGCCGACCTTGTCGTCGAGCCGCAGCCGGCCGTCCTCGACCAGGCGCAGGATGCCGGCCGAGGTGAAGCTCTTGGAATGGGAGGCGATGCGGAAGCCGTGTCGCGGCGTCAGCGCTTCGCCGGTTGCGAGGTTCGCGCTGCCGAAGGCGGCTTCGAGCACGATGTCCGTGCCGCTCGCGATCGCGACGGCGCAGCCGGGCTGGTCATGGTGGCGGCGCTGGAAATCGAGCCAGCTCGCGACATAGGCGAGGGCGGGGGCAAGCCATGGCTTCATCGGTCGGCATCCGTCACGGTTGCAGCACGGCGCCAGCATCGCACGATTCCGCCGGCGGCCGGCAAGCCGTGGAGATGTGGGGCGGGCATGTCCGGGGCGGCGGCTTTCGCTTGCCCTTCACGGCCTGCCGTGGCATCGCTCCCGGCCAATCGAAAGGACCCTGATCGTGGACAAGAAAGAACTCGCCAAGCTCGAAGCCTATCTGCGCCGCACCTTCAACAATCACGCGATCAGCGTGCGCGCCCGGATGAAGAAGACCGACTCGGCCGAGGTCTATCTGGGCGAGGAGTTCATCGGCATCATCCATGTCGACGACGAGGATGGCGACCGCTCCTTCAACTTCACCATGGCGATCCTCGACGTCGATCTCGAGGATTGAGAGCCCACGCCGTCATGCTCGGGCTCGACCCGAGCATCTCGGGGCAGGTAGGGTGCTTCCCCGGCCTGATATTGGCCTGAGATTCTCGGGTCCGCGCGGAGTTTATCCTTGGGCCGACCGACGGTCGGACCTGAGGCTTCGCCCGAGAATGACGACCGCTAGCCCTACCGGATCAGCCCGTCGAGCGTCTGCCGCACGCCGCCGAGCATCAGCGCCCAGTCGGCGATGATGCTGCGCGGGAAGCGGATGTTCACATCCATGCCGCGATGCTGGAAGGTGATGCGGCAGGGCTCGTCGAGATGGGCGGCGGTCTCGATCGGGCAGCGGGCGGCGAAGCCCTTCCCGTCCGGAACCGAGACATAGAATTCGTCGCCTTCGAAGGGCGAGCCCTTGCGGAAACTGCGCACGACCAACCCGCCAGGATTCGACCAGACGGTCGGCGTCAGGAAGCGGGCATAGGTCGCAAGCTGACGCGCCGGCTCATTGACCTTGTCGGGCGGGCTCAGCGTGATCAGCAGGCGCTTCCGGTTCTGCGGCTGAGCCGGGCCGAGGTTCGGCCAGCCGAGCCGCAACCGCACCATGCCGACGAGGCGGCTGGTGTCATCATCGTCGTCGAGCCCGGTCAGATCCTTCGGGATCAGCAGGGCGACATTGCCGACGCGCGCCGGCTGCAGCGTCGCCGGTTCGTCGGCGCGGCGATGGGTCAGATAGAGCCCAAGCCCCGTCGCCAGCGCGCCTGCGAGCACGATCATCAGCGCAGCCTTGAGCAGCGCACTGTCCGCACGCGGCAGGGGTGCGGGTGGCCGCTGCAGGCGCATGCGCACCATCGAGGTGAGATGGGCGGCCTGCTGGCCGGGCCGGTGATGGGACAGGGACGCGGTCATTCCGGATACTCTTGGCCCGATCCTTCGGACCGGTTCGGCATCACTGAATCACTGCTGGCTTAACGCGGCGTAAACCATAACCGGGCCGATAGATCGCCGCACGTCCTATCGGACGCGAAGTGGCGATCTATCCTTTTGTTTGAGCATCGGATTTCTCCGAAAAGTGGTTCCCACTTTTCGGTCCGATGCTGTATCGTTAACCATTGGTAAAGACTCGCCTTCACAGTTCGTAAACCATGCGGCAGGCTCTCGCGCGTCGTTCCGGGGAGGGACCGCGCCCGTGACCATTCAGCCTGCCGCGCTCGAGGCGCTCCAGTCGCTTCTCATCGGCTTTGCTTTCGCAGGGCTGCTGGCGAGCGCATTCGAGCTGTTCACCTCGCATCGGGCCGACTTCAGGCTGTTGGAGAGGGGCGGGCTTGCCGCCGTCGCCAGCGTACCGGTCGTGGTCTTCAGCGCGCCCTTCCTGATCCTGCGCAACACGGTGCATGGCGGGCGGATCGAGGGCCGGCCCTTCATGTTCGTGATGCTGGCCAGCATGACCGCGGCGGTCTGGGGCATGGCGTCCGGCCGCGTGGTGCTCGACCTTCTGCACATGCTCGGTGCTTGACGGCGGGGGGCGGGCCCCTGCAATCCTCGGGCGATCTATAGCATCGGACCGAAAAGTGGAATCCACTTTTCGGAAAAATCCGATGCGATAACCATTACATAGATCGCCGGCACCGCGTCCGGTAGGACGCGCGGCGATCTAAGCATCAGGATATCGCTCATGCCGCTCTACGCGCTCGATGGAACAAGACCCGACGTGCCGGATGAGGGCGCCTGGTGGCTGGCGCCCGATGCGCATGTGATCGGGCGGGTCCGGCTCGCCGCCGGTGTCGGGATCTGGTTCGGGTCGGTGCTGCGCGGCGACAATGAGTGGATCACCATCGGCGAGGACAGCAATATCCAGGAAGGCTGCGTGCTGCACACCGATATGGGCTTTCCGCTGACCGTGGGGGCCAATTGCACGATCGGCCATCGCGCCATCCTGCACGGCTGCACGATCGGTGAGAACAGCCTCGTCGGCATGGGCGCGACCGTGCTGAACGGGGCGAAGATTGGCCGCAACAGCCTCGTCGGCGCCAATGCGCTGGTGACCGAAGGCAAGGAATTTCCAGACAATTCGCTGATCGTCGGCGCCCCGGCGCGTGCGGTGCGGACGCTGGACGAGAAGGCGGCAGCGGGCATTACCGCTTCGGCGAAAGCCTATGTCCGGCGCTGGCAGCAATTCGCGGCGGGTCTCGAAAAGCTCGGCTGACAAGCGCAGCAACCTCTTCGCGCTTGCGAACCTATCTCTGAAAAGAGATGGGCCGGCTTTCCGGGGAGGAAAGCCGGCCCTGGCGAAACCCGATCCTTGGGGACGGGTGGGTGGGGACGTGACCGAGCCTCGCCGTCCTTCTACCGCAACCGCATCGTGGTCGCGGTAACCTTCATCAGCGCTGCACCGAGGCGACCGTTGGGGTCTGCGCGCCGCCGAGCGAGGTCCAGCCCGTGCGGTACTGCGACTCGCGCTTGACGTAGACGTAGCCGGTCTGGCTCCAGGGCAGGATCGCATTGCGCTTGTTGTCGAGCACGAAGTCGCCGCGGTCGGTGCGGATCATCAGCACGGCGTGGCCGGCGTTCTCCTCGTCGATTACGACGGTCATCAGCATGGCGCGGCGCGGCAGCCCGGCCTCGGCGAGGCGCTTGCGCTTCAGCAGCGAGTAGTCCTCGCAGTCGCCCTTGCCGTCGGTCGGGATATCCCAGCGATCGACGACGCCCCAGTGATCCTCGTCGGTGACGGCCTCGATCTCGCGGTTGACACTGTTATTGATGGCGACGATCGTCTTCCACAGCTTGGCGTTCAGCTCGATGCGCTCGGGCTCGCGGGTGTCGGTGCGGCATTCGGACGCGGTGCGCTTGCAGAAGTCCGTCCAGGCATAGGGCGCGCGGGCGTCGCCAGAGGCTTCGGCCGGAAGGCTTGCGACCGGGATGCCGACCGAGCCCTGCGCATTTGCTGCGGCTGCTCCACCAAGGGTGACCAAAGCAGCCAGAGCAGTACCAATCAGATTGCGTTGAATTGAGAGCATGTCGTCCCCTTTCTGTCCCGGGACTGACGATGCGTGCTGGCCAATGGATTCCGGCTGAAATGGAAACGTACAAATTTATGTATTCGACCAGGTGGTGAGCGAAGAATAGATCAGAATCAATCTTGCTGGAATGGAGAAGTAACGATTCGTATCAATTGCGTAACGATATGTTAAGCATTAATTCTTCGTTGTCCTGTAGTAGATGATTAACTTACGTAATCCTTAAGCGGCGAGGCTCGTCATGGAGCCGGCACGCCAGCTTCCAGCGCCCCATCGGCAACGCCGCCGCGGGGGTCCAGATTCATAAGAGGATGCAGAGATCGCCGCATGCCGCGGCCGCACGGGAGCGCAGATATTCGAAGCTCAGGCGGTTTGCGCGAAGCGGCCGGCCGGGCCGGCTTTCAGAGCTCGAGGTTTTCGTCGAGCAGATCGGCGGAGAGCGGGAAGCGGAACTCCGCTGCGTAGCCGCCGTCGAAGCGGCGCACGATCCGCGCCGGTGTCGAGCCGATCCGCACCGACGCATTGATCGGCAGATCGAGGTCGCTCGAAAAGGCGGCGCCGGAGAGCGAGATGTCGACGATGCGGACGACGTATTCCAAGCCGTCGTCCATCGTGAGAATGGAGCGCGGGTTGCGCGGCACGACGCGCTCGTGACGGCGATCTTCCGGAAGCCCCAGCTCCTCGCGGTTGGCGAGCCAGGTGAGCTGGGCCGTGAACTTCTCGCGCTTGCGGCTTGTCGCGGTGATGGTCATCGCGAAGCCTTCCATCGTCGTGCGGACGCAGGTGCCTTCGATTCGGCCGAGATGTTCGAGATAGGCGATGACGCGATCGCCGGGCTTCGCCTTGGCGGGGGCGGCGAGGTGCACGCCGCCCGGCGAAATGTCGATCGTCTGGCAGGGATATTCCATGCGGTTGGGCAGCATGTAGCGACCCAGCAGCACCACCTTCATACGGTGATGCCGCCTGCGTTCAGCAGGAAAGGCAGCCGTTCGGGGCGTTTGGAGCGCGCTCAGCATCAATGACCGACCTGGATTCGGCCGGATCGTAGGCGCGGTCTGGTTAACGGATCGTTCCGATCAGGCCCGCCCGCCCGGCAGAACGACGAGACGCGGCGGCTCCGCCCGGCGCGGTGTTGCGGGTGGGCGAGAGCTGGCAGCAGGCCAGAGCATCCGCAGCGAGATCATGCGCATCGACTGGATGGTATCGAGGCCGAGCCAGTCCGGCGAGACCGCCGGCGAAAGTGCCCCGAGAATGCGTGCATGGGTGCGGCCGCGATAGCGCAGCGGCAGCAGCAGCAACTCCAGATAGATCGGCGCGCCGGTCTTGGATTCTCCGGAGAGGCCGGCGACGGCGCCGGCGCTCTCGTCCATCACCGTCTGAACGAGGCGGCGCATGTCGCCTTGCGATTCGACATCCGGCCAGAGCGCGGTGAAAGCCCGTCCCCGCAGCTCGTGCCCGATGAGCGCACAGAGGCGGGTTCCCGCCAACCGGAAGACGGGGCCGATGGGCTCGTTCTCCAACACGAAGGTGTCGGACAGCGCATGGCGCAACGCACCGGGTTCGATCTCGCCACGCTCCGGTGCGGCCCGCTCGCCGCGCAACGCGTCCCAATATTCGAAAACCAGACGTGTGCTTGTGTTTTTCATCCTGCGCCCATGCTGCCGGCTTGTCCCTCGAGGCGGTGCGGCGACCGAGATTGGCGCAGAACCGTTCGAAAGAGGGACGAATCGCTTCCCCTGAGAACCGAGGACGCATTCGCCATGCCGTCTTGCCACCGTCATCTGAGTCGGGGGAGGCAGGCGGGGTCGTTAGGGTTAACCAAATCTTACCTTTGTGGAAGATCGCTCGAATGCGTATAAAATGCTTCGGAATTCGCGGGCGTTCAGCTTGCCCGCATTGCGAGGTGGAAGGGGGCGTGACCTTGCCGGCCGGTTTAACCGGGCGGCATCACAGCCGACGGAAAAGGGGAGGGCGCGAGCCGCTCCCCTTTTTCGTTGCATCGCGCCAGATCGCCGCGCGTCCTGTTGGACGCGATAACAGCCTCTAGCGATTTGTCATCGCATCGGATTGTTCCGAAAAGTGGATTCCACTTTTCGGTCCGATGCGATAGGCCGGCGCTTGCGCGGCATGGGCGCTTCGGCAAGTGTGACGCCGCATGGCTCTTCAAGATCCTCCCCGACCGGCACGCGAGCCGGCGCTCAACCTGCCACCGGCCGTCGTCTGGCTGCTCGCCGCTTTGGCGCTGATCCAGGCGGGGCGCTCCTTGCTGTCCGACTATGACGATTACGTCCTGATGTCGTGGCTGGCCTTCGTGCCGGCGCGGCTGACGCTGTGGCTTTCGCCCGGGCGGCTGGAGGACGTGGTCGGCGCGATGGCGCAGTCCACGGCGGGACAGGATGTGGTCGAGAGGCTGCAGCTCGTGCGGCTGCTTCTCGCCGACGGCGGCGTCAGGCTCTGGACCCTGCTGACCTACGGGTTCCTGCATGGCTCCTGGCTGCATCTGGTGTCGAACGCGGTCTGGCTGGCGGCGTTCGGCAGCCCGGTGGCGCGGCGGCTCGGGACGAATCGCTTCCTCAATCTGATGGCGCTTTCGACGATCGGTGGGGCGCTGCTGCACTGGTGGTCGCGCGATCTCGACGTCCTGCCGCTGGTCGGCGCGTCGGCTGGCGTCTCCGGAGCCACCGCCGCGGCGATCCGTTTCGTCTTCGCCCCAGGCCTGCGCTTCGGTGAACTGGGCAACGACGAGGTGGTGCGGGCGATTCCAGCCGAGCCGCTCGGCCAGCTCTGGCGCAATTCCCGCGCACTCCTGTTCATCGGCATCTGGTTCGCGACGAATATCCTGTTCGGGGCCGGGCTGGTGCCGATCCTCGGCGAGGAGACGAGCATCGCCTGGGAGGCTCATATCGGCGGTTTCGTCGTCGGGCTGCTGCTGTTTCCCCTGCTCGACCGAGGCACGCTCAGGCGCTGAGCGGCGGCGTTCGATCCGGCGGAGACGGCGTCCGGCAAAAGGCTGGCAAGCCTTGCCTGCGCCGGTCTCTTCCCGCACACTCGCATCATTGCGAAGCACTCTTCGAGCCGGTCCGGCATCGCAAGGTTGCCGGTGACTCGAGGGGTTCCAGCGGAACCGCGCGCCGGCGATGGCGCGCCTGCGAGGAGGGACTTCCATGAATGTCGAGAAGCTGCTGGGCGACAAGGGGCACGAGGTCATCTCGGTGCTGCCGCACCGGACGCTGGCCGAGGCGATCCGCACGCTGAGCGAGAAGCGCATCGGTGCCGTGGTCGTCATGGGGTCGGACGGAGCGCTGGTCGGCATCCTGTCCGAACGCGACATCATCCGTGCGCTGGGAGAGCATGGTGCCACGGCATTGGAGAGCGCCGTGTCGCGATCGATGACCTCCAAGGTCGTGACCTGCCGGCCGCAGACCAGCGTCGACGAGCTGATGGAAATCATGACGATGGGCCGCTTCCGCCATGTCCCGGTGGTCGAGAACGGGCGTGTTACCGGCATCGTCTCGATCGGCGACGTGGTGAAGCATCGCGTTGCAGCGATCGAGGCTGAAAGCCAGGCGATGCGCGACTATATCGCGATGGCCTGACGGGTATTGCATCGGACCGAAAGGTGGAATCCACCCTTCGGAAAATCCGATGCGATAACAAGTGCATAGATCGCCGTTATAGCGTCCGATAGGACGCGCGGTGATCGAGCCCGCCCGGCTCAGCTGTCGGGCGCGATATGGCTGGCGGCGACGAGGGCGGCGATATCGTCGAGCGCGCGCTGCGCCGCCTGCCGCCCCAGCTCCATCGTCTCGTCGGCGCGGTGGAAATCGAACAGGCCGATGCGGCCGAGCTTGGGGCCGATCATCACGTCCGGCGGATCGCCGGCGAGACGCGAACGCGAGATTCGGTCCTGCGTGATGTTGAAGGCGTCGATCATGACGCCGGCCAGACCAGGACGGTTCTCGGAGGGGCGGCCGACGATGTTGCGGACGCGCTTGGCCGCCCCGCTGATGCCGTCATACCAGCGTGGCTCGGGGCGGATCTCCAGCTCGGGGATCAGCGGATCGGGATCGGAGCCGTGGTTCTGGATGATCGTGCCACGGCCTGAAAGGTCATTGTTCAAGTTGAGGCAGATCACGATGTCGGCACCGAGCGCGCGGGCCGCCGTCACCGGCACCGGGTTGACCAGCGCGCCGTCCATCAGCCAGCGGCCGCCGAGCTTCACCGGATCGAAGACGCCAGGCAGGGCGTAGGAGGCGCCCAGCGCATCGACCAGCGGGCCATGCGTCAGCCAGATCTCATGACCGGAGCCGAGTTCAGTCGCAATCGCGACGAAGCGATGCGAGAGTTCCTCGATGCGGATGTTGCCGAGATGCTGATCGAGCAGGCGCTTCAGCCGCCCGCCGGCAATGAGGCCGGCGCCGCCGATATGGAAATCCATCAGGCCGACGATGCGGCGCTTGGTCAGGCTGGTGGCGAATTCCGCGAGCTCGGGCAGTTTGCCGGCGGCATAACAGCCGCCCACCACCGCCCCGATCGAGGTGCCGGCGATCACGTCAGGGGCGAAGCCGGCTTCGATCAGGACTTCGAGGGCGCCGATATGGGCCCAGCCGCGGGCCGCGCCGCCGCCGAGCGCCAGGCCGATCTTCGGCCTGACCGCCAAGGACCGCTCTTCGATCGAACGCATCTCGTTCATCGCGGCCCCACCTCCGCCGAGACCAAAGGCCCGCCGCGCGGTATTGTCCCAGAACATGGACCCGTCCCTCCGTGGGAATTTAGGGTCTCAGAAGCCGATGAGCGAATGGTGAACGGCATGACAGGCGACATTATCGCCTGCATTTGACGGAACCGTGAAGGCGCGCCGATGGCATTGCCGATGCGCGCCGGCTTCAGGTGCAGATGATCAACGGCTTCTGCGCATCCTCGCGCAGTGGCTGGAGCCGGTAGAAGCAGGAGCAGCGGCCGGTGTGGCAGCAGCCGCCGTCGCCGCCGACCTTGACCTTGAGCCAGATCGCATCCTGATCGCAGTCGACCCGCATCTCGACAATGGACTGGATCTGGCCGGAGGTCGCGCCCTTGTGCCAGAGCTCCTGGCGCGAGCGCGACCAGTACCAGGCCTCGCCGGTCTCGATCGAGCGCTGCAGCGCCTCGGCATTCATATGCGCGACCATCAGCACCGCGCCACTGTCGGCCTCGGTGGCGACGACCGTCACGAGGCCATTCGCGTCGAAGCGGGGGCTGAGCACCGTGCCCTCCTCGAGGGCGTGCTTGTCGGCCGCGGCAGGGAAGGGGCTCATCTCGGCTCCATCGTGGAAAAGGCGCGTCGTCCGACGCGCCTTGTAGGGAACTGGCCGGGTGTCGCCAACCGCTGGGACTACAGTCCCGGCGACTTCACCATGGTGAAAAAGCGGACCTGCTCGGCCGGGTCGTCGCGGAAGATGCCGCGATACTGTGTCGTCATGGTCGAGGAACCCTGCTTCTGCACGCCGCGCATCGACATGCACATATGCTCGGCCTCGACGAGAATGGCGATGCCGCGCGGCTCCAGCGCCTCCTCGATCACATCCGCGATCTGGGCGGTCATCGTCTCCTGCGTCTGCAGGCGCCGCGCATAGACGTCGACGATGCGGGCAAGCTTCGAGAGGCCGACCACGCCCTTCGACGGGTAGTAGCCGATATGCGCCTTGCCGACGAAGGGCACCATGTGGTGCTCGCAATGCGAATAGAACGGGATGTCGCGCACCAGAACCATGTCCTGGTAGCCGTCGACCTCCTCGAAGACGCGGTCGAGAATGTCATGAGGGTCTTCGGCATAGCCGCTGTAGAGTTCCTTGTAGGCCTTGGCGACGCGCTGCGGCGTCTCGGCGAGGCCCTCGCGCGACGGATCGTCTCCAGCCCAGAGGATGAGCGTGCGGACGGCGGCCTCGGCCTCTTCCCGCGTCGGCTTGCGGACCAGAAACTTGTCAGCGGAGGGGGCGACGGCCCCCTCGACGGACAAGGACTTAACCACAGGGATCATGTGGTGCCTCCCGTTGGGACGATGGAGGCCACGCGTTCGACGGCCAAGCGGCCGCGGCCGCGAGGCCGTTGCGACAAGTTTTGATACCTTGCGGCGGATAAGGTTCCCATGCCCTCCCGTTCCGCGGCGATCAACCCTATATTGGTTCTCCGAGCCGGTCATTCCAGAGCCGCCGGGGCCGGATCCGATCAGGTTGCTCAACCTGATCGGTGAATCCGTCCCTGAACTTACTATAGGCCGAGCCATGCTGGACGACGTCTACAACAAGCGCATTCTGGCACTTGCCGCCAACATCCCCCTGCTGCAGCGCCTGCCGTCTCCGGACGCCACGGCGCGGGCTCATTCGAAGCTATGCGGCTCCACCGTGACAGTCGATGTCACCATGGAGGGCGACGTCGTCACCGGCTTCGGCCATGAGGTGAAGGCCTGCGCGCTCGGACAGGCCTCCTCCTCGATCATGGCACGACATGTCGTCGGCTCGACGGCCGAGGAACTGCGCCGGGTGCGCGAGCAGGCCCGCGCCATCCTGAAGGAGAATGCCGAGCCGCCCGAGGGCAAATGGGCCGATCTCGCCGTGCTCGTGCCGGTGCGCGACTTCAAGGCGCGCCATGCCTCGACGATGCTGACCTTCGATGCGGTGGTCGACGCGATCGACCAGATCGAAGCACGGCGGCGCGAGGCCGCCGCCTGATCACTTCACGCCGAAGGCGACCTTGATCTCGGGAATCGTCTCGTCGAAGCGGGCCTTGAAGGCGCGGTCGGCCAGCAGGGCCTTGGCGACGGCGCGTCCGACCTTGTCGCCGGCGACGAGATCGCTGGGAAAGTGGAAGCCGCAGATCAGGCGGCTTTCGTCATAGCTCTTCACGCGCTCTTCGAGCTTGTCCGCCATTGAAGGGACCGCCGCCTTGAGCAGCTCTGCGTAAAGCGCAGCCGTCGCCGCATGGGCGGAGGGGAAGGAGGTGCCCTCCGGGCGCGCGCCGGGGCAGGGCTTGACGCGGACCTTGGCCCAGAGCTGGAAGGGGCGGGTGCGGCTGGTCAGGCGGTGGACGCTCTTCAGCAGGATACCGAGCTCGACCTGCGCCTCGCGGAACAGCAACCGCACCTCGCGATGGGTGTTGTCGACATAGTTCGTTTGCATGCCGTTCAGGAAGTTGACCAGCCCCTGGCGCTGGTCGGCGATCGCCTGTTTCTCGCGCTCCGGCGTGCGATTGAGCGTCAGCTGCTGCACCTGCTCGAACTCGGCCTTGGCTTCCGGGCTGTTCTGCGCCGGGGGCAGGCCGATGATATGAGCGATGTCGAGCTTGGTGCCATCGAGCCAGAGCAGGTAAGGCCGCTGCTGGGCCGAGGCAGGCGCGGCGAGGCCGAGGCTCAACGCCAGTCCGACCCCCGCAACAGCATTGCGCAGGTGGACCTGGCGAAGAAGGGCATGGCGAAAGCGAGCGGCGCGCATCATGTTTCCGATATCAGGCAATTGAAAACGGGCATGGGAAACGGGTTCTGGTGACGGCTGAACAAAACGAAGCAGACGATCTATTCCAGCGTCTCTTTGTTAAGCAAAGATTTTCGCGCTTGCGAAGGCTTACACTTTTGCCGCGCAGGATCGCCCATATCCTGATCCGCGGCTATCAGCTCAGCTTCTCCATGCTGGTCGGACGCCATTGCCGGCACTGGCCGAGCTGCTCGACCTACACCGACGAGGCGGTCCAGCGCTTCGGGCTCTGGCGCGGCGGCTGGATCGGCCTCGCCCGGATCTGCCGCTGCAACCCCTGGGGTACGAGCGGCATCGATATCGTCTGCGAGGAATTGCCGTCGGGCGCGAGGTGGTATAGGCCGTGGGCCTATGGCCGCTGGCGCGGGACGAACGTGCCGGCGGCTATCGATTCCGGCGCCGATCCGGTTGCGGGCGGCGGAACCACCTCACAGGCGTAACCGGCCTTGACTTACGGGGTTCGTATCCCCGAGTGAGCAGGATACTCAGTATCATGATGAAGGATCATATGGCGGGGTTCATGCAGTCGAGCCCCCGCTCGCTTCCCGCAGAGAAGAGTGGCGAGTCGACGATCTCCCTGACCTTTCCCGACGGCGCCAAGCGCGAATTCCACTCCGGCATCACCGGGGTCGATATCGCCAAGGGCATTTCCCCCTCTCTCCTGAAGCGCACCGTCGCCATGGCGCTCGACGGCACGGTCGTCGATCTCGCCGATCCGATCGAGCGCGATGCCAGGATCGAGTTCCTGAACCGGGAGGACCCGCGTTCGCTGGAGCTGATCCGGCACGACACCGCTCACGTCCTCGCCGAAGCCGTGCAGGAACTCTTCCCCGGCACGCAGGTGACGATCGGCCCCGTCATCGAGAACGGCTTCTATTACGACTTCGCCCGCAACGAGCCCTTCACCCCTGAGGACTTCCCGGCGATCGAGAAGAAGATGCGCGAGATCGTCGCGCGCGACAAACCCTTCACCAAGGAGGTCTGGAGCCGCGACAAGGCCAAGGACTTCTTCGCCAAGAAGGGCGAGGCCTACAAGGTCGAGCTGGTCGATGCGATTCCCGCTGACCAGACGCTGAAGATGTATGCGCAGGGCGACTGGATCGATCTCTGCCGCGGCCCGCACATGACCTCGGTGGGCAAGGTCGGCAACGCCTTCAAGCTGATGAAGACGGCCGGCGCCTATTGGCGCGGCGACAGCAACAACGCGATGCTGACCCGCATCTACGGCACCGCCTTCGCCAGGCAGGAGGAACTCGACGCCTATCTCAAACAGCTTGAGGAGGCGGAGAAGCGCGACCACCGCAAGCTCGGCCGGGAGATGGACCTGTTCCACTTCCAGGAGGAGGGGCCGGGCGTCGTCTTCTGGCACTCCAAGGGCTGGCGGCTCTTCCAGGAGATCATCGCCTATATGCGGCGGCGCCTGGCCGCCGACTATGAGGAGGTGAATGCGCCGCAGATCCTCGACAAGTCGCTCTGGGAGACCTCGGGCCACTGGGGCTGGTACCAGGACAACATGTTTGCGGTGAAGTCTGCCGCTGCCTTCGAGAACCCGACGGATGCCGAGCGTGATCATCGCGTCTTCGCGCTGAAGCCGATGAACTGCCCCGGCCACGTCCAGATCTTCAAGCATGGGCTGAAGAGCTATCGCGATCTGCCGATCCGGCTTGCCGAATTCGGCAACGTTCATCGCTACGAGCCGTCGGGCGCACTGCATGGGCTGATGCGCGTGCGCGGCTTCACGCAGGACGATGCGCATATCTTCTGCACCGAGGAGCAGCTCGCGGCCGAGTGCCTGAAGATCAACGATCTGATCCTCTCGGTCTATTCGGATTTCGGCTTCACCGACGACCTCGTCATCAAGCTCTCGACCCGGCCCGACAAACGTGTCGGCTCGGACGAGCTCTGGGACCATGCCGAAGACGTCATGCACAAGGTGCTGGAGCAGATCGCGGCCCAGTCCGGCAACCGGATCAAGACCGAGATCAGCCCGGGCGAGGGCGCCTTCTACGGGCCGAAGTTCGAATATGTGCTGCGCGACGCCATCGGCCGTGACTGGCAGTGCGGCACGACGCAGGTCGACTTCAACCTGCCGGAGCGCTTCGGTGCCTTCTATATCGGCGCCGACGGCGAGAAGAAGCAGCCGGTCATGGTCCACCGCGCGATCTGCGGCTCGCTGGAGCGCTTCACCGGCATCCTGATCGAGCACCATGCCGGGCACTTCCCGCTTTGGCTCGCGCCGGAGCAGGTCATCGTTGCGCCCATCACCTCGGATGCCGACGGCTATGCCGAGGAGGTCACGATGGCCCTGATGGGCGCCGGCCTGCGCGCCCGCGCTGATCTGCGCAACGAGAAGATCTCGTACAAGGTGCGCGAGCACTCGCTGGCGAAGGTCCCGGTCATCATCGCCGTCGGCAAGCGCGAGGCTGAGGAGAAGACCGTGACGCTCCGCCGCCTCGGCAGCCAGGCGCAGATCGTGATGCCGCTCTCGGAAGCGCTCACTGCTCTGACGCAGGAGGCATCGGCGCCCGATCTCGCACGGACGAAGGCAGCCAAGGCGGCCAAGTTGGCCTGACGGTCTTCGTCATGCTCGGACGCTCCCCGTCGGGGGCGTCATTCCGGGCTTGACCCGGAATCCATCGAAGAGCGTCAAGCCTTACGATGGATTCCGGATCGGCGCGGCTTACGCCGCTTGTCCGGAATGACGGAGCCTTATGAGCAGTACTCTAGCTAAAGGCGCGGCGATCGTGCCAGATTGCCGGCGATGCTGACGGGTTCCTATCGCAAGCGGCTCGAGGCCGATCTCATCCGCTGGGTCGATGGCGGGCTGCTCAGTGACGAGAGCGCCGGGGCGATCCGCCGCTCGGTCGTCCGTGAGCATAGCGGTTTCGGCCTGCCGGCGCTGCTTGGCTTGCTCGGCGGGCTGCTGATCGCGTCGAGCGTCGCCGCCTTCGTCGCCGCAAACTGGGAGGCGATCCCGCGCCTCGCCAAGCTCGGCGTGATCCTCGCAGGCATCGCGGTCTGCTTTGCACTCGCTTTCCGGCTGGAGCGCGGCGGCTCGCTCCGTGGCGGCGACGCGGCGGTGACCTGCGGCGTGCTGATCTTCGGCGCCGGGCTCGCGCTCGTCGGCCAGATGTACCATCTGCCGGCCGATTGGCCGGGTGGGGCTGTGCTGGTCGCGCTCGGCGCGCTCGCTGCCGCCTCTCTGATGCGGTCGAGCGGGGCCCTCGCCATCGCCTTCGTCGCGATCTGCGCCTGGAGCTTCGGGCGCTGGGAAGAGCTGCGCGGCGGCGCCCATTTCGAATTCTTCATCCTCTATCTGCCGGCGCTGTGGCTGGCGCTGTCACGCAACAACCGGTTGATCCAGCATCTGGCCGTGCTGGCCGGCGCGTTCTGGATCGGTATGGCGCCCGGCTACTGGCTGTTCGAGCGCTTCGATTATGGGCTGTTGGCCTATGGGCTGGCGGTCTCGGCCCTTTACGTCGCGCTGGGCGCGATCGCGCTCGACCGGGGCGGTCCGGGCCTGCTGACGGCCTGCCTGCCCTGGGGCCTGCTCGGCCTCGTGGTCGTTCTCAACGTCGAGTTGATCCGCATCCTCGACAATGAGGAGGCCCGGGCCGGGCATGCCTTCCTCTTCGTGTTCTATGCCTATGCCGTGGCGGTCCCGTTGACGATCCTGGCCGGGGTAACAGCCCGCGACCGGCGCTTCACCTGGCCACTGGCGGCCGCGCTCGGGCTGGCGCTGCTCGTGCCCGCCGTGTTCTGGAGCGGCATCGTCACCGGCATGCCCGGCAAGATCGCGGTGGCGAGCCTCATCCTCCTCTCGGCGACGGCTCTCATGGTCGCCGGGGCCGCGGGTGGCGTTCGCCGGCTCGTGATGGCGGGCTCCATCCTGTTCGGCATCGCGATCCTGATCCTACTCTGGCAGACGATCGGCACGTTGCTCGATCAGTCGCTGTTCTTCCTCATCGCCGGGGCGGCGCTGCTGGCTGTTGCCTCGGGAGCGCGGCGCCTGTTCGCGCGGCTGAACCCGCCTGCCGAGAGGGAGGCCGCGTGATGCGTTCGTTCTCGGCCGATGTGATTGCCGCGAAGGTACCGCTGCTCTGGCGGGCAGTCGCCGCCGCGCTGCTGCTGGGGCTCGTCCTGCTCGCCCTGGTCGAGCAGCGGGCGCGCGTCCTGCGCAACGGGACGGAGGTGCGGCTGAAAACGGTGCCGGTCGATCCGCGTGATCTCTTCCGTGGCGATTACGTCGTGCTCGGCTATCCGATCAGCATGGTCGAGGCGGGGCAGGAGGGTGCGCGGCCATACCAGCGCGGCGAAACCGTCTTCGTCACGCTCGGCCGCGACGAACAGGGCTTCGCGCGGGCGGTCGGCGTTTCGCGCGAGTGGCCGAAAGGCAGCGGCGAGGCCGTCGTGATCGCCGGACGCGTGACGTCGATCGGCGGCTGTGCGATCAACGCAAATGGCGAGACCGATTGCCGCGGCAATCGCAGCCGCCTGCGCATCGCCTATGGGCTCGAGAGCTATTTCGTGCCGCAAGGCGAGGGCAAGGCGATCGAGGCCACCGAAAAGGCCCGGATCGAGGTCGTCGCGGCCGTGTCGTCGTCGGGCGAGGCGGCGATCAAGCGCCTGCTGATCGACGGCAAGCAGGTCTATCAGGAACCGCCTTACTGACAGGCGGCCGGCCGTCCATTCAGCGATCGCGCCGGCTTCAAGCGGCGCTCTGACAGCTGCACAGCGACCCGCACGCATCACGTTGCCGTGTCGTCGAAGGCCCGTACGGGGTTCGTCTCACCTCCGCCGCAAAGCGTCGAAATGATCGCCACACGCGCTTGTGACAACGCGCCGCGTGACGCGAATCCTCTTCGGTTATATGAACGGCAGATGAACAGACTCGACAGGGAATGTTCATCTGAAGGCCCGCCGCCGGGGAGCCGCGACCGGCCGCCTGCGTACCGCCCGAGCCCTTCCTCGCTGCTGAAGGACAGCCCCGTGTCGTCCATCCCCTCCTTCAGACGCTTCCTGCTTCTCGGCCAGCCGGCCGATGGCACGGTGCGCTCTGCCGGCGGGCGCGATGCGCGAATCGATGTGGTGCGCGGGCTTGCGCTGCTGATCATCTTCATCAACCACATGCCCGGGAACGTGGTCTCGGCCTATATGCCGCATCGTTACGGCTTCTCGGACGCGGCCGATATCTTCGTCCTGCTGGCCGGCGTCTCGGCCGCCCTGGCCTATGGCGGGCTGATCGAGCAACGCGGCTTCTCGCTCGCGGCGTTGAAGCTCGGCGAGCGGATATGGACGCTCTACATCGCCCATCTCGCGGTCTTCATCCTCGTCTGCGGGGTCGTCGCCACGGCGGTCACGCAGACGCAGAACCCCCTCTATATCGAGACGATCAACATCCAGCCCTTCTTCCGCGACACGGTCGAGGCGCTGATCGGCGCGCTGACCCTGACCTATCAGCCGTCCTATCTCGACATCCTGCCGCTCTACATCGTGCTGCTCGCGCTGTTCCCGGCGATCTACTATGCGGTGCGGATCAGCCCGCTGCTGACGCTCGCCGTCTCGCTGACGGTCTGGCAGGCCGCGCTCGTCTTCGAGCTCAACCTGCCGAACGGCAGTGCCGGTGTCTGGTTCTTCAACCCCTTCGCCTGGCAGGTCGTCTTCACGCTCGGGATCATCATCGGCCGGGCGGCGCAACTCGGCGTCGCCGCGCCGCGGCTGCTGTGGCTCGATGTGGCTGCTGTTGCGTTCATTGTCTTCGCCTGGGCGGTGAAGATATCGACCGGCAACCCGACGGGCATCGGCGCGTTGAATGATTGGTTCGATTCAGTCCAGCTTGGCTCGGACAAGACCAATCTGGCCTGGACCCGGTTGATGCATATCGGAGCGCTCATCTGGCTCGCGATCCGCTGGCTGCCGGCCGGCGGGGCCATGGCGAAGCCGATGCTCGGACGCGCGCTGGCCTCGGCGGGGCAGAATTCGCTCCATGTCTTCTGCGTCGGGATCGTGCTTTCGATCATCGGGCAGATCGTTCTGGCCGAAACTTCCTTCGCTTTGGGCGTTCAGTTGCTGATTTGCACCGCGGGCATTACAATTTTGACAGGGTTAGGGATCTTCCTGTCGTGGTACCGTTCGATCACGAAACGCGGCGCAAGCGCCGAACCTGTCCCGGCCCGTGGCGCGCAGGCGCCGCGGCCCTCCTTGTCCTCGCGCTGAATTCACCCGCCATCGCAGCGCCGATGCCGGCGCCGGCCGACACACGCTGCCGCGCCGATGCGATGAAGCCCGCCTTCCAGCCGAACCTGCCGGAGGCCCGCAAGGCGCTGCAGGAAACCGGCCGGCTGACGATCGTGGCGCTGGGTTCCTCCGCCACGGCCGGCTCCGGCGCCAGCGCCGAGGACAAGAGCTATCCGTCAGTGCTGCAGGCCGAACTCACACGCCGCCTGCCCGGTGCCGAGGTCACGGTCATCAACAAGGGCGTCGGCGGCCAGTCGGCCTATGACATGCTGCTGCGCATGCAGGCCGACGTCATCGATGAGAAGCCCGCGATCGTGATCTGGCAGACGGTTATCAACGATGCGATCCGCGACATCGGCGAGGAGAAGCTGGCCAAGATCCTCAACAAGGGCATCAGCAAGGCGCGCGCCGCCGGGATCGACATGGTGCTGATGGATCTGCCGTGGCTGCCGCGCGAGGGACGCTATCCGCATTACGACGATTATCGCGCCGTCCTGATGAAGACGGCACAGGAGCAGGGCATTTCGCTCTTCCCGCGCTATGCGCTGATGAAGGGCTGGTCGAACTCCCGCCAGTTCACGCCGGAGGAACTGCTCGGCATGGACGGGCTGCATCTGGTCGATGCCGGCTATCGCTGCCTCGGCCTGCGCCTCGCCGACGGGATCGTCTCCGGCATCGGCAATGTCCGGATCGAGGCGGCGGGCCGCGAGGTGAAGCCGCCGAACTGAGCCGGGCGCGTCATTCTCGGGCGGAGCCCTCGGGTCCGACCTTCGGTCGGCCCAAGGATAAACTCCGCGCAGACCCGAGAATCTCTTGCCGGAAAAGGCGCTGGTTTCCGAGATGCTCGGGGCAGGCCCGAGCATGACGGAGGCTACTTCGCCAGAACCTCGATATCGCGGTCGGAGCCCGACTCAACCTTGAAGTCGCGCGAATAGACCTGCCCTTCCTGCCGGGCGATCAGGACATAGTCGCCCTCGGCGAGGATGACTTGCGGGAAGGCGCCGATGGCCTCGCGGATGACGTCGCCGCCCGGTGTCAGCACGCTGAAGGCGGTTCCGGCGAAGGCCTCGCCCCCGGCGCTGGCGACGAGCTTCAGGGTGACCTTGGCGGCGCGGTGATGCAGCGTCGCTTCGGTGACCTTGCCGGTTTCGACCTTCACGTCGGCGCGCTGGATGGCGTTGGAGTCGCCGTAAGTCGAGACGACATGATAGGTGCCTTCGGGCAGGCGGATGATCTCGCCGGCCTTGGCGCCGCTGGTAATGAGCCGCCCTTCCGAGTTTCCCTGCAAGGGCACGAAGACGGAGAAGGTGAGTTGCCCGGCCGGGATCGGCGCGTCGCCGATCGAGCCCGCCAGCGAGAGCGCGCCGGCGCTGATCTGCACCTGATCGCGCAGCCCCTGCGCGCCGAGGCTGACGCGCTTCGTGCCGCTGGCGAAGCCATAGGCGGCGTGGATGATGTAGTTGCCTGGCGGCAGCGAGAAGCTCGGTTCGGGCTCGGCTGAGCGCGCAACGATCTTCGGAGCCGATCCGTCCACGGTTTCGCTGAGGATGCGCCAGTTCAGCCCGGATTTGATCGGCCTGCGATCGTTTGCGAACTGCGCGGAGACGCTGAGCCTGGCCTGCGCGGTCGAAGCGCCGGGGGGCGCGGGGGCCTGGGCGTCCGCACCGGGGCCGGTGTCGGGCGTCGTGGTCTGGGCTGAGGCCGGCGAGAGGAGGACGGCCACGGCGAAGACGAGGCCGGCGAAGCGGCGGCCAGCTTCAAAACCATCCAATTCAAGCATGCTTTCTGTCCTCGGCGCCCCTGCGGCGATGTATGAGCAGGCGCGCTTGTCCTCATGATGGCGAAGGAATAGGTCAATCCCATCGCCATCGCCCGGATGTTTCATGACCGATACGCTCTCTCTGCTCAAGCTGCGTCGCTCGGTGCCGCCGCAGTTCCTCTCCGCTCCGGGGCCGCAAGGCGCTGAGCTCGACGAATTGCTGACGATCGCGGCGCGCGTGCCGGACCATGGCAAGCTGGCGCCCTGGCGCTTCATCATCTTCACCGGCGCGGCGCGCGAGGAGGCGGCCGAGGTGGTCGCGCGCGTCTTCCAGAAGAAGAATCCGCAGGCAAGCGACGATCAGGTCGAGTTCGAGCGCAAGCGCCTGCTGCATGCGCCCGTTATCGTGGCGGTGGTCTCGCGGGCGCGCGAGCACGTCAAGATCCCGCTTTGGGAGCAGGAGCTCTCGGCAGGCGCCGTCTGCATGAACATGCTCGTGGCGGCCTATGCCATGGGCTATGCCGGTTCCTGGCTGACGAACTGGTTCTCCTTCGACCGCGAGGTGATGACCGCGTTCGGACTCGCGGAGGACGAGCGGATGGCCGGCTTCATCCATATCGGCACGCCGACGGCGCCGATCACGGATCGAGATCGCCCGGTGATGGCCGACATCGTCAGCTACTACGGAGCCTGACGTGACCTGCTACTCCGCGTCGAAGGACGATCTCGGCTTCGCCCACGACCCGTTCAAGGCGATCGTGGCGCCACGGCCGATCGGCTGGATCACGGCGCTGAGCGCGAAGGGCGAGGTCAATCTCTCGCCCTACAGCTTCTTCAACGCGATCTCGTCGCGGCCGAACATCGTGATGTTCTCGTCGGAGAACAAGAAGGATGCGGTCGCCTTCATCGAGGAGACCGGCGAGTTCACCTGCTCGCTGGTGACGAAGGCCCTGGCGCAGACGATGAACCTGACCTCGGCGCCGCTGCCACGCGGCGAGAACGAGTACATCCACGCCGGGCTCGAGATGGCGCCGTCGCGCTTCGTCAAGCCGCCGCGCGTCGCCGGCACGCCGGCTGCGCTCGAATGCAAGCTGCTCTCGATCCAGCAGCTTCACGATCTCGACGGTAACGCCGTGCCGCGCTGGATGGTGCTGGGGCAGGTCGTCGGCACCTTCATTGACGACACCTTCGTCAAGGACGGGCGCTTCGATACGGCTGGCGCCAACCCGATCGCGCGCTGCGGCTATGCCGATTATGCCGAGGTGACGAGCCTGTTCTCGATCCAGCGGCCTGTGGGCGGATAGGGCGCTTCCCTTCTCCCCTTGCGGGAGAAGGTGGCCCGAAGGGCCGGATGAGGGGGCGCGCTGTGCTTTCCGTCATTGCGAGGAGCTGGGCGACGAAGCAATCCAGGGGGACTGGATGAGAGGTTCAGCCCAATCCCCCTGGATGCTTCGCTGTGCTCGCAATGACGATGTAGGGCCGCGCGACCCCTCATCCGTCTCGGCTTCGCCGAGCCACCTTCTCCCGCAAGGGGAGAAGGAGAGCCCTACCGTCACGGCCATGGGTCTACGGCTCGGTTCAACTGACCGCCAGCGGCCCCTTGGCGCGGTAGTCGCCGAGTGGGGTAAGGGCGCGGTTGATCGCGTCGGCGTCGAGAGTGACGCCATCTGGCAAGGTCAGTTGCGGCGGATCGAGCGTCACTTTCGCACCCGGTGCGAGCGCCGTGGCCGCCTGCTGGACGCGCGAGGCGCAGCCGCCGCAATGCATGCCCGAGATCGCAAAAACCTGAGTCATTCGAATCGCCTCCGGCCGATCATTCAGCCAGTTTCTGAGCGCGCGCGAGCAGCCGCTGCGCCCTGATCAGATGGGGACGGTCGAGCATTTCGCCATCGAGGCCGATGACGCCGGCCCCCGGATTGGCCGCGAACAGCGCGACGATCTGCTTCGCCTTGGCGAGCGCTGCCGGCGAGGGCGAGAAGATCTCGTTGATCGGCGCGACCTGAGCCGGGTGGATCGCCATCTTGCCAGTGAAGCCGTCCCGCCGTGCCGCCAGGCATTCGGCGCGGAAGGCGGCCTCGTCGCGGAAATTGGTGAAGACGGTGTCGATCGCTTCGACCTGCGCGGCCGTTGCTCCGAACAGGGTCAGCGCGCGGGCGAAGCGGTAGGGATCGGTATAAGAGCCATCCTCCAGCCGGTTGGTTTCGGCGCCGAGATCGGCCGACAGGTCTTCGGCCCCCCAGGTCAGCGCCATCAGGCGGTGGGAGGAGCGGCTGTAGCTGCCGAGCCCGAAGATGCCCTTGGCGTTCTCGGTGGTGATGGGCAGGATCCGCGTCGTGCCGTCGGGCAGATCAGACTCCGCCTCGCGCACGGCGATCTTGGCGGCGAGATGGCCGACATCGGCCCCGCCTTCCGATTTCGGCAGCATGATCGCGTCCGGCGCGCCGGGCATGACGGCGTCGAGATCGGCGTCGCTCATGCCTGTCGCGAGGCCATTGATGCGCACGATCAGCAGCGGGCGCTTCGGGAGCGGGCGGGTGGCATCCAGGAAGGCGCGGGTGATCTCGCGTGCCTGCGGCTTCGCATCGAGCGCGACGGAATCCTCGAGGTCGAGGATCAGCGCGTCGGCGCCGATCTCCAGGCCCTTCTGCTGCTTCTTCGGGCTGTCGCCCGGCACGAACAGGAGTGAACGCATGTTGTCAGACCGCGACGGTGTCGGGTTCAGGCCGCTTGCGCATGAAGGCCTGTCGGCGGCACTGGGCGACGAGCGTGCCGTCCTGCTTGTAGGCCTTGTGCAGGAAATCGACGATGCCGGCATCCGGCCGCGAGCGCGACTCGCGCTTGGCGACGATCTCGGTGGTGCAGTTCACGGTGTCGCCCTCGAAGAGCGGGGCGGGGAAGACGACGTCGGTCATGCCGAGATTGCCGATGGTGGTGCCGACGGTGGTGTCGTTGACCGAGATGCCGATCATCAGCCCGAGCGTGAAGAGCGAGTTCATCAGCGGCTTGCCCCACTCCGTCTCGGTCGCGCAGAAATGTGCATCGATATGAAGGGGTTGCGGGTTGAGCGTCATGTTGGAGAACAACATGTTGTCCATCTGCGTGACGGTTCGGGTCAGGCCGTGCTCGATCACCGCTCCGACCTGGAAATCCTCGAAATAGATACCGCCACGCTTGTGACGCACCACATCGGCCATCGACGCCTCCGCCTTCGCATCGCCGGCCGCTGAGCCGGCACGAGAAGTCGTAGAATGCCATCCGCCGGGAGGGAAGCGGAAAGCGCGGCGTTAAGCTTTGCAAGGGTGCGCTTAACGGTTCGCTTACCATAATGGAGCATTGTTCGGATTGCGCTTTCCGCAATGCGCGGAAGCCGCATGCCGAAGGCCCCAGATGTTCCTGTTCACCACGCCGCAGAGCCGCGACGCGCAGCCAGCCAATCCGGTCGTCAGCGCCATCCGCCAAGGCGCGGAGCGAACGGGTGCGGGCTTCGACTACCTGCTCAAGACGGCGCAGCGCGAATCCTCGCTGGAGCCGGACGCCAAGGCCAAGACCTCCAGCGCGACCGGGCTTTTCCAGTTCATCGAGCAGACCTGGCTCGCCATGGTGAAGCAGGAGGGGCCGAAGCAGGGCCTCTCGGAATATGCCGATGCGATCTCCGAGAGCGGTGGGCGGCTGAGCGTTTCCGACCCTTCGGCGCGCGAGAAGATCCTGCAGCTGCGCAACGATCCGCAGGTTGCGGCGCTGATGGCCGGCGCACTGACACAGAAGAACCGCGACCAGCTTGCCGGCGCCCTTGGGCGGCAGCCGCAGGCCGGTGAACTCTATATGGCCCATGTGCTCGGTGCACGCGGCGCTTCCGACCTGATCCGGGCGGCGGCCAGCGATCCCAACCGTGTCGCGGCGCGCGACTTCCCGGAGGCGGCTGCGGCCAACCGCTCGATCTTCTACGACAAGGCCGGTCGGGCGCGCAGCGTCCAGGAGGTCTATGGCGTGCTGGCGGCGAGCCATGCCAGCACCCAGGTCGCGGCCAATGTGGCGCAGAACGCACAAGCAGGGCAGGGCGATATCCCGCAAGCCGAGATCGCCGCCGGGCTGCGCGAGGGCCGCGCGAAGGGGCTCGTCGGGCTGTTCTCCACCAATGGCTCGCGCGATCCGGTCTCCAAGGCGGTCGCCAATCTCTGGACGACGCCGAGCCGCGGCGGCACGCGCACGGCGTCGCTAGATGGCGGCGAGCGCTATTTTCCGCGCCCCGGCCAGAGCGATGCCAGGTCGGCGTCTGATGCGAGCACCTCGACCGGCGGTGCCGCGTCGACCGATACCGGCAAGGTCGTCAACGCGCCGTTGCCGCCCTCGCGGCCGAGCGAGCTCTCCTCCACTGCCGTCGCGGCACCGCAGGCGGTCGGGAAAACGCGCCGCGGCCCACTCGACCTGTCGTCCTTCATGATCCAGCGGGGCGGCGCATGATCGTTCGCCGTTTCCTGCTCTGGGCCCGGACGGCACCGGCCGAAGCGCGTGCCTCGGGCGCCGCCGCCCTTGCGGGCGCCTATCTGCGTTCCGGCATGTCGGACGAGGATCGCCACGAGGCGGAGACGGCGCTGATTGCGCTGATCGACGACCCTTCGCCGCTGGTCCGGCGAGCGATCGCAGAGGAAATGGCTCCCTCGATGCGCACGCCGCGCAACCTCGCGCTCGGCTTGATCGCCGATCAGAGCGATGTGGCGGCGCTGGTCCTGGCGCATTCGCCGGTGTTGACGGAGGCCGATCTGGTCGATGCGGCGGCCGTCGGCGACACGCTGGCGCAGCGCGCCATTGCGATGCGCCGCTGCCTGCCGGTCAGCGTCTGTGCGGCGCTGGCGGAAGTGGGCTGCGAGGAGGCGCTGATCACGCTTGCGGGCAATCGCACCGCAGAAATTCCCGACTTCTCGTTTGAACGGATGGTCGAGCGTCGCGGCGACAGCGGCGCGCTGCGCGAGGCGCTGCTGGAGCGGGCGGACCTGCCCGCGGGGCTACGGCAGACGATCGCTGCGCGCGTATCGGACACGCTAGCAAGCTTCGTCGCCGGTTGCGGCTGGTTGACCCCCGAGCGCAGCGCCCGTCTGGCGCGCGAAGCCACCGAACGCGTCGCGGTGGCGCTTGCGGCCGGCGGAGAGGCGACGGATGCGCCGGCGGTCGTCGAGGTTCTGCGCGCTACCGGGCGGCTGACCCCCGGCCTGATGCTGCGCTCTCTGCTGAGCGGCGAGCCGGCGTTGGCAGAAGCTGCCTTCGTCTCGCTTTCCGACTTGCCGGCTGCGCGGGTCGCGGCCCTGTTGCGCGACAGACGCGGCGCCGGGCTCAAGGCGCTGTGCCGCAGGGCCGGATTGCCGGCCTCGCTGGAACCGGCGTTCACGGCTGCGATCCTTGCCCTCAATGCCCGTGGCTTCGATGCGGGTGGCGCGCGGCACGGCATCGACCGTGATTTGCTGCGCGAGGTCCTGATCGCCTGCGAGGCGACGGAGGGCTCGGAAGCCGATGCGCTCATGGCGCTGCTGCGTCGCATGGATGCGGAAGCTGCCCGCGATGAGGCGAAAGCTCTGGCGGATTCGTTCGCAGATGATGCCGCGCTCGCCTGGTTGATCGAAGCCGATCCGGCCTTTCTGGTCGAATTTGAAGCGGGCGACCTGCGCGACGCGGCCTGAGATTCAGTAGCCGAACTGTTCGCGCAGGATGCGCTCGTCCAGGCTGTGGCCGGGATCGTGCATCATGACGAGATCGACTGTGCGGTCGATCTCGATCGAAACGGAGCTGACCTCGTCGATCTGGGTATGATCGGCAACGGCGCTGACCGGGCGCTTATCGGCTTCCAGCACCTCTATGAAGACCTTGGCATGGTCCGGCAGCAGCGCGCCGCGCCAGCGGCGCGGCCGAAAGGCCGAGATCGGCGTCAGCGCGAGCAGCGGCGCATCGAGCGGCAGGATCGGCCCATTGGCCGAGAGATTGTAGGCGGTGGAGCCGGCAGGCGTCGCGAGCAGAAGCCCGTCGGCGATCAATTCCGACAATCGCACCTGGCCATCGACCGAGATCCGCAGCTTGGCGGCCTGGTAGGAACGGCGCAGCAGCGAAACTTCGTTGATCGCCTTGGCCTGCACCGTTGCGCCATTGCATTCCACGGCCTGCATCGAGAGCGGATGCACGATGCTGCGCTGGGCGGCCTCCAGCCGCTTTTGCAGTCCGCGCTCCTTGAACTCGTTCATCAGAAAGCCGACCGAGCCGCGATTCATCCCGTAGATCGGTTTGCCGGTGCCGAGAAAGCGGTGGAGCGTCTGCAGCATCAGCCCGTCGCCGCCGAGCGCGACCACGACATCCGCTTCCGCTGGATTGGCGTTGCCATAGCGCTCGACCAGCTTGTGGAGCGCCGCCTGCGCTTCAGGCGTATCACTGGCGACGAAGGAGATCGCGCCGAAGCGTTCAGTCATAGCGTGTCCTGAAGCGGCAGGCCTTGCGGCATCGGCGCAGGCTTAACACGACCGGGCCGCAAGTCGCGAGGCCGCGAGGCAATAAACTCGGCCAATAAAAAAGACCGGGCTGGACGCCCGGCCTTGAAGAGACGCGGCGAAGTGGGGTGCTCAGATTGCCGGGGTCCACTGCACCGGCACCAGCTCGAAGCCGGTGCCGTCCTTCGCGATATGCCCGACGGCGGGGAAGGGCGCATGGTAGAAGGCGACCTGCATCCGATCGCTTGAGACCATGTCGAGCAGCCTGCGGCGGGTGGCGGCGGCCTGCGGGCCGTCCATATCGAAGACCGCCGACCAGTCCGGATTGCGCACGAAGAGTGCGGGGTGATTGGTCGTGTCCGACATGATCATCAGCTTGCCGTTGCCCGAGGTGAGGGCGAAGACGGTGTGGCCGGGCGTATGACCGGGCGCGGCGATCGGGGTCAGCCCCGGCACGATCTCCTTGCCCGGCTCGAACTGCTTCACGTCTTTGGAAATCGGGCCGAAGACGCGCCGTACGCCGGCGAAGGCGCCTTTCATGGCCTCCGGCGCAGCGTTCATCTTGGCGTCATCCATCCAGAACGCCCATTCGGCGGCTGGCACCATGACTTCCGCATTCGGGAAGACGGCCGAGCCGTCCTTGAGTCGGAAGCCGTTGATATGGTCGCCGTGGAAATGGCTGAACACGATGCTCGAGACATTCTTCGGGTCGAGGCCGGCGGCCTTGAAGTTCGCCATCCAGCTGCCGGAGGTCGGCGCGCCGGAATCGCCATTGCCGGTGTCGATCAGTGTCAGCTTGCCGCCGCTCTGGATCGCGAGCGTGGTGAAGGTGATGTTCAGCGCGTCCTGCGGCAGGAACGCCTGCTCCATTGCTTTCTTGACGTCGGCCAGTTCGGCATTGCGGACGAGGCCATCCAGCGGGCGCTTGGCAAAACCGTCATTGATGGCGGTAACCGTCACATCGCCGACCTTGTAGCGATAGAAACCGGGAGCTTGGTTCACGGGAACTCCTTGCGCTTGCGCCAGACCGATTCTTGGCAGGTCCAGGGTCGCAGCTGCGATGAGAGCACCTGCACCCGCCATCGCGGTCCGGCGCGAAATTTTTATGTCCTGCATCGTGTTCTCCCCTCAGATCGCAGGCAGACTAGCGAGGGGAAATGACCGTTCAACCGCGACGATGTGCCGATGGGTCAAGTTTCCGTGAGGCGCGGACCGGCCGAGGCTGTCGTCGTGCCTTCCGCTGCTTCGGTGTCCGGCCGGGTGGTTGGCTCACGGCGGGCGAGGGCGCGCAGCATCGCGGCGCAAAGGGCGAGCGAGCCGATCACGCCCTGACCCGAGCAGTCGGCGACGAGTGCCTGGAACGCCATGGCATCGTCGCCTACCAGGCATTGCAGGCTCCAGTTCCAGCCAGGAGCTTTCTGCCGCAGAAGCGAGACGGCGACATCGATGTCGGCGCTGACCGCGCCGAGAGTCTTCCAGAAGGAGCCGTGCTGATAGATGCCGCCGGCCGGGGTGCGGCGGGTGGCGAGCCGTGTCGGCTTGCGCCGCACCGTATAGCCGAGCGCTTCGTAGATATCCGCATCCAGCTCCCGGTCGGGCTTGCTGGAGGTCTCGCAGCGTGCGGCCAGTGTCAAAAGATGAGTCCGGTCGTCCATTCCGGGTTCGCACAAGGATCGGTCAGGGGGTGACGCCGTCTGACGGCGGCGACGTGACTGAACCTCTACCTCATGACGGCGCATGCCGGCCAGCCACCTATGTCGGCCCGCGGATCCAAGATCGCCGCGCGTCCGACCGGACGCGATAACGGTGATCTATGCATTCGTTATCGCATCGGACCGAAAAGTGGATTCCACTTTTCGGTCCGATGCTATAGCGGGCTTTCGCCGCGTGATCAGAAACCGACGACGGTGCCGCGAGCGTGACCGCCGGGCACGCGGCAGGAGCAGCCCGTGCCGAGAGGGGCAGGCGCGTAGAGCGTGCAGATCCGCACCGGCGTGCTGCACTGGCCACCATCTGCGGTGGGCACCACCTCATAGGCCGGATAAGCGGGGTAGTCGGGGTAGGCATAGGCCGGATAGGCTGCAACCGCGCCGAGCGTCGCGGCTGCGGCGAGGCCGGAAGCCGCGCCCCAATAAGGATAGCCGCCCCATCCTCCATAGCGCCGATAAGGATAATAGCCGCCACCCCAGTAATATGGTCTGCCCGGGTAGAAGCCGGCGCCACGCCAGCCCCCTCCGCCATACCAACCGGAACGGTAGGCCGGGAAAGCAGGCCTCATGCCGATGCCGTAACCGTGAAAGCCGCCAGCGCGGAAGCCTCCGCCTCCGAAACGATATTGAGCGGTCGCTGTGAATCCGGTGGCCAACAGCAACGGCACGACGGATACAGCGAGCAGCAGAGAGCGACGCATGCGAACCTCCCCAGGGAACGGATTTCACCCCAACCCCTGAACGCCGCAATCCGGATCAGGTTCCGCCGGTTCTGTGCCGATCAGTCGTCGAACCAGCGTGACTGCGGCTTGCAACGGTAGCCGACAAAGCAGGCGTCCGTGTCGCGACTCGGCACCCAGGCCGGATCGAGCGATTCGTCGAACTGGCAGAAGCTCCGGTTGCGGACAAAGCGATCATAGGTGAAGCCGCCCGTGCCGAGCACGATCGCGCCATGCATCTGAACATCCCTCTGGCTGGCCGCGCAGGGACGCGACACGGTGGAGGGGCGCGCCTGAGCCAGCGCGGCGCCTGCATTCAGCGCGAGAACGAGCGTGAGAGCGATGGCCTTCATCGGAGCCTCCCGATCGGGCGAGGCGGATAATCCATCCGCTTCGCCAAAACGTTCCCGGAGCGGGGTGGATGTCAATCCTGATACGGGATTCTACGCGAGCCGGCCCAGACTGCGATGCCGGCAGGCAACCTTGTGTGCGTCTCGAAGGAAGCGCCGGGAGCTTACGAGGCCGCGGCGAATGCCAGCACGGCGCCCATGATGTTGATCGCCGTCAACAGCCAGTGAGGCACTACGGCCGCGACAATTGCCGACGCTTCGGCGTTCTCGAACATTGGCCCCTCACGCAATGCTCCAAGCGGCCGATTTCAATTGATGCGAAGAAAAGCCGCAGCCCCCAAATGGGGGCATCTCGACGCGACCCCGCCTCCTTTGGAGGATGACAGGAGCGAGGCGCCGGACTGCATCCGGCGCCTCATATCGATATCTTGAAATCATCTTGGAATTCGTTGGTGCCGGTGGAGAGGATCGAACTCCCGACCTTCGGTTTACAAAACCGCTGCACTACCGCTGTGCTACACCGGCGCCCCTGACTGCTCGGCCAGGATGGCCGCCGACGGAGATGTTCGCGTCGACGGTACCGTAGCGGTTACCAGTCGATGACAGCGAGAGCAAGCATCTCAGGCGCGACTGCTGCCGATCCGTTGCGCGGCATTCATGCGCAATGACGTGGAAGCGCCGTTTCAGGGACGTCTGCCCGGCCTCATCGCCTGGCTGACAGGCTCAGCTCACCGAGCGGATGATCTCGCGATAGGCCGCCTCGGGAAAGGCCTTGAGGGTTTGGGTGCGGACATTGCCGAGCATGGCGAGCTGCAGGGCGAAGCGCGCCTGGACCGCGTCGTCCGGGGCTTCGCAGACGATCACCATGTCGTATTTGCCCATCGTCATGAAGAAGGCCTTGAACTCGCCGCCCATATCCTTGAGCGCCTGCTTGGCAGCGTCGAGACGGTTCGGCGAGGCGTTGACGTTGCGCGCGCCCTGATCGGTCCAATTGGCCAGCATGATGTAGGTTGTCATCGCGCTACTCCCTGAAACGGCCCGGCCTGTTCATCGGAAGTATCTGGCGGCGGCTTGATCGTCGCCGCTGGTTGGGATGGCTTCTGCCATCTGCCGGACCTTGACGATAGGATAGCACAGCGTGCGGCCGAGCAGCACGGCAAAGGAGCCTTGGGACAGGATTAGCAGCGAGGGGCATCCTGGCCGCGAGCGGCAAAGAAAAGGCCCCGCCCTTGCGGGCGGGGCCGAGATGATCGCCTGGAGTGGCGGTCACTTCAGGATGTCGCGGTCCTTGGTTTCCGGCAGGAAGAGCAGGCCGATCACGAAGGTGCCGAGCGCCACGACGATCGGGTACCACAGGCCCGAGAAGATGTTGCCGCTTGCAGCCACGATCGCGAAGGCGGTCGGAGGCAGGAAGCCGCCGAACCAGCCGTTGCCGATGTGATAGGGCAACGACATGCCGGAGTAGCGGATGCGGGTCGGGAAGAGTTCGACCAGCAGGGCCGCGATCGGGCCGTAGACCATCGTCACGAAGAGGACGAGCACGAACAGGATGCCGGTAGCCTTCAGGGCGCGGCCGTCGGTCAGCACCTGGCCGATCGAGGGCGTCTTCAGGATGGTCGCGTCACCCGCCTTCGGATAGCCGGCGGCCTGGGCGGCGGCGACGAGATCGGCTGCGCCGCTCGGCGCATCCTTGCCGTTGATCGTCGCCTTGAGCGGCGAGCCGGCCGGGCCGGGCACCAGCTCATAATGGATCGAGTTGGTGGCCAGCGTGCGGCGGACGACGTCGCAGGGCTTGGTGAAGCTGCGCACCCCGACCGGATCGAAGAGCGTGCCGCACTCGGCCGGATCGGCGGTGAGGGCGAGCTTCACGTTCTCGGTCGCCGCGATCAGCTTCGGATTGGCCGTGCTCGCGAGCATCGTGAACAGCGGGAAGTAGGTCAGCGCCGCGATCAGGCAGCCGGCGAGCAGGATGGGCTTGCGGCCGATCTTGTCCGAGAGCCAGCCGAAGAGGATAAAGAACGGCGTGCCGGCGAGCAGCGAGAGCGCGATCAGCAGGTTGGCGGTGGTGCCGTCGATCTTCAGGGTCTGCGTCAGGAAGAACAGCGCGTAGAACTGGCCGGTGTACCAGACCACCGCCTGGCCGGCGGTGCCGCCGAGCAGCGCGATGATGCCGATCTTGGCGTTCTCCCAGGTGCCGAAGGCTTCGGAGAGCGGGGCCTTCGAATGGGTGCCCTCTTCCTTCATCTTCACGAAGGCCGGCGATTCGGCGAGCTGGAGACGGATCCAGATCGAGAAGCCGAGCAGGATGATCGAGAGCAGGAACGGAATGCGCCAGCCCCAGGCGGCGAAGGTTTCCGGCGTCATGCTGAGGCGCAGGCCGAGAATGACGATCAGCGACAGGAACAGGCCGACCGTCGCGGTCGTCTGGATCCACGAGGTGTAGAAGCCGCGCCGTCCCATCGGGGCATGCTCGGCGACATAGGTCGCGGCGCCGCCATATTCGCCGCCGAGCGCCAGGCCCTGCAGCAGGCGGCAGGCAATAAAGATCACCGGAGCGGCATAGCCGATCGTCTGGAAGCCGGGCAGCAGGCCGACGACGAAGGTGGAAATGCCCATCACGGTCATCGTGACCAGGAAGGTGTATTTGCGGCCGATCATGTCACCGAGGCGGCCGAAGAACAGCGCGCCGAACGGACGAACCGCGAAGCCCGCGGCGAAGCCGAACAGCACGAAGATGAATTTCGCCGTATCGTTGTCGCCGGGCACGAAGGTCTGGGCGATGTTGGCGGCGAGCGAGCCCGCCAGATAGAAGTCATACCACTCGAAGACCGTACCGGCCGACGAGGCGATAATGACCTTCCTTTCTTCCCTGGTCATCGGCCGAGGGGCGGCTCTCGAGTCCGATGCTTGTGATGCCATGCTCATGGCGTTTGTCTCCCCTGGTAAAGCCCTGAAGCCGGGGATGTCCCGGCGGGTTCCTTCCACGCGGCTCGCGTTTCTGATGAGGCGATGACCGCGGTGCCGGGTGGCGGACAAATCCCGCCATACCAGCCTAGATCAGAGGTTTGCGCGCGTATTGTCACAGGGGCAATCGAGCACTTGGTCTTGCACCGTTCGTCTTAAGACTATCGATGGGGCGGGCGGGGGACCAAGGATTGTGGAAAAGCAGTGGCTTTCCTGCGGGCGCGGCGGCAATATAGTTTTCTTCGGGAGGCCTGACGAGATGCGGTGGGGGAGGCGCGCCATGTCGCGGCTTGCGATCACCTTGTCATGCGGTTTCTTCGTCGCTGCGACGCTGTCGACGGGCGTTTGGGCCGCCGGGCGCGGCCTCGGGCCTGCAGCGCCGATGTCGATAGGCCACGGGCGGGTCCTTGCCGGGCATCCCGTCCAAGTCGTTCGGCCCGTCCAGGGCTTCCGGCCGTGGCGCGGCGCAGGCCGGGGAGCACTTGGCTGGCATCATCGCCGCTTTGGCTGGAATTCGCCGGGCTATTCCTGGCCCGGGTACGGTTTCGACTACGGTTTCGACGCGCCAACGGGGGGCGTCACTATCGTCGAGCAGCAAGCGGAGCCGACTCAGCCGATCGATCCCAATTCTTTCGAGAATCTGATGCCGCGGGCCGGGATCCAACCTTCGCCCACGCCGGAGCCGACGATCTATCGACTCGAAGGGCCACGCTCGCGTCCCGTCACTCGAATCATTCGGATTGCCGGCGCGGACGATGCCCGAGAAGGCGCCCGCAGCCGATACGCCCATGCCGACACGGGCGCGCTGCTGCTGACGGTGCCGCGCCGCTGATCGGAACGTGCTGCTCGATCCAGGCCAGGCTTCGGCTGAGCATCGGCCTCGGTTTCGTCTCTAGAGCATGCGGCGTTTCCATGGAATCACGGGTCATCCCGGCCGAAGCGAAGCGGAGAGCCGGGATCCATGCCTGAACCTTTGTCGCGAGGCGCTCTGGCATGGATCCCGGGTCAAGCCCGGGATGACGGTGTGTTTCCGCGCAAAATCAGCAGGCTCTAGCGGCGGCTCGCGACGTAGAGCGCGATTGCTGTGGCGTTCGAGACGTTGAGGCTGGTGATCGCACCGGGGACTTCAAGCCGCGCGACGTGATCGCAGAGCTCGCGGGTGCGTTGGCGCAGGCCCTTGCCTTCCGCGCCCATCACCATGACGAGCGGCCGCTTCAGCGCGACTTCGTCGAGCGCAACATCGCCGTCCGAATCGAAGCCGATACGCAGGAAGCCGCGTCCGCCCAGCGTCTCCAGCGCGTCGCCGAGGTTGCGCACCGCGATCAGCGGCACATGCTCCAGGGCGCCGGAGGCTGATTTCGCCAGCACGCCGGTGGCCGCGGGCGAATGGCGGATCGTGACGATGACGGCCGCCGCGCCGAAGGCTGCCGCGGAGCGCAGGATGGCGCCAACATTGTGCGGATCGGTGATCTGGTCGAGTGCCAGCACGATCGCATCGTCCGCCAGGCTGTCGAGCTCAAGCGAGGGCAGGGGATCGCAGACCAGATAAAGGCCTTGATGCACTGAATCGGGCGTCAGCAGCCGGTCGATCTCGGAGGGGCGCACGATCTCGGGCTCGAGCGGGAGCATCCCGACCACCTCCTGCAACCGCCGCAGCCCGTTCTCGGTGGCGAGCAGGCGCCGGTGCCGGCGCTGCGGGTTGCGCAGGGCCTCGACCACGGGATGGACGCCGAAAAGCACGGCCTCGTCGATATCGCCGGGCCGATGCGGCGGTGGGCCGCCGGCGCGGTGGGCGCCGGGTCTGCCGCCTGTGGGCCTGGCTTGTTTCGGGCGGAATGGCGGGGCCATCGCATTCTCCAGATTGACCGGAGTGCCGTGCCATGGCGCGAGGCGCTTGGCCAGAGCGAAGCGCGAGACGCGGACGGATCGCAGAGGAAAGGATCGACGATGACAGGCAGGACAGACCGGCTGATCGTCCTCACGGGAGGACCGGGCTCGGGCAAGACGACCCTGATCGAGGCGCTGGCGAAACGCGGCTTTGCCGTGCAACCGGAGGCCGGCCGGGCGATCATTCGCGACCAGCAGGCGATTGGCGGCGAGGGATTGCCGTGGAAGAATCGCGCGCTCTTCGCGGAGCTGATGCTCGCGGCGGATCTGCGCAGCTACCATGAGGCGTGTGGGCAAGCCGAATTTGCCTTCTTCGACCGCGGGTTGCCCGACATCGTCGGCTATCTCGCGCTCTGCGGATTGCCGGTGCCGCCGCATGCCGAGGCCGCGGCGGAGCGATTCCGCTATCGCAGAACCGTGTTCATCGCGCCGCCATGGCCTGCGATCTTCGGGCAGGACGCGGAGCGCAAGCAGGATTTCGCAGAGGCCGAGCGGACCTATGAGGCGATGGCCCGGACCTATCCGCGTTACGGCTACGACCTCGTCGAATTGCCGCAGGAGAGTGTCGAAAACCGTGTCGATTTCATCCTGAAGCGCCTCGGCGCTGCGAGCTGAGCAATTTCAGCCGGGTCCGCTTCACAGGGAATTCGTGCCTTCGGTCTTTTTGCCGTTGACAGGGGGCGGCCCGGTCACCATAAGTCCGGCCGCGCCTGCCGGTCGTCGCGAAAGTGACATATCGGTGGCCCTCGGCTCAACAAGCCGATCATGGGCGCAGGCGGGGGAATGTCCCGAGCGGCAAAGGGGGCGGACTGTAAATCCGCTGGCTATGCCTTCGCAGGTTCGAGTCCTGCTTCCCCCACCATCCATCTCCTTGAAACTGCCCAGCTTCTGCCGCTGATGCCGTGTCGAGAGCGGGCCTGAACCCGCTCCCGTCGAAAGCAGCCGCTATGCTCCTATCGCAGCGGCGGAGCGTAGAGCACGCCGCCCATGCTCCAGAGCTGGTTGAGGCCGCGGGGAATGCCGAGCTTCGAGCCGGTCCCGAGATTGCGCTCGTAGATCTCGGCGTAGTTGCCGGTCGCCTTGACGGCGCGGATCGCCCAGTCGGCATCGAGCCCCATGGCCTTGCCGAAGCCGCCTTCAGCGCCGGTGAAGCGGCGTGCGTCGGGCTTCTGCGATTTCAGGGCCTCGTCGACATTGCCAGTGGCGATGCCGAGCTCTTCGGCGTTGACCAAAGCGAAGTTCACCCACTTCACCACGTTGAACCAGGGGAAGTCGTCGCTGCGCACCACCGGGCCGAGCGGCTCCTTCGAGATCACGTCCGGCAGCACGATCGCATCCGCCGGCTTCGCCAGCCTGAGCCGCTCGCCGTGCAGCGCCGACTGGTCGCGGGTCAGCACGTCGCATTGCCCGCTCTCGAAGGCGGCGAAAGCCTCCGCCGCGCTCGGATAGACCTTCTCCTCATAGGTCATGGAATTGGCCTTGAAGAAGTCGGCAAGGTTGAGCTGCGTCGTGGTGCCGGCCTCGACGCAGATCTTGGCCTTGTCGAGAGACAGCGCGCTGTCGACCTTGAGCGAGCGTTTCGCCAGGAAGCCCTGGCCGTCATGATAGGTGATACCGGCGAAGGCGAGACCGAGCTCAGCCTCGCGGCCGAGCGTCCAGGTCGAGTTGCGTGCCAGCAGATCGACCTTGCCGCCCTTCAGCGCGTCGAAGCGCTCGCTGGCGGAGAGCGGCGTGAAGGCGATCTTGTTCGCGTCGCCGAGGACCGCGGCCGCGACGGCGCGACAGAAATCGACATCGAAGCCGTTCCACTTGCCTTCGGCATCCTTGGCCGAGAAGCCGAGCACGCCCTCGCTGACGCCACACTGGAGCGTGCCGCGCTGTTTCACCGTATCGAGTGTGCCTGCACCTGCCGGGGCCGCCAGCGTGGCGGCAAGCGCGGCGCCGGCGGCGAGGCCGGGCAGGCGAAACCATGAGGCCTTCGACATGGCTCTCTTCTCCCTTCGGATTCGGTTGCGCACGGCGCCGGTCACAGCGTGGCGTTGTGGCGGATGACCACCTTGGTCCCGACCGGGACGCGCTCATAGAGATCGACGATGTCGCCATTGGCGAGCCGGAAGCAGCCGGACGAGATCGCCTGGCCGATCGTCTCGGGCTGGTTGGTGCCGTGGACGCGGAAGACGGTCGAGCCGAGATAGAGCGCGCGCGCGCCCATCGGATTGCCGGGGCCGCCGGCCATGAAGCGCGGCAGATAGGGCTGGCGCTGCAGCATCTCCGGCGGCGGGCGCCAATCCGGCCACTCGGACTTGCGGCTGACCTGGACCTGGCCGGACCAGGTGAAGCCCTCGCGGCCGACGCCGATGCCGTAGCGCAGCGCCCGGCCATTGCCCTGGATCACATAGAGAAAGCGCTCGCCGGAATGGATCACGACCGTACCGGGCGCCTCGTTGGAGCGGAACAGCACCATCTGCCGGGCATAGGGGCCCTCTGTGATGCTGACCTCCTCGGTGGAGACCCGGCCGGGTTCGTCCCCGATATCCATCGTCTCCTTCATCCCCGCAGGCGGGCGCGGCTGCGCCAGGGAGATGCCGGAGAGGGCGAGCAGCGGCAGGCAGGCGAGGCCGATGCCGGCAAGGGTCTTTGAGAGATTCATGTCTCGTCAGCTCCAGATCAGCAGCGGCTGTAGACGAAGGTGCCGTAGCGCCGGTTCGCGTCCGGATCGACGAAGCGCATCACCAGCTCCTTCTGCGACACCGAAAGCAGTTCGCGATCTTGCGGATCGCCGGCCGGCGCCTCGAAGCCGACATAGTTCTTGCCGCCCGGCCCGGCCTTCAGCCTGAGCTCGTAAGGCTTGGGATCGTCGGCGACATGCATCATCACACCATCGCCAGCGCCCTTCGTGATCGTATAGGGCTGCTTGCATTGCGCCCGGGCTTCAGCCTCCGTGCGCTTGCGGTCCTTCTCGGTGTGGAAGGAAGCGATGCCCCAGCGGCCCACCAACGCGTCTCGCGTGACATTGGTCGGGGCCGGGGCGCTTTCCGCGACGCTCGCCACCGGCGACAGTGCCTCGCCGCCGCCGCAGCCTGAGAGCAACAACCCCAGAAGCAGGCTTCCACTCAACGGACCGATCCCGGCACCAGAAGCACCGGCCTTAAACCCTACCTGTCTCATCGGTCCTCCATCGCGATTGGTCAGAGTCGAAGCGATGCATCATGGTGCAAGGCAGAGGGCAGCCGATGCTAGGACAGCATGGCTTTTGTCATTGATTTCGGAGCGGGTGATCGCGTGGCGTCCATCGGCTTCCCGGAGGCCCCCCTGGCCAGAGATGCGGCAGCGATGGCGACAGCACAGCCGCAAATGCGATCGGGATCAAGCCCCCTTTGTCCTTCTTTCATCGGTGGAACTATCCGCCCCTGTTGTCATAGGGGGTGCCGGCAGGGCTTTCGCCGCCCGCCGGAGTCCGTGCCCGATCGGCCAGATGCTGCTTCAGAGCTGCAAGCTCTTCCGCCGGCCAGCGGCCGGTGCCAAGGACTGTCGTCCACGCCTCGACATAGTGTTCGGGGGCATAGACATGCCCGTAACCGATGGGAGTGCTGGTCGCGACGGCCATGTCGAGCGCCAGCTGCAGCATGGTGACGATCGGATACCAGCGCAGCTCCGCCGAGACATCCGGCCCGCGCGGCTGTCTCATCCAGTCCGGCTGCCGATAGGCATCGCGGTAGTCGAAGAAGACGATCGGATCGCTGGCATATTGCAGATAGACCAGCCGCATCGCCCCCCAGGGCCGGTCGGATGGGACGGACGGGCCGTTCTGGTTCATGAAGCGGACGATGCGGCTGTCCCGGAACTCGGGCAGCCATTGTGGTGAGCCGGGATTGCGAGATTCTGTGATCGAGCGCCAGCCCCGGGTTTCGAAGGGCGGGCCGCTCCAGAGCGCTCCGTCGATCGGATCGCCGATCATTTCGAACAGCTCTGCGGATTTCTCCGAGTTCATGGCGCCGAGGCTGAGGCCGTGCAGATAGAGCTTCGGGCGCCTGTCGTGGGGTAGGGCGGTCCAGTAGCGATAGATCTCGCGGAAGAGTGCGCGGGCAGTCTCGGCTCCGTATTCAGGCTGAGTCAGAAGGGAGAGGGGGCTGCTCAGATAGGAGTACTGCACCGCGACGCTGGCGACGTCGCCATCGCGCAGGTATTCGAGTGCATCCATCGCGGATGGATCGACCCAGCCCGTGCCCGTCGGCGTGACGACGATGAGCGTCGAGCGGGAGAAGCCGCCGACGCGCTTGAGTTCCTCCAGCGCGAGCTTGGCCCTCGCTTCCGCTGTTTCGGCGCCGCGCAGGCCGACATAGACCCGGATCGGCTCCTGGGCAGGGCGTCCGGTCTGGGTGCTGATCCGTGTGGCGGTCGGGCCGGCGGCGATGAATTCGCGGCCGGCGCGGCCGAGTTCGCGCCATGTGACGAGGGAGGCTTTGCTGCCGGTCTTGTTCGGATCGGTCGGCTGCGCGCGCTCCGGTTCGAGCAGCGCGTCGAACTCGCGATAGGAGGAATCGAGCGCGCGAAAGACCGAGCGAGCCAGGACATCGCTCGCCAGCGACCAGAACAGCAGCGCCGCCAGACCAAACCCGATGATGTTGGCGAGCCGAGGGGGGATGTATCGCCTGGTGATGCCGACGATCCAGGCGGCCAGCCGCTTGAACAGGCGCGCGACGATCAGGACCAGCACGAAGGTCGCAAGCGCGACGAGGCAGAGCTGGGCCGGGTGCAAACTGGGAAGCAGGGGCAGGTTGAAGACGGCACGGATCGAGTTCTGCCAATCCGCCGCCTTCCAGAGAAACCACAACGCGATCAGCACCGACAGGATCAGGATCGCGGCATTCACCGGGCGCCGCAGGCGCTCCGATGGTCCCGGCAATTCGAGATAGCGCCAGAGCTGGCGGGAGAGCACGCCGAGGCCGTAGCCGATGGCAAAGCAGATGCCGGCCAGCGCGCCTTGCGTCAAATAGCTGCGCGGCACGAGGGTGGGCGTCAGAGCGGCGGCGAATAGCAGGGTTCCCAGCGCCAGTCCCACACCTGACAGCGACGCAAACTGCCCGCGAATCCAACGCGCCACTAGCCGATCCCCCTCGCACGGGACGCTCTGGCTTCTCCGCCGACCGCGCTCCCGCTCGGCGAAGCGTAGCCGCGGCTGATCTCGCCTGGCAATCCGCGCCCATGACGTAGGGACGGCCGTCCAGCGCTTGGCATGGCTGCAGTAGGATATTATATAGATGCTTATGACAAGCATGCCTACCAAACCGCCGCCGACCGTAGGCTTCCTCCTCCATGATGTCGCGCGGCTGCTGCGCAAGCGCTTCGAGCAGAACGCCCGCGACACCGGGCTGACGCGCTCGCAGTGGCAGGTGCTCGCCTATCTCGACCGGAATGCCGGCATCCAGCAGGGCGCGCTCGCCGAGCTGATCGATGTCGAGCCGATCACCGTCGGCCGGATCGTTGACAAGCTGGAGAGCTGCGGTCTGGCCGAGCGCAGGGCGCACCCGACCGACCGGCGCAGCTGGCAGCTCTACCTGACCGAGAAGGCCGGGCCGACGCTCGAAAAGATGCGTGTGCTCGGCGAAATCACGCGGGCAGAGGCGTTCGGCGCGATTCCGGAAGCGGAGCGCGCGCGACTGCTCGGCCTGCTCGAAACCATGAAAGAGAATCTCGTGGCCGCCTGCCAGTCGCCGGCGGCCGAAGGACAGGCCCGCCATGGATGACGTTGCCAGAAGAACCGAAGCCGACGCGGAGATGGCGCCCGAGCCGCGTGACAATGTGACCGAGATCAAGCGCGCGGGAGAGGCGAAGGCGCCGCCTGCGCCCGCCGCCAACGTTCCCGAGGCGGCGCCTATCGTCGTTTCGGCGGCCCCGGCGGCGCGTCCTGCGCGCAACCACAAGCGCCAGCTGCTCTTCGCACTGCTGCCGGTTGCGCTGATCGTGGGGGGATATGCCTATGTCACCGGTGGTCAGGTGATGTCGACCGACAATGCCTATGTGCAGGCCGATATCGTCGGCATCTCGACCGATGTCGCCGGCATCGTCAGCGAGGTCGACGTCCGCGACAACCAGCCGGTCAAGGCTGGCGACGTGCTCTTCCGGCTCGATGACAAGCCGTTTCGTTTCGCTTTGGAGCGGGCCGATGCGCAGATCGGCGTGGTCAACAACGATCTCGAGGCGCTGAAGGCGAGCTACAAGGGCATGCAGAGCCAGATCGCCCAGGCCGAGAGCGATATCGCGTTCTACCAGACCACGTTCAAGCGCCAGCAGGATCTCGCCACCAAATCCGTTGCCTCACAGGCGACCTACGACCAGGCCAAGCACGATCTCGATGGGGCGCAGCAGAAGCTCGTCCAGCTGCACAATCAGCTCGCCGGCATCGCCGCCAACCTGAACGGAAAGCCCGATGCGCCGGTCGAGGAGCATCCGCGCTACCGCGATGCCGTCGCCGCCCGTGCCGAGGCGGCCCGCCAGCTCGACCACACCGTGGTGCGTGCATCGATGGACGGCATCGTCACCAATGTGCCCTCGCTGCAGAAGGGGCAGTATCTGGCGGAGGCGACCAACGCCTTCAGCCTGGTTTCCACGGACCATGTCTGGATCCAGGCCAACCCCAAGGAAACCGAGCTGACCTGGGTGCGGCCCGGGCAGAAGGCCGAGGTCTATGTCGACAGCTATCCGGGCGCGAGCTGGAGCGGCACAGTCGACAGCATCAGCCCAGCCTCGGCGGCGAGCTTCTCGCTGCTGCCGGCGCAGAACACCAGCGGCAACTGGGTCAAGGTGGTGCAGCGCATCGCCATGCGGGTGAAGATCGAGACGCCGCCCGACCGGCCGCAACTGCGCGCCGGCATGAGCGTGACGCTCGATGTCGACACCGGCCACGCACGCGGCCTGCCAGATTTCGTCGGCTCCGCCATGGGCATGAGCAAGAACCCGGGCATGGGCAAGAAGACCGAGAACAATCATGGCTAGCGCCGTCGCCGCGGCAGCGACTCCGGTCGCCAACCGCGGCGCCATCACCGCCTGCGTCATCCTCGCGGTGATCATGCAGGCGCTCGACACCACGATCGCCAATGTCGCGCTGCCCTATATTCAGGGCAGCGTTTCGGCGAGCGCCGACCAGATCAACTGGGTCCTGACCTCCTACATCGTCGCGGCGGCGATCATGACGCCGCCTTCCGGCTTCCTGGCCTCGCGCTTCGGGCGCAAGCGGGTGCTCTCGGCGGCGATCATCGGTTTCGTCGTCGCCTCGATCCTGTGCGGGGCGGCACAGTCGCTGACGCAGATCGTGGCTTTCAGGCTGATGCAGGGCTTCTTCGGCGCGGCGCTGGTGCCGCTGTCGCAGAGCATCCTGCTCGACATCTACACGCCGGAGGAGCGCGGATCGGCCATGGCGTTGTTCGGCGTCTCGGTGATGGTCGGGCCGGTGCTGGGGCCGGTGATCGGCGGCTGGTTGACCGAGAACATCTCCTGGCGCTGGGTCTTCTACATCAACCTGCCACTGGGCATCCTGGCGCTGGCGGGAGTCTCGATCTTCGTCAGCGAGACGAAATCCAGCGCTGCAGCGAAACTCGACTGGATCGGCTTCGGCGCGCTCAGCATCGCGATCGGCGCGCTGCAGCTCTTCCTCGATCGCGGCGCGCAACTCGACTGGTTCGACTCGTTCGAGATCATCGTCGAGGCGACGGTCTGCGTCGCGGCCCTCTACATTCTGGTGGTGCACACGCTGACGGCCGAGAACCCGTTCATCAAGCCGCGGCTCTTCCTCGATCGCAATTTCTGCGTCGGGCTGATCTTCATCTTCATCGTCGGCATCTGCTACCTGGCGTCGCTGGCGCTGATGACGCCCTACCTGCAGACGCTGATGGGTTATCCGGTGGTGACCGCCGGCATCGTCATGGGGCCGCGGGGCTTAGGCACCATGGCCTGCATGTTCATCGTCGGGAAGCTGATCGGCAAGGTCGACACGCGCATCCTGCTCGGCTCCGGCCTGCTGGTCAGCGCCTGGGCGATGTACGACATGGCCGGCTGGACGCCCGATGTGTCGCAGCAGACCATCATGCTGACCGGCTTCCTGCAGGGGGCGGGGCTCGGGCTGCTCTTCGTGCCGCTGACCACGATCACCTTCGCGACGCTCCCGGCGGAGTATCGCGGCGACGGCACCGGCCTCTACAACCTCTCGCGCAACATCGGCTCGAGCGTCGGCATCTCGCTGGTCAGCTACCTGCTCACCCGCAACGTGCAGGTCAACCATGCCGAGATCGCGAACTACGTCACGCCGTTCAACCGCATCTTCGACATGCCGGCGATCAAGGAGGCCTGGGACCCGCTCAAGCTCGCGGGACGCGCGGCGCTCGACGAGGTCGTGACGCGGCAGGCGATGATCATCTCCTATATCGACGACTTCAAGCTGCTGATGATACTCTGCCTGGCTGCGCTGCCCTTCCTGGCGCTGCTGCGCACGCGTCGCCAAAAGGCAGCTGCGCCGGCTGACGACCACGCGATGGTGATGGAGTAGCGCCCCGCGCAGAGCGTTTGTCGGAGATGACCTGACCCAAGGTTAACCTTGTTCGTTCAAACTCGGCGGAATTCTCACCTTGAGCTTTGCGTAGATCGATTTCAGTCAATTATGATGGCGTCGGATTAACGCAATTTTAACGCTACGAGCCCGTGTCATGCGACCAGAGCGCGTGCATCGAATTCCCGCCCCGTTCCGCATCTCCCGCCCGGGCCGGGCGCCGCAGGCGGCGAACGACAATGTTCCCGAGAACCGCGAGAGCATGGCGAGCCTTTTCGTCAGCCGGTCCTTGATCCTCGCGGCGCTGGTGGCAGCGCTGGCGCTGATGCTCGGCTGGGCCGCCTGGCTCGGGCGCACCATCTGGCGTCTGTTTGCCTGAGGCGATCGCGCCGCCCCGTTGCTGGCGAACGAGGCTGCCAACCTGCGCGTCAGCGCGCGTTGGTGAAAGCCTTTCGGCTGAAGACGGTTCTGAACAGGATCGCGACATCGAGCCAGAATGACCAGTTGTCGATGTACCAGTGGTCGTAAGCGACGCGCTTGGCCATCTTTTCGTCGGTGTCGGTCTCGCCCCGAAGGCCGTTCACCTGAGCCCAGCCCGTAATGCCCGGCTTGACGTTGTGGCGGCGCGCGTAGTTGGCGATCCTGCGTTGGAACTCGACATCATGGGCGAGCGCATGCGGCCGCGGCCCCACCAGGGACATGTTGCCGGCAATCACGTTCAGAAGCTGGGGCAGCTCGTCGAGATTGTAGCGGCGCAGCACCTGCCCGACCTTGGTGATCCGGGGGTCGTTGCGCTTGGCCTGGACGACGACCTGGCCGTCGTCGGTCGTGGTCATGGTCCGGAACTTGAAGATCCGGAACGCCTGCTGGTTGAAGCCATAGCGGCGCTGCCGGAAGAGGACGGGGCCGGGCGAGTCGAGCCTGATCAACGCGACGATCATGATGAGGAGCGGCAGGGTCAGGACCAAACCCATGACCGCAGCAGCCACGTCGAAAGCGCGCTTCGCGGCGATCTCCGTCGCCGATAGAGGCTGGCGGGTCAGGCGCAGGCTGGAGAACGAGCCGGACCGGATGAAATGCGGTGTCTCAAAACGCTCCATGATCGGTTCGGGCGCGAGGTGGATCGCGACGGGAAGATTGGTGAAGGCACCGACGCAGGCTTCGATGGTCTTGTGCTCGGACCAGGGCAGGGCGATGAGGACTGCATCGGGCCCCCTGGCCCGGCAATTTGCCACGGCCGCGGCCAGATCGGCGGAGAGTTCCGCCGGATTGCCGTCCTGGCACGATTTCAGGAACGCAACATCAGTGATCGCGAAACCGACATGCCAGGGTTTGTGCCGGGTGACGAAGGACATCACATTGTCTTCCCGCCCGATCAGGAACACGCGCTCGGCCGTGATCCGGCCGGCCTTGCTGCCGGCTGCGACCCACCGGGCCAGAAGAGAGCGCGACAGCGCGATCACCGGTACTCCAGCGAGATAGGTCGTGAGGATGACGATCCGCGAATAGTGACCGGTAATCTTGGCGACGAAGATCAGCGCCAGGAACGCGACCATCGTAATGTTCCAGACGGAGAAGGCCGATGCGATCTGTCCGCGGGGCGAGAGGTAGTTTCCGAGCTGATAGCGCCCCTGCATCAGATTGATGAAGACGAAGATCGTCATCAGCATCGCCGCCAGCTCGGGGGCGGCGCGATCGATGCCGATTTCGTTCTGAGTTACGAGGTAATAGACGACCGATGCCGCACAGACGAGAGAGCCGACGATGATCGCGTCGCTCGCCGCTGTCAGCGGCCCCAGCCAGTACCGCCAAAGGCGAGGCCGGCTTTCGGACGCCGTCACCAGCGTACTGTCCAGATCGTTGACGCTCATATCACCCCGCCTTCGGATCTGAGCCGCGGTGACGCCTTGTCCCAAAGCGGGACGCAGGCTCGCGGCGGATCCGTCATCAAGGCCGAGGGGGCAATGCCTGTGCCGCCGGCAGGTGGCCCAGATCGAGACACCGGTCCGGCTGGAGCACTTCCGGCGAAATCCGGTTCGTCGGACGTGCTCCATCTTCTTGTTTTGACGCAATTCCGGACGCAGAACCGCTATACACTTCTGCTGGAATTGCTCTCGGTCCGGCGTTCAGATGGCGCTGCGGAAGCGCCGGAGCATGTATTCGAAGGAGCTGGCCATGGCCGAGCCGATAAGCGCGCCCATGATCTTGACCAGCGCATCATGCGGGAGCCCGTGGCGGGTCATCTCCAGTGTCTGCAGCCACTCCAAACCGGCGGCCAGGGCGACCAGACCAGGCAGCACGAGCCAGCGCTGGCGCGGGTAAGCGAAAGTCAGCAATGCACCGGCGGCAAGATAGGCAAGGAAGCGTTCCGCATCCGCCCCCAGGTTCATGAGATGGGGGCGAGCATCGATCGGCGACAGCGTCGACACGATGATCACGAGCAGGGCGGTCCAGCCGATCACGATGGCGGCGCGGCGCAGCTTGTCGAGGGAGGCGTTCAAACCGGAGCTCCGAATGCTGGCGGGACGCACAGCAAGATGTAGGCCAGCACTGCAAGAATCGTTTCGTGCCGGTGCCCGGCAATGCCCTTATGGCAAGGTGAAAACGGCGAAGCAATGACATAGGCGAAATCTACGCCATGTCTTCGCGCCGGCATGACTGTCATATGAGAGCCGGGTTAACGTGTTGGCAGTGAAAGGGGAGGTTTCATGCTGGAGAGTTCTGTCGCGCCGTCGTCGGCGCGGATCGTGCGGGGCGGCAAGGCCATCTATGGCGTGCCGCTCGGGATCCTGATGCTGGAGGCGCGTTTTCCGCGCATTCCGGGCGATATGGGCAACGGCACGACCTGGCCCTTTCCGGTGCTCTACCGCGTCGTCGATGGGGCGAGCCCGGAGAAGGTGGTGCTGAACAGGGCGGCGGGGCTGCTGCCGGATTTCATCGCAGCGGCACGCGATCTGATCCGGCTCGGGGCCGAGGCGATCACCACCAATTGCGGCTTCCTCTCGCTGTTCCAGCGCCAGCTCGCCGCGGCGGTCGGCGTGCCGGTCGCGACCTCGGCGCTGATGCAGGTGCCCTGGGTGCAGGCGACGCTGCCGCCGGGCAAGCGCGTCGGCGTCGTCACCGTCTCGGCTTCGTCGCTGACGCCAGCCCATCTCGAAGCGGCTTGCGTACCGCTCGACACACCCATCGCCGGGACGGAGAACGGCCGCGAGTTCTTCCGCGTCCTGATCAAGGCCGAGAAGGACGACATGGATGTCGATCTCGCCCGGCAGGATGTGGTGCAGGCGGCGCTCGATCTCGTGGCGCGCCATCCCGAGGTGGGTGCGATCGTGCTCGAATGCACCAACATGCCGCCCTATGCTGCGGATGTGCAGGCTGCGACGGGACTGCCGGTCTACGACATCTATTCGCTGATCAGCTGGTTCCATGCTGGCTTAAGACCGCGCCGCTTCGGCTGAACCGGTCGACTTATCCCCGGCGCCGGCAGCCACCCGATAATCCCCCTCGCGATAGCCAGTGCTGCATCCCCTTCGCGAGGCTCCATGACCGACACGCCCCGACTTTCCCTGCCTCTGCTCGCCGCCGGGCAGGCGCAGAAGCATGTGACCCACAATGACGCCCTGATCCGGCTCGACGCCCTGATCCATCTGGTCGTCGACAGCCGCACGCAGACTGCGCCGCCGGCTTCACCGACGGAGCTTTCTGCCTATATCGTGCCGCCGGGTGGCACGGGCGTCTTCGCTGGCCGAACCAACCAGCTGGCGCTGTTCGAAGATGGCGGCTGGACCTTCCTGACGCCGCGCACGGGCTGGCAGGCCTGGATCGCAGATGAGGCCGAGCATAATCTCTGGACAGGGACGGAATGGCGTCGCGCCAGCCCGCTCAGCAGCCTCGGGGCCGCGCGCTGGGGCATCAACGCGACGGCGGATGAGAGCAACCGGCTGGCGGTATCGTCGGAGGCGAGCCTGTTCAACCATGCCGGCGCCGGCCATCGGCTCAAGCTGAACAAGGCGACCGCGGGCGAGACCGCAAGCGTGCTCTTCCAGACCAATTGGTCGGGGCGGGCCGAATTCGGCCTGGCCGGCGACGACGACTTCCGGGTCAAGGTCAGTCCGGACGGCTCGGCCTGGCATGATGCGCTCGCCATCGATCGCGGGACGGGAGGCGTGGCGCTGCCCGGCTCGGCCTGGGCGGCCGGGCAGAACCTGCTGATCAATGGCGACATGCAGGTCAACCAGCGCGGTTTCGCCGGCGGAGCGCTTGCGGCGGGAAGCTACGGCTTCGACCGCTGGAAGGCGGCGACCGGTGGCGCCAATCTTTCGCTGAGCGGCTTTGCGGTCACGCTGAACTCCGGCGGAATCGTGCAGGTCGTCGAACCGGCGCTCTGGGGTCTGCAATCCTTCGCAGGCCTGCCGCTGACGCTGTCGGTCGAAGGGCTGAGCGGCGGCGACCTCTCAGTCGGGATCGGCAGCCGGTCCGGCACGATCACGGCGGGCACCGGCCGCCGCTCGCTGACGCTGACGCCGGCTCCCGGCGATACGGGTGCGTTGACGGTGCGGTTGTCGCCGAGCACCGGGGCGGTCAGCTTCGCCCGTATCAAGCTGGAGCAGGGGGCCATCGCCACCGCATGGGGCGGCCGCCCGCTTGCGATCGAGCAGATGCTGTGCCGGCGCTACCATTGGCGACTGGACGGGCGGATCCTGATCGACGCCTATCAGGCCGCGGCATCGGGCTCGCGCCAGACCATCGGGCTGCCGGTGCCGATGCGAACGACGCCGGCCGTCAGCTTCACCGTCTCGCAGGAAATCAATGTGCAGGGCAGCGAGCGCGGCGTCGTCGCCCAATCGCCCGAGCGGGCTTATGCCTTTGTCACAGCACAAGCGCTGGGGCGGGTGCAGGCCGCCTTCGACGCCATCGCCTTCGATGCGGAGCTGTGAAGAGCGCCGTCATTCCGGGCGGAGCGAAGCGGAGACCCGGAATCCATCATACGGCGCGGCGCTTTACTATGGATTCCGGATCGGCGCAGCTGCGCCGCTTGTCCGGAATGACGGCGGAGCCAAAACTCAGTGGATCTCCGGCTCCGGCACTTTGGCGGTGCCTTCCAGATAGTCGAAGTCGCAGCCCTTGTCGGCCTGGCGGATATGGGCCGCCGACATCTTGCCCCAGCCGCGCGGATAGTCGCGGTCGGGCGGAGTCCAGGCGGCGAGGCGGGCGGCGATCTCGGCGTCTGTCAGGTTCACGGAGATGCTGCGGGCCTCGACATCGACGCTGATGATGTCGCCGGTCCGGACCGCCGCGAGCGGGCCCTTGATGTAAGCTTCCGGCGCGACATGCAGGATGCAGGCGCCGTAGCTCGTGCCGGACATGCGCGCATCGGAGATGCGCAGCATATCGCGCACGCCCTGCTTCAGCAGCTTCTTCGGGATCGGTAGCATGCCCCATTCCGGCATGCCGGGACCGCCGACCGGGCCGCAATTCTTCAGCACCATGATGTGGTCAGCGGTGACGTCGAGATTCTCGTCATTCACCGCCTTCATCATCGCGTCGTAGTCCTCGAAGACGAGGGCCGGGCCGGAATGCCTGAGCAGGCGAGGCTCCGCGGCCGAAGGCTTGATGACGCAGCCATCGGGGGCGAGGTTGCCCTTCAACACGGCGAGGCCGTTGGCGGTCGAGACCGGGCGGTCGAGCGGGCGGATGACATTGTCGTCATAGACGTTGGCGAGCGCGATGGTCTCGGCCAGTGGTTTGCCGGTCACGGTCATCGCATCGGTGTGGAGCTTGCTCTCGAGCTGCTTCAGCAGGGCGGGGAGGCCGCCGGCATAGAAGAAGTCCTCCATCAGGAAGTCGCCCGAAGGGCGCAGATTCGCGATGACCGGGACCTTGCGCGAGAAGGCGTCGAAATCGTCCGGCGTCAGCGGCACGCCGGCGCGGCCGGCCATGGCGACGAGATGGATGATGGCGTTGGTCGAGCCGGCGACGGCCATGTGAACCGTCAGCGCGTTCTCGAAGCTCTTTCGCGTTAAAATTTGGTCCGGCGTCTGGTCCTCCCAGACCATCTCGACGATGCGCTTGCCAGCGGCGGCGGCCATGCGCGGATGGGCGGCGTCGGCGGCGGGAATCGCGGAGGCGCCGGGCAGGGTGAGGCCGAGCACCTCAGCATGGCTCATCATCGTCGCGGCGGTGCCCATCACCATGCAGGTGCCATAGGAGCGGGCGATGCCGCTCTCCATGTCCTTCCACTGGCCGTCGGTGATGTTGCCGGCCTCCTTCTCGGCCCAGTACTTCCAGACATCGGCGCCGGAGCCGAGCACCTTGCCGGCCCAGTTGCCGCGCAGCATCGGCCCGGCCGGGACGAAGATGAAGGGCAGGCCGGCGCTGCAGGCGCCCATGATCAGGGCCGGCGTAGATTTGTCGCAGCCGCCGAGCAGCACCGCGCCGTCGAGCGGGTGGGAGCGGATCGATTCCTCGGTCTCCATCGCCAGGAAGTTGCGATAGAGCATGGTCGTAGGCTTTTGATATTGCTCCGAGACCGACATCACCGGGATCTCGATCGGGAAGCCGCCCGCCGCCCAGACCGCGCGCTTCACCGCCTCGGCGCGATCGCGCAGATGAGTGTGGCAGGGGTTGATCTCGGACCAGGTATTGATGATCCCGATCACCGGCTTGCCCATGAACTCCTCATGGGCGAAGCCCATCTGCAGCGCCCGCGAGCGATGCCCGAAGGAGCGCAGGTCGCTCGCGCCGAACCAGCGCCAGCTGCGCAGCGTCTCGGGCGTCTTGCGGGGGCGGGACATTGGCGTTTCCTCGATTTTATCATTGGGTTTGGGAGCCACTCCGTCATTCCGGGGCTTCGCGGAGCGAAGAGCCCGGAACCCATGAACACTGTGGGCATGAGGAGGGGCGCGACCATGGCAAGGTATATCCGGCACCGCCGGTGTGCATGGATTCCGGGCTCTTCGCTCCGCGAAGCCCCGGAATGACGGCGGAGTTCTACTCCGCCGCGGCCCTTGCGGCGCCCCAACTCGATACGATGGCGCGCAGCTCTGCCCGCTCGGCCTCGTTCAGCTCCGGCAGGCCGGGCAGGCGGACCGGGCCGACATCGGTGCCGAGAAGCCCAAGCGCCTCTTTCACCACCGTGACATTGGCGCCGTTGCCGTATTTGGTGCGCAGCTTCTCAAAGCCGGCGATGGCGTCGACCTCGCGGCGCGCGGTAGCATAATCGCCGGCTTCCAGCGCGCGCCAGACGGCGAGCGAGCGCTCCGGCGCGACATTGATCAGGCCAGAGGTGAAGCCGCGCGCGCCGAGCGCGTAGAAGGGAGCAGCCCAGCCCTCGGCGAGGCCGCAGATCCAGTTGGCCGAGGAGCCCTCCGTCTCGCGCACGCAATCGGCGAGCAGCATCATGTTGGGGGAGGCGAACTTCACGCCAGCGACGTTCGGGTGGGTCGCGACGCGGATCAGGTCCTTCACGCCGATCGCATCCGAACGGATATAGGCGACGAGCGGGATCGTCAGCGCCTCGGCGATGGCGAGAATGTAGTCGGCCTGGGATTGCGGCGCGGCGAAGGGATCGAGCGGGTGATGCACCATCGCGGCATCGCAGCCGGCCTTGGCGGCAAGCTTGCCGGTCGCGACAGCTTCGCGCAAAGACCTCCCGATGCCGGCCGTGACCAGCGCCTTGCCGGCAGCAGCCTCGGCCGCGACGGCGTGGGAGCGCTCCACCTCGGCCGTCGTCATCGGGTAGAATTCGCCGGTGTTGCCGGCGGAGACGATGTTGTGGATGCCGGCCTCGGCGATGCGCCGGACGATCCTGCCCGTCAGCGCCCAGTCGGCTTCGCCATCCGCCTTCCAGGCGGTGACGTGGACGCCGGAAATGCCGCGCAGCGCGCTGCGCACCTTGTCATTCGTCATAATCCAGTCCCTCCGCATCCGCGCCGAAGACCAGCCGCACATGGGCCTTCGCCGAACGGACAATGTGACGGCGCATCCTGAGTTCGGCGAGCGCGGGATCGCGCGCCAGGAGCGCCTCGTAGATGCCGCGGTGCTCCTCGAAGCCGCGGCGGCGTTCGGCCAGCTCCGAATGAAGCGAAATGCGCTGGGCGTGATCGTACATGCGCTGGCCGTCGAGGCGGCGTTCCAGATAGGTGCAGCCCGAGATGCGATGAATCGCGCGGTGATAGGTCTCGTTGAGCGCGACCAGATCCTCGAGATCGCCATGCTCCGTCGCCTGCTCCATCTCGGCGATCAGCCGGGCGAGCTCTCTCTCGTCGCTCCCGGTCAGGTGGTTCGCCGCGATATGGGCCATGACGCTTTCGAGCGCGGCCCGGCCGAGCGCCATCTCCAGCGCCTGTCGCGGGGAAAATTCGACGAAGACGCCGCGACGCGCCTCCGTCCGCACCAGCCCCTCACTCTCCAGCTTGCGGATCGCGTCCTTCACCGGGGTCGTGCTGACACCCAGCATCTCGGCGAGCTGGCGTTCGTTCAGCCGCTCGCCGTTGCGGAAGCGCCCAGCGACGATGGCGCGACGCAGCCGCTCATGCACATGCTCGCGCAGCGAGCGCAGCAAGTCCGGGGCAACGGGTTCGACAGCAGGCTGCAACATCATGGTTCCGAAGCGGCCGGGCCGGGCATCCACCAAAGCCGGATCACGACCTGCACCGCACATCCGCATCAAACAGCATAATCCTCCCATCTCAGCAATCTGAAATTTCAGATTTCAAATCTGGAATCCTGTGATATCCCTCAAGCAAGCGCCCTCGATGAGGCGCAAGGCGGAATGTCCGCGTCCGGGAGGAACGAAACCGATGAGCATCAGCCGCAGAACGATTATTGCCGCCGCGTGCCTGGCCGCAGCCGGCCCCGCCTTCGCGCAGGGCGAATACCCGGGCAGCAAGGTCGTCACCATCGTTGTGCCCTTCGCTGCGGGCGGCACGACGGACCTGCTCGGGCGCATCCTGGCCGACCGGCTGGGCGCGCGCCTTGGCGGCAAATTCATCGTCGAGAACCGCCCCGGTGCCGGCGGCAACACCGGCGTTGCTGCTGTGGCGCGTGCGCCGGCGGATGGCTACACGCTGACCATGGGCACGGTCTCGACCCATGCGATCAACCCGGCTGTCTACGCCAAGCTGCCCTTCGACCATATCAAGGACTTCGCACCGATCTCGCAGGTGGCGAGCGTGCCGAACATCCTGATGGTCAATATCGATCTACCGGCCAAGACGGTTCCCGAGCTGATCGACCTGCTCAAGAAGAATCCGAGCAAGTATTCCTTCGGCTCGTCCGGAGCGGGGACCTCGACCCATATGGCGGCGGAGCTGTTCAAGGTTTCGACCGGCACCGATATGGCGCATGTGCCTTACCGTTCGAGCGGGCAGGTGACCCAGGACCTGCTCTCCGGCCAGATCCAGATCACCTTCGACAACATCACCATCGCCTGGCCGCATGTGCAGGACGGCAAGATCCGCGCCCTGGCGACCGCGACGCCGAAGCGGCTCGAAGTGGCCAAAGACTTGCCGGCGCTGGCCGAGTTCATTCCCGGCTATGACGCCAGCTCCTGGCACGGTTTCTTCGCGCCGTCCGGCGTGCCGAAGGAGATCGTCGCCAAGCTCTCGACCGAGACGCAGGCCATCATGAAAGAGCCGGCGGTGATCGACCAGCTCAAGAAGCTCGGCGTCGATCCGGTCGGTTCGTCGCAGGAGCAGTTCACCGCCCATATCGCCTCGGAGACCAAGCGCTGGGCCGAAGTGGCGCAGAAGGCGAATGTGAAGATCGAGTAAGAGCATCTGGCGCTTTCCAGCGCGCCGAAGCAGTCTCCGGCGAGACGGCGCACGACCGTGTCGATGCGCCGTGCCGATGGAGACCATGCGACATGACCACTCCCGCCCTCACCGAAGAGATCGCGCTGCGCTTCGCCCGGATCGCGCTCGGCCATGTCCGCCGGGAGTATCCGAACAAGCCGGACCACACGCTGGCCGGGCCGGAGGATGCGCGCACGCCCAGCGAGCTGCATCCCGTCTTCTACGGTAGCTATGACTGGCATTCCTGCGTGCATAGCTACTGGATGCTGGCCCGTCTGCTGCGGCGCTATCCGAAGATGGAAGCCGCCAACGACATCGTCGCGCTGTTCGACGCGCAGCTCGTTCCGGAGAAGGTCGCGGTCGAATGTGCTTATCTCGCCGCCCCGACGGCGCGCGGCTTCAAGCGACCCTATGGCTGGGGCTGGCTCCTGAAGCTCGCTGCCGAGCTGAACGGACTCGACGATGGGCGCTGGGGCAGGGCGCTGGCGCCGCTCGCGGAGGCCTTCGCCCAGCGCCTCCGCGATTTCCTGCCGATCGCGACCTATCCGGTGCGAGTGGGTACGCATTTCAATACCGCCTTCGGATTGCGGATGGCGGCCGACTATGCGGATGCGACCGGGGACGGCGCATTCCTGACACTGCTGCGCGAGACGGCGCTGCGCTGGTATGGTGCGGATACCGACTGCCCGGCCTGGGGCGAGCCGAGCGGCGACGACTTCCAGTCCTCGGCGCTGATCGAGGCGGAATGCATGCGCCGGTTGCTGCCGGCGGAGCGCTTCCGGCCCTGGTTCGAGCGCTTCCTGCCGCGCGTGGCGCAGAGCGAGCCGGCCATTCTGTTCAAGCCTGCGACCGTCACCGATCGGACCGACGGCAAGATTGCGCATCTCGACGGGCTCAATCTCAGCCGCGCCTGGTGCTGGGGCGCGCTCGCCGCGGCCCTGCCGGAAGGTGATGCGCGGCGCCCTGTCATCGCGGACGCCGCACGGCGGCATCTCGAAGCCGGGCTGCCGCATATCGCCGGCGACTACATGGGCGAGCACTGGCTCGCCACCTTCGCCGTGCTCGCCATCGAGGAGCGCTAGGGCATGCCGATTTCTGACTGAAGCACGGCGTCATCCCGGACAAGCTGCGAAGCAGCGCGGATCCGGGATCCATCCTAAAGCTCCGGAGCCCTCCGATGGATCCCGGCTCAAGGCCGGGATGACGCCGCGGCTCCGAGAAAGGCCAGCACGCTCCAGGCCGGTCAGGCCGCGCCCCTCAACTCCGCGCCGCCGGGCCAGCCGAGCGCCGGTGCGACGAGAGTAGCGATGTCCCCGATGATCTGGCGATAGTCCTCGGCGCTGAAGTTGTAGGGCAACTCCAGCCGCAGCGTATCGACGAGCGGCAGGATCGGATCGGCGGCGAGGCGTTCGATCAGCTCGGCGGCTGTTCCGACGAGGTCCGGCGTGAACAGCGTGCGTCGCTCGCCTTGCGGGGCGAGCGTGCGGGCGTGCCGGCTCGCGGCGTAGTCGCGATAGCGCTGCCGCGTCGTCGCATCCGCTCCATCGAGCGGCACGATCACGCGGCCGACGGCGATGCGCGGTGTGCCCTCACCGCGCCAATGCGCGCGGAACGTCTCGATATGGCGCCGCTGCGCCTCGAAGAAATCATCGGTCTCCTCACCGGTGTTGAGGTTGCCGACCAGCAGGTGGAAGCCGTTCTCCGCCGCCCAGCGCGCAGAGCGCAGCGAGCCGCCGCCATACCAGAGCCGCTGGCGCAGGCCCGGCGCGTGCGGGCGCAGCCTCGGCTGGTGCTCGCCAGCCGCCGAGGCGATGCGCGCGTCCGGTTCGCCGAGCCATTCCCCTTCGATATTCGCCGCGAGCCGGGCGACGCGGGCATGCGAGAAGTCGATCGTCGCAGGATCTCTGTCGAAAAGGCGTTCGCCCAGGAGCTTGCCGAAGGGCGGCGGGCCGGCGCTGAGGCCGATGTTCAACCGGCCGCCCGAGAGCACATCGACCAGCGAGAGGTCTTCCGCCAACCTGAACGGATTCTCGTAGCCCATCTGGATGACGGCGGTGCCGAGCCCGATCCGGCGCGTGCGCTGCGTTGCGGCGGCGAGGAAGGTCGCCGCCGAAGAGATGCCGGGTTCGAGGTGGCGCTGGCGCACCCAGGCGCTGTCGAATCCGAGCGCTTCCCCATGTTCGAACAGTGAGAGCGTGTCTTCGAGCCCGCTCCGCGGGTCGGCGTCGTCGTAGTTGCCCGGTGTCAGGAAGGCGATGTGCCGGATCGAGAGCTGCGTCATGTCAGTATTTCGGCAGGCCGGGTGGGTTGGTCTCGGAGCGCTCCACGGCCTCCTCCTCGATGCCCCAGCGGGCGAGGGCCTGCCGGTATTTCCCGCTCTTGATCAGGTTGTTGGTCGCGAGCGTCAGTGCGTCGACGAGCCCGCTGCCCTTGCGCGTGGTGATCGCGACGTCGGATTTCAGCGGCCAGCCGGCGCTGAGCGTGCCGATGCGCTTGATGTCCTTGTCGCGGGCGGCGACGAAGACGAGCTGGGCATGGGGCTGCACGACGACGTCGACCCGGCCCGCACGCAGCGCAACGAGACGCGCCGCCTCGTCGTCGAAGAGCTGCAGCTCAAGCGGCTTCAGCCCGGCCGCGACGTTCTGCTTGCCCCATTCCACCAGGATGCGCTCCTGGTTGGTACCGCCACCGACGCTGAGGCTGAGGCCCGCGGCGTCCTTGGGTTCCTTGATGCTGGCGATCTTGCTGTCGGCCTTGACGAAGAAGCCGTGCAGGCCCTGGCGATAGGTCGAGAAGTCGAATTTCTCCTTGCGCTGCTCGGTGACGCCGACATTCGAGATGACGGCGTCGTATTTCCCGGAAGCGAGGCCGAGCGGCCAGTCGGCCCAGGCGAGCGGCACGAGATTGAGCTTCAGGCCGAGGCTGTCGGCGATGAGCTGGGCGAAGTCGGGATCGGCGCCGACCACGGTCTTCGCGTCCGTGGCATAGGTCGCGAGCGGCGGCCCGCCCGGGCTGATGCCGACGGTGAAGACGCCGGGTTCGACGAACTTGAAGCTCTTGGGGACGGCCGCGACGGCGGCCGGGTCCTTCTCGGCGCGGATGCGGCCGGGCTGTTCGGGGCCGAGATCAAAGGGCGATTGCTGGGCGAGGGCGGGCAGGCTCGCGGCGCTGAGCGCGCCGACGAGCAGCGACAGGAGCGTCCGTCGCGGGATCATGATGGTCTCCAGTTCTTGCGATGTGCGCTAGGGCGAGGTGTTCACGCCTTCGGCAGGCCGGGCGGGTTGGTGCGCGATTCCTCGATGGCCTCGGCCGAGAGGTTCCAGCGCGCGAGTGCCCTGGCGTAGTCCTGATCTGGGTGTTGAGCGCCTGCGTGATGGCGTCGGCAAGGCCAGCGCCCTTGCGGGTGGTCACCGCGATCTCGGCGAGGATCGGCCAGCCGCCACTGAAATTGCCGGCGAGCCGCGTCTTGCCTTCCTGCGCCGCCTTGAAGCTCAGCAGAGCGTTGGGGCCGAGATAGGCGTCCGCTCGACCGGATTCGAGCGCGAGATAGAGCACGACATCATCGTCGTAATACTGGATCTCGACCGGCTTCAGCCCCGCCTTGATGTTGGCCTCGTTCCAGCGCAGCAGGATCTGCTCCTGATTGGTGCCGGAGGAGACGATGACCTTGAGGCCGGCGACATCGCGCGGCTCGCGGATGACGATCTCGTTGTCCTTCTTCACATAGAAGCCGAGCAGGTCCTTGCGGTAGGTCGAGAAGTCGAACTTCTCCTTGCGCTGCTCGGTGACGGTGACGTTGGAGATCACGGCATCGTATTTGCCGGAAGTGACGCCGAGCGGCCAGTCGGCCCAGGCGGTCGGCACCACCTCAAGCTTGCGGCCCAGCGCATCGGCGACGAGCTGACCGATGTCGGGCTCCGAGCCGATAATCGTCCGGGTGTCGCTGGCGTAGCTGCCGAAGGGGAGGCGCCCCGCAGTATTCGCGATCGTGAAGACGCCATCCTTCACGAATTTCGCATCCTTGGCGATGAGCTTGATCGCCTCCTCGTCAATCTGCGCGCGGGGGCGGCCCGGCTGTTCGGGCGAGAGGTCGATGGTCTGCTGGGCGAACGCCCTGGCGGGGAGGATGGCCGCCGAAGCGGCGCCGGCGAGAAGGCTCAGTGAATCGCGTCGCGTGATCATGGTCGGACTCCTTGTGCGGCGGGAGGTCAGAGCACCTTGGCGAGGAATTCGCGGGTGCGGGGATGGTTGGGGGTGCCGAGCACCTGGGCGGGAGCGCCGGTCTCGACGATGCGCCCGGCCTCCATGAAGACGACCTGGTCGGCGACCTCGCGGGCAAAGCCGATCTCATGGGTGACGATGATCAGCGTCGAGCCGGAGCGGGCGAGCTCCTTGATGACGTCGAGCACCTCGCCGACGAGCTCAGGGTCGAGCGCCGAGGTCGGTTCGTCGAAGAGCAGGACCTTGGGCTTGAGCGCCAGAGCCCGGGCAATGGCGACACGCTGCTGCTGGCCGCCGGAGAGCTGGCGCGGATAGGCCTGCGCCTTGTCGGCGAGGCCGACGCGGGCGAGCAGTTCCTGTGCCTCGGCCCACGCCTGCTCGCGGGAGAGGCCGCGCACCGTCACCGGCGCCTCGACGATGTTCTCGATCGCGGTCAGATGCGGGAAGAGGTTGAAGTTCTGGAAGACCATGCCGACGTCGACACGCCGGGTCAGGATGTCCTTCTCCTTCAGCTCGTAGAGCGTCTCGCCGTCCTGACGGTAGCCGATCAGCTCGCCATCGATGGCGATGAAGCCCTCGTCGACGCGCTCCAGATGGTTGATCGAACGCAGCAGCGTCGACTTGCCCGAGCCGGACTGACCGATGATCGCGGTGACGCTGCCGGGGCGGAGCGACAGGCTGACATCGTTCAGCACCTTGAGATGGCCGAAGCTCTTCGAGACATGGCTGATGCGGATCTCGCCGCCGCTGCGGGGGGAGAGTGTGGCGAGCGAGGTCGTGCGCTGTGCGGCGGGAACCGGCGCGGGGGAGGCGAAGCTGGTTGTAGCGGTCGCTGCTGCGATGCGACTGCGGCCCAGCCAGCGCAGCGCCTTGTCGATGACCGAGGGCGGCGGGTTGCGCAGAGCGCCGCGCGAGTAATAGCGCTCGACATGATGCTGGATGAAGGAGAGGACGCTGAGGATGACGAGGTACCAGACCGTCGCCACCATCAGGAGCGGGATCACCTCCAGATTGCGCCGGTAGATGACCTGGATGGTGTAGAACAGCTCCGGCAGGGCGAGGATGTAGACCTGCGAGGTGCCCTTCGCGAGGGTGATGACCTCGTTGAAGGCGGTCGGCAGGATGGTCCGCATCGCCTGCGGCAGCACGATGCGCGAGACCTGGCGGCGGCGCGGCAGGCCGAGGGCGGCAGCGGCCTCGAGCTGGCCCTGGTCGACGGAGAGGATGCCGCCTCGCACGATCTCCGAGGAGAAGGCGGCGGCATTCAGCGTCAGACCCAGCACGGCCGCGAGGAAGGGTGTGATCAGCTGCGTCGTCGACCAGGAGGCGAAGCTGATCTCGGTAAACGGGATGCCGAGCCAGATCGTGCTGTAGAGATAGCCGAGATTGTTCAGGATCAGCAGCAGCACGATCAGCGGGATCGAGCGGAAGAGCCAGACATAGCCCCAGGATAGCGAGGCGAGCAGCGGCGAGCCGGAGACCCGCGCCAGCGCCAGCACGGTCCCGAGCAGGAAGCCGAACACCGTGCCGAGCAGGGTGAGCAGCAACGTGCGGCCGAGCCCCGCCAGCACCGGCTCGGCGAAGAACCACTCGGCGAAGACGTCCCAGCCCCAGCGCGGATTCGAGAGTACCGAGTTCAGAACGGCGAAGAGCACGACGCCGGCGAAGACGGTGCCGATGATGCGCGCCGGATAGCGCGCCGGGACGATGCGGTAGCGGCTGAAATCGCGATGCGGCGCTGGATTCTGGGCGTGCGCGGGCAGGCCCGCGAAGTCGCTGGCGAGGGTCATGGCTGGCTCTTGTTATGTGAGAAGGAGGAGCGGGCCGTCAGGCCGCGCTGAGCGAGGAGCGGCTGTCCGGCGGGTGCGGCAGCGAAGCCGGAGCGACGGAGAGCTCCTTCTCGAAAGGCAGCTTCCCGTAGGTCTCGGGATCGACCGAGACGTCGAAGAGCGGGGTGTAGCCGGTTTCCAGATAGAGACCTTTGGCTTCTGGCTGGCGGAAGCCGGTGGTCAGGAAAATCCTGCCGTAGCCCTGTCGTATGGCCTGCAGCTCCAGCTCGACGACGATGCGGCGGGCGAGGCCCTGGCGGCGGAAGTCGCTATGGGTCCAGATGCGCTTCATCTCGGCCGTGCGCTCGTCGTAGCGCTTGAAGGCGCCGCCGGCGATGGCGCGGCCGTCGCGCAGCAGCAGGACGAAATTGCCGTCCGGTGGGGCGAAGAGCTCGGCCGGGTAGCGGCTCATCTCGGCGCCCGGCGGCTCGCCGAAATAGCTGCCATAGCGCGTGGCATATTCCCAGGTGAGCTGCTCGACCAGCGGCTCGGCGAGCGGATCGAGCGGGGTGGTGTAGAAGAATGCGTCGGCCATGACGTGAGCCTTTCCGTGACGTCGTTGCGGGGTTGGCTCAGCCGGCGCGGCGGGCGAAGGCCGTATCCGACGGGGTCGCGTAGCGGCTCTCGCGGCGGGGCAGGCCGAGATGGTCGCGCAGTGTCGCGCCCGGTAGGTTGCGGTCGTAGACGCCGCGCGCCTCCAGGACGGGGATGACGAACGCGACGAAATCGTCGAGGCTCTGGCCGATCACCGGGAAGCCGAGGATGAAGCCGTCGGCGGCTTGCGTTTCGATCCGCTCGATCAGCCGGTCGGCGACCTCCTCGGCCGCACCGATGAAGTCGGTGCGCGGGGTTGCCGCCTCCAGCGCGGCTTCGCGCAGCGTCTGGCCCTTGAGGGCAGCGTTGCGCTTGATGCGGTCGGTGGTCGAGCGGAAGCTGTTCTTGCCGATCTCGCCGAGTTCCGGGAAGGGCGCATCGAGCGGATAGACGCTGAAGTCATGATGGTCGAAGAAGCGGCCGAGATAGGCGAGCGCGTCGTCGATCGAGATCAGATCGCGGATCGCTCGGTATTTCTCCTCGGCCTCGGCCTGCGTGCGCCCGACGATCGGCCCCGCGCTCGGGAAGACCTTCACCTCCTCGGCCAACCGGCCATGGGCGACGGCGCTGGTCTTGATGCTGCGGTAGAAGCTCTGCGCTTCCTCCAGTGGGACATGATTGGCGAAGACCGCATCGGCATGGCGGCCGGCGAGCCCTATGCCGGCATCGGAGGCGCCGGCCTGGAAGATCACCGGCTGACCCTGCGGCGAGCGCTGGATATTGAGCGGGCCCTCGACCTGGAAGAAGCGGCCCTTGTGATTGAGCGTATGCAGCTTGTCCCGGTCGAAGAAGCGGCCGGTTTCGCGATCGCGGGCGAAGGCGTCGTCGTCCCAGGAATCCCAGAGCCCCTTGGTGACGTCGAGATATTCATGCGCGATCTCGTAGCGCAGCGCATGCTCGGGATGCGGGCGGCTGTAATTCCGGCCGGAGCCTTCCAGCGGTGAGGTCACGGCATTCCAGCCCGCGCGGCCGCCACTGAGCAGGTCGAGCGAGGCGAATTGCCGGGCGATGGTGAAGGGGTCGCTGTAGGAGGTCGAGACCGTGCCGACGAGGCCGAGCTTGCTGGTCGTCGTCGCCAGTGCCGAGAGGATGGTCAGCGGCTCGAAGCGGTTGAGGAAATGCGGGATCGACTTCTCGTTGATGTAGAGGCCGTCGGCGACGAAAGCGAAGGCGATGCCGTTCTCCTCCGCCTTGCGGGCGTTGCGGATGAAGAAGTCGAGATTGACGCTGGCATCGGCCGGATTGCTCGGGTGGCGCCAGGCATTCATGTGGCTGCCGGCGCCCTGGAGCATTAGGCCGAAGGTGAGGCGGGTGCGGGACATGGGACGTGTCCTTTCGGGAAAGAGGGATCAGGCCGCCAGCGCCGGCGCTTCGCCGGCGAGCAGCGTCACGGAGGCGAGGCGCCGGGCGGTGAGGGCCACCGGCGTGTCGATGACGAATTCGGCGATGCCGAAGCGGGCATGCAGCGCGTCGAGCTCGCGCCGCACCTGCTCCGGCGTGCCGGCGAGGATGTGCGGCTTGCGGATCTCGGTGCGGTAGGCGGCGGCACCGGCCTGGCGGGCATATTCGGCCGCCTGTTCCTCGCTGCCGAGATTGAGGTTCTGGCCGTCATCGAGCGTGAGCCGGATGACGCGATGGTTCTCCGTCAGGCTCAGCGCCTCCTCGGCCGTCGGGGCGGCGAAGGCTGCGACCGCCAGCAGCGGCGCCGCCGAGCCGCCGGCTCTGGCATAAGCTTCGAGGCTGACCTCGATGGCCTTGGGGTCGCCATTGTGGTGGCCGGCGAAGACGAAGTGCCAACCGCGCTCGCCCGCCTGTCGGGCGCTATCGGGGCTGGCGCCGAGCAGGAAACGCTCCGGCGTCGCGGGCGGCACCGGGAAGGCGCGGGCCTTCTCCTGCGGGCCGGGCGCCTCGGGCGGCGTGGCGAGGAAGCCGTCGAGCTCGTCCAGCAGGGCTTCGAACGAAGGCGAGCGCGCCGGGTCGTGCAGCACCCGCAAGGCCTTGGTCGCGAGCGGCAAGCCGCCGGGGGCCTTGCCGATGCCGAGATCGACGCGGCCCGGCGCGAGCGAAGCCAGCAGGTTGAAGGTCTCCGCGACCTTGTAGGGGCTGTAATGCGGCAACAGCACGCCGCCGGTGCCGATGCGGATGCGCTGCGTGCGCGCCAGCAGATAGGCTGCCAGCACCTCGGGCGCCGGGCTGGCGAGGCCGGGGAAATCATGGTGTTCGGCCAGCCAGAAGCGGCGATAGCCGAGGCGCTCGGCAGCCTGGACGAGGCTCGTCGTGCGCTGCAGCGCCGCGACTGCGGTCTCGCCTTCGAGGATCGGGCTCTTGTCGAGCAGGCTGAGGCTGTAGGTCATGTCGGAAAGCCGTGTCGGGAAGGTCAGAGGGAGCGCAGGCCGAGCGCGGTGCGGGCTTCCTCGGCCATCCAGCCGAGCCGCTCGTAGTCGCCGCGCCAGTAGAGGAGGGCGGCGTCATTGGTGCCGAGCCTGATCTCGCGCACCCGGCCGATGACGATGGCGTGCGAGTGGCGCTCGATCAGCTCTTCCAGCTCACAATCCAGCGCAGCCAATGCGCCTTCCAGCAGGGGCGCTCCGGTGCGACCTTCGTGCCACTGCGCCTCGGCATAGCGGGCAGGGCCCTTCTCGCCGTTGCGGCCGGCGAAGCGGTCGGCGACCTCCTTCTGCGCGGCGGTGAGGAAATTCACGCCGAAGCTGCGGTGGCGCTTGAGCACCGGGAAGGAGGAGGATGACAGGTTGACGCCGAACATCACGGTCGGCGGCTCGGCCGAAAGCGAGGACAGCGAGGTCACGGTCAGGCCGGTCCGGTCGTCGCCGCGTCCCGTCGTGATGACGGAGACGCCGCCGGCGAGATGGCGCAACGCCGACCGGAACTCGCCACCGACGTCCTTCGGAGGTGGCGAAGCGCTCGCCGGTGGTCGGACGACAGCATGCGAAGCCGGGTGAGTCAGCGAGACGATCGCCATGGAAACCTCTGACGGGGACTGCGGATCGGGGATGCCGGGCGGGAGAGCTCGACGGGCTGTCGGATGGTTGCGGCGGGCCGGGAGCGCGATGACGCGGCCGCCTTCTGTTGCGACGGAAAGTTGGCCGTGCGTTCCGGAGCTGCCGTCGGCGTTGGTTCGAGACATGAGGTCTCCTTCGCCGGAGGGCCGGCGTCGCAGAGAAAACGAGTTCGGAAAGGAAGTCGTCAGGCGCTCAGCGGCGCCGCCGTTCTGTCAGGAACATCGCCTGCGCGGCGGGGATGCAGAATTGACCGTGCATGTCATTGGCATCGCCGGCGTGTCTCCGTGCTTCGGAGCCCACGATTTCATCGTGGTGCTTTTAGCGTTGTTGACGCGGCGCAAGCTGCTCCAGCAAATCCCGCGAAGGAGCGAAACGAATATCGCTCGATACTGTCATTGTTCCTGCGGAGAGGGGCGCGGTCAATGAAACAGCTTTTCAAAGATGAGTTGAGCCGGAGGTGGAAAGCGCCTCGGCAGGAACTCTGGCAGGAGAATCCCGTTCGTCGGCCTGCGCAGCGTCTGACGGGCCGGCTGCTTCAAGCCCGAAGCGCCTCCGATCCGTACGCCTGAAGACCAGGAGGGAGCAGGCCTTCGCCGAGGGCGGCCGGCTCAAATGGTGCCGTCGGGAAAGGCGCTGGAGCGGGTGAAGGGAATCGAACCCTCGTATTCAGCTTGGAAGGCTGCTGCTCTACCATTGAGCTACACCCGCGCGGTGGCCAAATTCCCCATCGCACCGGCAGGTGTCAAGGGCCGCTGCGCCGTTTCACTGCCAGTCTCGCGCCATCTCAGAGTTTCGGCCAGGTATCGGACAGGCGATAGCCGGCGGGCCAGGGGTCTTCGGGATCGAGCATGAGCTGGGATGTGCCGGTGATCCAGGCGCTGCCGGTGATTCGCGGCACGATCGCCGGGGTATCGCCGATGCGCGTCAGGCTCTCGATCTCGCAGTCGAAGCGGGAGCCGATGATCGAGAGGCCGACGAAGCGCTCACCGACACCCAACTGGCCGCGCGCATGCAGCACGGCCATCCGCGCCGAGCAGCCGGTGCCGGTCGGCGAGCGGTCGATCTTGCCGGGGCGGATCGCGACGGCACTGCGGCCGGTCAGGGCGCCATCGATGCGCTCGATCGGGGCGGCGAACTGGCAGAAGGAGATATGGTCCCAGGCCGTATCGCCGGGATGGCTGAAGCCGAGCTGTTCATTCGCTGCGCGGGTGATCTTCATACCCGTCTCGGCGATCTCGCGGGCTTCGTCGGGCGCGATCGCGAAGCCGAGGCGCGCCGCGTCGACGATGACGAAGCTGTCCCCGCCATAGGCGATGTCCACGGCGAGCGTGCCGAGGCCGGCGACCTCGATCGTTGCGTCGAGCCGGGCTGCGAAGGAGGGAACGTTGCGCAGGCTGATCGTCTCTGCTTTGCCGTCGCGGCAGGTGGCGCGGACTTCGATCAGCCCGGCCGGCGCCTCGAGCACGATGTCGGTGTGCGGCTCCTGCATCGGCAGGATGCCGGTGTCGAGCAGCACGGTCGCGACGCAGATCGTGTTGGAGCCCGACATCGGCGGTGTGTCGGCCGGCTCCATGATGATCCAGCCCATCTGGGCGCGCGGGTCCTTGGGCGGGACGAGCAGGTTCACATGCCGGAAGACGCCACCGCGCGGTTCGTTGAGCACGAAGTTCCGCAGCGTCTCGTCGGTGGCGATGAAGCGCGACTGCTCCCAGATCGTCTTGCCCGGCGGCGGCTGTACACCGCCGACGATGACATCGCCGACCTCGCCCGCGGCATGGCAGCCGACGACATGGATGATCTTGCTGCTGCGCATCGACTGGCTCGGCTCGGATTGCGTGTGCCGGCAACCTAGCCAGTCCAGGCGCCTTTCAGAAGCCGAAGTTGAAGCCGGCCTTCACGATGTCGCCTGCGGTGCGGGCGCGCATGACCGCATATTGGGTCGGGGCGAGCCCGGTATAGTCCTGCAGCGTCAGCTTCTGATTGCCCAGGTCGTAATGGGTGTAATCCAGCCGGAGCGTCATGCCGGGCAGGATCGCATATTCGACGCCGCCACCCAGCGCCCAGCCGCTCGCGATCCCGGATCGCGATGCCGCTACGCCTGAGGTCGTCGCGGGATTGTCCGGTGAGATCGAACCTTTCTGATCGACGAGGCCATAGGCATAGCCGCCCGTGCCGTAGATCAGGAAGTCGCCGAGCACGAAGCCGGCGCGGGCGCGAACCGTACCCAGCATCGAGACCTCGTTCTCGGCGCGTGTGGTGAAGCGCGTGCCCGGATTGAGCGAAACGTTATCGCTACCGCCGAGACGCGTCGCGGATATGTCGGTTTCGGCGCCAATCACCACCGCGCCGATCTGGTAGTTGAAGCCAAACTGCGCGCCGCCGACTGCGCCGGCGCCGTTGGGTGAGAGGCTGCCCGGAATCGCGGTCGGGTTGATCGCGCTCGGCGCGAGAACCGTTGGTCCGACGACGGTGGAGGTCGTGGTGACGGTCGTCGTGGTGCCCGGGAACACCACAGTGGCGTCGTTGATGACGGTCGTGATGCTCGGCGTGCTTGTTGTCGTCGTGGTGGTGGTCGTGGTCGAGGACGAAACCGTCGGCCCCCCGACCGGGCTGCCGACCGTCGTGCGGCCGGTCTGGCTGCCGCCGCCGAGTGAGCCGCCGACGTAGAAGCCCGTCCAGCGCGGTCGCTCCGGCAACAGGGCCGGGAGAACTGGAACAGGTGGCGGAGTGACCGGCGCCCGACGCGGTGCGCCGGCGCGGGCGGGCGAGACTGCGCGCGGCGTGTAGTCGGCACGGCGGGTGCGTGGCTGCGGCTGCACGGCGGGGCAGACCGGGCAGGTCTGCGCGACCTGGACGCGGTTGCGGCTCGGCGCTCTCGCGGCCAGGCGCAGCGACTCGTTGACATGGGTCGAGCCGGGATAGAGCCGCGCGAAGAGCTTGAAGGATTCGGCGTCGCCGGCGAGCACGGTCTCGGCCCAGGCAGTCTCTTCGGTGCGCTGCGAGAGGATGCGGTACAGCCTCAACGCGTTGGGGTCGTCGGGGTTGGCGTCGAGGACACTGCGATAGATGTCGCGACGATCCCAGGCGATGGCGGTGCGATAGGCGTCGGCGGGCGACATTGAGCGCAAAGTGGCAGTAGAGGGACGTGCTGCGGCGGCGAGCGGGATCGTGCCCGGCCCGGCCTGCGGCTGCGGTGAGGCGCCGGCAGGGCGCTGGAAGAAGCTGAAATCGGTGATCAGCGAGGAGGTGTCCCAGGGAATCTGGACGCCCTTCGTCGCGTCGTAGACGGCGAGGCGGATGCGGCGGAACACCTGCTCGACCGGCAGGCCGGGCTCGCGCGCCTCGCGCAGGAAGGCGGTGGTGAAGGGGCTGTTGGCCCCGGTTCCGTCGGCTGCGGTCGAGCCCGGCGAAGTGGCGAAGGCGACAAAGGTGCCGCTCCCGGAATCGACGCGAGCGAGGCCGGCTTCGCTGCGGATGCCTTCATTGGCTCCGTCGACGATCTGCAGCGCCAGGCCGCGCGACAGTTCGAGCGCGGCGAAGGGATTGTCGCGGCAGGCGTCGAGGATGGCGAACTTGGATTTCGCACCGACGGAATCCAGCCGCCGCAGGATTTCGCTCAGCGAGAGAGATTGGCTGGCGATGTTGCCCGAGCCTTGCGGGCGAATGTCGGTCGGCAGGATGTAGTTTGCGCCCTCGAGCTGCACGGCGTGGCCGGCATAGTAGACGAGGGCGGTCGCGTCCGGCCCGCCCTGCCGGACCTTGTCGACGAAGACATCGAGCGCACTGCGCAGGCCGGCCAGCGACAGATCCAGCGCCGGGGTGATGTCGAAGCCTGCATCCTGGAGCATGGCCCGCGTGGCGTTGGCGTCGTTCAGGGCGTTCGGCAGCTTGGTGACATTGGCATAGGCGCCATTGCCGATGATGAAGGCGAAGCGCTTTTGCGCAAAAGCGGGTGTCGCGCCGACGCCGAGCGCGGCAAGGGCCACGATCACGATGGCCATCAGGTATGCATAGGCCCGGGCATGCATCCGCATCTTGCTTCCCCTGCGGCGCGAGCAAACCGGCTCGCTGGACCTGTCTGGTGTTCGCGACTCGAGATCGCGTCCGCCATAGGATGGAGCGTCTCAGAAGACTGGCCTTCCGGGCAACATCAAATCGGCATGGAACCGCTGCGGCTCGGGAAGTAGAACGACGGCCTTTTTTTCGATGATTCGCCTTTGCTTAGACTGATGTTCTGAGGTTTTGATTCAGGCACATTTCGGCGGGTGTGGCCAAATTGCCAGCATAGCCGACCGATCGCTCGACATGCCCGCCGCCGGATGGCTTGGCCGCTCCTTCAAATAGATGAGGCGCCCGGGAGGCTGCTGGGCTGGAATAGGCCGAATGCAGCCGGGCGGGCGGCCATGACGAGCGCTTCAGCGATCAACCCCTATGATGCGGTGGCCTATCCCGGCCATTCGTTCTCGCAGACTCATCCGGCGCGGCTGGCGACCATCGCGCATTTCCACGGAATGAGCCCGGCTCTGCCGTCGGGGATGCGCGTGCTCGAACTCGGCTGCGGGCGCGGCGGCAACCTGATCCCGATGGCAGCGCAATATCCGCAGAGCCATTTCCTCGGCATCGACCTCAGCGGGGATTCGATCCGGCAGGCGAATGCCAATGCAGCAGAGCTTGGCCTGTCGAATGTCGCGTTCCGGCAGGAGGACATCCTGGAGCTGACGGCCGATCTCGGACGCTTCGACTACATCATCGTCCATGGCGTGTATTCCTGGGTGCCCGATCCGGTGCGGGAGCGGATCATCGCCCTGTTCGGCGAATTGCTGGCGCCGCAGGGTATCGCCTATGTCAGCTACAACGCACTGCCGGGGTGCCGTCTGCGCGATCTCGCGCGGGACGTCATGCTCTACGCGGTCCGCGATATCGACGAGCCGCGCGAGCGGGTGCGCGTGGCGCGCGCGGCGCTCAAGGACGTGGCTGAAGCGAGCGATCCCGACAGCTATCACGGCGCGGCGCTGCGCCAGCGCCTGAAGCAGATCGACGAGCTTCCGGACAATGTCTTCTATCATGACGACCTGAACCCCGGGGCGCGGGCTTTCGCGCTGCACGAAGTCCTCTCCGCCGCCGAGCGGCATGGCCTGCAATTCCTGGCGGAAGCATCGTTCCCGAACCTGTACGGCGCCGCCAAGGGCGCGGCCCAGCAGCTTCTGGCGCAAATCCCGGTCGAGGAGGCGGCACGGCGCGAGCAGACGCTCGACCTGCTGATCGGGCGCGCCTTCCGCGAGACGTTGTTCTGCCGGAGCGAGCTGCCCTTGCGGCGGGGCATCCGGGCCGATGCGCTGAGGCCCTATTATCTCGCGGCCAATGCGCGGCTGGCCCAGCAGGCGGCGGAGGAGGCGAGGCCCGGCGTCGAGCGCTTCGAGTTCGACGAGGGCGTGCGGCTTTCGGTCGACCTGCCGCTGTGCAAGGCCGCGCTCGGTATCATGAGCGCGATCTGGCCGGCCAGCATCGCCTGGGATGAACTGGTGGCGCGCTCCTGCCGCGCGGTGGCCGGCGAGCTCAGCCCCGATCTCGATCACGAGGTCGAGCGGCTGGACGAGGCGCTGATCGCGATCTTCAAGGCGGGGCTGCTCGACATCCGGCTGGAGCCGCCGGCGCTGACAACGGAGATCAGCGAGAAGCCTGCCGCCAGCGACATTGCGCGCTGGCAGGCGTCGAGCGCCTTGGAGGTGACGGATCTGCGCCATCGCACCGTCCAGCTCGACAGCCTCGTCGTCCGCAAATTCGTCTGCCTGCTCGATGGCTCGCGCGATCAGGGCATGCTGCTCGACGATATGAACGCCTTCCTGGCCGAGACCAGGGCGGCAGGCATCGCCGTTGCGAACCTGCCTGAGCGAGCGACGGCGGCGGAGGTGGCGATGCATCTGAAGGATGTCGCCCGCCTCGCCTTGCTGTGCGCTTGACGATTGTTGCCTCGCGGCTCGGAGCGTAACCTTGCGCCAGAGGCGATGAGGCGCGGACCGGCAGGATGAGCGAGCGCTTCCGGCAATTCCAGGCACTGTTTTCCGAAGAGGCCTGCCTCGCCGAGCTGATGCGCCTGCGCCATGGCGGCACGATCATGGCCTGCCCCGCCTGCGGGCGCGGCGCCTCGTTCGAGATGCGGCCGAAGCTGCGCGGCTTCGCCTGCAATCATTGCCACTACATGATCCATCCCGCCGCCGGCACGCCGATGGAAAGCCGGCGCACGCCGCTGCAGGTCTGGTTCTTCGCCTTGAAGACTGTCACCGAGCAGCCCGGAAAGGGAGCGGCGGCGGCGGTCGCCCGGGAGGCCAATGTCCCGCAAATGACGGCGCAGCGGCTCGTCGACGAGCTTTCGGCGCTCAGTGAACGCAGCGATGCTGCCTGGTTCGTGAATCTGCGCCGCTCGGTCGGCAACGGCGCAGGCTCCCCAACGGGTGAGTTGGTACACGACCAGCCGTCAGCGCCGCAGGCGATTGCCCCGCTTGGGAAGGCGGACTCTGCTGAGGCCGCCGGACCGGTAGCAAAAGCGCAGCCATCGGTTTCGGCGCCGGCTTCGGCTGTCGGTTCGCCAGCGCTTGCGGTGAAGAAGCCCGCTTCGCATGCAGAAGAACCCGTACAGGCTCCGGCCCCGAGGAAGGGTCTTTCCCGAGGCGTGGCGATCGCTGCAGTGGGAGGCGGCATCGCCTGTGTCGCTGCAGCGGTGCTTGGCCTCGCCTATGCGCGCCTGCAGCAGCAGGAGCGGCCAATGTCGTCGCCGAGCGAAGATGTCGCATCAACCGATGCCCCCGCGCTCAAGGACGGCCCGGCGCGGCCCTCGCTCATCCTGTCCTCGGTCGAGCAGGATCTGGAGGGCGCCCGGCAGGCGGCTCAGTTTGCGCTCGACAACGATCCGTCGCTGGCCGCGATCAAGCCGCAGGAGGATGCGCCGACGCAGCAGGTGCCGGTCAATCAGCTGCAGCTGCCGTCCAACATCCTCCTGGTGCCGCCGAAGATGCAGGGCGCGCCGACGGGACCGGTCACGCCCAGCGGCGCCCCGCAACCGCCGCCGCAGATCTCCAGCGGCGATCCCGACCAGATCCTGACCTTCGGGCCGATCAAGATCCGCCGGCATCTGGTCGACACGATCGTGCGTGCGAGCAAGATCGTCGGCGCCGATCCGACGCTGCTGATGGCGGTTGCCGACAAGGAATCCTCCTTTTCGACGGCGGTGAAAGCGCAGACGTCATCTGCGACGGGGCTCTACCAGTTCATCGAGCAGACCTGGCTCGGCGTGATCTACGAATTCGGCGCCAAGCACGGGCTCGTTTCGGAAGCGAAGCTGATCGGGCGCTCCGGCCGGCAGTTCACTATCTCCGATGGGGCGCAGCGCCAGCGCATCCTCGACATGCGGCGCGAACCCTACATCTCGGCGCTCCTCGCTGCCGAGATGCTGAAGCGCGATACGCTGCGGCTCGAGCGTGCAATGGGGCGCCATCTCACCGGCGGCGAGATCTACCTGATCCATTTCCTCGGGCCGGACGCGGCGCAGACCTTCATCGAGACGATGGAGGAGACGCCGGGGGTCAAGGCGGCGGAGTTGCTGCCGAAGCCGGCCCAGGCCAACCGACCGATCTTCTATGCCGATGCCGGTGGCGAGACCAAGACGCTCTCGGTTTCCGAGGTTCACAAGAAGTTCAACGACATGATCAAGGTGAGGCTCGATCGCTACAGCGCGGTCAGGCCGACCATGGGGCCGGGCCTGGCGCGCCCGCAGCCGAAGAAATGACGAGCTTGGTGCTTTGTCATCGCATCGGATTTCTCCGAAAAGTGGATTCCACTTTTCGGTCCGATGCTCCCGCCGCGTGCGATCCCGCCTGCGGCCATCTCCTCCCGCCTCGGGAGGCATCGAAAGGAGAAAGCTCATGCCGGCGAACCGTTTCGAGCAGGTCGACGAGCCGCAGGCCGATGCGATCACGCTCAGCCTGAGCGAGCGCGGCGGCGAGGCCTTCGGCCGGGTGCTCTGCCCGGCCGAGCTCGCCGGCGGACATCTCGTCAATGATTTCGTCAGCGACGAGCTGTCGGCGAAGGATGCTTTTCGCACCGCCATCCGCCTCGCCAACGAGCTCCGGGCGCCGATCGTCGTCGCGGATGCCGACGGCGTCTGGCAGGACGAATGGGGTGTGCTCTACCGGGAGGAGTGAGGCTCTGAGGAACGCCAACCACAACGCGTTGCGTCATTCCGGGTCTGCGCTTCGCTTCGCGGCTTGTCCGGAATGACAGGGAGTTTCGTCGTTCCCGATCTGAAGCCTATTCGATCCGGAAGTACTTGATGGCGAGGCCGAGCTTGCCGGTCTGGCGGGCGAGATCGAGCTTGAGGTTGGCGAAGAACTCGTTGGCCGGCGCAGGATTGGGGCCGGCGAGCGCCGGCAAAGGCTCCTGGCTGACGAGCGCGAGCACGGTCTGCGGGCGCGCCGCGCCTCCGGTCGATTCGAGCTTGAGATTGAAGGTGACCTTGCCGCCTTCGCGCTTCATGAAGCTTTCCAGATTATAGACCAGCCCGTCGTCGCCGATCAGAACGACATCGAGGTTCTGGCCGCCGCCCGCTTCGACCGAGCCGTTGAGGATCTCGCCGCTCTTCATGTTGAACGCGCCGATCTGGAGGCGCGGGCTGCGATCGATGCCGATGCCGGGCTGGCGCAGGAAATCGACCATCGGGCATTGCGCGCTGGTGACCGGGCGCAGGTTGATCTGGGCCTCGAAGCCCTGTGCGGCCTTGAAGGCGTTATCGAAGGCGACGAAGGGTGTCGAGGCGCTGCCGAAGCCTTCCAGCGTCGCCTTGCGGTCGCTGATCTCCTGCGGCCAGAGGAAAAAGCAGGGGCCGCCGTCATAGTCGCGGACATAGCGCTCGACGCGTTCGGCGGGCGTGCGTGGCTCCGGCTCCTGCGCCGCGGCCGGCTGCGTTTGGGCTGCAGGCGGCGTAACGGGTGGCGTGGAAGGCGGCGGCTGTACGACCGTGGCTTGGGGCTTCTCGGCGGGCTTCACCTCCGGCAGCGGCGGCTTGGCGGTGGGTTCAGTGGCGGGCGGGCGCGAAGGCTGCGCCGGCTCGACATTGGTCGCGATCTGCGAATTTCCGGGGCTCTGGGGCCGAGGTGCCGAAGTTGGCGACGTCGCAGGCGGCACAATGGCTGGCGATCCGGGAGCCTGGGCCGCGGTGTTCGGGGCGGTTGTGGATGGCGGCGGCGCCACCGCGGGAGCTTCGGTCAAAGGCGGCGGGCTATTGCTGGCGACGCTGCCGCCCGCGCCCGAAGGCGGCTGCTCGGACAGGGAAGGCGGAGCGGCCTTTTGCAGCCGCGCCGTCTGAGCTGCCTGATCGGGCTGCAGGGTCTTCCAGGCGTAGAAGCCGCCACCGACCAGCAATGCCAGCACCGCAATCCCGGCGACGAGCACCATCGGCGAGCGCTTCGTCCCGGTCGTGCCGGACGAGGCTGCGGGCTTCTTCCCCGCCGCAGGCGATTGCCAGGCCGCGACCTCGGCCATGTCGGCCGGGCGGTCCTTCGGATCGGGCGCCAGCATGCGGGCGAGCAGGGGGCGTAAGGTGGCATCGACGCCGGAGAGATCAGGCAGGCGCCGGCGCTTGTCGAGAATCTGGACCTGCGAACCGCCCATGTCGATGGCGCGGCCGGTCACGGCTTCCGCCAGAACCAGGGCGAAGGAATACATGTCCGAGCGGCCGGTGACCTCGCCGCCATAGAGCCCGAGCTGCTCGGGCGAGACGTAGTTGTATTTGCCGGCAAAGCCCGAGCCGATCACCGTGCCTTCGCCGAGGATGCTGGAACGGGCGATGCCGAAATCGATGATCTTGGCGCGGGAGGGATCGCCGCCGGGCAGGATGATGTTGTCCGGCGAGATGTCGCGGTGGATGATGCCGAGCCGATGGGCCGCGTGAAGGCCGGGCGCCACGCGCTGGCGCAGGATATCGGCTTCTTCGATTGACAGCGGCCGCTCCTTGATGCGCTCGGAAAGCGGCTGGCCGTCGACGAACTCCATCGCCAGATAGGGCGTCTCCGTCACCGGATCGATGGCGAAGACGTAATAGCGGACGATGGCTTCGTTATAGAGGTTGTGCAGGGCCGCGGCCTCGCGCCGGAACAGGGCGATCACCGCCTCGTCGCGCGCCATGTCGGGACGGATCATCTTGATCGCGACCGCGTCGCCGGTCTGGATGGCGCGGCCCCGGTAGACCTCGCCCATGCCGCCGACCGCGATCAGGCTCTCGATCTCGTAGATGCCGTTGAGCCGCGTGCCGATGCGGGCATTGGCGCGGGGCGCGAAGACGGTGCGCTCGGAGTCGTCGCTCATGGCGTGGTGCTCCCTGGCGAACTGGCGCCCTGCGCGCGCCGGTTCGGCATCCAGCGCGTCTTCTCAGTCGCGTTCTGCCGATACCGCACGACGACGATCGTGACATTGTCGTGTGCGCCGCGTTCGAGCGTCCGCGCGAGCAGAGCGTCGCAGGCAGCCTGCGCCCCGCCGGCTTCGACGGCCTGCAGGATCTCGCTGTCGGCGACATGCTCGGTCAATCCGTCCGAGCAAAGGATGAAGGCGTCGCCATCGGCGATCTCACCGTTCTCCAGATCGAGCTCCGGCCGCTCATGGACGCCGATCGCATGGGTGATGACGTGCCGCCGCGGCGAGCGCTTCGCCTCCTCGGGCGTCAGCAGGCCACGATCGACCATGTCCTGCACTTCGGTGTGGTCCCGCGAGACCTGCGCGATATGTCCGCTGCGGACAAGGTAAATGCGGCTGTCGCCCGACCAGAGGCAGGCGAAATGGCGCTGGTGGATCAGCAGGGCGACGAGGGTCGCGCCCATGGTGGCGCCGCGCCGGCGGATCTCCGCGCGCAGCGTCTCGTTGGCCTTGAGCACGCTGTCTTCCAGCATGGCGAGCAGATCGGGGGCCGAACTCGCCGTGCCGACCGCTTCCAGCGCTCCGACCACGGTCGCGCTGGCGAGCGCGCCGTTCTCATGCCCGCCCATGCCGTCCGCTACCGCCCAGAGGCCGATTTCCGGGCGCAGAATGAAATTGTCCTCGTTCGCCTTGCGCACCTTGCCGGTATGGCTGATGCAGCCAGTCTCGAAATCGGAGGCCTCGCGCGGGATATCGTTCATGGCGCAACCCTCATGAGCCGATGCGCTCGGCTTGGAGATGGGCATCGAAGCGGCCGGTCAGCAAGCCTGAAAAGAGATACGGGTCCGGCAGGGCCTGGCCGGTGAGCGCCAACGGCTCGAAATTCGGCCCGCCCACGGTCCAGAGATAGCAGGCATGGGCATAGGCCCTGGCGTGATCCTCGACACGCAGCACCGCCAGCCGTTCCGGAAAGCCGGAGGTGATCGCGGCGCTGACGATGGTGCCGTCCGAGAGGCGCACCATGTCTTGCGGCGGGGCCGCGAGGTGATGGTCGCTGGGGACGGGCAGAGCGGTGAGGCGCTGCGCCACCGCTTCATAACTCGCTCCCGGATCGAGCGCCTGCAAGAGGAAATCCTCGATCGTCTCGAACCATCTGTCCTGAGGATCGAGCTCTGGCGGTGGAATGGCAGCGCCGGGGCCGACGGCTGCGAAGACGGTGAGCGGGAAATAGCGGCCGACGCCATCGACCGACGGCATGAAGGCGCCTGCGACCGTCTGCCCGCCATGGGCGCCGCCCAGCCAGAAGCGCCAGATTGGCGCGTTGAGATAGGCCTCCTGCCAACGACTTCCGAGTTCGAGCCGGCTCGCGGTCAGCCCGCCCTGCAGCCACTTCTCGTATGTCGCGAGAAAGCCGGAGGGGGCGTTGAGCGCGATGAAGTCACGCTTGGCGGGGAGCTTGCCGAAGAGGCCGCAGGGCACGGGGTCATATTCCTGATGGGCAGCGGATTTCCCGCAGCGCCGGCAGGATCAGCGGGTTCTTGAGCGAGCCGACGCCGAAGGAATAGCCGACCTGCCGGCCGCCGGCATTGAGCGTGAAGCCGACATTGTCGCCCTGCTTGAGCACCGAGCCGGCATCGAGCAGGCGGAAGAAGGACCAGGTGCCGTCCTTCTCGAACAGCTTGGCCTCGCCTTGTGGCGCTTGCGAGCCCGAGGAGAAGAAGCCGCCGCCGAACATGCCGCCGGAATTGTTGCTGCCGCCGCCGAGCGTCAGCGTCACCGCCGTCTTGCCGACGCCGCCGCCCGGCCACATCACCGGGGCCGGCGTGTTGACGCCCTGCTGGCTCGTCACGGTGAAGCCGTTGATCTCCAGCTTGGCGCTGGAGGCATCGGCCGAGAGCGCGGTCGGCGTCACCACCATCTGGAAGGAGGGCAGGTTGCCGCCGGTCGGGAAGAAGGCCTCCTTGATCTCGCTGGCGCGCTGGAACTCGCGCAGTGTCGTCGGCGAAAGGGCGCGGGCGACGCGGCTGTCGACGCGCCAGCTCCATTGCGGTTTCGAGGTGTCGACGAAGGGCTCCAGCCGCTCCTTGTAGAACTTGTCCATGATCTGGCCGGGCGCGAAGAGCCGAGCGAAATCGGCGAGTGGCACATCGCGGGCGCTCGCCTTGGTGAAGGGATAGCGGTTGGTGACGATCTCGTTGCAGATGCCGGTGACCTGCTCGGCCAAGGCCTGCCGCAGCAGGGCGACGGTGGCGCCGGTCGCATCGCCTTCGAAGTCGTTGACGGCCTGGATGATCATGCCGTCGAAGGGGGCGGGATAGCGCGAGGAATTGGCGCGCAAGGTCGCGATCAGCGGCACGAGCGCGGCGTTCGCAGCGGCCGATTGCGCCGGGTTGGTCGCGGCGGTGGCGAGGTTCTGGTTGATCTCGGCGAAGGTCTGGAGGAGCTGGTCGACGGGCCTGCGGCCGAGATCGCCGTCGACGAGGACGTGGAAGGGCTTGAACTGGCCCTCGATATCGGCGCCCAGCGCCGGATCGTTGCCGGCGAGCACGCGATCGACGCCGGCAGAGGCCATCGGGAGGTTGGTGCCGAGGCGGCCGAGCGCCTGGCTGGCGCGCTGGTCGAGCGTCTGTGCCGCGGCAGTGGCGGCGGCTTGCGCCACGGCCTTCTTCGCGTTCGGGCGCTCCTTGGTGAGTTGCGTTTCGTCGCGCAGGGATTCGAGCACCTGCTTGAAGGGCGAGGTCGCTGCCGAGATGGCGCTGAGCGCGACATAGCGCGGCTTGTCGGCGTTGAGGGGCCGAAGCTTCAGTCGCTTCAGCGTCTTCTGCCAGGTCGCGACATAGTCGCGGCTGTAGAGCTTCATCAGGTCCTGGAACAGCGTGGCGTATTGGGCGGTGATCGCCTGCTGGTCGACATTCTCGCCCAGCACCCAGCGCTCCTTCTCAATCCGGTCGCCGATGTCGCCGAGCCTGCCGATGAAGGCGTTCTGGAAGCCGTCATAGGTGTAGAAATAGGGCACGCGGATCTGGTCGAGGTCCTCGCCGCCGACGCCTTCGAAAACCAGCCGCACATCGGAGCCGCCGCGCTGCGAGGCGACCCAGTCCTTCAGGCTCTCGCTGCGGGCCTGCGTCCTCAGCAATTCATAGGCGCGCTCGGCGATGCTGAGGCGGCGCAAGGTGCGTTGGCTCTGCTCGATCAGCGACTGGTTGAGCTTGACCATCGGCTCGGTGTCGCCCTCGTCGAGGTCGAGCATGGCAGTGAGGTGTTCCTCCAGCGCCTCGCGGCCCTTGGCGTTGGCAGGGCCGGGGAAGAGGTTCTCGGCCCAGTCTAGCCGCATCCAGGAGGTGACGAGGTCGCGGTCGAGCTTCGCCTGACCGCCGATCATCATGTAGACCTTGAGCGCCTCGTAGACGAAGCCGGGATTGTTGGCGTTCTGCTCGAGCTGCTCTTCCAGCCGGAAGATGATGCGGGGGCGCAGCATCCGCTCCAGCGCCTGCTGGTAGGTGATCTCGGTCGCGTTCTGCAGGCGCTCGCGCTGGCTGAGACCAAAGGTGGCGAGCGTCGGTGTCGACTCGTCCTGGTTCGCATAGCCCGCCGGCATGTTCCTGAGCTTGTGCAGCAGCGGCAGGATGCGGCTGAAATTGCGGTCGGAGACGGTCGTCTCCTGCAGCACGGGCGCGGCGGCGCTGCGATAGTCCGCGAGGCCGTAATTGGTCGCGGTGATGAGGTCGCTGTTACGCGAGAAGCTCGTCCACCAGAGCCCGAGTGCTGCGAGCGAAACGAGCGCAACCGCAGCAAAGCCGGCGATGCGCAGCGCGGTCGAGCGGCGGGCGGCGCCGAGATCGGTCGAGACCCAGCCGGATTCGCCGATCACCACCTTCTGGATCAGCTCGGTGAGGAAATAGCTCTTGCCCTTGCCGGAGAAGGCGGCGGCCCCGGCATGGTCCGAGCCGAAATTGCGCGAGAGCGCGCCGATGAGCTGGTCGATCGGCGTGCCTTCCTGCGTGCCCGAGGTGAAATAGAAGCCGCGCAGCGTCGCATTGGCGTGATAGCGCGTCGGCTCGAAGACGCGGGTCAGGAAGTCGACGATCGCGCGCTTCAGCGTCGCCATCTGGCTTGGGAAGCCGAAGATCTGGGCGCGTGCGGTCGGGTTGTGCTCATCCTGGAGCCGGTCGGGCAGGCGCTCGTTCAGCCGCTCGATCAGCGCGTCGTATTCCGGTGGCACGTCGCCGATCATGTTGCGGGTCTTGTCGGCGGTCTGGAAGGTGTGACCCCAGACCATGCGCCGCTGCGGCTCGGTCAGCGAGCCGAAGAACTCGTTGAAGCCGGCGATCAGGTCGGCCTTGGTGAAGACAGCATAGACCGGGAAATCGACCTTCAGCCGCTCGTGCAGTTCGAGCAGGCGGGCGCGGATCGCATCGGCATGGGCGGCGATCTCTTCGGGCGAGGAGGTCAGCAGGTCTTCGACGCTGATCGCGACGAGGACGCCGTTGATCGGCTGGCGCGGGCGATTGGTCTTGAGCAGGTCGAGGAAGGAGAGCCAGCTCGCCTTCTCGGCCTTGGTGTCGGTGTCCTGCGTGGTGTAGCGGCCGGCGGTGTCGATCAGCACCGCATCCTCGGCGAACCACCAGTCGCAATAGCGCGTGCCGCCGGACCCCGCGACGGCTGCCGGCGTCGCGCCGCGCGCCAGCGGGAACTTCAGGCCGGAATTGACCAGCGCCGTGGTCTTGCCGGCGCCGGGCGGGCCGATGATGACGTACCAGGGCAGGTCGTAGAGATAGTCGCCGCCCTTGCCGCGCGCGCTCTTCAGCGTCGCGAGCGCGTCCTTCATGGCGATGGAGAGGGCGGCGCCGTCGCCGGTCGGCTCCTCCTTTTCCAGGGCCTCGGTCAGTGCGGCGGTGGCTTTGCGGCGGCGGATGACGATGAAGGCGATCCAGCCGAGCGCGCCGACGAGCAGCAGCACTGCGATCGGGAGCCGGACCCAGAAGGATTCGAAGGGGCGGACCTCGCCGAGGGCGAGGAAGGGGCCGCCGAACCAGATCAGCGCCGCCAGCGCGAATGCGCCGATCAGGATGGCGACGATACGGAGCCAGGTGGCGAGGTTCATTGTCCTGCCTCCCTCATGGCTGTGCCTTCCAACCAAATAGCTCCGTCATTCCGGGCTTGACCCGGAATCCATCGCAGAGCGCACAGCCCCCCGATGGATTCCGGATCTGCGCTGCTGCGCAGCTTGTCCGGAATGACGGAGGTGTTTCCGAAAAGCAGCATGGTCTAGCCCTGACGCTGGATCAGGATTTCGACGCGCCGATTCTGGGCGCGGCCGGCGGGGGTGGTGTTCGGCGCGATCGGCGTGTCGGCGCCCTTGCCCTCGAAACCGATCCGGCCGGGCTTGCTGAGCTTGGTCTTCAGCATGTCGCCGACGGCCTTGGCACGCGCCTGCGAGAGCTCGACATTGGAGGGGAAGCGGGCCGTGCGGATCGGCACGTTGTCGGTGTGGCCGACGACCTTGACCGCGCCGCCCTCCTGCTCCAGCACGGCGGCGATGCGCTCGATCAGCGGCTGGAATTCGGCGCGCACCGCGGCCTGGCCGGGCTCGAACAAGGTGATGCCGGTGAGGCGGACGATGACGACGTTTGGTGTCACCAGGCAGACGATGGGTGGCTGCACCGCGGCGCAAACCTTTGGTGGCTGCGGCGGCGGAGGCGGGGGAGGTGGCGGGGCCGAGAAGACCTTGCGCATGATGCCGATCTCGCCCTTGGGATGGACCGAGAGCAGGGCGGTCGAGGCCGCTTCGGCATTGCCGGAAAGCAATGCGCGGAAGACGAAATAGACACCGAGCAGGGCGACAGCCGCGATCGCCGCCACCGACCAGACCGGAATCTTGAAGCCTGCCACAGTCGCCGCGATCGCCTGGCCGCGCCAACGTGGCGAGAGTTCAGGATCGGGCTGCTTCACCCGGCGCAGCGTCTCGAAGAGGTTGCGCTGGATCATCTGCAGGTTGTTGACGCCACCGGCGGAGGTGCGATGGATGCCTTGGAAACCCAGCGCCAGGCAGGCGTGCATCAATTCCAGCAGGTCGTAATTGACTGATGGATCGGCCTTGGCCTTGTCGAGCATCTCGAAGAAGCGCACGCCGCCGGTGCGCTCGCCGAAGAAGCGCGAGAGCATGCTGTACTGCGTCCAGACATGGCGGTCGTCGCCGGGGATGTTCTGGACGATGTCGTCGGCGGTGGCGGCCAGCACATATTTCGCGGTCTGCGCCGTTTCGGCCGGGACGCCGGCGGCGCGCACCTCATGCTCGAAGGCCTCGATCGAGTCGCCGACCTGGCCGAGAAGCTGGGCGAAGGGCGCGTTGGAGAGGTTGGCGCGCATCCGCCCGAGCAGCAGCAGCAGGGGGCCTGCGGCGCGCAGCAGCGGGTTGGCGTTGGGCGTCAGCAACTGCTCGCGGCGCGGCAGCGGCTGGCCGCCGGCCGGAGGCGGCGCCTGCGGGCGCTGCGGGATCGGCGCTGGCTGCGACATCCACTCGTCGCCGGTGCCGGGCACGCCGGGTGAGGGCACCTGCGGCGGCTGATAGGGCTGGGCCGCCGGTGGTGCTGCCGGAGCGGGCGCTGCTGGCGCGGGCGGCAGGGGCGCGCGACGCCCGCCGGGGTTTGGCCGGATAATGGTCCGCTCAGACCGACCGAACGGGTCGGAAGGCGAATCCGGATCGCTCATCGCCGGCCCTCCAGAACGGCCCAGAGCTCGAGCTCGAGATCGGGCCAGTCACCGGAAAAATGCATGCCGATCGAGCTCGCCGTGCTGAACTCGGGCCAGAGCGGCGAGGTGCGGTCGAGGTAGAAGTATACATGATCCGTGAGCGCGCGGATCTGCGGCGGTGGCGTCGGCAGATGGACGAGATTGATGCCCGGCAGATGGGCATGGACGATCTCGTTCATCTTGGTGTTGGGGCCGACCTTGAAGAGCTGCGGGAACTGCGCCTGGATCTCGGTCAGCGGCCGGCGCGCCGCCACTTCCAGCACCAGCGTGGCGTTGCGCACTAGGCTGCGGTCGCGGATCGTCGACATGAAGGCGTTCTGCGCACGCTCGACGATTTCCAGCCGGATGGCGCGGCGGCCGAGATTGGCCGAGAGGAAATCCTGGATGTCGCGGACCACCGGGGCGAAGCAGTTCTCCAGATCGTCGTGGTCATAGGCGGGATAGTCGCGGGCACGGCGCTCGGCCGTGGTGAAGGTGGCGAGCTCGCCGGCGAGCGCGAGGAAGGTGGTGAACAGCCGCTCGGGATGGATGAAGCGCGAGCGGCGCATGTGCTTGAGCACCGGGATATTGCGATTGAGAAGCTGGAGCACGAAGTAGTCAGCGCTCTGCAGGCCACCGCCGGCGGTGGGGTCGGCGGCGTAGCGGGCGAGCTCCTCCAGCTTGTTGTCGATCCAGCCGATGACGCGGTCGAGCCAGCCCTCGATCACCGGATAGGCCGAGCAGATCAGCACCGGCGGGGCGAATTTCTCGTCGAAGAGCACGGCGCGGTCGCGCACTTCCAGAATGCGCCCGAGCGCGAGGCCGACATAGCCGGCCTTGCTCGTCTTGCGCAGCTCCAGCGTCAGGCGCGGATGGGCGACGTCGATCTCCTCCTCGGTGCGCAGCGAGGCGGTCGAATCGATCAGCATTTCATTCGCAGGGACATAGCGGCTGGCCGAGCCGTTCAGCGTGTCCTCGACCTCGCGCGTATTGGCGGCCGCCAGCGGCAGAGACAGCCAGACGAGTTGGCCGGCGGCGTTCTCAGGCACCTCGATCGCGGCTGGCAGCGGGCTGTTGTCCGGCATGGCGAAGGGCGTGCCGTCCGGCATGACGCCGACGGCGCGGCGCAGGCCGATGCGGCTCTGCTGGGCGAGATCGCGGTCGATCTCCAGCACCGAGAAGCCCCATGGATAGGGCGTGATGGTCCTGACGCGGCTTTCCAGCAAATTCTCGAGGTAGCGATCGCTCTGCTGGAAGTGATGCGGCCTGAGGAAAAGTCCTTCTGACCAGACGACCTTGCTGTACCACGACATTCCGGTCTCGCTCACTCAAAGGCAGGCATGGTGAGCTTATCCGGGAGATAACCGAGCGTCACCAAGGGAATGCTAGTCGGTTGGCGCGCACGCAGCCGTCATTGACTTGAAGGATGCAGAGGCGAGAAATTCGGCGCAGTCCTGTCGCTGACGAATCCGTTCCAGCCAAGGGGCGGTCATCAAGGGAGCGATCATGCCGAAAGGGCCTGCGGCTCGCACCACCGACCCCGTGATTCACCCGCTCCCGCCGATCCTGCAGCCGGGGCCGGGCAGTCCGAACGTGCTGATCGGCAGTCTGCCGGCCTGGCGCGGCGTCCCTGCCGCGGCGGCCGCTGCGATCCAGTCGGCCAAGGCTGCATCGGATGCGACCGTCCAGGCGGCCGAAGCTGCGACGCTCGCCGCCGCCGGCACGCCCGGCGCGCCTGCTGCCCTGGCGGCCGAGATCGCGACGAAGAACGCCGCCTCCGCCAGCATGGGCGCGATGATCACCGGAGCCTCCGGCGGCGCCGACATTCATAACTGCCTGACACCCGTGCCGCCTCCCGTGCCGCATGGCCTCGGCGTCGTCATCGACGGTTCGCAGACGGTGCTGATCAATAATCTGCCGGCCTGCCGGATGGGCGATACGATCCTCGAGGCGCTGGGTCCGCCGAACAAGATCGTCATGGGCCTGCCGACGGTGGTGATCGGCGGCTGATGCCGAACTGATTCAAGAAAACGGCGCAAGCCGTTGATCGCGAATCGTTTCCTTTCCTGGTGGTGCGATGGGCAAGAACAGGCGGACGGTTCCGGACCGGGTCGAGGCGAAGAGCGAACGCTTCCGTCACAAGATCGTCCAGCGGCTTTCTTCCGACCAGCGCCGGGCGCTGAACCACGGCTTGGCGCGCAACGGCCGGGTGGCGGAAACGCTCTGCTTCATGGCGTTGATCCGCGATCCGGCCCGGCGCAAGCGGCCGATGCTGCCGGTGCCGAATGTGAGCTGCACGGCCGCGATACGCCAGTTCTTCCGTGCCGATGACGGCGAGCAGGCGGCGCATCTCCTGCCCGGGCAGCTTTCGATCGACGGTACCTTTCCCTGGCTGTTCCTGTCAGGGCCGGCGGCACGGCAGCTCGAAAACCTCTTCGCCTATGTCGAGCCGCTCGGCGCCGACTACAACAAGGCGGATTCGGCCGCCGAGGCGAACGGGCTCACCGACGCCTTCGCCGCCGCCTGCCGGCAGGTCCTGGCGGTGAAGGGCGATCCGGTGGGTGACATCACGGCGGCCTATAATCAGATCTGGCAGCCGGGTGCGCTCGCGGCATTCGCTGCGGCCGAGGCGCAGAAGCGCAGCAAGCCGACGCCGCCGCCGATCGTCTATGGCGAGCCGGGCGGCCTCGAATACGGCATGATCATGAACCTCGAAGAGCGCGCCGCTGCCTTCGAGGATGAGTCGATCTGGGCGACCTACGAACAGCTCAGCATCCTCGGCTACTACAAGGCAGCGATGGACGAGGTGCCGCGCCAGCTCCAGCCGCGCGCGATCCGCGAGATCCTGGCGCTGCCGGTAGCTTGACCTGCCGGGACCAGCGGGCGAAGCCGGCGGCTCCGTAAATCTCGCCGACAGGATCCGTCATGACCATCGAACGCATCGGGCTGACCGCACGCTGGTGCGACGCCGCCATCTTCAACGGCATCGTCTTCCTCGCCGGCCATGTGCCGGAGCAGACCGAAGGGCGTTCCCTGACCGAGCAGACGCAGGAGGTTCTGGCGCTGCTGGAAGACACGCTGGCGCAGGCTGGCAGCAGCAAGGAACGCATCCTCAGCGTCCAGATCTTCCTCACGGATATCAGCAAGATCGGCGAGATGAACGCGGTCTGGGACAAGTGGGTGGCGCCCGGCCATGCCCCGGCGCGCGCGACCGTCGAGGCGAAGCTGGCCTCGCCCGGCTACGGCATCGAGATCACTGCGGTTGCGGCGAAGCGATAGCTGCTGGGTTCGTCTTCCGTCGCCGTCATTCCGGGGCAAGCGCGTAGCGCTTGAGCCCGGAACCCATGAACATTGTCGGTGGTGCAGAGGAGCGCCGGCTGCTGTTGCTCGCCCTTTTCCGAAGCGTCGTGTCCATGGGTTCCGGGCTCGCCCTTCGGGCGCCCCGGAATGACGGCGGTGAGGAGATGCGCATCGTCACCGCCCGCCGCGGTCGTAGCACTCGGCGAAATAAATCATGAAGGCGTCGACGAGGCCGTTCTCGTAAGGGGCGGTCTTGGCTTCCCAGCGGGCGACATAGGCGTCCCACATTTTGGCCTTGCGCGAGCCGATCAGCCCACTGATGCCGCCATCCTGCGCCGTGCCTTCTGCGATTGCCTGCGGGTCGAGGTCCTCGACCAGCATCTTCAGCGCATGCTGCATGGCCGAATAGGTCTTGATCTGGTGGGCCTTCAAGTCGCGGAAGCTCTCGTCGAAGGCGCGCTTCGCATCGAGATAGCCGCTACGCGGCTGGCCGAAGATCAGCTGCAGCGCGTCGTCGACGGTCGGCGAGAACTTCAGCGGATTGTTGTCCTGCGCCTGGATCATCGTCTGGCTGGTGCTGCGGGCGATGCGCTTGCTCTCGGCGCGGGCGGCGAGCAGTGCCTTCAATTCCTCTGCGATCAGCCGCATCAGCCCGCCGAGCTGCTCGGCGAAGGCGCCCGGATCCTGCGTCGACAGGGATTGCGGCGAGATGCCGGCGCCCTTGGCGAAGCGCTGCATGAACTCGCCCATCGAGATCGGCGGTGGTGCACTTGGTTGTGCGGGCGCTTCTGATGGGAAGGTCGGCACAGGCGCGAAGGCCGGCGCCGGCGGCTCCGCCGGGCCCTCGGCCGGCGCAGGATCGGGAGAGGGCTCATCCCAGGGGTTCGCCGCCGCAGGAGTCGCCTGTGGACGGCGCGGCGTCGGGATCGGTGCGACCGGTTCGGCTGGGGCGATGGGCGGCGGCTGCAGGGGCGCCCAGGCGAAGTCGTCGCCCTGCGAGGCCGGAGATGGCCAGGCCGGGTTGGGCGGTGCCGATGGGGATGGCCCGGCATCCGGCGCCGGGATGTCGGCCGCCCAATCGATGAAGCTGGCATGGACCGGCTTGGCATGGCTGGGCGGCATCAGGTCGCGGCGGGCGATCGGCGGGGCGACTTCCTCGTTCGCCTCCCACAGCGCTTCGGGGCGGGCCGCATGAGGAGGGGGAGAATAGGGTTCTACCGGCGCCCGCCTCGCCTCGTCATCGATCGCTACTGCGATGATGTAGTGGCCGATCTCCAGCCGGTCGCCGTTCTGAAGCCGGTAGGGCGACTGGACGCGGTGTTCGCCGCCGTTGACATAGGTGCCGTTGGTCGAGATGTCGCGCAGCCACCAGGCGCCATCGCGGAAGCGGATCTCGCAATGGCGGCCGGAGACGGCGCGCGAGGGATCGGGCAGCGCCCAGTCGAGGTGCTGGTCGCGGCCGATGTCGAGGCCGCGTCCGCCGCTGGCGGTCACGCTCAGCGGTCCGCCATCCGGCAGGGAGGTCTCGTTCTCGATCGTCAGTGTCAGCGCCATGTCTCAAACCGTCGCCAGATCGCCGTGCGTCCTATCGGACATGGTAACGGCGACCTATCTCATTGTGACCGCATCGGATTGATCCGAAAAGCGGATTCCACTTTTCGGCCCGGTGCTCTAGCGCTTGGCGGTATCGTCTTCCGCCAAACGGATGCACGCCTCGATGCAGCGACGCAAGGCGCCCTCGCGCTCGCGTGAGGGCAGGCGATTGATCGCGTTGAGAACGGCGATGCGCACCATCTTGGCGGTGAGGTCGGGCGGGCAGGGCACGCCGTGGCTCTCGACCATGCTGCCGCCGGAATAGCCGGCCGCCCAGGCCACCCAGGTGCCCGGCCGGGCGCGGTCCCCGGCCTGGGCGAGCTTCAGCGCCTCGAAGCGCGTCCGATCGCCGGGCTCGCGCACCCAGGCCTCGGCGGCGGCGAGGCCGGGATCCTGCATGCCGGGCGGCTGCATCGCGCGCACGGCCTGCAACCCCCACCAGACGGCTTCGCGCCGCGGAAGCAGGAAGGCGCAGAAGCCGATCGCCTCCGTCGGCGCCGGGCCTTTGGCAAGCCGGGCCAGGAAGGCAAGCGGCGACTCGACCGTCGGCGGCATGGTGACGGCCTCGTGCGCCGAGGGAAAGGTCTCGAACACCTCGCGGGCGGTGCTGAAGCGCAGGCGTGACATGGCGATTCCGGCCGTTCTCAGTTGATCGTCACCATCGGAGCCTTGATCACGACGGTGCCGTCGCTGCCGACTTCCGTCATGCCAACGCTCTTGATCTTGATGCTGGGCGAAGTGATCTCGATGCTGCCCGGCGTCATCTTGATCCGGCTCTCACCGACCTTGAGATTGATTTCGGTCAGAGCCTCGACATCGAGCTTGCCGTTCTCGACGTCGAGCTTGTCGTCGCCCTTCTTCAGCGTGGTCTTGCGAGAGTAGCCGCCGCTTTGGAAGTTCTCGCCGATCTCGCGCGTCTCGATGTTGTTGACCACGACCTTGTGGTCCTTCTCGGCGTGCATCTCGAAGACCTCCTGGCCCTTGCGGTCTTCGAACTTGATCTCGTTGTAGCAGTCAGCGAAGCCGACGCCGTCAGTCGATTCCGATTTGAGGCCGGACTGGGTCTTGTTCGCCGGCAGCTCGTAGGGCGGCTTGTGCTGGTCGTTGACCACCGCGCCGACGATGATCGGCAGGTCGGGATTGCCCTCGATGTACTCGACGATCACCTCCTGGCCGATGCGCGGGATGACCTGGCCGCCCCAGTTCTTGCCGGCCCACATCTGCGCGACGCGCGTGCGGCACGAGGTCGAGCCGTCCTCGCGGTCCCAATGGAAGCGCAGCCAGACCCGGCCGTACTCGTCGACGTCGATATCGCCTTCCTCGCCCTGGTTGCGTTCGCCGACGACCTTGGCGGTATGCGGCCCGTAGACCGTCGGACGCGGGGTGACGAGCGGGGCGCGGAAGCGCCGGTCGCTTTTCTGCAGCTCGTAGGAGCCGTGATAGAGCGCCTCGTCCTGGCGACCGGAGGAGCGGTAGCTCTGGATGCCGTAGGCATGGCTCGCCCTGACGACGAGATATTCGGCGTTCTCGGCGCCGGCGGGATGGTCGGAGAGCTTCATCAGCGCGCCGGGGTAGAGGCTGGCCGCGTCGCCGCCGGCATAGCGCCGGTCGTCCTTGGCCTGTTCGGCCTGTGCCATGACGCGGGCGAAATGCTCGCCGCGGTCGCGCTTGGTGTAGGCGGCGGGATAATCATAGGCCTCGTAGGACTTGGCCTTCGGGAAGCCTTCCTCGGCGCGGGCGGTGAGATCGGATTCCGACTTCTCGAAATCGTAGTCCTTGAGCTCGAATTTGCCGGTCCGCAGGCGGCGCATCGTCGACCAATGCGTGAGGTGCTCGACCTGCGAGCGGGGAAAGCGGTTGCCCTGCGGCACGAAGGCATAGGCCGAAGCCGCCCCCTGGAAGCTCGGCTCGGCCGCCGCCGTGACTTCGTCATGGGCGGAACGGGAATCGCAGAGCACCAGCTTATGGTCGCCGTCGCTGTGCTTGAAATAGTAATAGACGCCGTACTGCTCCATCAGCCGCAGCACGAAGTCGAGATCGGTCTCGCGATACTGCACGCAGTAGTCGATGGGCTGGAGTGTCTCGCTGGTCCGATCCTCGAAGCTGGCCGAGCCCTCCTTGCCGAAGATCTCCTTGATGATGTCCACGGCGGTCTTGTTCTTGAAGATCCGGCAGTCCGCCCGCTGCGAGAGCAGCCAGAGCCATGGCCGCAGCGTGAAGCGGTAGATGTAGAGGTCATCCTGCTGGCCGAGCCACTGCGCATCGACCAGCGTGCCGTTCAGAACCCGCTCGCTCTTGTTCTTCAGCGTGAACTTGATCGAGCATTTTTCGCTCATGATGCTTTGCAGGTCGGCATTCTCGGTTTTGCTTGCCGCTTCGACGTTATAGGTAAATAATTCGCTCAAAGCTTCGCTGGCTTCGAACTTTATAAGTGTAAATTTATCTTGGCCAGACGGCGTCGTGAAAGACGCGGTTCTTTGACCTTGCCCTAGATTGGCAGACATCAACGAAATCCCCCGCCGATTGAACCTAAATTCGCCTTGACGCAACTAACAACGGGAGTCATCGTTGGCTCCTAAAGTCTTCGTTCGCCGAATGGCGCAACTTATCGGGAGGGTTCCCATGCGCAAGCAGTCCGGCTTCATGGCCTTTGTCGCACTGACCGGCGCTGCGGTTCTCACTGCGGCCGTGCCGGCCGTGGCGCAGACCTACAAGGCCGAGGATATCGTCAAGCATTTCGGACCGACGGCGGTGCCCAAGCCCGCCGTCACGCGCGGCCTCTGCGTCGGCACGGAAGCCGAATGCGCCAAGGCCGGCCATGCCGTCGAGGTGGCGAAGCCGCCGAGCGCCTTCGATCTCGTGGTGAAGTTCAAATACAATTCCGACGTGCTCGAGCCGGAGGCGAAGGTCAATCTCGACGAGTTCGCCAAGGCGCTGAAGATGCCGCAGCTCGCCGCGCAGACCTTCATGGTCGAGGGCCACACCGATGCCGCCGGCACGCCCGGCTACAATCTCAACCTGTCGCAACGCCGGGCGCAGGCGGTGGTCCGCTACCTCGGCCAGCAGGGCGTGAGCCCGTCCAAGCTCGTCGCCAAGGGATATGGTCAGGAACGGCTGCTCGTCGCCGACCCGCTCTCCGGCGACAACCGTCGGGTCGAGACCCGCCTGCGTGGTGAATGAGCGACGAGGCCTGACGAGTACGGCAGTGCGGGCTCGGTCCTCACTGCCCAGCCTGTGAGCGGGGAGAGCGATGGCGGGCCTGAATTTCGCCGAACTGACGAAGCCCGTTTCGGCCGAGGAGCCCTGTGGGCCGGACCTCGAGGACGACAACGACTTCATGAACGTCACGGCGCGGCTCGAGGTCGCGCTGCCGGCCTCGTATTTCCGCCGCGACGACGAAGGCCGGCAGGTCGCCTTCGATCGCACCAGTATCGAGTTCCCAGCCGCCTTTTCCGATCTCGGCAAGCTGCTGGAGCGCTCGCGCGACCTGCGCGTGCTCGTCCTTGCGACGAAGCTGACGATCCTGAACCGGGACATTGCGGGTTTCGCAGCCAGCCTCTCAACCATGGCCGATCTCCTCGGCAGCTATTGGGAGGAGGTTCATCCGCGGGCGATGGATGGCGACTTCGTCATGCGCGAGGTTGCGCTGCAGGGGCTCGACGAGCTGCCGACCGTGGTGCTGCCGCTCCAGCATGCGCCGCTCTTCGTCAGCCGTCGCCTCGGTCCCTTCATCTTCCGCAGCCAGCTCGTCGCCAGCGGCGAGACGAAGCTGGTCGAAGGGGAGCAGCATCCCGACGCGGGCGCGATCAATGCCGCGCTGGCGGAGATCGACCCGGACGAGCTGACCACCATCCTCGGCCATGTCGGCGCGGCGCGCGATGCGCTCGCCCGCATGCGCATGATCTGGCTCGAGAAGGTCGGTGTCGATCATCCGCTCGGCTTTCCGCGCCTGGCTGCGCTTCTGGACCAGATCGCTGCCTTTCTGGACTCTGCGGCTGCGCGGCGCGTTCCGGGCCATCAATCGGCCGCGGCGGCGCCTGGGACGAGCGACGCGCCAGTACCGGCTGCGAGCACGGCGAGCTTCGGCCCCGGCAGCCTTTCGAACATCCTTCAAGTGAAGGATACGCTTGCCGCATGCCTCGGCTACTTTCGCAAAACCGAGCCTTCGAGCCCGGCCGTCCTGCTGATCGGACAGGCGCAGCAGTTGATCGGAAAGTCACTGATCGAGGTCATCCAGATCATGTTTCCCGAGCATGTCGACAAGGCGGTGATCGAGATCGGCGAGCTGCGCCGATTCCGGCTGCCGCTCGAGCGGCTGCCGGTGCCGGATGGCTACGAGGCGGCGGACGGTTCAGAGCAGAGCTACGCCGAAGAGGCCGACGACAGCGGCTATGCGGACGAGGAAGCTTCCACTGACGAGCAGGTCGCGGAGGATGGCGGCGATGCCGCCGAGGCGCAGCCGATCGAGACAGCGCGCCCACCCGACAGGGCGGTGCCGGCGATCGTGATCGGCAGCCGTGCCGATGCGGTCAGCGCGATGAGAGCGGTCGCCGCCTTCTATCGCCAGGTCGAGCCCTCGCACCCGACACCGCTGCTGATGGACAAGGCGTGCGGGCTGGCGCAGCATGACTTCATGTCGCTCCTTGGCAATATCCTGCCGGATGTCGCGCAGATTCCGGAGAGCGACAGCTAGGTCAGTTTTTCGCCTTTTCTTTGAACCTTCCGTCGCGATGGCACGACTATATCGATGACGGGTGAAACCGGATAGGATGTCACGTCAGGTCGGCGTGGCACGGATGCAGAGGGGCATGTCACATGGCCGGAGATTCGGGACAGAAGTTCATCCGCCGCAACAGGCCGCCTCGGGTCCACATCACCTATGAGGATCCGTACAACGCCGAGCAGAAGATCGAGCTGCCCTTCGTGATGGGCGTGCTTGCCGACCTCTCCGGCAATGCGTCGGCGATCGAGAAGCCCGAGATCTCGCAGCGCAAGTTCCTCGACTTCGACATGGACAATTTCGATCAGCGCATGGCCGCGATCGAGCCGGCCGTGTCGTTCAAGGTGCCCAACAAGCTCGGCGAGGACAGCAATGAGAAGCTCTCGGTCGCTCTGAAGTTCAAGAAGTTCGAGGACTTCAATCCGGCGGCGATCGCCCGCCAGGTCCCGGCGACGGCCAAGCTCCTGGAAGCGCGCGAGCAGCTCGCCAACCTGCTGCGCTACATGGACGGCAAGATGGCGGCGAGCGACCAGATCAAGGCGCTGCTGGCCGATCCGCAACTGATGGCGGCGCTGAAGGACAGGCTCGGCAAGAGCGAGCCTTCCCAAGACAAGACGGCGAACTGAGGACAGGGGCGCGGACCCGCCGTATGAGCATTGCGCGAAAAAGTGGAAACCGGTTTTTCGCAGAAGCAATGCGCTCACGTGATCGGGGTTCGTCAGGCGGTTAAGCGAGCGAGGCGGCAATGGCAGCGGAAGCACAAACCCAGCAGCCCGGTGGTGCGGCTGTAGAGACCCGCGAGATCGATGATTTCTCGGCGATCCTGAAGCAGAGTTTCAAACCCAAGACCGAACGGGCCGCGACCGAGGTCGAGAACGCGGTCGCGACCCTGGTCAACCAGGCGCTGGCGGACTCGACCCTGATCAAGGGCGACGTCATCGACACGATCGAGGAGATGATCGCGCGGCTCGACGCCAAGCTGACCGAGCAGATGAACGAGGTGCTGCACGCACCCGAATACCAGAAGATCGAGAGCGCCTGGCGCGGCCTCAACTATCTCGTCTTCAACTCCGAGACCGATGCTCAGTTGAAGATCAAGGTGATGAACGTCTCGAAGAACGAGCTCGCCCGCAACCTCAAGACCTATCCCGGCGCGCGCTGGGACCAGAGCCCGCTCTTCAAGCAGGTGTATGAGCAGGAGTTCGGCCAGCTCGGCGGCCAGCCCTTCGGCTGCCTGGTCGGCGACTATCACTTCAGCCATGTTCCGACCGACGTGCAGCTCCTGCGCGATCTGTCGAAGGTCGCGGCGGCGGCGCATGCGCCTTTCTTCGCCGGGGCCGAGCCGACCCTGATGGGCATGGACAGCTGGACGGAGCTGTCGAACCCGCGCGATCTCGGCAAGGTCTTCGACACGCCGGACTATGCCGCCTGGAAGGGCCTGCGCGACGCGGCCGACTCCCGCTATGTCGGCCTGTGCCTGCCGCGGGTGCTCTCCCGCGTGCCTTATGGCGCCAAGTCCGAGCCGGTCGAGGAGTTCGCCTTCGAGGAGGATACCGACGGTCACCGCGGCGAGAAATACGCCTGGATGAACGCCGCCTACGCGATGGCGGTGAACGTCAACCGTGCCTTCAAGGAATATGGCTGGTGCACCCGCATTCGCGGCGTCCAGTCGGGCGGCGAGGTGCTCAACCTGCCGACCCATACCTTCCCGACGGATGATGGCGGCATCGACCTGAAATGCCCGACCGAGATCGCGATCAGCGACCGGCGCGAGGCGGAGCTGGCCAAGTCCGGCCTGATCCCGCTGATCCACCGCAAGAACACCGACAAGGCCGCCTTCATCGGCGCCCAGTCGCTCTACAAGCCCAAGGCCTTCTCGGGGCCGGACGGCGTCGCGGCAACCGCTTCCGACAACCTGTCCGCGCGGCTGCCCTACATGTTCGCGGTCTCGCGCTTCGCGCACTACCTGAAGTGCATGGTTCGCGACAAGATCGGCTCCTACAAGGAAAAGGAGCCGCTGCGCCGCTGGCTGCAGGAGTGGATCACCGACTACGTCGACGGTGACCCGGTCAATTCCAGCGAGGAGACGAAGGCGCGCCGTCCGCTTTCCGATGCGCGCATCGACGTCTTCGAGGACGAGGAGAACCCTGGCTACTACTCGGCCAAGTTCTATCTGCGGCCGCACTTCCAGCTCGAAGGCATGGATATCGGCCTGAGCCTGGTCTCGCGACTGCCAGCTCCCAAGCAGTGACCGCCACCTGATCGTCAGGTGACGGCGACAACGAGAATCTTCGGCGCGCCGGCCCAGACGAGCGGCGCGACAGGAGAGGTGCGCCCACCAGTCCGCTCACGGAAGTGAGCATCCCTATCGTTCACACCCTGGAGGTAAACATGGCTACCGACTTCCTGCTCGAGATCGACGGCATCAAGGGCGAAAGCAAGGACAAGGTCCACAAGGATACGATCGAGGTGGATTCCTTCTCCTGGGGCATCTCGAACGCCGGTTCGCATGCCTCGAACCTCGGCGGCGGCGCCGGCAAGGCGAGCTTCCAGGACGTTCATTTCACCTCGCAGGTCGGCAAGGCCTCGACCAACCTCGCGCAGGCCTGCGCCAGCGGCAAGCACATCAAGAAGGCCGTGCTCTATGTCCGCAAGCAGGGCGAGCAGCAGAAGGACTATTATGTCGTGACGCTGGAGGACCTGCTGGTGTCGAGCTACCAGTCCGGCGACGCGGTCGGCGGCAGCAGCATCCCGACCGACCAGTTCTCGCTGAACTACGCCAAGATCAAGTTCGAGTACAAGCCACAGAAGGCCGACGGCGATCTCGACGCGGCGATGACGATGACCTGGGACATCAAGACCCACGCGAAGTAAAGTGCAGCGCGCCGGTTCCGCATAGGCGGAGCCGGCGCCTTGCCGTGCCGGGCGGGACAACATGGCCGATCCGATCGCGAAGAAGCGGCTGCGGCCGCCTTTGATGTTCGCCTTTCGGGAAGCGCATCTGGAAAAGGATGCGAAGACCGCGCTCGACCTGAGGGACGAGGGCGGCGAACGCGTGATTGCGAACCGGCGCGCAACGCCGCGAGCCGCCATCACCGAACAGAAGCTCAGGCGCGAGATCGCCATTGATCTCGATGCGCTGGTGAACACCGTCAACCTCGCCTCCGCGCTCGACCTTTCGGGACTGGAGCATGTGCGCCGCTCCATTCTCAACCACGGCTTTCCGGACATGACGCGGCTGTCGATAGACGAGCACCGCGTCGACACGATCCGCGCGGACCTGGCCGATGTGCTGATCGGCTACGAACCCCGGCTGATCCGCAAGTCGATCGCCGTCGAGCGTGATCAGGTGCTGGACCCGGCCGAACTCAAGGTGCGCTTTCTTGTGCGCGCCGATCTCAACTGCGAGCCGCTCAACGTACCCGTCGAGTTCGTCGCGGACCTCGAACTCGATACCGGCAAGATCGCGATTAAGAGCCACTAACAAAACCCGGAGGGGTCTCGATGGGCTTTGGAGGAGACGGATGCCAGGAGGAGCGCGCAGCCGATATCCCTCGATATCGGCAAGTCGCTCCGACGCCGCAGGCGGCCCTCCAAAGCCCACCTCCGGCGCCGGGAATTCGACCGCCCGCGGCGTCGCGGCGCTTGCCGATACCAACGGTATCGGCTTCACCCCGCTCCTGGCGGAGCGGACGAATTGCCGGCGCCGAGACCGCTCCGGGTTTTGTTCGTGGCTCTTGGGGGCGCTGACGCGATGAATCAGGAGTTTCTCGACCTCTACAACCAGGAACTCCGGCTCTTCATGGAGCACAGCAAGGAGTTCGCCGAGGAATATCCCGGCATCGCCGAGCGGCTGGGCGGGCTTGCTGGCGAGCGCATGGACCCGATGGTTGCCGGATTGCTCGAAGGCGCTGCCTTCCTCGCCGCGCGCGTGCAGCTCAAGCTCAAGCATGAGTTTCCGGAGTTCACCAACAACCTCCTCGAACAGCTCCTGCCGAATTACCTCGCGCCGACGCCATCGGCGCTGTTGGCGGGCATCACGCCGCCTTATTCCGATCCCGGCCTGCGCGAGGGCGTCCGGATCCCGCGCGGCGCCTATGTCGACGCGACCTATCTCGAACGCGAGCGGCGTGTCGCCTGCCGTTACCGCCTCGGTTCGGATGTCACGCTCTGGCCTTTCGAGATCACGGCGGCGGAGTACATTCCCGCGCCGGGGCCGCTGCAGGCGCTCGGCATCAAGGCCGGGGGACGCGCGCTGGCGGGCCTGCGCCTGACGCTGACGCATCGCGTCATGGCCGATCCTGTGCAGGAACCCTCGGCGGCCGAGGCGCTCAAGAACCCGGCGAGCTGGTTTGCCGGCTGCCGGACGAAGGAACTCGCCTTGCATTTGCTCGGCGGCGAGGGCGATGCGGTCGCGCTCTACGAGCAGCTCTTCGCGAACTGCACCGGCATCCATTTCCGCCATCTCGACCCGTTCGGCGATCCGGTGGTGACGCCGGGCGAGAGCTGCCGGCTGGAGCAGATCGGCTTCGACGAGGACGAGGCGCTGCTGCCGGCCGATACGCGCGTATTCCGCGGCTTCGAGCTGCTACGCGAATTGTTCTGGTTCCCGCGCAAGTTTCTCGGCTTCCGGCTGGAAGGGCTGGGCGGGATCATGCCGAAGCTCACGGCCAAGACGGTCGAGCTGATCTTCGTCTTCGACGAGGTGAATACGCGGCTGCCCGGCGCGGTGCGCAAGGAGATGTTCGCGCTCTACGCCGCGCCCGCGGTCAATCTCTTCGAGAAGACGGCCGATCGCATTCCGGTGAAGAGCAACCAGCATGAATTCCATGTCGTGCCGGACCGCAGCCGCGCGCTCGACTACGAGCCGCACAGCATCCTCTCCGTTCATGCCCATTATGCCGGCGGGCGCGAGAAGCAGCCGGTGCACCCGCTCTATTCCTCGCCGGAGGGCGCCTCGCCGGTGCACGGCCTGCACTATACGCAGAGGCGATTGCCGCGGCGGCGCTCCTCGGCCGAGCGGCGGCAGGGACGGGCTTCCGACTATACCGGCACCGAGATGTTCATTTCGCTGGTTGAGCCGGCGAGGGTGGGCGACACGGCCTCGGTCGCGGAGCTCAGCGTGCGCGCGCTCTGCTCCAACCGGCATCTGACCGAGCATCTGCCGACCGGCGTCGGCGGCGCCGATTTCAGGCTGATCGACAATGTCTCGCTCGATGTCGCCTGTCTCGCCGGGCCGACGCCGCCGCGCGAGCCGATCGTCTCGCAACTCAGGCTGCGTGCCGAGACCGCGAGCACTGGCGTCGTGACCTGGCGGCTGATCAACCTGCTCAGCCTCAACCAGCTCGGCCTTGTGCAGCGCGGAGCGGGGCAGAACGGCGAGGCGCTGCGTGAACTGCTCTCGCTCTTCGCCGATCTTGCCGACAGCGCGACGGAGCGGCGCATCCGCGGCATCAAGGATGTCGACAGCCGCCCCGTGGTGCGCCGCTTTCCGCAGCGAGCCGGAACAGGGGCGGGGCGCGGGCTCGAGATCACCGTCCTGCTCGACGAGAAGGCCTTTGAGGGCTCGGGCGTCTTCCTGCTCGGGGCGGTGCTCGATCGCTTCTTCGCGGAATATGCGGCGATGAACCATTTCACCCAGACGGTGATCCGCACGGTGGAGCGCGGTGAGGTGATGCGCTTTCCGCCGCGCGCCGGATCGAGGCGAATCCTGTGACGGAAGAGGCTGCCAACCCGCTGGAGAAGGCGCCGAACTATCAGGCGCAGCTGGAAGCCGAGCCCTGGCGCTTCGACTTCTATGCGGTGATGCGCCGGCTGGAGCGCAGCTTCCCGGAGAAGCCGCGCATCGGCGATGTCGCTTCGCGGCGCGAGGAATATGTCGCGCTGGGCGAGCAGGCTTTCCTCGACTTCCCGGCGTCGAGCATCGCGGAGGCGGATCGCGACGCGCAGGGGCGGCTGCGGCTCTTCGTCAAGTTCCTCGGCCTGCTCGGTCCGCAAGGCGCGCTGCCGCTGGCGACGACCGAGGAGAGCTATCATTGGCAGATCGCGCGCGACGACGCCTTTCCGCGCTTCCTCGACATCTTCAACCACCGCTTCCTGCAGCTCTTCTATCGCGCTTGGGCGGATTCGCGGCCGATCGCGCAGCATGACCGGCCCGATCTCGACCGCTTCGCCGCTTATATCGGCAGCATGATCGGTGTGGGCTCGAAGCCCTATCGGGATCGCGACAGCGTGCCCGATGCCGAGAAGCTCGCCCACGCCGGGCTGATCGGCGCGCAGGCGAAATCCGCCTCGCGCTTGCAGCGTTTCCTCGCAGGGTTGTTCAAGGCGGATGTCGAGATCGAGCAGTTCGTCGGCATGCGCCTCGTCTTCGATCCCGCCGACCGGACGCGGCTCGGCGGGGCGCATTGCACGCTGGGCGGAGACGCGTTGCTCGGCGCCAGCGTCTACAGTGTCGAGGACAAGTTTCGCGTGAAGATTGTGGCTGGTGATCTCGAACAGTTCGAGCGCTTCCTGCCGAATGGCGATCGCTGTGCGCTGCTGGCGGATGCCGTCTTCCTGCATCTCGGCGAGCAGTTCGAGTGGGATGTCGAGCTCGCGCTGCCGGTGGGGGAGGCGAAACCCGTCAGGCTCGGCCAGTCCGGCCATCTCGGCTGGACGAGCTGGATGGCGCCGAACTGGACCATCGAAGAGGGCGCACTGCGCCGCGACGCCCGTTTCCATCCCGCCGAGCGCATGCGCCTGAAACGCAGCAGCGCCGCCTAACCGCTATTCGAAGGGGACGACCATGGCCGATATCAGCCTCGAAGCCGTCACAGGCAAGCTCAACCGGGTCGGCTACGACACCTTCCTGCAGGCGCTGCGGCAGGCCAAAGGCGCCGGCAATCGCAATGTCGAGCTGGCGCATTGGCTGCTGCAGATCCTGCAGGGCAGCTCCAACGACCTGACCCTCACGGCGGATCACTACAAGCTCGACCGCGCCAAGCTGCTGATGGATCTGGGCGGCGTGGTCGAGGGCTTCCGCCGAAACGAGACGGAGATGCCCGGCATCGCCAACCACATCGCCGATATCCTCGACCGTGGCTGGCACTACGCCACGCTGTTCTTCGGCGAGACGCAGATCAGGACCGGCCACCTGCTGGTCGCGGCGCTGAAGTCGAACGATCTGCGCCGGGCGCTTTCCGGCCTCTCCAAGGAATTCGGCAAGATCCCGGTCGACGAGCTCGCCGCTGGCTACGGCAAGATCTGGGAAAGCTCGCAGGAGGAGAACTTAAGGCCGATGGACGGCTCGGGCTTGCGTGCCGCTGGCACGCCGGGCGCAGAGGCCGCTGAGGGACCGAAGGGCACGACCGCGCTCGACCGCTTCTCGCAGGACCTCACCGCCAAGGCGCGCGCCGGCGGCATGGACCCGATCCTCGGCCGCGACGAGGAGATCCGCCAGGTTATCGACGTGCTGATGCGCCGGCGCCAGAACAACCCGATCCTCACCGGCGAGGCCGGCGTCGGCAAGACCGCGATCGCCGAGGGCTTTGCGCAGCGCGTCGCGGCGGGCGACGTGCCGCCGCCGCTGCGGGGGGTCAAGGTCTGCGCGCTCGATATCGGCCTGATGCAGGCCGGCGCCTCGATGAAGGGCGAGTTCGAGCAGCGCCTGCGCTCGGTGATCGACGAGGTGCAGTCCTCGCCGACGCCGGTCATCCTGTTCATCGACGAGGCGCATACGCTGATCGGCGCCGGTGGTCAGGCCGGGACGGGCGATGCCGCCAATCTGCTCAAGCCCGCGCTGGCGCGCGGCACGCTGCGCACGGTCGCAGCGACGACATGGTCGGAATACCGGCAGTATTTCGAGAAGGATCCGGCGCTGACCCGACGCTTCCAGCCGGTGCTGGTGGAGGAGCCTGACGTGCTGCGCTGCTGCACCATGCTGCGCGGGCTGATCGGTCCGATGGAGAAGCATCACAAGGTCCGCATCTCGGATGCGGCCATCGTCGCTGCGGTGCAGCTTTCGCATCGTTACATCCCCGCCCGGCAGCTTCCCGACAAGGCGGTGAGCCTGCTCGACACGGCCTGCGCCCGCGTCGCCATCAGCCAGAGCGCGACGCCGGCCGCGATCGAGGATGCACGCGTCGCGATCTCCTCGCTGGAGCAGGAGAAGGCGGCGCTGACCGCGGACGTCGATCTCGGCACCGACAGCGCCAAACGGCTCGGCGAGATCGAAACGGAGATCGCGGAGAAGCAGGAGAGGCTGACGGCCCTCCAAGCCGCCTGGGCGAGCGAACTCGCCATCGTCGAGGAGATCAAGGCGCTGCGCGCCAAGCTTGGCGAAAAGGCGCCGGGCGCGGAGGCGAAGGCCGCCACCGCCAAGCAGGAGGCGAATGAGAATGTCGCGCCTGAGACGGCCGAGGCGGAGGCTCCCGCCGCCGAGCTCGCCGCCGGTCCGGAGGAGGCCCGCGCCGCGCTCAACGCCAAATTCGCAATGCTGGGCGAGATCGATCCGGCCAATCGGATGATTTACGCCCATGTCGACGAACAGTCGGTCGCTTCGGTCGTCTCGGACTGGACCGGCATCCCGGTCGGCCGGATGGTGAAGGACGAGATCGAGACGGTGCTCGGCCTGGCCGAGACGCTGAACAAGCGCGTGGTCGGGCAGGGGCATGGCATCGGCATGATCGCCAAGCGCATCGAGACCAACCGCGCCAAGCTCGACAATCCCAACAAGCCGATCGGCGTCTTCATGCTCTGCGGCCCCTCGGGCGTCGGCAAGACCGAGACGGCGCTGGCGCTGGCCGAAGCGCTCTATGGCGGCGAGCAGAACGTCATCACCATCAACATGAGCGAGTTCCAGGAGGCGCATACCGTCTCGACGCTGAAGGGGGCGCCTCCCGGCTATGTCGGCTATGGCGAGGGCGGGCGGCTGACGGAAGCCGTGCGGCGCAAGCCTTATTCGGTCGTGCTGCTCGACGAGGTCGAGAAGGCGCATCCTGACGTGCACGAGCTGTTCTTCCAGGTCTTCGACAAGGGCCAGATGGAGGACGGCACCGGCCGGCGCATCGACTTCAAGAACACGCTGATCATCCTGACCTCGAATGTCGGCACCGATGAGATCATGAGCATGTCCGCCAACGACGCCGCCAAGCCCGATCCGGAGCGGATGGCTGTCAGCCTCAGGCCCGCGCTGCTCAAGGTCTTCCCGCCCGCGCTGATCGGGCGGCTCGTGACCATTCCGTACTATCCGCTCTCCTCGGACATGCTGGCCGGCATCGTCCGGCTGCAGCTCGGGCGCATCGGCAAGCGGCTCGCCGAGAACCACAAGGCGACGTTCGCCTACGACGACGCGGTGGTCGAGCATATCGTCGGCCAGTGCAACGATCCGGACTCGGGCGGGCGCATGATCGACAACATCATCACCAACTCGATGCTGCCGGCGCTCTCGCGTGCCATCCTCAACCTGCAGCTCGAGAAGAAGCCGCTGACCGAGGCGAGGGTCTCCGTCGAGAACGGCAGCTTCGCCTATCAGGTGGCGTGAACCGGCGCCGTCCTCTTCACGACTAAGAAAGGCCGGCGTGGCCGCCACGCGCCCTTTCGGGCGCGGGCAGCGGCATGCCGGCTCCTCAATGAGGCATCGCGCCTTCGGAAGCGGCTTTCGTTCCCGGCCCGATGCGTCGGGCGACAAGGAGACGAGCGTGGCCTTTTCCGAATACGCGAACTGGTGGGACAAGCAGAAGCGCGAGACCGAGGTCATCCTCGGCGAGTGGGTGCAGGACAATCCGCAGTGGTGGGCGGTGACGATCGCCACCACCGTGCAGACTTCAATGGACCTCGGCGCCGGCTTCGTCGACGTGCTGCGCTTCGGCGAGGGCATGGCCGAGGGTGGGTTCAAGGGGGTCGGCAAGGATGCGCTTCGCCTGCTCGCCATCCTGGGGCCGCTCGGCCGTGCCGGCGGAATGCTCTCCCGGCTCGCTCATCTGCGGCAGATCAGGCTGGCCGTGCAGGTCAGGGGCGTGACCGGGCCCTGCACCTTCCAGGCGGTCAACAACGCCATGTCGATCACCAAGGGGAAGAGCTTCTTCATCACCGTGAAGGACATGGCCGATGCAGTCGGCAAGCCAATCGGTTCGCTGACGCGGAACGAGTCCGGCCGTCATGTGATCTCCTCCGGGATCGCGAAGGCGCTCGACTTCCTGGTTTCCCAGGGCGTCAGGATCAAGCGCCTCGCAAATCCCAACACGGTCCAGGAGGCGATACAGCTCGCACAGGCGGAGAGCGGGGTCACGATCTTCGCGATCCGCTGCACGACGACGACCGGCAAGATCATCAACCACGCGGTCATCGCAGTGCGGGACATCGCCGGGCGGCTGCGCTTCGCCGATTATGGCGGAAAATACTATGGGTCGCTCGAGGAGCTGGTGGCCGGGCTGCGATACGGGCCGGTCGACAAGGCCGGCATCAGCCTGATGCGCAACCAGGCGCTCGGTACGGTGGACGAGCTCAGGATCACCGGTCTGCTGGAGGGGGCTCTGGGACTGTTCAAGGGAGCCGTGCTCGTCATCGAGGGCATGACCGCCATCGAGACCGTAGACGGCCTCGATCTGGCGGCGCCGGTCGCGGTTGCGGCCACGTCCACGCCGACCAAGCGCGATCCGGCCCCGCCTGAAATCGTCAAGGGCAGCTTCGACGCCTTCAGGGAGCGCAAGCAGGGCAAGACGGTCATCCGCATGCCGGAAATCGTCATCAAGGCCGGTCAGAAGACGGCGCCACGTCCAGACTGGCTGACTGGCGTGCAGTTCCGGCTCAACGCGCTGGGCTTCGGCGCAGGGCGAGTCGACGGCATCAAGGGGCCGAAGACCACGAGAGCCGTGAGGGCCTTCCAGAACAGCTATCCGCCGCTCAAGGTCGATGGCGTTCCCGGGCAGAAGACTCAGGAAAAGCTCGTGGAGATCTGCGGCTTCTGACGCCGGCGCGGCGCGGAAGCGGTCGTTCCGTTGCCGAAAGCGGGTCAGGCCGCTGCCGTGACTTCCCGCCGCATGAAGTCGTCGAGCGCCTCGCGTTCGGCGGTGGAGAGCCGCAAGCCCAGCTTGCTGCGCCGCCAGAGCACGTCCACTGCCTGGCGTGCCCATTCGGCGTGCATGAGATAACGGACTTCGCTTTCATACAGATCGGCGCCGAAATGGCGGCCGAGATCGGCGAGGCTCTTCGCATCGGCAAGGATGTCACGGGCGCGGGTGCCGTAGCAGCGGGCGAGCCGCGTCGCGGTCTTGCGTTCCAGCCAGGGGTAGGAGGCGGCGATCTCGCCGACCAGCTTGTCGAAGCCCCCGACCGGGAAGTCGCCGCCGGGCAGGGCGCCGGTCATCGTCCAGTTGGCACGGGCGGCCCAGGGTGCATGCGGCGCGAGCTTGGCGATCGCGGCTTCCGCCAGGCGGCGATAGGTCGTGATCTTGCCGCCGAAGACGGAGAGAAGCGGGGCCTCGCCCTGCGGGGCGTCGAGCGTCAGGACGTAGTCGCGGGTCGCTTCCTGCGCCTTCGAGGCGCCGTCGTCATAGAGCGGACGAACGCCGGAATAGGTCCAGACCACGGAATCGGGCGTGACCGGCTGGCGGAAATACTCGCTCGCGGCGGCGCAGAGATAGGCGATCTCCTCGGGCGTCGCGGCGACCTCGGCCGGATCGCCCTTGTAGTCGCGGTCGGTGGTGCCGATCAGGGTGAAGTCCTGCTCGTAGGGGATGGCGAAGACGATGCGTCCGTCCGCATTCTGGAAGATGTAGCAGCGGTCGTGGTCGTAGAGCTTGGGCACGACGATATGGCTGCCCTGGACCATGCGGACGCCGGCCCGGGTATTTGTGTGGATCACGCCGCTCAGCACCTCGGCGACCCAGGGGCCGGCGGCGTTGACGAGCGCCTTCGCCCAGAGCGTCCGCCTGCCTTCCGGGCCTTCCGTCACCAGTTGCCAGAGGCCGTTTTCGCGATGCGCGGAGGCGACGCGCGTGCGGGTGTGGATCGCGGTGCCGCGCACGGCGGCGTCGATCGCGTTCAGCACGACGAGCCGGGCATCCTCGACCCAGCAGTCGGAGTATTCGAAAGCCTTCGCCTGGTTGTCCTTCAGCGGCCTGCCGACGACGTCATGCGCGAGATCGAGCGTGCGCGTGGCGGGCAGGAGCTTGCGGCCGCCGATATGGTCGTAAAGGAACAGTCCGAGGCGCAGCAGCCAGGCCGGGCGAAGCCCCTTGTGATGCGGCAGCACGAAACGCAGCGGCCGGATGATATGCGGCGCGATCGCCCAGAGCCGCTCGCGCTCCATCAGCGCCTCGCGCACCAGCCGGAACTCGTAATATTCGAGATAGCGCAACCCGCCATGGATCAGCTTGGTCGAGCGCGAGGAGGTGGCGCTGGCGAGGTCGTCCTTCTCGAACAGCACGACCGAGGCGCCGCGCCCGGCTGCGTCGCGGGCGATGCCGCAGCCATTGATGCCGCCGCCGATGACCGCGAGATCGTAGGGGGCGCCAGGGTCCGTGCCGAAGCCGGCGGTGGGCGATGTGATTTCGGAAGCCATAGCTCGTCTTCTGACAGACCTGGGCGGTGATCGGCAATGGCGCCATCCGGGCCCGGCCGCATCGATGCGATGAACCCGCTCCTGTCGCCAAATCATGGGCGATGTCAATTCGATTGCTTGACGTGGGCCGTCAAAGGCCGGAACTGGGCAGCGGGGCTGGGCGTAGCGGCAGGATGATCGAAGCAGAGCGGCACCGCGACGGCATGCGGCTGGCAGTGCGGGCGGAAATGCGACTGCGTACGGCGCTGGAGCACGCTGGCGCCGTCATCCTCGCGCTACTGTTCGTCGTGGTGATGGCGGCGGTGCTGCGGCGCTACCTGTTCGGCGGCGGCTTCGTCTGGTCGGATGAGCTCGCGATCTGGCTGCATCTGGCGCTGATCGCCGTCGGCGCGCCGCTCGCCGTCACCGGGACGCTGGCGATGCGGCTGGATGTACTCGTGCGGCTGCTGCCCGACGGGCTCCGCAACGTCGCGGTGACAGTTGCCGACGCGATCGCGTTCCAAGGAGCGCTTGTGTTGGCTGGAGGCGGCGTGAACGTCGCGTTGCTGGTCGGTGGCCAGTCCACCGTGCTCGGCCTGCCGGAAGCGCTGCGCTTCGCCCTCTTCGCCTGCGGGGGCGGGCTGACGATTCTGGCGCTTTTCCTGCGTGGCGGGCTCGAACGGGGCTGGGTTGGTGCGGCGGTCTCACTGGCGCTGGGATCGGGCCTCTACGCGCTCGCGCAGCTCTCCTTCGACCTCCTCCCGACGCCGAGCCTCGTGGCTGCGCTCGTCGCCGGAGCGGGGTTGCTGCTCGGCGCGCCGCTGCCCTTCGCGCTGCTGGCCGGCGTCTCGCTGACAGGGCCTTTCGGCGGGTTGCTGCCGGAGCCGGCGATCGTACAGACCATGGTCGGCGGCGTCGGCAAGTTCCTGCTGCTGGCCATTCCCTTCTTCCTGCTTGCCGGCGAATTGTTGACCGAGGGCGGGCTGGCCGAGCGGCTGATCCGCTTCGCCGCGACGCTGGTCGGGCATTGGCGGGCGGGGCTGGCGCAGACGGCGCTGGTCGCCAGCGTGCTGTTCTCCGGCGCCTCCGGCTCCTCGGTTGCGAATGCAGCCTTTGGCGCCAAGGTGATGGCGCCGACCCTGGTCGCGCGCGGCTATCCGCCAGCGAATGCGGCGGCGATCGTTGCCGGCGTCTCGATGTTGGACAACATCATCCCGCCCTCGATCGCCTTCCTCATCCTGGCGAGCGCAACCAATCTCTCGGTCGGCTCGCTGCTGGTCGGCGGCTTCGTTGCTGGCGGCGTGCTGGCGCTGGCGCTCGCCATTGGCATCCATCTCAGCGTGCGCGGTGTGGTCGATGCGGCGCCGAAGGCGAGCACGGCCGAGCGGGGCAGGGCGCTCGTCGGCGCCATTCCCGCCATCGGGCTCGGCGTCGTCGTCGTGGTTGGCATCCGCTTCGGCGTGGTGACGGTGACGGAGGCCTCGGCGCTCGCCGTCGCCTATGCGGTGATCGCCTGCCTGGCGCTGCGCAGCCTGAATGGGCGCGGCGTGCTGGCGGCGCTGCGCAAATCCGCAGCCGAGGCGGCGGCGATCGGCCTGCTGATCGGGGCCTCGGCGCCTTTCGCTTTCCTGCTCGCCGTCGATCGCATCTCCGAACAGATGGCCAGCCTCGTCACTGTGTTCGGGGCGGGTCCCTATGCGGTGATGCTGCTCGCCAACCTCGTGCTGCTGGTGGCAGGGCTCTTCCTCGATATTGGCGCGGCGATCCTGTTGCTGGCGCCGCTCCTGTTGCCCGTCGCGGTAGCGGCAGGGCTCGATCCGATCCAGTTCGGTGTCGTGCTCGTGGTCAACCTGATGATCCACGGGCTGACGCCGCCGCTCGGCATCCTCGTCTATGTCGTCAGCGGCATCATGCGCGTGCCGGCGGCGGCGGTTTTCCGGGCCGTGCTGCCGCTGCTTGGCGTGCTGCTGGCGGCGCTCATGGTCCTGTCGCTGGGCATGGCTGCGTGGCCGGCGCTTGCACCGGCGCTCAAGGCACTGTTCTGATGCAGCTTTATTCGCCCGGCGTCCGCGCCGTATCGTCGCCTTCGCCGTGAGCCAGCCCCGGACCTGATGCCGACATGATCTTTACCGACATCGCGACGCGGACCTACAACCATGGCTGGCGGCTCGACCCGATCATCCGCAGCCTGCTCGACACCGATTTCTACAAGCTGCTGATGTTGCAGATGATCCGGGCCTTCCACCCGGACGTGCAGGTCACCTTCTCGCTGATCAACCGCTCGAAGCACATCCGCCTCGCCGACCTCGTGGACGAGGGCGAGTTCAGGGCGCAGCTCGACCACGCCCGCTCGCTGCGCTTCACCAAGAACGAGCTGATCTGGCTGGCGGGCAACAGCTTCTACGGCAAGACGCAGATGTTCTCGCCGGACTTCATGGCCTGGCTCGCCGATTTCCAGCTGCCCGAATACGATCTGCGCCGGGTCGACGGGCAGTATGAGCTGCATTTCGAAGGGCCCTGGACCCATACGACGATGTGGGAGGTGCCGGCGCTCGCCATCATCAACGAGCTGCGCGCGCGGCGCGTGATGCTGGGCCAGAAGCGCTTCTCGCTCGATGTGCTCTACGCTCGCGCCAAGGCCAAGATGTGGGGCAAGGTCGAACGGCTGCAGAAGCTGCCGAATGTCAAGCTCTCGGATTTCGGCACGCGCCGGCGCCATGGCCATCTCTGGCAGCGCTGGTGCGTCGAGGCGCTGAAGGAGGGGTTGGGGCCGGCCTTCACCGGCACCTCCAACGTGCTGCTCGCCATGGATGCCGATCTCGAGGCGATCGGCACCAACGCGCATGAGCTGCCGATGGTGCTGGCCGCGCTCGCCGATTCGGACGAGGAATTGCTGCGCGCGCCTTATCGTGTGCTCGACGAATGGCGCCAGGTCTATGGCGGCAACCTGCTGATCGCGCTGCCGGATGCCTTCGGCTCGCAAAGCTTCCTGCGCCATGCGCCGGACTGGGTCGCCGACTGGACGGGTTTCCGGCCCGACAGCGCGCCGCCGATCCCCGCCGGCGAAACGATCATGGCCTGGTGGCGCGAGCGCGGGCGCGACCCGCGCGAGAAGATGCTGGTCTTCTCCGACGGGCTCGATGTCGATGCGATCGAGCGCGTCTACGGCCATTTCGACGGCAAGGTCCGGATGGCCTTCGGCTGGGGCACCGATCTCACCAACGACCTCGTCGGCTGCTCGCCCGACGGTTCGCGCGCACTCGATCCGATGTCGCTGGTCTGCAAGGTCACCAAGGCGAACGGACGGCCGGCGGTGAAGCTCTCCGACAATCCCGAGAAGGTCTCCGGCGATCCAAAGGCGATCGAGCGCTATCGGCGGGTCTTCGGGGAATAGCCGCGACTGATGCTGCCGGCGCTGGTCAAGGGCAGACCTTCGGTCGTGCCGGCGACGCCGGTCGGCATTCTCGTCGGGCTGGCGGCGCTGGCTGTCGTCGACCAGCTGCGCGAAGACCCGGCCTATGACGCGATCGATGATGCATCCTCGCGCTTCTCCGGATGGCTTCTCCGCGAGTGACGGTCGCAGTTTCCGTTTCTCATCGGGAGCTGCGCTGACGTCGTTTTGTCATGTTCGATGAATGGATCTGACGTTAAGTCAGTAGTGCTCCATGATTTTGAATTATTATAATCTTGGATTTAGCTTTTAATTGAAGTAATTGTCTATTATTACTTGCGGGTTGTTTTTCGGAATTGTTGTTTGCTACTGCACGTGACGTCATTCGACTTGAGGATGTTTCGTGTTTTTTCGATCTGCTTTGCTTGCATCCGCCGTGCTGGCGATTGTGCCGACATCAGCTTGGGCTCAGGCGGAGGCTCCACGCTCCGTCCAGCTCGATGAAATCCTGGTCGAGGGAGCCGGAGTTGCCGCCGGACCAGTGACAACCAATGGCTATGTCGCGATCGCCACGACCACCGGCACGAAAACCAACACGCCGATCCTGGAGATTCCCCAGTCGATCTCGACGGTGACGCAGACGCAGCTCGAACAGCGCAAGCCGCAGAACCTGCTGGACGCGCTGGCCTATACGCCCGGCGCCCGCGTCGGCACCTATGGTTTCGATCCGCGCTACGACGCCTTCACGATTCGCGGCGTCGACGTGACCCAGAACGCCGTCTTCCGCGACGGCCTGCGCCAGATCAACAGCCCCAACGGCCTGTTTCGGCTCGAGCCCTACGGGCTCGAAGCGATCAACGTGCTGCGCGGGCCGTCGAGCGCGATCTACGGCGCCAGCACCTCGGCCGGCATCGTCGACCTCATCTCGAAGCGTCCGACCGAGACGCGCTTCCGCGAGATCGAGGTCCAGGGCGGCTCCTTCGGCCGCAAGCAGTTCAATTTCGATCTGTCCGGTCCGGCCAATGCCGAGAAGACGCTGTTCTACCGGCTGACCGGCCTGGTGCGCGATGCCGACAACCAGATCAGCGCCATCAAGGACGATCGGGTCTTCATCGCGCCGGCCATTACCTGGAAGCCGAACGAGCTGACCAAGCTGACGCTGCTGGCCGAGTACATGGATTCGACTACCGGCGGCACGGCGGCCTATGTCAACGAATACGGGCCTTACATCGATCGCAGCGGCAATTTGCTCTACAAGTCGATCGGCGCCACCAAGGTCTTTGGCGGCGACAAGCGCTACAACGATTTCCGCCAGCAGCAGGGACGGATCGGCTACGAGTTTGAGCACGCCTTCAGCGAGATCTTCACGCTGCGCCAGCATGTCCGCTACTCGGCGCTGGCGACCAACCAGCGATATGTCTACCTCGCTGATCCCGGCCTGACGCGCGAGCGGACGCAGGGGCTCTCGGTCGACACCAATCTCGAGGCGAAGTTCAGCACAGGCCCGATCTCGCACCGGATGCTGGCTGGCGTCGATTTCAGCTGGCTGCACTATCGCGGCAAGGAAGGCTTTGGTGGCGTTTCGCTCGGTTACAACGCGACTCTCGGCTATCGCACGGCGCAGACGCAGACGCTGGTCGGCGTCTATGCGCAGGATCAGATCAGCTGGCAGAACTGGCGGCTGACCATCGGCGGGCGGCGCGACTGGTTCAACAGCCGCTTCGAGGCGGGCGCGGCCGGCGTGCTGCCGACCGAGACCAAGCAGGACGATGCGCGCTCGACCGGCCGGGCGGCGCTGAGCTACGTCACGAGCTTCGGCCTTGCGCCCTATGTCAGCTATGCCACCTCCTTCGTGCCGAATTCGGGCACGGTGCTCTCGGGTTCGGTGGCGGTGCCGACGACCGGCGAACAGGTCGAGGCCGGCGTCAAATACGATATTCCCGGCCAGAACGCCTCGCTGCGTGCCGCCGTCTACGAGCTGCGTCAGAACAATGCCGTCGTCTACGAGGTGATCAACGGCTTCAACCGGCAGGTCCAGCTCGACATGCGCTCGCGCGGCTTCGAACTTGAGGCCGTGGCGTCGCTCACGAGCGGCCTGAGCGTCCAGGCGTCCTATTCCTACAACGATGCGCGCATCCTCAAGCTGACGCCGGAGACCGAAGGCAACCGGCTGACCAGCATCCCCTATCACACCGCGTCGCTCTGGCTCGACTACACCGTGCAGGAGGGCGCAGCGCGCGGCCTCGGGGTTGGTGGCGGCGTACGCTATGTCGGGGCGAGCGTCGGCGACAACCTCAACCGGCCGGTGCTCGACAACAAGCCGCGCACGCTGGTCGATGCCTCGCTGCGCTACGACCTCGAAAATCTTGATCCGCGGCTGAAGGGTATGCGCGTCCAGGTCAACGCGACGAACCTGCTCGACAAGGTCGAACAGACCTGCACTGCCGGCTTCTGCTACTTCGACGAGGGACGCAAGGTCATCGCCAGCCTGCGCTATCGCTGGTGAGCGAGGCGGCTGTCGGACAGCCGGCCCTGTCCCGACAGAACTCGGCCTGGCTGACCATCGCGGCGCTGGCCGGGCTCTACACCGGCCAGAGCATCCTCGGCGGTGTCGCCTTCCTGGCGCTGCCGAGCGTGCTGCGCGAGCGTGGGCTGCCGCTCGACGCGATCGGCCTGATCTACCTGATCAGCCTGCCCTGGGCGCTGAAGATAGTCTGGGCTGCGGCGGTGGAGCGCTACCGGTTGCCGCCATCGGGGCCGACGCGCTCGCGCCAGATCGTTGCCGCCTGCGGCCTGTTCACGCTGGCCGGGCTGGTCGCGGTCGCGATCGCCGGGCCGGAGCGCTGGCATCTGCTGCTCGCCGTCTTCATTGCGATCGCCTTCGCCGCGTCGACTGCGGACATCGCCTGTGACGGGCATGCGGTCGAGACGCTCGCCAAGGTGCATCATGGGTGGGGCAATGCAGCCCAGGTCGGAGGCGCCTATCTCGGCTCGGCGCTGGGGTCGGGGCTCTTCCTCGTCCTGGTCGCGCGAATCGACTGGGCTGGCGCGACATGGGCGGCGGCCGGGCTGTTTGCGCTGCTGATGCTGCCGTTCCTGATGTCGAAGCCGGCTCCGTCGCCGGGTCTGCGCACCCATCAGCCCTCGCTGAAGGCCGCTTTCGCCCGGCCGCGGCTGCGACGCGGGCTCTGGCTCGCGGCGCTCTATGTCGCCGCGCAGAAATGGGGTGTCGGCATGCTGGCGCCGATGCTGGTCGATGCCGGGCTCGACCTCGAAATGCTCGGCGCGATCAACGGACTGGGCGGGCTAGCCATCGGTCTCGGCTGCGCCCTCCTCGGTGGCGGAGCAGTGAGGCTATGGGGCGCGCGGCCGGTCATGGCCGCAGCGCTTCTGCTGCAGGCCGGCACGCTCGCGACGCTGGCCTTCGTCATGGGGCAGGGCGGGGGCTCGCGCTGGCTGCTCGCCGGCCTCGCATTGGCGAGCTCTTCCGGCATCATGGCGCTCGGCTTCGTCGCGCTCTATGCGCGTTTCATGGCGATCGCCGACCCGCGCCAGGCTGGCGTGGACTTCACCTTGCTGCAGGGGACGGATTCGATCGTCAGCATGGTCGGCGGGCTCGGTGCCGGCTGGGTGGCGCAGCATTTCGGCTACACGCTCTATCTTGCTGGCGCAGCCGGCTTGGCCCTGATCGCTGCGCCGCTGGCTGCCTGGCTCACGGCTTCCGACCGGGACGACGAATGAGGCCGTCCGAGCTCGAAGGCTGCTTCACCGGCGCCTTCGCCTATCTGGGCGAGGCCGTGCGCCGCGACGCCGATGAGGCCGGGCTCGCCGGATCGGCCCTGCTCGATGGCGCGACGCTGGATGCGCTGCTGTTGCGCTTCGCCGAGCGGCATCCGGGCGGAGAGCGTCGCGCGCTCGTCTCGATGTGGAGCCAATGGCACTTCGCCGCCGTGGTGGTTCCGGCCGTCGCCGCGATTCTGCTCGCTGGACGGGCGCTGCCCGTCGCGTTGTCCGAAGCGCGCTTTGCCCTGCACGAAGACGGGCGCACGGCCGCCATCCTGCTCGGCCCGGCAGTTGAGCTTGCGCCGGCCGGCAACCGTGGCCGCTTCGACGCCTTGATCGAGGGCCATGTGGCGCCATTGATCCGCTTGCTCGCGACGCATTTCCCGGTCTCGGCGCGGCTGATGTGGACCAATGCGGCCGTGCGCTTCGCCTGGGCAGTGCAGCAATGCGCCGAGCGGCCGGAAGCCGACAGGGAGGCGATTGCCGAGGCCGAGGAACTGCTGACGACGGTGCTGACGCCGGCGGGTGTGCGCAATCCGCTTCATGACACGCTGCGGCCGTCGCCATTGACTGCCATTGCCGAGTGCCAGCGCCGGGTCTGCTGCCTGCGCTATCTCCTGCCGGGCGTGGTCGATTGCGGCTCGCTCTGCCCGCTGCCTCCGGCGCGACGCGCGCAGGCCTGACAGCCCCGATATGGCCAGCTCAGTCGGGAACCTTGCATCCCGCTTCAAAACCCCCTAATGCGACCCCGTTTCAAGGCCCCGGAGGGCCGCCTTCGAGGACAAGGGTGTCATGGCCAAAGAGAAGTTTTCGCGGACGAAGCCGCACTGCAACATTGGAACGATTGGTCACGTTGACCATGGCAAGACGTCTCTGACGGCTGCGATCACGAAGGTTCTGGCCGAGTCTGGCGGTGCGTCGTTCACGGCGTATGACCAGATCGACAAGGCTCCCGAGGAGAAGGCGCGCGGCATCACGATCTCGACGGCTCACGTCGAGTACGAGACCCCGGCCCGCCACTATGCCCACGTCGACTGCCCCGGCCACGCCGACTATGTGAAGAACATGATCACGGGCGCGGCGCAGATGGACGGCGCGATCCTGGTGGTGTCGGCGGCCGACGGCCCGATGCCGCAGACCCGCGAGCACATCCTGCTGGCGCGCCAGGTCGGCGTTCCCGCGCTGGTGGTGTTCATGAACAAGGTCGATCTCGTCGACGACGCCGAGCTGCTCGAGCTGGTCGAGATGGAGATCCGCGAGCTGCTGTCGAAGTACGACTTCCCGGGCGACGACATCCCGATCACCAAGGGCTCGGCCAAGGCCGCGCTCGACAACGTCACGCCGGAAATCGGCCATGACGCGGTGATCGCGCTGATGAAGACGGTCGACGAGTACATCCCGCAGCCGGAGCGCCCGATCGACCAGCCGTTCCTGATGCCGGTCGAGGACGTGTTCTCGATCTCGGGCCGCGGCACGGTGGTGACCGGCCGCGTCGAGCGCGGCATCGTCAAGGTCGGCGAGGAAATCGAGATCGTCGGCCTGAAGGACACGGTCAAGACGACGGTCACGGGCGTCGAGATGTTCCGCAAGCTGCTCGACCAGGGCCAGGCGGGCGACAACATCGGCGCGCTGCTGCGCGGCACGAAGCGCGAGGACGTCGAGCGCGGCCAGGTGCTGTGCAAGCCGGGCTCGGTGAAGCCGCACACCAAGTTCAAGGCCGAGGCCTACATCCTGACGAAGGAAGAGGGTGGCCGCCACACGCCGTTCTTCACCAACTACCGCCCGCAGTTCTACTTCCGCACGACGGACGTGACCGGCGTGGTGACGCTGCCCGAGGGCACGGAGATGGTGATGCCGGGCGACAACATCTCGATGGAGGTGACGCTGATCGCCCCGATCGCGATGGAAGAGAAGCTGCGCTTCGCCATCCGCGAAGGCGGCCGCACCGTCGGCGCCGGCGTCGTCGCCAGCATCATCGCCTGATCGTCCTGCACGGTTTGGGTTGGAAAGGGCGGTGGCGACACCGCCCTTTTTTCTTTGGTTTCCACAGCCTCCATTTCGACTTCGCGGTCTCGTTGACGAGGGGTGTTTCGTAACTTATAAGTTACGTGTGAAATGCGGATCGACTACGGCTATCGGCTGTACTTCGTGCAGCAGGGCAAGACATTGGTGATCCTGCTGGGCGGCGGAGACAAGCGGACGCAATCGGCGGATATCGCCAAAGCCAGGCAGATGGCGAAGGACCTGTGACGATGCCCCTCGAAACCACCAAGTTCGACATCCAGACCTATCTCAAGACGCCTGAGCAGCAGGCCGCCTATATCGAAGCGGCGCTCGAGGAAAACGACCCGGCTTTCCTTGCGAAGGCGCTCGGGGATGTTGCGCGCGCGCGCGGCATGACGCAGGTCGCCAAGGATGCAGGCGTGACCCGCGAAGCACTTTACCGCGCCCTCAGCGAGAAGGGCGATCCGCGCCTATCCACCTTCATGGGCGTGCTCAACTCCCTCGGGCTGAAACTGAAGATCGCGGCCTGAGTCTCCCGGAAGGGAGCCGCCGGTTGCCGCCGGCCTTTGCGCTAAGGCCTGTGGGGATTCACACGGGCGTGGCTTTTCTTTGGCCGCGGCGGCGACAAGTCCTCTCAGGAGCGGGATATCAAACGGGCCGTCGCAATGGCCAAGGAGGTCTGACATGCCCCTCGAAACCATCCCTTTCGATGCGGCTGAATACCTGACCAGCGAGGAAGCTCAGATTGAACTCCTGAAGGATGCTATCGAGGAGGGCGATCCGACCTATATCGCCCACGCCCTCGGCGTTGTTGCCCGCGCTCGCGGCGTTTCCGAATTCGCCCGGGAGACTGGCTTGAGCCGAGAAGCGATCTACAAGGCGTTTAGGCCGGGAGGTAACCCGACGTTGGACACCCTCACCAAGGCAACGAAGGCGCTGGGGCTGAAGCTCACGCTGGTCGCCCCCTGACGAATAGGTCGGTCCCGCGTAGCTTTCTACCAAGCTCGTCCGTTCCATGCTCTCAATCGCTTTGAGAGAGCGGGTCAGCCGCTCCCGTCGCGGAGGAGCCTGCCCATGTCGTTCAAGCCGCCCTTTCCGGGAATCCATTCGATCGTCTTCGCGCTGTTCGACGAGCATGAGCGGCTCGACCGGGCGGCGATGCGCAAGCAGGCGCAGATCAGCCTCGATCTCAACGTGCAGGGCATGGCGGCGCTCGGGCTCGCCACCGAAGTTTCCAAGCTGAGCTTCACCGAGCGCTGTACCGTGATGGAGTGGATGGCCGAGGATGTCGCCGGCCGGAAGCCGCTCGCCTTCACGATCTTCGGCTCCTCGGTGGCGGAGCAGGTCGCGCTGGTGAAGGTCGCCGAGAAGAACGGGGCCGACTGGGTGATTCTCCAGCCGCCGATGGTCGGCAGCTTCGGCGCGGCCGAATACATCAACTTCTTTGGCCGCATCGCCGACACGACTTCGCTGCCGGTCGCGATCCAGAATGCGCCGGCCTATTTGGGTCGCGGCCTGTCGGCGGAGGATATCCGCGAGCTGACGCGCCGGCATCCGAACATCAGCCTGATCAAGGGCGAGGGTTCGGTCGTCGAGATCGAGCGATTGATCGCGGTGACCGAAGGTCGGCTGCCGATCCTGAACGGGCGCGGCGGGCTCGAGGTCATCGACAATTTCCGGGCCGGCTGCAGCGGCATGATCCTGGCGCCTGACACGATCGACTATGCACTGCGGGCCTATGACCGCTACAGGGCGGGCGACGAGGCTGGGGCGGATGCGGCCTATCGCGAGGTTCTCCCGGCGATCACCTTCATCATGCAGTCGATCGAGACGCTGATCTGCTACGGCAAGCGCATCTTCGGCGCCCGTGCCGGCATCCCGATCTATGATCGCGGACCGGCACTCAGGCCGACGGAATTCGGGCTGAGGCTGGTCGAGCGCTATGCCCGCGAACTCGGTCCCTACAGCAAATGAGGATGACGCGCGATTTCGACTTGAAATGTGCCGCGCCTTGGGGCACATGACGCGCACCTGCAGGGGTGTAGCTCAGTTGGTAGAGTACCGGTCTCCAAAACCGGTTGTCGTAGGTTCGAGCCCTACCGCCCCTGCCAGTCGCTCTTCGAGCGACTGCTGCGCGGACCGCCATGCGGTTCTTCGAGCGCCATGACCCAGAACATCTACGACGACGAGACCTTCTTCGCGGGCTACAGCCAGCTGCCGCGTTCCGTCCGCGGGCTGGACGGCGCGCCGGAATGGCCAGTGCTGCGATCCATGCTGCCGGATCTCAGGGGCAAGCGCGTGCTCGATCTCGGTTGCGGCTTCGGCTGGTTCTGCCGTTTCGCTGCGGGCGAGGGGGCAGCGGGCGTGCTCGGCGTCGACGTCTCCGAGAAGATGCTGGAGCGAGCGCGGCGGGAGACGGGTGATTCCCGCATCGTCTACGAGCGGACCGATCTTGAAAGCTACGCGCCGCCGGCCGAAGCCTTCGACCTCGCCTACAGCTCGCTCGCCTTCCACTACATTGCCGATCTCGCTGGCCTGTTCGCGCGTGTGCATGCGACGCTGAAGCCGGGCGGTGTTCTGGTCTGCTCGGTCGAGCATCCGATCATGACCGCGCCGGTGCGGCAGGAATGGCTCGCCGATGCCGACGGGCGGGCGACGTGGCCGGTCAACGGCTATCTCGATGAGGGCGATCGCGTCAGCAATTGGCTGGCTGAGGGCGTGGTCAAGCGCCACCGCACCATCGCAACTTATCTCGACCTGCTGCTGGGCGCGGGCTTCACGTTGGGCAAGCTGGTCGAATGGGCCCCGAGCCCGGAGCAGGTCGCCGCCGAGTCGGGCTGGGCGAAGGAGCGCGAGCGGCCCTTCTTCCTGCTGATCGCGGCCTGCCGGAGCTGAGCGGTCCGCGGCCCGAAAGGGTCTTGGCTAACGACGTCAAGCGATGTAAGAGGCTTGCAATGACGGCGCGCGACCCTCCCCGGGTCCCGCGCCGCGAATGTTTCAGGACGGCCGATTCGGCGCGCGGCAGGGCTGCGGGCGGAATCGGAACCCGAGGTGGTTCATGGCGAAATCCAATCCCTTCCAGTTCCTGCAGGATGTGCGCTCCGAGGCGTCCAAGGTCACTTGGCCCTCGCGCCGCGAGACGCTGATCACCACGGGCCTCGTGCTCGCCATGGTGGTCGTCTCCAGCCTGTTCTTCCTCTTCACCGACACCGTCATCCGCTGGGTGCTCGGCATCATCCTCGGCGCCCGTTGAACGGAATTACGAACGTGAGCACCCGCTGGTACATCGTCCACGCCTATTCCAACTTCGAGAACAAGGTCGCGCAGTCGATCAAGGATCAGGCGGCGCAGCGCAATCTCGCCGACAAGTTCGAAGAAGTTCTGGTGCCGACCGAGAAGGTCGTCGAGGTCCGCCGCGGCCGCAAGGTCGACACCGAGCGCAAGTTCTTCCCGGGCTATGTGCTGGTGAAGTGCGAGATGACCGACGAGGTCTATCACCTCATCAAGAACACGCCGAAGGTCACCGGCTTCCTGGGCGCCGACAAGGCCAAGCCCATGCCGATCCCGGAGCATGAGGCGATGCGGATCAAGGGCCAGGTCGCCGAGGGCATCGAGCGCCCGAAGCCGACGGTGGTCTTCGAGGTCGGCGAGCAGGTCAAGGTTGCCGACGGCCCCTTCGCTTCGTTCAACGGCGTCGTCGAGGATGTCGACCACGCCCGCGCCCGCCTCAAGGTCGCGGTCTCGATCTTCGGCCGCGCCACGCCGGTCGAGCTGGAATACGGCCAGGTCGAGAAGCTCTGAGCCGGTCGCGTGTTCCGACCGGTTTACAGCGGATTCCGTTAGGTTAATCGGCCTTTAACACAACTGCGTCAACGCTTTGCGTCGGTAATCCGACGCAGGGCGCGATGTTTCCCAGTTTCTTCAAGGCTACGGTCCGCCAGCGGCTGACGCTCTGGGCGTTGATGCTTGGCGTCCTCGCTTGCGTGTTCGGCGCGGCTGAGTTCATTGGCTCCGTGAAGCTCGCGGGTTTCGCCAGGGCGATCGCTCTCAATACCGGCGCCGTTGCGGCTCTCTCGGAAACCGACGCCCCCTATAGCCGCATCGTCGTGGCGATCGTCTCGGGCGGCGATCGCGGCGCTCTGTCAGGCGATGTCGAAGCCATGACCGTTGCGATGAAGGCCGTCACCGTGCGCAGCGACGGCGAGGTTGCAGCGAAGGCTGCCGATGCTGTGCGGGGGCTCCAGGAGCTTTCATCGAAGCTGGGGGCCGACGGTGCGATCGCGCGTGAAGCCCTGCGCAAGGTGGCGGCGCAGCGCAGCGAGCTGCGCGTTCAGCTCAATACGATGGTGGCTGGTGTCAGCGAGGCGCTCGGCGCGCATATCGAAAACTCCCGGCAGAACTCTTTGCTTCTGGCGGCGCTCGGCCTCTTCCTGGTCGCCCTGATCATCTCATTCGAGTATCGCTGGCTCGTGCGTCCGATCGCGACGATGGCAACGACCCTGTCCGCGCCGGCAGAGGATGCCGGCTGGGTGCGCAAGCTCGCGCGTCGCGGCGATGAGATCGGCATGCTCGGCCGGGCTTTGCATGCCCATCTGTCGGATGAGAAAACGAAGCAGGAGGCTGCGAAGGAGCGACTGGCCTCGCTGGCCGGGGAGGTCGAGCGGCAGCGGGCGCTTCGTGTCAGAGGGCAGGCTTTCCAGGGCAACATCGCGAGCATCGCCACAGCGCTGGAAACCCATGCCGCGAGCATGACCGACGCATCAAACGAACTCTCGCAGCTCTCCGGCTTCGTCGACCAGCATGCCGGAGCGGCGGCGCAGTCGAGCCAGCGTGCGGCCAACCATGTCGAGCAGATGTCCTCGTCCCTGAACGAGATCACCGAACTGCTCGCGACGACGGCCGGGGAGGCGCAGCGGACTTCGGACATCGCGAACGCCGCGAAAACTCTGGTCGAGGAGGCGACGGATGACAGCGTGCTGCTGCGCGAGGCGGTCGGATCGATTTCCGCCGTCGTGACGCTGATCAGCACCGTCGCCAACCAGACCAATCTGCTCGCGCTCAACGCGGCGATCGAGGCCGCCAGGGCCGGGGAGAGTGGGCGCGGTTTCGCGGTGGTGGCCGCCGAAGTGAAGCAGCTCGCCAACCGGACCGCGGAAGCGACGGGGCAGGTGCGGCAGGGACTCGACTCGATCGGGACGGCGGCTGAGCGGATCATCGGACGCATTGGCGCCCTTGTTGCTTCGGTCAATGCCGTCGAGACCGCCGCCGACTCGATCGCCGAGCTGGCGCGCAGGCAGGACGACACCTCCCGCTCGATCAATATCGGTACCGCCCGGACCGCCAGCGATGTGCGCGGCATGGCCGAGCAGGTCGAGCAGGTTGCCGGCATGATCGAGGACTGGCGCCGGATGACCGAGCGGATGGCTCGGGCCTCTGCCGACATCGATGGTCAGGCCGCGGCCCTGCGGCAGGCTGTCGACAGCTTCATGAGCGATGCGCAAGCTGTGCAGCACGCATGACGATGCCGGCCGCGCGGGCCGATGCGGGCAAGGCGCTGGCTGCGACCGCGAAGCCCTCTTCCATTCCGCAGCCAGATGTGCCATAGGCCCGGCCTCAACCGCGTGGGAGGCGTGCCGGTCGCCAGCCGGATCAAAGGCGCCGCACCACGCACTGCAACCACCCCGGCCCCGACGGAGAGCGTCGGCAGGCAGGGGCGTCGTCGTTCCGATAGGCAGCGGAGCGGACGGCAGGAGCAGCCATCATGGCGAAGAAGATCACGGGCTACGTGAAGCTTCAGGTTCCGGCGGGCGCGGCCAATCCGTCGCCGCCGATCGGTCCCGCGCTCGGTCAGCGCGGCCTCAACATCATGGAATTCTGCAAGGCCTTCAACGCGAAGACCCAGCAGATGGAAAAGGGCATGCCGATCCCGGTGATCATCACCGCGTATCAGGATCGCTCCTTCACCTTCGAGATGAAGCAGCCGCCGGTCTCGTACTGGCTGAAGAAGGCCGCTGGCCTGACCTCCGGCTCGAAGACCCCGGGCCGTGGCGGCAACGTCGGCAAGGTCACCGCTGCGCAGATCAACGAGATCGCCGAGAAGAAGATGGCCGATCTCAACTGCGACACCGTCGAATCGGCTTCGGCCATGATCCGTGGCTCTGCCAGGTCCATGGGCCTGGAAGTCGTGGGCTGAGGGGAGGCTGACAATGGCACATGTCGGAAAGCGCGTCGTCAAGGGCCGTGAAGGCATTGACCGCACCAAGCTCTACTCGCTCGACCAGGCTGTCACGTTCATCAAGGAACGCGCCAACGCCAAGTTCGACGAGACCATCGAGATCGCGATGAACCTCGGCGTCGATCCGCGTCACGCCGACCAGATGGTCCGTGGCGTCTGCAACCTGCCGAACGGCTCGGGCCGCACACTGCGCGTCGCTGTCTTCGCTCGCGGCGCCAAGGCCGACGAGGCCAAGGCTGCGGGTGCCGATATCGTCGGCGCCGAAGAGCTGGTCGAGACCGTCCAGAAGGGCGAGATCAACTTCGACCGCTGCATCGCGACCCCGGATATGATGGGTCTCGTCGGCCGTCTCGGTAAGGTGCTCGGCCCGCGCGGCCTGATGCCGAACCCACGCGTCGGCACCGTCACCATGGACGTGACCGCTGCCGTCGCCGCCTCGAAGGGTGGCTCGGTCGAGTTCCGCGTCGAGAAGGCCGGCATCATCCACGCCGCCGTCGGCAAGGCCTCGTTCTCGGCTGAGAAGCTCTCGGAGAACATCAAGGCGTTCGTCGACTCCGTCGCCAAGGCCAAGCCCGCCGGCGCCAAGGGCACCTATATCCAGCGCGTCGCGATCTCGTCGACCATGGGCCCGGGCGTCAAGGTCGAGCCGAACACCGTCATCGGCGGCTGATATCAGGGAAGGGCGGTCGGATCGCCGGCCGTTCACCTGCTCTTGATTTCGTGAAGTCAAGAGCCTACTTGGCAGAAACAGGCGAAAGCGCTATACGCACGCCTGTTTCCATGAGTGACAAGGCTCCGGCGTGCTTGACACGAAGGGGTCTGTTTCGCGTTTTTCGGCGGGTTTCCGCTGAAGAATGGGTGTTTCAGGTTCGGAAAGAGCGATCTTTCGGGGCGGAATCACCCAGTCCTGTCTGAGACTGCAGGTGCCTTCCCGGTTCGTCCGGGAGCATAATTTCGCCAAGAGGCCTGCATAGACGGTGCAAGAGCTTAGTCCCGGATCGCAGGATCCGGAGAAGACGGTTCGAACCATCTCGCCCGGTCGCGGCCCTTTCGGGTTCGGGAGCGGGGACAGGGCACCAAGCGTCGCTTTGCAGGGCGCCGGTGTCAACCGGGGTTCCAGGAAGCGGCATTTGCAACCGGCGGCGAGCCTTCAAAAGCTTGTCGCCTACCGGAGAGAGCCCAGTGGATAAAGCGGCAAAAAAAGATGCCGTCGCGTCGCTGAACGATGTGTTTGCGAACACGTCGGTCGTCGTCGTGGCCCACTATGCGGGCTTGACCGTGGCCCAGTTCCAGAAGCTTCGTCGCGAGATGAAGGCGAATGGCGCCACTGTTAAGGTCGCAAAGAACCGGCTGGCCAAGATCGCTCTTGAAGGCACCGACGTCGCGTCCATCAGCAAGCTGCTGACGGGTCCCACCCTGATCGCTTATTCCAACGATCCGGTCGCGGCGCCGAAGGTCGCCACCGCTTTCGCCAAGGAGAACGACAAGCTCGTCATCCTGGGCGGCGCGATGGGCACGACCGCCCTGAACCCCGATGGTGTCAAGGCCCTGGCCACGATGCCCTCGCTCGACGAACTGCGTGCCAAGCTGGTCGGCCTTATCCAGGCCCCGGCCACGAAGCTTGCGCAGCTCTCGACTGCGCCGGCTGCGAAGCTCGCGCGGGTGTTCCAGGCATATGCCGACAAGGATGCGGCCTGAACGGCCAGCTGATCCCGATATCGTTCGAACCTCTTACACGTAGGAACCCAAAATGGCTGATCTTACCAAGCTCGTCGACGAGCTGTCGTCGCTCACCGTTCTCGAGGCCGCCGAGCTCGCGAAGCTCCTCGAAGAGAAGTGGGGCGTTTCCGCCGCCGCCGCCGTCGCCGTTGCGGCTGGCCCGGCTGCTGGCGGTGGCGCTGCTGCCGCCGCTGCTGAAGAGCAGACCGAGTTCACCGTTGTCCTGGCTTCGGCCGGCGACAAGAAGATCGAGGTGATCAAGGAAGTCCGCGCCATCACCGGCCTCGGCCTCAAGGAGGCCAAGGACCTCGTCGAGGGCGCTCCGAAGCCGGTCAAGGAAGGCGTTGCCAAGGACGAGGCCGAGAAGCTCAAGAAGCAGCTCGAGGCCGTCGGCGCCAAGGTCGAGCTCAAGTGAGCTAGGGCCGGCTGATGCCGGTCCGACCGTAGTCACTATCGACAGTCCCGGGGCGGCTCACGCCTCCGGGGCTGTTGCGTCGTTTCCGCGCAGGTGCGCGGGAGTTGTTGTTGAAGTTCGCCGCAACCGTGCGGCGCGGCTTCGACGGAAATGCAGGGTCGGCGCGATGCGGCGCCGAACGGCTCACCCGGCGGCCTGGTGCCGTCCTTGCCCGGACCACCGGGTGAGCCGTCCGAAGAGATTGCGAGGAACAACATGGTCAATTCGCTCCAGGGTCGCAGGCGCGTCCGCAAGTTCTTCGGCAAACTCAAGGAAGTGGCGCAGATGCCGAACCTCATCGAGGTTCAGAAGGCGTCCTACGATCAGTTCCTGATGGTCGACGAACCCAAGGGCGGCCGCCCCGACGAGGGTTTGCAGTCCGTCTTCAAGTCGGTCTTCCCGATCGGCGACTTCTCCGGCGCCTCGCTGCTGGAGTTCGTGAAATACACCTTCGAGCCGCCGAAATACGACGTCGACGAGTGCCGCCAGCGCGGCATGACCTTCTCGGCGCCGCTCAAGGTGACGCTGCGCCTGATCGTGTTCGATATCGATCCGGACACCCAGGCCAAGTCGGTCAAGGACATCAAGGAGCAGGATGTCTACATGGGCGACATGCCGCTCATGACGGATAACGGCACCTTCATCGTCAACGGCACCGAGCGCGTCATCGTCTCGCAGATGCACCGTTCGCCGGGCGTGTTCTTCGACCACGACAAGGGCAAGACCCATTCTTCGGGCAAGCTGCTCTTCGCCGCGCGCATCATCCCGTATCGCGGTTCCTGGCTCGACATCGAGTTCGACGCCAAGGACATCGTCTATGCCCGTATCGACCGGAAGCGTAAGATTCCGGTCACCTCGCTGCTGTTCGCGCTCGGCATGGACGGCGAGGAGATCCTCAACCGCTTCTACAACACCATCGCCTACACCAAGGACGCCAAGGGCTGGCGCGTTCCCTATGATGCGGAGCGCATGAAGGGCTTCAAGGCCAACGAGGATCTGATCGACGCCGATACCGGCGAGGTCGTGGTCGAGGCCGGCAAGAAGCTCGTCGCCCGCACCGCCCGCCAGCTCGCCGAGAAGGGCCTGAAGTTCCTGCGCGCGCAGGACGAGGACCTCTATAGCCAGTACATCGCCGAGGATCTGGTCAACCCGGCGACGGGCGAGGTCTACGCCGAGGCCGGCGAGGAGATCACCGAGAAGCTGCTGAAGCAGCTGACCGACGAAGGCTTCGACGAGATCCCGGTGCTGGACATCGACCACATCACGGTCGGTCCCTACATCCGTAACACGCTCAATGTCGACAAGAACTCGCGCCGCGAGGAAGCCCTGTTCGACATCTACCGCGTGATGCGCCCGGGCGAGCCGCCGACCCTCGAGACGGCTGAGAACATGTTCCAGTCGCTGTTCTTCGACGCCGAGCGCTACGACCTCTCGGCCGTCGGCCGCGTGAAGATGAACATGCGTCTCGACCTCGACGCCGAGGACACCGTGCGCATCCTGCGCAAGGAGGACATCTTCGCGGTCGTCAAGGCGCTGGTCGACCTGCGCGACGGCAAGGGCGAGATCGACGACATCGACCATCTCGGCAACCGCCGCGTCCGCTCGGTCGGCGAGCTGATGGAGAACCAGTACCGTCTGGGTCTCCTGCGCATGGAGCGCGCCATCAAGGAGCGCATGTCCTCGGTCGACATCGACACCGTGATGCCGCAGGACCTGATCAACGCGAAGCCGGCCGCCGCCGCCGTGCGCGAGTTCTTCGGCTCCTCGCAGCTCTCGCAGTTCATGGACCAGACGAACCCGCTCTCGGAAGTCACGCACAAGCGTCGTCTTTCGGCGCTTGGCCCGGGCGGTCTGACTCGCGAGCGCGCCGGCTTCGAGGTGCGCGACGTGCACCCGACGCATTACGGCCGCATCTGCCCGATCGAGACGCCGGAAGGTCCGAATATCGGCCTGATCAACTCGCTCGCCACCTTCGCGCGGGTGAACAAGTACGGCTTCATCGAGAGCCCGTATCGCCGCATCCGCGACGGCAAGGTCACGGACGAGGTGATCTATCTCTCGGCGATGGAAGAGGCGAAGTACAACGTCGCCCAGGCGAACGCCGCCGTCGACAAGGAAGGCCGCCTGACGGACGACCTGATCGTCTGCCGCCGTGCCGGCGAGGTCATCGTCACGCCGGTCGACAAGGTCGACTTCCAGGACGTGTCGCCGAAGCAGCTCGTCTCGGTCGCCGCGGCGCTGATCCCGTTCCTCGAGAACGACGACGCGAACCGCGCGCTGATGGGCTCGAACATGCAGCGCCAGGCGGTGCCGTTGGTTCGCGCCGACGCGCCGTTCGTCGGCACCGGCATGGAAGCGGTCGTCGCCCGTGACTCGGGCGCCGCGATCGCGGCCCGCCGCGCCGGCATCGTCGACCAGGTCGACGCGACCCGTATCGTCATCCGCGCTTCGGAGGAGATGGATCCGACGAAGCCGGGCGTCGACATCTACCGGCTGCAGAAGTTCCAGCGCTCGAACCAGTCGACCTGCATTACGCAGCGTCCGCTGGTGCGCGTCGGTGACGTCGTCAAGAAGGGCGACATCGTTGCGGACGGCCCGTCGACCGAGTTCGGCGAGCTCGCGCTCGGCCGCAACGTGCTCGTCGCGTTCATGCCCTGGAACGGCTACAACTTCGAGGACTCGATCCTTCTCTCCGAGAAGATCGTCTCCGAGGACGTCTTCACCTCGATCCATATCGAGGAATTCGAGGTCATGGCCCGCGACACCAAGCTGGGCCCTGAGGAAATCACGCGCGACATTCCGAACGTCTCGGAAGAGGCGCTGAAGAACCTCGACGAAGCCGGCATCGTCTATATCGGCGCTGAGGTTGCGGCGGGCGACATCCTCGTCGGCAAGATCACGCCAAAGGGCGAGAGCCCGATGACCCCGGAAGAGAAGCTGCTGCGCGCCATCTTCGGCGAGAAGGCTTCGGACGTCCGCGACACCTCGCTGCGGGTTCCCCCGGGCGTGCAGGGCACGATCGTCGAGGTCCGCGTGTTCAACCGCCACGGCGTCGACAAGGACGAGCGCGCCCAGGCGATCGAGCGCGAGGAGATCGAGCGTCTCGCCAAGGACCGTGACGACGAGCAGGCGATCCTGGACCGCAACACCTTCGCGCGTCTGGCCGAGATCCTGACCGGCAAGACCGGCCTCGCCGGCCCGAAGGGCTTCAAGAAGGACACGGTCATCACCCGCGAGGTGATGAGCGAGTTCCCGCGTTCGCAGTGGTGGCTGTTCGCGACCGCCGAAGACTCGCTGATGACCGAGATCGAGGCGATGCGGAAGCAGTACGACGAGTCGAAGAAGCGCCTTGAGCAGCGCTTCCTCGACAAGGTCGAGAAGCTGCAGCGTGGCGACGAGCTGCCTCCGGGCGTGATGAAGATGGTCAAGGTCTTCGTCGCGGTGAAGCGCAAGATCCAGCCGGGCGACAAGATGGCCGGCCGTCACGGCAACAAGGGCGTGGTCTCGCGCATCGTGCCGGTGGAGGACATGCCGTTCCTCGAGGACGGCACCCATGCCGACATCGTGCTGAACCCGCTGGGCGTGCCTTCGCGCATGAACGTCGGCCAGATCCTGGAGACGCATCTGGGCTGGGCTGCTGCCGGCCTCGGCAAGCAGATCTCGCAGGCGCTCGACGCCTACAAGAAGACGAACGATTTCAAGGCGCTGAAGGCCTCCTTCGACGCCGTCTACGAGGACAACGAGATCATTGCCTCGATGGACGAGAACGAGCTCGTCGAGATGGGCCAGAACCTGCGCCGTGGCGTGCCGGTGGCGACGCCGGTGTTCAACGGCGCCAAGGAGGCGGACATCGAGCGGCTGCTGGAGCAGGCGGGCCTGCACAGCTCTGGGCAGTCCACGCTGTACGATGGCAGGACCGGCGAGCCCTTCGACCGCAAGGTCACGATGGGCTACATCTACATGCTGAAGCTGCACCACCTCGTGGACGACAAGATCCACGCCCGTTCGATCGGTCCGTACTCGCTCGTCACCCAGCAGCCGCTGGGCGGCAAGGCGCAGTTCGGCGGCCAGCGCTTCGGCGAAATGGAGGTCTGGGCGCTCGAAGCCTACGGCGCCGCCTACACGCTGCAGGAGATGCTGACGGTGAAGTCGGACGACGTCGCCGGCCGCACCAAGGTCTACGAGTCGATCGTGCGCGGCGAGGACAACTTCGAGGCCGGCATCCCCGAGAGCTTCAACGTTCTCGTCAAGGAGATGCGTTCGCTCGGTCTCAATGTCGAGCTGATCAACAACAAGGTGAAGCCGGGCGAGTTGCCGCCGGCCGAAGCGGCCGAATAAGCCGCTGCCCAAACCTTGAATATCGCCGGCGGCATTGACGCCGCCGGCCGACGGAATTTACGAGCCGGGCAGGGCGGCCTTAAGCCCCCGCCGGCGGAAGGAGACAGGCGATGAAGCAAGAGGTCATGAACCTTTTCGGCCAGCAGCCGGTCCAGCAGGCCTTCGACGCGATCAAGATCTCGATCGCGAGCCCGGAGAAGATCCTGTCCTGGTCCTATGGCGAGATCAAAAAGCCGGAGACGATCAACTACCGCACGTTCAAGCCGGAGCGTGACGGCCTGTTCTGCGCCCGCATCTTCGGGCCGATCAAGGACTACGAGTGCCTGTGCGGCAAGTACAAGCGCATGAAGTTCAAGGGCGTCATCTGCGAGAAGTGCGGCGTCGAAGTCACGCTCGCCCGCGTCCGGCGCGAGCGCATGGGCCATATCGAGCTCGCCGCTCCGGTGGCGCATATCTGGTTCCTGAAGTCGCTGCCCTCGCGCATCGGCCTCCTGATGGATATGCCGCTCAAGGACCTCGAGCGCATCCTCTACTTCGAAAGCTACGTCGTCATCGAGCCGGGCCTGACCCCGCTCAAGGACCGTCAGCTGCTGTCGGAGGAGGAGTACGTCCGGGCTCAGGAAGAGTACGGCGCGGACACCTTCACCGCCATGATCGGCGCGGAAGCCATCCGCGAGATGCTGCGCGCGCTCGACCTCGACCAGATCAACGCCGATCTCAAGCATGAGATCGCGACGACGACGTCGGAGCTGAAGCCCAAGAAGCTGATGAAGCGCCTCAAGATCATCGAGGCCTTCCAGGAGTCGGGCAACAAGCCGGAATGGATGGTGATGACCCAGATTCCGGTCATCCCGCCGGATCTGCGTCCGCTCGTGCCGCTCGACGGCGGCCGCTTCGCGACCTCGGACCTGAACGACCTCTATCGCCGCGTCATCAACCGCAACAACCGCCTGAAGCGGCTGATCGAGCTGCGCGCGCCGGACATCATCATCCGCAACGAGAAGCGGATGCTGCAGGAGTCGGTCGACGCCCTGTTCGACAACGGCCGTCGCGGCCGCGTCATCACGGGTGCCAACAAGCGCCCGCTGAAGTCGCTTGCCGACATGCTGAAGGGCAAGCAGGGCCGCTTCCGCCAGAACCTGCTCGGCAAGCGTGTCGACTATTCCGGCCGCTCGGTCATCGTCGTCGGCCCGGAGATGAAGCTGCACCAGTGCGGCCTGCCGAAGAAGATGGCGCTCGAGCTGTTCAAGCCGTTCATCTATGCGCGGCTTGACGCCAAGGGCTACTCGACCACGGTCAAGCAGGCCAAGAAGCTCGTCGAGAAGGAGAAGCCGGAGGTCTGGGATATCCTGGACGAGGTCATCCGCGAGCATCCGGTGATGCTGAACCGCGCCCCGACGCTGCACCGCCTCGGCATCCAGGCCTTCGAGCCGGTGCTGATCGAGGGCAAGGCGATCCAGCTGCATCCGCTGGTCTGCGCCGCCTTCAACGCGGACTTCGACGGCGACCAGATGGCCGTGCACGTCCCGCTGTCGCTCGAAGCGCAGCTGGAAGCGCGCGTGCTGATGATGTCGACCAACAACATCCTGCACCCGGCGAACGGCCAGCCGATCATCGTGCCGTCGCAGGACATCGTGCTCGGCCTCTACTACCTCTCGCTCGTCTCGGACGGCGAGCCGGGCCAGGGCAAGGCCTTCGGCGATTTCGGCGAACTCGAGCACGCGCTGCACGAGAAGGTCGTAACGCTGCATTCGAAGATCAAATACCGCTGGACCGGCGTCGGCCATGACGGCAAGCCGTACACGAAGATCTACGACACCACGCCGGGCCGCGTGATCCTCTCGACCGCGCTGCCGGAGCACCCGGCCGTGTCCTTCGACGTCGTCAACAAGCTGATGACGAAGAAGGAGATCTCCGGAATGATCGACGCCGTCTATCGCGGCTGCGGTCAGAAGGAGTCGGTGATCTTCTGCGACCGCGTCATGGGGCTCGGCTTCAAGCACGCCTTCAAGGCCGGCATTTCCTTCGGCAAGGACGACATGGTCGTGCCGGAGAACAAGTGGCAGATCGTCGACACGACCCGCGCGCTCGCCAAGGACTACGAGCAGCAGTACCAGGACGGCCTGATCACCCAGGGCGAGAAGTACAACAAGGTCGTCGACGCCTGGGCGAAGTGCTCCGACAAGCTCGCCCAGGAGATGATGGCCCGCATCTCGACCGTCCAGAAGGACGAGACCGGCCGCGACAAGCAGATCAACTCGATCTACATGATGTCGCACTCCGGCGCCCGCGGTTCGCCGGCGCAGATGCGCCAGCTCGCCGCCATGCGCGGCCTGATGGCCAAGCCGTCGGGCGAGATCATCGAGTCGCCGATCATCTCGAACTTCAAGGAAGGCCTCGACGTTCTCGAGTACTTCAACTCGACCCACGGCGCCCGTAAGGGCCTCGCCGACACGGCGCTCAAGACGGCCAACTCCGGCTATCTGACCCGCCGTCTCGTCGACGTGGCGCAGGACGCGATCATCTCCGAGGTCGATTGCGGCTCGGACAACGGCATCAAGATGCGCGCCATCGTCGATGCCGGTCAGGTCGTCGCCTCGCTCGGCGTGCGCATCCTCGGCCGTTCGGCGGCCGAGGACGTGACCGACATCGACGGCAACGTCCTGGTGCCGAAGGGCACGATGATCGAGGAGAGCCATATCGAGAAGATCAACGCCGCCGGCGTCCAGGAGGTGAAGATCCGCTCGGTTCTCACCTGCGAGACCAAGAACGGCGTCTGCGCGACCTGCTACGGGCGCGATCTGGCCCGCGGCACGCCCGTCAACATGGGCGAGGCTGTCGGCGTCATCGCGGCGCAGTCGATCGGCGAGCCGGGTACGCAGCTCACCATGCGCACCTTCCACATCGGCGGCGCGGCGACCATCGCCGACCAGTCCTTCGTCGAGTCGAACTTCGAAGGCACGGTCAAGATGCGCAACCGCAACGTCGCGCGGAACTCGGACGGCGACCTCATCGCCATGGCGCGCAACATCGCCATCGTGATCGTCGGTCCGGACGGCGCCGAGCGCGCGGTCCATCGCGTCCAGTTCGGCTCGAAGCTGCGCGTCGACGAGGGCGACAAGGTCAAGCGCGGCCAGCGCCTGATCGAGTGGGACCCGTACTCCCGCCCGATCCTGGCGGAGGTCGACGGCAAGGTCGGCTACGAGGACCTCGTCGACGGCATGTCGATGACCGAGACGACCGACGAGGCGACCGGCATCTCCAAGCGCGTCGTGATCGACTGGCGCGGCTCGGCCCGTACGGCCGACCTCAAGCCGGCGATGACGATCGCGGGTTCGGACGGCAAGATCGCGAAGCTCGCCCGCGGTGGCGATGCCCGCTACATCCTGCCGGTCGACGGCATCATCTCGGTGGAGCCGGGTTCCTCGGTCAAGGCTGGCGACGTGCTGGCGCGTGTCTCGACCGACTCGGCCAAGACCCGCGACATCACCGGCGGTCTGCCGCGCGTCGCGGAGCTGTTCGAGGCGCGTCGTCCGAAGGATGCGGCGATCATCGCCGAGAAGTCGGGCGTCATCGGCTTCGGCAAGGACTACAAGAACAAGCGCCGCGTGACGCTGACGCCGCATGACGGCTCGGACGGGGTCGAGTACCTGATCCCGAAGGGCAAGCACATCCATCTCCAGGACGGCGACGTCGTGGAGGTCGGCGACTACATCCTCGACGGCAATCCGGCCCCGCACGACATCCTGGCGATCAAGGGCGTCGAGGAGCTGGCGGCTTACTTGGTGAACGAGATCCAGGAGGTCTATCGCCTCCAGGGCGTCGGCATCAACGACAAGCACATCGAGGTCATCGTCCGGCAGATGCTGCAGAAGGTCGAGATCACGGAGTCGGGCGACAGCGACATCCTGACCGGCGACCAGGTCGATCGCGTCGAGCTCGAAGAGGTCAACGCGAAGCTGCGCGAGGAGGGCAAGAAGCCGGCTTCCGGCGTGCCGGTCCTGCTCGGCATCACCAAGGCCTCGCTGCAGACCCGCTCCTTCATCTCGGCGGCGTCCTTCCAGGAGACCACCCGCGTCCTCACCGAGGCGGCGGTCAACGGCAAGTCGGACCTGCTCGAGGGGCTCAAGGAGAACGTCATCGTCGGCTCGCTCATCCCGGCCGGCACCGGCGCCCAGGTCGCCCGCATCAAGCAGGTGGCTACCCGCCGCGACGATCTCATCGTCGGCCAGAAAGCGGATGCGGCGGCCAAGGCCGCCAAGGAAGCTGCTGCCGTGCTCCCCGCCGCCGAGTAAGAATCGGCAGCGAACGATCTTCGGCAATCATCGGAAAGGCCGCCCCTCCAGGGCGGCCTTTTTGTTTCAAGGAGAGGCGGGCAGGGGGCCAACTGGTCCGAACCCCGCAAAACCCCGCCATTTTCGACGGTTTCGGGGTTGACGCGAATCTCTCGTTGAGTCATAAGCGCGCCACTGTCGACGGCTGTCGGACACGTCTGTCGCTTGCGCATGCTTCGCAAGCGAGTTTCGCGACCGAAACTCCGTCGGAATTCCAGCGTCGAATGACGACATGGCAGGATGCATGAACGCAGGTCTTCCTGTGTTCCTCTGCTGGCGAACGCGCCTGAGGCCCCTCGACGGGCGCCGATGGCGCGGCTTCGTTTATGTCATGGCTTTGCTCGGGCTGGGAGATTGACCAGAGAATTTCCAAACGCTCAGTGGGGCGAGAGGCCAGAATGCCGACAATCAGCCAGCTCATCCGCAAGCCGCGCTCGCCCGTGAAGGCGCGTAACACCGCCCCGGCGCTCGAGTCGTGCCCGCAGAAGCGCGGCGTCTGCACGCGCGTCTATACGACGACCCCGAAGAAGCCGAACTCGGCGCTTCGTAAGGTTGCCAAGGTTCGCCTGACGAACGGCTTCGAGGTGATCGGCTACATCCCGGGTGAGGGTCACAACCTTCAGGAGCACTCGGTCGTCATGATCCGTGGCGGCCGCGTGAAGGACCTTCCCGGCGTGCGCTATCACATCCTGCGTGGCGTGCTCGATACGCAGGGCGTCAAGAACCGCAAGCAGCGTCGTTCGAAGTACGGCGCCAAGCGTCCGAAGTGAGTTCGGCCCGATCGGCGGGGCGATGAGCCCGAGCCGATCCGCCGCGTTGAAGATTTACGGAGACTAGACGATGTCCCGCCGCCACAGTGCCGAAAAGCGCGAAATCATCCCGGACCCGAAGTTCGGCGATGTCGTCGTGACCAAGTTCATGAACTCGGTCATGTATGAAGGCAAGAAGTCGACCGCCGAGCGGATCGTCTACGGTGCCTTCGATATCATCGAGGCGAAGACCAAGAGCGAGCCGCTGGGCGTCTTCAAGTCGGCGCTCGAGAACGTCGCTCCGGCGATCGAGGTTCGTTCCCGCCGCGTCGGCGGCGCGACCTATCAGGTTCCCGTCGAGGTTCGTACCGAGCGCCGTCAGGCGCTGGCGATCCGCTGGCTGATCGCAGCCGCTCGCGGCCGCAACGACAAGACCATGGTGGAGCGCCTGTCGGCCGAGCTGATGGACGCCGCCAACAACCGCGGCAACGCCGTCAAGAAGCGCGAAGACACGCACCGGATGGCGGAAGCCAACCGCGCCTTCTCGCACTACCGCTGGTAAGCGGCGCGGTTCCCCGAGACACAGAGCACGATCATGGCCCGTTCCCATCCCATCGACCGTTATCGCAACTTCGGCATCATGGCCCACATCGATGCGGGCAAGACGACGACGACCGAGCGCATCCTCTACTACACCGGCAAGTCGCATAAGATCGGCGAAGTCCACGACGGCGCCGCGACCATGGACTGGATGACGCAGGAGCAGGAGCGTGGCATCACGATCACCTCGGCTGCGACGACCTGCTTCTGGCGCGACAACCGCCTGAACATCATCGACACCCCCGGCCACGTCGACTTCACCATCGAGGTCGAGCGTTCGCTGCGCGTGCTCGATGGCGCCGTCTGCGTTCTCGACGGCAACCAGGGCGTCGAGCCCCAGACCGAGACCGTCTGGCGCCAGGCCGACAAGTACGACGTTCCGCGCGTCGTCTTCGTCAACAAGATGGACAAGATCGGCGCCGATTTCTATCGCTGCGTCCAGGACATCATTGACCGCGTCGCCGGCAAGCCCGTCTGCCTGCAGATCCCGATCGGTTCGGAGTCCAACTTCGCCGGCGTGATCGACCTGATCAAGATGAAGGCGATCGTCTGGAACGGCGAGGCTCTCGGCGCGTCGTTCGAAGAGCAGGACATCCCGGCCGATCTCGCCGACAAGGCTGCCGAATACCGCTCGAAGCTCGTCGAGGCCGCCGTCGAGATGGACGACGCCGCGATGGAGGCCTATCTCGAAGGCACCGAGCCGGATGCCGACACGTTGCGCCGTCTCGTGCGCACCGCCGTGCAGCGCCGCGCCTTCCACCCGGTGCTCTGCGGCTCGGCCTTCAAGAACAAGGGCGTGCAGCCGCTGCTCGACGCCGTCGTCGACTTCCTGCCGTCGCCGGTCGATCGTGGCGCGGTCGAAGGCATCGACTTCAAGACCGAGGAGCCGACCGTCCGTCATCCGACGGACGAGGATCCCTTCTCGATGCTCGCCTTCAAGATCATGGACGACCCGTTCGTCGGCACGATCACCTTCTGCCGTATCTATTCCGGCAAGGTCGAAGCTGGCCAGGGCGTCATCAACTCGACCCGTGACAAGAAAGAGCGCGTCGGCCGCATGCTGCTGATGCATGCGAACAACCGCGAGGACATCAAGGAGGCTTACGCCGGCGACATCGTCGCCCTGGCCGGCCTCAAGGACGTCCGCACCGGCGACACGCTCTGCGATCCCGTCAACGCGGTCATCCTGGAGCGCATGGAGTTCCCCGAGCCGGTCATCACGATCGCGATCGAGCCGAAGTCCAAGGCCGACCAGGAGAAGCTGGGCCTCGCCCTGTCGAAGCTCGCGAACGAGGATCCGTCCTTCCGCGTGTCGACCGACCAGGAGAGCGGCCAGACCATCCTGAAGGGCATGGGCGAGCTCCACCTCGACATCAAGGTCGACATCCTGAAGCGCACCTACAAGGTCGATGCCAACATTGGCGCGCCCCAGGTTGCCTATCGCGAGACGCTGACCAAGAAGGCCGAGATCGACTACACCCACAAGAAGCAGACCGGCGGTACGGGCCAGTTCGCCCGCGTCAAGCTCGTCATCGAGCCGAACGAGACCGGTAAGGGCTTCGAGTTCGAGTCGAAGGTTGTCGGCGGCTCGGTGCCGAAGGAGTACATCCCCGGCGTCGAGAAGGGCTTGAACTCGGTCATCAGCTCTGGCGTGCTCGCCGGCTTCCCGGTCGTGGACGTCAAGGTCACGCTGATCGACGGCGCCTTCCACGAGGTCGACTCTTCTGCCCTGGCCTTCGAAATCGCGTCCCGTGCGGCGCTGCGCGAAGGTCTGCAGAAGGGCGGCTCCGTGCTGCTCGAGCCGATCATGAAGGTTGAGGTCGTGACCCCGGAAGACTACACCGGCTCGGTCATCGGCGACCTGAACTCGCGTCGTGGCCAGATCCAGGGCCAGGACATGCGCGGCAACGCCGTCGTGATCAACGCGATGGTTCCGCTGGCCAACATGTTCGGCTACGTCAACCAGCTGCGCTCCTTCTCGCAGGGCCGCGCGAACTACACGATGCAGTTCGACCACTACGAGCAGGTGCCGTCGGCGGTCGCCGCCGAGGTCCAGGCCAAGTACGCCTGAATCCCGCACCGAACCGACTGAACATTTGAACAAGATCTGACGGAGGCTACGATGGCCAAAGAGAAATTCGCTCGTACGAAGCCGCACTGCAACATTGGAACGATTGGTCACGTTGACCATGGCAAGACGTCTCTGACGGCTGCGATCACGAAGGTTCTGGCCGAGTCTGGCGGCGCGTCGTTCACGGCGTATGACCAGATCGACAAGGCTCCGGAGGAGAAGGCGCGCGGCATCACGATCTCGACGGCTCACGTCGAGTACGAGACCCCGGCCCGCCACTATGCCCACGTCGACTGCCCCGGCCACGCCGACTATGTGAAGAACATGATCACCGGCGCGGCGCAGATGGACGGCGCGATCCTGGTGGTGTCGGCTGCCGACGGCCCGATGCCGCAGACCCGCGAGCACATCCTGCTGGCGCGCCAGGTCGGCGTTCCCGCGCTGGTGGTGTTCATGAACAAGGTCGATCTCGTCGACGACGCCGAGCTGCTCGAGCTGGTCGAGATGGAGATCCGCGAGCTGCTGTCGAAGTACGACTTCCCCGGCGACGACATCCCGATCACCAAGGGCTCGGCCAAGGCCGCGCTCGACAACGTCACGCCGGAAATCGGTCATGACGCGGTGATCGCGCTGATGAAGACGGTCGACGAGTACATCCCGCAGCCGGAGCGTCCGATCGACCAGCCGTTCCTGATGCCGGTCGAGGACGTGTTCTCGATTTCGGGCCGGGGCACGGTGGTGACCGGCCGCGTCGAGCGCGGCATCGTCAAGGTCGGCGAGGAAATCGAGATCGTCGGCCTGAAGGACACCGTCAAGACGACGGTCACCGGCGTCGAGATGTTCCGCAAGCTGCTCGACCAGGGCCAGGCGGGCGACAACATCGGCGCGCTGCTGCGCGGCACGAAGCGCGAGGACGTCGAGCGCGGCCAGGTGCTGTGCAAGCCGGGCTCGGTGAAGCCGCACACCAAGTTCAAGGCCGAGGCCTACATCCTGACGAAGGAAGAGGGTGGCCGCCACACGCCGTTCTTCACCAACTACCGCCCGCAGTTCTACTTCCGCACGACGGACGTGACCGGCGTGGTGACGCTGCCCGAGGGCACGGAGATGGTGATGCCGGGCGACAACATCTCGATGGAGGTGACGCTGATCGCCCCGATCGCGATGGAAGAGAAGCTGCGCTTCGCCATCCGCGAAGGCGGCCGCACCGTCGGCGCCGGCGTCGTCGCTTCGATCATTGCGTAACGCGTTTTCGTGAGGGGCGCGGGCCCTTCGGGCCTTCGCCTTTTCACGTCACGGAGAACTAAGACCATGAACGGTCAGAACATTCGGATCCGCCTCAAGGCGTTCGATCACCGCATCCTCGACGCTTCGACGCGCGAGATCGTGTCGACCGCGAAGCGGACGGGCGCTCAGGTCCGCGGACCGATTCCGCTGCCCACGCTCATCGAGAAGTTCACCGTCAACCGCTCGCCCCACATCGACAAGAAGTCGCGCGAGCAGTTCGAGATGCGGACCCACAAGCGGGTCCTCGACATTGTCGATCCGACTCCCCAGACGGTCGACGCCCTCATGAAGCTCGATCTCGCCGCCGGCGTCGACGTCGAAATCAAGCTCTGATCCGATTGAACGGGTCCTCTGTTTCCGGTTCCCCCGGATGGACATGACCCCAGAAGAAGGTAGGCACCGATGCGTTCCGGTGTGATTGCACAGAAAGTCGGGATGACCCGCGTCTTCACGGACGCCGGCGAGCATATTCCGGTCACCGTGCTGAAGCTCGACAACTGCCAGGTCGTCGCGCATCGCACGAAAGAGAAGAACGGCTATGTGGCCGTGCAGCTGGGCTCCGGCACGGCGAAGGTGAAGAATGTCTCGAAGGCCGAGCGCGGTCATTTCGCGGTCGCCAAGGTCGAGCCGAAGCGCAAGGTGGTCGAGTTCCGCGTCAGCGATGACGCGCTGATCCCCGTCGGCGCCGAGCTGACCGCGGACCACTTCGTCGTCGGCCAGTTCGTCGACGTCTCCGGCACCACCACCGGCAAGGGCTTTGCCGGCGGTATGAAGCGCTGGAACTTCGGCGGTCTGCGCGCCACCCACGGCGTTTCGGTCTCTCACCGTTCGATCGGTTCGACCGGTGGTCGCCAGGACCCGGGCAAGACCTTCAAGAACAAGAAGATGCCGGGCCATCTCGGCGCCGAGCGCGTCACCACGCAGAACCTGCGCGTCGTCCAGACGGACGTCGAACGCGGCCTGATCCTCGTCGAGGGCGCCGTTCCGGGCGTCGCTGGCGGCTGGATCCACGTCCGTGACGCCGTCAAGCGCGCCCTGCCGAAGGATGCGCCGCTGCCGGGCAAGTTCAAGGTTGCCGGCGAGGGCAAGGCGGAAGAGGCTCCTGCGGCCCAGGCTGAGGAGAACGCGTGATGAAATTCGATATCACCACTCTCGAGGGCAAGTCGGCCGGTTCGGTCGAGCTGTCGGATGCGGTGTTCGGCCTTGAGCCGCGCGCTGACCTCCTCGCCCGCATGGTTCGCTATCAGCTCGCCAAGCGCCGCGCCGGGACCCACAAGTCCAAGGGTCGCTCGGAAGTCGATCGCACCCGCAAGAAGATCTACAAGCAGAAGGGCACCGGCGGCGCTCGCCACGGTGCGGCTTCGGCTCCGCAGTTCCGCGGCGGTGGCAAGGCCTTCGGCCCGGTTGTGCGTGACCACGCTCACGACCTGCCGAAGAAGGTCCGCGCTCTGGCTCTGCGCCATGCGCTCTCGGCCAAGGCGAAGGATGCCGGCATCATTGTGATCGACGATGCCAAGCTCGCCGAGCCGAAGACCAAGGTGCTGCTGGGCCACTTCGGCAAGCTCGACCTGTCGAACGCGCTGATCATCGGTGGCGCCGAGATCGATGCGAACTTCGGCCTGGCCGCTCGCTCGATCCCGAATGTCGACGTGCTGCCGGTTCAGGGCATCAACGTCTATGACATCCTGCGTCGTGACAAGCTCGTCCTGACGCGCGCCGCTGTCGATGCGCTGGAGGCGCGCTTCAAATGAGCCAGTCCGCCAAGAACCTCGACCCGCGCCACTACGATGTGATCGTGGCGCCGGTCATCACCGAGAAGGCGACGATGCTCTCCGAGCATAACAAGGTCGTCTTCAAGGTCGCCCGTACCGCGACCAAGCCGCAGATCAAGGCGGCGATCGAGAAGCTCTTCGACGTCAAGGTCAAGAGCGTCAACACGATCGTCACCGAAGGCAAGGTCAAGGTTTTCCGTGGCCGCCTCGGCCAGCGCTCGGACGTCAAGAAGGCCGTTGTGACCCTCGAAGAGGGCCACTCGATCGACGTGACCACGGGCCTCTGAGGGAAGGATCGCCATCATGGCTTTGAAGAACTTCAAGCCGATCACGCCGAGCCTTCGCCAGCTCGTGATCGTCGACCGCAGCGAGCTCTACAAGGGCAAGCCGGTCAAGACCCTGACCGAGGGCAAGAGCTCCTCGGGCGGCCGCAACAACCTCGGCCGCATCACTGTCCGTTTCCGCGGCGGTGGTCACAAGCGCACGCTGCGCCTCGTCGACTTCAAGCGTCGCGGCAAGGCTGGCATCCCGGCGACCGTCGAGCGGATCGAGTACGATCCGAACCGGACCGCATTCATCGCCCTGATCAAGTATCAGGACGGCGAGCAGTCCTACATCCTGGCGCCGCAGCGCCTGGCTGTCGGCGACACCGTCATTGCTGGTGACAACGTCGACGTGAAGCCCGGCAACGCGGCTCCGATGGGCGCTCTGCCGATCGGCACGATCGTCCACAATGTCGAGCTCAAGATCGGCAAGGGTGGCGCTCTGGCCCGCTCTGCCGGCAACTACGCTCAGATCGTCGGCCGCGACCAGGGCTACGTCATCGTCCGCCTGAACTCGGGCGAGCAGCGCCTGATCTCGGGCCTGTGCTACGCCACCGTCGGCGCCGTCTCGAACCCGGATCACATGAACCGGAACGATGGCAAGGCCGGTCGCTCGCGCTGGCTCGGCCGCCGTCCGCATAACCGCGGCGTCTCGATGAACCCGGTCGACCATCCGCACGGCGGTGGTGAAGGCCGTACCTCGGGCGGCCGTCACCCGGTTACGCCCTGGGGTCTGCCGACCAAGGGCAAGAAGACCCGCTCGAACAAGCGGACCGATACGTTCATCGTGTCGAGCCGTCACGCCCGCAAGAAGAAGAACTGAGGTCCGTCATGGCGCGTTCGCTTTGGAAAGGTCCGTTCGTCGACGGATACCTCCTGAAGAAGGCCGAGGTCGCCAGGACCTCGGGCCGTAATGAAGTCATCAAGATCTGGAGCCGCCGCTCCACGATCCTGCCGCAGTTCGTCGGTCTGACGTTCGGCGTGTACAACGGACAGAAGCATGTGCCGGTGTCCGTGTCCGAGGAAATGGTTGGGCACAAGTTCGGCGAGTTCTCGCCGACCCGCACCTTCCACGGCCACGCTGCCGACAAGAAGGCGAAGAGGAAGTAAGCCATGGGTAAAGCATCCGCCCCCCGTGCGCTGCCTGAGAACGAAGCGGTTGCGGTCGCCCGCAACCTGCGCGTCTCGCCGCAGAAGCTGAACCTCGTCGCTCAGCTGATCCGCGGCAAGAAGGTCTCGACGGCGCTCGCCGATCTCGAGTTCTCGCGCAAGCGCATCGCGAACGATGTTCGCAAGTGCCTGCAGAGCGCGATCGCCAACGCCGAGAACAACCATGATCTCGACGTCGACGATCTCGTCGTCGCCAAGGCCTTCGTCGGCAAGGCGCTCGTGATGAAGCGCTTCCACGCCCGCGCCCGCGGCCGTGGCGCCCGTATCATGAAGCCGTTCTCGAACATCACGATCGTGGTGCGCGAGCAGGCTGCGCAGGCCTGAGGAGAGAACGATGGGTCAGAAAATCAATCCGATCGGCCTTCGCCTCGGCATCAATCGCACCTGGGATTCGCGCTGGTTCGCGAACAAGGGCGAATACGGCAAGCTGCTGCATGAGGACATGGCGATCCGCGCCGCCCTGATGAAGCTGCTGAAGCAGGCCGCCGTCTCGAAGATCATCATCGAGCGTCCGCACAAGAAGTGCCGCGTCACCATCCACTCGGCTCGTCCGGGCGTGGTGATCGGCAAGAAGGGTGCCGACATCGAGAAGCTCCGCAAGGAAGTCTCGAAGCTCACCAAGGCCGATGTCACGATCAACATCGTCGAGGTGCGCAAGCCTGAGATCGACGCGACGCTGGTCGCCGACTCGATCGCTCAGCAGCTCGAGCGCCGTGTCGCCTTCCGTCGCGCCATGAAGCGCGCCGTGCAGTCGGCCATGCGTCTGGGCGCCGAGGGCATCCGCATCAACTGCTCGGGCCGTCTCGGCGGCGCCGAGATCGCCCGCCTCGAATGGTATCGCGAGGGGCGCGTGCCGCTGCACACGCTTCGCGCCGATGTCGACTACGGCGTCGCGACGGCCTTCACGACCTACGGGACGTGCGGCATCAAGGTCTGGATCTTCAAGGGCGAGATCCTGGAACACGACCCGATGGCCCAGGACAAGCGCCTCTCCGACGAGGGCGGCCGTTCCGGCGGCCGTGACCGTGATCACCGCGATCGCGATCGTCGCGAGCAGGCTGCGTAAGGCTGATCGAGAAGAGCCATGCTGCAACCAAAACGCACCAAGTTCCGCAAGCAGTTCAAGGGACGCATCTCCGGCGTCGCCAAGGGCGGCACGGACCTCAATTTCGGCCAGTTCGGCCTGAAGGCCCAAGAGCCCGAGCGCGTCACCGCCCGGCAGATCGAGGCGGCCCGCCGCGCGATCACCCGCGCCATGAAGCGCGTCGGCCGCGTCTGGATCCGCGTGTTCCCCGACGTGCCGGTTTCGAAGAAGCCGACCGAAGTCCGCATGGGTAAGGGCAAGGGTTCGCCCGAGTTCTGGGCGGCCAAGGTCAAGCCGGGCCGGATCATGTTCGAGCTCGACGGCGTGTCCGAGGAGATCGCCCGCGAGGCGCTCCGTCTCGGCGCCGCCAAGCTGCCGATCAAGACCCGCTTCATCCAGCGCATCGCCGAGTAAGGGAGGGCGACATGAAAATTACTCAGCGTCAGTCCGACCTGAAGACCATGAGCACGGACCAGCTCCAGGACGAGCTGCTCAAGCTGAAGAAGGAGCAGTTCAACCTGCGCTTCCAGAGGGCGACGGGCCAGCTCGAGAACACCGCGCGCGTCACCCAGGTGCGCAAGGACATCGCCCGCATCAAGACGCTGCAGCGGTCGAAGGCCGTTGCGGCCAGCGCGTGAGGAGAAGATAATGCCTAAGCGCGTGCTCCAGGGCGTCGTCGTCAGCGACAAGCAGAACAAAACTGTTGTGGTTAAGGTCGAGCGGCGTTATACGCACCCGCTCCTCAAGAAGACGGTTCGCCGTACGAAGAACTATCACGCCCATGACGAGGCGGGTTCGTTCAAGGTTGGCGATACGGTGTGGATCGAGGAGTCCAAGCCGATTTCCAAGCTGAAAAGCTGGGTTGTGCTCGAGAACGCCCCCAAGGCGTGAGACGAGACGGCTTTGCCCGGCCCCGAATCGGGGCGGGCAGGGCGCGGCATCGGACCGAAAAGTGGAAACCACTTTTCGGAAATCTCCGATGACCAACCAGACGGATCGCCTGTCCTTGCGTCCAATCGGACGCAGGGCGCGATCCGGGGAAGCCGGACATGTCTCTCCGCAAAGGTGGAAACCACTTTTGCGGATCATGTTTTGTTTTGAGGCCAGGGGGCGATCGACCCCCGTCAGTCGTAGTCCCGAGCAGCGCTGAGGCCGCTCGGGAAACCGCCTGATACACAGATTGGAAGGATCAAGGCCATGATCCAGGTGCAGACGAATCTCGACGTCGCCGATAATTCCGGCGCGCGTCGTGTGATGTGCATCAAGGTTCTCGGCGGGTCGAAGCGCAAGTACGCCGGCGTCGGCGACATCATCGTCGTTTCGATCAAGGAAGCCATTCCGCGCGGTCGCGTGAAGAAGGGCGACGTCATGAAGGCGGTCGTCGTTCGCACCGCCAAGGACGTCAAGCGCGCCGACGGTTCGGTGATCCGCTTCGACCGCAATGCGGCCGTGCTGATCAACAACCAGAAGGAGCCGGTCGGCACGCGTATCTTCGGACCGGTTCCGCGCGAGCTGCGCGCCAAGAACCACATGAAGATCATCTCGCTGGCGCCGGAGGTGCTGTGATGGCTGCCAAGATCAAGAAGGGCGACAAGGTCGTCGTGCTCGCCGGCCGCGACAAGGGCAAGTCGGGCGAAGTGCTGCAGGTTCTGCCGAAGGATGCCCGCGCCGTCGTGCGTGGTGTCAACCTGGTCAAGCGCCACACCAAGCAGTCGCAGACGTCCGAGGGCGGCATCATCTCGAAAGAGGCCACCATCGACCTGTCGAACATCGCTGTGGCCGATCCGAAGGACGGCAAGCCGACCCGCGTTGGTTTCAAGGTGCTCGATGACGGCCGCAAGGTTCGTTTCGCCAAGCGTTCGGGGGATCTGATCGATGGCTGAGGCTCAGCAGGCGGCTCTCTCGCCGCGCATGAAGAAGCATTACGAGGACGTCGTTCGTCCCGCGATGATCAAGGAATTCGGCTACAAGAACGCCATGGAAGTGCCGACGATCGAGAAGATCGTCATCAACATGGGCGTTGGCGAGGCGACGGCCGACCGCAAGAAGGTCGACAACGCCGCGGGCGATCTCGCCCTCATCGCCGGCCAGAAGCCGGTCGTCACCAAGTCCCGTCTGGCCATCGCCGGCTTCAAGCTGCGCGAGAACATGCCGGTGGGCTGCAAGGTCACGCTGCGCAAGACGCGGATGTACGAGTTCGTGGACCGGCTCGTCACCATCGCGCTTCCGCGGGTGCGCGACTTCCGGGGCCTGAACCCGAAGTCGTTCGACGGGCGCGGCAATTTCGCGCTCGGGATCAAGGAGCACATCGTGTTCCCCGAGATCAACTACGACAAGGTCGACCAGGTCCTGGGTATGGACGTGATCGTCTGCACGACTGCGAAGTCGGATGACGAGGCGCGCGCCCTGCTCAAGCACTTCAACTTCCCGTTCCGGCAGTGAACCTAAGCGTTCATACGCGGAAACCAGGAGAGATCGATGGCTAAGAAAAGCTCCGTCGAGACCAACGAGCGCCGCAGGCAGCTGGTGAAGAAGTTCGCCGGCCGCCGGGCTCGTCTGCTCGCAATTGCCAATGACGAAAACCAGCCCATGGACGAGCGTTTTCTCGCTCGCCTGAAGCTGGCCGAACTGCCGCGCAACTCGGCCAAGAACCGCATCCGCAACCGTTGCGAGGTGACGGGTCGTCCGCGCGCTTTCTATCGCAAGCTCAAGATGTCGCGTGTCGCGCTGCGTGAGCTCGGCAACAAGGGGCTGGTTCCCGGCCTCGTGAAGTCGAGCTGGTAAGGAGGACAGGACAATGGCAGTCATTGATCCGCTCGGCGATATGCTGACTCGCATCCGCAATGCGCAGATGCGTCGCAAGTCCCGCGTTTCCACCCCCGGCTCGAAGCTGCGCGCTCGCGTGCTCGATGTGCTTCAGTCCGAGGGCTACATCCGCGGCTACAGCCAGACCGAGTTCGGCAACGGCCGGACCGAGTTCGACATCGAGCTGAAGTATCACGAGGGCCAGCCGGTCATCCGGTCGATCTCGCGTGTTTCGAAGCCCGGCCGCCGCGTCTACTCGTCGGTCGAGACCATGCCGCGCGTGGCCGATGGCCTCGGCGTGACGATCGTCTCGACGCCGCGTGGCGTGATGGCCGATCATGTGGCCCGCGAGCAGAACGTGGGCGGCGAAGTGCTCTGCAAGGTCTTCTGACCTAGCAGCGCGCCGCTCATCTTCAGGAGAAATCCAATGTCTCGTATCGGTAAGAAGCCGGTTTCGGTTCCCGCAGGCGTCACCGCCACGGTCACCGGCCAGCTCGTCAAGATCAAGGGCTCGAAGGGCGAGCTCTCCTTCGAGGTGCCCGAGGACGTCTCGGTCGCCATGGAGAACGGCGCGATCGCGGTGCAGCCGCGTTCGCAGTCGAAGCGCGCCCGCGCGCTGTGGGGCACCTCGCGCGCCCGCATCAACAACCTCGTCGTCGGCACCACTGCCGGCTTCGAGAAGCGCCTCGAGATCAACGGCGTCGGCTACAAGGCCGCCGTCGCTGGCAAGGTGCTGAAGCTGTCGCTCGGCTACAGCCACGACATCGACTATGAAATCCCGGCCGGTGTCGCGATCACGACGCCGAAGCCGACGGAGATCGTCGTCGCCGGCATCGACAAGCAGGTCGTCGGCCAGACCGCCGCGGAGATCCGCGACTATCGTGGCCCCGAGCCCTACAAGGGCAAGGGCGTCAAGTACGCCGGCGAGTTCATCTTCCGCAAGGAAGGCAAGAAGAAGTAAGGACGCCAGCCATGAGCAAGCAGAACGATGTGACTGCGCGCCGCAAGGCCCGCGTCCGCCGCGCGATCAAGGCGGTTGCCAATGGTCGCCCGCGCCTCTCGGTGCACCGCACCGGCAAGCAGATCTACGCCCAGGTCATCGACGACGTGAACGGGGTCACCCTCGCTTCGGCCTCGTCGCTCGACAAGGACGTGCGCGCCCAGATCAAGTCCGGTGCCAATGTCGAGGCGGCCGGCCAGATCGGCAAGATCGTCGCCGAGCGCGCGGTCAAGGCCGGCGTGACGGAAGTGGTCTTCGACCGTGGTCCCTACATGTACCACGGCCGCGTCAAGGCGCTGGCCGAGGCGGCCCGCGAGGGCGGCCTCAGCTTCTGAGGTTTTCGGGTTTCGCCCGGCCCGGCGTTCGCGCCGGCCGGGCGGCATCCGTTTTCAGGCTTCCCCGCGCAATGAGGCACGGGGTTAGGCTCGAGCGAGCGGCGGGGCTTCGACCCTCGTCCGCGCAAGTAAGAGGACATGACACATGGCTAGAGAGCCGCGTGAGCGTCGGGATAGCGAAGAGCGCGATTCCGAATTCGTGGACAAGCTCGTCCACATCAACCGCGTCGCCAAGGTGGTGAAGGGTGGTCGTCGCTTCGGCTTCGCCGCGCTCGTCGTCGTCGGCGACCAGAAGGGCCGCGTCGGCTTCGGCCACGGCAAGGCCCGCGAAGTTCCCGAGGCGATCCGCAAGGCGACGGAAGCCGCCAAGCGCGGCCTCGTCCGCATCCCGCTGCGCGAGGGCCGTACCCTCCATCACGACGTGCAGGGCCGCCACGGCGCCGGCAAGGTCGTGCTGCGCGCGGCTCCGGCCGGTACCGGCATCATCGCCGGCGGCCCGATGCGCGCCGTCTTCGAGGCGGTCGGCATGCAGGACGTCGTGTCGAAGTCGCTCGGCTCCTCGAACCCGTACAACCTCGTGCGCGCCACTTTCGACGCGCTGAAGAACGAGGACAGCCCGCGTTCGGTCGCGGCCCGTCGTTCGCTCAAGGTTTCGGCCCTGCAGACCCGTCGCCGCGATGCCGGCACGGATGCGGCTGCGGAAGCGTGAGGAGGGATTCATGGCAAAGGCTGAGAAGACCCTCATCGTCGAGCAGATCGGTTCCCCGATCCGCCGCGACGCCACCCAGCGCCAGACCCTCATCGGTCTCGGCCTGAACAAGATCCGCCGCCGCTCGACCCTCCAGGACACCCCCGCGGTGCGTGGCATGGTCGAGAAGGTCAAGCACCTCGTGCGCGTCGTCGACGCGAAGTGAGGAGGGCGACACCATGAAACTCAACGAGATTCGTGACAACGAAGGCGCTCTCAAGCAGCGCATCCGCGTCGGCCGTGGTATCGGCTCCGGCAAGGGCAAGACCGGTGGCCGTGGCGTCAAGGGTCAGACCTCGCGCGCCGGCGTCGCCATCAAGGGCTTCGAAGGCGGCCAGATGCCGCTCTACCGCCGCCTGCCGAAGCGTGGCTTCAACAACCTGTTCGCCAAGGATCTGAACGAGGTGAACCTCGGCCGCATCCAGCAGGCCGTGGAAGCCGGCAAGCTCGATGCCAAGGGCGCTGTCACCATCGAGGCGCTCGTCGCCGCCGGCGTCATCACCCGCCAGGCCAAGGACGGCGTGAAGATTCTCGGCGTCGGCGAGCTCAAGACCAAGCTCGCTTTCGAGGTGGCTGGCGCGTCGAAGTCGGCGGTCGCTGCGATCGAGAAGGCCGGCGGCACGGTCAAGATTCTGGCTGCCGCTTCACAGGCGTGATCCGCGAGCAGGATGCGAAAAAGTGGGAACCGGTTTTTCGCATGAATCCTGCTCTCGACTTTTTTTGAGAGACGGATTCAGCTTCCAGATGGAAACGCTTTGCGCTTCCATCTGGAACCATCCGGCTCTCGCGCCTACATGACGTTTGCGAACGGCGGCCGGGCCAACGCCCAGGCCGCCGTTCGACTGTTTGACGCAAGGCACGAGACCCGAAGTCGCACCGCGCGCGCGGCCGGGATGTGCTTCAATGACTGACTTGAGACCCAAGGACCGGACGCATGGCATCGGCGGCTGAACAGCTTGCGGCAAACCTCAATTTCGGGGCCTTCGCCAAGGCGGACGAACTCAAGAAGCGAATCTGGTTCACGCTGGGCGCGCTGGTCGTCTACCGGCTGGGTACCTATATCCCGCTGCCGGGCATGAACCCCGACGCAGTCGCCGACCTGTTCCGCCAGTCGCAGAGCGGCGTACTCGGCATGTTCAACATGTTCTCGGGCGGCGCCGTCGGCCGTCTCGCCATCTTCGCGTTGGCGATCATGCCGTACATCTCGGCCTCGATCATCGTGCAGCTCCTGTCCAGCGTCATCCCGAGCTTCGAGGCGCTGAAGAAGGAAGGCGAGCAGGGCCGCAAGACCCTCAACCAGTACACCCGCTACCTGACGCTGGTGCTGGCCGTGTTCCAGGCCTATGCGATCGGCGTCGGCCTGCAGGGCTCAGGCAACCTCGTCCTCGAGCCGGGGCCGTTCTTCCTGCTCTCGACCACGGTCACGCTCGTCGGCGGCACCATGTTCCTGCTCTGGCTGGGCGAGCAGATCACCAGCCGGGGTATCGGCAACGGCACCTCGATGATCATTTTTGGTGGCATCATCGCCGAATTCCCGTCGCAGCTCGCCCAGACCCTCGAACTCGGTCGCCAGGGCGCGATCTCGACCGGGCTGCTGCTCGGCATCCTGGTGATGGCGGTCTGCGTCATCGCCTTCTGCGTGTTCATGGAGCGCGCGCAGCGCCGCCTGCTGATCAACTATCCGAAGCGCCAGGTCGGCAACCGCATGTATGAGGGCCAGACCTCGTTCCTGCCGCTGAAGCTGAACACCTCGGGCGTGATCCCGCCGATCTTCGCCTCGTCGCTGCTGCTGCTGCCGACGACGATCGCCAGCTTCTCGCAAGCCTCCGGCGGCACCGGCATCGTGTCGATCATCTCGACCTATCTCGCCCATGGCCGGCCGCTGTTCATGGTGCTCTACGCGGCGCTGATCATCTTCTTCTGCTTCTTCTACACCGCGATCGTGTTCAATCCGGTGGAAACGGCGGACAACCTCAAGAAGCATGGCGGCTTCATGCCGGGCATCCGCCCCGGCGAGCGCACCGCCGAGCATATCGACCGCATCCTCACCCGCATCACCGTTCTCGGCGCCGGCTATCTGACGATCGTCTGCCTTATCCCCGAGTTCATGATCACCTATGCTCAGATCCCGATCATCCTGCTGGGCGGCACCTCGCTGCTCATCGTGGTGACGACTACGATGGACACCGTGGCGCAGATCCACGGACACCTGCTGGCCCATCAGTACGAGGGGCTGGTCAAGAAGGCCAAATTGCGAGGAGCGAGGCGCTAAGATGCGGTTGATTTTCCTGGGGCCGCCGGGGGCGGGCAAGGGCACTCAGGCGGCGCGCATCGTCGCGAAGCACGGCATTCCTCAACTCTCCACCGGCGACATGCTCCGGGCGGCGGTTGCCGCCGCCACGCCGGTGGGCCTGAAGGCCAAGGCGGTGATGGATGCCGGCCAGCTGGTCTCGGACGAGATCGTGATCGGCATCGTCGCCGACCGCATCGAGGAGCCGGACGCGAGGAAGGGCTTCATCCTCGACGGCTTCCCGCGCACACTGGCGCAGGCCGAGGCTCTCGACCGGATGCTCGAGGGCAAGGGGCTGAAGCTCGACGCCGTGCTCGAGCTCAAGGTCGACCAGAGCAAGCTGGTGGATCGTATCGTCCGCCGTGCCGAAGAGGCGAAGGCGGCCGGTCAGCCGGTCCGCAAGGACGATGATCCAGAGGTCTTCAAGACCCGGCTCGAAGCCTACAACCGCGACACGGCGATCGTCGCTCCTTATTATGAGAAGCGTGGTCAGCTGACGGCGATCGACGGCATGCAGCCGATCGACAGCGTCTCGGAAGCGATTGCGAACGCGCTGTCGGTGGCGGCCCAGGGCTGATCCGCGAGCAGCGAAGAGAAGTTCGAACCCGGATGGGCGATGGCCCGTCCGGGTTTTTGATTCCGGTGCGTTTTTGGGCGCCTGCCTTTGCCTTTTCTCGCTTCGCCTGTGCGTTGACAGGGTCACCCCGGGCGGATGTGCTGGGCTCAAGCCGCGCAAAGCGGTGTGAAGCGCCCGTTGACCGGGAGGCGAAGCGACTTTCCGGTCCGGTGCAGGACAGGGAGCAGGCGCATGACGAGATGGGGTGCATTGCTGTTCGCGAGTACGCTGGCGCTGATGCCGGCGGCGGCGCGGGCGCAGGATGCCGTCAAGATCGGCATCCTCAACGACCAGTCGGGGAACTATGCCGAGTTCGGCGGCCTCGGCTCGGTCGAGGCAGCGAAGCTGGCGATCGAGGATTTCGGCGGCTCCGTGCTCGGCAAGCCGATCGAGATCGTCGCGGCGGATCATCAGAACAAGCCCGACATCGCGGCCGGCCTGGCGCGGCGGTGGTATGATGTCGACGGCGTGACCGCGATCGCGGACCTGACTAATTCGGCGGTCGCGCTTGCCGTCGCCGGCATTGCCAAGGAACGACAGAAGGTCGCGCTCTATAACGGCCCGGCGACGACGCGGCTGTTCAACGAGGATTGCTCGCCGACCGGCTTCATGTGGACCTTCGACACGGCGACCTCGGCCAAGGGCACGGCTCTGTCCATCCTGCGCGAAGGCGGCAACAGCTGGTACATCATTGCCGCTGACTACGCCTTCGGCCATCAGCTCACCACGGACATCGAGGCGATCGTCGCGGCCAATGGCGGCAAGACGCTGGGAACGGTGCGCGCGCCGCTGTCGACGCCGGATTTCTCCTCTTTCCTGCTGCAGGCGCAGGCGTCGAAGGCCAAGATCGTCGCCTTCGCCAATGCCGGCACGGATACGATCAACTCGATCAAGCAGGCGGGCGAGTTCGGTCTCGTCGATGGCGGCCAGAAGCTCGCCGCCATGGTCGTGGTGCTGAGCGACGTCCACGGCCTTGGTCTCGACAAGGCCAAGGGGCTGATCACGACGACCGCCTATTACCATGACGCCGACAAGCCGAGCCGCGCCTTCGCCGACCGCTATATGGCGCGGACGAAGAAGATGCCCGGCATGATCCAGGCGAGCGTCTATTCCTCGGTGCTGCACTATCTCAAGGCCGTGAAGGCGGCGGGCACGGCTGCCGGCCCCGCGGTCGCGGCCAAGATGAAGGAGCTGCCGGTCGAGGATTTCTACGCGCCGGGCGCGAAGATCCGCGAGGACGGCCGGCTGATGAACGACATGCTGCTGGTCGAGGTGAAGGCGCCGGCCGCTTCGAAGGCGCCGTGGGACTACTACAAGGTCGTCCGCAAGATCCCGGCGGCCGAGATCATTCCGCCGCTTTCGGAGAGCAAGTGCAACCTGGTGAAGAAGTAGGGCGTATGCACCAGAAGGCGCGTCATTCCGGGCGGAGCGAAGCGTAGACCCGGAATCCATCATAGAGCCTCCCGCCCTTCGATGGATTCCGGATCGGCGCGGCTTCGCCGCTTGTCCGGAATGACGGCGCCCTCATATGGCAGCGTCGGCTACCGCCTTGACCGGCCAGCGCTTCGACCAGCCATAGCAGCCTTGGCATGTTTCTTGGTTGCGACGGGTTGACTCGGGACGGACAACCCGTTAACGAGCCGCCATCCGGTTTCATGCGAGCGATGCCGTTGCCTTCGCGAGAAGGGACGACGTCGCATTATCGCGTGGAGCCGTTCAACGTCCTGCATGAGCCGGCCTCCACCGGACGCAGGATTTTTCCCACCGCCGGGGTGCCATCGGGTGCTTCGGCCGACATGGAGATGAGACCATGGCTCGTATCGCGGGCGTCAACATTCCCACCGGCAAGCGCGTCGTCATCGGCCTGCAGTACATCCACGGCATTGGCGCGGCCAAGGCCCAGGAGATCGTCGAGAAGGTCGGCATCGCGCCCGAGCGCCGCGTCAACCAGCTGACCGACGCCGAAGTCCTGCAGATCCGCGAGACGATCGACCGCGACTATCTCGTCGAGGGCGATCTGCGCCGCGAAGTCTCGATGAACATCAAGCGCCTGATGGACCTCGGCTGCTATCGCGGCCTGCGCCATCGCCGCTCGCTGCCGGTCCGCGGCCAGCGCACGCACACCAACGCCCGTACCCGCAAGGGCAAGGCGAAGCCGATCGCCGGCAAGAAGAAGTGATTTCGGCGGGCCGGTAATCCGGCCCGCTGTCTATACGCCGGCCGGCTCGCTCACAGGCCGCCGGCATCCCCAGCGCCTGGCATGACGGGCGCGCCTGAAGGATGGAAGAAGAGATATGGCTAAGGAAGCCCAGCGCGTCCGTCGTCGCGAACGCAAGAACATCGTCTCCGGCGTCGCGCATGTGAACGCCTCGTTCAACAACACCATGATCACCATCACCGACGCGCAGGGCAACACGATCTCGTGGTCGTCGGCCGGCACGATGGGCTTCAAGGGCTCGCGCAAGTCGACCCCCTATGCCGCCCAGGTCGCCGCTGAGGACGCTGCCCGCAAGGCTGCCGAGCACGGCATGCGCACCCTCGAGGTCGAGGTGACGGGTCCGGGTTCGGGCCGCGAGTCGGCGCTGCGTGCGCTGCAGGCCGCGGGCTTCACCGTGACCTCGATCCGCGACGTCACGCCGATCCCGCACAATGGCTGCCGTCCGCGCAAGCGCCGTCGCGTCTGACGTCTGACCATTGCATGAGGCGCTCGCAGGGGCGGGCGCCTGTCCGGGGCGGCGGTGGCCGCCAGATGAATTCAGCACCAGGAGTGCGGTCGTGATCAGCAAGAACTGGCAGGATCTTTCCAAGCCGAACAAGCTCGAAGTGAAGGTCGGAGACGACCCGAAGCGTCAGGCCACCGTGATCGCGCGTCCGCTCGAGCGCGGCTTTGGCATGACGCTCGGCAATGCGCTCCGCCGCGTGCTGCTGTCGTCGCTTCAGGGCGCAGCCGTGACCGCCGTCCAGATCGACGGCGTTCTCCACGAGTTCTCCTCGATCCCGGGCGTCCGTGAGGACGTCACCGACATCGTCCTCAACATCAAGGCCATCGCGGTCAAGATGCAGGGCGAGGGTCCCAAGCGCATGACGCTGCGCAAGTCCGGCCCGGGCACCGTCACCGCCGGCGACATTAACACCATCGGCGACGTCGCGATCCTAAATCCCGACCTCGTGCTCTGCACGCTGGACGACGGCGCCGAGATCCGCATGGAGTTCACGGTCAACACCGGCAAGGGCTATGTCCCGGCCGAGCAGAACCGTCCCGAGGATGCGCCGATCGGCCTGATTCCGGTCGACAGCCTCTATTCGCCGGTCAAGAAGGTCTCCTACCGCGTCGAGAACACCCGCGAGGGCCAGAACCTCGACAAGGATGCGCTGACGCTGGCGATCGAGACCAACGGCTCGGTCACCCCCGAGGACGCGCTGGCGCTCGCCGCCCGCATCCTGCAGGACCAGCTCGCCGTCTTCATCACCTTCGAGGAGCCGCGCAAGGAAGAAGCCGTCTCGACCGCGCCGCAGCTGCCCTTCAACCCGGCGCTGCTCAAGAAGGTCGACGAGCTCGAGCTCTCGGTCCGTTCGGCCAACTGCCTCAAGAACGACAACATCGTCTATATCGGCGACCTCATCCAGAAGTCCGAGGGCGAAATGCTGCGCACCCCGAACTTCGGCCGCAAGTCGCTGAACGAGATCAAGGAAGTGCTCGCCACCATGGGGCTGCACCTGGGCATGGACGTCCAGGGCTGGCCGCCGGAGAACATCGAAGAGCTGGCCAAGCGCTTCGAAGAGCACTACTGAGCCTCAACGGCGCGGGAGGCATCCCGCGCCAACCCCGCCCGGCTCATCCGAGCCGGAGCATAAGGAACGGCCGTTCCGTGGCACGGCGGCCGTAAGCAACGAAGGAGCCAAACAATGCGTCACGGTTTCCGCGGCCGCCGTTTCAACCGCTCGGCCGAGCATCGCCAGGCGATGTTCGCCAACATGGCCCAGGCCCTGATCAAGCACGAGCAGATCACCACCACCCTGCCGAAGGCGAAGGACCTGCGTCCGGTCGTCGAGAAGCTCGTCACGCTCGCCAAGCGCGGTGACCTGCATGCCCGCCGTCAGGCGATCTCGCAGATCAAGGATGTCGAGCTGGTCGGCAAGCTCTTCGCGGTCCTCGGCCCGCGCTACAAGGAGCGCAACGGCGGCTATCTGCGCATCATGAAGGCTGGCTTCCGTTTCGGCGACAACGCCCCGGTGGCGATCATCGAGTTCGTCGACCGCGACGTCGAGGCCAAGGGCAAGGATTCCGGCCCGGTGTTCACGGCGGAAGACGAGGCGGCCTGATCGGCCTCTCCTCGGTTCTATTTCGGAAAGGGCGGTCTTCGGGCCGCCCTTTTTCATTTCAGCGATGCGGCTTGTCGACAGGGCGGCGCGTTTTGGACCGGCCGAATGGCGCGTTCTGCGGCGAGGCCGAGCAGTACGCCGATGAGTTGGGAGGGCAGATCGTTGCCGGGCGTCTCTTCGCTCGGAATGCCCAGGTCGGTACGGCGCGGATTCGCCATGATGCGGCCGCAAGTTTCGCGGACATCGGCGGTCTGGCCTTCCAGTCTTTGTGTGAAGAAGCTGCGGACGGCGAGCGGGAAGCCCGATACGCGGTTCTGCTGATTGAAGTGACGTGCACTTGCCAGAATTCTGTCGAGTTGCTCGCGTCGGCTGGAGTGGTCGAGCAGGCTGTGCCTGGCGTAGGTAGACAAGCCGGATCAGGCTGATGAGATATGTCCCTGGCTGCTTGCGAAGCCTGAAGAGTTGCACGACATGTCGGTGCGGAACCGCAGTGCGTCGAGATGGGTATAAGGACGCCGCGCGTGTCGGTTCAGTCCGAACGTTTGCCGGCGCTTTTGTTTCAGAATGAGGGCAGCATGACCGAAGGCTTCGTAGGATATCGCAGAGGGCTGGCTGCCGCCGCGTTCGCATGTGCGCTGGGGGCTGCCGTCGCGCCTTGGCCAGCGCTCGGCCAGGTGCGGCAGGTTCCGGAGAGCCGCGAGCAGATTTCGCTTTCGTTCGCGCCGCTGGTGAAGCGGACGCAGGCCGCGGTTGTGAACGTCTATGGCGCGCGCGTCGAGAAGCGGCCGCAGAACCCCTTCATGGACGACCCCTTCTTCCGTCGCTTCTTCGGCGATGGCGGTTTCGGCGTGCCGCGGGAGCGGGTGCAGCGCTCGCTCGGCTCGGGCGTGGTCGTCGATACCGGCGCGGGTCTCGTGGTGACCAACAACCACGTCATCGAGAACATGAGTGAGGTGAAGGTCGCCTTTGCCGACAAGCGCGAGGTGGAGGCGACGATCCTGCTGCGCGATCCGCGCACCGATCTCGCGGTCCTGAAGATCGCCGACACCAAGAATCTGAGCGCGATGGAGCTCGCCGATACGGACGAGCTTCAGGTCGGCGATATCGTGCTCGCCATGGGCAATCCCTTCGGCGTGGGCCAGACGGTGACGCAGGGCATCGTCTCGGCGCTCGCCCGCACCCAGATCGGCGTGGGCGATGCCCAGTCCTTCATCCAGACCGATGCCGCGATCAACCCCGGCAATTCGGGCGGCCCGCTGATCGACATGCGCGGCCGTGTCGTCGGCATCAACACAGCGATCTATTCGCGCTCCGGCGGCAGCGTCGGCATTGGTTTCGCGATTCCGGCGGCGATGGTGCGCCTCGTCGTTGACAGCGCCAAGGCCGGTGCCAAGACGGTGCGCCGCCCCTGGTTCGGTGCTCGCCTGCAGAGCCTGACCTCCGATGTCGCCGACGGGCTCGGACTGGACCGCCCGGCAGGATCGGTCGTCGCCAGCATCGTCGAGAAGGGACCGGCCGATCAGGCGGGGCTGCGCCGCTCCGACGTGATTCTCACGGTCGACGGGCTCGCGGTCGACGACCCCGAGGCCTTCGGCTACCGCTTCGCCACGCGTCCGATCGGCGGCTCCACGGTTCTCGTCGTGCTGCGCAGCGGCAAGAAGGTCGAAATCCCCGTCAGGCTCGTCGCTGCACCAGAGACGCGTCCGCGCGATACCGTGAAGCTGACGAGCCGCTCGCCTCTGTCGGGGCTGACGGTGGCGAATCTCTCTCCGGCGCTGGCCGAAGAGCTGTCGATCGAGACCGGGAACGAGGGCGTCGTCGTCAGCGAGATCGAGGAAGGCAGCACCGCTGCCAATATCGGTTTCCAGAAGGGCGACATCATCATGGCGCTCAACGGCGAGCGCATGACCAGCTCGCGCGAGGTCGAGACGATCCTGAAGGACCGCAAGCGGGCCTGGGAGGTCACGATCACCCGCAACGGTCAGACGATCACCTCGGTCTTCCCCGGGTGAGCGACCTCTTCTCTGCCTCGGGGCTGGACAAGTCCGGCCCGCGCCCGCTCGCCGATCGCCTGCGGCCGACGACGCTTGCCGAGGTCGCCGGGCAGGAGCATCTAACCGGACCGGACGGCGCGCTGACGCGACTCGTCGCCTCGGGCACGGTCGGCAGCCTGATCTTCTGGGGCCCGCCCGGCACCGGCAAGACCACGGTGGCACGGCTGCTCGCCGGGCTGGTCGATCTCGGCTTCGAACAGATCAGCGCGATCTTCTCGGGCGTCGCGGACCTCAAGAAGGTGTTCGAGGCTGCGCGCGGGCGCCGGCTGGGCGGCCGGGGCACGTTGCTCTTCGTCGACGAGATCCACCGCTTCAACCGCGCCCAGCTTGATGCCTTCCTGCCCGTCATGGAAGACGGCACGATCACGCTGATCGGTGCGACGACCGAGAACCCGTCCTTCGCGCTCAACGCGGCGTTGCTGTCGCGCGCCCGTGTTCTCACCTTCAAGGCGCTGGACGAGGGCTCGCTACTCTTCCTGCTCGGCCGGGCCGAGGTTCTGGAGAACAAGGAGCTGCCGCTGACGCCGGAGGCGCGGCTGGCGCTCGCGCGCTTCGCCGATGGCGACGGGCGCGCCGTGCTGACGCTGGCGGAAGAGATCTGGCGCGCGGCCAAACCCGGCGAAATTCTTGACGAGCACGGGCTGTCGGAGGTGATCCAGCGGCGGGCGCCGATCTACGACAAGGCGCAGGACGGGCACTACAACCTGATCTCGGCCCTGCATAAGACGGTGCGCGGTTCCGACCCTGATGCGGCGCTCTATTATTTCGCCCGCATGCTCGATGCCGGCGAAGACCCGCGCTTCCTGGCGCGCCGGCTGGTGCGCATGGCGGTCGAGGATATCGGGCTCGCCGACCCGCAGGCGCTGCTCCATGCCCGGGCTGCGGCTGAGACCTATGAGCAGCTTGGCACGCCGGAGGGCGAGCTCGCGCTGGCCAATTGCGTGATCTATCTGGCGACGGCGCCGAAATCGAACGCCGCCTACACGGCCTATAAGATGGCGGTGCGGGTGGCGAAGGACCGGGGCTCGCTGATGCCGCCCAAGACCATCCTCAACGCGCCGACGAAGCTGATGCGCGAGGAGGGCTATGGCGCCGACTACGCCTATGACCACGACCAGCCGGATGCATTCTCGGGCCAGAACTACTGGCCCGACGCGCTCGGCCGCCAGCGCTTCTACGACCCGCCCGAACGCGGCTTCGAGCGCGAGCTCCGCAAGCGGCTGGAGTATTGGGAGCGGCTGCGCCAGGAGCGCGGGGAGTAGGCTTTTTCCTTCTCTCCAGCCGTTACGTCATTCCGGGCGAAGTGACGCGCAGACCCGGAATCCATCGTAAGGCTCGGAGCTCTACGATGGATTCCGGATCTGCGCGGCTTCGCCGCTTGTCCGGAATGACGGCCGTGCGGGGGAATTCAACCTCGGCAGTAGAACGGCAGAAAAGTGCCGGACATGCCGCTGTTCATCGCCATCAGCACCAGCTTGTTGGCGATGTCGAGTTCCTGCTTGCTGCGGGCGCAGACCTCGGCGCGGGCCTGGCAGTTCGAAGCGAGGAAAGCATCGTGGCTGGCGAGGAATTCCGGGCTCAGCCCCTGCTTGCCCTGGCGATTCAAGATCTGCTCGTAAGCCTTTTTGTAGCGGTTGCATTTTTCCGTCGGCCAGTCCGTGGCCGGGCTCTGCTGCGCCGTCGCGAAAGTGCTGCCGATGCCGAAGAAGGCGAGCGCCGCCACCACCCGAAGCAGCGGGTGGCGCGCCTGTGTTGCAGTCGAATTCCGTCCATCCATAGCCGTCGCCTCTGCCGCCTCGCGACGTCGATGCGAGGCGGCCGCAAAAGCGCAGTCAATTGCGGCGAATTTCGTTTGTGCACGGCGGCGGCGCACTCTATTTCACAAGAATGACTTCCACTGCACTCGTCTTTCTGGGCGCCGGCATCGGCGGCGTGCTGCGCCATGGCGTGAACCTCGTCTCGCCGCGCTGGTTCGGCATGGACTTTCCCTATGGGACCATGGCGATCAACATTGTCGGCTCGGCCCTGATGGGGGTGCTCGTCGGCTGGTTCGCCTTCCGGGCGGGCGAGGGGACGCCGCATGGGTTGCGGCTGTTCCTGGCGACCGGCGTACTTGGCGGTTTCACGACGTTTTCCGCCTTTTCGCTCGATGCGGTGCTGCTCTGGGAGCGCGGCGAGACGGTGGCGGCGATGGTGTATGTTTTGGGATCCGTGGTGGTGTCGCTGGCGGCGCTGGTTGGCGGGGTTGCGGTGATGCGAGGAATGGCATGAGGACGGGTGGCAAGGGACCGGGCGGCGGCCCCGGACGCGGCGGCAAGCCGCGCGCGGCCGAGGCGCCGCGCGGCAAGCGGCCGAGCCATGATGCCAGGCGCCGTGCCGCCGCCCGCCCGGCGGAGGGCGAGGAGCGCGCTCAGCGCCCGCCGCGTCCGGCCGCCAAGCCGACGCGTGCCGAGGTCAAGGCCGAGACGGCGCAGGTGCTCTCGACCGGCGTGCAGCAGCTCGTGGTGACGCCGGACGAGAACGAGATGCGGATCGATCGCTTCCTCGAGACGCGCTTCCCGCAGCTCTCCTTCAGCCATATCCAGCGCATCGTCCGGAAGGGCGAATTGCGCGTCGACGGCAAGCGTGCCGACAGCAAGGACCGGCTCGCCGCCGGCCAGACGGTACGCATCCCGCCGCTGAAGCTGGAGCAGCAGGCGGAGCGGCCGCGCTCGGCCAAGGCCGATGCCGATACGATCGGCTTCCTGCGCTCGATCACGCTCTACGAGGACGACGACGTCATGGTCCTCAACAAGCCGGCGGGCTTGGCGGTGCAGGGCGGTTCGGGCACGACGAAGCATGTCGATGGCATGCTCGCGGCGCTGACCGGCAAGGATGGGCAGAAGCCGCGCCTCGTCCACCGGCTCGACAAGGACACGGCCGGCTGCCTCGTCATCGCGAAGTCACGCTTCGCGGCAGCGACGCTCGCCAAAACCTTCCGCTCGCGCGCGGCCCGCAAGGTCTACTGGGCGCTGGTCGCCGGCGTTCCGCGCGTCCGCCAGGGCCGGATCTCGACCTATCTCGCCCGCGAGGAGGCCTATGACGGCGATCAGCGCATGGCCGTCGCCAAGCATGGCGAGGATGGCGCGATGCATGCCGTGACCTATTATGCGGTGGTGGAAACGGCGGCGCAGAAGCTTGCCTGGCTCTCGCTGAAGCCGGTGACCGGGCGCACGCATCAGCTGCGCGCCCACACCACCCATATCGGCCACCCGATCGTCGGTGACCCCAAATACTTCAACATCCTGAACTGGGAGCTGCCCGGCGGCATCCAGAACAAGCTGCACCTGCTGGCGCGGCGGATCGTGCTGCCCCACCCGCGCGGCAAGGGCACGATCGACGTCAGCGCGCCGCTGCCGCCGCATATGCGCCAGAGCTGGAACCTGCTCGGCTTCGATGACGCGCCCTACGATCCGATTGTCGAGGCGCCGGACGAATAGGCCATCGTTCGACGAAACGCACACTCCGTGCCGACGAGATCAAGAAGAACAGTTGCGGAACAAACCGCATTCTGTTCTAACTATGTTCTCGTCATCGGAGGGGCTGACCATGCGTACGGTTTTGATCGTTTCCGCCTTCCTTGTTGGCTTTGCGGCGGCCGCACAGGCGCAGACCGCCGCACCGACCAAACCCGCGGTAACCGCCGTCACTGCTGTCGCGGCTGCAGATCAGCCGATACCGCAAGCCGAACGCGCCAAGGCGCGGCAGGATTGCCTGTCCGAGAATGTCGCGCTCTCGGGTGACGATCTGCGCGCCGCCATGCGCCTGTGCATGCAGGCCAAGTTTCCCGGCGTGCGGCTCTATGCGCAGGACGGTGTGACACGCGATGGCAAACCCACGGCAGTCGCGGCGCGGGCCGCCTGCAAGGAGGAGGTCGACGGCCGCAATCTGCAGGGATCAGAGCGGGTCGCGGCGCTGACGGCCTGCTTCAACGCCAAGCGGCCCGATCTCGCCCAGCGTTCCGAATGCCGTAAGGAGGCGCGGGCCAAGGGGTTGGACGGAACCGAACTGCGCAAGGCGGTGGATGCCTGCGCGCGGGAGGCGAAGGGCTGAGCCGGGAGTGGCTTGGTGGGACAATGCCATGACGGTGCTGCAATGGCTTGCGATGCAAGGTTGCGCTAAAGCGCCGTCATGGACCTCATCATCTTCGATCTCGACGGCACGCTGATCAATTCCGAGGCGATCATCCTCGGTGCGCAGTACGAGGCGTTCAGGCGCTGCGGCCGGGTGCATCCGGGGCGCGAGGCCGGGCTCGGCATCGTCGGACTGACGCTGGACATCGCGATGGCGCGGCTCGCCGGGCTGGCCGAGCCGGACGATGTGCTCACCGAGACCTATCGCCAGGTCTTCGGCGCGATGCGCCTGCAGGCCGAGACGGATCCCTCGCTGGATGAGCCGCTGTTCCCGGGCGTGGCCGAGACGCTAGCGGAATTGAAGCGCCACACCGGGCTGAAACTGGGCATCGCTACGGGCAAGTCGCGCAAGGGGGCCGAGTTCATCGTCGCCCGGCATGGCTGGGACGGTCTGTTCGACACGGTGCAGTCGGCTGACGACGCGCCTTCGAAGCCGCATCCCGGGATGATCCAGCGTGCGATGGCGGAAACTGGCGCGGCGCCCGAGCGCACGGCGATGGTTGGAGACAGCTCCTTCGACATCGAGATGGCGGTGGCGGCTGGTGTCGTGCCCGTCGCCGTATCCTGGGGCTTCCAGCCGGTCGACAATCTCGTCGCGCTCGGCGCCCGACATGTGCTGCGCGAATTCCCGGAGCTGCCGGGAGCTCTGGGATTGCCGAGAGCCGTGCCGGCTTAGGCAGGCTGATCTTTCACGGAAACGCGCTGTCATTCCGGACAAGCCGCGATAGCGGCGCCGATCCGGAACCCATCATAGGGTCCTGCGCTCTACGATGGATTCCGGGTCAAGCCCGGAATGACGATGCGGCTCCGCATAAAATCGCTATGCGCTAGAGCCGAGGGGGCTTTTCCGGGCTGTTTGGAATCGCGTGCCTGACATCTGACCGCCGCGATCGGGCAGCGCCATTGCAGGCAAAGCTGCAGGCTGGAGGTCGGTCTTCCGAGCGGCGGCGGCGCCCGCAGTAACATCCTCGCAACCAAGCTGACTCAGTTCCGTTTAACCTGAATAACCGTTCAGATTTGCGCGTTAACCACCTGATGCAAGGGGCGGGTGCATGGTGTTCCCACAACAGGGACGTACCGGCACACAACAACGCCGGACAGGGGTTTAAACATGATGGATCATGAGCTTCGTGAATTCGTCGATCGCGTGATGGATCGTCGCGCGATCGACGATGAAGACGTCAAGATGCTTCAGCGTGACATCTTGAACGACATCGTCATCACGCGCGACATCATCGATGTGCTGGTGGCGCTCGACCGGGCCGTGGCGCAAAGCTGCAAGGCCTATGCGGATTACCTTGTGGCCCTGGTCGTCGACTTCGCCGTCTGGGAGAACCGCCCGACCGGCGTGATCGACCGCGACAAGGCGTACTGGCTGGTGACGACGCTCTCGGCCGGCGAGGGCCCGACCGCGACGGCTCAGCGTATCGCCAGCGAGATCGTCCGCGAGGCCGAGCATTGCGACGAGGCGCTGCTCGCCTTCGCCTTCGCCAAGGGCGCGGCGAAAGAGGTTGCCCGGGCTGCCGCCGGCAGCATGCCGCGAGCCCTGCTCGCGAACTGATCTGCGCATCCGCGCACACCGATCTGCGGGCTGCCGACTTTCGCATTGGTGGACGGCGGTTGCGGCGTCCCATACACCCCAGCTATGCAGTTTCGTCTGAAGTCGGGGGTGGCCCACGCATGTTCTCGAAGATCCTGATCGCGAACCGCGGCGAGATCGCCTGCCGTGTCATCAAGACGGCGCGGCGCATGGGCATCAAGACGGTCGCCGTCTATTCGGATGCCGACCGTGACGCGCTGCATGTCGAGATGGCCGACGAAGCCGTGCATATCGGCGCGGCGCCCGCCGCCCAGTCCTATCTGCTGATCGACAGGATCATCGACGCCTGTAAGCAGACCGGCGCCGAAGCCGTGCATCCCGGCTACGGCTTCCTCTCCGAGCGCGAGGCCTTCGCTCAGGCGCTCAAGGATAACGGCATCGTCTTCATCGGCCCTAATCCCGGCGCCATCGCCGCGATGGGCGACAAGATCGAATCGAAGAAAGCGGCGGCTGCCGCCAAGGTCTCGACCGTTCCCGGCTTCCTCGGCATCATCGAGAACCCGGAGCATGCGGTTAAGATCGCCGACGAGATCGGCTATCCCGTGATGATCAAGGCCTCGGCCGGCGGCGGCGGCAAGGGCATGCGCATCGCCCATTCGGCCGCCGAGGTGGCGGAGGGTTTTGCCCGCGCCAAGTCGGAGGCTGCGTCTTCCTTCGGAGACGACCGCGTTTTCGTCGAGAAGTTCATCGTCGATCCCCGCCATATCGAGATCCAGGTGCTGGGCGACAAGCACGGCAACGTCATCTATCTCGGCGAGCGCGAATGCTCGATCCAGCGCCGCAACCAGAAGGTGCTCGAGGAGGCGCCGTCGCCGCTGCTCGATGAAGCGACCCGCCGCAAGATGGGCGAGCAGGCGGTCGCGCTGGCCAAGGCCGTGCATTACGACTCGGCGGGAACGGTCGAGTTCGTCGCCGGCCAGGACAAGTCGTTTTACTTCCTCGAGATGAATACCCGCCTCCAGGTCGAGCATCCGGTGACGGAGATGGTTACCGGCATCGACCTCGTCGAGCAGATGATCCGTGTCGCCTATGGCGAGAAGCTCGCGATCTCGCAGGCCGATGTGAAGCTCGACGGCTGGGCGGTCGAGAGCCGCGTCTATGCCGAGGATCCGACCCGCAACTTCCTGCCCTCGACCGGCCGGCTCGTCACCTATCGCCCGCCGGCGGAGGGCCCGGACGGCGAGGCGACGGTGCGCAACGACACGGGCGTCTTCGAAGGCGGCGAGATCTCGATCTATTACGACCCGATGATCGCCAAGCTCGTGACGCATGCGCCGACGCGCGAGGCGGCGATCAAGGCGCAGGCGCGCGCGCTCGACGCCTTCGCCATCGACGGCATCCGCCACAATATCCCCTTCGTCGCGGCGGTGATGCAGCATCCGCGCTGGATTTCCGGCAACCTCTCGACCGGCTTCATCGCTGAGGAGTTTCCCGAGGGTTTCTCGCTGCCGGTGCCGCAGGGCGAAACGGCGCAGCGCATGGCCGCGATCGCCATCGCCTGCGACCACAAGCTCAATCAGCGCAAGCGCAACGTCTCGGCCCAGATGGAAGGCTGGCGCCGGGTTTCCTTCGACCGGCAGCGCATCGTCCGGCTCGGGGCAGAACACTTCGAGGGCGAGGTGACGGAGCAGGGTGGGGCCGTCGTCATCGCCTTTCCGGGCCGCAGCGTCAGCGTCGTCAGCGACTGGGTCCCGGGCGAGCCGGTCTGGCACGGCACGCTCGACGGCGTGAAGGTCGCGGCGCAGGTGCGACCGATCCTCAACGGCGTCGCGCTCGGCCATGCCGGCGCCTATGCCAATGCCCATGTCTATACGCAGCGCGAAGCCGAACTCGCGGCGCTGATGCCGGAGAAGCTCGCGGCCGATACCGGCAAGTTCCTGCTTTGCCCGATGCCGGGCCTGGTCAAGGCGATCTCGGTTGCCGTCGGGCAGGAGGTCAAGGCGGGCGAACCGCTCGCCATGGTCGAGGCGATGAAGATGGAAAACGTGCTGCGCGCCGAGAAGGACGTCACCATCGCCAAGATCCTGGCGAAGGAAGGCGACTCGCTCGCCGTCGATGCCGTCATCATGGAATTCGCCTGAGAGAGACGGGACATGCTGAAGATCTGGGGGCGGTTGAGCTCGATCAATGTCCAGAAGGCCGTGTGGGCGGCCGGCGAGGTCGGGCAGGCCTTCGAGCGCATCGATGTGGGCGGGCCCTTCGGCGGGCTCGACACGCCGGAATATCGCGCGATGAACCCCAACGGGCAGATCCCGGTCCTGGAGGACGGCGATTTCCGCCTGTGGGAGTCGAACAGCATCGTGCGCTATCTGGCGGCGCGCTACGGCGCTGCGGATCTTTGGGAATCGGACGTTGCGCGGCGTGCGGAGGCCGAGCGCTGGATGGACTGGATGCTGTCCGAGCTTCAGCCCGCGCTGGCGCCCGTGCTCTGGGGCGTGGTGCGCAAGGTGCCGGGCTATACCGATCCCAAGGTCATTGCTGACGGCATGAAGCGGGCCGAGGCGCTGATGACGATCCTTGAGGCGCAGCTGGCGGACAAGCCGTTCCTCTCGGGCGAGCGCTTCGGCGTTGCCGATATCACCGTCGGTTGTGGCGCACATCGCTGGTTCAACATGCCTGTCGACCGGGTCGAGCGGCAGGGAGTGCAGCGCTGGTACGAGGCGCTCTTTGCGCGGCCGGCAGCTCAGGCGGCGCTGCCGTTGCCGATCACGTGAGGCGCCGCGGTGCTTGATACGGGCCGCATCCCTGTCATGATGCCCGCATGAACGCTTTGCGCGCGGCTCTGCTCCTGTGTTCGCTTGGCGCGGCCACCTCGGCCGTGGCGCAGGGCTCGCCGAGCCTGCGTGGCGACCTGTTGTCCCTGGCTGGCTGCCTGCGCGACAGCGGCGCGTCGCCTTCGGCCTGCATCGGCACTGTGGCCATCGCCTGTGTCGGTGCCGCCAGCAACAATCCGCGCGGCGCCGAAGCAGCCTGCGCACGGCGCGAAGAGGCGGCATGGCGCGAGCGCCTGACCCTCGCTTTGCAGGTGACCGGCCGCTCGCTCGATGCCGGCCAGCGCAGCCGTCTCGCTGCCGTGCAGCTCGCCTGGGAAAGCTATGTCTCGCAGAAATGCGCGCTCTATGGCGCGAGCCAACGCGAGGAACTGCAAGCTGGGCGGCAGGCGGGCTGCGAGCTGCGCGAGGTCGCCGAGCGCGCTATCGAGCTTGCCAAAGGGCTCTCGCAGGCGGGGCGCCAGCCGCAATCCCCGCCACAGATCATCCGCTAGGCCGGTCGCCTGTCGCGTTTGTGACAATCTGGTGGATGGTCGCAATCCGAAAGCGCTGGAGTGCCGCGTCCGCCTGCGACTATACGGGCAAGGACGATGGTTGTCCGTGAAGCCGTGAGCCAGCAATGTTCTTCATCCTGTCCAAGCTGGTCTGGTTCGTCTTCTCGCCGGTCAATTTCGTCATCCTGCTCGCGGGCCTCTCAGCTCTGCTCGCCTTCACGCGCTTTGCCCGGCCGGCGCGCTGGCTTGGGCTGCTGTCGGTGGTCGTGCTTGGGCTGATGGCTTTCAGCCCGCTATCGCGCGCAGTCATACGGCCGCTCGAGGACCGCTTTCCGCAGCAGGATGCGGCCAAGGGGCCGGTGACCGGCATCGTCGTACTCGGCGGTGCGATCGGCGTGGCGCGCGGCGATCTGGTGTTGAATTCTGCCGCGGGGCGCATGACCAGGGCGGTGGAACTCGCGCGGCTTCATCCCGAGGCGAAGGTGGTTTTCGCCGGCGGCGCGGCCAATGTGATCTCGGAGGTGACGGACACCGAAGCCGACGGCGCCCGGCTGTTGTTCGAGGGGCTCGGGCTCGATCCGAAGCGGCTCATCCTTGAGGACAAGTCGCGCAACACGCGCGAGAATGCTCTCTTCACCCGCCGTCTTGTCGATCCGAAACCAGGCGAACGCTGGCTTCTGGTGACCTCAGCCTGGCATATGCCGCGTTCGATGGGGGTTTTCCGGAAGGCAGGCTTTCCGGTCGAGGCCTTTCCAGTCGATTTCTGGACCAGGGGCAGGCCGGACGACTTCATCCGGCCCTTTGGCCGGGCGCCCTATGCGCTGGAGGTTGCCGATAACGGCTTCAAGGAATGGGTCGGGCTCATCGCTTATCGGCTGACTGGCTATACCGACACGCTCTTCCCGGCGCCGTGAGCTCAGCTGCTGCCGCTGGCAAGAGAGCCACGCCGTCATTCCGGGGCAGGCCGCAGGCCTGAGCCCGGAACCCATGAACACGATGGGAAGCCGTATAAAGCGCTTCTGTCGGAGCGACTCGACAAGCCAGGCCGGTGTTCATGGGTTTTGGGCTCATGGCTTCGCCATGCCCCGGAATGACGGTGTGTTGCTTCAGCTCGTCTCTCTTCGTGATGCGCCGTCGCCGGGCAGAGACAGCCTGTAGACGCCGCGGAAATCGTCGGGATCGACCGGCCGGCCCTTGCGGGTGATGACGAGCTGGCCTTCCTTCATCAGCTTCACCGCCGCGCGGCGCACCGGCTGCATCAGCGGGCCCCAATCGTCCGGGTGATCGCTGCCGAGCGCGCGGGCGACGTCCATCGGCGAGACCGTCCGGCCGGGCTCCTGCCGCGCCAGCAGCGTGAGGATCGCGTTCTCGATCGCCTCTGGCTCGATGGTCATTGCTGGCTCGGATAGTTGAAGACGCGTGCGGCGTCGGAGGCGAACTGGCGGCGGTACATTGCGACCAGCACGGCGCCGGTGAAGGCGAGGAAGGTGACCGGCCCGAGGAACCAGCCGAGATAGGCGAGGGCGAAGAAGAAGGCGCGCTGGCCGCGATTGAAGTGGCGGCCGGCGGCGATGTTCATCTCGATCGCCTCATGCACCGCATGAGCCTTCGCGATCTCGTTGCGCGCGTCCTTTGGCGGCAAGGCGCCGAGCAGGATGACGCAGTAGTTGAACAGCCGGTAGCTCCAGGCGAACTTGAAGAAGGCGTAGCCGAAGATGCCGGCGAGCCCGATCACCTTCATTTCCCAGACCGCGCGCTGGGTGACCGGCACGAAGGGCAGGTCGGAAAAGATCGCGACGACACGCTCGGTCGATTGCAGCAGGGCCAGCGTGCCGCCGATCGCGATCAGCGAGGTCGAGGCGAAGAAGGCCGTGCCGTTCTGCAGACCGTTCATCACCTGGGTGTCTACGATGCGATTCTCGCGCGCCATCGATTCGTTGATCCAGCGGGCGCGGCGCAGGTTCATCCGCATGTTCAGCGTCTTGGCCGCGTGCGGGCCGAGTTCGACGGCGTAATGGTAGCCCACCCAGGAGGCGGCGAAGAACGCCAGGGCGATCACGTCCAGATTGCTGAAACCGAGCATGCCGTCGCTCTGCCACCTCATCCACCGAATAGGCAAGCAGCTTGTGCCGGGGCCGCGTCGCCGACAAGCGGCACGGCATTGACGCTGCCGCAGCGAGCCGCCACGGTGCGCGCGGAATTCGGAGGGGTGCAGCGATGCCGCAGGCCATCACCAAGGGCTACAAGGCCCTGGTTTCAGAAGCCGAGAGCCAGATCGAGACGCTGTCGGTCGAGGCGGCGCAGGCGCTCCACGGCCGCGACGACGTGGTTTTCGTCGATCTGCGCGATCCGCGCGAACTGGAGCGGGAAGGGCGCATGCCCGGCGCCTTCCATTGCCCGCGCGGCATGCTCGAATTCTGGATCGACCCGGAAAGCCCCTATGCCAAGCCGGTCTTTCAGGAGGATAAGCGCTTCGTCTTCTTCTGCGGTGGCGGCTGGCGTTCGGCGCTGGCGGCGAAGACGGCGCAGGAAATGGGGCTGAAGCCGGTTGCCCATGTCGCCGGCGGCTTCACTGCCTGGAAGAAGACGGGTGCGCCGGTCGAGACCTCCGCCATCGATCGGAAGGCCTGAGTCCCAAGCCTTGTCCCATATCGTCATCGTCCTGCTGGTCGCGGCTTTCATCTTCCGCAAGCCGCTCGGCAAGCTGCTCGCGCGACAATTCCCGAATCGCGCCAAGCGCCAGCAGGTGCTGGGCACGATCATCGCCGCTTTCGTGCTGGTGATCGGCCTGAGGCTGCTGGCGCTGTTCTGGTGAGGGCGTGACGGAAGCGTCGCGGGGAACCCTTCTTCCGCAAGGGGAGAAGGGTTCCCCGCGCCCTTCCTTGCCCGCCGGTCAGCGGTCCTGGAGCGCCAGGCGGACGCCTAAGGCGCAGTAGATGCTGCCGACCACCTTGCCCTGCCATTTCAGCACCGTCGGGTTGCGGCGCAGGAAGCTGCCGAGCCCGCCTGCGCCCACGGCAAAGACGACGGTGCTGAACAGGCCGAGCAATACGAAAATCACCCCCAGGGTCGCCAGCTGCAGCATGGCGGATCCGTTCCCGGGCCGGACGAACTGGGGCAGGAAGGCGAGGAAGAACAGGGCCGTCTTGGGGTTGAGCAACTCGGTCAGCACCGCCTGTCGAAAGGCCTTTCCGGCGCTGATCGGCAGGGCGCTTGCTGCCAGCTCGGTTGGGGCCTTCTCGAGCAGCGCGCGGACGCCGAGATAAACCAGATAGGCTGCGCCGACGTATTTGATCAGGCTGAACAGCATGGCCGAGGTGGCGATGATCGCCGAAATGCCGATGATCGCCATGAGGGTGTGAATCAGATCGCCGGTGGCGATGCCTGCACCCGTCGCGATGCCGGCCTTCGTGCCTGAACTCGTTGCCCGCGCGACCGTCAGCAAGGTGGCCGGACCGGGAATGAAAACGAAACCCAGCACGATGGCGGTGTATGCGATAAGAGTGGTGAGATCGACCATGGCGTGCTCCTTCGCCTCCTCACGGCAGGAAAGCATGCGATCGGGGCGATGAGCAAACGCGCCGTCTGTTTGGTCTAAGCCGCTTTGCCAACTGGTCTGTGTCCCGACGGCATCACATCCCATGATTGCACCGGGACGGCTTGCGCATCGGAAAAGGATGCGGCATCTTCCCGGTCTGGCTCCAACTCAAGAAAGGGAGGGCTGAATGGTAATCGTCACCACCGCTGTCACTCCCATGCGACCGCCTCGACACTAGGTCGGTTTCGCACGAGGCCCGCCAACTGGCGGTCTCCTGAGCCTTTTCCAAACGATTTTCTTTCATTGCCGGAGCCGGCGCGCGTCGTCGTCTCTGCCTGATCCGGAGTCGGTGCCGCCTCGGTGCCGAATGACGCTATGTCTCTTGATACTCAAACCGGGCGGCGGGAGCCGTTCCGGGCCGTTCTCGGCTTCACTTTCCGTCATTGGGCGCGTCAGCCCGGGCAGGTCGCCTGGGTCGCCGGCGTCACCATCGCCGCGACGCTCGCCGAGCTGTTCACGCCGGTCTATGCCGGCCGCCTCGTCGATGCGGTGGCGAGCAGCGTCGGCGGCGCGGAAGCGGCGCTGTGGGCGCTCGGGGCCATGATGGTGCTCGCCGCCATCATGGTGCTCGGGCGGCATTTCGCCTTCGTCGGCCTGACCACCATGACGCTGCGCACGATGAGCGACGTGGCGCTGGAGGCGTTCGCACGCTTGCAGCGTTTCTCGACCGACTGGCACGCCAACAACTTCGCTGGCTCGACGGTGCGCAAGATCACGCGCGGCATGTGGGCGCTCGACCTGCTGACCGACACGATCCTGATCGCGCTACTGCCCTCGCTCGTCATCCTGCTCGGCATGACGGTGGTGCTGGCCTGGCATTGGCCGGCGATGGGGCTCGTCGTGGCATTGGGGGCGCTGGCCTATATCGGGCTGACGCTCGCGCTGTCGCTGCGCTTCGTCGCACCGGCCGCACGGCTGGGCAATGCCTGGGACACCCGCCTCGGCGGCGCGCTGGCCGACGCCATCACCTGCAACCCGGTGGTGAAGGCCTATGGCGCCGAGGCGCGCGAGGATCTGCGCCTTGCGACCGTGGTGTCGAAGTGGAGCCTCAGGACGAGCCGCGCCTGGCTGCGCGGCACCTGGTCGGGCACCGGCCAGAACGTGGTTCTGCTGGTGCTGCGCGCGGCGGTGATCGGACTCGTGATCTGGCTGTGGGCGAACGGGCAGGCGAGCCCGGGCGACGTCGCCTTCGTGCTGACCGCCTATGCGGTGGTGCATGGCTATCTGCGCGATGTCGGCCAGCACGTCCATAACCTGCAGCGCTCGGTCAACGACATGGAGGAGCTCGTCTGGATGCACGATCTTCCCTATGGCGTGCCGGACCGGAAGGGCGCGGTGGCGATGGGCGTGACCGCAGGCGAGATCGCCTTCGAGAACGTGACCTTCCATTATGGCGGCCATCACGATCCGCTCTATCGCGACTTCTCGCTGACCATCCGCGGCGGCGAGAAGGTGGGCCTCGTCGGTCGCTCGGGCTCTGGCAAGACGACCTTCGTCAAGTTGGTGCAGCGGCTCTACGACGTCACCTCCGGCCGCATCGCGATCGACGGGCAGGACATCGCCGGCGTCACCCAGGCGTCGCTGCGCCAGCAGATCGCGATCGTGCAGCAGGAGCCGGTGCTGTTCCACCGTTCGCTGGCGGAGAACATCGCCTATGGCCGGCCGGGCGCCAGCCAGGCGCAGATCGAGCAGGCGGCGAAGCTCGCCAACGCGCATGAGTTCATCATGCGCCTGCCCAAGGGCTACGCCACGCTCGTCGGCGAACGCGGCATCAAGCTCTCGGGCGGCGAGCGTCAGCGCGTCGCGCTGGCCCGCGCCTTCCTGGCCGATGCGCCGATCCTGATCCTGGACGAGGCGACCTCGAGCCTCGACTCGGAATCGGAGGCGCTGATCCAGCAGGCGATCGAGCGCCTGATGGAAGGCCGCACCACGATCGTGGTCGCGCACCGTCTCTCGACGGTGCGGGCCATGGACCGCATCCTGGTCTTTGATCGCGGCCGCGTGGTCGAGGAAGGCCCGCACGAGGCCCTGCTGACCCGCGAGGGCGGCGCCTATCGCGCGCTCTTCGAGAAGCAGGTCAGCGAGCTGGCGAAGGGGCTGGCGGCGTAATGAAGGGCGTCATTCTCGGGCTGCGCTCAGCGCGGACCCGAGAATCTCGTGCCGCGGAGGGCGCCTCTGCGTCATGAGATGCTCGGGTCAAGCCCGAGCATGACGTCGCGGTTCTATTTCGGCGCGAGTGCGCGCGGCCTGACTCCCTTCACCGGGCCGGGTGGCAGCGGTTCGCCCGCATCCTGATTCAACGGCTTCAGATCCAGATTCGGTTTGGTCAGAAAGCGATTCAGGCTCGTGACGTAAGTCTCTGGCAGGCCGAAATGTTTTGCGCCGGCGATGACCGTCTCCATATAGCCGGGCTTGGGTTTCCCCGGATCGGCGGAGCGGCCGATATAGATCAGCGCGCGCTTGGCGCCGCCCGGCACGATCACCGGCTGGCTGATCTTGACATAGAGGCCGCTGGCGATGTCCTCGAATTTGTCGAGCCCCCGCATGTCGCCGAGCGAGCAGTCCCAGAGCACGCCATGGACCTCGTCGCGCGGATCGCGGATCGCCGAGGCGTAGCCGTCGCGGGTGACGATGAAGCGGTGACGCGGCAAGCGGGCGGGGCCGAGCGCGCGCGAGTTCGGGCAGCGTGCGGCCATTCCGGCCGGGTCCATGTTGAGGCCGTAGGCGAAATAGAGGGGCATCGGGGCCTCACGTCATTCTCGGGCGGAGCGCAGCGCAGACCCGAGAATCTCTCGCCGCATGAGGCGCGTTCCTCATGCCAAAGCCATCTCGTCCCGAGATGCCCGGGTCAAGCCCGGGCATGACGAGCAGCGATCGCCGCTCGTCACTTCGTCTTGTTGAACAGTTCCCGGCCGATCAGCATTCGCCTGATCTCGCTGGTGCCGGCGCCGATCTCGTAGAGCTTGGCGTCGCGCAGCAGGCGGCCGGTCGGGTAGTCGTTGATGTAGCCGTTGCCGCCGAGGAGCTGGATGGCGTCGAGCGCGACCTGCGTCGCCTTCTCGGCTGCGATCAGGATCGCGCCAGCGGCATCCTCGCGGGTGGTCTCGCCACGGTCGCAGGCCTTGGCGACGGAGTAGACATAGGCGCGGCAGGAATTCATCGCGACATACATGTCGGCGACCTTGCCCTGGACGAGCTGGAACTCGCCGATCGACTGCCCGAACTGCTTGCGCTCATGGACATAGGGCATGACCACGTCGAGCGCCGCCTGCATGATGCCGATCGGGCCCGCCGAGAGCACGACGCGCTCGTAGTCGAGGCCGCTCATCAGCACGTTGACGCCGCGGCCGACCTGGCCGAGCACGTTCTCCTCCGGCACCTCGCAATCCTGAAAGACGAGCTCGCAGGTGTCCGAGCCGCGCATGCCGAGCTTGTCGAGCTTCTGATGGGTCGAGAAGCCCTTCATGCCCTTCTCGATCAGGAAGGCGGTGATGCCGCGCGACCCGGCTTCCGGATCGGTCTTGGCGTAGACCACCAGCGTCTCGGCGATCGGACCGTTGGTGATCCACATCTTGTTGCCGTTGAGGATGTAGCGGTCACCCTTCTTCTCGGCACGGGTGCGCATCGAAACCACGTCCGAGCCCGAGCCGGGCTCGGACATGGCGAGCGCGCCGACATGCTCGCCGGAGATCAGCCCGGGCAGGTATTTGCGCTTCTGCGCCTCGTTGCCGTTGCGGCGGATCTGGTTGACGCAGAGGTTGGAATGGGCGCCGTAGGAAAGGCCGACCGAGGCCGAGGCGCGTGAAACCTCCTCGACCGCGACGCAATGCTCAAGATAGCCGAGCCCGGCGCCGCCATACTCCTCCTCGACTGTGATGCCGTGCAGGCCGAGCGCACCCATCTCCGGCCAGAGATCGCGCGGGAACTGGTTGGTGCGGTCGATCTCCTCGGCGCGCGGGGCGATCTTCTCCTGCGCGAAGGCATGAACGGTGTCGCGGATGGCGTCGGCGGTCTCGCCGAGGTCGAAGTTGAAGGGGCGCGGCGCGTTGGCAAGCATGGCGGAACCTCCCGGAAGATCGTTGGGAGCGGGGCTCCCTTTGCCCCTGTTATAGCCGTCCGGGGCCGGGGCGTCAGTGTGCAGCCGCGCCCGGCGCGGTTTGGCGTCGATGCCTTAGCCCGGGCTGCCGTTGACATCGCCGGCATACCATTTCGGCTGCGGAGGCGGGATGTTGCATATCCTATCCAGGGGGATAGGATATGGTGCATGAGTCATGCAATGGATCCCGACATCATCAACCGCCTGCGCCGCGCGCAGGGCCATCTCGGCACCGTTGTCGGAATGGTCGAGGCGGGCAGGGTGGTTCCCGAGGTGGTGCAGCAGCTCCAGGCCGTCGAGAAGGCTCTGGAGAAGGTCAAGTCGCTGCTGATCTTCGACCATATCGAGCATCACCTCTTCGACCACGCCCAGGCCGCGACGCCCGAGGCGCGCAAGTCGATCGAGGAGCTCAAGGCCCTCACCAAATATCTCTGAACGCCGCGGAGCGCAGCGATGCCGCACATGAACAGCTTTCCTGCCCAGCACGAACACGTCTTTCTCGGCAGTGCGCATGATCGCCACGAGCGGCGCACCTGGCTCGTCGTCGGCCTGACGGCCGTCACCATGGTCGCCGAGATCGTGGCCGGCACGGTCTTCGGCTCGATGGCCCTCGTCGCTGATGGCTGGCACATGTCGACCCATGCCGCGGCGCTCGGCATCGCAGCCTTCGCCTATCGCTTCGCGCGGCAGCATGCACGCGACCGCCGCTTCAGCTTTGGAACGGGCAAGCTCGGCGATCTCGCCGCCTTTGCCAGCGCGCTATTGCTGATGTTCATCGCGCTCGCGGTCGCCTGGGAGTCGGCGCTGCGGCTCTACACGCCGATCGCGATCGACTTCACCCAGGCGACGGCGGTTGCCGTGCTGGGGCTTCTGGTCAATCTCGTGAGTGCCTGGTTGCTGAGCGACGGGCACGACCATGATCACGGGCATAGCCATGGCGGCGCAGGCCATCGGAATCATGGCCATGATCACCACAGCCATGATCACCACGATCACGGTCACCACCATGCCCATGGCGGTCACGGCGCGGACACCAATCTGCGCGCCGCCTACATGCATGTGCTCGCGGATGCCTTCACCTCGATCCTGGCGATCACGGCGCTGCTCGGCGGCCGCTTCTATGGCTGGGTCTGGCTCGATCCGGTGATGGGCATCGTCGGTGCCTGCGTCATCGCGCATTGGTCGGTCGGTCTGCTGCGCACTTCCGGCGCCGTGCTGCTCGACACCGTGCCGGACGAGGCGCTGGCGAAGCGCATCGGCGAGAGGCTCGCTGCCGAGGGGGCCGAGATCGCCGACCTCCATCTCTGGCAGGTCGGCCCGGGTCACCGCAGCGCGATCGTCTCGATCGTCACTGGCCAGCCCAAGCCGCCCGCGGCCTACAAGGCGCTGCTCGCCGATCTGCCGACGCTCTCGCATGTCACCGTAGAGGTGAACACGCACCCCGCCGCGGCGTGAAGGCAGCGGTCTTCGCATCTGTGCGGAGACCGCCCGCGGACGTTGCGGGGCACTCGGCTCGAAGCCTAGGATGGCTGCGGATGCACCGGGCCGGGAGGGCTCCATGAGCGGTCGGATTATCCTCGCGGCCTGTCTGGTCGTCGCGTTGGGCGGCATGGCCCAGGCGCAGTTCAAGCCGGAATCCGCCTATCGCGAGAGCGAGGCGGTGGCGGAGCGCTATCCCGATCCGCCTGTCACTTACACCACGCCGGCCTTCGCGCCGGGCAAGGCTGATTTCACCAGCCAGAGCGAAATGATGGCGTTCCTGACGGATCTCGCTGTCCGCGCGCCGCAGATGACGCTGTCGATCGTGGCGAAGAGCCAGGAGGGGCGCGACATGCCCGCCCTGGTGTTCACGCGCCACAGCATCGACGCGGTTGGCAAGGGCCAGCGGCCGGTGGTGATGCTGATCGGCCAGCAGCACGGCAACGAGCCGGCCGGCGGCGAAGCCATGCTGGTGCTGGCTGAGCGGCTGGGCACTGGCGATCTCGCGCCGCTGCTCGACGCGATCGATGTCGTGATCGTGCCGCGCGGCAATCCGGATGGAGCTGACCGCTTTCGCCGCGCCCTGACCGACGGGATCGATCCCAACCGCGACCACACGCAGCTGCGCACCCCCGAGATCCGGGCGATCGCCGAGCTGTTCACGCGCTATCGCCCGGACATCCTGCTGGATTGCCACGAATTCACGGTCGCCGGGCGCTGGGTCGAGAAGACCGGTGGGCTGGTCCGGATCGACGGGATGATCCAGGCCGCGACGGTGCCGAACCTCGCGCCGTCGCTGAAGCAGATCCAGGACGAGGTCGTGCTGCCGGCACTCCGCTCGGCCTTCGATACGGCCGGTGTCACCTATGACTGGTATCACACGACCGACGGCGCCAACCCGGCCTCGCCGGTGGCAATGGGCAGCATCGGCGCCGATACCGGGCGCAACGTCGCCGGATTGCGCAATGCGGTCAGCCTTTTGCTGGAGACGCGCGGTGTCGGGCTTGGCCGGGCGCATCTGGCGCGGCGGGTCCATTCCCATGTCGTTGCCGCCGCGGCGATGCTCAGGCTCGCCGCCCAGCGACCCGGCGAGATCCTGGCGGCGACGCGCCGGGCAGAGGCCGAGGTCGTGGCGATCAAGCCGGGCACGCCGTTCATTGTCACGGCGCGGCAGCGGCCGGAGCAGCGCAAGCTGATCTTCATCGATCCGGCAACGGGACAGGATCGCGTGGTCGAGGTGAAATGGCTCTCCTCCCTCGACATGGACACCACGCTGACGCGCCCGCGACCCGCTGGCTATGTCCTGCCTGGGAAGGCTAGCGATGCGATCGAAGCGCTGCGCCGGCTCGGCCTTACGACGCAGACAATCGCCAAGGCGGCAACGGTGGCGGGCGAGCGCTACCGGGTCGTCAAGGTCGAACTCGGCGCCAAGGAGGACGGGCGTGGCGACGATACCGGCGCCGGGCAGATCGTGAAGGGCAGCTATGCCCTCGAACAGGCTTCGATCCAGCTCGAGCCCGGCGATGTCTATATCGGCCTCGATCAGCCACTGGCGGCGCTGTTGCCGGTGATGCTGGAGCCGGAAAGCCAGGCCGGGCTCGCGGCGAATCGTGTTCTGCCCGTGGTGGAAGGCGGGATGCTCGACGTGGTCCGCATCACGGAGCGGCCAGCCGCGGCTCTCGCAGGGCCATGACCTAGAGCCGGATCCGATCAGGTTGAATCAACCTGATCGGTGAAGCCGTCTCTAAGCTATTGATAGAGAACGCGTGATCCGACCAGATTGCGTTGCAATCCGGTCGGCGCGTGCTCTCGAGGTTCAGTCGCCGATCACGCCGCGGCGGCGCAGCAGGATCAGCGTGAACAGCGCGGCGCTGATGCAGGACAGAGTCACGAAGGCCGCGCCGAAATCCGACTCGACCCAGGGCAACCCCTTCACATTGATGCCGAACAGGCCGGTGATGAAGGTTGCCGGTAGGAACAGCGCCGTCAGCAGCGAGAGGACATAAAGCTGTCGGTTGGTGCGGCTGGCCGAGCGGGCGGCGATTTCGTCCTGCAGCAGCCGGGCGCGATCCTGCACGGACTGGACATCATGGTGCAGGCCATCGATGCGCTGGAGCAGCCGCATGGCCGCAGCCTTGACCGCATCGGGGGCGCTACGGCCGGACTGCGTCTCGGCGAAGCGGCGGAACAGCACATGCAACCCGCTGAGCTGCCGGTGCAGGCGGACGGCTGTCCGGCGCACCGCGCCGACGCGCTGCGGCCCGTCATGCAGCCGATCAAGCAGGATGTGATCCTCGACGCTGTCGGTCTCGTCGACGAGACGGACGACGGCATCGGTGATGTCGTCGATGATGTATTCGATGATCTGCTCGAACAGCCCGGCAGGGCTCGCGGCCGGCTCGCCGCGATCGAGCGCTTCCGCTGTCATGCGGATCGAGTGCAGCGCCTCGCGGCGGCCTGTCAGCAGGAACCTGTCGCCGATGATCCAGCGCAGCGCCCCGACATCCTCCGATTTGTCGGCGATGTCGCGGATCAGGTCGTGCGAGACGCCCCAGGCGAGGTTGGCCGAATGGTCGAGCCGCTGGTGCTGCTCGTGTGAGAGGAACGCTTCCTGCGTTGCGTCCGGCAGGGGCTGTTCACCGATCCAGCTCTGCGCCCGCGTGTGGACGAGGTCGAGATGCAGCCAGACGAAGCCTTCGGCTGGAGTGAGTTCCGGCAAGGTGTCGCGCGGAACCCGGTTCGGCAGCCCCTCCTCATCGAAGCGATAGGCCCAGATGATACCGGACTGGGATTGGACGTCGCTCGGCATGCCCTGCTTCCGCTGCCGCCGCGAAGTGCTGGGCGGCGCGGCGCCTAAGGGCGCTGCGCATGTGACAACGGCGTGACGGCCGCTGTCTGTGGCTTACTCGTTGCGGTTGGCGGCGGTGCGCGCAGGCGGGATGCGCCCTGGAGGCGCGAAGCGAAGCTGCGTACCGCCCGCGGCTCCCGGCGCGCGGGCGCCGGCCGGTGTCGGCAGCGCCCTCTGTTCGGCAATCTTCGGCTCGCCGCCGTGCCATTTGCGCGATCCGATGTCGAAGCGGCCTTGGCGCCAGGCTTCGAACTCGCGCTCGCTGCCGAAGAAGGCGTTGCGATCGACATCGCCGGAGATGCCGGGCACGCGCCCGGTGGTGGTGAACTGCCAGAATTCCCAGCGATCCCGGGCATAGCGCTTGGCCAGCGGCGCGGCGGTCGAGCGCAGCCAGAACGGGTAATCCTTGAGTTCGCCCTCCAGCACATCCTCGTGGAAATTGATATCGGTGTAGATGATCGGCTTCTTGCCGGTGTGCTCACGCAAGCCCTTCAGCATCTCGGTGATCTTGGCGAGCGCCAGCTCGCGCGAGATCTTGCGGGTGCATTGCGAGTCGTTCTGCCATTCGACGTCGAGGACGGGGGGCAGCGCATCAGGGTCGCGCGGGATGTGCTTCTTGATCCAGCGCACCTGATCCTTCGCGGAGCGGCACCACCAGACGAAGTGATAGGCGCTGCGCGGGATTCCGTGCTTTTTCGCCTCCGACCAGTTGCGCTTGAAGTTCGGATCGAGGTGGTCGCCGCCCTCTGTCGCCTTGATGAAGGCGAAGCGGGTCCCGGCGTCCTTGACCCTCGCCCAGTCGATCTCGCCCTGCCAGCGCGAGACGTCGATGCCCTGGATGGTCTTGCGCCGCGCGTCGCGGACGCCGTGATGCGGGGCGCTGTCGCCCTTCTTCGGATAGAGCGCCAGTGCCGGCTCGACAAAGCAGGTCAGAAGCACCGCAAGGGCAAGGGCTCCGAGGCCGGTCCGTCTGCTGGTCAGCTTGCCCGCTGGCATGTGTCTCTCCCGCATCACAGGTCCAGATGGCGGGAGCGTGGTTAAGCAGCGGTTAGAATTGCCGCGCAGTCTAACGAAGAGTTTCAGCCTTGGTTAATCGCGGGGCCGGCGGGCCGCTTAGTCGTCGAGGTCGGACGCCTGAACCGTCCTGGCGGCCACGCGGTTCGGCTGGAAGGCGGAGGCGACGGAGGGAACGCTGCCCGGGATGCGCGCGACCGGCACGTCGCTTGGCTCTTCCGGTGCCGGGCCGGAAGCAGGAGCCGGTGAGGGAGGTTGCTGGGGAGCAGGGGCCGCCGCCAGTTGCGGACCCGCCTCCCGCTTGTCCCAAGTGCGCGTGCCGATGTCGTATTCGCCGCGCAGCCAGCTGGCGAAATGGCTTTCCGAGCCGAAGAAGGCGTTGCGATCGACATCGCCCTTGATGCCGGGGACGCGGCCGGTGGTCGTGAACTGCCAGAAGGCCCAGTTGCGGTTGCTGTAGCGCACTTCCGGCAGGGCCGCCGTCGAGCGGATCCAGTAGGGATACTCGTTGAAATGCCCTTCCAGGACCTCGCGGTGGAAGGTGATGTCCGTATAGATCACCGGCTTCTTGCCGGTGAGCTGCTCCAGCTCCCTCAACATGAGCTGGATCTTCTCGCGCGCCAGCTCGGGGGCGATCTTCTGCGGGCAGGTGCGGGAGTGGCCGTTCCACTCGACGTCGAGCACCGGCGGCAGCGCATCGGCGTCGTTGGGGATCTGCTGCTTGAACCAGACCGCCTGCTCGTGCGCCGGACGGCACCAGTAGACGAAATGGTAGGCGCCACGCGGGATGCCGGCGCGACGCGCGCCTTCCCAGTTGCGCTGGAAGGCAGGATCGACATGGTCGCCGCCCTCGGTCGCCTTCATGTAGACGAAACGGGTGCCGGCCGCCTTGACCGAAGCCCAGTCGATCTCGCCCTGCCAGCGCGAGATGTCGATGCCGTGGACCGGATAGCTATGGGCCGCAGCAACGCCGGGGTGAGGGCGCGCATCGCCCTTCGACGGATAGTTGTCGAGCGCCACGCAGCCGCCGAGGACCGCGAAAGCGGCGGCAGCCAGAAAGGGCAGGAGGCGGGAGCATTGCATGCGGCGGGAGTTCATCTCGCGGAGAATTGCGGAGAATGCTTGACGGGCGGTTTACGTTACCAAAGTTCTGCCGCCTGTCAGCCCAATCCGTGGCAGCTCCGTGATTCGGCCGTGCGACCTATCCGATTCGTCGTTGCTGCAGAGCGTGAAGGTTTCCTCGCAACGCTTTGCGATGTAGCCGGAAACACGAAAGGCGACCCGAGGGTCGCCTTTCGCTGGACATCGTCCGAATATGGTGCGGTCGAGAGGACTCGAACCTCCACGGGTCTCCCCGCTACCACCTCAAGGTAGTGCGTCTACCAGTTCCGCCACGACCGCAGCTCGGTTCCGGTTGCGGGCGGTGCATCCGGTGAGCGGCGCCGATCTAGCAAATCGAATCCGTCGCCACAAGAGTGTCATTGTGGAAAAACGAACGATATCGAATTTTCCCCAGAATGAGCCGGTTCAGGCGGCCTCGGCGACGCTCTGCAGTGTGTAGATCGTCGGACGCTTCAGCATCTGGGTGATCTCGACGGAGATCCTCGCGCCGCTGACCACGACGATTCCCTTGGCGAAGGGGTGGTTGTTGGCGAGAATCTGGACTTCGTCGGTCTCGCTGGCGTTGAGCTCGATGATGGCGCCGCGGCCGAGTCGCAGCAGCTTGTAGATCGGCATCTGGGTCTGCCCCAGCACCACGGTGAGCTCGACAGGAACGAGATCGAGATCGGCCTTCAAGTCCTGCCTCCGGAGCCCTACTTCAGAATTGGACCAGCGAAACTTGCCTGCCTGCCGGTTTTCGGCGCATCAGGCTTGCCGATGGCCGCGCCGGACCTCGCCGGCCGGGAAAGATTGAACGGAACATGGTTAAGCCATGGTGAAGATGCGTGAGGAACTGGCCGTCTCCTTCCTGCCGGAGGCGGTCTCCGAGCCAGTCGAATGGGTCGTGGCCGAAGGGCTGACGGGCTATGACGAGGCGGTCGCCGAGATGGAGCTGCGCGCGGGCCTGATTGCCGACGGCAAGGCGCGCGAGCGCGTCTGGCTGGTCGAGCACCCGCCGCTCTATACGGCCGGCACTTCGGCGCGCGACGAGGATCTGATTGCGCCGGAGCGCTTCCCGGTCTTTCGGTCGGGGCGGGGCGGGCAGTTCACCTATCACGGCCCCGGCCAGCGCGTGGCCTATGTCATGCTCGACCTGAAACGGCGTCAGCCGGATCTGCGCCGCTTCGTCGCCGCGCTCGAAGGCTGGCTGATCGGTGCGCTCGACGATTTCAACATTCGCGGCGAGCGGCGCGAGGACAGGGTCGGCGTCTGGGTGCGCCGGCCCGAGAAGGGCACTGGGACCGAGGACAAGATCGCCGCGATCGGCATCCGCGTGCGCCGCTGGGTTTCGTTCCACGGCATTTCGTTCAACGTCGATCCCGATCTCTCGCATTTCGACGGCATCGTGCCCTGCGGCGTCAGCCAGCATGGCGTGACCTCGCTCGTCGATCTCGGTCTGCCGGTGACGATGCCGGAGGCCGATTCGGTGCTGCGCGAAGCCTTCGAGCGCGTGTTCGGGCCGACGGTTTTGGCCTGATTGGCCGTCCGGTGAGGCCCCGCTCTCCCGTCATTGCGAGGAGCGAAGCGACGAAGCAATCCAGGGGGACTGGGTTGAACGCTTCAGCCCAGTCCCCCTGGATTGCTTCGCTGCGCTCGCAATGACGGGAGAGCGGGGCCTCGCCCCGTGCATCGATGCGGATTTGCGCGGGGGCGTCCGTGCCGGTTGGCGTTTTCGATAGGGCACGCCATAACCTCGAGCCAAGGATTGTCGTCGAGGGAGCGCGCCCGTGCCTGTCATCGAGAGCAAGGTCGATCTGAATTCGGCCGAAACGCGCGCCAATGCCGAAGCCTGGGCAACTCTGCGCGATGAACTGCAGGAACGGCGCGCAACCGCCGCGCTCGGCGGCAACGCCAAATCGCGCGAGCGCCACACGGCACGCGGCAAGCTGCTGCCCCGCGAGCGCGTGCTGCGCCTGACCGATCCGGGCTCGGCCTTCCTTGAGATCGGTTCGCTCGCCGCCTTCGGCATGTATGAGGGCGATGTCCATGGCGCCGGCATGATCGCCGGCATCGGGCGCGTGGCGGGTCGGGAATGCATGATCGTCTGCAACGATGCGACGATCAAAGGCGGTACCTACTATCCGATGACGGTGAAGAAGCATCTGCGCGCCCAGGAGATCGCGCGCGAGAACCGTCTGCCCTGCATCTATCTCGTCGATTCCGGCGGCGCGAACCTGCCGCACCAGACCGAGGTCTTCCCCGACCGCGAGCATTTCGGCCGCATCTTCTACAATCAGGCGACGCTCTCGGCCGAGGGCATCCCGCAGGTCGCGGTGGTGATGGGATCCTGCACCGCGGGCGGCGCCTATGTGCCGGCGATGTCGGACGAGACGGTCATCGTCAGGAAGCAAGGCACGATCTTCCTCGGCGGCCCGCCGCTGGTGAAGGCCGCGACCGGCGAGGTCGTCTCGGCCGAGGATCTCGGCGGCGCCGATGTCCATGCAAGGCTCTCGGGCGTTGCGGATCACTATGCCGGCGACGACACCCATGCGCTCGCCATCGCCCGGCGCATCGCCGGCAACCTCAACAGCGTGAAGCGGCCGGACATCGACATCGCCGAGCCGGTCGAGCCGCTCTATGACCCGACCGAGCTCGAAGCGGTCGTCCCGACCGATCTCAAGAAGCAGTACGACATTCGCGAGGTCATCGCGCGCCTCGTCGACGGCTCGGAGTTCGACGAATTCAAGAAGCTCTACGGCACGACGCTGGTGACCGGCTTCGCCCGCATCCACGGCATCCCGGTCGGCATCATCGCCAATAACGGCATCCTGTTCTCGGAAAGTGCACTGAAGGGCGCGCATTTCATCGAATTGTGCTGCCAGCGGCGCATCCCGCTGCTCTTCCTGCAGAACATCACCGGCTTCATGGTCGGCCGCGATGTCGAGACGCGCGGTATCGCCAAGGACGGTGCCAAGCTCGTCACCGCCGTCGCCTCCGCGCGGGTACCGAAGATCACGGTGCTGGTCGGCGGCTCCTTCGGCGCCGGCAATTACGGCATGTGCGGGCGAGCCTATTCGCCGCGCTTCCTCTTCACCTGGCCGAATTCGCGCATCTCGGTGATGGGTGGCGAGCAGGCGGCGAGCGTGCTCGCCACCGTGCGCCGCGACAATATCGAGGCCGAGGGCAAGAGCTGGCCGGCAGCGGATGAGGAGGCGTTCAAGGCGCCGATCCGCAACCGCTACGAAGAAGAAGGATCGCCCTACTTTGCGACGGCCCGGCTCTGGGACGACGGCATCATCCTGCCCTCCGAGACCCGCCGCGTGCTGGCGCTGGCCTTCTCTGCCACACTCAATGCCGAGGTGCCCGAGACCAGGTTTGGCGTGTTCCGGATGTGAGGAGCGGAGAAATCCGCTTCCGGCAGCCGGGTCGCCCGATTTCCAGGAGGCGCAGCATGGACCGATTCACCGGTGGTTGCCGATGCGGAAACGTTCGCATCGTGGCCTCGGGGCGGCCCTACCGGGTCGGTCTTTGTCACTGCCTCGATTGCCGCAAGCAGCACGGGGCTCTATTCCACGCTTCCGCGGTGTTCCCTCAGGACGCCGTGACGATCGATGGCGAGACCCGCGATTATGCCGGGCGGTTCTTCTGTCCCCGCTGCGGCTCGCAGGTTTTCGCCCGCAGTGCCGACGAAATCGAGGTGAATCTGGGGTCCCTGGACGCTCCCGACCAGCTGATGCCGACCTACGAGCTCTGGACCGTCCGTCGCGAGTCCTGGCTGCCGCCGTTCCCGCTCAAGAGGCGATACGAGCGCGATCGCGATGCCACGAGCCGCTCCGAGGAATAAGGTTCGCGTAGCGTGGCGACCAGGACGTCCGCGTTGCGCGCCTCAGCCCAGCGTAAATGCCTCGTGCACCGCGCTCTGCACGCCGCCGCCCATGATCGGGCCGCCGCCGGCGACGTGAATCGCATCGCCGACCAGTGCTGCGCCGAGGCCGTGGCGGGGCGTCGGCATCGGCGCGTACTGCTCCCAACCATCGGCCGCCGGATCATAGGCCTCCATCTGACCGAAGACGCGGTTGGTGCCTTCCCCACCCATCGCGAAGACCTTGCCGCGATAGAGCACAGCGCCATGGCCTGAGCGGGCGGTGGGCAGGGGTGCGCGCATCGCCCATTTATCCGTCGCCGGATCATAGGCGTGGTGCAGATTCGAGTTGGTGTGGAAGGAATCGACGCGCCCGCCGATGACATGGATCAGATTGCCGATGGCGAGCGTGCCGGTGTGGTCGCGCGCCGTTGGCATGGGCATGCGCTTGTCCCAGCGATCAGCCTTGGGCTCATAGGTCAGGTGCCAGTCGATCGATTTCTTGGTGTCGAAGGTGTCGCCGATGGCGCCGCCGATGACGTGGAGGCGGCCGTTCAGCCCGACGACCCCGGCCGAGCCGACCGCATTGGGCAGGGAGGCGATCTCGGCCCAGCGATCGGCCTTGGGGTCGTAGACGAAGCAGCGCGGATGCGGCTTGCGGTTCTGCTCGAGGAAGCCGCCGATGGCGTAGAGCTTGCCATCGAGGAAGGCGACGCCGACATGGTTGGCGCCGAGCGGCAGCGGCGCCGCATCGCTCCAGCGGTCGGCCGTGGCTTCGTAGACATGATGATAGGGTCGGTCGACGCGCTGCTCGGCATAGCCGCCGACGACGTGCATCTTGCCCTCGAAGGCCGTGGCCCAGGCCATCTCGGAGCGCGGCAGCGGCAGCGGCGCCTGCGGGCTCCAGCGGCCGGGCGAGGCCGCTTTCGGCGCCGGCGAGTCGAAGACGTTCTGCGTGGCGGCGAGCTCGGGCTTATCGATCAGCCCCGGCTGGCTCAGCCGCTCATATTGCGGGCCATGGTGCTCATGGCCCGGCTGCTGGGCGAGCGCCGGGCCGGCGAATGTGGCGGCGCCGGCAGCAAGCAGGTGGCGGCGGTTCAGGCTGGTCATCGCGTCGTCCTCCCGACTACAACGATAAGGCAGAGCTGGCGGGCGGCAAGCGCATGAAGGCCGGGCGGCCGCACAGTTCCCCCGAGCGGTTCCAGCCGCTATGGTCGTGCGCCATCTCAAACGATTTAAACCGCAGGAAACGCGAGGAAACGCATGTCAGGGCATAACAAGGTCGCGATCATCACCGGAGCCGGCTCGGGCGTAGGGCGGTCGGTCGCCATCGCCTTCCTGAAGGACGGCTACCGTACCGTGCTGGCCGGGCGTCGCGTGGATGCGCTGGAGGAGACGATCGCACTCTCCGGCGTCGACAAGAGCCGCGCGCTCGCGGTTTCGACCGACGTGACCGACAAGGCCTCGGTCGAGAACCTGTTCGCAAAGGCCAAGGCGGCCTTCGGCCGGGTCGACGTGCTGTTCAACAATGCCGGCGTCAACGCGCCGGGCGGCGTGCTGCTGGAAGACCTTTCGCTGGAGGACTGGCAGAAGGTCGTCGACACCAACCTGACCGGGCCTTTCCTCTGCACCCAGGCTGCCTTCAAGGCGATGAAGGAGCAGGAGCCGCGCGGCGGGCGCATCATCAACAACGGCTCGATCTCGGCGCAGGTGCCGCGGCCGAACTCGGTGGCCTATACCGCGACCAAGCATGCGATCTCGGGCCTGACCAAGACCGCCTCGCTCGACGGGCGCAAATACGACATCGCCGTCGGCCAGGTCGATATCGGCAACGCGCTGACCGACATGGCGCAGAAAATGACGACCGGCGTGCCGCAGGCGGATGGCTCGATCAAGGTCGAGCCGGTGATGGATGTCGATCACGTCGCCTCGACCGTGCTGCATATGGCCGGCCTGCCGCTGGATGCGAACATCCTCTTCGTCACGGTGATGGCGACCAAGGCCCCGCTCGTCGGGCGCGGGTGAAGTCTCACCGAACCAACAGCCGTCATTCCGGACGCAGCCCTCGGGTCCGATCTTTGATCGGCCCAAGGGTAAACTCCGCGGAGAGCCGGAATCCATCGTAGAGTGATTGCCTTACGATGGATTCCGGATCGGCGCGGCTTCGCCGCTTGTCCGGAATGGCGGGGTTTTGGAATGGCTGAGGCGTGGCAAGACGTGGATGGTCGGGACAAGCCCGATCATGACGGGGGAGGCGGAGCGACGGCCCCGAACCCCGCCGTTGCCCGCGCCTATACGCTGACGATCTGGGGCATTGCGCTCGGTATCCTGATCCAGGCGGCGGTGACCGTCGTCTGGGCCCTCGCCATCGGCAACGCCCAGCTCTTCAAGGACGCCGTCGACTGGGTCTACGACGTCGCGCTTTACGGCATCGCCGCGCTGGTCTTCGGCCGCGATGCGCGGGCCGAGCGGCTGGCGGCCATCGCGATCGGCGCGATCATGGCCGTGGCCGGCTTCCACTCGCTCTACGACCTCTGGGACAAGATTGTCCGCCCGCGCCCGATCGAGATCTGGACGCTGGGCTTCGCAGCGGCGAGCGCCATTATCATCGCGCTGCTGGTCATCGCCGCGCTCTGGCGCTTCCGGCGCGAAGGCAATCCGGTGATCAAGGCGACCTGGCTGTCGAGCCGCAACGATGCGATCTCGACGACAGGTTTTGCGCTGGTCGGGCTCGTGGCGCGCGTCGCGCCAGTGCGCTGGCCGGAATATCTGTTCGACCTCTTCGTCGCCGGGCTCGCCTTCCAGGCGACATGGGCGATCTGGCGCTCGCTCAGAGCCGGATCTGATCAAGTTTCTTTAACTTGATCGGTCAATCCGTCTCTCATGCCAATGCGGGGCGCGGATTCGGAAGCGGCCCAAACCAGTTTGCACAACAAGGCGCAGACAGGAGCGGCGAGCGGGCTATAAAGGCGAAAAGCCTTTCAAGGATGCCGCCGCCATGACGATCGCCGCCAAGCTGCCCTCCATCCTGATCGCCAATCGCGGCGAGATCGCCTGCCGGGTCATCCGCACTGCGAAGCGGCTCGGCCTGCGCACCATCTCCGTCTATTCGGATGCCGATGCCGAGGCGCTGTTCGTGCAGATGGCTGATGAGGCCTACCATATCGGCCCGGCCCCGGCCCGCGAGAGCTATCTCGACGCTGCCAAGATCCTCGCCGTGGCGAAGGAGGCAGGCGCCGCCTGCATCCATCCTGGCTATGGCTTCCTCTCCGAGAATGCCGAGTTCGCCGATGCCTGCGCGGCGGCGGGCATCGTCTTCGTCGGCCCGCCGGCCTCCGCCATCCGGGCGATGGGGCTGAAGGACGCTGCCAAGGCGCTGGTCGAGAAGGCCGATGTGCCGGTGGTGCCGGGCTATCACGGTGCCGAGCAGGATTCCGGCTTCCTCGCCGGGGAGGCGGAGCGGATCGGCTACCCCGTGCTGATCAAGGCGGTCGCCGGCGGCGGCGGCAAGGGCATGAAGAAGGTCGACAGGCCTGAGGATTTCACCGATGCCCTGACCAGCGCCCAGCGCGAGGCCTCGAGCGCCTTCGGCGATGCCCGCGTGCTGGTCGAGAAATACGTGCTCTCGCCACGCCACGTCGAAATCCAGGTCTTTGGCGACAGCCACGGCAATGTCGTCCACCTCTACGAGCGCGACTGCTCGCTGCAGCGTCGCCACCAGAAGGTGATCGAGGAGGCGCCGGCGCCGGGGATGACGCCGGAAGTCCGCGCCGCCATGGGCAAGGCGGCGACGGAGGCGGCGAAGGCCGTCGGCTATGTCGGGGCCGGGACTGTCGAGTTCATCGCCGATGGCCGCGACGGCCTGCGCGCCGACCGCTTCTATTTCATGGAGATGAATACGCGCCTGCAGGTCGAGCATCCGGTGACGGAGGCGATCACCGGGCTCGATCTCGTCGAGCTGCAGCTCAAGGTCGCGGCGGGCGAGCCGCTCGGCTTCACGCAGGCCGATGTCGCGGCGAAGGGCCATGCCGTCGAGGCGCGGCTCTATGCCGAGGATCCTGAAAAGGGTTTCCTGCCCTCGACCGGCAAGCTCTGGGCGCTGCAATTCGCGGACGGCGAGGGCATCCGCATCGACACCGGTGTCGAGGCCGGCGATACGGTGACGCCGTTCTACGACCCGATGATCGCCAAGGTGATCGCCCATGGTGCGACGCGTGACGAGGCGCTCGACCGGCTGGGCGCAGCGCTGGGCGAGACCATCGTCGCCGGCCCGCGCACCAATCTCGCTTTCCTCAAGAAGCTGACCGAGGCCGAGGGCTTCCGGACCGGGCCGTTCGATACCGGCTTCATCGACCGCAACATCAGCGCGCTCGGCGCCGAGCCGCAGCCGCTCGATGCGGCGGCCGTGGCAGCGGCCGCCTTGCAGCTCGAGGAAGAGCGGCAGGCGGCCGGCATGGTCGAGGCCGCCGGCCGGGCGGAGGGCGAGTCCCGCTCGCCCTGGCTCGACCCCGACGCCTTCTCGCTGATGCCGCGCCAGCCGCTCGGCCTGCCGCTGCTGGTCGATGGCGAGCGCATCGAGGCGCGGATCGAGTGGCATGGCGAGGATGCGCGCGTCAGCCTGCCCGGCCATGAGATCGGCGAGGGCGAGCATGAGATCGCGCTGGCCGAAGGCGAGGGCGGCACCTGGTTCGCGCTGCATCGCGGCCGGCAGACAGCCGTGTCGCTGTTCGACCCTTTCAAGGTCGATCTCGATGCGGCTGCGGGCTCCGGCGGTGTGATCAAGGCGCCGATGCACGGCAAGCTCGTCGCCCTCTTCGTCGCGCCCGGCGAGGCCGTGACCAAGGGCCAGCGTCTCGCCATCGTCGAGGCGATGAAGATGGAGCATGTGCTGACCGCTCCGCGCGACGGCACGGTCAGCGAGGTCTCGGGCGAGCCCGGCGCGCAGGTCGCCGAAGGCGCGAAGGTGGTGGTGATCGGCGAATAGTCGAATCGATGGAATTGCTTGTGGGTGCTTGCTGAAGTGCTGATTCAGTTTTGGGGTGACCGCGCGGGTGAGCCGCCTCGTCATCCCGGACAAGCGGCGAAGCCGCGCTGATCCGGGATCCATCGTCGGACTCCGGAGCTCTGTGATGGATCCCGGATCTGCGCTTCGCTTCGTCCGGGATGACGGCGTGGTTACGAACGAAAAAGACCATTCTCGCTGCGGGCGAGAAGGCTGGCGGCGCCGTTACCATTCCAATATTCCAGCGGCAGGTAGCCGCGTCGCTTGTCCTCGGCCTCGGGCAGCTTGCGCATCGCGGGCGCACTGCCCTGAAGGACGGGCAGCAGGCGGCTGGCATGCGTCGCGAGCGGTGCTCCGTCCGGGACAAGCTGCCAGCGCGCGAGCCAGGGCTCGAAGGACTTGAGCGATATCTCGTTCATCCCCGGCCGATGATCGGGAATTGCTCTGCCTCGTAGATCTGGCCGGAGACTGGAGCGCTGTCGTCGGAGAGCCAGAAGGCGGTATGTGCTGCGATCTCTTCCGGCTGCATGATGCGGCCGGTCGGGGCATGGCGGAGCGGGACATGGTTTTGCCAGCCGGGGAGCTGGCCCTCGCGCTGCTGCGTCGCGTCCTCGTTCGCGGTCCAGGTCCAGCCGACATTGAGCTGGTTGGCGCGGATGCGCTCCGGGCCGAGCGTATTGGCGAGGTTGCGCGTCATCGTCATCAGCGCGCCCTTCGACATCGAATAGACGGTCAGGTTCGATAGCCCGCAATAGGCGTTGATCGAGCCAACGGTGACGATGGCGCCTGGCGACTTCTGAGCCCGGAAAGCGCGGATCGCCGCCTCCGCGCAGAGCAGCGGCGCCCGGGTGTTGATCGCGAACATGTGGTCGAAGAAGCTGGCCGTGGTCTCGCCGAGGATGCCGCGCGGATAGATGCCGGCATTGTTGACGAGCCCGTCGATGCGGCCGAAGGCGCCGACCGCGGCATCGACGATGGCCTGCGCCGCGGTGGGCTCGGCGAGGTCGCCGGTCGTGCCGCTGGCGGCGGCGCCGAGCCGCGCGACCGCCGCATCGACCTCGGCCGGGTCGCGGCCATGGATCAGCACCTTCGCGCCTTCGGCAATGAGGCGCTCGGCCATGGCATAGCCGATGCCGGTGGAGGAGCCGGTAACGAGGATGGCCTTGCCTGCGAGTCCGCGCATGATGATCGTCCGTAGCCTGTCGAGGGAAAGAGCATGACGGTGAAGCGTATCGTGGCGAACATGCTAACCGCCGAACCGGACCGGGCAAAACCCTTCCATGGCGGCATTTTTGATATGCACCCCGTCATGGACTACGGCTGAAGCTGGACGCTGTTGATTTTGCGCGGAACCACGGCGTCATCCCGGGCTTGACCCGGGATCCATGCCAGAGCGCTTCCGAGAAATCGTCAGGCATGGATCCCGGCTCTCCGGCCGGGATGACCCGCGGTTCCATGAAAACGCAGCATGCATCTAGGCGGTGTGGACGGTTGTCGAGATGGATCCGCCGGAACCGTCGCCGTCATTCCGGGGCGGCCCCTTGGGGCCGAGCCCGGAACCCATGAACACGACGCTCCAGATAGGGCCGGACCGGTTCGGAGCACTGCTCTTCCTGCTGAGACAGTGTTCATGGGTTCCGGGCTCAGGCCTTCGGCCTGCCCCGGAATGACGGCGGTGCCACAACAAGGCCAGCTTGGCCAAATGTCCACGGGACATTAGGCCTGTGCGGCATGCGGCGTTTCTTCCTGCGCGATCCGCGCGGGCGGCCTGTGGAGAAGGGCCGGGGAGGCTGGCAGCCCGGCTCTCCGGGGCTTATTTTAGCGGACATGTCCCTTCACCTGCTCAAGCTCTGCGTCGGCGCGGAATCGATCGCCGACCTCGAGGAATGGATCGCCGAACGTCAGGCGCAGCGGCGTGCCCGCGGCGAGCCGGCTGAACAATTGCACACCACACGCATGGTGCCGAAGAAGATCGAGGAGATCCTCGATGGCGGCTCGCTCTACTGGGTGATCAAGGGCCAGATCTCGGCGCGCCAGCGCCTGACCGACATCCGACCCTTTACCGATGCCGAGGGCATCGGCCGCTGCCATCTCGTCATGGAGCCGGTGGTGGTTCCGGTCGAGCCGCGCCCGTTCCGCCCCTTCCAGGGCTGGCGCTATCTCCAGGCCAAGGACGCGCCGCGCGACCTTGCCGACCACGGCGGCGATCTCGGCGAGATGCCGGAGGAGCTGCGGCGGGAGCTCGCGGGGCTGGGGCTGCTGTAGGGCGGACGCCGGGCATCGCCGGGCGGGGCCAGCTCTTAAAGCATTTTCGAGCGAAGTGGATTCCGGTTCGCGTTAAGAAAATGCGATGAGAATTTCCGCGATTCGGAGAAACGCGGAAATTCTCTAGGACATCTCGTGGGAACTCATCCCATGCTGCTGGAGCTTGGCGCCCGTCCGAGCCTGGCCCGATCGCTCCACTCGCTCCACAGCGCGATACCGAGCCAGACGCTGATATAGATCACCCCTGCTGCCGCGACGATCTCTCCTGGGATCGGTCCGACATCGGCCCGGCGCCACAATTGATCCAATGTGGTGAGCGGGGCCGGGTGCACGATCAGCTTGCCGATATAGGACACGGTCTGGATCAGCAGGATCCAGAGATAGTTGCGCCGAATACGGCGGCCGACCGCGGTCATGAAGCTGGTGTGGTAATGCGGGTGCAGATAGTCCTCGGCGAGCACCTTGCGCCAGTCTCCTTCCCCATGGGGGGCGCCGCTTCTGAGCAGCGGGGCGAAAAGGTGCCTTTCGAGCCAGCGCGCCCGGGCCCGCCACACATTGAAATAGCGATAGCGGCGCGCTTCGAGCATGAGAAAGAACAGGATCAGGATCCCGACCAGAACCAGCGGCAGCGGCGAAGCGCTCGGTGACGAGAAGGTGATGGAAAGGGCCACGCCCAGGGTCACGACTGCCCAGTTGGTGGTGGTGTCCAGCCGGGTGCGCCAGACCGTGCTGCGGTAGATTTCGCCGCGATAGAGATGCGAGAGCGCCCCAAGCTCAGCGCCAGTGAGTTCCCGACGCTGCTGGGCCGTTTCAGCTTCGGCCATGGCGCCCTCCCCACAGTCGATCCGGCCGCAGCGGGATCGGTTGCATTCTATCCCATCGAGTGCTGCATTTCGCGACTCTCTTCCGAGCGACGGGCATGCCCGCACCGGGGGAGGTTGGGTGGGAGCAGTAAGGCTCGGCGCTACCCTGGAGGAAAGGCGAGCCCTGCTTTCCGGCCCCTCACGCGAGCTGGCAGGGCTGGGGTTGCTGTAACCGCAGATTGCCGGAGATACCCAATTTTGGTACTATTTGGTATCGGAGGGTTTCGCGAATGGCCAAGAATACGTCGATCTCGCTCGGAGATCATTTCAGCACCTTCGTCGGCCAACAGGTCAAAAGCGGTCGCTACGGCTCGGCGAGCGATGTCGTGCGTGCGGGGCTGCGGCTGCTTGAGGAGCATGAGGCGCGCGTCCAGACGCTGCGAGACGCTTTGGTAGCCGGAGAAGAATCGGGCGAGCCCGCACCGTTCGACAACGACGCCTTCCTGAGACGAATGCGCGAACGGCATGGTTGAAGGGCACTATCGGCTTTCGCCGCTCGCCCTTGCCGATCTTGAGGTGATCTGGTCCTGGGCGGCCCGGCGCTGGTCAGTCGAACAGGCCGAAAGCTATCACGCCGCTCTCGTTGCTGCCTTCGAGGGGCTGGCACGTGGTGCCAAGAAGGGGCGGCCGGTCGATATTCGCACCGGCTACTGCAAGTACGCGGTCGGCGCGCACCTTGTCTCTTATCGTCAGTCATCCGCCGGGATCGACGTCATCCGCATTCTGCACCAGCGGATGGATGTCGATCGGCATCTCTGAGCGCGTCAGGCTGCAGTCCCCCGGGGTCACACTGGGATATTGTCGATCAGCCGCGTGCCGCCGAGCCTTGCCGCGATCAGCAGCCTGACCGGCCCGTCCGCCAGCCCGGTGATCGGCGCCAGCGTCTCGGCGTGGCGCGCTTCGAGATAGTCGAGCTCGAAGCCGGCGGTGATGATCTCGTTCTGGGCGGCGGCGACAGCCTGGAACAGCGGATCCTCGTTGCGGATGCGCGCGGCGAGGTCCTGCATCACGCGGTGGAGGATCGGCGCCAGCGCGCGGTGCTCGGGAGAGAGGTAGCGGTTGCGCGAGGACATGGCGAGGCCGTCCACCTCTCGGATCGTTGCCAGCGGCACGACGTGGATGCCGAGGTCGAGATCACCAGCCATGCGGGTGACGACCTTGAGCTGCTGATAGTCCTTTTCACCGAAGACAGCGCAATCGGCGCGGGACTGGGTGAAAAGCTTGCAGCAAACCGTCGCCACGCCCTCGAAATGCGTCGGGCGGAAGCGGTCTTCCAGCCCGACAGCGGCCGGACCAAGCAACAGCACCCGGGTGGCGAAGCCCGCCGGATACATCTCCTCGACCGAGGGGAAGAAGACGGCATCCGCGCCGGCAGCGACGAGCTTGGCGCAGTCGTCGTCGAAGGTGCGCGGATACTTCTTGAAATCCTCGTGCGGCGCGAACTGGGTCGGGTTGACGAAGATCGAGACGATGACGCGCCTCGCATGACGCTGGCCTTCCGTGACCAGGGCGATATGGCCTTCATGCAAAGCGCCCATGGTCGGCACCAATGCGACCTTCTCGCCGGCTGCGTGCCAGCCGGCCACGGCCTTGCGCATCGCGGCGACCGTTTCGAAAACCGTGATCCCAGCCAATCTCGCATCCTCCGTTTGCCGGACGGGTAGCAAATGTGACTGCGATGGCCAATATCAGAACCAACGGGAACGATTCCGTTGGATCGATGGGTTGATGAGCGACAAGAACGATCGCGCTGTCGGCAAGGCCGCCGCGACCACGCCGACAGGGCATTCGCAGCCAGGGGAAATCGACCGCTTCCTTGGAGCGGCGAAGCGGCTGGCGCCGCTGGCGGCAGGCCAGGCCGGACGGCTGGTTTTCGCGCTCGACGCCACGATGAGTCGCCAGCCGACCTGGGATCTGGCCTGTTCGCTGCAGGCGCGGATGTTCGAGGTCACCGGGCAGAGCGGGGGGCTCGCGGTCCAGCTCGTCTATTTCCGCGGCATCGGCGAATGCCGCGCCTCGGGCTGGATCGGCGAACCCGAGCGGCTGACCGGGCTGATGAGCCGGATTGCCTGCGAGGGTGGGCAGACGCAGATCGCCCGCGTGCTGCGCCATGTGCGCGACGAGGCTGCGAGCGTACCGCTGCGCGCTTTCGTCTTTGTCGGCGACGCCATGGAGGAGGATGTCGATACGCTGGCGGCCTTGGCGGGGGAGCTCGGCCTGCGCGGCATCCGCGGCTTCGTCTTCCAGGAGGGATTTGACCCTGCCGCGAGCGCGGCCTTCGCGACGATCGCGCGGCTGACGGGCGGGGCGCATGCGCGCTTCGACGTGACGGCTCCTGCCTCGCTGCTGGAGCTGCTGCGGGGGGCGGCGGCTTATGCCGCCGGCGGGCGCGAGGCGATGCTGCGGCTCGCCGGATCGAGCCCGGCGGTGAAGGGCCTGCTCGCGGCCATGGACGGAGGGCGCAAGTGAGCCTGCTCTACGGCGTTGCCGTCCTGATCCTGATCTGGTGGCTGGCGAAGCTCTTCGCCGGGACCAATCCGAAGGTGCTGGCGCGGCTGATGAAGACGGTCGGCGGCGTCGCCTCGCTCGGCGTCGCCGGACTCCTGATGGTGCGCGGCCGCCTGGACATGGCGATCTTCCTCGGTGGCATCGGCGCCTGGCTCCTCGGCTGGAGCGCGACCGGGCCGGGCGGTATCCGCTTTCCCTGGGCCGATCGCTCCGGGCCGGCGCCGGGCGCGACCTCGAAGGTCGGTTCGACGCTGCTGGAGATGGAGCTCGACCATGACAGCGGCGCGATGAGCGGCAGCGTCAAGGCGGGCGCCTTTGCCGGCCGGCCGCTCGACAGCCTGACGATGAGCGAGCTCAGCGCGCTGATGCGCGAATGCCTGGCGCGCGATCCCGATGGGGCGCGTCTGCTAGAGGCATATCTCGACCGCCGGTCGCCCGGCTGGCGTGAAGACGCTCAGCGTGATGGCGACACGCGGCAAGGCGGCACGCCGGGCACGGGCGCGATGACGCAGCAGGAGGCCTACGAGATCCTGGGGCTTCAACCGGGGGCGAGCGAGGAGGCGGTCCGCGAAGCCCACCGGGCTTTGATGAAGCGCATCCACCCGGACGCCGGGGGCACCAGCGGCCTTGCCGCTCGCGTCAACCAGGCCAAGGACGTCCTTGTGAAGCAGCGATAGCGCGGGGTTCGGGGAGTGCGTCTGCGACATGGCGTGAACTCCTTTCCCTGAACCGATCAGCTACGGGTGGCGAAGCAGGAGAAGCCGCCGCGCTTCAGCTGCGCGCAGGCATTCTGCGCGTCCTTCGGATCGTCGAAGCCGGCGAAGCGGGCGCGGAAGAGGGTGGAACCGCCCTTCTCGACCTTTTCGGTGAAGGCCGAGGCGCTGGCGAGCGAGCCGGAGGCCTTGGCACGGGCGCGGGCCAGGATTTCCTTGGCCTTGCCCTCGTCATCGGTGGCACCGAGCTGGATCACCCACTTGCCGGAGGCCACGACCGCGGCCTGATGGGACATGGCGGGAACGGGCTCAGGAGCCTGCGCCTTCGCCGGGGCGGCTTCCGCCTTGCGGGCGACGCTGGCGGCAGGCGCCTCGGCCTTGGCCTCGGCGACCTTCACCGGCTCGGCGACGGGTTCCGGCGCCTTGGCGATCGAGGAGGTGACGTCGACATTCGCCGGCGGGCGCAGAACCTTGGCGTCGGCCGGCTGGGCGCCGATCGACCAGCGCATGGCGGACGGCGTCGTGGTGGCCGTCACCGGGCGCATGCCGGAGACCTGGATCTGTTGGCCGGCGACGGCGACCGGGCGCGGAGGGGCGATCGGGGTCGTCGTCGGCATCGGGGCATAGGCGCGGGCGGCGGCCGGAAGCGGCTGCTGCTCTTCGACCTGCTGGGGCTGCTGGCGCGGGCGCGGAACCGGGATCGGTGCCGGCTCGGCGGCGGCCTGCTGGGCGGCGCGCGGGCGTTCCTCGAAGCGCGGACGCTCCTCGGGCTCGGGCGCTTCGGCGACCATCACGGAGGAACGGCCGCTGGTCGCGGCGCGCGGCAGATTGGCCAGCACGAGATCGGTCATGATCTTGTCGCGCGAGGCGCCGGAGCGGCCGCCGAGCACGACCGAGACGACGTGCCGGCCTTCCGACTTGGCCGAGGTCATCAGGTTGAAGCCGGAGGCGCGGGTGTAGCCGGTCTTGATGCCGTCGACGCCCTCGACCTTGCCGAGCAGGCGGTTATGGCCACGGATGGTGCGGCTGCCGTACTGGAAGGCCCGCGTCGAGAAGAGCGGGTAGTATTTCGGGAAGCGCTCCTGGATGGCGCGGGCGAGGATGGTGAGGTCGCGCGCGGTCGTCAGGTTCGGTGGGGAATGCGGCAGGCCATGCGGGTTGTAGAACCGCGTCGAGCTCATGCCGAGCGAGCGCGCCCTACGCGTCATCTGCTCGGCGAAAGCCTCTTCGGAGCCGGCGATGTTCTCGGCGACGACGACGGAGGAGTCGTTGGCCGAGAGCGTGATCATGCTCTTGATCGCGTCCTCGACCGCGATGGTCGAGCCGGCGCGCAGGCCGAGCTTGGTCGGCGGCTGCGAGGCCGCGTAGGACGAGACCTTGAGCTCGGAATCCATCGAGAAGCGGCCGCGCTCCATCTGCTCGAACAGCATGTAGAGCGTCATGACCTTGGTGAGGGACGCCGGGATGCGCGCGGCATCCTCGTTGACCGCGTGCAGCGTGCGGCCAGTCCTGGCATCGACGACCACCGCGGCATAGGGCGGCGTGTAGCCGCCGCCTGCCGCATGATGCCGGCGCTTGCGCGCCTCGGCGGGGGAGGAGGCCATCGTGGCCGCGACTGCGGCGATGCCGATCAGCCCGACAACGGCCCGCAGACGCGGCCGCTGAAACACAACGCAACCCAGAACCATGAACTCGCCTCGAACTCACTGTCGCTCCGTCCTGCGCTCATTTTTCGTGGCACGCAGGACACAGTGGAGGCAGGTTAGGAGGATGCGGTTACGGAGCCGTTAAAACTTGAACGGTTGCGATCGGAACGATCTGCGTTTGGTGCAATGCAGCGTCCTATTGACTTTCATGTTGCAATGCACAATATACAGGCAGTCCCCGGTGGTGATCACTTCATACGACCTTGGGGCGACACAACGGGCCGCTCTGGCCCATTCACTCTGAGGCGGCACCCAGGGTGCCAGGGAGACGACCCATGATCCAGCAGTTCGAGACCATCCAGAAGGCTTCCAAAGAGAACGTCGACGCCGCTCTGAAGGCTTTCGGCGTTACCTCCAAGGGCGTGCAGACGATTGCCGTCGAGGCGACCGACTACGCCAAGAAGTCGTTCGAGGCTGGCACCGCCACGCTCGAGAAGCTCGCTGGCGTGAAGACCTTCGACAAGGCTCTCGAGATCCAGGCCGACTACATCAAGACCTCCTTCGAGGGCGCTGTCGCCCAGCTCACCAAGATGGGCGAGCTCTACACCGCTCTCGCCAAGGACGCCTACAAGCCGTTCGAGGGCATCGTTTCCAAGGTCGTTCCGGCTGCGCCGAAGGCCTGATGCCGGCGGGCCGCCGAAAGGTGGCCTGATCCCAAGTGAGTTTGAGTTGCGTATGAAGCCCGGTCTCGCGACCGGGCTTTTGCGTTTGGGGCGAGCGACGAGCCCCAACTCGGCGAATGTCCGGGAGGGGTGGAGGCTGTCGTCTAATCGCAGCTCGAAGATCAAGCCTTTTTTGCGGACTGGGATGTCGCTTGCCGGGAGCACGGTCGTCTTCGCGGTCGACATGAAGTCGCCGCATGATGGGGCTTCGCGGGGCGAACCTTCCAATGTGTGGAGCGCAGGCGGCGAGCATGGCTCGACACTGCAACAGCCTCGGCGGAATGGTTCGGCCTACGTCCCGGCCGGGACGTCTCAGAGCGCCTTCAGGATTGGCGCAAACGAGCCTGGACGCGTCAGGCGGCGGTTCGGTTGAATGGCTCGCCGGACTTCAACATGGCGTGCATGATCACGGCCAGCTTGCGCGCGACTGCGACGGCCGCGCGCTTGAAGCCCAGCTTTTCACGCAGCTTCAAGCCCCAGCTACGTAGGGCGCTATCAGCCTGCGCCCGCGTCAGGATGACGGTTGCGGCCTCGTAGAGCAGGCCTCGGATATGGGCATCGCCGCGCCTCGAGATGTGGCCGTCATAATCGACCTCTCCGGATTGGTAGCGCCGGGTCGTCAGGCCAAGCCATGCTCCCACGGAGCGGGATTTGGAGAAGTTGGCCGGATCTTCGATGGCGGTGGCGAAGGAGGTTGCCGTGACCGCGCCCACCCCGGGGATCGACATGAGAAGCTGACAGGCCTGGCTTTGTCGTGCGGCGCTCAGGAGCTGGCGCCCGAGCTCGGCTGCCCGCAGGCGTAGGCCGCGCCACGCTTCCAGAATCGGGAGGATGACGCGCGCAAGCTCCTCCTTGCCGGCGAGCAGCCGCCGAACATGCTCCTCGAACTTGCCGCCCTTGCTTGATGGGACCAGCAGCCCGAATGTCTTCATCAGACCACGGATCTGGTTTGAGAGCTCGGTGCTGATCCGGACCAGCTTGGTGCGCGCTGCGACCAAGGTCCGCATCAGCATGCTGTCATAGCCCTTCACCCGGACCTCGCGAAAGAAGCCGACCTCGGCCAGATGCGCCAGGCCGTCGGCATCGTTCGCATCTGTTTTGTTTGGAGCCATGTCGAGCGCCGCCTTGGCATGCCGCGCGTCGATGCAGATCGCCGGAAGGCCTTCTGCCGTCAGCGCATGGTAAAACCACACCGACAACGGACCGGTCTCGAATACGACCCGCTCAACTTCGGGCGCCCGCTGACGGATCACCTCAGCGAGAAGTCTCGGATCCGACGGGCACTTGCCGCGCCAAATCCGCTTGCCTGCCCGCCGCACGGATACTGCCGTCTCTTTCAACGATACGTCGAGACCGATATACTCGCCCATGGTTGTTCTCCATTCGATGCTTGGGCCCGGCCGCAAGTCGAGAGCCCGTTCGTTCATCTTATCGGGGAACAACCACCCATTCGAACGGCCAGTAGAGGCCCGGAGGCGCCGCGCTCCCGCGATTACCCCATGTGTGGAAACGGCGTTCTGCGTGAAGTTTGGTGAGGCGCCGGCAGTCTTGAGGGTCAGGCTGTCATCGCTTTCATCAACGCCGGAGCGCCGAGGATGGCGATGACCCGCTTGAGATTATGGGCCAGGACATGGAGGCTGATCTCGGTTCCGACATTCGGCAGTCGGCGGGTGAGGAAGTGACTTCGGCCCATCCAGTCCTTGATGGTGCCGAAGACGTGCTCGACCGTGCGTCTTCGGATCCGCATGGCGTCGGGCATATGGTCGAGCCGGTGCTGCATGGCTTCGATCACCGCCTCATGCTCCCAGCGCTTGATGCGGCGCTGCTTGCCGGTGGTGCATTGGTCCTTGACGCGGCAGGCGCCGCAGCCGTCAGCCCAGTAGGTGTGGAGCGTCATCTCCTTCTCGACCGACGAGAAGCGCCATGTGAGCGTCTCGCCGGCAGGACATCGATAGGTGTCGCTCGCAGTATCGTAGGTGAAGTCCTGCTTGCCCCAGCGTCCGTCGGCCTTGGCCCCTGATGTCAGGGGCTTGGGGACGATGGCGTTGATGCCGATCTCGTCGCAGGCCAGCACCTCCGCGCCCGCGAAGTAGCCACGATCGGCCAGCACGGTCAGCGCCTCGGTTGCCGCGGCGTCTTTCGCCTGGCGTCCCATATTCGCCAGTTGGCTTCGGTCGTGGCCGACATTGGTGACCTCGTGAGCCACGATCAGATGATGTTTGGCGTCGACCGCCGCTTGAACGTTATAGCCGACGAGGCCGGTGCCCTTGCCGTTGGTGGCCATGGCGCGGGCGTCGGGGTCGGTCAGCGAGATTTGACGATCGGGCGCCACCGCGACGACGCGGTCCATCGCCTGAAGCTCCCGCATCTGCTGGCGCAGGCGATCGAGCCGCTCCTTGAGGCGGACGGTGCGCATCTGCGCCAGCTCACCTGCCGATCGACCGTATCGAGCATCGACAGATAGCGCGCGATGCTTGCCTCCACCTGCTCCATCCGGCGGCGGATCGCGCCGGGCGTGAAGTTCCTGTCGCGCGTGTTGACGGCCTTGAACCGACTCCCGTCCACGGCAACCGTGCCGCCCGCCAAGAGGCCAAGCTGGCGGCACAACACGACGAACTGCGCGCAGGCGGCCCGGATCGCATCCCCATTGTCGCGGCGAAAGTCGGCGATCGTCTTGAAGTCGGGGGCCAGTTTGCCCGTCAGCCACATCACCTCGACGTTGCGGCCGGCCTCGCGCTCCAGCCGGCGGCTCGACTGAACCTGGTTGAGGTAGCCGTAGAGGTACAGCTTGAGCAGCGTCGCAGCATGGTATCCAGGCCGCCCCGTCGCGGCCGGGCCGGCTCTGCGTTGGGTGGGAGCGGTCATGCGGTTGGAACCATGGAAAGGCGCAGACCGATCTCTCCGACCTCCTATCGTCTTCCCTCACGGATCTCGCTCCTCGGAGGGGCTCCTTGTTGTTGCGCCGGTTCGGGTATCAAGGCACAATTTCATCAGGCCTGTGGCACGACGTGCCGACGGGTCGTGCTGGAGACGAGCGCATGAGCGAAGAGTCGCGCACCGCGCGGCGGCTCGCAGCTATCCTTGCCGCGGATGTGACGGGATATTCGCGCCTCATGGGCGCCGATGAGGAAGGCACGCTGGCCGCGCTCAAGGGCCATCGCAAGGAGCTCATCGATCCCCTGATCGCTCAGCACCAGGGCCGCATCGTCAAGACGACCGGGGACGGCCTTCTCATCGAGTTCGCATCCATCGTCGATGCGGTGCGGTTTGCAGTGGTGATGCAGCAGGGGATGAAGGATCGCAACGCGAACCTCGACGCCGACCATTGCGTCCGCTTTCGCGTGGGCATCAATGTCGGCGACGTGATCGTCGAAGACGGCGACATCTTCGGAGACGGCGTGAATGTCGCGGCGCGGCTCCAGGCGCTCGCCGAGCCCGGCGAGATATGCGTCAGCGCCACGGTGCGCGAACATGTCGGTGAGAAACTTCCTATCGGGTTCACCGACCTGGGCGAGCACAGCGTCAAGAACATCGCGCGGCCGGTCCATGTCTATCAGATCGAGACGCGCTTCGAGCCCAGGACCGCCTCCCCAGGCAAGCCGGAACCTGCAATGCTCGCGCTTCCCGATCGCCCTTCTATCGCCGTGCTGCCATTCGCCAACATGAGCGGTGATGCCGAGCAGGACTATTTCTGCGACGGCATGGTCGAGGACATCATTACCGGCCTTTCGCGCCTCAAGTGGCTGTTCGTCATCGCGCGCAATTCGAGCTTCGTCTACAAGGGCAGATCGGTGGACGTGAAGCAGGTGGGGCGCGATCTGGGTGTGCGCTATGTCCTCGAGGGCAGCGCACGCAAGGCGGCGAACCGCGTCCGCGTCACCGGTCAGGTGGTCGAAGCCGAGAGCGGTCGGCACGTCTGGGCAGAGCGCTACGACCGGACGCTGGATGACATCTTCGCACTCCAGGACGAACTCACGACAAGTGTGGTCGCCGCCATCGAGCCAAGCCTGCGCCAGGCGGAGGTCGAGCGCGTCAAGCGAAAGCGGCCCGATAATCTCGATGCCTACGACCTGCTGCTCCGCGCCATCCCCGACGTCTATCCGGCCATGCCGGCTCGCGCCGCGAAGGCGCTGCCGCTGCTCGAAAGCGCGCTCAGCCTTGAGCCGGACTACGCCGCCGCGGACGGCTTCGCGGCATGGTGCCACGAAATCCTGTTCGTGCGCGGCGGCGCGCACGAAGAGAACCGGCTCGGCGCTGCCCGCCACGCCTACGCCGCCATCGCCAATGGACGCGACGACGCCACCGCGCTGGCTCTCGGAGGCTTCGCCATCGGCCTCGTCGCCCACGACCGCGCAGCCGCGTGTCGGGCCTTCGAGGCGGCGCTGGCGTTGAGCCCGTCATGCTCGCTCGCCTATGGCTTCGGAAGCGTGGTGATGGCTACGGGCGGCGATGCGGATCGGGGCATTGAATGGGGCGAGCATGCGCTCCGCCTGAGCCCGTTCGACCCGATGAGCTACGGTCCGCTATTCGCCATCACGTTCGGCCATTTCCAGCGCGCTGAGTACGAGGCGGCCGCGGAGGCGGCGCGCAGGTGTTTCCAGGCCAATCCCAACTGGAGCTATGCGCACATGCTGCTGGCGGCGACGCATGCGAGACTCGGGCAGGGCGCTGCCGCCCATGAGGCCGCCGCACGCGTGCTAGAGCTTGAGCCGGGCTATACGATCGGCGGGATGCGCGCCGCCATAGGCCTCCACCCGTCCATCGCCGAGCCGCTGTCCGAGGCGCTGCGTCAAGCCGGGCTGCCGGCATAGAGGAGCGCTAGCGGTCCGCTGCGGGGTCGGAAGCGGACTACCATCGCCTCCGCTTCTCGGCCTCGCCCAGCATTGGCTTGCGGCCGTTGCGGCTTTTGAACCGATTGAAAATGCGGCTCGTTCGGCGCATGTCTAGGAAGGACGCGCTGCCGTCGCGGCGCTTGAGGTTTCGGTTCTCGCCATGCTCGACAAATCAGTGCCGCCCCGCACGCTCAAGCTCAACGCCGCCGACAACGTCGTCGTCGCAGTCGATCCAGTTGACGCCGGCGTGACGGCGGCCGGTGTCGAGGCGCTGAAGCGGATTCCGCGCGGGCACAAGATGGCGATCGCGCCGATCGCCAAGGACCAGCCGATCCGCAAATTCGGCCAGATCATCGGCTTCGCCACGACCGACATTCCGCCGGGCGAATGGGTGCATGAGCACAATACCGGCTTCCACGCCTTCGATCGCGACTACGCCTATGCGGCCGAGGCGAAGCCGGAATTCGTGCTGCCGGTCGAGCAGCAGGCGACCTTCGAGGGCTTCCGCCGCGCCAACGGCAAGGCCGGCACGCGCAACTATGTCGGCATCCTCACCTCGGTGAACTGCTCGGCCTCGGCCGCGCGCTTCATGGCCGAGGAGGTCAAGCGCTCCGGGCTGCTCGACGACTATCCGAATGTCGACGGCGTGATCGCGCTCACCCACGGCACCGGCTGCGGCATCGACTACAACGGCGAGAGCTTCGAGGTGCTGAAGCGCACCACCTGGGGCTATGCCTGCAACCCGAACATGGCGGCGGTTCTGGTCGTCGGCCTCGGCTGCGAGGGCTTCCAGATCAGCCGCATGAAGGAGGCCTATGGCATCACCGAAAGCGACGTCTTCCGCACGCTGACGATCCAGGAGACGGGCGGCACGAAGAAGGCGGTCGCGGCCGGCATCGAGGCGCTGAAGACGATGCTGCCGATCGCCAACAAGGCGGTACGCGAGACGGTGCCGGCTTCCGAGCTGATGCTGGCCCTGCAGTGCGGCGGCTCTGACGGTTACTCCGGCATCACTGCCAACCCGGCGCTGGGCGCCGCCGTCGACATCCTCGTCGAGCATGGCGGCACGGCGATCCTCTCCGAGACGCCGGAGATTTATGGCGCCGAGCATCTGCTGACGCGCCGCGCCGCGACGCGCGAGGTCGGCGAGAAGCTCGTCGGCATCATCAAATGGTGGGAGGATTACACCGAGCGCGCCCGGATGAGCATGAACAACAATCCCTCGCCGGGAAACAAGGCGGGCGGGCTCACCACCATCCTGGAGAAGTCGCTGGGTGCGGCGGCCAAGGGCGGCACCAAGACGCTCTCGGCGGTCTATCACTATGCCGAGCCGGTGACGGAGAAGGGCTTCGTCTACATGGACACGCCCGGCTACGACCCCGTCGCGGCGACGGGACAGGTGGCCGGCGGCGCCAATATCCTCGCCTTCACCACCGGCCGCGGCTCGGCCTATGGCTGCAAGCCGACGCCTTCGATGAAGCTCGCGACCAACACGCCGATCTACGAGAAGATGATCGACGACATGGACATCAATTGCGGCGACGTGCTCGACGGTGTCTCTCTGGAGCAGAAGGGCCGCGAGATCTTCGAGAAGCTGCTCAAGGTCGCCTCGGGCGAGAAGACCAAGTCCGAACAGCTCGGCTATGGCGACGCCGAGTTCGTACCCTGGCAGATCGGCGCGACGATGTGAGGCCGGGCAGGGCTCGCTCAGCCCTGCAACAGCCTGACACGCGTACCCCAGGGGTCGAGGCTCTCGAACCCGCCGGACAGCGGCGTCGCCGCGATGCCAGCCGCCGTGAGGCGGTCGGCCTGAGCGGTCATCAGCTCCGGCTTTTCCGTCATCAGCGAGAACCAGGCGAGGCCGGTGCTGCCGTCGTCGCGCCGCCCGGCGCCGGCGCTGTTCCAGGTGTTCAGCGCCAGATGATGGTGGTAGCCGCCCGAGGACAGGAAACTGGCCGAGTCGCGCCGGCTCGTCGGCGCCAGGCCAAGCAGATCGCGATAGAAGCGGTCGCCTGTCTCGACATCACCAACGCGCAGGTGGACGTGCCCGATGCGCAGCCCCTCCGGCGCCTTGGCATAGTCGCTTGCGCGCGTGTCGGTCAGCGACAGGATGTCGTCGACGTCGAGCCGGTGCGTGCCCATCACGACGCGGCCGCTTTCCCAGCGCCAGCCTTCGGCAGGGCGGTCGGCATAGACCTCGATGCCGTTGCCTTCGGGATCGTTGAGGTAGACGGCCTCGCTGACGCTATGGTCGGCGAAGCCCGTCAGCGGCGTGCGGTTGCGCGCGACATGGACGAGCCAGCGCGCCAGATCCCGCCGGCTCGGCATCAGGAAGGCGATATGGAAGAGCCCGGCGGCGGTCGGCGGCTCGAGCGCCGCATTCGGGCGCGGCTCCAGCGTGAGCAGGGCGCCTTCGCCGGTACCGAGCGTGACGGAGGCCGCTCCGCGCGCCAGCACGGATAGGCCGATGACGTCGCGGTAGTAGCTGGTCACCCGCTCGACGTCGCGCACCTTGAGCGCGGCGGCGCCCACCCGGATCGGCGTTCTGCTGGCGAAGCCCGGCCCCGCTGCCGGCGCTGAGACCGGGCCGCCCTCGGCCCGGGCGGCGAAGGAGGCCGCGGCCGCGAGCGAGGAGGCTCCGGCGAGCTGAAGCAAGGTGCGGCGAGTGAGGGCGCTGTTCATAGTTCGAGGGGCATCGGCGGTGATTGCGTGGAGCTTGCTTCATGGTCACGAAATCCCGCGCGGCGCATCTCACAAGCGCGTGGGCGGGTTTTCCGGGCAAGCCTCTGGAGGGAAGCTTTCGCGACGGGGCTGCTGCGATGTCTCTCCACACCTTGAACCGGATCTGTCCTGGCAGCGACCAAGCACCGGGCCGGCGCTGCCGCCGTCTGGCGGGCTCGGCTTCTTTGTCATCGGTTGGGGACATCATGAAGACCGTGTTTCTCGTCACGATCCCGCGCGTCCTGCTCGGGCTGCTTTTCCTCGTCAGCGCCGTCGACGGCTTCTGGTGGCTGGCGACCGGGACCAATCTCATTCACCCGCCGACGAGCGAACGCGGGCTCGCCTTCGAGACGGCGCTTCAGAACTCGGGCTTCATCTGGCCGATGGTCAAGGTGGTGAACCTTACCGGGGCGCTGAGCCTGCTGTTCAACCGCGCGCCCGCCTTCGGTCTGGCGTTGCTTGCGCCGATCATGGCCGTGATCGTGTTCTTCCACCTCGTGCTGAACCCGCAGGGCATCCCCGTCGCGCTCATCATGGCGGTGCTCGGAGTGCTGCTGGTCGTCGCCTATCGCGACCGCTACCGGGCGCTGTTCCGTTGACGGCCTTCTCGCTCCGGATTCCGCGTCATTCCGGGCGAAGCGAAGCGGAGACCCGGAATCCATCATAGAGCGCAGTGCCCTCCGATGGATCCCGGATCGGCGCCGCGAACGCGGCTTGTCCGGGATGACGGAGGGCGGAGCAGGCTAGACCGAAAAGCCCTTGAGCCTGTCGCCGAGCAGGCCGATCCGCTCGGCTGCGACATTGGCGATGGCGATGCGCAGATGGTTCTCCTGCACGGGGCCGAAATAGGGGCCGGGCAGGGCGAGCACGCCGCGCTCCTCGACCAGCCGGCGTACGACATCGGCTGCCGGCGTGCCTTCGAAGGGGTGGGCGACATAGGCGAAATAGGCGCCTGCCGAGAGCACGCGCCAATCGTTCAGCGGCGCCATCGCCTGCCGGAACAGGGCGGCGCGGTCATTGATCTCGGCGCGGTTGCGCTCGCGCCAGTCGCGAATGCCGTCGATGCCCCAGGTGACGGCGGCCTGCCCGGCGCGAACCGGGCTGATCTGGACGCAGTCGAGCACCTTGCCGATCTGGGCAAGGACGGCTTCGCCGGCCGTGATCGCGCCGAGCCGCCAGCCCGGAACGGCATAGGCCTTGGAGAAGCTGTAGAGACCGATCACGGAATCCCGCCAGCTGCTTGCGGCGAAGACCTCATGCGGCTTCGCAACTGCTGCGGGCAGGAAGTCCCGGTAGGTTTCGTCGAGCACCAGCCAGATGCCGCGCCGGGCGCAGAGTTCGGCGAAGGCCGCGATCGTCTCGGGCGGATAGACCGCGCCGGTCGGGTTGTTGGGCGTCACCAGCACGATCGCGCGGGTGCGGCCGTCGATCAGCGCCTCGGCCGTGGCGGCGTCCGGCACAAAACCGGCTTCTGGCGCGCAGGGCAGCGGGCGCGCCTCGACGCCGAGCATGGTCAGCGTCATCTCGTGATTGAAATACCAGGGCGTCGGCAGCAGTACATTGTCGCCGGCGCGGGCAAGCGCCATCATCGTGACGACATAGGCCTGGTTGCAGCCCGCGGTGATGGCAACCTCGCCGGGAGCGAAGGGCGCGCCGTAGATCCGTGAAATCTCCGCCGCATAGGCCCCGCGCAGCGTGGCGTCGCCGGTGATGCTGCCATAGCGCGTGGCGGCGGGGTCGGCGGCCGCTTCGGCAAGCTTGTCGAGCAGCGCCTGAGGTGGCGGCGAGCCGGGCACCGCCTGCGACAGGTCGACCAACGGGCCGAAACGCCCGTCATAGGCGCGTGCCCAGCCCTGCGCCTCGGGGATTGGCGGGCTGCCGGTGTCGATGAGATCGGGATTGAGCGAGGCGGGCACGGTCGTCGGCATGATCCGACTGGTTTGCGGCGTGCGCCTCGTTCCGTCAATCGCCTTGGAAGCGTCGCAAAGCGCGGTCCATATCTGGAAGGCTTCCATTCAAGCGAGCGGGCGGGCCATGCAGGACGAGACCGAGGACGCGATCGCCGAGCTCCATGCCATGCTCGACCGGGCGGACAGCATTCTCAGCTTCACCGGCGCGGGAATTTCGACGGAGTCGGGCGTGCCGGATTTCCGCTCGCCCGGCTCGCCCTGGATGGTCAACAAGCCGATTCCCTTCGAGGCCTTCGTGCAGAGCCGCGAAGCGCGGATCGAGGCCTGGCGCCGCAAGTTCGCGATGGACGACCATTATCGCGAGGCCCGGCCGAATATCGGCCACCGGGCGCTGGCGCGGCTGGTGGCGGATCGGCGCTCGCCCGCCATCGTGACGCAGAATATCGACGGGCTGCACCAGGCCTCCGGCGTACCGGCCGGTCAGGTGATCGAGCTGCACGGCAACGGCACCTACGCGACCTGCCTCAACTGCGGCTGGCGCCATGAACTCGCGGCGATCCGCCCCGCCTTCGAGGCGAGCGGCGAGCCGCCGAGTTGCATGATGTGCACGGGGCCGGTGAAGTCGGCGACGATCTCCTTCGGCCAGGCGATGCCGCAGGGGGCGATGATGCGGGCACAGGCGCTGACGCTGGAATGCGATCTGTTCCTGGTCGTCGGGTCGTCGCTGGTCGTCTATCCGGCGGCGACCTTGCCCGTGATCGCGAAGCGACAGGGCGCCAAGCTCGTCATCCTCAACCGCGAGCCGACGGAGCTCGACCCGATCGCCGATCTCGTCATCCGCGCTGAGAGCGGCGTGGCGTTGGGGCCCTTGCTGAATTGAGGGGCGCTAGATCGCCGCGCGTCCTATCGGACGCGAAGTGGCGATCTATCCTTTTGTTTAAGCATCGGATTTCTCTGAAAAGTGGATTCCACTTTTCGGTCCGATGCTCTAGTCACGCGTCGCGAGCGCCAACCTGACCGCCAAGCCGCCGAACACGGCACCCATCAACCTTTGTGGGAGGCGCGCCAGGGAAGGACGACGCGCCAGGGCATGGCCGATGCGGCTCGCGGCAAGGATGACGATGCCGTTCGTCACGAAGCCCATGACGTTGAGGATTGTCGCAAGGACGATGACCTGCAGCACGATGGAGCCCGCTTCCGGCTTTAGAAACTGCGGCAGCAGCGCAAGCATGAAGAGCGCCATTTTCGGGTTGAGCAGATTGGTCCAGAGCCCCTGCAGGAAGATGCGCCGCAAGGATACCGCCGGCACATGGCCCGGCGCGAAGAGCGGTGCCTGCGAGCGCAGAGTCATCCAGGCGAGGTAGGCGAGATAGGCCGCACCGAGCCAGCGCAGCACATCGTAGGCCGTCGGTACCATGACGAAGAGCTGGGACAGGCCGAACGCCGCGGCGAAGGCCTGCAGATAGCTGCCCACCGCAATGCCAGCATAGGTGAGGAAACCGGCTACGCGCCCCTGGCTGAGGCTGCGTGAAGCGATCAGCAGCATATCCGGCCCAGGTGTGGCAGTGAGGACCGCCGCCGCAGCGGTGAAGAGCGCGAGCGTGGACAGGTCGATCATGTTGCCTCCGCCGATATGTCGGTGGCGCACCCCTAGCACGCGGCTTGCGATTCGATCAGCGCGGCCTGTGCAGCTGCGCGATGCGATGATGTGGACGATATGTTGCAGGCTGTAGCCCGAAGCCCCAGCAGTGGTATCTTGGTGACACGAATCAAGTGTTGTGCGTGGGGGTGAGCGGCACATGTCCGACGAATTCGGTGAGAGCGGGCGGCCACCGATGGGTCCCATCCAGTCACTCAACCGCGTCATGCGGCTCGATGGGCCGAGCGGTCACGCTTCCGAGGTTCCGGTCGAGATCGCCGGCTACGTCAAATGGTTCGATGTCTCGAAAGGCTACGGCTTCGTCGTTCCCGAGACGGGCGGTGCCGATATCCTCCTGCACGTCACCATTCTGAAGCGCGATGGTTTCAATACGATAGCCGAAGGTGCTCGCATTGTGCTCGAAGCGGTCGAGAAAGCCCGCGGGCGCCAGGCCGTGCGGGTGCTCTCGATCGATACCTCCTCCGGGCTCCACCCGTCCGAGATGCCGATGGCGCGCACCAACGTCGCGGTGACGCCGACCAGCGGGCTCGAGCGCATGGTGGTGAAGTGGTTCAACCGGCTGCGTGGCTTCGGCTTCGTCTCGAAGGGCGAAGGTGCCCCCGATGTCTTCGTGCATATGGAGACGCTGCGGCGCTATGGCCTTGTCGAGCTGATCCCGGGACAGGCCGTGCTGGTGCGCTACGGACCTGGACCCAAGGGCTTGATGGCGGCCGAGGTGCGGCTTGAGCAGGGCGGCGCTGCCGTTTCGCATTGACGAACTGCTAAGTATGACAGCGAAACCGAGCATGTCGCCAGCCTGTCGTCGGCGCCTTTCTTGGCTATCGGCCTAAGCCGACAGTTCGCTTTTACCCTTCCTCAATCGGCACGGTTATGATGAGGCCTTCTCGGGAGGCCTCCCCATCCTCGTTCTCGTCAGCGATCACGACGGCCGGTGCCATTCGCTGCAGCGCACGCTCTCGCTCTGGGGGGCTTGTTCGGCGTGCGGCCCGAGCGAGGTTGGCTCTGCCACGGACCGCGGACGGCTGCTCGTCGTCGATCTCGACCTGTCGAGTCGGGGTGCCATCGAGACGGTGCGTGCCGTGCTGGCGCCCTATCGGCTCGCGGGAACGCCCTGCCTTTTTCTGCTGAGAGACATGTCGCCGCGCTGCCAGACACAGGCTCATGCGCTCGGTGCGCGCGAGGTCCTGTCCGTGGAGGCGCCGCGGTCCCTTCTGCTGGACAAGGTTGGCGCCATGCTCGGCTCGTTCGCTCCGACGGTCGCCGGCGCCGGGCTTCAGCGCCGTTTCATCGCGGCTTCGGCCGCGCTCGGTGATCTGCTCGACGCGGCCGCGAGCGGTGGGCATCTGCCGGTTGCGGCGATCAACGACAGTGTCGAGGCTCTCAACCGGGCCGCAGAGGGCGGCGACCTCGACGCGTGGCTCGATCTCGTCTGGCAGCACGACGATGCCACCTATCAGCATTGCCTGCTGGTTTCGGGGCTGACGGCCGCCTTTGCGCACCGCCTCGGCTTCGGCGCGGCCGACCGGCGGCTTATCACCAGCGCAGCCGTGCTTCATGACATCGGAAAGGCGCGGATTCCGCTCGATATCCTGCGCAAGGCCGGCGAGCTGACGGCGGAAGAGCGCAGGATCATGCGGGAGCATCCGCGGATCGGTCACGACATGCTCGTGGCCCAAGGCGGCTTCGCGCCGATGGTTCTCGCTTCGGTGCTTTCACACCACGAGTATCTCGACGGATCCGGCTATCCGCAGGCACTGATCGGGGGCCAGATTCCGGATCCGGTTCGGATGATCACGATCTGCGACATCTATGCCGCCTTGATCGAGCAACGCTCCTACAAGCCGCCGATGCCGCCGGAGGAAGCCTATGCCGTGCTGATCGGGATGGCGGGCAAGCTCGATCTCGATCTGGTGCGGGTTTTCGGCGAGGTGATCGTCGCCGCATCGGCCGCCCGGCTCGGGCGGCATGTCGAGACGCGGGCGGTGCCTGCGCGTCGATACGGGGGCGCCGGCGAAGCCTAGACCGCGAAAGAGGTTCCGCAGCCGCAGGAACTCGTCGCGTTCGGGTTGGTGATGCGGAAGGACTGGCCGATCAGGTCGTCGACGAAGTCGATGGTGCAACCTTCGAGCAGGTCGAGCGAGGTCTCGTCGATCAGCACCCTGGCGCCGTCGCGCTCGATGACGAGGTCGTCCGCTGCCTTCTCGCGGTCGATATCGAAGACGTATTGGAAGCCCGAGCAGCCGCCGCCGGCCACGCTGACGCGCAGCATCGAGCCCGGCGGCTCGTTCGCCATCACCGAGAGAATTCGTTTCGCAGCGTTTGCAGTCACCGCGATTCCACGCGGATTGACCGCAAGATCGGTCGACATGGTCAGATGCTCCTTGCACCCTGGTTCCCCGGAAAGGTAATGGCCCGGCAGCGCCTCTACAAGCACGGGGCGGCGACGGGGCAGCCATGCCGCATCCACAGAACCCGCCTTCCGGCTTTTCCTTCGCGCCCGGCATCGAGCCGGGAGAGCGCTGGCGCGCACCCTATGCCTGCCGCTCCAGTACGAGCCGGGGGCGCCTGATCGGCGAGCCTGCCTCGGCGACGCGTGGCGAGTTCCAGCGCGACCGCGACCGGATCATCCATTCGACCGCCTTCCGCCGGCTGAAGCACAAGACGCAGGTCTTCGTCTCGCACGAAGGCGATCACTATCGGACCCGGCTGACCCATACGATCGAGGTGGCGCAGATCGCCCGCGCCGTGGCTCGTGCGCTCGGTCTCGACGAGGATCTGGCCGAGGCGCTGGCGCTGGCGCATGACCTCGGCCACACGCCCTTCGGCCATACCGGCGAGGACGCGCTGGAAGAGTGCATGGCCGGTTTCGGCGGCTTCGATCACAACGCCCAGACGCTCAGGATCGTGACGCGGCTGGAGCGGCGCTATGCCGATTTCGACGGGCTCAATCTGAGCTGGGAGACGCTGGAGGGGCTGGTCAAGCACAACGGCCCGCTGCTCGACCACACAGGCAGGCCGACGGCGCGCTACGCGAAAAATGGTATCCCGGCGGCCATCGTCGAATACCAGCAGCGCCAGGATCTCTGGCTCGACAGCTATGCCTCGGCAGAGGCGCAGGCTGCGGCGCTCGCCGACGACATCGCCTACAACGCCCATGACATCGATGACGGCCTGCGGGCCGGGTTGTTCGGCCATGCCAAACTCAGGGCTGTGCCGTTCCTGGCGGAACTGCTGGACGAGATCGAGCGGCTGCATCCCGGGCTGGAGAAGCCGCGCCTGACAAATGAGCTCGTCCGCCGGGTGATCACCCGATTCGTCGAAGACGTGATCCGGGAGGCGCAGGCGCGGTTGACGGTGCTGGCGCCTGCCGATGCCGATGCGATCCGCCGCGCGGATGAGCCGGTCGTCGCCTTCTCGCCTGCGATCGAGGCCGCCGACCGCGACATCAAGGGATTCCTCTACCCCAACATGTACCGGCACCCGCGCATCGCGCCGATCCGGGCGCAGGCGGCGCAGGTGGTTCGCGACCTGTTCGCGCGCTTCAGCGCCGATCCGGCTGCGATGCCGGAGGAATGGGCGGCGGGCTGCGACGGGCTCGACGATCACCGCCGGATGCGCCGCATTGCCGACTACATCGCCGGTATGACCGACTGGTACGCGCTCGACGAGCATCGTCGCCTGTTTGACGTCACCCCCTCGCTGCGATAGGGCCGGGCGCCCGTACGAAAACGTTCGAGCCTGGATGAGCCCTCATCCTGAGGAGCAGCCGCAGGCTGCGCCTCGAAGGATGCACCAGATGGTTCCGGAGCCTCCTGGACCATCCTTCGAGAAACAAGCCTCGCTTGCTCCTCAGGATGAGGGCTTAGAGCATCGGACCGAAAAGTGGGATCCACTTTTCGGACAAATCCGATGCTCAGACAAACAGCTAGATCGCCACTTCGCGTCCGACAGGACGCGCGGCGATCTAGTGGCTTTCAACGGACAAGATGTGACCACGATGAACCTGTTCGAGATCTTTTCCGCCCGCCTTCATGCCGCGCTTTCGGCGCTTGCCGATCGCGGCGCGCTTCCTGCGGGCTTGGGTCTCGGGCGCGTCGTGGTCGAGCCGACCAAGGATCCGGCCCATGGCGATCTCGCCACCAACGCCGCAATGGTGCTGGCCAAGGAGGCCGGCACCAATCCGCGCGCGCTGGCTGCGCTGCTGGTCGAGGAGCTGTCGAAGGATCCGGAGATCGCCACGGCGGAGATCGCCGGCCCCGGCTTCATCAACCTGACGCTGCAGCCGGCCGTGTTCACTGCCGTGCTCAAGGCGGCGATCGAGGCGGGACTGGACTATGGCCGCGGCAAGCCGAAACCGGAGCCCAAGGTCAATGTCGAATATGTTTCGGCCAACCCGACCGGGCCGATGCATGTCGGCCATGGCCGCGGCGCCGTCTTCGGTGATGCGCTGGCGAGCCTGCTTGCCTTCGCCGGGCACAACGTCACCCGCGAATACTACATCAACGATGCCGGCGCGCAGGTCGATGTGCTCGCCCGCTCAGCCTTCCTGCGCTATCGCGAGGCGCTGGGCGAGGATATCGGCGCGATTCCGGAAGGGCTCTATCCGGGCGACTATCTGAAGTCGGTCGGCGAGGCGCTGGCGAAGGCGCATGGCTCGGCCCTCAGGGACCAGCCCGAGGCCGAATGGCTGCCGCTCGTCCGCCAGGCGGCGATCGACGGCATGATGGCGATGATCCGCGACGATCTCGCCGCGCTCGGTGTCGTTCACGAGATCTTCTTCTCCGAGCGCTCGCTGCAGAAGGTCGACGGCAATAAGGATGCTGTCGCCGAGACCATCGCGGATCTGCGTTCGCGCGATCTCGTCTATGAGGGCAGCTTGCCGCCGCCGAAGGGCCAGAAGGACGAGGATTGGGAGGATCGCGAGCAGACTCTCTTCCGCGCCACGCAGTTCGGCGACGACGTCGACCGGCCGCTGCTGAAATCGGACGGCAGCTACACCTATTTCGCCAACGACATCGCCTATCACCGCTCCAAATTCGTCCGCGGCTTCCCGGAGATGATCGACGTCTGGGGCGCCGACCATGGCGGCTATGTCAAGCGCATGCAGGCGGCGGTGAAGGCCGTCACGAACGGACAGGGCTCGCTCGACGTCAAGCTCTGCCAACTCGTGCGCCTGCTGCGCAACGGCGAGCAGGTGCGGATGTCGAAGCGCTCCGGCGATTTCGTCACGCTGCGCGAGGTCATCGACGAGGTCGGCCGCGATGCGGTGCGCTTCATGATGATTTTCCGCAAGAACGACGCGACGCTGGATTTCGACCTTGCCAAGGTGGTCGAGCAGTCGAAGGACAATCCGGTCTTCTACGTCCAGTACGCGCATGCGCGCTGTGCCTCGGTCTTCCGGCAGGCGCGCGAGGCCTTTCCGGACCTCGATCTGTCGCCGGCGGCGCTGGCGCAGGCCGACCTTTCGATCCTGACCGACGAGGCCGAGGTCGGGGTCGTCAAGGCAATCGCGGCCTATCCGCGAATCATCGAAGGCGCGGCGGCAGCCCACGAGCCGCATCGTGTGGCATTTTTTGTCCACGAACTGGCGAGCGCTTTCCATTCTTTGTGGAACAAGGGCAAAGACTCGCCGCAATTACGGTTCGTTAATCAAACTGATCGAAAGTCGACCTTGGCGAGATTGGCGTTCGTGCACGCGGTGCGCGGCGTCCTTGCTTCCGGTCTGGCTGTCGCTGGAGTTGCGGCGCCGGAAGAGATGCGCTGACGGTCGCTTTCCGGCGGCGCGCACGAGGTCAGGTTGACCGCGCAGGATATCGCCTTTTCCATAGGAGGAGGCGGCTTGTGCTGCAATGGATCGTACCATGAGTGAGCCCGCTAGGAATCGTTTCGCGCTCGATCTTGAAGATCTCGAGCGCCAGCTTCGCGGGGCGGGGCAGGCGCCGCGCACCGGCCATGCGCCTGATCCGCTGGCGGAGCTGACCCGCATCGTCGGGCAGGACGACCCGTTGAAGGATATCTTCGCCGAGCGCCGTGCGCCGGCCCCGCGCCCAGCGGCCCGCCAGGAGCCGAGCTTCGAGGTGGTGCCGCCGGCTCCCGCGCCGGCCGTGCCCGTGCAGGCTGCGCCACCGGCGGAACTGCGTGGTGCGCTCGATGAATTCGAGGCGCTGCTGCGACAGACCGAGCCGAGGCGGCAGGCGCCGGCTCCCGTCGCGCCGGCCATGCCACAGCAGGTTCGTGCCGAACCTCAGCACGACGATTACGACCTGCCCGAGCCTCTGCCTTACAACCAGCCTGCGCCGATGCGGGGCGGCGTGCCGGCCCGCGATCTCGATGAGGAGGCCGGTGCCCAGGCGATGCCGGCGGCCTATGCCGAGGAGCCCGCGCAATACGCCTATGCGCAGCCCCAGCATTCCTATGCACAGGCCCAGCACGGTGCTCCGGTCCACGAATATGCTGAAGACGATCTGCCGGATCTGGAGCCGCGCCGCTCGCGCAAGGGCCTCTGGGCGGCTGCAGCGGTCATTGCCGTCGGCCTCATCGGCGTCGGCGCGACCTTCGCTCTGCGCGGCGGTTCTGCGACCAAGGACGGCCAGCCGCCAGTGATTGCGGCCGATCGCGGCCCGGTCAAGGTCGAGCCCGCCAATCCGGGCGGCGCCGAGATCCCGAACCAGAACAAGCAGATCTACGAGCGCAGCGCCGAGGCTCCGCAGGGCCGGAGCAAGGTGGTCAACAACGAGGAGCAGCCGGTCGACGTGCAGCAGGCTGCCCGCTCGATGCCGCCCCGCGTCGTCATGCCGGGGCCTGGTGCCGGAACGGCCCTGGCTGCTGCGCCAAGCGCGCCGGAACGCAGTATCTCGCCGGCCGAGCCTGGCCTGACCCCGATGCCGCCGGTGCCGGGGCTCGGCGAGCCGCGCAAGGTCCGCACTGTCGCGATCCGTCCCGACGGAACGCCGGTTCCTGCCGGCGTCGACAGCAATCAGCCGATCGCAACGGGCTCGGCCCCGAGTCGCTCGCTTGGCGCTGCTGCGACGAGCACCCAGCCCTCGCTGCAGCGGTCGGCTGCTGCGGCTCCTGCCCAGGCTGCTCCCAAGGCTCAGGAGCGCGCGACGACGCCGCCCGCCGCGACGACCCCGGCGGCTCCGACCCGTCTTGCCAGCGCTCCCGCAGCCGCTGCACCAGAGGCCGCTCCGGCGACAGCTGCGGTGCGAGCCGGCACCGGCGATTTCGTGGTGCAGCTCGGCGCGCCGGGCAGCGAGGCCGAGGCCCGCGCGACCTTTGCCGCGCTGCAGCGCAAATATCCGCAGCAGCTCGGCGGTCAGTCGCCGATCGTCCGCAAGACGGAGCTGGCGGGCGGCAAGACCGTCTATCGCCTGCGCGTCGGACCCTATTCCCGCGAGGATGCGTCGACGATGTGCACGGCGCTCCAGGCGGCTGGCGGGCAGTGCTTCATCGCGAAGAACTGAGCTCGCGCAGAACAGGCTGAAAATCGGGCGGCGGCATCCGGCAGGGTGCCGCCGTTCTGCTTTGAAACCGGCGCATGGCGGGGTGAGGGGCGCGCTTGTTTCGCCGCTTTGACCGTGCGAGTAGCCTGCCAACAACAGAAGGCTGCCTCGACCATCACGGCAGCCGTTGCCAGCTGGAGGTTACCCCATGGATCGCCGTAAATTCGTCAAGGTCACGGGTGCGGCCGCGGCCGGCAGTGCGGCCATCGCCGCGCCCGCTATCGCGCAGTCGCAGCCCAAGATCAGCTGGCGGCTGACCTCGAGCTATCCGAAGAGCCTGGACACGCTCTACGGCATCTCGACCCATGTCGCGAAGCGCGTCGCCGAGGCGACCGACAACAACTTCCAGATCCAGGTCTTCTCGCCCGGCGAGATCGTGCCGGCGCTGCAGGCGCTCGACGCCGTGCAGAACGGCACCGTCGAGTGCAGCCACACGCTGGCGAGCTTCTATATCGGCAAGGATCCGGCCTTCGCCTTCGAGACCTCGCTGCCCTTCGGCTTCAATGCCCGCCAGCAGAATGCCTGGCTCTATCAGGGCGGTGGCCTCGAGCTCTGCCGCGCCTTCATGAAGACCTACAACGTCCACACCATTCCGTCGGGCAATACCGGCGCGCAGATGGGCGGCTGGTTCCGCAAGGAGATCAAGTCGCTCGAGGACCTGAAGGGGCTGAAATTCCGCATTGCCGGCCTCGGCGGGCGTATCATGGCGCGGCTCGGCGTGGTGCCGCAGACCATCGCCGGCGGCGACATCTATCCGGCTCTGGAGCGCGGCACGCTCGATGCCGTCGAGTTCTCCGGCCCCTACGATGACGAGAAGCTCGGCTTCGTGAAGGTCGCCAAGTATTACTACTATCCGGGTTTCTGGGAGGGGAACGCCAATGTCAGCTTCCTCGCCAATCAGGATAAGTGGAACGAGCTGCCGGCATCCTATCGGGCGATCGTCGAGATCGCCTGCGCCGAGGCGAACGCCCACTGCTTGGCGAAATACGACAACAGCAATCCCGACGCGCTGATTCGCCTTGCCGGCAACGGCGCGGAGCTGCGGCCCTTCCCGCAGGAGGTGATGGCGGCGGCGTTCAAGGAAGCCTACGCGATGTATGGCGAGCTCGCCGCCAGCAACCCCAACTTCAAGACCTTCTACGATTCCTTCCTGCCGTACTGGAAGAAGGAGCAGCTCTGGTTCCGCATCGCAGAGCTGCCGTTCGACGCGTTCAACGCGCAGAACTACCAGCAGGTGAAGTAACCGGGCGCTCATTAGTCGAAACGCCGTCATTCCGGACAAGCGGCGAAGCCGCGCCGATCCGGAATCCATCGAAGGGCGATGCGCTCTACGATGGATTCCGGGTCTCCCTGTGGTCGCCCGGAATGACGAGATCCCAGGATGCGAGACGGGCGCTTGACCGCGCGCCCGCCGCTTCCTAACCCGGTGCGATGACTTCACGCGCCTTCATCGCCGGCTGCCTCGGCACGAGCCTCACCCAGGACGAGCGGGCCTTCTTCCGGGATGCCCGCCCCTGGGGCTTCATCCTCTTCAAGCGCAACACGCAGACGCCCGAGCAGGTTGCGGCTTTGACGGCGCAGATGCGCGAGACTGTCGGCTGGAACGCGCCGATCCTGATCGACCAGGAGGGAGGGCGCGTCCAGCGCATGGGGCCGCCGAACTGGCCGAAATACCCGTCGGCGCGCGCCTTCCTCGCCATCAACGACCCGATCAGCCAGCGCGAGATCGTCCGGCTCTCGGCGCGGCTGATGGCGCATGATCTGAAGAGCGTCGGCATCGATGTCGACTGCCTGCCGGTCCTCGACGTGCCGGTCGCCGGTAGCCATGACGTGATCGGCGACCGCGCCTATGCCTATGATCCCGATCAGGTGGCGCGGCTCGGCCGGGCGGCGGCGGAAGGGCTGATCGCCGGCGGCGTGCTGCCGGTCGTCAAGCACATGCCCGGCCATGGCCGGGCGCGGGCCGACAGCCACCATGACCTGCCCATCGTCGACGCATCGCTCGACGAATTGCGGGCGCATGATTTCCGCCCGTTCCGGCATCTCGCCGACATGCCGCTCGCGATGACCGCGCATGTCGTGTTCACGGCACTCGATCCGAAGCATCCGGCGACGGTTTCGCGCAAGATCGTGCGCGAGGTCATGCGCGGCGAGATCGGCTTCGACGGGCTGATCATGACCGACGACATTTCGATGAAGGCGCTCTCCGGTTCCTTCGAGGCCAAGGCGCGCGCCGCCATTCGCGCGGGCGTCGACGTGATCCTGCACTGCCACGGTATCATGGAGGAGATGGTCGCCATCGCCGGCACCGTGCCGGAGATGACGGGCGCCCGCGCCCGTCGCGCCACGGCGGCGCTCGGCCGCATCCGACACGAGCCGGAGCCGATCGATCTCGAAGCTGCGCGTGCGGAATTGGCGGCCGCGCTTGCGTTGAGCGCCTGAACGGCTGAATCTGCGTCCTCGGGGATGACAGTGGGGCAGGGCCTCAGATGACGGCCGAATTGCCATTCGAGGAAGATGCCGCGCGCCGTGAAGGCGAGCCATCACTCGTTGTCGATGTCGACGGCTATGAGGGGCCGCTCGACCTGTTGCTCGATCTCGCGCGCCGCCAGAAGGTCGATCTGCATCGCATCTCGATCCTGGCGCTGGCCGAGCAGTATCTTGCCTTCGTCGAGGAGGCGCGGGCGCTCAGGCTCGAGCTTGCTGCCGATTATCTCGTGATGGCGGCCTGGCTCGCCTATCTGAAGTCGCGGCTGCTGCTGCCCGAACCGCCCAAGGGCGAGGAGCCGAGCGCGGCCGATCTCGCCACGGCGCTGGCGCTGCGCCTGCGCCGGCTGGAGGCGATCCGCGCCGCCGCGCGCAAGCTCGCCTCGCGCGAGCGGCTGGGACAGGACGTCTTCGCGCGCGGCGCACCGGAAGAGATCGTCGCAGGCGCCCGGCCGGTTTGGGAGGCGGAGCTTTACGATCTGCTCGCAGCCTATGCGCAGCAGCGGCAGAAGCGGGTGCAGGGGCATATCTCTGTCGGCCATCGCGTCGTCTGGTCTCTGGTCGAGGCGCGAGAAGCGCTGCAGCGACTGGTCGGCGAGGCCGGGGATTGGACCGAACTCGACAGCTATCTGACGCAGTACATGACGTCCCATGGCCTGCCGGCGCGAGAGATGCGGGCGACGGTGCGAGCCTCGGCTCTGTCGGCCATGCTCGAAATGGTCAGGGAAGGGGTCCTCGATCTGCGGCAGGATGAGGCTTTCGCGCCGATCGAGCTGCGCCGCCGTTCGGCGCGGCCGCAGATTTTGCCCTTCGCCGGCAAGGATGCGTCATGACTGCCGCGATGGCCGCCCCCCTGGACGCCGAGGATGGTGGCGGCGTGGAAGCTTTCGCCCAGGCATTGCGCATTGTCGAGGCGCTGCTTTTCGCTTCGACAGCGCCCCTGTCGACAGAGGCACTGGGCCGGGCGATCCCGACCGGCATCGCGGTCGAGCAGGTGCTGGCCCGGCTTGTGGAGATCTATGCGACGCGCGGGGTCAACCTGCGCCAGGTCGCCGGCGGTTGGGCCTTCCGGACGGCGCCGGACCTCGGCTATCTGCTCGCCGCCGAGGCCGAGCCGCCGCGCAGATTGTCGCGCGCCGCGCTCGAGGTGCTGTCGATCATCGCCTACCACCAGCCGGTGACGCGCGCGGAGATCGAGGAGATTCGAGGTGTCGCCACCGCCAAGGGCACGCTCGATATCCTGTTGGAGGCAGGATGGGTGCGCCTGCGCGGACGGCGGCGCTCGCCGGGCCGGCCGGTGACCTATGGCACGACGCCCGGCTTCCTCGATCATTTCGGTCTTGACCGCATCGACGATCTGCCGGGCCTGGAGGAGTTGAAGGGAACCGGCTTCATCGAGGGCCGCCTGACGCGCGACCTCACGGTGCCGGTTCCGGATGACGATCCGAGCTTGCGCGATGACGAGGACCCGCTCGGTGATCTGTTCAGCCCGCTTGACGACGGCGAGGGGGGGGCGCAACAGGGGTGAGGAACGGCAATCTCGGTATTGCGGCTGTTTTCCCTGCGTCATCCCGGACAAGCCGCGAAGCGGCGCCGATCCGGGATCCATCATCGAGCGGTGTGTTCTACGATGGATCCCGGGTCTTCGCTTCGCTGTGCCCGGGATGACGCGTGAATTGTGAAAGGTGGGCATTCTTGGCGCGCAGCGACATCAAGGCGGGGTGGCTCGGCTGGGGCCGGCGCGGGACGGCCGGCGCGGCGATCCCGATGGCGCTGGGCTTCGAGAGCGTGACGCAGCGCTTCGGAGAGGTGGTGGCGCTGTCCAATGTTTCGCTGACAGTCAAACCGGGTGAGATCGTTGCGCTGCTCGGCCAGTCGGGCTGCGGCAAGACGACGCTGCTGAGGCTCGCTGCGGGTGTCGAGCGGCCGAGCTCTGGACGCGTGCTGCTGGAGGGGAGCGATGTTTCGGCGCCCGGCCGGTTCGTCGAGCCGGAGCATCGCGGTGTCGGCTTCGTCTTTCAGGACTATGCGCTGTTCCCGCATCTGACCGTCGGCGAGAATGTCTGCTTCGGCCTGCGCGGGCAGAGCGCGGCGTCGGCGGAGGCAACTGCGCTCAGGGCGCTCGCGCGCGTCGGCCTCGCCGACTTCTACGGGGCTTATCCGCATATGCTCTCCGGCGGCGAGCAGCAGCGCGTGGCGCTGGCGCGTGCCATCGCGCCGCGTCCCGGTGTGCTCCTGATGGACGAGCCCTTCTCCAATCTCGATCGGCGGCTGCGCGACGTGGTGCGCGACGAGACCGCCGCACTGCTGGAGGAAACCGGTGCCACTTCGATCATCGTGACGCATGATCCGGAGGATGCGATGCGCATCGCCGACCGCATCGTGCTGATGCGGGCCGGGCGCATCGTCCAGGTCGGCACGGGCGAGGAGCTCTATCGGACGCCCGCCAGCCTCTTTGCCGCCCGATTTTTCTGCGATTTTACCGAGGTCGAAGGTCGCGTCTCAGGCGGCGCGATCGATACGCCGCTCGGGCGCTTCGCGGCGCCGGGGCTGCCGGAGGGAAGCGAGGCGATCGCCTGCATCCGGCCGCATCGGGTGCGGATCGTGCCGAAGGGCTATTATCTGCCCGGGCGGCTCGTCGCGCGGCGCTTCCTCGGCGAGGTCGATCATCTGCTGATCGCCGTGGAGGGGTTCGACCGTGCGCTCTCGGTGCGGGCCGCGCTGTCGGACGAGATCACGGTGGGCCACGAGGTCGGCGTCGAGATTCCGTCCGACGAAGTCCTTGTGTTTCCGGCGGCAGATCAATAGGTTCCGCCGCCGAGCGATCGACCGGGCAGGGGTTGGGTTGGGGATTTCTCCCAGTCGAGGCAATTTCGGAGGAGTTTCGCCATGGGTGGCGTGAGCATTTGGCACTGGATCGTCGTCGGCGTCATCGTGATGCTGCTGTTCGGGCGCGGCAAGGTGTCCGAGCTGATGGGCGATGTCGCCAAGGGCATCAAATCGTTCAAGAAGGGCATGGCGGAGGACGATGAGCCGACGCCGAGCGCGACGACTGTCGATCCCAAGGTGATCGACCATACCCAGGCCAGCAACACGGCTGCGCAGGCTCAGGCCAAGGCCGAGCACAAGGCCTGATGCGGCTTGCGTCCGCTGGACGCGGTTTTGTGATGCGCGCGTTCTGATCCCTCGGCCTTGACGGCCGAGCGGAGGCGCGCCGAGAGGACGAGCCGTCGATGTTCGACATCGCCTGGAGCGAGATGGTGCTGATCGGGGCGGTGGCGCTCGTGGTGATCGGCCCCAAGGATCTGCCCAAAGCCCTGCGCACGGTCGGCCAGACGGTCAGCCGTATTCGCCGCATGGCCGCAGAATTCCAGGGGCAGTTCAACGAGGCCATGCGCGAGGCCGAACTCGCGGATCTCAAGAAGCAGGTCGAGGATGTCGGCGGGTCGGTGTCGAGTGCGCTCAACAACGACTACAAGCCGATCGAGGAGCCGAAGGATTTTTCGGCGGCGAGCGTGGGCGAGGCCGCCAAGCCCGAGGACGCAGCGCTGAAGGAAGCCGAGGCGAAGCTTGCTGCGCTGCCGACGCCGGAGTTGCCGCCGGTCGACATCGCCGCCGAGACGCCAACGCCCGCCGAGGAGCCTGTTCCGGCCGCCAAGCCGAAGCGGACGCGCAAGGCGAAGACTCAGGAAGAGCCGGTGGCCGAGAGCGCTCCGGCTGCCGAAACTGCACCCTCTGCCGAGGCAAGCGAGGCCGCCGAGAAGGCGAAGCCGGCGCGAGAGCGCAAGGTCAAGGCCGTGGCGGATGCGCCGGAAGAGCCCGATACGCCTTTCCCGGAGGCGGGTTCTGCTGAGGCGCCCCAAGAGGCGCCGAAGCCCGCTCGTAAACGCAAACCCAAGGCCGCTACCGCCAAGGGTGAGGAGACTTCCGCATGAGCGTCGCCAATCCTCGCGAGGGCGAGGACGAGATCGAGGCCTCGCGCGCGCCGCTCATCGAGCATCTGATCGAGCTGCGCTCGCGGCTGATCAAATCGCTGATCGCCTTCCTGATCATGTTCTTCATCTGCTTCGGCTTCTCGACGCAGATCTACAACATCCTGGTGATGCCTTATGTCTGGGCCGCCGGCAGCGCGGCCAACGCGCAGCTGATCTATACCGGCCCGCTCGAGCTGCTCTTCACCCATATCAAGGTGGCGGCCTTTGGCGCCGGCTTCTTCGCCTTTCCGGTGATCGCGACGCAGGTCTACAAATTCGTCGCACCCGGTCTCTACAAGAACGAGAAGGCCGCCTTCGCGCCCTATCTGGTCGCGACGCCGGTGTTCTTCACGCTGGGCGCGCTGCTGGTCTTCTTCTTCGCCATGCCGGTGCTGATGAAGTTCTCGCTCGGCATGCAGCAGGCGGCGACGGAGACCCAGGCCGGCATCGCGCTCCTGCCCAAGGTCAGCGAATACCTGTCGCTGATCATGACGCTGATCTTTGCCTTCGGCATCGCCTTCCAGCTGCCGGTGATCCTGACCCTGCTCGGGCAGGCGGGCATCATCGATTCGCAGTTCCTGAAGGACAAGCGCCGCTACGCGATCGTCTTCGTCTTCGTCATTGCGGCGGTGCTGACGCCGCCGGACGTGATCTCGCAGCTCATGCTCGCGATCCCGATGCTGCTGCTCTACGAGCTCTCGGTGTTCTCGGTCCGCCGCGTCGAGAAGAAGCACCAGGCGGCGAAGGCTGCTGAGGAGTAGACCTTTCTTCCCCACCGTCATTCCGGGCGTAGCGAAGCGAAGACCCGGAATCCATCGTAAGGCGCCTTGCTCTATGATGGATTCCGGATCGGCGCCGCTTCGCGGCTTGTCCGGAATGACGGGGTGGGGATGTGGCTCTACATCATGGCGAGTGGCTGGAACGGGACGCTTTATGTCGGCGTCACGAACAGCTTGAGCCGCAGGATCGCTGAACATCGCAAAGGACGCGGCTCCGACTTCGTTCGCCGATACGGTGTCATTCATCTCGTTTATGCGGAACGCTTTGAGCGCGCCGATGAAGCGATCGCACAAGAGACGCGCGTGAAGGCTTGGAAACGAGCCTGGAAGATTGCGTTGATCGAGAAAAGCAATCCGAGCTGGGCTGATCTGTCCGATACGATTCATCTCGATTGATCGGCCGTCATTCCGGACAAGCCGCGAAGCGGCGCCGATCCGGAATCCATCGAAGGGCGTTGTTCTCTATGATGGATTCCGGGTCTTCGCTTCGCTGCGCCCGGAATGACGGGAGCATATGGCAATGATGCCTGTTCCCTCCCGCGTCGTCCCGGTCTAGAGCATCCTGCGCTGTATTCCGCAGCGATGCATGGCCGGACGACGATGTACGACATCAGATGGATTCGCGAGAACGCCGCGGCGTTCGATGGAGGCTTGACGCGACGGGGCCTGGAGCCGCTGTCGTCGTCGTTGCTCGCGCTCGACGATGTTCGCCGCTCCGCCATTGCCAAGGCGCAAGGCGTGCAGGAGCGCCGCAACGCGCTCTCCAAGGAGATCGGCAAGGCGATGGGCGCGAAGGATGTCGCGCTCGCCGAGAAGCTCAAGGCCGAGGTCGCGGCGCTCAAGGAAGAGCAGCCGGCGCTCGAAGCCGAGGAGAAGGCCGCCAAGGAGGCGCTCGACGAGAAGCTCGCAGCCATCCCGAACACGCCCTTCGACGATGTGCCTGAGGGCGCCGACGAGCATGACAATGTCGTGCTGCATACGCATGGCGTTAAGCCGGAGGAGCGTGGGCTGCTCAAGGGCGTCAACGACCCGAAGCAGCATTTCGAGCTTGGCGAAGCGCTCGGACAGATGGATTTCGAGAAGGCCGCGAAGCTCTCGGGGGCGCGCTTCGTCGTGCTGGAGAAGCAGATCGCGCGGCTCTCGCGCGCGATCGGGCAGTTCATGCTCGATACGCATACGGAAGAGCATGGGTATACGGAAGCCAACCCGCCGCTGCTGGTGCGCGATGCGGCCGTCTACGGTGTTGGTCAGCTTCCAAAGTTCGAGGAGGATCTCTTTCGCACGACGACTGGTCATTGGCTGATCTCCACCGCGGAAGTAACGCTGACCAACTTTGTCGCGGACATGATTGTGTCCGAAGAGGAGTTGCCTCGCCGGTACACCGCGCTCACGCCCTGTTTCCGTTCGGAGGCCGGCTCGGCCGGTCGCGATACGCGCGGCATGCTGCGCCAGCATCAGTTCGAGAAGGTCGAGCTCGTCTCGATCACCGCGCCGGAGAAGTCGCGCGAGGAGCATGAGCGCATGCTCGCCTGCGCCGAAGCCGTGCTGAAGAAGCTCGACCTGCATTATCGCGTGATGACGCTGTGCACCGGCGACATGGGCTTCGCCTCGCAGAAGACCTGGGACATCGAGGTCTGGCTGCCGGGGCAGAAGACCTATCGCGAGATCTCGTCCTGCTCGGTCTGCGGCGATTTCCAGGCCCGGCGCATGAATGCCCGTTACAAGACCAGGGACGGCAAGGGCCCGTTCTTCGTGCACACGCTCAACGGCTCGGGCACGGCGGTCGGCCGGGCGCTGATCGCGGTGATGGAGAACTACCAGAACGCCGACGGCTCGATCACGGTGCCGGAGGTGCTGGTGCCCTATATGCGCGGCGTGACCAAAATCGAGAAGGTCTGACGCGCGTGCCGGTTTCCCCCTTCTCCCCTTGCGGGAGAAGGTGGCTCGGCGAAGCCGAGACGGATGAGGGGTCGCGCTGGCCTGCATCATTTGCTAGGGCGGTGCGATCCCTCACCCCAACCCTCTCCCGCAAGGGGAGAGGGGGCAGGGCGTGCCTCCCGCGCCCGCTTCATACGGCAGGTTCGAAACGACATGCGTATTCTCGTCACTAATGATGACGGCATCCATGCCGAGGGGCTGGAAGTGCTGGAGCGTATCGCGCGCCAGCTCTCCGACGATGTCTGGGTCGTGGCGCCGGAGAGCGACCAGTCCGGCGTCGCCCATTCGTTGTCGCTGTCCAATCCGCTCAGGCTGCGTGAGATCAGCGAGAAGCGCTTTGCCGTTGCCGGCACGCCGACCGATTGCGTCATCATGGCCGTGCGCTCGATCCTGGCCGAGGCCAAGCCCGACCTCGTGCTCTCGGGCGTCAATCGCGGCTCGAATGTCGCGGAGGATGTGACCTATTCCGGCACCATCGCGGCGGCGATGGAGGGCACGCTGCTCGGCATCCCGTCGATCGCGGTCAGCCAGGCCTATACGCCGGGCGATCGCACCAACATCCGCTGGGATTGCGCCGAGCATCATGCACCCGGCATCATCCGCCGGCTGCTGGAGGAGGGCATTCCCGAGGGCGTGCTCTTCAACCTCAACTTTCCCAATGCGGGGCCGAGCGAGGTGCAGGGCGTTTCCGTCACGGTGCAGGGCCGGCGCGACCAGGAACTGGTCAAGCTCGAGCCTCGCAAGGACGGGCGCGGCAACCCCTATTACTGGATCGCCTTCCAGCGAAGCCGCAAGGAGCCGGCGAACGGCACCGATCTGCGCGCCATGGCCGAGAACCGAATCTCGATCACGCCGCTGGAACTCGACCTGACCCATGAGCCGACACTGACCCGCTTCGCGCAAGTCTTCGCCTGAGAGGCGGCGGGGAGGGGGCATGAGCGAGGAGGTGCCGGCGAGCGAGGGCGAACGTACCGTCGCCTTTCTGCTGTCGCTGAGGGCGCGGGGCGTGCGCGACCTCGCGCTGCTTCGCGCCATGGAGCGGGTGCCGCGCGACCGGTTCGCTCCGTCCCGGTTTGCCGATCTCGCGCGCGAGGACGTCTCGGTGCCGCTGCCCTGCGGCCAGACGATGACCGCACCGCATACCGTCGCCAACCTGCTCGGCGCGCTCGACATGCAGATGGGCGCGCGCGTGCTCGAAGTGGGCACCGGCTCCGGCTATGTCTCCACCCTGCTTGCCGCGCTGGGCGGCGAGGTGGTTTCGCTGGAGCGTTATCGTTCGCTGGCGCTTGCCGCGCATGAGCGCGTCAGTGGCAGTGGCTTCGGCAAGCTGATCGATCTGCGCCATGCCGACGGCTTCCAGCCCGATCGCACGCTCGGCCGTTTCGACCGTATCCTCGTCAATGGTGTCACACAGACGGTGCCCGAGGCGCTGCTGATGCGGCTGTCGAATGGCGGGCGGCTGGTCGGCGCCCTGCGAATCGAGGGCGTGGCGCGGCGGGTGGTGGTGACGCGCCTCGGCGATGACCAATTCGACCACGCGACCGGGCCGGTGCTGCGCCTGCCGCCGCTGGTACCGGGAATTTCGCGCGCGCTCTGACGCACGATCGCGCCAGAGTCCGCTGATTTTGCCAGGAACCACGCGGTCAGCCCGGGCTTGACCCGGGATCCATGCCGGAGCGTTTCCGATCGAGGTTCAGGCATGGATCCCGGCTCACCGGCCGGGATGACTCGCGCTTCCATGAAAACGTAGCGGCTCTGGAGCGTTTTCCGATCAGGTTGATTGCAGACCCGTCATTGCGAGGAGCGAAGCGACGAAGCAATCCAGGGGGGTGGGTGAGACGTTCGACCCAGTCCTCCTGGATTGCTTCGCTGCGCTCGCAAAGACGGTTCAGACTGATCGGAAAGCGCTCCAACCGGCGGGGATTGCAGCGACACAGCCTGAAGCCACCGCGTCTGACGAAAAATCCAAAAAAGTGAAGACGGCTTCGCCAGCGAAACGCTTTCGTAACCTCAACGGGACTTTAATGCCCATCATCGAGTTGCGTCGTTCGCGAGTACTCTGTTCATGCGTAGCCAAGCCGGATCGATCAATCATCGCGCTCTCCGTCGCCTGTCGACGGTGTGCCTGTTTGCTGTCGGTGTCAGCGCCTGCTCCTCGGATACGATGCGCTTCACCGAAACACCCTTCGACAATCCCTTCAGGACGGCGCAGGCCCCGGCGCCGGCTCGCGACCCGGCGACCACCGGATCGATCGGGCGCTCCGCCAGCGCGCCGCTGCAGCCGGTCCCGTCCGCGCCAGTCGTACGGGCGCAGCCCCTGCCGCCGCCGCAGTCGGCCGTCGCGCTGAATTCGGCGCCACCGCAGGCGGTTTCCGGCAGCGCTAACGGCTGGTCGGCGCAGGGCGGTACGCCGATCGTGATCGCGCAGGGCGAAAGCCTCGACATGATCTCGTCGCGCTACGGCGTCCCGCGTGCGGCGCTCATGTCCGCCAACGGGCTGAGCAGCGCCAACGTTCCGCCCGGCACGCGGATCACCATCCCTGTCTATAATGCGAGCGGCGCCTCCGCTTCGGCGGCTGTTACCGCACCCGCTCCCCAGGCTGCGCCGGCTCCGGCTTCTTCGCAGCGCTTCGTCGCCGGCCCGGCTCCGGCCCGCCAGCCTGCTCCGGCAGTCGATGCGAGGGGGCAGGCCAAGGCTGCTGCCGATGCGAAGGTGGCCGCTGCCGCAGAAGCCAAGGCGAAGGCCGCTGCCGACGCCCAGGCGATGCGCGAATCCCGTGCCCGTTTTGCTGCCGAAGCCAAGGCCAAGGCCGATGCCCGCAAGGTCGGCACTGCCGTCCCCACGACGAGGCCCGTTGCCGAGGCGAAGCCCGCGGCTGCCCAGCAGCCGGTGAAGACCGCCGCTCCCGTTCAGCAGCCGGCGAAGCCGGTCGTGGTGGCGAACGCGCCTGCCGCCGAGCCGAAACCGACCGCGATTCCGAAGGCCGACCCTGCGCCCGAGCCGAAGACCACCGCCAGCCTGCCGAAGCAGGAAGAGGAGGCGTCTTCGGGCGACAAGGCCGATTTCCGCTGGCCGGCCCGCGGCCGCGTGATCACCGGCTACAGCAAGGGCGGCAACGAGGGCATCAACATCGCGGTTCCGGAGGGCACGCCGGTCAAGGCGGCCGAGGGCGGCACTGTCGCCTATGCCGGCAGCGAGCTGAAGGGCTACGGCAACCTCGTCCTAATCCGTCACCCCAATGGCTATGTCTCGGCCTATGCCCACAATGGCGAGCTCAAGGTGAAGCGCGGCGACACCGTCAAGCGCGGCCAGGTGGTGGCGAATTCGGGCCAGAGCGGCAACGTCTCCTCGCCCCAGCTCCACTTCGAGCTGCGCAAGGGCTCGACCCCGGTCGATCCGACGCCCTATCTGAACAACTGAGCCGAGTACGAAGCGAGCAAGTTCCAGCCTTCGATCGGTTCGCGAGACCCTCCCGATCGAAAAAAGGACGGGGCGGCCCCAGGAAGGGCCGCCCCGTTTTCGTTTGGATCGTGTTCTCCTCAACCGGAAACGCATGTCATTCCGGGCTTGACCCGGAATCCATCATAATGCTCAGCGCTCTACGATGGATTCCGGATCGGCGCGGCTTACGCCGCTTGTCCGGAATGACGGGCTTCTCAACCCTCCAGCCTCTTGCCCAGCCGGCCGGCGAGATCCTGGATGTACTGCCAGGCCGTGCGGCCGGAGCGGGAGCCGCGCGTCGTCGCCCATTCCAGGGCGTCACGGCGCAATTCCTCGGGGCCGATCGCCAGCCCGAAATGGCCGACATAGCCGCTGATCATCTCCAGATACTCGTCCTGGCTACATTTGTGGAAGCCGAGCCAGAGGCCGAAGCGGTCCGAGAGCGAGACCTTCTCCTCGATCGCCTCGCCCGGGTTGATCGAGGTCGCGCGCTCGTTGTCCATCATGTCGCGCGGCAGCAGGTGCCGGCGATTCGAGGTGGCGTAGAACACGACATTGTCCGGCCGACCCTCGACGCCGCCATCGAGCGCGGCCTTCAGCGATTTGTAGGAGGTGTCGTCGCTGTCGAAGGACAGATCGTCGCAGAAGACGATGGCGCGGTGCGGGTCGTTGCGCAGCTGGCTCATCAGGGCAGGGAGGCTCTCGATGTCCTCGCGGTGGATCTCGATCAGCTTCAGCGGCAGCGCGCCCTTGGGCGGATGCTGGTTGGTGTCGGCATGGACCGCTTTGACCAGCGAGGACTTGCCCATGCCGCGCGCACCCCAGAGCAGCACATTGTTGGCCGGCAGGCCCTTGGCGAAACGCTCGGTGTTCTCGGCCAGCGTGTCGCGGACGCGGTCGACGCCGCGCAGCAGCGACAGCGCCACGCGATTGACCTTCGGCACCGGCACGAGCTCGGAGCCAGCCGCCTGCCAGACGAAGGCATCGGCCGCCTTGAGATCGACCGGCTTGCGCCGCGGCGGCGCGATCCGCTCGAGCGCATCGGCGATCCGCAGCAGCGCCGCGAGGGTCTGGTCGGGGGCGATCTCGGTCGTGGCCATGGCTCTGCGCCTTCACTTCGTTTTGCCGAACCGTACCGTACCGTCCGGTACGGTTCTTGTGGCTAGCTAAACCGCGTCGTGGATCGAGCGCAAGGGGCATTGCGCGAATGGGGCTGAGCCCATAGGTGAGGTGCGCGCATGGACAACCGATCACGCCGCATTCGGGCAATTTTGTCCGAATGCGGAAAAACGTGATCGGCTCCAGAAAGATAGAGCATTGTTTCACGAAAATCGGTTTCCACTTTTCGTGCAATGCTCTAGGCGCATTCGGTTGATTTCACGGCGTTGCTGGCTATAGTCCGCGCGATTTTCGGCCGGGCGATGCTTTTGCCGCGTCTTGCGGCCGGCGGCCTGCTGCGCCGTCGTTAGAGAGGAGTCCTTCAGTGATCACCCCCGCTTTCGCCCAGGCGACAGGAGCCGGTGGCGGCACCGACATGCTGATCCAGCTCGTGCCGTTCCTGCTGATCTTCGTTATCATGTGGTTCCTGATCATCCGGCCGCAGCAGCGGCGGGCGAAGACCCATCAGGAGATGATCAAGAACGTGCGCCGCGGCGACACGATCGTGACCTCGGGTGGCCTGATCGCAAAGGTGTCGAAGGTCGTCGACGACGGCGAGCTGGAAGCCGAGATCGCCGATGGCGTGCGCGTGCGCATCGTGCGCGGCATGATCCAGGACGTCCGCTCCAAGAGCGAGCCGGTCAAGAACTAAGAACGCGGCGCTTCAGGCCCCGCATGGGGCCTGAGGCACCACAACAAGGCTGTTCACGCAGATGCTTCGTCTCCAGGCCCGCAAGGTCATTCTCGTCCTGCTCGTGCTGATCGTCGGCTGTGGGCTCGCCGTGCCGAACCTGTTCTCGCCGGAGACGCGCAAGTCGATTGCCGACAACGCGCCGTCCTGGATTCCGCGCATCTTCCTGCCGATCCATGCGGTGGTGCTCGGCCTTGACCTGCAGGGCGGCTCGCACGTCCTGCTCGAGATCGACCGGGCGGAGCTGGTGCGCAGCCAGGTGACCCAGCTGCGTGATGACGTCCGCCGCGTCCTGCGCGAAGAGCGCATCAGCATCCAAGGCGGGATTCAGACCACGACGCGCGGCGTGCAGGTGCGCGTCCCCGACGCGGCCGAGCGCGCCCGCGTGCTGCCGAAGCTGCGCGAGCTCGCCCAGCCGATCGGCACGCTCGGCGCCTTCGGTCCCTCGGGCAACCAGTCGATCGCTATTGCCGAGCAGCCTGATGGCCTGATCCAGCTGACGGTGACGGAAGCCGGCTCGAACGAGCGCATCCGTCGCGCCGTCGAGCAGGCGATGGAAGTCCTGCGCCGGCGCGTCGACGCGCTCGGTACCACCGAACCGAACATCCAGCGCCAGGGCCTCGATCGCATTCTGGTGCAGGTGCCCGGCCTGCAGGATCCGCAGCGCCTGAAGCAGATCCTCGGCGACACGGCCAAGCTGGAGTTCCGCCTCGTCGGCGACGCCAACAGCAGCGAAGTCGACATGCTGCCCTCGCAGGATGCCGGCGGCCAGACTGTCCCGGTGCTGCGCCAGCCCTCCGTCGACGGCGCCGACCTGATCGACGCGCAGCCGGCCTTCGATTCGCGCAGCGGTCAGCCGATCGTGAACTTCCGCTTCAACATCCGCGGCGCCCAGCGCTTCGGCCAGATCACCACCGAGAACCTCGGCCGCCCGCTGGCGATCGTGCTCGACAACAAGGTGATCTCGTCGCCGGTGATCCAGTCGCCGATCACGGGTGGCTCGGGCCAGATCTCCGGCAACTTCACGGTCGAGCAGGTCAACAACCTCTCGATCCTGCTGCGCGCCGGCGCGCTGCCCGCCAAGATGACGATCGTCGAGGAGCGCACGGTCGGTCCCGGCCTCGGTGCAGACTCGATCCGCGCGGGCAAGATGGCGACCCTGATCGCGACCGTGCTGGTGGTGATCTACATGCTGGCGACCTATGGCCTCTTCGGCCTGATCGCGAGCGTGGCGCTGCTCGTCCATGTCGGCCTGATCTTCGGCCTGATGTCCTTCCTCGGCGCGACGATGACGCTGCCCGGCATTGCCGGCATCGTGCTGACCATCGGCACGGCGGTCGACTCCAACGTGCTGATCTACGAGCGCATGCGCGAAGAGGAGCATCAGGGCCGCAGCCTCGTTTTGGCGCTCGAGGCCGGCTTCCAGCGCGCCTTCGCCACGATCATCGATTCCAACGTCACCATGCTGATTGCGGCGGTAGCGCTGTTCTCGCTCGGCTCAGGTCCGGTGCGTGGCTTTGCGGTCGTGTTCATCCTGGGCATTCTCACCACCGTCATCACGGCGGTGACGCTGACCCGGATGCTGATCGCGCTCTGGTATCGCTGGGCCAAGCCCAAGCACCTCCCGTTCTGACGCTGCCAGCTCTAGAGGAGATTGGCCATGCGCATGCGCCTGCTTCGCATCGTTCCCGACAATACCCGCATCAAATTCGTCTGGTTCCGCCGTGTCAGCTATCCGCTCTCGGCTGCCTATTCGGTCCTGGTGATCGTGCTGTTCCTGACGGTTGGGCTGAATTTCGGCATCGACTTCAAGGGCGGCACGCTGATCGAGATGCAGTCAAAGGCGGGCGCCGTCGACATCGCCCAGATCCGCCATACCGCGAACGGGCTCGGCTTCGGCGAGGCCGAGGTGCAGGAATTCGGCACGGGCGGCGAGGTCTCGATGCGCTTCGGCATGCAGCCGGGCGGCGAGACGGCGCAGCAGGCGGTCGTGGTGAAGGCGCGCGACGCCTTCGCCTCGCAGTACGAGTTCCGCCGCGTCGAGACGGTCGGTCCGCGCGTCTCGGGTGAATTGGTGCAGGCCGGCACGCTCGGCGTCGTGCTCGCGATCGTCGGCGTGCTGATCTACCTCTGGTTCCGCTTCGAGATGCCGCTGGCGATCGGCGCGATCATCGGCACGCTGCACGATATCGTGCTCACAATCGGCTTCTTCCTGATCACGCAGCTCGAGTTCAACCTCACTTCGATCGCGGCGATTTTGACCATCGTCGGCTACTCGCTGAACGAGACCGTCGTGGTGTTCGACCGTACCCGCGAATTGCTGCGCCGCTACAAGACCATGCCGGTGGCCGAGCTCCTCGACCTGTCGGTCAACTCGACCCTGTCTCGCACGGCGATGACGGCGACGACGACCTTCCTGTCGCTGCTGGCGCTGGTGCTGTTCGGCGGCTCGGCGATCGAAGGCTTCGCGCTCGTCATGCTGTTCGGCGTGGTGATCTGCACCTACTCGGCAATGTTCATCTCGACGCCGGTGCTGCTCTACATGGATGTCCGCTCGGCCGGCGCCCGCGAGGAAGCGCAGGAGACGGCGCGCGCCAAGGCTTCGGCCGCCAAGGCCAAGGCCTGATAGTTCCGTCATTGCGAGCGGAGCGAAGCAATCCAGGAGGACTGGGTTGAACGGTTCCGCCCTGCGGCCCTGGATTGCTTCGTCGCTTCGCTTCTCGCAATGACGGCGATGGAAGCCGGAGAGAGATAAGATGCCGCGCTTCGACGGTTTCGTTCCCGGCCGCTTCCCGCTCGACGCGATCGGGAGCGGCGGCTTCCGCTTCGCCGAGATGAGTCACAAAGGCTCGATCATCGCGACGCCGGCCGGCATCCGCATCTGGCCGGTGGCGCGCTTTTCCGAGGTGACGATCGAGAGCCTGCAGCCGGTGCTCGACGAGGCCGATAGCATCGACTTCCTGTTGATCGGGACAGGGGCCGATATTGCCTTCATTCCGCCCGCTCTGCGTGATCCGCTGAGGCAGGCCGGGATCACGGTGGAAGGCATGGCGACCGGAGCGGCTGCCCGCACCTACAATGTCCTCGTCGGTGAAGACCGACGCGTCGCCGCCGCGTTGATCGCGATCGACTAGAGCATCGGACCGAAAAGTGGAATCCACTTTTCGGACAAATCCGGTGCTCAGACAAAGGGATAGATCGCCACTTCGCGTCCGATAGGACGTGCGGCGTTCTAGGAACCCTGCCGGCAGTTTGGAAGGCCGGCCATGCGAGCGATGCGTAGCAGGGGCAAGGCGCTTGCCCTACATTAGGAACGGTCTCACGATGGCGGGCCGAGGCGGGACAATGCCGCACACTGAAACCGATGATCGTAGGGACATCGCGTCGGCGCGCTTGCCGGAGGCTTATGCTCATTGCGCGACGCTCGTGCGCGAGCAGGATCAGGATCGCTATATCGCCGGTCTCTACGCCCCCGAAGATCGCCGGGCGGCGCTCTATGCTCTCTATGCCTTCAGCCTCGAGATTGCGCGCGTGCGCGCGCTGGTCAGTGAGCCGTTGCCAGGCGAGGTCAGGCTGCAATGGTGGCGCGACGTGCTGGAAGGCCAGCCGGCCGGCGAGACGCAGGCGCATCCCGTGGCCGCGGCCCTGCTCGACACCGTCCGGCGCTATCGCCTGCCGATCGCGCCGCTGACCGCACTGATCGATGCGCGCATCTTCGACCTCTACGATGATCCGATGCCCTCGCTTCGCGATCTGGAGGGCTATGCCGGCGAGACGGCAAGCGCGGTGATCCGGCTGGCCTGCCTGATCCTGGCGGGCGGGCGCGATCCGGGTGGGGCGACGGCCTGCGGCCATGCCGGCGTCGCCTATGCGCTGACGGGTTTGATGCGCGCTTTCCCGTGGCATGCGGCGGAGGGGCAGGTCTATCTGCCGGCCGATATCCTCGCCCGCAACGGCGTCACGCGCGACGACATCGTGCGCGGGCGCGGCGGGCCTGGCGTGCTCTATACGCTGAAGGAGCTGCGGGAGATCGCCCGCAACCATCTGAAGAAGCTCGCGAGCCTCAGCGAAACGATTCCGCCGGCGCTGAAGCCGGCCTTCCTGCCCGCGGCTCTGGTGGAGCCCTATCTCAGGCGGATGGAGGTCAGGGGTTACGATCCCTACCGGACCATCATCACCCTGCCGGCCTGGCGCCGGCAATGGATCCTGTGGCGGGCGGCCCGTCGTCATGCCCGGGCTTGACCCGAGCATCTCGTGGCGCGGAACCACATCGTCATTCCGGGGCTTCGCGTCAGCGAAGAGCCCGGAACCCATGAGCACAACGCTGACTAAGGTTACGCGGGGAACCCTCTCCCGGAGGGAGAGGGCAGGGTGAGGGGTCGGCCGTTGGACGCTTTCGCCGTGATCTCACCGCTGCTGCGGTGAGGGCGTGCCTCGCTGGTCCAACGGCCTACACCTCACCCCTGCCCCTCTCCTTCCAGGAGAGGGGGTTCCCGCGCTGTCCGTGCTTTTCTGAAACAGCGTCGTGTTCATGGGTTCCGGGCTCAGGCCTTCGGCCTGCTCCGGAATGACGGAGTGCTTTACTCCGCCGCCTTCACCTCGATGCCGCTCGCCCAGGCATCCATCTCGACCTTCGCCCGCGCCGTCAGCGCCTGCTTGCGGGCAAGGCTCTTGGCCGGGCCTTTCAGGCGCTTGCCGTCAGGGCCGTGGGTGATGACCTGGTCGGGATGCGGGAACAGCCCGAAATTGATGTTCATCGGCTGGAAGGAGCGGGGCCCCTCGTCGATGGTGACGATGTGGCCGCCGGTGATGTGGTTGACCAGCGCGCCCAGCGCGGTCGTCGCCGGCGGCAGCGGCAGATCGCGGCCGAGGCGCTCGGCTGCTGCCATGCGTCCGGCGAGGAGGCCGGTCGCAGCGCTCTCGACATAACCCTCGCAGCCGGTGATCTGGCCGGCGAAGCGCAGGCGCTGGTCGGCCTTGAGCCGCAGGCTCTCGTCGAGCAGCTTCGGCGAGTTCAGATAGGTATTGCGGTGGATGCCGCCGAGCCGGGCGAACTCGGCGTTCTGCAGGCCGGGGATCAGCCGGAAGATGCGAGACTGCTCGCCATATTTCAGCTTGGTCTGGAAGCCGGTCATGTTGAACAGGGTGCCGAGCGCATTGTCCTGGCGCAGCTGCACCACGGCATAGGCCTTCACGGTCGGGTTATGCTTGTTGGTGAGGCCGACCGGCTTCATCGGCCCCCAGCGCAGGGTCTCGCGGCCGCGCTCGGCCATCACCTCGATCGGCAGGCAGCCGTCGAAATAGGGCGTGCCTTCCCATTCCTTGAACTCGGTCTTCTCGGCGGCAATCAGCGCGTCGATGAAGGCCTCGTACTGGTCGCGGTCGAGCGGGCAGTTGATGTAGTCGGCGCCGGTGCCACCCGGTCCCGCCTTGTCGTAGCGCGACTGGAACCAGGCAGTCTCCATGTCGATCGAATCGAAATGGACGATCGGCGCGATGGCATCGAAGAAGGCGAGCGAATCTTCGCCGGTCAGCGCCTGCAGCCCCTGCGCCAGCGCGGGCGAGGTCAGCGGGCCGGTGGCGATGATGACCTTGTCCCATTCGGCCGGCGGCAGGCCGGCGATCTCGCCGCGCGCGATGGTGACGAGCGGGTGGCTCTCCAGCGCGGCGGTGACGGCCTGCGAGAAACCGTCGCGGTCGACGGCGAGCGCGCCGCCGGCCGGCACCTGATGGGCATCGCCCTTGGCCATGATCAGCGAGCCGAGCCGGCGCATCTCCCAATGAAGCTGGCCGACGGCATTGCTGGATGAATCGTCGGAACGGAAGGAGTTCGAGCAGACGAGCTCGGCAAGCCCTTCGGTCTTGTGGGCGTCGGTGCCGCGCACGGGGCGCATCTCGTGGATGACGACCGGGACGCCGGCCTGCGCGATCTGCCAGGCGGCTTCGGAGCCGGCGAGGCCACCGCCGATGATGTGTACTGGTTCCATGGCTGCGATGTGTCCACAGCCGGCTTTCAGGTCAAGGGCAGAATCCGGATCGCCGTCATTGCGAGGAGCGAAGCGACGAAGCAATCCAGGGGGACTGGGTTGAACGTCTCACCCGGTCCCCCTGGATTGCTTCGCGGAGCCTGTCCTCGGGCTTGCCGAAGGCAAGACCCGGGGGCTCGCAATGACGGGAGAGCCATATCGTCTCCAAACGCAAAATGCCCGCCGTGAGGCGGGCATTCGCTCTTCGACCAGGTTCGAGGGGAGGGGAAACACGAACCCGGGAGAAACTAGGCTGAACGCGCCGCGCCCCATGCGCGGCGGTTCGAAGTCAGGATCTTCAGGCCGCCGCGTGCGAGCGGGCGATGAAGGTGATCTCCGAGCGCGACAGGCCGAGATCATCGAGCTCGCGGTCGGTCAGGCGGGAGAGCTCGCGAACGGTCTCGCGATAGCGGAGGTAAGCGCGAATTTTGGCAGCGATCATCGTGACGAACATGGTGGTCTTCCTTGCGTAATCCGGAGCGGGGCGGTGCCCACAGCGATAATTTCGTTGTGCACTGCATATAAGCGAGGCGGACTGCCTCCAACAGGGGCTGTCGGTCAGCTCTGTTATGCTTTTTGCGCATGACGAATTAAGTTTCCGGTCATTTTTGTGAGGTCGACCTGCGCTGAGGTAAGGGTTGTGGCTGAAATATGGTTGATTCTCTGCCCATAAATTAGGCTCTGGCTTTGTTTTGACGCTGGCGTCGTTCGGCCTGATTATTCGACAGGCATATTGCACTTGCTCAATCGAGCGTCGCGCAGGTGCTACAATTTTGCGTTGCAAAATGAGCTGCCGCCTATGCCGTCGCAGGCGACCAAAGCGTCTGCCGATCGCTCGCCGAATCCAGTCAGGAGGCGATGTTTGCCGGGCAGAAATTGCCGAATCTGCGCGGCGCGGCAAGTGTTTCCTTTCGCCGCTTGTCGGGTAACAATTTGAAATATCTGCTAAATTCATGATGGTTGGCGACGGCCTGGAGATTGCGTGTTCCTGCCCAGCAGAAAGGAGCGCGCGATGTCCGTCTCGTTCTCGACCTCGAACTGGCCCATCAATCTACCGACGACCTATGCGACGAAGCCGACAACGGAAGGCGAGTCGAAACAGGATTCCACCGCTTCCACCGCGGCCTCCTCGTCCTCGACCTCGACCGAGGCCGAGTTTCTGAAGATCGCCCGGATGACACCGGAAGAGCGGGTTCAGAAGGCGATCCTCGACAAGCTGGGCATGACCGAGGAGCAGTTCAACAAACTCGACTCGAAGGCCAAGGCTGACGTCATGGCCAGGGTTCGCGAGGAGATGCTCAGGCAGATGGAGGCGAAGAACGAACGCCGGACCGGAGCCTTCGCCGACATCAGCGTCTAGGGCCTGCCGATTTTCTACGGAAACACGCCGTCATCCCGGGCTTGACCCGGGATCCATGCCAGAGCGCTTCCCGACAAAGGTTCAGGCATGGATCCCGGCTCTCCGCTTCGCTCCGGCCGGGATGACGCGTGTTTCCATCAAAACACAGCAGGCTCTAAATGCGCTAAAGCCGGGCCTTCCGCCCGGCTTCATTGTTTCAGGTCGATCCGTCTGCGGCTGTCAGCTGGCCTTGCCTGCGTCGAAGCGCAGCAGCCGCAGCGCGTTGGCGGTGACGATGACGGTCGCGCCAGTGTCGGCGAGGATCGCGACCCAGAGCCCGGTGTAGCCCAGCACGCTGGTGACCAGGAACACGGCCTTCAGCCCGAGCGCGATCGTGATGTTGGCGTGGATATTGGCCATCGCCGCGCGTGCCAGCCGGATCAGCGCCGCGACGTCGCGGACGCGGCTCTTCAGCACGGCGCCATCCGCCGTCTCCAGTGCGACATCGGTGCCCGAGCCCATGGCGACGCCGATGCTGGCGGCGGCGAGAGCAGGGGCGTCGTTGATGCCGTCACCGACCATCATCACCGGGGTTTCCGCCGCGAAGGCCTTGATCGCCGTGACCTTGTCGTCCGGCATCAGCTCAGCCTTGTGTTCCATGCCGAGCTGACCGGCGATGGCGGCGCCCGTGCGGGCATTGTCGCCGGTCAGCATGGCCGAGCGGACGCCCATCGCCTTGAGCTCGGCGATGGCGGTGGCGGCGTCCTCGCGCGGCTCGTCACGCAAGGCGATGAACCCGGCGAGCGCGCCATCGACCACGACCGCGGCGACGGTCTTGCCGGCGGCTTCCAGTTCTTCGGCGGCAAGGCGTGCCCGCTCGTCGAACGGAGCCCGCTTCTCTGCATGGCGCGGCGCGCCGACGAAGACGGCGCGCCCGGCGACCGTGCCGGTGACGCCCTGGCCGGCGAGGGCCGCCGCCTCGGTCGCCGGTCCGTAGGCGATGCCGTCTGCGCGGGTACGCTCAAGCACGGCCTCGGCGAGCGGGTGGGCGGAGCCGTGCTCGACAGCGGCGGCCAGCGCCAGCACTTCGGATTCCGTACCGGCGAGGGCGGTGACATCGGTGACGCGCGGCTTGCCCTGGGTGAGCGTGCCGGTCTTGTCGAACGCGACGAGGCCGGTCTTGGCTGCTGTCTCGATGACGACGCCGCCCTTCATCAGCAGGCCCTGGCGCGCGCCGGCCGAGAGCGCGGCGGCGATCGAGGCGGGAACCGAGATGACCAGCGCGCAGGGGCAGCCGATCAGCAGCAGCGCCAGCGCCCGGTAGATCCAGACCGACCACTCCGCCCCAAACGCGAGCGGCGGCACCAGCGCGACCAGCAAAGCGAGCCCGACGATCGCCGGCATGTACCAGCGCGAGAAGCGGTCGATGAAGCGCTCGGTCGGCGCGCGTGCTTCCTGCGCCTCCTCGACCAGGCGGATGATGCGGGCGATGGTGTTGTCCTCGGCAGCCTTGTCGACGCGTACGCGCAGCGCCGCCTCGCGATTGACCGAGCCGGCGAAGACGGGCTCGCCGACGCCCTTGGTCTTGGGCACGGACTCTCCCGTGACCGGGCTCTCGTCGATGCCGGAGATGCCGTCGGTGATCGCGCCATCGGCCGGGATGCGGTCGCCCGGACGGACCAGCACGATCTGGCCGATTGTCAGGCTGGCGGCATCGACCTGGCGGGTCGCGCCATTCTCCTCGACGAGGGCGGTCTTGGGAACGAGGTCGCCCAGTGCCCGGATCGAGGCGCGGGCACGGTCGGCCGCCACACCTTCCAGCACCTCGCCGACGGCGAAGAGGAAGACGACCAGCGCTGCTTCCTCGGCCGCGCCGATGAAGAGCGCGCCGATGGCGGCGATCGTCATCAGCATCTCGATGGTGAAGGGAATGCCGGCGCGGGCGGCCGCGAAGGCGCGCTTCGCGACGGGCATGACGCCGACGATACAGGCCAGGATGAAGGCCCAGTGGCCGATATCCGCCCAGAGCAGGCGGACGGCGTAGGCGGCGCCGAGGAGCAGGGCGGTGCCGATGACGAGGCGGCCCTTGCCAGTCTGATACCAGCGCGCGCCGTCGGGCGTCATTTCATGGATATGGCCGGGGAGGCCGTGGCCATGATCCTTCGCCGCGGCTGCCTTGGTCGCCCTCGGGCCGTGGTCGTGCCCGGCATGATCGTGGCCATGGGCATGATCATGGTCGTGTGCATGGCCAAAGCGGCAGGCGTCGCCATGCTCATGCCCAGCATGGTCACGCGCGTGCCCGCCATGATCGTGGTCATGATGGTCGTAGTCGCGGCAGTTGCCCTTCGCGGCCGGCTTCTCGACCGGAGCCTTCGCCAGCGCCGCGGTGGTGTAACCGAGCCCGTTCACGCGCTTCTCGATCGCCTCGGGCGTGGTCGACCCTGCGTCGAGCGAGAGCGTCAGCGTCTCCGACATCACCGAGAGCTTCACGTCGCTGACGCCGGGGAGGCGTTCGACCGCGCCGCGAATCTTCGTCGCGCAGCTCGCACAATCCATGCCGCCGACCTTCCAGGCAAGGGTCTTGGCTTCGGCTTGGGAGGGGGCGGCCATAACTCGAGTCTCCGTCTCGCTTCGCTACGGGACTCCTTCTCTACAAGCTGTAGCCACTTCAGGTTCAAGAGAGAATTTCAGACCCACCCATGACGTCGATTCAGGGCGGCCATGCGGAGCCCGCTCAGGATTTGAGGCAGCGATCGGCGGGAGTGACGCGCTCCGCGCCATGCACGCCATGCCTGCATGCAGTATGCAAGTGGTGATTGACGGCTTCGGGAAGCGGGCCGGATAGTTCGCTCCGGGAGGAGCGAACAAAAAATGGCGCAGCTGAAACCATCAACGGCCCTCGCAGGGCTCCGGGTGCTGGATTTGACCCGCGTGCGGGCGGGACCGACCTGTGTACGGGTCTTCGCCGATTTCGGCGCCGACGTGATCAAGGTGGAGAGCCCGCCGGGCGTCGATCCGAACGAGAACATGAGCGGGCCGCGCCTCGGCTACGACATGCAGAACCTGCATCGCAACAAGCGCTCGCTCGCGCTCAACCTGAAGACGCCCGAGGGCAAGGCGATTCTGATGAAGCTCGTCGATGATGCCGATCTGCTCGTCGAGAACTTCCGGCCCGATGTGAAGGAGCGGCTCGGGCTCGATTTCGAGACGTTGCATGCCCGCAACCCACGTCTGATCCTCGTCTCGATCTCCGGCTTCGGCCAGTCCGGCCCGTATCGGACGCGCGCCGGCTTCGACCAGATCGCACAGGGCATGGGCGGGATGATGTCGGTGACCGGCCTGCCGGGGCAGGGGCCGGTCAGGGCCGGCATCGCGCTCGCCGATTCCTCGGCAGGGATCTATGGTGCTGTCGGCGCGCTGGTCGCGCTGCAGGAGCGAGCCACCTCCGGCAAGGGGCAGTGGGTGCAGACCTCGCTGCTCGAAGCCCAGATCGCGATGATGGATTTCCAGGCGGCGCGCTATCTCGTCGAAGGCTCGGTTCCGCCGCAGGCCGGCAACGACCACCCCTACCAGACGCCGATGGGCGTCTATCGGACACGCGACGGCGCGATCAATCTCGGCGTCGGCGGCGAGGAGCAATGGCGCTCCTTCTGCCGTGCGATCGGGCGGCCCGAATGGGGCACCGATGCCCGCTACGACAGCACCGAGAAACGTTTCGCGTGCCGGCCAGAGCTGCGGGAACTGATCGAAGAGCGGCTCTGCGAGGCCGACAACGCCGACTGGCTCGCGGCGATGGAGCGCCACAGCGTCCCGGCCGGGCCGATCTATGCGGTCGACCAGATGTTCGAGGACCCGCAGGTCCGCCATCTCGGCATCGCCAAGCCGCTGACCCATCCCGATCTCGGCGATATCCGCCTCGTCGGCCAGCCCGTGACGCTCTCGCGTACGCCGGCCGATGTCGCGACGCCGACACCGACGGCGGGCCAGCACAATGACGAGATCCTGGCCGAACTCGGCTATGACGAAGTGGGGCTCGCAAGGCTGCGGGCCGAGGGCGTGATCTGACGGAGGCCGGCGTGAACGACGAAATTCTATATGCGGTCGAGAACGGGGTCGGCACGATCACGCTCAACCGGCCGCAGGCGCGCAACGCGCTGACCTTCGCCATGTATGAGCGCATCGCCGAGATCTGCCGCGATCCGGCGGCTCATGGCGATCCGCGCGTGATCATCATGACCGGGGCCGGCGACAAGGCGTTCGGCGCCGGCACCGACATCTCGCAGTTCCGCGCCTTCTCCGGCGCCGACGATGCTCTGGCCTATGAGGAGCGGATCGAGAAGGTCATCGGCACGATCGAGCGCTGCCCGGTGCCGACGCTGGCGGCAATCTCCGGCGCCGTCACCGGGGGCGGCGCCAGCATCGCGCTCTCCTGCGACCTGCGGATCGCGACCGTGACGGCGCGCTTCGGCTTCCCGATCGCGCGCACGCTCGGCAACTGCCTGTCGATGGAGAATTATGCACGGCTTTACGCCATGCTCGGCCCGGCGCGGGTCAAGGACATCGTCTTCACGGCGCGGCTGGTCGAGGCGGAGGAGGGGCAGCGCATCGGTCTCTACAGCGAATTGCTGCAGGACCATGCCGCTCTGATGCGCCGGGCGGGCGAGCTGGCGCAGACCATCGCGGGCCATGCGCCGCTGACCATGCGCGCCACCAAGGAGGCGATGCGCCGCCTGACCGCCGCGACCGCTGAGGGGCTCGAAGGTCGCGATCTGGTCACGCTCTGCTACACCAGCGCCGATTTCCGTGAAGGCATGGAGGCCTTCCTCGGCAAGCGTCCCCCGAACTGGACGGGGCGTTGATCGGAAGCTGTGCCGTCATTCCGGGGCAGGCCGCAGGCCTGAGCCCGGAACCCCTGGATTCCGCAATCGTCATGCTCGGGCTTGACCCGAGAATCTCGTGCCAAGGGCGGCTCGGGAGCCTCCATCTTCGTGAGATTCTCGGGTCTCCCTTCGGGCGCCCGAGAATGACGGTGGAGAGGGGGCCCGCTCAGCTGTAGCGACCTTCCAGCCTGCGGTCGATCGCCAGCGCTGCCAGCGTGCAGAGCGCGCCGGAGAGCAGATACACGCCGACCCAGGCGAGGCCGAAGGTGCTCGACACCGTCAGCGCCACAAGTGGCGCGAAGCCTGCGCCGATGAGCCAGGCGAGGTCGGAGGTCAGGGCGGCGCCGGTGTAGCGGTACTGCGTGCCGAAGCTCGAGGCGACCGCGCCGGCAGTCTGGCCGTAGGAGAGGCCGAGCAGGCCGAAGCCGATGATGACGTAGATCGTCTGGCCGGCGAGGCTGTCGCCGAAGAGCAGCGGCGCGACGATGCTCGACAGGCTGAACAGGGCGATCATCGAGCCGGACAAGAGCAGCGTGTTGCGGCGGCCGATCTGGTCGGCGATCAGGCCGGAGGTGACGATCGCGCCTGCGCCGACCACAGCGCCGGCGCCCTGCACCAGCAGGAACTCCGAGACCGAGCGGTCGGTGAAGAGGTTGATCCAGCTCACCGGGAAGATGGTGACGAGGTGGAAGAGCGCGAAGCTCGCCAGCGGCACGAAGGCGCCGAGGACGAGCGTCCAGCCATGGGCCCGGATAAGCTCGGATACCGGCACCGGCATCAGCTCGCGCGTTTCCATCAGCTCGGCGAATTCATGGGTCGCGACCATGCGCAGCCGGGCGAACAGGGCCACGACGTTGATCGTCAGCGCGACGAAGAAGGGGTAGCGCCAGCCCCAGCCGAGGAAGTCCTCCTTCGAGAGAGCGCCCTCGAAATAGGCGAAGAGCCCGGCGGCGAGGATGAAGCCGAAGGGGGCGCCGAGCTGCGGCAGCATCGCATACCAGCCACGGCGATTGGGCGGCGCGTTGAGCGCAAGCAGGGAGGACAGCCCGTCCCAGGCACCGCCGAGCGCGATGCCCTGCAGCAGGCGGAAGCCGGCGAGGATGACGACGGACCAGATGCCGATCGTCTCGTAGCCCGGCAGGAAGGCGATGGCGGCGGTCGAGCCGCCGAGGAGAAAGAGCGCCGCGGTGAGCTTGGTGGCCCGGCCGTGGCGGCGGTCGATCGCGAAGAACAGCACCGAGCCGAATGGGCGTGTCACGAAGGCCAGCGCGAAGATGCCGAAGGCGTAGAGCGTGCCGGTGAGCCGGTCGGCGAAGGGGAAGACCAATTCGGGGAAGACCAGGACGCAGCCGAGACCGAAGACGAAGAAATCGAAATATTCCGATGTGCGGCCGATGATGACACCGAGCGCGATGTCGGCGGGCGTGACATGGTCGCGCCCGTGATCGACCGCCAGATGCCCCGGTGAATGGCTCGCCGCGTCAGCGCTCATGACCGCGAATTCCTCGCTGAGGGGCTGACCGGAACGACCGGGCTTGCCCGCGCCTCATACAAATGGATACGGTGGATAGAAGCTACCCGTCAAACCGTCGCAATGGGACAGATTGTCCGATGTGCGGTGCGAAAGAATGAGAATAGAGAACGGCTGTTCCCGGAAGAGGGGGGTCTCGAGTCTCTTGCGGATCTTTCGATTTTTAGCGGCTTTGCCGGTTTTTGCGCTGCTTGGCGGATGCCAGTGGGTACTGCTGTCGCCCTCGGGCGACATTGCGCTGCAGCAAAGAAACCTGATGCTCGCCTCCACGGCGCTGATGCTGCTCATCATCATTCCGGTGATGGCGCTGACGATTTTCTTCGCCTGGCGCTATCGCGCCTCGGCCAAGGCCACCTATCATCCGGACTGGAACCATTCGCTGCCGCTCGAGGTGGTGATCTGGTCGGTGCCGCTGCTGATCGTCGTCATCATCGGCGCGATGACCTGGATGGGCACGCATCTGCTCGATCCCTATCGGCCGCTCGACCGCATCAGCGCGGGCAAGCAGGCTCTCGCGGCCAAGGCCGGCGAGACGGCCCCCAGGAAGGAGCCGCTGGTCATCCAGGTCGTGGCCCTCGACTGGAAATGGCTGTTTCTCTATCCGGCGCAGGGCATCGCCTCGCTCAACGAGGTCGTGGCGCCGGTCGATCAGCCGATCGAGTTCCGCATCACCTCCTCTTCGGTGATGAACTCGCTCTTCATTCCCGCGCTCGCCGGCCAGATCTACGCCATGCCGGGCATGCAGACGAAGCTCAACGCCGTGATCAATCACCCCGGCGATTTCGAGGGCTTCTCCGCGAACTATAGCGGCGCCGGCTTCTCCGACATGCGCTTCCGCTTCCGCGGGGTCGACGAGAAGAGCTTCGGCGATTGGGTGCAGGGCGCGATCCGCAACGGCAAAACGCTCGGGCGCGAGGAGTATCTCGTGCTGGAGCGCCCCAGCGAGCGCGAGCCGGTGCGCCAGTTCCGCGACGTCCCGTCCGATCTCTTCGGCGCCATCCTCAACATGTGCGTCGACCGCGCCAAGATGTGCACGCGCGACATGATGGCGATGGATGCCAAGGGCGGCGGCGGCAAGGAGGGCATCCATATCGTCGCATCGCTCGAATACGACAAGAGCGTGCGCCGGGGCGGGCAGCCGATGCCGCCGCGTCCCTTCGTGACGGCGATCTGCACGCCGACCGATGTCTACGGCACCGCGGGCGTCACCGCTCGCGTCGCCAACTAGGGCGCTTGCGCGGAGCGAGCGAGGGAACCATGACGTCCTACCCCGACTGGTGGAAGCTGCTGTTTGGACGCTTCACTCTCGAAGCGATCCCCTATCACGAGCCGATCCTGATCGGGACCTTCGCCGCGGTCGCGCTCGGCGGCCTCGCGCTCGTCGCGCTGATCACCCGGTTCAAGCTCTGGGGCTATCTCTGGCACGAGTGGTTCACCAGCGTGGACCACAAGAAGATCGGGATCATGTACATGATCCTGGGCGTGATCATGCTGCTGCGCGGCTTTGCCGACGCGCTGATGATGCGCGGCCAGCAGGCGATCGCCTTCGCCGGCAGCGAGGGCTACCTGCCGCCGCACCATTACGACCAGATCTTCACGGCGCATGGCGTGATCATGATCTTCTTCGTGGCGATGCCCTTCGTCACCGGCCTGATGAACTATGTCATGCCGCTGCAGATCGGCGCGCGCGACGTCGCCTTCCCCTTCCTGAACAATTTCAGCTTCTGGATGACGGTGGGCGGCGCGGTGCTGGTGATGGCCTCGCTCTTCGTCGGCGAATTCGCCAAGGTGGGCTGGCTCGCCTATCCGCCGCTCTCGGGCGCAGCGTACTCGCCCGGGGTCGGCATGGATTACTACCTATGGGCGCTGCAGATCGCCGGCGTCGGCACGACCCTGTCGGGCGTCAACCTGATCGCGACCATCGTCAAGATGCGCGCCCCCGGCATGGACATGATGAAGATGCCGGTCTTCAGCTGGACGGCGCTGTGCACCAACGTGCTGATCGTCGCGACCTTCCCGGTCCTGGCGGCGACGCTCGCGCTGCTGACGCTCGACCGCTATGTCGGCACCAACTTCTTCACGAACGATCTCGGCGGCAACCCGATGATGTACGTGAACCTGATCTGGATCTGGGGCCATCCCGAGGTCTACATCCTCATCCTGCCGATCTTCGGCGTCTATTCGGAGGTGGCCTCGGCCTTCTGCGGCAAGCGCCTCTTCGGCTACGCCTCGATGGTCTATGCGACGGTGGTCATCACCATCCTGTCCTACCTCGTCTGGCTGCACCACTTCTTCACGATGGGCTCGGGCGCCAGCGTGAACTCCTTCTTCGGCATCACGACGATGATCATCTCGATCCCGACGGGCGCGAAGATCTTCAACTGGCTGTTCACGATGTATCGCGGCCGCATCCGCTTCGAATTGCCGATGATGTGGCTTGTCGCCTTCATGCTGACCTTCGTCATCGGCGGCATGACCGGCGTGATGCTCGCGGTGCCGCCGGCCGATTTCGTGCTGCATAACAGCCTGTTCCTGATCGCCCATTTCCACAACGTCATCATCGGCGGCGTGGTCTTCGGCGTCTTCGCCGGCATTGCCTACTGGTTCCCGAAAGCCTTCGGCTTCAGGCTCGATCCGTTCTGGGGCAAGCTTTCCTTCTGGTTCTGGGTGGTCGGCTTCTACGTCGCCTTCATGCCGCTCTATGTGCTCGGCCTGATGGGCGTGACGCGGCGCCTGAGCCGCTTCGAGGATCCCTCGCTGCAGATCTGGTTCGTGGCTGCGGCTGTCGGAGCGGTGCTGATCCTGTTCGGCATCCTCTGCTTCCTGATCCAGATCGGCGTCAGCATCCTGCGCCGCGAGGCGTTGCGCGATACGACCGGCGACCCCTGGGATGCGCGCACGCTGGAATGGTCGACCTCCTCGCCGCCGCCGGCCTACAACTTCGCCTTCACGCCGATCGTGCATGACCTCGACGCCTGGGCCGACATGAAGAAGCGCGGCTATGAGCGCCCGCTCGGCGGCTTCCGGCCGATCCACATGCCGCGGAACACCGGCGCCGGCGTGATCATCGCCGGGCTCGCGACGATCTGCGGCTTCGCGCTGATCTGGTACATCTGGTGGCTGGCGGCGCTCACCTTCGTCGGCGTCCTGGCGACGACGATCGCGCATACCTTCAACTACGACCGCGACTTCCACATCCCCGCCGAAGCCGTTCTGCGCGAAGAGGATTCGCGCACCGAACTGCTGAGCCGGGCCTGAGGGGCGATGATGAGTATAGACCCTCAGGCGATAGCGGAAGCGCAGGCCGCGAACGGCGTTCCGGCGTTCTACGTGACGGAAGACGAGCACGCGCACTCCGGCGGCTCGACCATGCTCGGCTTCTGGCTCTACATCATGAGCGATTGCCTGGTTTTTGCAGTCCTCTTTGCGACCTTTGGCGTGCTGGGGCGCAACTACGCGGCGGGGCCTTCAGGCGCTGATCTGTTCGACCTCAGGCTGGTGGCGGTCAACACCACCATGCTGCTGCTGTCTTCGATCACCTACGGCTTCGCCATGCTGGCGATGGACAAGGGCCGGCAGGCGGCGATGCAGGGCTGGCTGGTCGTCACCGGGATCTTCGGCCTCGCCTTCCTGGCGATCGAGCTCTACGAGTTCGCGCATATGATCCATGAGGGCGCGACGCCGATGCGCAGCGCCTTCCTGTCCTCCTTCTTCACGCTGGTCGGCACGCACGGGCTGCACGTCACCTTCGGCCTGATCTGGCTGACGGTGCTGATGGTCCAGGTCTCGCGGCGCGGGCTGATCGAGGCCAACCGGCGCCGGCTGATGTGCCTGAGCATGTTCTGGCACTTCCTCGACATCGTCTGGATCGGTGTCTTCACCTTCGTCTATCTGATGAGCGTGCTGAAATGAGCGCTAGCCAGAACCACGCCGAGCATCACGACGGGCACGGCAGCCACGGCGAGCCGCATGGCAGCCTGCGCGGCTATATCACCGGCTTCCTGCTTTCGGTCGTCCTGACCGCGATTCCGTTCTGGCTCGTCATGAACGACGTGCTCGCCAATTCGATGCTGACCGCGATCGTGATCATGGGCTTCGCCGCCGTGCAGATCGTCGTCCACATGGTCTACTTCCTGCACATGAACAGCCGCTCCGAAAGCGGTTGGACGATGATGGCGCTGATCTTCACGATCGTCATCGTGGCGATTGCGCTCTCGGGCTCGCTGTGGGTGATGTACCACCTCAACAGCAACATGATGCCGACCGAGCTGCACAAGATGTGAGAGACCGCTTGGCAACTCTACTGCGGCGGTCGACTGACGGCGCTTTCTGCGCTTCCGGTGCTCACGTACGAAAGTACGCTCCGCTCCGGTTCTCGAAAACACCGCCATTCGACTCACCGCAGCGAGTTGCCAACCAATCTCTAAGCGCGCCGCGATGACGCCGCCGCTGGAAGCCAGAGCGAAAGGCCGCCCGCGCCTAGCTCGTTTCGTCTTCGCCGTGGCGCTCTGCCTGATTACGTTCGTCTCGGCCGGCCTTGGCATCTGGCAGGTCCAGCGGCGGAGCTGGAAGCTCGCCCTGATCGCCCGCGTCGAAGCGCGCATCCACGCCGCGCCCGTCGCGGCGCCGGGGCCAGCGGAATGGCCGGCAATCGATGCTGACAATGCCGAGTATCGCCGCGTCGCCCTTCAGGGCCGCTATCTCGACGCGCCCGAGACACAGACCATGGCTGTGACCGAGCGCGGCCCCGGCTTCTGGGTGCTCGCGCCGTTCCGAGACGACGCTGGCTTCACCGTTCTCGTCAATCGCGGTTTCGTGTCGGAGGAACGGCGCGGGCCGGAGGAGCGGCGCAAGGTGGCCGGCGAACAGGCGAGGGTGGTTGGGCTGCTGCGACTGACGGAGCCGGGCGGCGGCTTTCTGCGCGCCAACGATCCTACCGGCGGGCGCTGGTATTCGCGTGACGTTGCCGCGATCGCCTCGGCGCCAGAACTGGGCGTGGTCGCGCCCTACTTCGTCGACGCTGACGCTGCCTCCGAACCTGGCCCATTGCCGCAGGGTGGCATGACCCAGGTCGGCTTCCGCAACACGCATCTGATCTACGCGCTGACCTGGTTCTGTCTCGCGCTGATGAGCGCCGGTGCCGGCATCTTCCTGCTGAGAGGCAAGGCCGATGAGGAAACGTCGGCCTCATAACACCGCGACGAGAAGGCGTCATTCCGGGCGGAGCAAAGCGAAGACCCGGAATCCATCGTGGAGCGCAGCGCCCTTCGAGGGATTCCGGATCGGCGCCGCTTCGCGGCTTGTCCGGAATGACGTCGGAGTCGGGCTGGTTCTCAGCCTTCGTTCTGCAACTGGCCAAGTTCGTGCAGCAGCGCCGCGCCCGTCCGGATGCCGCTCTGGAAGCAGTCCAGCGTCATGTTCTCGTTCGGGGCGTGGTTGGCCTCGTCATGGTTGGCATAGGGCGTGACATAGGCGGGGATGCCGAGGATCTTGGTGAAGACGTAGTTCGGCAGGCTGCCGAAGCCGGCCGGGATCAGCAGCGGCTCCTCGCCATGGGCGGCGACGAAGGCGCGGCGCAGCGGCGCGGTATAGCGCGAGGCGATCTGCGTCTTGGAGGGCAGCATGCCCGTTTCCTCGACGATGAACTCGACCTCCGGCGCGTGCTTTTCGACATGCGCCCTGACCTTGCGCAGGATGTCCTCCGGGTCCTGCGCCTCGACGAGGCGGATGTCGCATTTCACCAGCGCCTCGTTCGGCAGCACGGTCTTGGTGCCCGGGCCGCCATAGCCGCCATGGAAGCCGTTGATCGTCAGCGTCGGCTGGAAGCAGAGGCGGTCGTAGAAGGGGCGATCGAGCGGCGCGTCGAGGCGCTTGAGACCGAGGCCCTGCTTGAAGGCCGCGATATCGAGCGGCAGGCGCTCGATCGCCTCCAGGTCCTCGGCTGTCGGCGGTTCGACGTCGTCGTGCAGGCCCTCGATGGTGATCTCGCCAGCCTCGTTCTTCATGGTGGCGAGCAGATGGACCAGCGTCCAGATCGGGTTCGGCACCACGCCGCCGAAATTCCCGGAATGGACGTCGCGGCTGGCATGGCGGCAGCGCAAATCGAAGGAGACGACGCCGCGCGATCCGAACTTGATGGTGGGCGCGCCGCTGGCATGGCGCGGGCCGTCGGCGGTGACGGCAAGATCGGCCTTGAGCAGCTCCTGGTTGGCGCGCACGAAGCCGGCGATGCGCGGGCTGCCGATCTCCTCCTCGCCCTCCAGCAGCAGAATGACGTTGCAGGGCAGTTCGCTATGGACCTTGAGATGGGATTCGATCGCCAGGATCTGGGCGAAGTGCTGGCCCTTGTTGTCCCCGACGCCGCGCGCATAGAGCCGGCCGTCGCGGATCGTGGGCTCGAAGGGCGGGGAAACCCATTTGTCGAGCGGGTCCGGCGGCTGCACGTCGTAATGGCCGTAGAGCAGCACCGTCGGCTTGCCCGGCGCCTTCTCCCAGCGCGCGACGACCATGGGATGTCCTTCGGTCGGCACGAGGCTGGTCTCGAGCCCGATCTCGGTCAGCATCTCGACCAAGAGCGCTCCGACCTCGGCGATGCCGATGTTCTCGGCGCTGATGCTGGGGTGGCGCAGATAGGCGATCAGCCGGTCGAGGAAGGCGCTGCGGTTGGCTTCGATATGATCGAAGACCGGAGCCAAGGCGTCGGAGGAAGCCATTTCGTTGTAGGCCTTTGCAGAGAAGCGTTGACATCGTGATTCAGGGGGCGGCCCGCATGTCGAGTCGGCTCCCCGAGCGCGGCGCGGCCAGCCTAGGGGGTGATCCTGCGGCTCTCAACCAGCGCCTCGCCATTCCTGCCGCAGCGGCCATGCGGCAAGGGCAGGCCGTGAAATATAAGACCCTCGCGCCCTTCGCCCGCCTCGTCATGCTGAATTTGGAAAGCTGACGCGGCGATTTCACCGGTTTACGCCCGCGATCCGACGCGGCAAAACGGGCGGCGGCGGGCCGGATCCAACATGTCCCGGCCGCTTCTGGGGAACATCAATGTTTAGAACGCCGGACTTCGACGAGCTGATCGACCGCCGCGGAACCCATTCCGCGAAATGGGACACGATGGAGAAGAACTATGGCGTGTCGGCTTCCGACGGCATCGCGATGTGGGTGGCCGACATGGATTTCCGGCCACCGGCCTGCGTCCAGCAAGCGGTCGAGCGCATGGCAAGCCACGGCGTCTACGGCTATTTCGGCGATGACCGCACCAACAGCGACGCCGTCCGCTGGTGGATGAAAACCCGCCATGGCTGGGAGGTGGCGTCGGAAGCGATCTTCACGACCCACGGTCTGGTCAACGGCACGGCGCTCTGCGTCGATGCCTTCACCGCGCCGGGCGACGGCGTCGTGCTGATGACGCCGGTCTACCATGCCTTCGCCCGCATCATCCGCTCCGCCGGCCGGCAAGTGGTCGAGTGCAGGCTGGGGACCGAGGAGGGGCGCTACGTCCTCGACATTCCGTCGTGGGACGCGCAGATGACCGGCCGCGAGCGGATGCTGATCCTGTGCTCGCCCCATAACCCGGGCGGGCGCGTCTGGACCGCTGATGAACTCCGCGAGATCGCGGCCTTCTGCAAGCGCCACGACCTGATCCTTGTTGCCGACGAGATCCACCACGATCTGGTCATGCCGGGGTATCGGCACACCGTGATGCCGCTGGCCGCGCCCGACATCACCGACCGGCTCGTGATGATGACGGCGACCACCAAGACCTTCAACATCGCCGGCGCCCATATCGGCAATGTCATCATCCCCGACGAGGCCCTGCGCGAGCGCTTCCGCGCGCGGATGAACGCACATGGCATCTCGCCCAATTCCTTCGGCATGGCGATGGCGACGGCCGCCTACAGCCCGGAAGGCGCGGCCTGGGTCGACCGGCTCGTGGCCTATATCGACGGCAACCGGAAGCTGTTCGACGACGGGGTGAACGCTATCCCCGGCCTGCGCTCGATGCCGCTCGAGGCGACCTACCTTGCCTGGGTGGATCTTGCCGGAACCGGCATGGAGCGTGCGGAATTCACCGCTCGCGTCGAGAAGCAGGCAAAGATCGCGGTAAACCACGGTCCGAGCTTCGGCTTGGGCGGTGACAGCTTCCTGCGCTTCAACCTCGCGACGCCACGCGCCACCGTGGTCGAAGCCGTCGAACGGTTGCAGGAAGCGTTCCGCGACCTGCAGTAGCGCTGTTTGCTAGAGCATCGGACCGAAAAGTGGAATCCACTTTTTGGAGAAATCCGATGCTAAAACAAAGGGCTAGATCGCCACTTCGCGTCCGATAGGACGCGCGGCGATCTAGGCAGCTGCGCCCGGCAGGCAGAACGCGCGTTGCGCCTCGTGCGGGACGATTGCCTCGCCCCGCATTCATCTCTCCGCTTTTCGCCGGGCCCGCACCGGCTTATTGATGGGAGCGGGGGACCTCATGAAACGGATACCCGGATACCGCCGCCGCCTGGCTGACATCGGATAGCTGATGACGGCCGATGCTTCCCACCACGTCGTCATCGTCGGGGCCGGTTTCGGCGGCCTGGAAGCGGCGCGCAACCTTGCCGGCGCGCCGGTCAGGATCACGGTCGTCGACCGGCGGAACCATCATCTCTTTCAGCCACTGCTGTATCAGGTCGCGACGGCGTCTTTGCCGACCTCCGAGATCGCCTGGCCTGCCCGCTCGCTGCTGCGCCGCTACCCAAACGTCACCACGCTGCTCGGCAGCGTTGTTGGCGTCGATACGAGCGCAAGGAAGGTGCTGATCGAAGGCGAGCCGCCGCTCGCCTTCGACAGCCTGATCCTCGCGACGGGAGCGCGCCACTCCTATTTCGGCCATGACGAATGGGAGCCTTACGCGCCCGGCCTGAAGACGCTGGAAGATGCGACGAAGATCAGGCGGCGCGTGCTGTCGGCCTTCGAGCAAGCGGAGTGGGAGACCGACGAGGCCCGGCGCGCCGAATTGCTGACCTTCGTCATCATCGGCGCGGGGCCGACCGGCGTCGAGCTTGCCGGGACGATCGCGGAGTTGGCGCATGACACGCTGCGCGCCGACTTCCGCAATTTCGATACGCGCAGCGCGCGGGTGGTTCTGGTCGAGGCTGGCCCGCGCATCCTGGCGGGCTTCACCGAAGATCTCTCGGCCTATGCCGACCGCGCGCTGACCCGGCTCGGCGTCGAGGTCCGAACCGGACATGCGGTGTCGCGCTGCACCGAGGACGGCATCGAGCTCGGCGGCACCTTCCTGCCGGCGAAGACGATCCTGTGGGCGGCGGGCGTCGCCGCCTCGCCGGCGGCGGAATGGCTGGGCGCTCCGGCCGACCGGGCGGGACGGGTGATGGCCAAGCCCGATCTCACCGCACCTGGTCATCCCGACATCTTCGTCGTCGGCGATACGGCCCATGTCGTCTCGGCCGATGGCAAGCCCGTGCCGGGCGTCGCGCCCGCGGCCAAGCAGGAGGGGCGCTACGTCGCCGGGGTGATCAAGGCGCGGCTGAAGGGCGAGGCCGCGCCGCCGCCCTTCGCCTACAGCAATGCCGGCAATCTCGCGACCATCGGCAAGCGCGCGGCCATCGTCGATTTCGGCTGGATCAAGCTGAAGGGACGCATCGCCTGGTGGGCCTGGGGCATCGCGCACATCTTCTTCCTGATCGGCCTGCGCAACCGCCTCGCCGTCGCGCTCAACTGGCTGTGGATCTATACCAGCGGGCATCGCAGTGCCCGCCTGATCACGCAGGGGCAGACGAAAGGCGGTGAGACAGGTTTGCCCCGCTAGGAACCACGCCGTCATCCCGGGCTTGACCCGGGATCCATGCCGGGGCGCTTCCGACCAAGCTTCAGGCATGGATCCCGGATCTCCGCTTCGCTCCGTCCGGGATGACCCGCGTTCCAGGCGAACAGGGCACGCTCTAGGAGTGCGGGAAATCCTCTGGCCTGAAAAACGGCGTGTCCTTCAGCTCCGGCTCGTCGAAGGCTTCGAGGTCGCGCCTGACCTCGACGATGTCCTGCCGGAAAAAGGCTGCGACGAGCGCCTGCGCGACTCGCTCTCCGGCGATGGCGACGCCGGGGATATCGCTCGCGATCGCACCGTGGCTGACAAGGGCGCCGTGGTTGACGAGGTGGATGCGTGAGAGCTCGGCCGGTGCGTTGGCATCACGCGGCTGCAGCTCGAAGCCCGGTCCGAGATAGGGCGCCTGCGCCAGAGCTGGGCGCATGAGCCCGGTCGGCGGGGTGTAGCGATCGCTCCAGCGCGCGATATGCGGCGCGAACTCTGCAAGCTCCGGGATGCGGGTCGCATCGACCTGGAAGCCGGTGGCCACGACCAGGAAGTCATGGCGGCGCTCGATGCGGTCTTCGGGCGTCTCGATGTCGAGCACGACCTGTTCACCCTCGCGCCTGACCGCTGCCACGCTATGCCGGAAGCGGATGTCGAGCCCGTCGGATTTCAGGGCGCGCAGCACGGTCTCATGTGGTGGCGGCGCCAGCATGTCGTCGATATAGGCCGCGAGCGCCCAGCGCTCGGCGTCGGGCAGGGCGCTCCAACCGTGGAAGTAGCCGGGATTGGCCGAGCCGCGGCCCTTGTTGATCTGCGGCAGATGCGGCCGGCGCAGATACATCGTTGCGCTCGCTGCGCCCTGCTCCAGCGCCGTCGCGGCATTGTCCCAGGCCGAGGCGCTGCCGCCGATCACGCCGACCGATTTGCCGCGCAGCCTCTCGAAATCGATCGGGTCGTTGCTGTGGGCGGCGAAGTCAGGTTTCAGCGACTGTGGCACGACATCCGGCCAGACATCACCACCTGCGCCGCCACGCCCCGTGGCGAGAACGGCATGGCGGGCGAAAACAGTCCTTGCTCCTTCGGCTGTCTCGATATCGAGGGCGAGCAGGTCGTTCTGCGGCCGCAGCTTCGTCAGTGCGGCCCGGTGCTCGACGGGCAGTGACAGCACGCGCTGCAGCCAGCTCAGATAGTCCACCCAGACGGCGTTCGGGATCTTGTAGAGTGCTTCCCACGCCGCCTCACCGAAGCTCGCGCCATACCAGGCGGCGAAAGTGAGTGAGGGGATGCCGAGGGCCGGCCCTGTCAGGGTCTTGGGCGAGCGCAGCGTGTCCATGCGCGCATAGCGATTCCACGGGCCTTCGCGCCCGGGCTCGTTGGCGTCGAACAGGGCGATGTTGACGATGCCCTTGGCGAGCAGGGCCGAGGCCGCGGCGATGCCGTTCATGCCGGCGCCGATAATGGCGACGTCGAGAACCGGTTCACCTGCGTCCGTCGTCCGCGGATGGAGCCAGGGCTTGGCGGGGAAGCCGAGCAGGGCGAGGTCGCGCTTCAGCTGCGCCTCATGCCGGGTGAGGCCGCCCGCGATCGGAACCGGCGTGGCGATGCGCTTCATCACGGAACCTCCGCCGTTTCGCGAACAGCCTCGACCGTGCCGAAGCCCTGGCCGGGGATCGAGGCCAGCAGGGCCTGCGTATAGGGGTGCCTGCGTTGGCCGAAGACCTCGGCCACCGTTCCGGCCTCCACGACCTCGCCGTTCTTCATCACCGCCACGAGATCGCAGACCTGTGCCGCGACGCGCAGATCATGGGTGATGAAGACGATGGAGAGGCCGAGGCGCTCGCGCAGATCGGCGAGCAGCTTGAGCACCTGCGACTGCACGGAGACGTCGAGGGCGGAGACCGGCTCGTCGGCGACGAGGACGTCGGGTTCGAGCGCCAGCGCCCGTGCCAGCCCGATGCGCTGGCGCTGGCCGCCGGAGAACTCATGCGGATAGCGGTCCACCGCAGCCGGATCGAGCCCGACGAGACCGAAGAGCTCGCGAGCGCGCTCCAGAGCCTGCCGGCGCGGCATGCCGTTGACGACGAGCCCCTGTGCGACGAGATCCCCGACCTTGCGACGCGGATTGAGCGAGGCGAAGGGATCCTGAAACACCATCTGGATGTGCCGGCTGCGCGCCCGCATTTCGGCGCGCGAGAGGGCGGTCAGATCCTCGCCCCTCAGGCGGATCGCGCCGGTGTCGGGGTCGATCAGCCGGATGATGCAGCGCGCCAGCGTCGACTTGCCGGAGCCGGATTCGCCGACGATGCCGAGCGTCGCCCCTTTCGGCAGCCTCAGCGATACGTCCTTCACCGCATGGGTGACGCGCTGGCCGCGGCCGAGGAAGCCGCCGGTGCGATAGGTCTTCGAGACGTTCTCGATCGTCAGGATCGCCTCGCTCGCGAGGGGGCGCGGCGGCGGCGGCTCGAGCGCCGGCACGGCCGCGATGAGCTGGCGGGTATAGGGGTGGCTCGGCCGGCTCAGCACGGACGCGGGCTCGCCCTGCTCGACGACGAGGCCGTGCTGCATCACCACGACGCGATCCGCGATCTCGGCGACGACGCCGAAATCATGGGTGATGAAGAGCACGGCGGTGCCCTTGCGCGCCTGCAACTCGCGGATGAGCTTGAGGATCTGCGCCTGGGTGGTGACGTCGAGCGCCGTCGTCGGCTCATCGGCGATCAGCACCTTCGGATCGAGCGCGAGCGCCATCGCGATCATGGCGCGCTGGCGCTGCCCGCCGGAGAGTTCGTGCGGATAGGCCTTGGCGGCACGCTCGGGCTCGGGGATCTGCACCTCTGCCAACAGGTCCTGGACACGGGCCGCGATCGCGCGCTTGCCGAGGTCGGTGTGGATGCTGAGCATCTCACCGATCTGGTCGCCGATCGTTCGCAGCGGATTCAACGCCGTCATCGGCTCCTGGAAGATCATGGCGATACCGGCGCCGCGAACCTTTCGCATCTCGGCTTCGCCGAGGGCGGCGATGTCGCGGCCTTCGAAGAGGACGCGGCCGCGCTCGATCGCGACGCCCGTGGGCAGGAGCCGCATGATCGCATTGGCGGTCATCGACTTGCCGGAGCCGGATTCGCCGACGACGCAGACGATCTCGCCCGCGTTCAGGTCCAGCGAGACGTCCTGCATCGCGTAGGGACGATCAGCGCCCTTGGGCAAGGCGACGGTCAGTCCGTCGAGGGTGAGGATCGCGCTCATCGTCCCTTGAGCCTCGGATTGAGGGCGTCGTTCAGCCCCTGGCCGACGAGCGAGACGCCGAGCACGGTGAGCAGGATCGCGACGCCGGGGATGGCCGAGACGTACCACTGCACGCGCAGGACATCGCGGCCGAGCCCGATCAGGTTGCCCCAGGAGGCGACGTTGGGATCGGAGAGCTTGAGGAAGGCGAGCGAGCTTTCGAGCAGGATCGCCACCGCCATCACAACGCTGGCATAGACGATCACCGGCGGCAGCGCGTTGGGCAGGATCTCGCCGAAGATCAGCTTGAGGTCGGAGAGGCCGATGGTGCGGCCGGCCTGCACGAATTCGCGGTTGCGCAGCGAGAGGAACTCGGCGCGGGTGAGGCGGGCGGGTGCCGGCCAGGAGACGATGCCGATCGCCACCATCACCGTCGGCAGCGTCGAGCCGAAGACGACGACCAGCACCAGCAGGAGCAGGAAGTTAGGCAGGGTCTGGAAGGCCTCGGTGATCCGCATCAGGGCGGTGTCGACCTTGCCGCCGTAGAAGCCGGCGAGCGCGCCGATGACGATGCCGATCGCGACCGCAATGACCGTCGCGACGACGCCGATCAATAGCGAGATGCGCGCGCCGTAGAAGATCTGCGCGGCGATGTCGCGGCCGGAATTGTCGGTGCCGAGCAGGAAGCGCGGATTGGCGAAGGGCCATTGCAGCGGCCGGCCGGCGAGCGCCAGCGGATCGCGCGGGAAGAGCCAGCCGGCGCTCGCCGCCATGGCGATGACGACCAGCAGGAGGACGAGCCCGATCACGGCGGCCGGGCTGCGGAAATAGCGCTTGAGGGCGTCCATCGCTCAGCCCTCCGGCGCGATGCGCGGGTCGAGACGCGCATAGAGCAGGTCGACGATGAAGTTCACGACGATGACTAGGAGCGCCGAGACGAAGACGATGCCGAGCAGCGTGTTGAGGTCGCGCTGGATTACCGATTCATAGGCGAGGCGGCCGAGGCCCGGCAGCGAGAAGACGCTCTCGACCACGACCGAGCCGCCGAGCATCGTGCCGGCCTGAAGGCCGATCAGCGTCACCATCGGCAGCAGTGCGTTGCGCAGGACGTGGCGGGTGATGACCCGCGTCTCGTCGAGGCCCTTCGAGCGGGCGGTGCGGACGAAGTCAAGGTTCAGCACCTCCAGCATCGCGCCGCGCATCAGGCGCAGATAGATGGCGAGGTAGATCAGCCCGAGCGTCAGCGTCGGCAGGATGAGGTGGCGCGCGATGTCGAGCGTGCGGGCGAAGCCGGTGAGGCCGGCGCCGATATCCTCGAAATCACCCGCCGGCAGCCATTGCAGGTGGACGGAGAAGACGACGATCGCCATCAGCCCGAACCAGAAGGAGGGCGTGGCGTAGAAGATCAGGCCGAGCGTCGAGATCAGCGTGTCCTGCCAGCGGTTGACGTCGCGCGCGGCGAGGACGCCGAACACGATGCCGGCGAAGAAGGCGAAGGAGAGGGCCGAGACCATCAGCAGCAGCGTCGCGGGCAGGCGCTCGACGATGACGCTGGCGACCGGCTTGCCGTAGATGGCCGAATGGCCGAGGTCGAAGCGCACCAGCCGCCAGAGATACTGGCCGAGGCGCTCGGCGGTGGAGAGATCGAGCCCGTAGAAGCGGCGCAGCTCTTCGGCGAGCTTCGCGTCGCCGCCGCCCATCTGCGCCATCATGGCATCGACGGTGTCGCCGGGCGCGAACTGCAACAGCAGGAAGATGCCGATCAGGATCAGCAACAGGGTCGGGATCGAGGCGGCGAGCCGCCGCCCCGCGAGGGTGAGGATACGCATGCCGTGTTGCCGCGGGCCGCGCGGAAGGGCGGCCCGCTCTCCTGTTCTTACTCGGCCAACCAAAGGTCGTGCCAGCTCGACGAGCCCCAGCGCGGGGTGTTCGAGTGGTTGCGGGCCTTGGCGCTGATCGTGGTGACGAAGATCTGCTCGATCGGCGTCCAGATCGGCAGCTCGGTGTTCACCTTGCGGACGAACTCGCCATAGAGCGCCTTGCGCTTGGCCGGATCGACCTCGGTCGCGGCGTCGTCGATGATCTTGTCGATGGCCTCGTCCTTCCAGTCCCACTGGTTGGTCCAGGGCGCGCCTTTCGGCTGGCCGGAGCGGTACCAGACCGTGGTCGAGACGGCCGGATCGTTGCGGTACTGGTGCCAGCCTGTGGCGAGATCGAAATCCCAGTCGTTGTAGACGCTCTTCAGGAAGCCGCCGCCGTCGACGCGCACGATATCGACCTTGATGCCGACCTGCGCCAGCGACTGCTGGATGAAGGTGGAGAACAGCGAGATGTCCTCGCCCCAGGGGGCAGGGGTGAGACGCAGCGAGAAGCGCGTGCCGCCGGCGCCGGGCTTGTAGCCGGCCTCGTCGAGCAGCTTGACCGCCAGCGCCTTGTCGAACGGGTATTGCGGGCCGTTGTCGGCCGGGTAGAAATCGGTCGAGACCGAGGGGATCGGTCCGGTGCCGCGCTTGGCGAAGTCGCCAAGGAAGTTCTCGATGAAGAACGGGATGTCGAGCGCATGCGCGATGGCGCGGCGCACGCGGATGTCGGCGAGCTCCTTGCGGCGGAAGTTGAACTCGATCGTGTTGGTGCGGGCGTTGCCCTCGTTGCCCTTGGTCGAGACGATGAAGCGCTTGTCCTGCGACAGGCGGGCCATGTCCGAGATCGTCAGGCCAGAGAAGGGGCTGTAGTGCAGCTGGCCGGCCTCGAGCTGGGCGGCCGCGGCCGAACGGTCCGTGATGACGCGCCAGATGATCCGGTCGAGATAGGGGGCGTTATCGCGCCAGTAGTTCGGGTTGCGGTCGGCGATGATGTGCTGGCCGCGCTCATAGGCAACGAACTTGAACGGCCCGGTGCCGACAGGAGCGAGATTGACCGGGTTGTTCCGGATATCGCCCTTGCCCTCGTAGAGATGGCGGGCCGAGACGTAGCCGAGATCGGGCAGGGCGCGCAGCAAGAGGTTGAGCGGCATCGGCCGCTCGTAGCGGAAGATCGCGGTATGCGGATCGGGCGTGTCGACGGCGGTGAGGAAGAGCTGCAGCGTGGTGCCGTAGTTCAGGATCTTCTTCCACATCTCCATCGCGGTGAACTGGACGTCCGCCGAGGTGAAGGGCTGGCCGTCATGCCAGGTCACGCCCTTGCGCAGCTTGAAGGTGATGGTCTTGCCGTCCGGCGCCGCCTCCCAGCTCTCGGCGAGCACGCCGACCGGCTGGCCCTTGGCGTCGAGATCGACCAGCGGCTCCTGAATCTTGCCGCCGATGATGTAGACGCCGGTCGAAGCCTGCAGGCTCGGGTTGAGCTGGCGCTGCTCGGCTCCGTAGTGCACGCCGAAGACGCCGCCGCGGCGCGGCGTCTCCTGCGCGAAAGCCTTGAACGGGTCGACGACATTGGCCGCGATGGCGGCGGAGGTCATCAGGATTGAGCGACGGGTGAAGTCCATGAGGATTCTCGACGATCTGAGCTCGGAGGCTGAAAGGCCGGATACAAGAGGCGTGCCGGTCAGGCCGGCACGAAGCTGAGCACGGAGCCCGAGGCGCGATTGGCGGGAACGCTGGCCGCATCGCCATGGCGGATCGCGCCGGACGCCGCGGCGGCGGCGTCGAGATCGCGCGTGGCGAGGACGAGGGCCGCGACGCCCTTCGTCGCCGCGCCTTCCCGCACGGCGTCGGGATAGCGTTCGGCAAAGGTCTCGGCGGCATAGAACAGGATGTCGGCGCGCGAACGGCCGGAAGCGACGCGCCAGGCCGCGCCGTCCTGCCGGGCCGGCTCGTCGATCAGCCGCGAGAGATGCGCGGCGGCCGCCTGCGGGTCGACCGACAGGATTTCGATGCGTCGGATGGCGACGGCACCGTTGGCGTGCTGCTGCAGCACCGGCAGCCAGACATTCTCGCGTGTCAGATGCTGGCAGGCGAAGATGCGGATGCCGCCGGGCTGCTCGTCGAGCGGCCAGCGGAAGACGTTGAACTTGGCGTCGGCCTCGCCGCCACCGGGAAGCGGCACCGGCCGGCCGAAATGCACCGGGCCGATCGCCGGGAAGCCTCGCGCCGTGATCTCGGCGGCGCCGGCCGCGGCGTCGTCGGTAGTGAAGGCGATGCGCTCGACACCCTCGTGCTTCGCCAGGAAGTCGCGCATCGGCTGGTTCTGGTCCGTCGCGGCGACCACGCCGAGCAGTTCGAGATAATCCTCCTGCAGCATGATCGTGTAGTTGGCCGAGCCCATATGCGGCGAGTGCAGGCCGCGCGGCGAGATGGTGAAGCCGAGCTCCGCCCAGGCCTTGGCCGAGAAAGCGAGATCGCGGACGGCGACGACGACATGGTCGACGCCGAGAACATGAGCAAGAGACATTCTGCGGTCCGAGATGGTGCCGCCCAGCGGCAAGATGGGATGAAGAATTTCCTTCTTCGGGCGGCAATCTAATCGGGCGATACGGGGAATGTCCTTATCGTTGTTTTCCATTTTTGGAGATGAATAATCTCCTTTGAGAGGTGATTGCCGAACGCCCGAACTTCCGTGAAGCAGAGCAGGGCGCCCGAATGGAATCGCCATTGACGCGGCAATGAAGCGGGCATATACCCGCGATCAAATGTCCAGCACCTGCCACTGCACGCGCCTGAGGATTGCGACCCGCAAGATTGCGAGCTTGTACGATGCCGCGCTCACGCCGACGGGCATCAACATCGCGCAGTTCGCCCTGCTCAGGCATGTCAGGCGGCTGCAGCCGGTGAGCCTGACGGAGCTCGGCCGGCACCTCGAACTCGATCGATCGACGATGGGCCGCAATGTCCGCGTCGTCGAGAAGCTCGGCCTCGTCTCGCTCGGGCGCGGCGAGGATCACCGCGAGGCGGTGGTCACGCTGAGCGAGCAGGGGGAGGCGGTGCTCCGAAAGGCTACGCCCCTCTGGGAGGCCTGCCAGAACGATATCGTCGGCCGCCTCGGTGCCGAGCGCCTGAAGGCGATCGAGGAGCTGGGGCAGTTGCTCTGACACATTTAGACAGAAACGGGTAGATACCCATAAATTGGACCGAGTCATGTCGCAAAACTCAGTTGCCGGGGATCTGCCGGCGCTTCCACGCTTCTTCGCCGGCCGGGGAATCCACTATGGCTGGGTGGTCGCGGCGGTCACCTTCCTGACCATGCTGGTGACGGCCGGGGCGGTTGGCGCGCCTGGCGTGCTGATCGGCCCGCTGCAGCAGGAGTTCGGCTGGTCCACCTCGGATATCTCCTCCGCCTTCGCGATTCGCCTGGTTCTGTTCGGGCTGATCGGGCCATTTGCCGCTGCCTTCATGAACCGCTTCGGCGTCCGGCGCGTCGCCGCCGTCGCCCTGACGCTGATTGCTGCGGGCGTGCTTGGTTCCTTCGTGATGTCGACGGTCTGGCAGCTCATGCTGTTCTGGGGGATCGTGGTCGGGCTCGGCACCGGGTTGACGGCGATGGTGCTGGGCGCGACCGTCGCGACACGCTGGTTCTCGGCGCGGCGCGGGCTGGTGGTCGGCCTGCTCACGGCGAGCACGGCGACGGGTCAGCTCGTCTTCCTGCCCCTGCTCGCCTCGCTGTCGGAGGCGTTCGGCTGGCGCAGTGCGCTCGCCTTCGTGTTGGGCATGCTGCTTCTGGCGGCCGTCGCCGTGCTGATCCTGATGCGTGACCGGCCGTCCGATATCGGGCTTGCGCCCTATGGCGCGACGGCGCCGGCACCGACCGCTTCGGCGGCAGCTCCGCAGACGCTCGGCGCGATGCTGGCTTCGCCTCTGATCGCGCTGAAGGATGCTTCGCGCTCCGGCATCTTCTGGGCGCTGTTCGGCACCTTCTTCGTCTGCGGCGCCAGCACGAACGGGTTGGTACAGACCCATTTCGTTTCGCTCTGCGGCGATTTCGGCATGGCACCGGTGGCCGCAGCCGGGATGCTTGCGATCATCGGCATCTTCGACTTCGCCGGCACGGTCGGCTCCGGCTGGCTGTCCGACCGCTTCGACAGCCGCAAGCTGCTGTTCTGGTATTATGGCCTGCGCGGGCTCTCGCTGATTTACCTGCCCTTCACCAGCTTCAGCTTCTACGAGCTTTCCATTTTCGCGGTGTTCTACGGGCTCGACTGGGTGGCGACCGTCCCGCCAACGGTCAAGCTCGCGGCAGACCGCTTCGGCGAACGCGCCAACCTCGTCTTCGGCTGGATCTTCGCCGGCCACCAGCTGGGCGCGGCCTTCGCAGCCTGGGGCGCGGGCTTCAGTCGCACGGTTTATGCGAGCTATCTGCCGGCCTTCTTCATCGCCGGCGTGCTCTGCCTGATCGCAGCGCTCGCCATCGTTTCGGTGCGCGAGCCGCGCGAGCAGGGGCTCGTCCCGGCGGCTGCATGACTGTTGACGTTGCCATGCCGGCCGGCGCGCATATCTACGGATCATGATCGCGATTCCATTCGACAACTCCTATGCGCGCCTGCCGGAGCGCTTCTACGCCGCGGTCAATCCGACCGCGGTCGCTGCGCCCCGTCTGGTCAAGCTGAACGAGGCATTGGCGCGGCAGCTCGGCCTCGATCCGGACTGGCTGAAGGGGCCGGACGGCCTGGCCATGCTGGCCGGGAACAGCCTCGTCGAAGGGACGACCCCGATCGCGACGGCCTATGCCGGGCATCAGTTCGGCGGGTTCAGCCCGCAGCTCGGCGACGGGCGGGCGATCCTGCTGGGCGAGGTGGTGGACCGCGACGGCCAGCGCCGCGACATCCAGCTCAAGGGAGCTGGGCCGACACCGTTCTCGCGGCGCGGCGACGGACGGGCGGCGCTGGGGCCGGTGCTGCGCGAATACATCATCAGCGAAGCGATGGCCGCGCTCGGCGTGCCGACGACGCGGGCGCTCGCCGCGGTGCTGACCGGCGAAACCGTCCGGCGCGAGACGCTGCTGCCCGGCGCCATCCTGACCCGTATCGCCGCCAGCCATATCCGGATCGGGACGTTTCAGTTCTTTGCCGCCCGCCGCGATGTCGAGGCGCTGCGGCTCCTCGCCGACCACGTCATCGCCCGGCATTACCCGCAAGTGGCGGAGAGTGAGGCACCCTACCTCGCCTTGCTCGAAGCGGTGGTTGCCGCGCAGGCCGATCTCGTCGCGCGCTGGATGCTGATCGGCTTCATCCATGGCGTGATGAACACCGACAATATGTCGATCGCCGGCGAGACGATCGACTATGGCCCCTGCGCCTTCATGGACAACTATGACCCCGCCACGGTCTTCAGCTCGATCGACGAATACGGCCGCTATGCCTATGGCAACCAGCCGCCGATCGCGCTCTGGAACCTGACGCGTTTCGCCGAGGCGCTGCTGCCGCTCCTGGCAGAGGACCAGGAGAAGGCCGTCGCGGTCGCGCAGGACGCGGTCAACCGTTTCAACGAGCTCTTCCAGGCCAGTCTGATCGCTGGCTTCCGCCGCAAGCTCGGCCTTTACATGGAAGCGCCGGACGACGTCCTGCTCATCAAGGCGCTGCTCGATACGATGCAGCGCGGGCAGACGGATTTCACGCTGACCTTCCGGCGGCTCAGCGACGATGCTGTTGGCAATGGCCAGAGTTGCCGCGAGCTCTTCACCAGCCCCGGCGCGTTCGACGATTGGCACGGCGGCTGGCAGCAGCGGCTGCTGCAGGAGAGCCTATCCGCGGAAGAGCGCCAGCGCGCGATGCGAAGCGTCAATCCGCTGTTCATTCCGCGGAACCACCGCGTCGAGGCGGTGATCCAGGCGGCCGTGGAGCGGGATGATCTGGCGCCATTCGAGGAATTGCTGGCCGTTCTGGCGAAGCCCTATGACGAGCAGCCGGGCCGGGAGGCGTACACCCAGCCGCCGGCCGCGCATGAGCGCGTGCTGGCAACCTTCTGCGGCACCTAGAGCCTGCTGATTTTACGCGGAAACACGCCGTCATCCCGGGCTTGACCCGGGATCCATGCCAGAGCGCTTCCCGACAAAGGTTCAGGCATGGATCCCGGCTCTCCGCTTCGCTCCGGCCGGGATGACCCGCGCTTCCACCAAAACGCAGCATGCTCTAGCGTTTTGTGCTTCCTGCGATGATCCGAGTTTGCGGGCCGCTGTCGGCGAGACAGCGGCAGCTTTGTCAGTGCTGGCCGAGATAGAGTTCGGCTGCCTTCGGATCGTCGAGCAGGCTTTGGGCGGGGCCCGCGAGCGCGACCTTGCCGCCGTCAAGGATGCAGCCATTGTCGGAGATCGCGAGCGACTGGCGAGCACGCTGCTCGACCACCAGAACCGAGACGCCGAGTTCGGGCAGGCGCTTGATCAGCGCGAAGGCCTCGGCCACCTTGGCGGGGGCGAGGGCCGCTGTCGGCTCGTCGAGGATCATCAGGCGCGGGCGCGTCATCAGGGCGCGGGCGAAGGCGAGCTGCTGGCGCTCGCCACCGGAGAGCGACCCGGCACGGGCGCGCTTGCGTTCACCGAGCAACGGAAACGCCTCGAACAGCTCGCGGATCCGCTGCGCCTGATCGCGCACGCCGACGACGACCTGCAGGTTCTCCAGGATGCTCATCGAGCCGAAGACGTTGGCGACCTGCGGGACGTAGCCGATGCCGGCCGCGATACGGTCTTCCGTTGCGAGCGGAAGCAGGTCGCGCCCCTCGAACTGGATGCCGCCGGAGACGCGCGGCAGCAGGCCGACGATCGCCTTCGCCAATGTCGATTTGCCGGCGCCGTTGGTGCCGGCGACGGTCAGGATCTCGCCGTTCTGCAGCGACAGCGAGATGCCGTTGAGGATGTCGACCTCGCCGTAGCCGCCGCGGACGTCCTTGATTTCAAGCAGCGTCACGACACGCCTCCGAGATAGGCTTCGCGCACGACCGGGTCTTCGAGGACGGCGGCGGGCGCACCCTCGGCCAGAACCTTGCCGCGATCCATGACGGCGAGCCGCGGCACGAGCCGGGTCAGCGCCTCCAGATCGTGCTCGATGATGACGAAGCCGATGCCGCGCGCGTTCAGCTCCTCGATCCGCTCCATGATCTCGCCGATCAGCACCGGGTTGACGCCGGCGAAGGGCTCGTCGAGCAGGATGAGCTTGGGCTCGACCATCAGGGCGCGCCCGAGTTCGAGGAGCTTCTTCTGGCCGCCGGAGAGCTTGCCGGAAGGCACGTCGGCGACCTTGCCGAGCTTGAGAAAGGCGATGGTGCGCTCGACGGTCTCGGCGATCGCCGCTTCTTCCTTGCGGACCTGGCCAGGGCGGAAAAAGAGGCCGAGCAGGCTCTCGCCGGTCTGATCGGGGGCGGAGGCCATCAGGTTCTCGCGCACCGTCAGATGCGAGAACTCGCGCGGAACCTGGAAGGTGCGAACCATGCCGGCGCGGGCGCGTTGCGGCGGGGACAGAGAGTCGATCGAATCACCGTTCAGCCGGATCTCGCCTGCATCGGCCGGGACGAAGCCGGAGATGACGGAGAAAAGCGTCGACTTGCCGGCGCCGTTCGGGCCGATGATCCCGAACAGCGCATCGGTCTCGATGGTGAGGCGCACGCCGTCGAGGGCCTGGAAGCCGCCGAAGGACTTGGTGATGTCGCGGATTTCGAGGCTCATCGCTTGGTGTAATCCCCCATGAGCCCCTGCGGCCGATAGATGATGAACAGGATCAGCAGCAGGCCGACGAGCCCGATCCGGACCGAGGCCATGTCGACCTCGGAAATGCCGGGCACGATATCGCGGATGAAGCGCGAGCCTTCGAGGAAGACCATCAGGATCACCGAGCCGATCACCGCGCCGGAGACGCGGCCGACGCCGCCCATGATGATCGCCATCCAGACATAGAAGGTGACGAGCGGGATGTACTGCTCGGGCACGATGTAGGTGATGTAGTGGGCGTAGAAGGCGCCGGCGATGCCGGCCAGAGCCGCGCCGACCACGAGCACCTGGATCTTGAAGCGCGGCGGGTCCTTGCCCAGCGCCTGCACCGCCTCTTCATTGTCGCGGATCGCCTCGATGATGCGGCCGAAGGGCGAGCGGGCGATCCGGAGGATCATCCAGGCGGCGACCACGGTGACGGCCAGTATGGTGGCGAAGGTGGCGAGCTGCCCGGCCGCACCGCCGAGGCCGGAATAGAGCCGCGGAATGCCGGGGATGCCCTGCACGCCCTTGGTCAGCCAGCGCTCGCTCGTCAGCACGATGCGCACGACCTCCGAGAAGCCAAGCGTGACGATGGCGAAGTAGTCATCACGCAGGCGCAGCGAGACCAGGCCGATCGGCCAGGCCGCTACGCCGGCGAGGAGGGCCGCGCCCGCAAAGCCGACGATGAACGGCGCGCCGTTCAGCACGAGCAGCGCGCTGGTATAGGCGCCGATCGCGAAAAAGCCGACATGGCCGAAGTTGATCAGGCCGGTGAGCCCGTATTGCAGCGTCAGCCCGAGGCTGAGCAGGACGTAGATCAGCGCGATGATGCCGATCGCGACGAGATAGGCTTCCATCAGCGCACTCCCTCGACGCGGCCGAACAATCCGCGCGGCCTGACCAGCAGGACGGCGAGCATGATCAGGAAGGCGATGGCGATCTTGTAGGTGAAGCCGACGAAGGGGGTCGAAACCTCCTGCATCGCGCCGAGGATGAGCCCGGCGACGACCGCGCCGACCGGCGAGCCGATGCCGCCGAGGATCGCCGCGGTGAAGGCGGGCAGCAGCATTTCCCAACCGAATTCGGGCGTCACGATCGTCTTCATGCCGAGCATCATCCCGGCGATGCCGGCGACGGCGCCGGCGAGCAACCAGAGTGCGATCATGACGCGGCCCGGGCGGATGCCGGAGACGCGGGCGAGGTCGCGGTTGTCGGCGACGGCACGCATCTGCCGCCCAATCGCGGTGAGGTAGAGCAGGCCGAAGACGGCGATCAGGGTGACGAGCGCGACCAGCGCCATCTGCAGGTCGAGCGGCAGGATGCGCAAGCCACCGAACAGGTAGGGGCGCGAGAGCGGCACCTGAAACACCTGCTGGCCATGGCCGAAGGCGACGCCGAGCGCGGCCCGCAGCACGAAGGCGATGCCGATCGAGGCGACGAGGAGCGCGACGACGGAACGGTTGGCGAGCTTCCGGAACACGCTCCAATAGGCGAGGAGCAGCACGATGCCCGTCGCGCCGGCCGCGCCGAGCCCGGCAACAATGAAGGAGCCGCTGGCCTTGTGGGCTGCCAGCGCCGCATAGGCGCCGAGCGTCATGGAGTCACCGGTCGCGGCATTCGGAAAGCGCGCGATCCCGAAGACGAGCGTGATCGAGAGTGCCGCCAGGCCGATGACGAGGCCCTGGAACAGCCCGTTTACGAAAAGCTGAGCATAGAACATGGAGCTACCTGCTCGGGCATCGCCGCGGCCGGAGCCAGCGGCCCCTGCAGGCACAGGCCTGCAGGGGCGATGCGTCAGACGTTGACGACGTAGCGCCGGTTGAGCTTGCCGCCTTCGATGAAGAAGACGCCGAAGGACGGGGAGACGTCGCCGTACTGGTCGAAATCCAGCACGGAGGACGCGCCCTCGTAGTTGATCTTGCCCTTCTTCAGCGCGTCCTTGCCCTCGGCGTAGCTGTAGACCTTCGTGCCGTCGGGATTGGAGACCTCGCGGATCTTGGCGTTGATCGCGGCCGTCTCGGTGGAGCCGGCGGCCTCGATCGCCAGGGCGAGCGCATGGACCATGTCCCAGGTCATGGCGCTGAAGATGTTCGACTGCCCGGACTGTCCGGTCGTCTTTTCATAGACCTCGGCATAGGCCTTGAAGGACGGCGCCGTTTCGTTGGAGATCGAGTCGACCGAGATCACGCCCTCGACGACCTCCGGGCCGGTCGCCTTGACCAGATCGGGATTGGCGGCCCAGCCGGGGATGATCCACTTGACCGGCTGGCCGGTCTGGAACCATTCGCGCATGATGATCGTGGTGTCCGACAGGTAGGAGCCGGTGACGATCACATCCGGGTTGGCGGCGAGGATCTTCTGCAGCTCGGAGCGGTAGGATGCCTGGTTCGGTTCGTAGACGACGCTCTCGACGACCTTGTTGCCCTTGGCTTCCCAGGCCTTGCGGAAGCCCTCGGTGTTGCCGATGCCGGAGGCGTTGTTGAACGCCATGGTGGCGGGGCGCTTGAAGCCTTCCTTCACGCAGATCTCGGCGAAGGCCTTGCCGAAGCGGTCATTGGTGGCCTGGAAGCGGTAGGCCAGGCCCTTGGCATTGGCGGGCGGCACGGAGAGCGCCGGAGCGCCCGAGGTGTTCATCATGATGATGTTGGCGTCGTTGGTCAGCGGCAGCACCGCCAGCGAGACGCCGGACGACCACGTCCCCATCAGCGCCTGGACCTTGTTGACGTCGATCAGCTTCTTGGCGGCGAGCACGCCGGCCTGCGGGCTGGTCTGATCGTCCTCGGCGACGACCTCGATCTTGCGGCCGGCAGCGCCGCCAGCGGCGTTCACGATCTCGGCGGCGGCGATGATCATCTTCTGCATGCCGGAGCCGTAGGGGCTGCCGGCGCCCGTCACCGGGCAGAGCGCGCCGATGCGGAAGACACCCTGCGACTGTGCGCGCAGGACGGAAGGCGCTGCGATCAGTGCAGAGGCGGCACCGAGCGTGCCGATGAACTGACGACGGTTGGTGGTCATGGCCTGTTCCCTTGTTGGTTAGTTCAGTTCATTCTTGATGAAGTCGCCGTTCTTCATGATGACCGGCATGTTGCGCCCCTGTCCCGTCAGGAGCGAGAGGTCGGCCAGCGGATCGCCGTCGACCACGATGAAATCGGCATAGGCGTCGGGCTTGATGGTGCCGATCTTGCCGGTCATGCCGATCAGCTCGGCCGCGTTGACGGTCGCCGAGCGGATGACCTCGATGGCCGGCAGCACACGCCCGCGGATGACGAACTCTTCCGATTGATGCCGGTGCATGGCGCCGAGCAGGTCCGTGCCATAGGCCATCGTCACGCCGGCCTCGCGCATGATCTCGAGCGATCCCAGGCCGCGCAGGCGGACGTCATCGATCTTGGCGACGGAGGAAGGGGGCAGGCCGTAGGAAGCCCCTTCATTGTTCAACGCCTCGTAGGTAACGAGCGTCGGGCAGGCGATCGCGCCCCGCTCATGCATGAGACGGGCCGTCGCGGCCTCGACGAGGTTGGCGTGCTCGATCGAGCGCACGCCGAGCTTCACGGCGCGCGCGATGCCCTCATCGGTGTAGAGGTGCGCGGAGACATAGGTCTGGGCGTTGCGGGCTTCCTCGACGATCGCGGCGATCTCGGCATCGCTGAAGCCGAGGAACGCGATCGGATCGGTCGGCGAGGCGACGCCGCCATTGGCCATGATCTTCACGAACTGCGCGCCCTGGCGGATCTCGTCGCGCGCCGCGGCACGGCAGGCATCGACGCCGTCGCAGATGCGGCCGAGCGAGCCGAGTTGATGGGTCTGGTAGTCGGGCCGGCGGTTATCGTAGCGACCGCGGAAATCGGCGTGGCCGCCGGTCTGCGACAGGGCCTTGCCGCAGATGACGAGGCGCGGGCCGACATAGAGACCCTGCTCCTGTGCCTCGACGAGGGCGTAGGTCGCGCCGCCGACATCGCGGACGGTGGTGAAGCCGCGGTGCAGCATCTCGCCCATCAGCTTCACGGCCTGCAGGGCGACGAGCGCGTCCGGAAGCAGCGCGTTCTGGCCGAAATTCGCCGAGTTCGCGATCACATGGACATGGCAGTCGATCAGGCCGGGCATCAGGGTCCGGCCCTTGAGATCGATGCGCCGCGCACCGCCATCGGCGATCGGTCGGTCCGAGACCTCGCGGATCAGCCCGCCTTCGATGCGCACGAAGCGGTCGCGCTCGCCTTCCGGGCTGGTGCCGTCTAGCAGCCTTGCGTTCTCGAAAATGATCGCCTGTGTCACTGGAGTCTGCCTTGGTCTGTCGGAACGGAAATGGCGCCTTCGCTGGCGCGGCTCTGCTGCGAGTGCTCGGCCAGGACCGTCTTCCAGAAGCCGAGAAGGCGCGCGTAATAGGCGGGGTCGTCGCGCAGGATGGTCTGCAGGCTCATGCCGCGCATCAGGCAGAGCGTGGCGTTGAAGGCCGCCTCGACCTCGGGCTTGTGCAGGCCCGTGCCGTCGAAGAAATCCTGCCAGGTGCCGTCGAGCGCCGCATGGAATTCGCGCGTCACCGACACCAGCTGTTCGCGCAGGTAGGAATTGTGGCGCGCGGCGGTCACATGCTCCAGCGTGACCAGGAAAAGCTTGCCGGAGAACAATTCCCACATCCGATCGACGAACTCGGAGAGGGACAGGCTCCCGGCTTTGACGAGTTCCGCGACCTCGCGGATCTCGCCGATCCAGCTCCGGAGCAGGTGGCTGACGGATTGGACGATCAGGTCGTCCTTGCCGGAAAAATGATGGTTGAGCGCGCCACGGGTCACGCCCGCGCGGGCCGCAATGTCTGCCGTTGTCGCAAGCGCATAGCCGCGTTCCACCAGGAGATCGAGCGTCGCATTGACAAGCCGCGCCCGCGTTTCCGTCGAGCGTTCCTCCTGCGTCCGGCGCTGCTTCTCGGCTGATGGCGGCATGCCGGAACCTTAGTCAGCCAAAAACAAACGGACAAGTACGCATGTTTCTTTTTTTTGATGTTGCGCACACTGGTATCTGGGGGACACAAAAGGACCGAAGCGGACGGAGCGAAAGCGATGCGGATCAAGATCGGCCATGAGGAATTCGAAGTGCGCATCGACGGCCGCGACACGGCGCCTGCGCTGCTGCTCTCGAATTCGCTCAGCTCGGACATGTCGATGTGGGACGACCAAATCCCGCTCTGGTCGCAGCGCTTCCGCGTGATCCGCTACGACCAGCGCGGCCATGGCCGCAGCATCGTTTCGCCGGCTCCCTATACGATGGAGCAGCTGGGTCGGGATGCGCTCGGCGTGCTCGATGCGCTCGGCATCGAACGCGCGCATTTCTGCGGGCTCTCGATGGGCGGCATGGTCGGCATGTGGCTGCTGACCCATGCACCGGACCGAATCGAACGCGCGGTCCTGGCCAACACCGCCGCCTATATGGGCCCGGTCGATCTGTGGAATGGGCGTATCGCGGCAGCTCAAGGCGGGGGTATGGAGGCGCTTGTCGATGCCACCATCGCACGTTGGTTCCCGGAACCATTCCGCCTTGCTGCGCCCGAAACCATGCAACGGATGCGAGCAATGATCCTGAATACGCCGGTGGTCGGCTATCAGGGATCGTGCATGGCGATCCGCGACATGGATCAGCGCGAGTCGATCAAGGCGATCCGCAATCCGGTTCTCGTGATCATCGGATCGAAGGACCCGGCCACGACGCCCGCCGACGGCGAGGCTGTCCGAGCAGCGATACCAGGTGCCCGCAAATGCCTGCTGGACGCGGCCCATATCTCGAATATCGAGCAGGCCGCGCAATTCGGCGCCGAGGTCGATGCATTTCTCGGATGATGGGAGCGGCAAGCTGGCGCGTCCTCATTGGCCGAGATCGAAGGTCTGTGACGCAGTGTCTCGTTTCATAGGCTCGTCACGGGATTTGCCTGATCGTATGTGAAAGCTGTCGTTGACGCTTGGCCGGAGTGGCCGGGATCGTTTCTGATGGCATCGCTGCAAACGGACATGGCCGACCGATGACGCTCGCCCTGATCAAGCGCCTGCTCGAGCCTGCCACGACGACGGTGATTGCCGGGGCCGCTGAAACCGACGAGCTGGCAAGGCAAATCCAGGCGGGCAGCTATCGCGGCAAGCTGGTCGTGCTCTCCGGGCCGAACGAGCTGGCGTCCATGCCGCCTTCCGATCTCGTCATCGCTTTCAGCGCGGCGGCGGAGAGGGCGCTGGTCGCCGCCAAGGAGCGCGGCTGCGCCGGTCTGCTGGTGCCGGACGGGGACGCAGCCGATCGCGATCGGCTGTCTGCGGCCGCCCGTGCCGCCGGGGTGAGGCTGGTCGGGCCGTCTTCGCTTGGGATCGCGGCGCCTCGTCTCGGCCTCAATGCGACCGCGGTGCCGACGCATCTTTCCGCTGGCACGCTGGCGCTGGCCGCGCAATCCAACTCCGTGGCCGCAGGAATCCTGGCCTGGGCCGGACGGCGCGAGATCGGTCTGTCCGGAGCCGTGGTGGTGGGCGAGGGGGCCGATGTCGATATCGCCGACTGCCTCGATCATTTTGCCGCCGATCCGCTGACGCGCACCATCCTGCTGGCGATCGACGAGGTCACGGATGCCGCGCGCTTCCTGTCCTCGGCCCGCGCCGCCGCGCGGATCAAGCCCGTGCTGGTCCTGAAGCCGCCGCCTCTTGAAGCCGCAACATCGGCGTTGACGCATGCGGGGCTGATCGTCACCAGCGACGCTGCGCATGACGCTGCCTTCCATCGCGCCGGATTGCTGCGCGTGAACGATCTCGACGAGCTCTTCGCCGCTGCCGAGACACTCGGTCGGGCGCGGGCTGCCGGGGCGGGCCGGCTCGCGATCGTCAGCAACGGGGAGGGCCTCGCGGCACTGGCTGCCGGCCGGTTGCGGCAGGTGGCGGGCTCGCAGCTACCACGCCGCGAACCCGAGATCGTCCGCAGCCCGCAGGACTATCGCGCAGCGGTTGCGCATCTGCTGGAGGAGGAGACGGTCGATGTAGTCCTCGCGCTGAACGCGCCGGTTGCGCCGGCCGATCCGCTGGAGTGTGCCCGCGCGATCGTCGATGCGCGCGGTGCAGCTCCTTCCAAGCCCGTCCTCGCGGCCTGGATCGGCGCTGGCGACAGCGCGGCGGCGATCTTCGCTGCGGCGGGAGTTCCTTCGTTCGCTACGGAACAGGATGCGGTGGTGGGGTTCCTGCATCTCACCCGCCACGCCCGGTTGATCAAGGAGCTGATGGCGACGCCGCCGTCGATCGATGACGATGACCCGCCCGACGTCGCCGCTGCCGAGTCGATCATCGCGCGGGCACTCGGAGAGGGCCGAAGCTGGCTCGAACCGGACGAGGTGACGCGTTTGCTTGCCTTGTTCCGGATTCCGACGCTCGATCTGGTCATTGCCCCCGACGCTGAGGCAGCGGTCGCTGCGGCCAAGGTGCAGTTCGCGGCAGGACGGACGGTCGCGCTCAAGATCGTCTCGCCCGAGGTTCCGCATAAATCGGATGTCGGCGGCGTCGAGCTCGACCTTGCCAATGAAGGCGCGGTCCGTGCGGCCGCGGAGCAGATGGCGGAGCGCCTTCGCCGGCAGCGGCCGCAGGCCCGCCTGACCGGCTTCATGGTGCAGCCCATGGCGCACCGGGCCAAGGCGCGGGAGCTGATCGCCGGGTTCGCCACCGACGCCTGCTTCGGCCCCGTGATCGTTTTCGGTCGGGGCGGAACGGCGGCGGAGCTGATCGCCGATACGCATGTCGCACTGCCGCCGCTCGATCTTGCCTCGGCTGAGGGCCTGGTCTCCCGCACCCGCGTCTCGCGCATCCTGGCCGCGTATCGCGATGTCCCAGCTGCGGACCGTCGTGCGATCGCCACCGTGCTGGTCGCTTTGGGGAAAATGGCCTCCGAGCTGCCGCAGATCCGGGAACTCGATCTCAATCCGATCCTCGCCGATGCGAGCGGCGCCGTCGCGGTCGATGCCCGCATCGCCCTGGAACCTGATCCCGCGCGTCGTCGCCGCCCAGCGATCCGTCCCTATCCTTCGGCCTGGACGCGGCGACTGGAGTTGGGCGAGCACCGCTTTTTCGTGCGCCCGATCAAGCCGGAAGACGAACTCCTGATCGGCGCGATGCTGAACAGGGTAACCCCGGAGGATTTGAGGCTGCGCTTCTTCGCGCCGCTCAAATCCTTCAGCCACACCTTCCTCGCACGCCTCACCCAGCTCGACTATGCGCGGGAGATGGCCTTCATCGCCACCGAGGATGGGAGCGGCGATGCTGCCGGCGCGGTCCGGCTGCATGCCGACCCCGGGCATGTCGAGGCCGAATACGCGATCCTGCTGCGCTCGGACCTGAAAGGCATGGGGCTTGGCCGCGCCTTGATGATCCTGATGATCGACTGGGCCAGGGCCGAGGGTATCCGCTGCGTCCATAGCCAGGTGCTGGCGGAGAACGGGCCGATGCTCGCTCTCTGCCAAAGCCTTGGCTTCGCCATCGCCCTCGATCCCGATGACGTTTCGGTGAAGCGGGTTACGCTGCGGCTGGATGCGCCGGGCCGTTCGGACGGCTCGAAGACGGACGGCCACGACTGAGATCTGGCAACCAGCAGCTTGCAGACGTGACGGCCAGCGCGCCGCTCCCTACCAGGGGCGGCGCGGTCCGATGTCGATGTGGATCAGCCCGTTCCAGTAGACGTGATGCCCGCCGACCTCCGGCAGGCTGCGCGCCCATTCCAGCACGATGCGCGGGCGCACGCCCGGCACGCGGAAATCCATCGCCTGGCAGCCCTTGTGGTAGGAGCCGCGCCGCGCACGCCAGGGCGGCCGCCAGGTCGAGGTCACCTTCACCGCGCCGTAGCGATCGACGATCTTGGCCAGGATCTGCTTCAAGGGATCCGGCAGGCAGGTGATCGAGGTGCCGGGATCGGTCGAGATGCCCGGCCGCTCGGGCTTCTCGTTCGGGTCGAAGTCGGGCTCGGCGCCGGCCTTCTGGCCGGGCGTCAGCTTTGGCCATTCCACGCCTTCGTCGTCGTCCGGCTCACCGGCGGCGGGCGGGGTCCCTTCGGCGGGCAGTGTCATCGACGCGGTGTCGATCGCGGGCGTTTCGGTCGACGGTGCCGCAGGAGGCGTGTCCTGTGCGGTCCCGGCGGTTGAGGGAGCGGTGGCGAGAACAGCCCGCGGCACGACGATATCCGGCAGCTTCGGCGTGCCCTCCAGATCGAGGTCGAAAGGCCGCTGCGGCGGCAAGGGCGCGCGCACGCGCTCGCCCTCCTGGGCGATGGCCGATGTCGCGGACAGCAGAAGGGCGACCGCCGAAACGAGCCCGGCGCGCAGGCAGGCGGGCTTCATCGCGCCGCAGGAACCGCTGCCGGTGTCGCGTCGAGGGTGGGCTGAAACGGTTTAAACATCGAAGGCCTTTCGGGCGAGGCAGGCTTGCCGGCCGGGAGCGATTCGGCACGGTGAACGGATTTCTGCCCGTCCTTGCGGCTGAAAATACGCGGTTCCGACGGAATTCCGCCCCGAATGACGGGGAGGCTGTGCGGACGCAGCCGAATTCTGCCCCATCCTGCGCTGCATTCAACCCGCTCGCGCGATTGTGCGGCGCGGCGGAGTCTTGCTTCATTCTAATCGAGGGTCTAAGCGACTGGGACAGCGAGCCGCCCCGCGGCCGTCTGAAGTGAGTTCGACCATGCAAGCTCTTCCGGTGTCATCGATCCTGAGCGACTACCTGCCGCTGGTGCTGTTCATCGGTGTCTCGGCGGTCATCGGCCTGGCCCTGCTGATTGCGCCCTTCGCGATCGCCTATTCGAAGCCGGATGCGGAAAAGCTCTCGGCCTATGAATGCGGCTTCAACGCCTTCGACGACGCCCGCATGAAGTTCGACGTCCGGTTCTACCTGGTCGCGATTCTCTTCATCATCTTCGATCTCGAGGTCGCGTTCCTGTTCCCCTGGGCCGTCGCCTTCGGCAGCCTCGGCTGGTATGGCTTCTGGTCGATGATGATCTTCCTCGGCGTGCTGACCGTGGGGTTCGTCTACGAGTGGCGCAAGGGCGCGCTGGAGTGGGACTGACTGTCCGGTCGCGAGGCGGCGCTCCGCTTCCAATCTGGCAGGCAAAGGTTCACGAGGATTAGGTCATGGCAATCACAGCGATCGATCGCGGCGACCCGCTCGTCGCGCCGGCACCGCGGGGGCTTCTCGGCCCGGACGGCAAGCCGGTCGGCACGCGTGATCCGTTCTTCGTCGAGATCAACAACGAGCTGGCCGACAAGGGCTTTCTCGTCACCGCCACCGACGATCTGATCAACTGGGCCCGCACAGGCTCGCTGATGTGGATGACCTTCGGTCTGGCCTGCTGCGCCGTCGAGATGATGCAGCTCTCGATGCCGCGCTACGATGTCGAGCGTTTCGGCTTCGCGCCGCGCGCCTCGCCGCGCCAGTCGGACGTGATGATCGTCGCCGGCACGCTGACCAACAAGATGGCCCCGGCGCTGCGCAAGGTCTACGACCAGATGCCGGAGCCTCGCTACGTCATCTCGATGGGCTCCTGCGCCAATGGCGGCGGCTACTATCACTACAGCTACTCGGTGGTGCGTGGCTGCGACCGCATCGTCCCGATCGACATCTATGTCCCGGGCTGCCCGCCGACGGCGGAAGCGCTGCTCTACGGCGTGCTGCTGCTGCAGAAGAAGATCCGCCGCACCGGCACGATCGAGCGGTAAGACAAGGGCGTCATGCTCGGGCTTGACCCGAGCATCTCCTGACGGAGAGGCGCCGAATGAGGATTGGGTTCAATCCTGCACGAGATGCCCGGGGCAAGCCCGAGCATGACGCGGGTGAGAAGGTGAGACGATGAGCGAAGCGCTCGTAAAACTCGGCGAAGAGATCAAGGCCGCGCTGCCCGGCGCGGTGACGGAGGCGGTCGTCGCCTTCGAGGAGCTGACTGTTCATGCCGAGGCGGCTTCGATCGTCGAGGTCCTGCGGGTGCTCTACAGCGATCCGCGCTTCCGCTTCGTCAATTTCACCGATATCGCCGGTGCCGACTATCCGGGCCGCGAGAAGCGTTTCGATGTGGTCTACCAGCTGCTGGCGCCGCACCATAACCGCCGCATCCGCGTCAAGGTCCAGACCGACGAGGCGACGCCCGTTCCCTCCGTCGTCGACGTCTTCCCGGCGGCGAACTGGTTCGAGCGCGAGGCCTACGACTTCTACGGCATCCTCTTCTCCGGCCATCCGGATCTGCGCCGCATCCTCACCGATTACGGTTTCGAGGGCTATCCGCTGCGCAAGGACTTCCCGCTGACCGGCTTCGTCGAGGTGCGCTACGACGACGAGCAGAAGCGCGTCGTCTACGAGCCGGTGAAGCTCAACCAGGAATTCCGCAACTTCGATTTCCTCTCGCCGTGGGAAGGCACGGACTATGTCCTGCCGGGCGACGAGAAGGCGAAGGGGGCGTGATGGCGGCCGCGGCGGAAAAACTGTCCGGCGGCTGCCTGTGCGGCGCGGTGCGGTTCAGCGCCGTGCCGACGAAGCGCGAGATGGACGTCTGCCATTGCGGCATGTGCCGGCGCTGGAGCGGCGGGGTCTTCATGGCCGTGCCCTGCGGCGAGGTCACCGTCGAGGACGAGAGCCAGGTCGGCAGCTATGTCTCCTCTGACTGGGCCATACGCCAGTTCTGCCGCAACTGCGGTTCGAGCCTGTTCTGGCGACTGCGCGAGGGCGGGGACCATGTCGCCGTGGCCTTCCAGAGCTTCGACGACACGAGCTCGTTCACGTTTCTCGAAGAGATCTTCATCGATGAGAAGCCGGCGCTCTACGACTTCGCCGGCGAGCGCCCGCGGCTGACGGGCGCGGAAGTGATGGCGCGCTTCCAGGCGCAGCAGGAAGGCCGGCAATGACCGAGCACAACATCCGCAACTTCTCGATCAATTTCGGCCCGCAGCACCCGGCGGCGCATGGCGTGCTGCGCCTCGTGCTGGAGCTGGACGGCGAGGTGGTCGAGCGCGTCGATCCGCATATCGGCCTGCTGCATCGCGGCACCGAGAAGCTGATCGAGGCCAAGACCTATCTCCAGGCGGTGCCCTATTTCGACCGGCTCGACTATGTCGCGCCGATGAACCAGGAGCATGCCTTTGCGCTCGCGGTCGAGCGTCTGGCCGGCGTGACCGTTCCGCGCCGCGGCCAGCTCATCCGCGTGCTCTATTCCGAGATCGGCCGCATCCTCTCGCATCTGCTCAACGTCACCACGCAGGCGATGGACGTCGGCGCGCTCACGCCTCCGCTCTGGGGCTTCGAGGAGCGCGAGAAGCTGATGATCTTCTACGAGCGGGCTTGCGGCGCGCGCATGCATGCGGCCTATGTCCGGCCCGGCGGCGTGCATCAGGACTTGCCGGTCTCGCTGATCCACGACATCGCCGAGTGGTGCGATCCCTTCCTCAAGGTTTGCGACGATCTCGAAGGGCTGCTCAGCGACAACCGCATCTTCAAGCAGCGCAACGTCGATATCGGCGTGGTCGATCTCGAGACCTGCTGGAAATGGGGCTTCTCGGGCGTGATGGTGCGCGGTTCCGGCGCGCCGTGGGATCTGCGCAAGTCGCAGCCCTACGAATGCTACGAGGAGATGGAATTCGACATCCCCGTCGGCAAGAACGGCGACTGCTTCGATCGCTACCACATCCGCATGGAAGAGATGCGCCAGTCAGTGCGCATCATGAAGCAATGCTGCGAGAAACTGCTGGCTCCCGATGGCGGCGGCCCGGTCTCCTCGCTCGACGGCAAGATGGTGCCGCCCAAGCGCGGTGAGATGAAGCGCTCGATGGAAGCGCTGATCCACCACTTCAAGCTCTACACCGAGGGCTACAAGGTGCCGGCCGGCGAGGTCTATGCCGCGGTCGAGGCGCCGAAGGGTGAGTTCGGCGTCTATCTGGTCTCCGACGGCACCAACAAGCCCTATCGCTGCAAGATCAAGGCGCCCGGCTTCGCCCATCTCCAGGCCATGGATTTCATGTGCCGCAAGCACATGCTCGCCGACGTCTCCGCGATCCTCGGCTCCCTCGATATCGTGTTCGGGGAGGTCGATCGGTGATCGCTGTTTCCGTCATGGTCGGCCTTGTGCCGACCATCCACGTCTTGAACGTGGTCGATGTTGCGAAGACGTGGATGCTCGGGACAAGCCCGAGCATGACGTCGAGAGAGAACTGATATGTCCGTCCGTCGTCTCGCACCTGATCCGGTCCAGCCCGCCTCCTTCGCCTTCACCCCGGCGAATGAGAACTGGATCGACCAGCAGATCGCCAAATATCCGGCTGGCCGCCAGGCCTCGGCTGTCATCCCGCTGCTGTGGAAGGCGCAGGAGCAGGAAGGCTGGGTCTCGCGCGCCGTGATCGAGACCGTCGCCAAGCGTCTCGGCATGGCGCCGATGCGGGTGCTGGAGGTCGCGACCTTCTACACCATGTTCAACCTGCAGCCGGTGGGCGAGTATTTCGTCCAGCTCTGCGGCACGACGCCCTGCGCGCTGCGCGGCGCGGAAGCGCTGAAGAAGGTCTGCGAGGAGGTCATCGGTCCGCAGTCGACCGTCACCGCCGACGGCAAGCTCTCCTGGCTCGAGGTCGAATGCCTCGGCGCCTGCTGCAATGCGCCGATGGCGCAGATCAATGTCGATTACTACGAGGATCTGACGCCGGCGAATTTCCGCCAGCTCCTCGACGATCTCCGCAGCGGCCGCCCGACCAAGCCCGGCCCGCAGAATGGCCGCGTCGGTTCCGAGCCGGAAGGCGGCGCGAACACGCTGACCGACAAGGCCCTCTATGATGGCTCGATGATCGGCGCCGGCGACTGGCAGAAGCGCGTCCTCGAACAGCGTAAGGCCGCTGCCGAGGCTGCTGCCGCCAAGGCCGCCGCCGAGGCGGAGGCGAAGAAAGCTGCCGAAGCCGAGGCCAAGAAGGCCGAAGCGACCCCCGCGGCGGTCGCCGAGAAGCCCGCGACCGAAACGGCTGCTGCCGGCCGCCCGAAGCCTTCCGAGCCCGTGCAGCCGAGCAGCGCTGCCCAGGACACGCCTGCTGCGGAGGGCAAGCCGAAGCCCACCCGGGCGCGTGCGAAGACCGCCAAGAGCGGCGACAAGCCGGCAGAGTGAGGCACCAGGACATGCTCGCAGATCGCGATCGCATCTTCACCAATCTCTACGGCCTGCATGACCGTACCCTGAAGGGTGCGATCCAGCGCGGTGCCTGGGACGGCACCAAGTTCATCCTGGAGCAGGGCCGGGACTGGATCATCGACGAGATGAAGACGTCCGGCCTGCGCGGGCGCGGCGGCGCCGGCTTCCCGACCGGGCTGAAATGGTCGTTCATGCCCAAGCAGAGCGACGGGCGCCCGCATTACCTCGTCGTCAACGCCGACGAGTCGGAGCCCGGCACCTGCAAGGACCGCGAGATCATGCGCCACGACCCGCATACGCTGGTCGAGGGCTGCCTGATCGCCTCCTTCGCCATGGGCGCGCATGCGGCCTATATCTACATCCGCGGCGAGTATGTCCGTGAGCGCGAAGCGCTGCAGCGCGCCGTCGACGAGGCCTATGAGGCCAAGCTCATCGGCAAGGACAACGTCCACGGCTATCCCTTTGATCTCTATGTGCATCACGGCGCCGGCGCCTATATCTGCGGCGAAGAGACGGCGCTGCTGGAGAGCCTCGAAGGCAAGAAGGGCATGCCGCGGCTGAAGCCGCCTTTCCCGGCCAATATGGGCCTCTATGGCTGCCCGACCACGGTGAACAACGTCGAGTCGATCGCTGTCGCCCCGACCATCCTGCGCCGCGGTGCGAACTGGTTCTCCTCGATCGGCACGCCGAACAATGTCGGCACCAAGCTCTTCTGCGTCTCCGGGCATGTGAACAAGCCCTGCAACGTCGAAGAGGCGATGGGCATCACCTTCCGCGAGCTGATCGACAAGCATTGCGGCGGCATCCGCGGCGGCTGGGACAATCTCAAGGCGGTCATCCCCGGCGGCTCCTCGGTGCGCATGGTCCCGGCCGAGCAGATCATCGACACGCCGATGGATTTCGACTCGCTGTCGAAGCTGCGCTCCGGCCTCGGCACGGCGGCGGTGATCGTGATGGACAAGTCGACCGACATCGTCCGCGCCATCGCCCGCATCAGCCATTTCTACAAGCATGAGAGCTGCGGCCAGTGCACGCCCTGCCGCGAAGGCACGGGCTGGATGTGGCGCGTCATGGAGCGCATGGCCGAAGGCCGCGCCCAGAAGCGCGAGATCGACATGCTGCTCGACGTCACCAAGCAGATCGAGGGCCACACGATCTGCGCGCTCGGCGATGCCGCCGCCTGGCCGATCCAGGGCCTGATCGCGCATTTCCGTCACGAGATCGAGCAGCGCATCGACGACTATGCCGCCAACCCGCACAGCGAACCTGTGCGCCTGATGGCGGCGGAGTGAGACCATGACGAAACTCCTCATCGACGGCGTCGAGGTCGACGTCCCGGCCGAGTACACGGTCCTCCAGGCCTGCGAGGCGGCTGGCGCCGAGGTGCCGCGCTTCTGCTTCCACGAGCGCCTCTCGATCGCCGGCAACTGCCGCATGTGCCTCGTCGAGGTGAAGGGCGGCCCGCCGAAGCCGCAGGCCTCCTGCGCCATCGGCGTGCGCGACCTGCGCCCCGGCCCCAACGGCGAGCCGCCGGTCGTCCTGACGAAGTCGCCGATGGTCAAGAAGGCGCGCGAAGGGGTGATGGAGTTCCTGCTCATCAACCACCCGCTGGATTGCCCGATCTGCGATCAGGGCGGCGAGTGCGACCTGCAGGACCAGGCCATGGCCTATGGCGTGGACACCTCCCGCTATGCCGAGAACAAGCGCGCGGTCGAGGACAAGTATATCGGCCCGCTGGTCAAGACCTCGATGACGCGCTGCATCCAGTGCACGCGCTGCGTCCGCTTCACCACCGAGGTCGCCGGTGCCTCCGACCTCGGCGCGATCGGCCGCGGCGAGGACATGGAGATCACGACCTATCTCGAGCACGCGATGAGCTCGGAGCTGCAGGGCAACGTCGTCGATCTCTGCCCGGTCGGCGCGCTGACCTCGAAGCCCTACCAGAACAAGGCCCGGCCCTGGGAACTCTCCAAGACCGAGAGCATCGACGTGATGGACGCCGTCGGCTCGGCCATCCGCGTCGACTCGCGCGGCAAGGAAGTCATGCGCATCCTGCCCCGCCTCAACGAGGCGGTGAACGAGGAGTGGATTTCCGACAAGACCCGCCACGTCGCCGACGGCCTGCGCACGCAGCGTCTCGACCGGCCCTATATCCGTGAGAACGGCCGCCTGCGCCCGGCGAGCTGGAACGAGGCCTTCGCCGCCATCGCCGCCAAGGTGAAGGCTGCCGCACCTGAGAAGATCGGCGCCATCGCCGGCGATCTCGCCGCGGTCGAGGAGATGTTCGCGCTTAAAGGCCTGATCGCCTCGCTCGGATCAGCCAATCTCGACGCGCGCCAGGACGGCACCAAGCTTCATCCGAAGTTCGGCCGCGCGTCCTACGTCCTCAACGCCGGCATCGCCGGCGTCGAGGAGGCGACCTCGCTCTTGATCATCGGCTCGAACCCGCGCCGCGAGGCACCGATCCTGAATGCCCGCATCCGCAAGCGCTGGCTGCGCGGCGACTTCAAGATCGGCGTCATCGGCGAGAAGGCCGACCTGACCTATTCCTACGACTATCTCGGCGCCGGCCCGGAGACGCTGGCCGATGTCGTCAAGTCGGTCGCGGCCGCCGGCGGCAAGCCGATGGTGCTGGTCGGGCAGGGCGCTCTTGCCCGCGCCGACGGCGAGGCCGTGCTCTCGCTCGCCGCCAAGGCGGCGCAGTCGCTGGGCGCGATCACCGAGGGCTGGAACGGCTTCGGCGTGATCCACACCGCCGCCGCCCGCGTCGGCGCGCTCGATCTCGGCTTCGTGCCGGGTGAGGGCGGTTTGGATGCTGCAGCGATGATCCAGCCCGGCGCGCTCGACGTGCTCTTCCTGCTCGGTGCCGACGAGATCGAGGTGCCGGAAGGCGCTTTCGTCGTCTATCAGGGCACCCATGGCGACAAGGGTGCCCACCGTGCCGACGTCATCCTGCCGGGTGCCGCCTACACCGAAAAGTCCGGCACCTATGTGAACACCGAAGGGCGCGTGCAGATGGCGGATCGCGCCACCTTCCCGCCGGGCGATGCCCGCGAGGATTGGGCGATCCTGCGTGCGCTCTCCGCAGCGCTCGGCAAGACGCTGCCCTTCGACTCACTCTCCGGCCTGCGCAAGGCGCTCTACGAGGCGCATCCGCATTTCGCGGCGCTCGACGGCCTCCCGGCCAATGACGCGGCGGAGATCGGCAAGCTCGCCGGCTTTGGCGGCAAGACCGACAAGGCGGGCTTCGCCCCGGCGGTCAGCGACTTCTATCAGACCAACCCGATCGCGCGTGCCTCCGCCGTGATGGCGGAATGCTCGGCGCTGGCCTCGGGCCGGCACCAGCAGGCGGCGGAGTAACCGGCCATGAACTGGGACCTCGTCCTCGATATCGCGATCATCCTCGGCAAGAGCCTGCTGCTGCTGGTCTGCCTCTTGGTCTTCATCGCCTACATCCTGCTCGCTGACCGCAAGGTCTGGGCGGCGGTGCAGCTGCGCCGCGGCCCGAACGTCGTCGGTCCCTGGGGCCTGTTCCAGAGCTTCGCGGACCTGATCAAGTTCGCGCTCAAGGAGCCGATCATCCCGGCCGGCGCCAACAAGGGCATCTTCCTGCTGGCGCCCTTCATCTCCTGCCTGCTGGCGCTCGGCGCCTGGGCGGTGATCCCGGTGGCGGAAGGCTGGGCGATCGCCGACATCAATGTCGGCGTGCTCTACATCCTCGCCATCTCCTCGCTCGGCGTCTACGGCATCATCATGGCCGGCTGGGCCTCGAACTCGAAATATCCGTTCATGAGCGCGCTCCGCTCGGCGGCGCAGATGGTGTCCTACGAGGTCTCGATCGGCTTCGTCATCATCACCGTGCTGCTCTGCGTCGGTTCGCTCAACCTCTCGGCCATCGTCGAGGCGCAGCAGAACCGCGGCCTCGCGCATGCGCTCGGCGTGCCGTGGCTCAGCATCCTGAACTGGTACTTCCTGCCGCTCTTCCCGATGTTCGTCGTCTTCTTCATCTCGGCGCTGGCCGAGACGAACCGGCCGCCCTTCGACCTGGCCGAGGCGGAGTCGGAGCTCGTGGCGGGCTTCATGGTCGAGTATTCCTCGACGCCGTACCTGCTGTTCATGCTCGGCGAATATGTGGCGATCATGACCATGTGCGCGCTGACGACGATCCTGTTCCTCGGCGGCTGGGCGCCGCCGGTCCAGCTTCCGCCCTTCACCTGGCTGCCCGGCGTGTTCTGGTTTGCGCTCAAGGTCTGCCTGGTGTTCTTCATGTTCGCGCTGGTGAAGGCCTTCGTGCCGCGCTACCGCTACGACCAGCTGATGCGCCTGGGCTGGAAGGTCTTCCTGCCGCTCTCGATCGCGAGCGTCGTCATCGTGGCGCTGGTGCTGCAGGTGACGGGCTGGGGGCCGGTCGGCGGATGAGCTTGGCTGCGATCTCCGGAATTGCATTCGGGATGATCGCAGGAGTGGTTCTGTTCGGCTTGGCCTGCTGGATGGCAAGGCGAAGCCGGATTTTCGATGCGCTGGATGTGGCGCTCGGAGGGGCGGTGGCTGCCGCAGTCGTTGGCGGCTTCGCCGGGTTTAAGACCGTGCAGTGGCTCGGGTTGCTGGCGGTATAATATGGCGGGTTGGCTCGGCGCCTCGATCGGCTTCGCGCTGGGCCTGCTGGAGTACCGGCTTATCGCGGCCGTGGTGATCGGGGCGCTTCGGCGCACGGATCGCTCGACGACGGAGGCCGAGAAGAATGATTACGAGCGTCGCATCCGCATCCTGCGCGCGGCGTTGATAGTGATGACGATCGGCTTCATGCCGATCCTGGGTTTCGTGATCGGCCGGACGCTGTTCGGCTGAGGATGGAAGGACGAAGGCGATGTCACTCGCGCAAGCCGCAAGGGGCCTGCTGCTGAAGGAGTTCGTCGGGGCGATCGGCCTGTCGATGCGCTACTTCTTCAAGCCGAAGGCGACGCTGAACTACCCGTTCGAGAAGGGCCAGCTCTCGCCGCGCTTCCGTGGCGAGCACGCGCTGCGCCGTTATCCGAACGGCGAGGAGCGCTGCATTGCCTGCAAGCTCTGCGAGGCGATCTGCCCGGCGCAGGCCATCACCATCGAGGCCGGCCCGCGCCGCAACGACGGCACGCGCCGCACCACCCGTTACGACATCGACATGACGAAGTGCATCTATTGCGGCTTCTGCCAGGAGGCCTGCCCGGTCGATGCCATCGTCGAGGGGCCGAATTTCGAGTTCGCGACCGAGACCCGCGAGGAGCTGTTCTATGACAAGGACAAGCTGCTCGCGAACGGCGCGCGCTGGGAACGCGAGATCGCGCGCAACATCGCGATGGATGCGCCCTATCGGTGATTGTCGCCTCTCCGGCGTCATCCCGGACAAGCCGCTTTAGCGGCGCTGATCCGGGATCCATCGGAGGGGACTGCGCTCTACGATGGATCCCGGGTCTGCGCTTCGCTTGCCCGGGATGACGTTGGAGGGTTTGCTTGAATTCACAGACCCGCCGCGCGGTTGTCCCGTCCGGCGGGCCTGATTATAGACGCTCCAAATTGCCCCGGGGCCTTGAGTCCCGGAGCACGAACCAAACGAGGACCGCGCCGAAAAGGGGCGGGAAGGGCTGGCCGAGATGAATGCCGCAGCGGCTTTCTTCTATCTCTTCGCAGGTGTCACCGTGGCATCCGCCTTCATGGTGGTGGCCTCGCGCAACCCCGTGCACTCGGTGCTGTTTCTGATCCTGGCCTTCGTCAACGCGGCCGGGCTGTTCATGCTGCTGGGCGCAGAGTTCCTCGCGATGCTGCTGGTCGTCGTTTATGTCGGCGCGGTCGCGGTGCTCTTCCTCTTCGTGGTGATGATGCTCGACGTCGATTTCGCCGAATTTCGCCAGGGCTTCCTGAACTATCTTCCGGTCGGTGCGCTGATCGGCTTCATCTTCGCCGTCGAGCTTTTGCTGGTCGTCGGCGCCTGGGCCATCGACCCGCAGATCGTCAAGGCGCCGGTCGCCGCGATCCCTGCCGGCATGACCAACACCGAGGCGCTCGGCCGCGTGCTCTACACCCAGTACATCTACTACTTCCAGGCGGCGGGCCTCGTGCTGCTGGTCGCCATGATCGGCGCGATCGTGCTGACGCTGCGCGACCGGCCCGGCATCAAGCGCCAGCACGTGCCGACCCAGAACGCCCGTACCAAGGACGCGGCGATGCAGGTCAAGCAGGTGCCCTCGCGCGCCGGCGTTCCCGAGGAGATGGCATGATGACGATCGGACTGGGCCACTATCTCGCCGTCAGCGCCATCCTGTTCACGCTCGGCGTGCTCGGCATCTTCATCAACCGCAAGAACGTCATCGTCATTCTGATGTCGGTCGAACTCATCCTGCTCTCGGTCAACCTCAACTTCGTCGCCTTCTCGAGCTTCCTGAACGACATCGTCGGACAGGTCTTCGCGCTGCTCGTGCTCACGGTGGCGGCGGCTGAGGCCGCGATCGGCCTCGCCATTCTCGTCGTCTACTTCCGCAACCGCGGCACGATCGCGGTGGAAGACATCAACATGATGAAAGGCTGAGCGCTGCCCGGCGCCTGGACCTCACGACCATGTATCACCTGATCGTCTTCCTCCCCCTGATCGGCTTCCTGATCGCTGGCCTCTTCGGCCGGCTGATCGGCGCGCGCGGCTCCGAGATCGTCACGACCTCGCTGCTCATCGTCTCGGCGATCCTGTCCTGGGTCGCCTTCGTCCAGGTCGGCTTCGGCTCCGCCACGACGCGGATCCAGGTCGCGAGCTGGATTTCCTCCGGCAGCCTGCAGGTCGACTGGGCCTTCCGCATCGACACGCTGACCGCGGTGATGCTGGTCGTCGTCAACACGGTCTCCTCGCTCGTGCACTTGTACTCGATCGGCTACATGCACGAGGATCCGCACCGGCCGCGCTTCTTCGCCTATCTCTCGCTGTTCACCTTCGCGATGCTGATGCTGGTGACGGCGGACAATCTCGTCCAGATGTTCTTCGGCTGGGAAGGCGTCGGTCTCGCCTCCTATCTGCTGATCGGCTTCTGGTACCAGAAGCCCTCGGCCAATGCGGCGGCGATCAAGGCGTTCATCGTCAACCGCGTCGGCGACTTCGGCTTCTCGCTCGGCATGTTCCTGGTCTTCGTGCTGTTCGGCTCGGTCGCCTTCGACGCGATCTTCCCGCGCGCGGGCGAATTTGCGAACCAGGGCTTCCGCTTCCTCGGCTATGACTGGAATGCGCTGACCCTGACCTGCCTGCTGCTGTTCGTCGGCGCGATGGGCAAGTCGGCCCAGTTCCTGCTCCACACCTGGCTGCCGGACGCGATGGAAGGCCCGACGCCGGTCTCGGCCCTCATCCATGCCGCGACCATGGTCACGGCCGGTGTCTTCATGGTGGCGCGCCTGTCGCCGCTCTTCGAATATGCCCCGGTCGCGCTCACCGTCGTCGTCGTCATCGGCGCCACCACGGCCTTCTTCGCCGCGACCGTCGGCCTGGTGCAGAACGACATCAAGCGCGTCATCGCCTATTCGACCTGCTCGCAGCTCGGCTACATGTTCGTCGCGCTCGGCGTCGGCAATTACGGCGCCGGCATCTTCCACCTCTTCACCCACGCCTTCTTCAAGGCTCTGCTCTTTTTGGGCGCCGGCTCGGTCATCCACGCGATGCACCATGAGCAGGACATGCGCCACATGGGCGGCCTCCGGAAGCACATCCCGCTGACCGCGGCGGCGATGACGATCGGCACGCTGGCGCTCACCGGCGTCGGTATCCCCGGGACCATTTTCGGCTTTGCCGGCTTCTTCTCGAAGGATGCGATCATCGAGAGCGCCTATGCCTCGGTAGAGCATGGCGGCTTCGCCAGCTCCTATGCCTTCGTGCTGCTGGTCGTCGCGGCCTGCATGACCTCCTTCTACTCCTGGCGGCTCTACTTCATGACCTTCGAAGGTGCGCCGCGCTGGGGCCATGGTCATCACGCCCATGACGACCACGCGCATGCCACTCACGGCCATGACGATCATGCCCATGCCGCGCATGGCCACGACGATCACGGCCATGGCCATGATCACACGCCGCATGAGAGCCCCTGGGTGATGCTGCTGCCGCTCGCCCTGCTCTCGGTCGGCGCGATCTTCGCCGGCGTCGCCTTCAAGGAGTCCTTCGTCGGCCACGACTTCGAGCATTTCTGGAAGTCGGCCCTGTTCATGGGCAAGGACAATCACATCCTGCACACCATGCACGAGGTGCCGAAATGGGTCGTCGCCTCACCGTTCGTGGCGATGGCGATCGGCTTCGTGCTCGCCTACTGGATGTATGTCCGCCGGCCGGACATTCCGGGCAAGCTCGCGGCGGCGAACCCGGTGCTGTACCGGTTCCTGCTCAACAAGTGGTACTTCGACGAGCTCTACGACTTCCTGTTCGTCAAGCCGGCGAAGTGGCTCGGCCGCTTCCTCTGGAAGAAGGGCGATGGCCTGGTCATCGACGGCCTCGGACCGGACGGCGTCTCGGCCCGCGTGGTCGATGTGACCAACCGGGTGGTCCGGCTGCAGACCGGCTATCTCTATCACTATGCCTTCGCCATGCTGATCGGCGTCGCGGGGCTCGTGACCTGGTATCTCGTGACCCGCGGGTGAGATGATGTTCGGTTTCGGTATTCTCACCGGTCTTCTGGTTCTGCCGCTGGTCGGCGCCGCCTTCATCCTGGCGCAGCGCGGCGATCAACCTTCCGTCGACTCCAACGCCCGCTGGGCGGCGCTGATCACGACGGTGCTGACCTTCGTGCTCGCCTGCGTCGCCTGGAGCCGCTTCGACACGGCCAATCCCGGCTTCCAGATGGTCGAGACCCATGGCTGGGTTTCCGACGCCATCAAGTACAAGCTCGGCGTCGACGGCTTCTCCTTCCCCTTCGTGGTGTTGACGGCCTTCCTGATGCCGTTCTGCATCCTCGCCTCCTGGACCTCGGTCGAGAAGCGGGTGCGCGAGTACATGGTCGCCTTCCTGGTGCTGGAGACGCTGATGATCGGCGTCTTCGTCGCGCTCGACCTTGTGCTGTTCTACCTGTTCTTCGAGGCCGGCCTGATCCCGATGTTCCTGATCATCGGCATCTGGGGCGGCAAGCGGCGCGTCTATGCCTCCTATAAGTTCTTTCTCTACACGCTGCTCGGCTCGGTGCTGATGCTGCTGGCGGTGATGGCGATGTACTGGAACGCCGGCACCACCGACATCCCGACGCTGCTGGCGCACAAGTTCCCGTCGCAGATGCAGCCCTGGCTGTGGCTTGCCTTCTTCGCCTCCTTCGCGGTGAAGATGCCGATGTGGCCGGTCCATACCTGGCTGCCCGACGCCCACGTCGAGGCGCCGACGGCCGGCTCGGTCATCCTGGCGGCGATCCTGCTGAAGATGGGCGGATACGGCTTCATCCGCTTCTCGATCCCGATGTTCCCGGAAGCCTCGGCACTGTTCGCGCCGCTGATCTACGCGCTGTCGGTCATCGCCATCGTCTACACCTCGCTGGTGGCGCTGATGCAGGAGGACATCAAGAAGCTGATCGCCTACTCCTCGGTGGCGCATATGGGCTTCGTCACCATGGGGCTCTTCACCCTGACGCCGCAGGGCATCCAGGGCGCGATGTTCCAGATGGTCAGCCACGGCCTCGTCTCGGGCGCGCTCTTCCTCTGCGTCGGCGTGATCTACGACCGCATGCACACCCGCGAGATCGCCGCCTATGGCGGCCTGGTCAATCGCATGCCGCTTTATGCCGTGGTGTTCATGGTCTTCACCATGGCGAATGTCGGCCTGCCGGGCACCGCGGGCTTCGTCGGCGAGTTCCTGACGCTGGTCGGCGCCTTCCGCGCCAACCCCTGGGTCGCCTTCTTTGCCACCTCCGGCGTCATCCTCTCGGCGGCCTATGCGCTCTGGCTCTACCGCCGGGTGGTCTTCGGCGCGCTGACCAAGCCCGAGCTCAAGGACATCAAGGACCTGAACGGCCGCGAAATCGCGATTTTCGTCCCGCTCGTCCTGCTGACGATCTGGTACGGCGTGCAGCCGCACACGATCCTCGACGCCTTCGCGGCGCCGACCGAAGCGCTCATCAAGAACTATCAGGCTGCACTCACTGTCGCGAAGACGGCAGTGGCGGCCGTGCAGTAAGGTCTCGTCATGGCTCTGCCCGCTCTCGGCCCGGCCCTGCCGGAAATCATCCTCGCCACTGGCGCCATCGCGATGGTGCTGATCGGCGCGATCCAGGGTGAGCGCGCGACACGCCTGCTCGAAGGCCTCGCCCTGGTGCTGCTCGCCGTCGCGCTGGTGCTGGTCATCTCGGCCGGCGGCAAGCTCCTGACCTTCAACAACGGCTTCATCGCCGACGGCTTCTCCCGCTTCATGAAGGTGCTGACGCTGATCGGCGCCGGCGCCACCATCCTGCTCTCGGCCGACACGCTGCGGCGCGAAGGCGCGATGCGCTTCGAATTCCCAATCCTGATCGTGCTCGCGACCATCGGCATGATGATGATGATCTCGGCCAATGATCTCATCAGCCTCTATGTCGGTCTCGAGCTGCAGTCGCTCGCGCTCTATGTCGTCGCCGCCTTCGACCGCGACAACGCCAAATCGACCGAGGCGGGCCTGAAGTACTTCGTGCTCGGCGCGCTCTCCTCCGGCATGCTGCTCTACGGCAGCTCGCTGGTCTATGGCTTCACCGGCACGGTCACCTTTCCGGGCATCGCGGCGGCGACGCAGGGTGGGCATGCCGGCATTGGCCTGATCTTCGGCATCGTCTTCATCGCTTCCGGCGTCGCCTTCAAGATCTCGGCCGTGCCGTTCCATATGTGGACGCCGGACGTCTACGAGGGCTCGCCCACTCCGGTCGCGGCCTTCTTCGCCTCGGCGCCGAAGATGGCCGCCATGGCGATGGTGATCCGCATCTTCGTCGGCGCCTTCCCCGGCGCGATCCAGGATTGGCGCCAGATCATCGTCTTCATCTCGATCGCCTCGATGGCGCTCGGCGCCTTCGCCGCGATCGGCCAGCGCAATATCAAGCGCCTGCTCGCCTATTCCTCGATCGCGAACATGGGCTACGCGCTGGTCGGCCTCGCCGCCGGCACGCCCGACGGCGTGCAGGGCGTGATGACCTATATGGCGATCTATCTCGCCACCACGCTCGCCGCCTTCGCCTGCGTGCTGATGATGCGCCGCGACGGCAAGCTGGTCGAGGATATCAATGAGCTCGCCGGCCTGTCGCGCACCAATGGCTGGATGGCGTTTGCGCTGTCGATGATGATGTTCTCGCTCGCCGGCATCCCGCCGCTCGCCGGCTTCTGGGCGAAGTGGTACGTCTTCCTCGCCGCGATCGACGCCAAGCTCTATGTGCTCGCCGTCGTCGGCGTGCTGACCAGCGTCGTCGGCGCCTATTACTATCTGCGCCTGGTCAAGGTGATGTACTTCGACGATCCGAAGCCGGCCTTCGAGACCGCGGATTACGGCGTGCGTACAGTGCTGCTGGTCTCGACCATCTTCGTGCTGGTGCTTTCGTTCCTGCCGGCGCCGCTCTTCGACTCGGCAGCGGCTGCGGCCAAGTCGCTCTTCTGAGCTGACGGCGCGTGCTCGGTGACGCCGCCCGCGCCGCGGGCTACCGGCTGATCATCCGCGACGAGGTCGGCTCCACCATGGAGGAGGCCCGTCGCGCGCTCGATCAGGGCGAGCCGGGCAAGCTCTGGATCGTCGCCCGCAGCCAGAATGCGGGCAGGGGGCGTCACGGCCGGCAATGGGGCTCCCCGCCCGGCAACCTCTATGCGAGCCTGCTGCTGAGCGACCCTTGCGAGCCGGTTCTGGCACCGCAGCTCGGCTTCGTGGTCGGACTTGCACTACATGATGCCGCTGCAAAGCTGCTCGGCCCGGCCGCGTCCGGGCTGAAACTGAAATGGCCGAACGATCTGCTGCTCGGCAACGCCAAGACCTCGGGCCTGCTGCTCGAGGGCGAGAGCCGGGCAGGGCGCCTCAACGTCATCGTCGGCTGCGGCGTCAACATCGCCTCCTGCCCCTCCGACACGCCGTACCCGGCAACCTTCCTCAAGGCGGTGGCGCCTCAAGCCTCTGTCGAGGCGATGCTGACGGGCTTGAGCGATGCCTTCGCCCAGCGCTTTGCGGTCTGGGCCCAGCCAGGAGGCTTCGGGCCGACCCGCGCCGCCTGGCTCGAACGTGCGGCCTTTCTCGGCGAGACCATTACCATCCGGCTTCCGGAGGGACCGCTTGCGGGCCAATTCGTCGGCCTTGATCCGACGGGGCGCCTCGAACTCGAAACCGAAGCCGGCCGCCGCGTGATCGATGCGGGCGATCTGTTCTTCGGCCCGCCGCGTTAATTTCCTGCCGTGCGGTCTCGATCTGGAGACCGCGCCGATGGCATGCTAGGGCTCAACGCCATCACGCGGCATAAACCAAATCATTGCTAAAATCAGGAATCCCCGTGACCCGCTCCAGCGACCAGCTCGTTTTCGTTCCCCTCGGCGGCCTCGGTGAGATCGGCATGAACGCCGCTCTCTACGGCTTCGGGCCTGAGGGGAGGCGCAAATGGATCCTGGTCGATTGCGGCTTGTCCTTCGCCGGCCCGGAAGCGCCGGGCGTCGATATCGTCCTGCCGGATCTGCGCTACATCATCGAGGAGCGGGCGAACCTCCTCGGCATCGTCATCACCCACGCCCATGAGGACCATATTGGCGCGCTTGCCGCGCTCTGGCCCTCGCTGCGGGCGCCGGTCTACTGCACGCGTTTCGCTGCCGGCCTCCTCGCCACGCGCCGCCTCTCCGAGCCCGGCGCACCCAATGTCGAGATCAATGTCGTGGCGCAGGGCGGGCGGATCACGCTCGGCCCCTTCGACATCGAGTATGTGCCGGTCGCGCATTCCATCCCCGAGTCGAATGCGCTGGCCATCCGCACCCCGGCCGGCCTCGTCGTCCATACCGGCGACTGGAAGATCGATCCGACGCCGCGCGTCGGCCTGCCGACCGATGAGAAGCGCCTGCGCGAGCTCGGCGAGGAGGGGGTGCTGGCGCTGGTCTGCGATTCGACCAATGTCATGCGCGACGGCATCAGCCCGAGCGAGGCCGATGTCGCCGCCAAGCTCAAGGAACTCGTAGCCTCGGCGCCGGGGCGTGTCGCTGTCACCACCTTCGCCTCCAATGTCGCGCGGCTGCGCGCCGTCGCCGAAGCCGCGATGGCCACCCAGCGCGAGGTCGTGGTCGTCGGGCGCGCCATGGATCGCGTCATCGATGTGGCGCGTGAATGCGGCTATCTCGACGGCATCCCGGCTTTCCGGCCGGTCGATGCCTATGGCTACCTGCCGCGCGACAAGGTCGTGGCGCTGGTGACCGGAAGCCAGGGCGAGCCGCGCGCCGCGCTCTCGCGCATTGCCGCGGACGATCACCCCGAGATCGCGCTCTCGCCCGGCGACCGCGTGATCTTCTCCTCGCGCACCATTCCCGGCAACGAGAAGTCGGTCGGCAACATCCTGAACGCGCTCGCCCGCGACAATATCGAGATCATCACTGACCGCACTCATCTCGTCCATGTCTCCGGCCATCCGCGCCGCGAGGAACTGGCAAGGCTCTATGGCTGGGTGAAACCGCAGATCGCCATCCCCGCGCATGGCGAGGATCTGCATCTGGCCGAGCATGAGAGTTTTGCCCGCAGCCTCGGCGTGAAGCATGTGTTGCGCGCCGGCAATGGCGACGTCGTCGCGATCTCGGGTGAGGGCGCCAGGAAGGTCGATGAGGCCCCGCATGGCCGGCTCTATCAGGATGGCTCCCTGCTGGTGAACGCGCTGGAGAAGACGGTGCAGGAGCGTCGGCGCTTATCCTTCGCGGGCATCGTCTCGATCGCGGTCGCGATCGACGAGAAGGGCGGTATTGCCGGCGATCCGGAGATCGCGGTGCTCGGCCTGCCGCCGCGCACTCGCGACGGCACCGATTTCGACGAATATGTCGCCGACACCGTCGCCGATCTGCTCGACGGCATTCCGAAAGCCCGCCGCCGCGACCCGGAAGCTCTTCGCAACGCGCTGGAGCGCGGCGTGCGCAGCGCCGTCAACGAGGAGTGGGGCAAGAAGCCGCTGGTGCATGCGCTGGTGGTCGAGGTGTAGTAGTGTCGGCTATTCGCCGTCATCCCGGACGTCGCGGAGCGAAGATCCGGGATCCATCATAGAGTGGTGACGCTGCCCTATGATGGATCCCGGAGCGGCGCGGCTGCGCCGCTTGTCCGGGATGACGGCGTGTTTCCGAGCCCGAAAGCCGAACTGCGGAAAGACGTGTCATGATCGGACGCCTCAACCATGTCGCCATCGCGGTGAAGGACCTCGCGGCCTCGACGGCGCTCTATCGCGATACGCTGGGCGCGCGTGTCTCGCAGCCGCAGCCTGAGCCGGCGCACGGCGTCACCGTGGTCTTCGTTGAGTTGCCCAACACCAAGGTCGAGCTGCTGGAGCCGCTCGGCGCCGATTCGCCGATCGCCAAATTCCTTGAGCGCAACCCGGACGGCGGCATCCACCACATCTGCTATGAGGTCGACGATATCCTTGCCGCTCGCGACCGGCTGAAGGCGCAGGGCGCGCGTGTCCTCGGCTCGGGCGAGCCGCGCATCGGCGCCCATGGCAAGCCGGTGCTGTTCCTGCACCCCAAGGATTTTCTCGGCACGCTGGTCGAGCTGGAGCAGGCGTGACCGTCATGTCCGAGATCGCCTTCCTCGGAGAGCCCGAGTCCGGCTCGCCGCGCCCCTTCAGCGCGGCGACCGTCGCCGGCGGACTGGTCTTCGTCTCCGGCCATTCGGCGCCGCATGACCCCGCGCGCGGCGTCCATCGCGGCGAGACGCCGGCGGAGGAGGTGCGCAATGCGCTGGGCCGTATCGCCGAGATCCTGGCCGAGGCCGGCAGCGGGCTTGATCGCGTCGTGCAGATGACCATGCTGATCACCGATCCCGCCGATTACGCCGCTTGCAACGCCGAATATGTCAGGCATTTCCCGAACGGCCTGCCGGCGCGCCATACTGCGCGCTTCGGCGTGCCGACCGCGGCCCGGGTCGCCTTTTCCTGCATTGCCCTGGCCGGGAGAGGCGCATGAACATCGTTGGCGGGCTCGCGCTCTATTTCGTGATCTGGTGGATCACGCTCTTCGCCGTGCTGCCTTTTGGCATCCGCAGCCAGCATGAGACCGGTGATGTCGTCGAAGGCACGGAGCCCGGCGCGCCGGTCCTGCCGGGGCTGCTCAAGAAGGCTGCGATCACCTCGGTCATCGCCGCGGTGATCTTCGCCGGTGTCTGGTATGTCTGGGTGACCTACGACATCTGAGCGCGCTGCCCCGGGCTGGGGGCGCTTACACTTGCAGTCGATCAGGGAAGGCTCGGTCGGCAACTCGCCGGAGAGCCGGCAAAGAAAAAGGCAAGGCGGACGCCTTGCCTTGGGTAGTCTTTTTTTACCGCAGTATCGGCGCGCGTCTGGTTGCGTGCGACTCGGATACTAGGCGGGCGTTTGTCCTCCCGAGACCTGGTCCGCAGCGCCGTGACTAGCACAGCGCTCCCAGCGGGAGATGGCTTAGCTGATTGTGACGGCTCTGTCATCAGTTTAGACAAATTCAGCCTCAAAATTTTGCAAGTTTGATCTCCATTGCACTTGTGCAGTGCAGCAATGTTTTTTTCTGCCGGTACCAGCAGCAGTGGTCGCTCTAGCATCGGACCGAAAAGTGGAATTCACTTTTCGGAAAATCCGATGCGATCACAAAAGCCTAGATCGCCGTTACCGCGCCCTGTCGGGCGCGCGGCGATCTGGGGCAGGTGCCTTGTTCCCGTCAAAGGATATCGCTATCGACGGCCATCCGCCGGGCTCGCCGGTGGCCATGGAGATCTTCATGCTGCGCAGCTCGCTCGCCGCTCTTGCCCTCGTCGCCTCGCTCGGTTTCGCGCAGGCCCAGAGCCCGAAACCGGATCCGGACAACACCGTCGTCCTCGAGACCAAGGACGGGCCGGTCACGATCCGCCTGCGGCCGGACCTTGCGCCGAAGCATGTCGCCCAGATCAAGGCGCTGGTGAAGCGCGGCTTCTATGACGGCATCGTCTTCCATCGCGTCATCGACGGCTTCATGGCCCAGACGGGCGACCCGACCGGCACGGGCACGGGCAAGTCCGATCTGCCGAACCTGCCGGCCGAGTTCTCCCAGACGCCCTACAAGGTCGGTTCGGTCGGCATGGCGCGTTCGGCCTCGCCGGATTCGGCGAATTCGCAGTTCTTCATCTGCTACGAGGGCTGCGGCTCGCTGACCGGCCAGTACACGCTCTTCGGCGAGGTCGTGTCCGGCATGGACGCCGTGCGCAAGATCAAGAAGGGCGCGCAGGGCAGCGGCCAGGTCACCAATCCGGACAAGATCGTCCGCATGCGGATGGCCTCCGACGCCAAGTGAGATGAAACCGGGGAGGGCTGGAACCATGCTGCGGACGGCCCTCATCGGCACTCTCACGGTGCTTTCCCTCGGCGCCGCCGCGGCGCTTGCGCAGGATACGCACGACCTCGGTCTGCCGCCGCCATCCGGCTCGCAGAATCCCGTCCTGCCGCCAGCTTCGGGATTCCAGAATCCGATCCTGCCGCCACAGAGCGGCCAGCGTTACAACCCCGGCATCGGTGGCCCCTTCGGCGGCGACAACGATATTCCGGGCATGGAGCAGCGTCGCGTCGGCTCCTCGCGCCTGATGCGCGGCGGCGGCGAGATCGGCCTGATCGGCTCGGTATCGCCGGAGACGCCGCGGGAGGAGGAGGGCGAGACCGTCGACAAGCTGGCCGATATTGCACCGGCGCTGCGACGCTGCTGGAATCCGCCGCCATTGCCGGGAGATCTCACTGGCGCGATGGTTTCGCTTCGCTTCAGCCTGCGCCGCGACGGCAGCCTCTTCGGTCAGCCGCGCGTGACCTGGGAGACGCGCCGCGGCGATCCCGAGTTCCAGCGGCGCTTCAGCGATTCCGCCGTTGCCGCGATTCATGCCTGCACGCCGATGAGGTTGTCGAAGGGCCTCGGAGCGAGTATCGCGGGGCGACCCTTCATCATCCGTTTCCACGGCCGTGTGCCGCCTAACGAAAGGCAGAGCTAATGTCGCTCGATCCCGAAAACACCATCGTGATGGAAACCACCAAGGGCCGCGTGGTCATCAAGCTGCGCCCCGACCTCGCTCCCGGCCATGTCGAGCGCATCAAGCTGCTGGCCCGCGAGGGCTTTTATGACGGCATAGTCTTCCATCGCGTCATCGACGGCTTCATGGCCCAGGTCGGCTGCCCGCACGGCACCGGCACCGGCGGTTCGAGCTATCCGGACCTGAAGCAGGAGTTCAACGCCGAGCCGCATGTCCGCGGCATCTGCTCGATGGCCCGCGCCCAGAACCCGAACTCGGCCAACAGCCAGTTCTTCATCGTGTTCGACGACGCCCGCTTCCTCGACAAGCAGTACACGGTCTGGGGCCAGGTCGTGGAAGGCATGGACAATGTCGACAAGATCAAGCGCGGCGAGCCGGTCCGCGATCCCGACTCGATCGTCTCGATGAAGGTGATGGCCGACGCGGCCTGATCGCTTCGCTCACGTCGAGCCCTCGTTCCGGGACGCGCGGCGCAGGCCGTGTTCGGCGCCCGGAATGAGGGCTCTTTGCTTTTTGGGACGAGATGCAGCCCGATGGATGTCGGCCTCTTCGATTTCGACCTGCCGGAAGACCGGATCGCGCTGAGGCCCGTCAGCCCGCGCGATGCGGCGCGGCTGCTCGTGGTGCGTCCCGATGCGCCCGAGCCGCTGGAGGATCGCGGCATCCGCGATCTCGTCTCGCTGCTCCAGCCGGGCGATGCACTCGTCCTCAACGATACGCGCGTGATCCCGTCCCGCCTGCGCGGGCGGCGCTATCGCGGCGCGGATTCGGCCCGCATCGAGATCATGCTGCACAAGCGCGAGAGCGATGATCGCTGGCTCGCCTTCGCCCGGCCGGCCAAGAAGCTAGCACTCGGCGAGACCGTGGACTTCGATTCGGAGGGAGCGAGCAACGCCTGCGAGCTCGGCCGCCTGCAGGCCGAGGTCATCGGCAAGAGTGAGGGCGGCGAGGTCGAGCTGCGGTTCAGCCTGACCAGCGCCTATCTCGACGAGGCGATCGCGCGGCTCGGCGAATTGCCGCTGCCGCCCTATATCGCCGGCAAGCGCCCGACCGACAGTGCCGATACCACCGACTACCAGACGAACTTCGCCTGCAACGACGGCGCCGTCGCGGCGCCCACCGCCGGGCTGCACTTCACGCCGGAGCTTCTGGCGGAACTGGAGGCGCGCGGCGTCTCACGCCATTTCGTGACGCTGCATGTCGGCGCTGGCACTTTCCTGCCGGTGAAGGCTGACGACACCGAAGACCATCGCATGCATGCCGAATGGGGCACGGTCTCGGCCGAGACGGCGACGGCCCTGAATGAGGTCAAGGCGAGGGGCGGGCGGATCGTCTGCGTCGGCACGACCTCGTTGCGCCTGATCGAGAGCGCGGCGGCCGAGGACGGCACCATTCGGCCCTTCTCCGGTGACACGGCGATCTTCATCACGCCGGGCTATCGCTTCCGGGTGGTCGACATGCTGGTGACGAATTTCCACCTGCCGCGCTCGACACTGTTCATGCTCGTCTGCGCCTTCTGCGGGCTCGACATGATGAAACGGGCCTATGCCCATGCGATCGCAGCGAAATATCGCTTCTATTCCTATGGCGACGGCAGCCTGCTCTTCCGGGCAGGCTGACCGTAGAGCGAAACACGCTGTCATTCCGGGGCTTCGCGCCAGCGAAGAACCCGGAACCCATGAACACGACGCTTCGTCATGGTCGGGCTTGTCCCGACCATCCACGTCTTCCTTCACCGAAAGTGGTGTTCAAGACGTGGATGCTCGCCACAAGGGCGAGCATGACAATCTGGAAGTCGGTCTTGTTCATGGGTTCCGGGCTCGGGCCTGCGGCCCGCCCCGGAATGACGGCGTTGTGCCATGTCCCGCTGGCGGTTTACGGCGAAGATCACTTCGCCGGCAGCGGCGGCACGCCCTTCTGCCATTCCGCCCAGTTGGCGGTGATGTGATCGACGACCCGCGAGCCGACAGCCTCGATATTGGCGACGGTCTCGGCAAACCCGCCTGCGGTCTGGCCGGGCGCCGGGTCGAGATGCTGCAGCGTCGTCTCGTTCGGATTGCCCTGGTCGAAATTGACCGCGCCGCGCAGGCTGAGGATGCGGTCGGTGCCGAACTGGCGCTTGATCACCAGCGTGATCGCGGCGTTCTCCATCTCGGTGATGACATAGTCGTCGGCGCCGTAGAGCTTGGCCATGTACTGTGCCTCCTTCGACAGGCCGGGCCCGTGGAAGAAGGTGTCGCCGGTCATATGCGTGCCGACCGTCACGGAAGGTGCAGCCAGCGCGCGCTTGTCGGGGTAGCGCATGCGGTACTGCTTGGCCGAATCCGAATCCTGCAGATTGACGCCGGAGCTGAGCTTCACGGCCCAGTTGACCAGCACCGGGTTGAGCTGGAAGACGCGATAGCTCTCATAGCCCTTGCGCGGCATGAAGACCGGCTCGCCCGGCTTGCCTTCCTCCGGCGCCCAGCGATGGCCGAGATCGTAGTCGACCAGCCAGCTGCCCCAGGAGACGTCGCCGATGGTGCCGCGCGAGGGCGGCGTGCCGGCGACGCCGCTGAGCACGAAATAGGCCTGCGAGAAGTCATAGGCCGGGTCGAGCAGGATCGCCTGCATCGAGGAAGACGAGTTGACCTTGCCCATGCCGAGCACGGCGCCGCAGACGCCGTCATCGTTGCAATAGACCGGCTTCAGCGCGCCTTTCACCGGGTGCGGCTGGCTTGCCTTCCAGTAGCGCTCGTACCAGTGCTGGAACTCGCCGGCCCGGTCACCGGTGTTCTCCCCGATCTCGAACATGGCGCCGACGAAGACCTTGACCTTGGTCGGCTGGGTCTGCGCCGCGGCGGGCAGCGCGAGTGAGCCGAACGCAAAGGCGGCAAGGGAGAGGGCGGCGAGGCCACTCCGTCTGGCGGTGATCTGATTCATGGGTTTCTCCACGGCCGAAAACTGAAGGGGCCGTCCGGGTCGGGCCGAGCAAGGGCTGTGCCGTTTCTGCCATGGTGCGGGCAGGAGCGTCCATCGCGGCTTTGTCATAGGCGCGACGATCCATTCGCTGAACCGGCTCGCCTTCCCGGCCTGAAAATGCTACCGGGCTCGCAACAGGGATTTTGACAGTCAAATGGCCGATATTTTTCGCGAGATCGATGAGGAAGTCCGGCGCGACAAGGCGGCCGAGCTTTGGAAGAAATATGGCTGGCTCGTCACCAGCCTTGCCGTGCTGGCGGTGCTCGCCGTTGCAGGGTGGCAATTCTGGCAGCATCGCGAGAACCAGGCTGCGCAGGCTGTCGGTGCCCGCCTCGAAGCGGCGCTCAAATCGTCTCGTGACGGCGACAGCAAGCAGGCCGAGACCATTCTCAAGGAGCTCGCCAGCAGCGCGCCCGCCGGCTACCGCCTGATCGCGCGCTTCCGCCTTGCCGCCGAGACCGCCAAGGGCGACGCTGCCGCCGGCATTGCCGCCTTCGATGCGCTCGCCAACGACGCCACGCTGGATGCGACCTACCGGGATCTCGCCAAGCTGCGCGCCGGTATCCTGCGCGTCGATCTCTCGCCCTACGCGGAGGTCAAGGCGACACTGGAGCCGCTGGCGAGCCCGCAGGGCGTCTGGCGTCATTCGGCCCGCGAATTCCTCGGCATCTCCGCGCTCAAGGCCAACCAGTTCGACGAGGCCGGCCGCGGGTTCGATGCCGCGATCACCGACCCGCAGGCGCCGCAGGCCCTGCGCCAGCGCGTGGAACTGTATCTCGCCCTCGTCCGTGGCGGGCCCGTCACGGTGAAGAACTAGACGATTCCGTTACCACCACGCGCGTCATCCCGGGCGACCGGAGGGAGACCCGGGATCCATGCCGGAGCACTTCCGAATAAGGTTCAGGCATGGATCCCGGCTCGGCGCTTCGCTTGGCCGGGATGACCACGGAATATGTGAAAACTGATGACAGCCATCGTCGCCCTCATCGGCCGGCCGAATGTCGGCAAGTCGACGCTGTTCAACCGGCTCGTCGGCAAGAAGCTCGCGCTGGTCGATGACCGGCCGGGCGTGACGCGCGATCGCCGCGAAGGCGACGCCACGCTCGGCCATCTGCGCTTCAAGGTGATCGACACGGCCGGTCTGGAAGAAGCGGACAAGGAATCGCTCGCCGGCCGCATGCGCGCCCAGACCGAGACCGCGATCGCCCAGGCCGATGTCGTGGTCTTCATGATCGATGCGCGCCTCGGCCTGACGCCGATGGACCAGCCCTTCGCCGAGCTGGTCCGGCGCTCCGGCAAGCCTGTCATCCTCCTCGCCAACAAGGCCGAGGGGAAGAAAGGCGCTGACGGCATCATCGACGCCTATTCGCTCGGCCTCGGCGATCCCGTGCCGTTCTCGGCCGAGCATGGCGAGGGCACGGCCGATCTGCTCGAGGCGCTGGCGCCCTTCATCGCCGACGAGCCCGAGGAAGACGAGGACGAGGCCTGGGAAGATGTCCCGGCGGACAACGCGGACGAGGACGACAATCCCGACCGGCCGCTGCGCGTCACCATCATCGGCCGCCCCAATGCCGGCAAGTCGACGCTGGTCAACCGCATCATCGGCGAGGAGCGGCTGCTGACCGGTCCCGAGGCCGGCATCACCCGTGACACCATCTCGGTGGATTGGGAATGGCGCGGCCGCAAGGTCAAGCTCTTCGACACGGCCGGCATGCGCAAGCGCGCCCGCATCGAGGAGAAGCTGGAGAAGCTCTCCGTTGCCGATTCGCTACGCGCCATCCGCTTCGCCGAGGTCGTGGTGGTGCTGCTCGACGCCACCATCCCCTTCGAGAAGCAGGATCTGACGCTGGTCGACCTGACCGAGCGCGAGGGCCGGGCCGTCGTCATCGGCCTCAACAAATGGGACCTCGTCGCCGACAAGCAGGGCCTGCTCGCAGAGCTCAAGGAAAAGGCCAACTATCTGCTGGCGCAGGTGCGCGGCGTGCCGATCGTGCCGCTCTCAGGGCTCGCCGGCGAGGGCATCGACCGGCTGATGCAGGCGGTGTTCTCGGCCTATGAGGTCTGGAACCGCCGCGTTTCGACTGCGCGGATCAACCGCTGGCTGGAAGGCGTGCTCTCGGCCCATCCGCCGCCGGCCGTGGCGGGGCGGCGCATCAAGATCCGCTACATGACGCAGGCCAAGGCGCGGCCGCCGACCTTCGCGCTGTTCGGCAACCAGCTCGAACACCTGCCGATCTCCTATGTACGCTATCTCGTGAACAATCTGCGGGAAGGCTTCGATCTGCCGGGCACGCCGATCCGGCTGCACCGGCGCGGCGGCCAGAACCCCTATGACAAGGAGCGCAAGGGCTGATGCGGCAGGGGGCGATGCGGGTTGCGGTCGTCGGCGCCGGTATCGCCGGGCTTTCCACTGCCTGGTCGCTGAACAAGCGCGGGCATGACGTCACGCTCTTCGAGCAGGCGCCGCAGATCCCCAACCCCTATGCGGCCTCGGGCGACCAGCATCGCATCATCCGCCGCGCCTATGGCGCCGCCGACGGCTACGCCCGCACCATCACCGAGGCCTTCGAGGCCTGGGACGAACTCTGGGCCGATCTCGGAAAGCGGCATTACGCGCCGTGCGGCGTGCTCGGCATCTCCCAGACGGAAGGCGATGAGGGCGAGGAGTATCGCGAGGGGCTCGACCGCACGGGCTCGCCCTATCAGCTCTACGATGCCGCCGAGGCAGCGCGGCGCTATCCCTTCATCGATCCGGCGACGATCCGCTACGCCTATCTCAGCCCGGAGGGCGGGGCGCTGTTCCCAGCCCGTATCGCGGGCGACCTCGTGCGCCTGCTGCGCGAGCGCGGCGTCGCGATTCGCGAGGGGGCGGAGGTTGCGGTCATCGACCCGGAAGTGGGCAGGCTGACCCTGGTCGATGGCGAGCAAGCGAGCTTCGACCGCATCGTGGTTTCAGCCGGGGCCTGGGTGCTGAAACTGCTGCCCGATCTCGCCGGGACCCTGACCACCTATCGCACCGCAGTCGTCTATCTCGATCCGCCGGAGGATCTGAAGGCAGCCTGGCAGGCGGCGCCGACCATCGTCGATGTCGGCGGCACCATCGACGGCTATGTGCTGCCGCCGGTCGATGGCACCGGTCTCAAATTCGGCGCCGGCATCCACAAGCGCCCACGCCAGCCGGGCGAGGAGCGCGAGCCGCGCCCGGGCGAGGGCGAGGTGCTGCGCGACTGTTTCTCGCCGCCCTTCGCGCGCATCGCCGAATATCGGGTCGATCGCGTCGTGACCTGCGCCTACACCTTCACCGCCGACCGCAAATTCTTCGCGCGCCAGATCGGCCGAGTCACGGCGGTCTCGGCCTGCTCCGGCCATGGCTACAAATTCGGTGCGGCCGTCGGGCGGCGTGTCGCTGCGGCGGTCGAGAGTGGCGATCAGGCCGGGCTGCTGCGCTGGCTGCGGGCGGAGTAGCGGCTGCGGCGATCAGCCGGGAAATTCCTGGTCCATGATCTCTGCGTCCGGCCGCTGTCGGTCGAGGCTTTCGCGGTAGCGGACGCAGCCGCGCAGGAATTTAGGCCAGGGTGGGACAGCGATCTCGGGGTCGACCGTTTCCGGCAGCAATTCCCAGAGTTGCGGGTGGTGCCAGCACAGATCATGGCCGGTCGCGTCCCTGTGTGCCCTGATGCCGGCGCGAAGCCGTTTCACCTCGTCGAGAAGCTGTTCTCGCGACAGGGTTTCAAGATCGTCATCCATGGGCCCTCCTGCTGCAGGAACGAGGCAGCAGGATTCTGGTTCGCGGCCCGGATGCTCAGGCCGGCAGCTGTGGCGTCAGCACCTTGCCCTGCGGGAAATCGAAGATCTTGCCGCTCTCGGTCCAGTCCGGCGAGGCGAGCCTGACCAGATGCGGCGCCAGATCCTCCGGCGTCTTCAGCGTCATCGGGTCCTCGCCCGGCATCGCCTCGGCGCGCATGCGGGTGCGCAGCGGCCCCGGATTGACCAGCATGACCTTGACCGGCGTCGTCGCCGTCTCCGCGGCGTAGGTGCGCGCCAGCGCCTCCACGGCGGCCTTGGAGATCGAGTAAGGCCCCCAATAGGCGGTGCACTTATGCGCGGCGCCGGAGGACATCAGCAGGACACGGCCCGCATCCGAGGCGCGCAGCGCCGGGTCGAGCGACTTGATCAGCCGCCAATTGGCGGTGACGTTGGTGTCGAGCACCTTGGCCCAGTCCTTCTCGGTCGCGTGGCCGAGCGGGGTCAGGGGGCCGAGGATGCCGGCATTCGCCAGCAGGATGTCGAGCTTGCCCCAGCGCTCCAGCAGGGCCGGGCCTAGCTGTTCCAGCCCCGTGGCATCGCCGAGGTCGAGCGGCACGAGCGTGGCGCTGCCGCCGATCTCGCGGATCTCGTCGTCGAGCTCCTCCAGAGCGCCGGCCGTGCGGGCAAGCGCGACGACATGGGCGCCGGCCCGCGCGAAGGCAAGCGCGGCGGCACGGCCGATGCCGCGCGAGGCACCGGTGACGAGCGCGAGGCGCCCCTCGAGAGGCTTGGTCATGTCGGCTTCCGGTGGCTCAGCCGGCCTCGGCCAGCAGGGAGATCTGCTGCTTGGCGCTTTCGCCGATCACGTCGGTCAGTGAGGTCGGATAATCGCCGGTGAAGCAGTGGTCGGTGAATTGCGGCCGGGCAGGGTCGCGCCCCTCATGGCCCATGGCGCGGTAGAGCCCATTGACCGAGATGAAGGCCAGCGAATCCGCGCCGACGAACTGCCGCATCTCCTCCAGCGAATGCGTGGCGGCGAGCAGCTTCTCGCGGTCGGGCGTGTCGATGCCGTAATAGTCAGGATGGGTGATCGGCGGCGACGAGATGCGGAAATGCACCTCGCGGGCGCCGGCCTCGCGCATCATCTTCACGATCTTGAAGGAGGTCGTGCCGCGCACGATCGAATCGTCGACCAGCACGATGCGCTTGCCCTCGACCACCGAGCGGTTGGCCGAGTGCTTCAGCTTGACGCCGAGCTCGCGGACCTTCTGCGTCGGCTCGATGAAGGTGCGGCCGACATAGTGGTTGCGGATGATGCCGAGCTCGAAGGGGATGCCGCTCGCCTGCGCAAAGCCGAGCGCGGCCGGAACGCCGGAATCCGGCACGGGCACCACGACATCGGCATCGGCCGGCGATTCCTGCGCCAGGACCGCACCCATCGCCTTGCGGCGCTCATAGATGCTGCGGCCCTTCACGATGGAGTCGGGGCGGGCGAAATAGATATACTCGAAGATGCAGGGCCGCTCCGGCACCGGCGGGAAGGGTTTATGGCTCTCAATGCCGCTCTCGGAAATGATCACGACCTCGCCGTTCTCGACCTCGCGGATGAACTTGGCGCCGATGATGTCGAGCGCGCAGGTCTCCGAGGTCAGGATCGGGCAGCCGTCGAGCTCGCCCAGCACGAGCGGGCGGATGCCGAGCGGATCGCGCGCGCCGATCAGCTTCTTGTTGGTGATGCCGACGAAGGCATAGGCGCCCTCGATCTGGCGGATCGCCTCGATGAAGCGATCGATAAATTGCTGCTTGCGGCTGCGCGCCACGAGATGCAACAGGACCTCGGTGTCGGAGGTCGACTGATAGATCGCGCCGTCGCGGACGAGCTCGCGCCGCAGCGTCAGCCCGTTGGTGAGGTTGCCGTTATGCGCCACCGCGAAACCGCCGCCATGCAGCTCGGAGAAGAGCGGCTGGACGTTGCGCAGGATGGTCTCGCCCGTCGTCGAGTAGCGGACATGGCCGATGGCCTGCTTGCCCTTGAGCTTGTCGATGACGCTTGCTTCCGAGAAGGCGTCGCCCACGAGACCGAGACGGCGCTCGGAATGGAAGCGCGTGCCGTCGAAGGAGACGATGCCCGCCGCCTCCTGGCCGCGATGCTGGAGCGCGTGCAGGCCGAGCGCCGTCAGCGCCGCCGCGTCGGCATGGCCGTAAATGCCGAAGACGCCGCATTCCTCCCGCAGCCGGTCGGCATTGGGGTCGAAGGCGGTCTCAGTCTCGGTCTGCGAGTTCATGGCGAGCTCCACGCGGGGACGGTGACTCTACGCGTCAATTAGGGACGGGATGGGGCGGGCGCAACCGGCGCCGGCGTCGCCGGGCTGCGCGGTTCCTCCGCCGGGGCCTCGGTGGTTTCCTCCGGCTTCTGCTTTTTCAGCAGGTTCTTGATGAAGTCGGCATTCACATCCTGCGGCAGCATCGCGAGCAGCGAGCGCCCGGTCTCCTCCAGCACGGGCTTGGCCTTGGCGTCCTTGGCCCAGACCGGCATCTTCTCGTTGCCGACCAGCCCGGCGAAGAAGAGATAGCCGATCACCGCCAGCAGCAGCCCGCGCGCGGCGCCGAAGACGAAGCCGAGCGTGCGGTCGAGCGCGCCGATGCGCGAATCGAGCACGAAGTCGGAAATCTTGGCCGTCACGATCGAGACGACGATCAGCGTGCCGAGGAACAGAGCGGCGATCGAGGCGACGAGGGCGATCGTATCCTGCGCCGAGCTTGCCGGGATGTATTGCTTCACGAAGGGCAGGAGCTGCGGGTGGAAGATCCAGGCCACCGCCGCGGCGGCGATCCAGGAGGCGATCGCAAGCACTTCGCGCGTAAAGCCGCGGACGGCAGCGAGCAAAGCCGAGATCAGAATCACGCCGATGACGACGAGATCGAGAATGGTGACAGGCATGGGAGGGCCGCTTTGCTGTGGTCTGGTCCGGCCGGCCGCAAATAAGGTGGCCGTTTCGGCTTTGCTATACGCGTTCCCGCCGTCTGCGTCACCCTTGCGGGGAAGTCATTTCACATCTCTGCGAGGTGCGCGCGCGGCAATATCGGCAACGAGTTCCGTGACATGGCCGAAACGGCGCAGGTTGAGCCCGCCGCCATCGCCGTGATCCGCTCCGCCTGCGGGCATCAGTGCGGCCTCGAAGCCGAGCTTGGCCGCCTCGCGCAGGCGCGCCGCCGTGACCGACACCGGCCGAATCGCGCCCGAAAGCGCGATCTCGCCGAAATAAACCCCTTGCGGCGGCAGGGTCGCGCCGCTGAGTGAGGACACCAGCGCGGCCGCGACTGCGATGTCGGCCGCCGGCTCGTTGACTCGCAGTCCCCCCGCGACGTTGAGATAGACGTCGTGCTGCCCGAGCCGCAGGCCGCCATGCGTTTCGAGCACGGCGAGCACCATGGCGAGCCGGCTGTTCTCCCAGCCGACCACGGCGCGCCGCGGCGTGCCGAGCGCGGTCGGGGCGACCAGCGCCTGGATCTCGACCAGCACCGGCCGCGTGCCTTCGATGCCGGCGAAGACCGCCGCGCCCGGCGCCGGCTGGTCGCGTCCCGCGAGGAAGAGCGCGGAGGGATTGGTGACCTCCGACAGGCCCATGCCGGTCATCTCGAAGACGCCGATCTCGTCGGTCGCGCCGAAGCGGTTCTTCTGGCCGCGCAGGATGCGGAAGGCATGGGCGCCTTCGCCCTCGAAGGAGAGCACGGCATCGACCATGTGCTCGACCACGCGCGGGCCGGCGATCTGCCCGTCCTTGGTGACGTGGCCGACGAGGATCAGGCAGACGCCGCTGGTCTTGGCGTAGCGGATCAGCGCCTGCGCCGAGCCGCGCACCTGCGTCACCGTGCCCGGCGCGCTTTCGACCTCGCCCGACCACATGGTCTGGATCGAGTCGATCACGACAAGGGCAGGGCGCTGGCCCTGGCCGAGCGTCGCGACGATGTCCTCGACATTGGTCTCCGCCGCGAGATCGACCGGCGCCTCCGCCAGCCCCATGCGCTCGGCGCGCAGCCGGACCTGCCCGGTCGATTCCTCGCCCGAGACATAGACAACGCGCCTGCCGGAATTGGCGAGCGCGGCGCAGGCCTGCATGAGCAGCGTCGACTTACCGATGCCGGGATCGCCGCCAATCAGCAGCACCGAGCCCGGAACGAAGCCGCCGCCGGTGACGCGATCGAGCTCGCCGATGCCGGAGACGATGCGCGGGGCATCCTGCGTCTCGCCCTTCAGCGTTTCCAGCGCGAAGACACGGCCGCGCGCCCGCCCGCTTGACGAGGGCCGGCCGCCACCGGGAACGGGCGCGACCTGCGCATCCTCGACCAGGGAGGACCATGTCCCGCAGGCATCGCACTTGCCCTGCCAGCGATGATAGACCGCGCCGCAGGCCTGGCAGTGATAGGTCGGGCTGCGCTTGGCCATCAGCGAGGCTCCGCCGTCATTCCGGGGCGCGCCGCAGGCGCGAGCCCGGAAACCATGAACGCGACCTCATTGGGTAAAGCGCTGCGGTTGCAACTCGCTTCACGATGGATGCCGTGTTCATGGGTTCCGGGCTCGCGCCTGCGGCGCGCCCCGGAATGACGATGGAGTTCGTCACGTCCTACAGCCCCACATACCGCCGCGCATAGCGCCGGCCGAGGCTGGTCAGGATCTCGTAGCCGATCGTCTTGGCACCGGCGCCGACGGCTTCAAGGTCGAGCGGGCCGCCGATCAGCGTCACGCTCGCGCCGCGCTGGGCCGCGCTCGCAGGCGCCTCGGTGACGTCGATGATGATCAGGTCCATCGAGACCGTGCCGACGAAGGGGCAGAGGATGCCGTCCAGCAGCGCGGAGCCGCCGGTCGTGCCGTCGGTCCAGCTGCCGTTGCGCGGATAGCCGTCGGCATAGCCGAGGCAGATCGTGGCGAGCCTGCGCCTGCCCTTGGCGGTCCAGCGGCCGTTATAGCCGACCTGCGTGCCGGCCTCGACCTCACGGACCTGGATGATCCGGGCCTCGAGCCCGATGACGGGCTGCATCGGGTTCGGCTTCCCGGGCGTCGGGTTACCGCCATAGAGCGCATAGCCCGGCCGGGTGAGCTGGTAGGATGGACAGTTCTCGAGGAAGTGCCCCGAGGAGTTCTTGAGCGAGGCCGGAATATCGGGGAGAGCGGCCGCGATCTCGGCGAAGGCGGCGATCTGGCGGGCATTGGCCGGATCGGTCTTGTCCTCAGACGACGCGAAATGGCTCATCAACAAGCCGATATCGGCGGCGGCGATCACGCCGGATTTCTCGCGGGCGAGGTTGAGCCCTTCGCCGGGCCAGAGCCCGAGCCGGTTCATCGCGGTGTCGACATGCAGCGCGGCGGGGCGCGTCCTGGCGCCGCTCTGCCGGAACGAGGCCCATTCCAGCAGCTCCTCATGCGAGCCGAGAACCGGCGAAAGCGCATGTTCGGCATAGGCGCCGCAGGTGCCGGGCAAGAGCCCGTTCAGCACATAGATCGTCGCCTCGGACGCGACCTTGCGGGCGCGGATGCCCTCGGAGACATGAGCGACGAACAAGCTCTTGCAGCCGGCTTTCGTCAGCGCCGTCACGGTTGGCTCGATGCCGAGGCCATAGGCGTCCGCCTTGACGACGGCGCCCGCCTCGGAACCGGCTTGCTTGCCGAGAAGGCGCCAGTTCGCCACCAGCGCGTCGAGGTCGATGGTCAGCGTCGCGCCATAGGCGCCGGTATCAAGCGGATCTGCAGACATCATTCACGGTCCGGGAGGCGGAGGTCGTCGGCGCGGTCGGAGAAGCGCGTCACGTCGGCGTCGAACTGCAGGGCGACCGCTCCGGTCGGGCCGTGACGCTGCTTGCCGATGATCAGCTCGGCGACGCCGTGGGCGGCTTCCATCTCGATCTGCCACTTGTTGTGCTCTTCGGTGCCGGGACGCGGCTCCTTGCCCTTGAGATAATACTCTTCTCGATAGACGAACATCACCACGTCGGCGTCCTGCTCGATCGAGCCCGATTCGCGCAGGTCCGAGAGCTGCGGGCGCTTGTCGTCGCGGCTCTCGACCTGACGCGAGAGCTGGGAGAGCGCGATGATCGGAACGTTGAGCTCCTTGGCCAGTGCTTTCAGGCTGGTGGTGATCTCGGTCAGCTCCTGCACGCGGTTCTGCCCGCTCTTGGCCGAGCCGGAGAGGAGCTGGAGGTAGTCGATGAAGAGGACGTCGAGCCCCTTCTGGCGCTTGAGGCGTCGGGCGCGCGCCATCAGCTGCGCGATCGAGATGCCGCCGGTCTGGTCGATATAGAGCGGCAGCTTCTCGATCTGTGCGGCGACGTCGGTGAGCCGGGCGAAGTCGCCCTCGGTGATGCGCCCCTGCCTGATCTTGTAGGAGGAGATGCTCGATTGCTCGGCGACGATACGGGTCGCGAGCTGGTCGGCCGACATTTCGAGCGAGAAGAAACCGACGATGCCGCCATCGACGGACTTGATCGTGCCGTCCTCCTGCCGCTCGCCGCGCCAGGCCTTGGCGATGTTGAAGGCGATATTGGTCGCGAGCGAAGTCTTCCCCATGGCGGGGCGGCCGGCGAGCACGAGCAGGTCGGAGCGCTGCAGGCCGCCCATACGCTGGTCGACGTCGCGCAGGCCCGTCGAGATGCCGGAAAGACCGCCGGCGCGTTGATAGGCGCTTGCGGCCATATCGATGGCGAGGCGAAGTGCCCCGTCGAACTTCTGGAAGCCGCCTTCGTAGCGGCCCTTTTCCGCGAGTTCGTAGAGCTTGCGTTCGGCTTCCTCGATCTGCTCGCGCGGCGCCATCTCGACGGGAGCGTCATAGGCGACGTTGACGAGGTCCTCGCCGACGCCAATGAGCTGGCGGCGCACCGCGAGGTCATAGATCGTGCGGCCGTAGTCGCCGGCGTTGATGACGGTCGTCGCCTCCGCGGCGAGCCGGGCGAGATACTGGCTCGGCGTGATCTCGCCGAGGTCGAGGTCGTTGACGAAGGTCTTGAGCGTGATCGGCGTCGCAATCTTGCCGGCCCGGATCAGGCTCGCCGTCAGCTCGAAGACGCGCTGGTGGATCGGCTCGAAGAAATGATCCGCCAGCAGGAAGTCGGAGACGCGATAGAAGGCGTCGTTGTTGACCAGGATCGCACCCAGCAGCGCCTGCTCAGCCTCGATGTTGTGAGGCTGGACGCGATACTCCGCCTCACGGTTGTCGAGGCGGGCGACGAGGGCTGTAGCGGTGGCCATGGCCGTCCCGATAAATCAATGTTGATTGATACTTCAAGCCGACATTTGGCCGCTCACGCGCATGGTGCCACAGCGACTCTGTCGGGAATGATCTAGCTTAACACTTTGTCAGCCAGCGCCAGCAGGCAAATGCGGTTACCCCCGTTCTCCAGAGGCAGGAAACGAAAAAGGCGCCGTGTTGCCACGGCGCCCTTGACACAGCTTGGGAGCGATTTGGCTCAGCGCTCGTCGTCGCCGGCCTCGGCCAGCGCCGCGCCGACCTCGAGGCCGAGGTCGTCCAGATCGAACTCCTCGCGGGCGGTGACGTTCTCGCCGGCGGCCTGACGGTGAGCCTCTTCAGCCGAGCGGGCGACGTTGACGGTGATCGTGACCGCGACTTCCGGGTGCAGCACGACCGGGACGGTGTGCAGGCCCAGCGTCTTGATCGGATGGTTCAGCGTCACCTGGCCGCGCGAGACATTGAAGCCGTCCTTGGTCAGCGCATCGGCGATGTCGCGGGTCGAGACCGAGCCGTAGAGCACGCCGGACTCGCCCGACTGGCGCAGGATGGTGACGCTCTGGCCATTGAGGCGCTCGGCGACCGAATCGGCCTCGGACTTCAGCTCGAGGTTGCGGGTCTCGAGCTCGAGCTTCTGGCTCTCGAAGCGCTTCTTGTTGTCCTCGGTGGCGCGCAGCGCCTTGCCGCGGGCGAGCAGGTAGTTACGGCCGAAGCCGTCGCGGACGCGGACGATGTCGCCCATCTGGCCGAGCTTGGCGACGCGCTCGAGCAGGATCACTTCCATGGGTCTTCTCCTTGATGTCTTCAGTCTGGGTTTCAGGAATGGGTAGGCGGAGGCGGCAGCGCGGCCCGCTTGCGCAGGCCGAGAAGCGTGTCGACGAGGCCGACGAGCGCGAGCAGCGGCGTCAGCACGGCCTGCATCACGATGAGCGCGACATAGACCGAGACCAGCATCGGCAGCCGCCAGGGGCGGCCGCGCGAGATGTCGTGCAGCAGGCAAAGTCCGCTGAACATGAAGGCGGCGAACAGCGCGCCGACCAGGGCGATCGCAGCGACGCCGATAAAGCCGCCCAACGCCGCGACCACGGCAGCGGCGGCCAGGAGCAGCAGCGCCTGGCGCGGCAGGGAGGCCGATGGAATGAAGGGCCAGGGGCGCGGCAGTCGGTCGGACATCTTCACGGTGCGCGCCGCCAGCCAGAGATTGGCGGTGATGGTGGTGACGAAGGAGGCACCGATGCCGAGCGGCACCGCAGGTGCCAGGTTCTGCGCGAGTTCCTGAACCTGGACGTCGGCCGGTAGCGCGATCAGCTTGCCGCGCACCATCTCGTTCAGCAGGTTCTCGATCATGCGCGCGATCACCGAGCGATAGGTCTCGTAATCGGTGGTCATCACCAGCGCGCTGCCGACGGTGGCAAGCGCGGCGGTGGCGGCGATCCAGAGCAGCAGGTTGCCGAGCGGGTACCATTCGACTCCGCCCTGGGCGTCGCCGCGGGCGAGCAAAGCGAGATAGGCGATCCACCAGGCTGGCAGGCCGATGATCAAGGCGAAGGCGATGCCGCCCGTCGGCGCGAGCGCGACGGCGACGGCGAGCGCGCCGGCAGCCGTGGCGAACAGTCCGGAACGGTGGTTCCAGCCGAGCGAGGCGATGAAGATCGGGAGGGGGGCGGCAGAATACAGCAGGGCCGCCAGCGGCGATCCGGTGATCACCACTGAGAAGAGCAAGGCCGAAACGAGGCCCGCGCCGATGCCGACAATCGGAATCATGCGTCCGTCCTGCTGTCCCGCTGCTCGTCGCCTTCCGGCTCGGCAGGGTGAGAGGCTCCTGGCCTCAACGAACCCGAGGGAGTTTCACCGCCGGGCGACTGGTTGATCTTGAAAGCGAGAACCGGAGGCGCCGGGGCGCCTCCGGGAATATCAATATCCGCTCAGCGGATGACGTAGGGCAGCAGGCCGAGGAAGCGGGCGCGCTTGATCGCCTGGGCGAGCTCGCGCTGCTTCTTGGCGGAGACCGCCGTGATGCGGGACGGCACGATCTTGCCGCGCTCGGAGATGTAGCGCGAGAGCAGACGGACGTCCTTATAGTCGATCTTCGGAGCGCCTTCGCCCGAGAACGGGCAGGACTTGCGGCGGCGGAAGAAGGGGCGACGGGCGCCAGCGGATGCAGTCGACATGGATCAGGCCTCCGCTTCGGCGGTTTCGGTCGCTTCGTCTTCACGACGCGGACGATCGCGGCGCGGGCCGCGGTCGAAACGGTCGCCGCCACGCTCCGGACGGTCGTCGCGGTCACGCTTCTGGAGCATCGCCGACGGACCTTCCTCGAGCTCGTCGACGCGGACGGTCAGGAAGCGCAGGATGTCCTCGTTGATGCGCATCTGGCGCTCCATCTCCAGCACGGCGGCGGAGGGGGCCTCGATGTTCAGCAGCGTGTAGTGCGCCTTGCGGTTCTTCTTGATGCGATAGCCGAGGGACTTGACGCCCCAGTACTCGACCTTGCGGATGGCGCCGCCATTCGCTTCGATCACGCCCTTGAACTGCTCGACAAGAGCTTCGACCTGCTGCGCGCTGACATCCTGCCGCGCGAGCAGCACATGCTCGTACAATGCCATATGTGGCCTTCCTTGTTTCACCCTGCTTCGCCCGGCGCGGAGCCCTCCGAGCCCTGGATAAGGCCCGACAGGATTTCATCGAAGGCGGAGACACGGGATGCCGACTCCATCGGAGCCTGCGCAGACCCAAGCGGGCACGCGCCATCCGTTCAGCCTCCGGCCGAACAAGCAGGAGGCGGTCGTTACAGCGTTCAGGGCGTCATGGCAACCGGAATCTCGTGCGAAGGGCGGTCTCCGAAGCACTCCGTCATTCCGGGGCGGCCCGCAGGGTCGAGCCCGGAACCCATGAACATGACATGCTTCCAGCAGCGTCATGCTCGCCCTTGTGGCGAGCATCCACGTCTTGAACATTGCCCTCGAAGGACAAAGACGTGGATGGTCGGGACAAGCCCGACCATGACGGGAAACGTCGTGTTCATGGGTTCCGGGCTCTTCGCTGACGCGAAGCCCCGGAATGACGGCGTGGTTCCGTACGAAAACGGCAAGCTCTGGCAGGGAAAATTTGGCCTCCGCGCTTGACTTGGTAGCAAAACCGATGTGACAGCCCCGTCATATAAGACCAATGGTGAAGACCGGGGCGTTTCACAGCATGACGACAGCGTTCATCTTTCCGGGCCAGGGCTCGCAGGCGGTCGGCATGGGCAAGAGCCTGGCCGAAAACTTTCCCGTCGCGAAGTCGGTCTTCGACGAGGTCGATGCGGCGCTGTCGCAAAAGCTCTCGGCGGTGATGTGGGATGGTCCCTCCGAGGAATTGACCCTGACCGCCAATGCCCAGCCGGCGCTGATGGCCGTCAGCCTTGCAGTGGTGCGGGTGCTCGAAGCCGAGGCCGGGCTTGATCTGAAGCGCGACGCCGCTTTCGTCGCCGGCCACTCGCTCGGCGAGTATTCGGCGCTCGCCGCCGCCGGCAGCTTCTCCATCGCCGACGCCGCCCGGCTGCTGCGCATTCGCGGCGACGCCATGCAGAAAGCGGTTCCGGCCGGGCAGGGCGCGATGGCGGCTCTCCTCGGCGCAGAGCTTGATCAGGCGCGCGCGATCGCGGCCGATGCTGCCCAGGGCGAGGTCTGCGAAGCGGCGAACGACAATGGCGGCGGCCAGGTCGTCCTGTCCGGCGCCAAGGCCGCGGTCGAGCGGGCGATCGCGCTTGCCGGCGAGCGCGGCGTGAAGCGCGCCATGCTGTTGCCGGTCTCCGCGCCGTTCCACTGCGCGCTGATGCAGCCGGCTGCCGATGCGATGCGCGAGGCGCTGGCGAAGGTGTCGATGCAGGCTCCGGTCGTGCCGGTGATGGCCAATGTCGGCGCCGCGCCGCTCAGCGCGCCGGAGGCGATCCGGGATTCGCTCGTGGCGCAGGTCACGGGTACCGTGCGCTGGCGCGAATGCGTGCAGGCCATGGCTGCTGCCGGCGTCAGCGATTTCGTCGAGCTCGGCAGCGGCAAGGTGCTTGCCGGCCTGGTGAAGCGTATCGTCGCCGGCTCGTCGCCGGTGTCGATCGGCACGGCAGAGGATATTGCCGCCTACAAGGCCCGCAACGCCTGACGGGCAAGAACGGCAGGATGCCGAAAAGGGAGCGAACATGTTTGATCTGACCGGCCGGAAGGCCCTGGTCACCGGCGCCACCGGTGGCCTCGGCGGAGCCATCGCACGGACCCTCCACGCGCAGGGTGCGAGCGTCGCGATCTCTGGCACGCGCGCCGAGGCGCTGGAAGCGCTGGCGGCCGAGCTCGGCGAGCGCGTCGTCGTGGCGCCCTGCAACCTGTCGGACAAGGATTCGGTCGAGGCGCTGGTGCCGACGGCCGAGGAGAAGCTCGGCGGGCTCGACATCCTCGTCAACAATGCCGGCATCACCCGCGACAACCTGTTCATGCGTCTGAAGGACGAGGACTGGGACAGCGTTCTCGCCGTCAACCTGACCGCCGCCTTCCGCCTGTCGCGTGCGGCCGTGAAGTCGATGATGCGCAAGCGTTACGGCCGAATCGTCTCGATCGGCTCCGTGGTCGGTACGATGGGCAATCCGGGGCAGGGCAACTACGCTGCCGCCAAGGCCGGCCTGATCGGCATGTCGAAGGCGCTCGCCGCCGAGGTCGCGAGCCGGAACATCACGGTCAATGTGGTCGCTCCCGGCTTCATCGAGTCGCCGATGACGCAGGCCCTGAACGAGAAGCAGCGCGAAAGCATCCTCTCGGATGTGCCGATGGGGCGGCTGGGCGCGGGTGCGGACGTCGCCGCCGCCGTCGCCTTCCTCGCCAGCACGGAAGCCGGCTACGTCACCGGCCAGACGCTGCACGTCAACGGCGGAATGGCAATGATCTAGGGGCGTTAGCGCCATTTCTAGATTGGTTTTGATAACGTCGCAGCGCACTCGCCAGCCTTGAAAGGTTATGTTAACTAGCGCCGTCGCGCTGCTGGCGAGCGAGCCGAGGGGACTTGACGAAACCTCGGTTGTTGCGTTTGTGCAGGCTTCGAGCTTTCCGGATCGCGTGCATCGCACGATGGCGCGGCGGCTCGGAAGAAAAGTCCCTAACGCGCGTCGCGCTCTGCGATGCGTTTTCAGTTTCTAAGGAAGAGACTCATGAGCGATGTCGCCGAGCGCGTGAAGAAGATCGTGGTCGAGCACCTCGGCGTCGAGCCCGAGAAGGTCGTCGACGGCGCCAACTTCATCGAAGACCTGGGTGCGGACAGCCTCGACACCGTCGAGCTCGTGATGGCCTTCGAGGAAGAGTTCGGCGTCGAGATCCCGGACGATGCGGCTGAGACGATCGTGACGGTCGGCGATGCCGTGAAGTTCCTCTCGGCGAAGAGCGCCTGATCGGCCCTTTGGGCTGATCGACACAGAAAGCATCATGGCTTCTCGCAGTTTTCCGATGCGGCGCGTGGTCGTGACCGGGCTCGGCATGGTGACGCCGCTTGCTTGCGGCGTCGAGCCGACCTGGACGCGTCTCCTGGCCGGTGCCAGCGGCGCCGGCCCCATCACCAGCTTCGACGCCAGCGACCTGCCGACGCAGATCGCCTGCAACATCCCGCGGGGTGACGGCAGCGACGGGACCTTCAATCCCGACGACTGGATGGAGCCGAAGGAACAGCGCAAGGTCGACGAGTTCATCGTCTTCGCGATGGCCGCAGCCACGCAGGCGCTGAAGGACGCCGGCTGGAAGCCGGAAAGCTACGAGGACCAGATCCGGACCGGTGTCGCCATCGGTTCCGGCATCGGCGGGCTCGGAGGCATCTACGAGGCCTCCCTCCTGCTCAAGGAGCGTGGGCCGCGCCGGCTCTCGCCGTTCTTTATCCCGGGGCGTCTCATCAATCTCGCCTCCGGCTACGTCTCGATCGAGCACGGGCTCAAGGGCCCGAACCATTCGGCCGTGACGGCCTGCTCGACGGGGGCGCATGCCATCGGCGATGCCTCGCGTATGATCGCGCTCGGCGATGCGGATATCATGGTTGCCGGCGGCGCCGAATCGGCCGTCAATCGCATCGGCATCGCGGGTTTCTGCGCCTGTCGCGCGCTGTCGACCGGTTTCAACGACACGCCCGAGAAAGCGTCTCGCCCCTATGACAAGGACCGTGACGGCTTCGTCATGGGCGAGGGCGCTGGCGTCGTCGTGCTCGAGGAGCTCGAGCACGCTCTGGCCCGTGGCGCGCGCATCTATGCTGAGGTTGTCGGCTACGGCATGTCCGGCGACGCCTATCACATCACTTCGCCGGCCGAGGATGGCGACGGCGCCTATCGCTGCATGCAGATGGCGCTCGGCCGGGCCGGCATCACGGCGGCCGATCTCGACTATATCAACGCCCACGGCACCTCGACGCCGCTCGGCGACGAAATCGAGCTGCGCGCTGTCGAGCGCCTGCTGGCGAACGCTCCGAAGCGGCCTTCGATGTCCTCGACCAAATCGGCGACGGGCCATCTGCTGGGCGCGGCCGGAGCGATCGAGGCGATCTTCACCGTGCTGGCGATCCGCGATCAGATCGCGCCGCCGACCATCAATCTCGACAACCCTTCCGTCGAGACGGATATCGATCTCGTCCCGCATGTCGCGCGCAAGCGCGAGATCGATTACGCCCTGTCGAACTCCTTCGGCTTCGGCGGCACCAACGCCTCTCTGGTGCTGCGGCGCTACCACCCCGGCGGCTGACCTGAACGGGTCAGCGCCGTTTTGCCATAATGTTGGGTAGAGTTTGGCGCCAGCGTGGGCGAATGCGTGATTCCGCGTTCACAGCCACGGGGAAACCGGTTCTAATACGGCGGTTTCAAACCTGATGCGCCTGGGGCCGGAATCGTCCCGGCGCTTGGTCGTGCCGAGACAGTTTACTTTATCCTGCGAGCGTCTTGATCGTGAATGATACGCCCCGCGTCGCCCCGAAAAGTCCGAGCGAGGCCCTCAAGCCCGTAGCGCCGCCAGCGCCGCCGCCCAAGGCGCGCCGCCGTCGCCGCAGCCCCTTCCTGTCGATGCTGAGCGGTCTTTTCACGATCGCTCTGGTCGGTGCCGGCGTTGCCGGCGCGGGCATTGCCGTGGTCTCCAGCCAAAGCAAGGCGCCAGGCCCGCTTGCGAGTGACCGCGTCCTCATCATCCCGAAGGAAAGCGGGCTGACCGAGATCGCGGAGCTGCTGCAGCGGGAGGGGCTGATCGAGCACCCGTTGAGCTTCCGCATCGCGGCGATCGTGGGCGGCGACTGGCACAAGCTTCAGGCCGGCGAGTACCTGTTCAAGGCGCGCGTCAGCCCGAAGGAGATCCTCGACATCATTTCCAGCGGCAAGGTGGTCGAGCATTCGATCACCGTCCCGGAAGGGCTGACGAGCGAGCAGATCGTCGAGCGTCTGCGTAACAACGAGCTTTTGACGGGCGAGATCGCCCAGGTGCCCAAGGAAGGCTCGGTCCTGCCGGACACCTATCGGTTCCCGCGCGGGTTTTCGCGGCAGGCGATCATCGACCGCATGGCGCGCGATCAGCGCGTGATACTGGCGCGGATCTGGGAGCGCCGTCCTGCCGACCTGCCGGTCAAGACGCCGCAGGATCTCGTGATCCTCGCCTCGATCGTCGAGAAGGAGACCGGGCGCGCCGATGAGCGCCCGCGCGTCGCCGGCGTCTTCATCAACCGCCTGAACCAGAAGATGAAGCTGCAGTCCGATCCGACGATCGTCTACGGCCTCGTCGGCGGCAAGGGCACGCTCGGCCGTCCGATCCAGCGCAATGAGATCACGCAGGCGACGCCCTACAATACCTATGTCATCACCGGCCTGCCGCCGGGGCCGATCGCCAATCCCGGCCGCGCCGCGATGGAGGCAGTGGTCAATCATTCGCGGACCAGGGATCTGTACTTCGTCGCCGATGGCAGCGGGGGCCATGCCTTCGCGGAGACGCTCGACCAGCACAACCGCAATGTCGGCCGCTGGCGCCAGATCGAGACGACACGCAGCCAGCAGCAGGGCGGAAAGCCCTCCGGCGACGCGGTCGACAAGGTCGAGCCGCCGGCGGGGCCCGACAACCGGACCGAAGCTCCGGCATCGACCCAGCCTGGCGCCGACAATGCCGGCATGCCCGTGGCCCAGCCGGCCGGCGCCGTGGCCGGCACCCGCGCTCGCGCGTTCGATGCCTCGGAAGGCACGGCGCGCGATCCGCTGCTCAACAAGACCTTCGATCTGAACTCGCCCAAGCAGGTTCCGCAGCTCAAGCCCTGAGCGGCGGTCCATCATCGGGCGGGGTCATCCCCATTTTCCGCTGTTCCGGCGCTTGCCGCGGCCAGAGTGCGCCACTACGGTCCCGCCGCATCACAAGAGGAGCGGCAGGCCATGGCCATCGAAAGCATGACGGGCTTTGCCCGCGCCGCGGGAACCGCGGGCATCCATGGCTGGGCCTGGGAGATCCGCAGCGTCAACGGGCGCGGGCTCGATCTGCGCGTCCGGGTGCCGCCCGGCTTCGAGGTGCTCGCGGAGGCGGCACGCAAGCATTTGGCTGGCGCCTTCGCGCGCGGCACATTGCATGTCAATCTGGCTGTCACCAGCGATGCCGGTCCGCCGCGCCCCCGCGTCAACGAGGCCGTTCTCGCTGCCTTGCTGCAAGCGGTCGAGCGGTTGCCGCCGGCGGCGGGGATCAACCCGCCATCCTATGATGGCTTGCTCGGCATTCGTGGCGTCGTCGAATTCGCCGACGAGGCGCAGGATATCCTCGGGGCCGTGGAGGCCCCGGCGCTTGCCGGCCTGGAGGCTGCGGCTCTGGCTCTAAAGGAAGCCCGTTCCGCCGAGGGGCGCGCTTTGGAGGCGATCCTTCTCGGCCATCTCGAAACCATCGCGCGGCTTGCCGGCGAAGCCGAGCAGCATCCGGCGCGCAGCAGCGAGGCTATCCGGGCGCGTATCGCCGCGCAGGTCGAGGCCTTGCTCGGCGCCAATAACGGTTTCGATCCGCAGCGCCTGCACCAGGAGGCGGCGCTGCTCGCGGTGCGAGCCGATATCCGCGAGGAGATCGACCGTTTGCATGCCCATGTCGGCGCGCTGCGCGAGCTCCTGACCAAAGGCGGCCCGATCGGCCGCAAGCTCGATTTTCTGGCACAGGAATTCGGCCGCGAAGCCTCGACGCTCTGCGCCAAGGCCAACGACCCCGGCCTCTCGCGCATCGGGCTCGAGCTGCGCACCGTCGTCGATCAGCTGCGCGAGCAAGTTCAGAATGTGGAGTGAGCCGTGATGGCCGAAACGACCCGTCCGGCCCGGCGCGGCCTGATGCTGATCCTGTCCTCGCCGTCAGGCGCCGGCAAGTCGACGCTGACGCGCAATCTCTGCCAGCGCGAAACCAATATCGACCTCTCCGTCTCGGTGACGACGCGGGAGCGACGGGCTTCGGAGATCGATGGCGTCCACTACCGCTTCATCGATCGCGATACCTTCGAGGCGCTGCGCGATCATGACGATCTGCTGGAATGGGCCGAGGTCCATGGCAATTGCTACGGCACGCCGCGCAAGCCCGTCGAGGCGGCGCTGGCGCGCGGTCGCGACGTGCTGTTCGACATCGATTGGCAGGGCACGATGCAGATCGTCGACAAGGCGCGCGAGGATGTCGTGACGATCTTCATCCTGCCGCCCTCGATGGCGGAGCTGCGTTCGCGGCTGGTGCGCCGCGCCGAGGATGCGCCGGAGGTCATCGCCAAGCGTCTTGCCAACGCCCGTTCCGAGATCGCACGCTGGGAGAAGTATGATTACGTCATCGTCAATGACGACCTGAACGACGCCTACGACTCGATCAAGGCCATCCTCACCGCCGAGCGGCTGAAGCGCGGCCGGGCGATCGGCCTCGCCGATTTCGTCGAGACCCTGCTCGACGAGACGATGTCCTGAGCACCGTCGAGCCGGCCTGCGTGGCCGGCTGACGGGGCCGGCTCTAGCGCATTTTCGGTCAGTCTGAACCGTCATTGCGAGCGCAGCGAAGTAATCCAGGGGACTGGGTTGAACGTCTCACCCAGTCCCCCTGGATTGCTTCGTCGCTTCGCTCCTCGCAATGACGGCTTCTGCGATCCAACCTGATCGAAAAATGCGCTAGAGCCGGCTGCCAAGCGCGTTGGCCAGCGCGACGAAGCCGGAAACCGGTATCTCCTCGGCGCGCGCCGTCTCGGTGAGGCCAGCAGCGGCAATGATCGGCGCGGGATCCGGCAGCACTGCCTTCAGGCTTTGCCGCAGCATCTTGCGCCGCTGGCCGAAGGCCGCGAGCGTGACCCGCTCAAGCAGGCGCCGGTCGCAGGGCTCGGGGTGTTCGCGAGGGATGAGCTGGACGATCGAGGAGGTGATCTTCGGCGGTGGCACGAAGGCGCTGCGCGGCACGTCGAACAGGATCTTCGTTTCGCAGCGCCAGTTCGACAGCACGGCGAGCCGGCCGTAATCAGCCCGCTGCTCCGGCGTCGCGACGATCCGTTCGGCCACCTCGCGCTGGAACATCAGTGTCAGCGAGCTCCACCAGGACGGCCAGGGTTCGAGGCTGAGCCAGCCGACCAGCAGGGGCGTTCCGATATTGTAGGGCAGGTTGGCGACGATTTTCGCCCGCTCATCCTTGAGATGGGGCGACAGATCGACGGCGAGCGCATCGCCGTCGATGATTTCCAACCGGCCCGGGTAGTGCGCTGCGATCTCGGCCAGCGCGGGCAGGCAGCGCCGGTCGCGTTCGATCGCGATCACCCGCCCGGCGCCGCTAGCGAGCAGGGCCCGCGTCAGCCCGCCCGGGCCGGGTCCGATCTCCACCACGGTCTCGCCGTCGAGTGGCCCCGCCGCTCTTGCGATGCGGCTCGTCAGGTTGAGGTCGAACAGAAAATTCTGGCCGAGCGCCTTTTGCGCCATCAAGCCATGGCGCTCGACCACCTCGCGCAACGGCGGCAGATCGTCGATTTGACTCATGGTGCGGAGGCCTGCATCCGACCCTCGGCCATGCGTGCCGCAAGCTTCAGCGCGGCGCAGAGGCTGTCGGGCCGCGCGATGCCCTTGCCGGCGATGTCGAAGGCCGTGCCATGGTCCGGCGAGGTCCGGATGAAGGGCAGGCCGAGCGTGACGTTCACCCCTTCGTCGAAGGCGATCGTCTTGATCGGGATCAGCGCCTGATCGTGATACATCGCCAGGGCCACATCATATCCAGCCCGCGCCCGGGCATGGAACATCGTGTCCGCCGGATAGGGACCGCGCGCATCGATGCCTTCCGCCTGTAGCGCGGCGATGGCCGGCGCGATGATTGCCATGTCCTCGCAGCCCATCGCGCCGTTCTCGCCGGCATGGGGGTTGAGGCCGCTGAGAGCGAGGCGCGGCGCGGCGATGCTGAAGCGGGCTTTCAGCTCGGCCGCGACGATGCGGGCCGTGTCCACGATGAGATCGGTCGTCAGCAGCTCGGGCACGCGGCGCAGCGGTTCATGGATCGTCACCGGCACAACCGCGAGCTCTTCGCACCAGAGCATCATCACCGGTCGTGGCTCGTCTCCGCCATCCGCTGCGAGATGGGCCAGGTATTCGGTGTGGCCGGGATGCCGGAAACCAGCCTGGTAGAGCACCGATTTGGCGATAGGGTTGGTCACGACCGCGCCAGCTTTGCCGGCCCTGACGGCGGCGACAGCCGTGTCGATCGAGGCGATGGTGGCCGGCGCCGTGGCGGGATTGGGCTGGCCAGGTTCGGCTGCGGCGGTCGCCGTGAGCGCGATGACCGGCAAGGCTTCCGGAAAAATTTTCCCGGCATCGTCCCAGCCGCAGACGCGTAGCGGGACATGCCAACCCAACCGGTTCGCCAATCCGGCGAGATGGTCGGGGCTGGCAATGCAGGCGAAGGCCGGCAGGTTGCGCTCGCGGCGCTCAAGCCAGGCGCGCAGGGCAAGCTCCGGCCCGATGCCCGCCGGATCGCCCTGTGTCAGCGCAAGCGGCAATGGCGGCAAGGCGGAACTCCGCGTCGAAGAAGAAACGGGTCGCCCCGGCGACCCGGATATCGTCACTGGCCGACGCCGTCGGCCGACGAAGAACTGCCGGCGAGGTTCTGCGAATAGCTGAGTTCGCCCAGTGTGCGCAGCTCGAGACGGAACATGACCGTGCGGGTGTCCTTGGCCGCGCCCGACTGCCCGTCAGCATAGCTCTGCGAATAGCTGATGTCGAAGATCGTGCACTCGTCGGTGTAGTTGACGCCGAACGAGGTCGAGGCGGTCTGGAACGGACTCGAGGTGGGATAGACCGGGACCGCCGCAGCGGTCGGCGCGGCGAGATAGGAGGCATAGGCGGTGCGATAGATCTCGCGATCGTATTTGTACTTGTCGAGATCGAACAGCACGCCGGCCCGGAGACGCCAGTTATCGGCAACGCGCAGCGAGCCGTTGAGCGACAGACCTTCGCGCCGGCGCGAGATGCCGAGTTCGGGCTGCGGCTCGTAGCGGCCATAGCCGACCGAGGCGGTGATCACACTGTTCGCATAGGTCGCGGCGGCGTCGATCCGCTGCGCTTCGAAGGTCGTCGAGTTCAGGCGCGCCGCTCCGGTCAGGAAGAAGCCCTTGAACGGCGAAAGCTGGGCGCGGGTGACGATGTCCGAGCTGTTCGTGTCGAGGCCGGAGTCGAGGCCGGTATTGACGAGGTCGCCGGTGGCAAAGGAGTTGCGCCCGCCGAGCTGGAAGGACTGGCCGACGAGGAAGTTGGCGAAAGCCTCCTTGCCGAACCGGCCGGTATAGAGCGCGCCGACATTGGCGCGGGTGCCACCCTCGACGCGGTCATAGCCGGAGAACTTGCCGCTCCATTCGAACAGGTTCGTGGCATCGAAGACGAGACTCTGAGCGTCCTCGTTGGCGATGCGCAGGGCGTGCGTCTCATTCGGCCGGGCCACGATCTGGGCGACCGGCTCGATGATATGGGTGCCCCAGTCGGTCTTGGCGACGAAGGGATAGCGGTACATGAGGCCGATGGCCGGCATGACCCGGCCGAAGACCTCGTCGGAGGTGTCCGCGATCGTCGTGACGCGCGAATTGATCACGCTGCTGGTGTCGGGATTGATCGAGAAGATGTCGGCCCGCAGCGAAGCATAGGGCGTCCAGATTTGCCCGAGCGGGTCGATGACGTTGCGCCGCCAGGAAACCTGGGCCGTCGCGCGCGAGACATTGCCGGCGAGGCCACGCACCAAGCAGGTGCTCTTCTCGTAGACGGCGCAGCCGTCATAGAGCGAATAGGTCGGCGCCGTGATCAGGTAGGTGTTCTGCTGCGGCAATTGCGTGAACGCGGCAGTGTCGCGGTGCAGGCTGGTGACGTTGACGGTGAACTCCAGTTCGCCGCCGAGGAAGGACGGCTTGTGGACGCGCTTGTCGTAGTCCAGCACCGGCAGGACCACGGGCTGCTGCTTCTGCCAGTCCTGATAGTTGAGCGGCTGGAAATAGTAGCCACGCAGATCGAACCAGGCGGTCGGGCTCTGGCCGTTCAGATAAGCCGTCGAGATCGATTCCTGCAGATAGGTCGTGGTGCTGAAGGCCTCGTTCTTGACGCGGTAATTCTTGTAGAACCAGCGGTCCGTCGACATCGCGGCGTTCCAGCCGAACGACCAGTTCTGATTGATGAAGAACTTGCCGTTCGTCTCGATCGAGCCGCGGAACTCCTTGTCGCGCGGGCCGAGCGGGCTTGCGAGGAAGGCGTCCTGATCCTGCTGGAAAATGCCTGATGCGCGGATGGCATAGGAGCCGTTGACCAGACGATGCCGCCACTCCGCTTGGCCGAGCAGGCCCTGGCGGGTGAGGAAGGTCGGGGTCAGCGTCAGGTCGTAGTTGGGCGCCAGATTGAGGAAATACGGCAGGCCGACACCGAAGCCGAGCGCCGAGGTGTTGATGAATTTCGGCGACAGGAAGCCGGATTTGCGCTTCACCGTCGAGTCCGGGCCCGACATGTACGGCATATAGGCCATCGGGATGCCCAAGAATTCCAGCCGCGCGTCCTCGTAGTAGACGGTCTGCTCGGACTTCTTATGGATGATCCTGGCTGCACGAACCTGCCAGAGCGGCGGCTTTTCCGGATTGTCCTTGCAGGGCTCGCAGGCGGTGTAGATGCCCTTGTCGAAGATGAAAGTCTCACCATCGCTCCGCTCCGCGCGCGGAGCGGAGAAGCGGGTGCGGTCCGGGTTCACGACGCGCAGGGAATCGATGAAGCCGTCACGGAAGTCATCGGTCAGGTTGAACCTGTCGCCGGTGATGACGGTGCCGTTGGTCTCAGTGATACGGGCGTTGCCGATGGCGGTGACCCGCTTGTTGGCCTGGTCATAGATGACGCGATCGGCTTCGATCGTCCGACCCTGATACAGAATCTGGACGTCGCCGACGGCAGCGACCGTCTTCTTGTCATTGTCGTAGACGAGCTCGCGCGCATCCACGACCATCCGCTCCTGCGGCTTGGCGGCGGCAGCGGCAGGTGCGGGCTTGGAGCCGGCCGCCCGATTCTGGGCATAGGCCGGCCCGGCCAGCAGATAGGCCAGGCTGGAGGCGAGAGCGGTCGCCGCAGCAAAGTACGCCACGCGTTTCACGCCCGAAACCATCCGTTAAACCTAAAATTAACCATAGGCACAGTACGATTCACCCGTCTTCCTGATGGAGGAGGGCGAGGGTGCCCAGCATCGTCCCCAATGCTGCGGGCAACCACGCCGCGACGATCGGATTGACGATTCCCGACGATCCGAGTTCCTCCGACAGCTGGGTCGCAACATAGAGCACGAACCCGGCTGCGACGCCACCTATCACCAACTTGGTCACACCACCAAAGCGGAAAAATCTTAAGGAAACCGATGCGGCCACCAGCACCATGGCGATCAGCAGCAGTGGGCGCGCCATAAGTGACTGATATCGCAGCTCATAGGGCGTCGTATCGAGACCAGCGCGCTGCGTCCGATCGATGACCGTGGGCATGGACCAGAAACCCACCGCATCAGGCGGGGTGAAGCTCTGTCGCATCTGTTCTGGCTCCAGGGTCGTCGCGATCATGTAGCTCGCGAAACTCTGTGGCTCTTCCGTGGCGGAGGTGATGCGCGCCTCGGCAAGTTCCCAGTGTCCCGTGCGCAACACAGCCTGCTTCGCATCGACGCGTTCCTTGAAGGATCCGTCGTGGTTGAACATGAAGAACGTCACCTGAGACAGGCCATCCTCGTCCGGCAGGGCGCTGGCTGCGCGGATGATGGCCTGACCATCGACGCTGCGCTGCCTCAGCCAGACATCCTGAGCAGCGCCCGTCTTGCCGCTTGCGCGGATGAACAGCCGCGTTTCGAGTGCGGTTGCCTTGCGCTTCAGATCGGCCGCGAGCGGGTTGTAGATCATGATCGAGATCAGACCGACCACCCCGGCGACGGTCGCCGCCGGTTGCAGGAACTGCCAGGCCGAAACGCCGACCGAGCGCGCGACCACCAGTTCCAGCTTACGACTCAGCGTGAGCAGAGCGAACATGCCGCCGAACAGTGCGGCGAAGGGGAAGATCTGCTCGGCCACGGCTGGTGCCCGGAACAAGGCGAGCTGTACGATCCGGGGCGTCGTGGCGATCGGGGAATCGCCCGCCCGGCGCATCAGCTCGACGAAATCGAGCGTGCCGATCAGGAAGAAGAAGGTGCCGAAGACGCTGAGGATCGCGCGGGCAAAGCGCTTCGTCAGATAGCGCCCGAAGGTCGAGAACAGGAGCATCAGGCGCGCCGGAAACGAGCCGCAAGACTGGCGAGCGGCATGGTCAGAGGGGCTGCGAGCCGCGCCATGACCGGGCGCAGGCGCTCACCGTAGAAGATGACGGCGAGGGCCAGCACGATGGCGGTGACCGGCAGGATGTAGAGCAGGGCGGCGGCGAAGGGCGAACGGACGCTCGCCGTCCAGGCCGCGTAGGCGGCGATGCGGGTCGCACCGACGATCATGATTGCGGCCTGGATCGCCAGCGCGCGTCCCTGGCGGGTGGTCCGCGCTTCGCCGATCGCCGCGAAGGCGATCAGCATGAAGGCGAAGGGGTAGAGCGGCGCCGACAGGCGGTTGTGCAGCTCGGCCCGGAAACGGCCTTCCTGAATCTTGTAGTAGCTTTCGTTCGGATCCTGGTTGATGAGCTGCCAGGTCGAGCGCTCGCGCGGCTTGTAGACCACCTTGTCGCCGTCGCCCTCGCCGGGGCCGCCGCTCGGATCACCGGTCAGCGCTGAGAGATTGAGCGCGTAGCGTTCGAAGGAGATGATCGAGGTCGTGGTGGTGTTCTTGGCCTCGCGCTGGATGGTGCCCTTTTCGAGCATCAGGAAGCTCTGGCCTTCGGCCTCGACCGTCCGTCCGCGCTCGGCGAGATAGATCGAGGGCTGCGCCGGGTCGCGACGATCCTGCATGAAGATGCCGACCAGCGAGTCGCCGGCCTTTTCGCGGTAGTGGAAGGTGATGCCGGAATCGAGCGAGACGAACTGTCCCTCCTTCACGACATTGGCGACGAAATCGGCGCGGATCAGCGTGATCAGATCGCGCAGCATGCGGAAACTCGCCGGCATGACCGAGATCGTCATCCAGGCAACGACGACCGCGGTGATGATGGTCAGGGCAAGGAAGGGGCGGACGATCCGGTGCGGCGCCACGCCGGCGGCGTTCATCACGATCAGCTCGGAATCGCCGTTGAGTTTGTTGAGCGTGTAGAGCGTCGACATGAACAGGGCGACCGGCGCGATGCCGGCGATCAGGGCGGGCAGCGACAGCAGCGTGACGGTCAGGAAGATCAGGACCGTCTGGCCCTTGCCGGTGATGAGGTCGACCTCGCGCAGGGCCTGCGTGACCCAGATGACGCCCGTGAGACCGAACAGCAGCACGATCGCCGCCCCGGCCGCGATCTTCAGGATGTATCGGTCAAGGCGGTTGAACAGCACGTAGCGCTTCCGGCAGTCGGGAACGGGAGATTCCCGAGGTGGTTCGTCGGACCCCATATGGTATAGGCGCGTCCGAGGCGCAAACGGGAATCGTTTACCGCCGGCCAACCCTGTGTCCTTCCCCGGCACTTGTCGCAAGATTGTGAGCGGATCATGTCCCAGCGCCTGAAGCTCGAGGTCAAAGCCCAGAATGCCGTCGAAGGGCAGGATCTCGTGATCCTCGTCTCGGATCGGCTTGTGCTGCCATCCGCGGCCGAGACCGTGGCGGGACCGGCTGCGCAGACCCTGCTCAAGCGGGCCGCCGCCGCCGAGCGCTACAAGGGCAAGGCCTATGCCGGTCTCACCCTGCCAGCGCCCGAAGGAGCCGCCTATGAGCGGCTGATCGTCGTCGGCGTGGGGGACGAGGGCAAGAATGACGAGCTTGATTTCGTCAAGGTCGGCGGCGCCATCGCCGGCCGGCTCGGTGGGGGCCGCACGGCGGAGGTCGTCCTGGCGCTGCCGGCGGGGACGATAGACACCAGGCAGGGCGCCGAGCTGGCGCTGGGCCTGAAGCTGCGCAGCTATGCCTTCGACCGCTACAAGACGAAGAGCAAGGACAAGGACGACGCCGAGCCGATCGCGGTGACGTTGCGCTCGCATGATCCTGCCGGCCTGAAGAAGGCCTTGAAGGCGGCCGATGCCGTCGCCGCCGGCGTCGTGCTGGCGCGCGACCTCGTGAACGAGCCGCCGAACGTCCTCTATCCCGAGGAGTTCGCGGATCGCGCCGCCAAGCTGAAGAAGCTCGATGTCGAGATCGAGATCCTCGACGAGAGGGATCTGAAGAAGATCGGCATGCGCGCGCTGCTCGGCGTCGGCCAGGGCTCGCGTCGCGAGAGCCGCGTCGTCGTCATGCGCTGGAACGGTGCCGGCAAGGACGAGCAGCCGGTCGCCTTCGTCGGCAAGGGCGTGACCTTCGATACCGGCGGCATTTCGCTGAAGCCCGGCGCCGGCATGGAGGACATGAAGGGCGACATGGCCGGCGCGGCCTGCGTCACCGGCCTGATGCATGCGCTGGCCACCCGGAAGGCCAAGGTCAACGCGATCGGCGTCATCGGCCTCGTCGAGAACATGCCTGATGGCAACGCCCAGCGTCCCGGCGACATCGTGACTTCGCTCTCCGGCCAGACCATCGAGATCATCAACACCGACGCGGAGGGCCGGCTCGTCCTTGCCGACGTGCTCTGGTACACGCAGGAGCGCTTCAAGCCGCGCTTCATGATCAATCTGGCCACGCTGACCGGCGCGATTCTCGTGGCGCTGGCGCAAGAGAATGCCGGCCTGTTCACCAACAGCGACGAGCTGGCTGAGCGCCTGACGGCTGCCGGCGTCGCGACTGGCGAGACGGTCTGGCGCATGCCGCTGGGCAAGGCCTACGACAAGATGATCGATTCGAAGTTCGCCGACATGAAGAACTCGGCCGGGCGCTATGCCGGCTCGATCACCGCCGCGCAGTTCCTGCAGCGCCATGTCAACGACACGCCCTGGGCGCATCTCGACATCGCCGGCACCGGCATGGGCGCCAAGGACAGCGAGATCAACCGCTCCTGGGGGCCGGGCTGGGGCGTGCGCCTGCTCGATCGGCTCGTGGCCAATCACTACGAAAGCTGACGTGGTTGCTTCGCTGTTTTCCGATCGAACCGCCACCGTCATCCCGGACGGAGCAAAGCGGAGATCCGGGATCCATCAAAGGGCTCCGGAGTTCTACGATGGATCCCGGGGCAAGCCCGGGATGACGGCGAATGTTCCACGTAAGGGCAGCGGATTTTATCGAAGACCGTCTCTCATTTTGATAGAGAACGGTTTCGATGGCTGAGATCCTGTTCTTCCATCTGCAGTCCCGCCCCCTGGAGCAGGTCCTGCCGACGATCCTCGACCGGGCGCTCTCGCGCGGCCAGAAGGTCGTCGTCGAGGTCTCCAGCCAGGAGCGGCTGAGCGTGATCGACGATCACCTCTGGACTTACGCCGATGAGAGTTTCCTGCCGCATGTCACGGCGCTGGAGGCGGACGCGGCGCAGAACCCGGTGGTCATCACCACGCAAGGTCATAATCCGAACGCCGCGCAGGTGCGGATCTGCGCCGACGGAGTCCGCATTCCCGACGCAATGCAAGACTACGAGCGCGTCGTTCTGATATTCGATGGAGACGATCCCGAGGCGCTGACAGCCGCCCGCGAGGATTGGAAGAAGGCCCGGGCCTCCGGCCATGCCGCCAGCTATTGGCAGCAGGACGAGGCCGGTCGCTGGGAGAAGAAAGCGTGAGACTGCCGGTTCTGTTTCTCTGCGCTGCCGCGCTCGCGGGCTGCTCGGTCGATATGGGCGGTTTCGCCTTCCAGTCCGAAACCAAAGGCGGGGTGACCACGACGCGGAGCAGCAGCGCCAGCGCCGGAATCTCGACGCAGGAGCCGGTGCTGACGCCCGAGGGCGATTGCAGCGTCGGCGCCTCGCTCGACCCCTCGACACGCCCGCTGCCGAAGGAGATCGCGCCGGGCATCACCGAATGCGAGCTGGTGAAGCTCAAGGGCGCACGGCCGACCGACGTGCTCATCGGCGAGAGCGGCAAGGGCCAGCGCGAAGTCCAGGTGCTCTATGCCGAGCCGGGCGGGCGCGAGATCTACATGTTCACCGACAACCGCCTGAGCCGGATCGTCAAACCGGGGCAGGGGTGAGGCCGGACGATCTGGGCGGAGCTGCTTGTCGGCCGGGCCCGGAATGCTAGCCTGGGCGTCTTCGAGGAGACGCCATGGCCTTCTGGATCGCGAGCGCCGCCGGCCTGGCGGCGGCCTATCTCCTCGGCTCCATCCCCACGGCCTATCTGGCGGGGCGATGGGTCTTCGACCTCGACATCCGCGAGCATGGCTCCAGATCGGTCGGGGCCACGTGCCCTGCGCGTCCTCGGCGCCTGGCCGGCGCTGGGTGTGCTGCTGGTCGACATTCTCAAGGGCGTGGCCGCGGTCGCGCTGGCGCGTTGGCTCTTTGCTCCCCCGCTCGTCGCACCGCCGCCGGCGCTCGATCCACAGGCCTGGGCGCCCTGGGCCGTCAGTGCGGCCGGGCTTGCCGCGCTGCTGGGCCATAGCCGGTCGCTCTGGCTGGGATTCTCCGGCGGCAAATCCGTCGCGACGGGCCTCGGCGTGGTCCTGGCCCTGTCCTGGCCGGTCGCGCTCGGCGCCCTCGCGGTCTTCGGCGCCGCCATGGCCTGTTTTCGGATTGTCTCCCTCGGTTCGATCCTGGCGGCTTTGGCGGCGATCGTCCTGATCTGCAGCCTGGAGCAGCCCTTGCCCTATCGATTGCTGGTCGTGGCCGGCGGCCTCTACGTCGTCGCCCGCCACCGCGCCAACATCCAGCGGCTGCTGGCGGGCACGGAACCGCGCATCGGGCACAGCCTGGACCGCTAGCCGGCTCGGAGAGTTGCTGAACGGGATCAGCCGGAACCGCCCACGTCATTCCGGGGCGGCCCTTCGGGCCGAGCCCGGAACCCATGAACACGAGGTTAATAGGGCCGGCTGCGTTCCACCTTGCGACGGAACTTGTCCCCGGTGCTTCGCGCTATGCCTATCCTCTCCCCGTCCTGCCCGACCATGGGGGCTGTCGCGAGGCATCGTGCGGCCGGGCGGGATGGCGGTGTTCCGGGTCTCGTCGCAGGTGGCGGGGCCCGGAGGGTCCGCTCGCCGCCGGGCCGAACAGGCAGGCCCGGTAAGCCTGGCGAGGGGAACCAAAGAGAACCGCGGGCGGGGTTCGGGCGGGGCCGGCAGGCGCCGCATCGACTTCGACACTCGACATCGACATTCGGCACGCGGCTCCGAGCCGTGCGCCGCCCGGACCCCGCGCATCCCCTTGGATGCCCAAGCCCGAAAACCCCGCAGGCGAGGCCTGGACGGGGCTTTCGGTGCGCGCAAGATCGCGTGTCATTCCGGGGCAGGCCGCAGGCCTGAGCCCGGAACCCATGAACACGAGGGGTTATCCGCCCAACGTCATGCTCGCCCTTGTGGCGAGCATCCATGTCTCGAATATGGCGCTCGACCAGCGAAGACGTGGATGGTCGGGACAAGCCCGACCATGACGGTCAGCGTCATGGCCATGAGTTCCGGGTTCTTCGCTACGCGAAGCCCCGGAATGACGGCGCGTTGGAAGGGCCGGTGGAGCCGAGCGCTTCACGCGCTCTCCAGTTCCTCGCCGAGCAGCAGCCATTCCTCTTCGGCGGCCGTGAGCGCCTCCGCCAGTTCGGCTCGTTGCCGCGAGAGCTGCAACGCCTTCTCCGGCTCGCGCGAAAAGGCGCCGTTGGCGAGCGCTGCGTCGACCTTCTCGATCAGCCCTGTCAGCTTGGCGATGCGCGCCTCGGCAAGATTGAGCTTTTGCCGCAGCGGGCCCTGCGCCGCTCGCTTCGTCGCGGCCTCCTTGCGCTCGCCCGGCTTCGGCTTGGCGGCTCCCGCCTCGGGAGCGGGCTTGCCGCGCCGCTCGGCCTTGGCGCTGTCGAGCACGAAGGCGCGGTAGTCCTCCATGTCGCCGTCGAAATTCTTCACCGTGCCGTTCGCGACCAGCCAGAGCCGGTCGGCGCAGGCCTCGATCAGGAAGCGGTCGTGGCTGACGAGGATGACGGCGCCGGGATAGTCGTTGATCGCCGTCATCAGCGCCGTGCGGCTGTCGATGTCGAGATGGTTGGTCGGCTCGTCCAGGATCAGCAGATGCGGGCCGTGGAAAGTGGCGAGGCCCAGCATTAGCCGAGCCTTCTCGCCGCCCGAGAGCAGCTTGACCGGCGTATCCGCCTTGGACGCGGGGAAGCCGATCTGCGCCGCCTTCGAGCGCACCCTGGCTTCCGGCGCATCCGGCATCAGGTCGCGCAGATGGCCGACCGGCGTGTCCTCCGGCCGCAATTCGTCGAGCTGATGCTGGGCGAAATAGGCTGTCTCCAGCTTGCTCGACTTCTTCATCTCGCCCGAGAGCGGATCGAGCCTGCCGCCGATCAGTTTGCAGAAGGTCGATTTGCCGTTGCCGTTCGAGCCGAGCAGGGCGATCCGGTCGTCGGGGGCGAGGTTGAGCTTGAGCCGCGACAGCACCTTGCGCTCGCCATAGCCGGCGCTGGCGTCGTCCAGCACGATCATCGGCGGCGAGAGTGGCTTCTCCGGGCCCGGGAAGACGAAGGGCTGGACGTCGCGGTCGACGATCGCCGCGATGGTCTCCATCTTCTCCAGCCGCTTTACGCGCGACTGCGCCTGGCGCGCCTTGGTGGCCTTGGCCTTGAAGCGATCGACGAAGGCCTGCAGGTGCTTGCGCTCGGCGTCCTGCTTCTCCTTCGCGCGGGCGAGCTGCATTTGCTTCTCGGCACGCTGCTTCTCGAAGGAGGAATAGCCGCCGCGATAGAGCGTGAGCTTGCCCTGGTCGAGATGCAGGATGTGGTCGACGCTGGTGTCGAGCAGTTCGCGATCGTGGCTGATCACCAGCACCGTATGCGGATAGCGCTCCAGATAGTCGTAGAGCCAGAGCGTACCTTCGAGGTCGAGATAGTTGGTCGGCTCGTCGAGCAGCAACAGGTCGGGCTCGGAGAACAGCACGGCCGCGAGCGCGACGCGCATGCGCCAACCGCCCGAGAAATCGGAGCAGGGGCGCTGCTGTGCCGCCTCGTCGAAGCCGAGGCCGTGCAGCACCATCGCGGCGCGTGCCGGCGCGGAATGGGCGCCGATATCGGCGAGCCGCGTCCCGATCTCGGCAATGCGGTGCGGATCGGTCGCGGTCTCGGCTTCCTGCATCAGCGCTGTGCGCTCGGTATCGGCGGCGAGCACGACCTCGATCAAAGATTCCGGCCCGCCCGGTGCCTCCTGCGCTACGCCCCCGATGCGCCGGCCCTTGGGCAGGCTGATGTTGCCGCTCTCGGTGCCGAGATCGCCCGTGATGATCTTGAACAGTGTCGTCTTGCCGGTGCCGTTGCGGCCGACGAATCCGACGCGCGCGCCGTCCGGAATGGCGGCGCCGGTGTGGTCGAGCAGCAGGCGCTCGCCGAGGCGATAGGTGATGTCGTTGATCGTCAGCATGGCCGTGGGTTTAGGCGGTTTGCCTGCGAAAACGCAATGCAAACCCGGAAGATCGGGCCTGCGGTCACCGTTTCGTCACAATCTCGCCTCGGGGCGGCCCGCTGTCGCCTTCACCCAACGGAACTGGAGTAATTTCCGATTCGCGAGGCAGTCTTCGATGCATGCCTACCCGTTCGATGTCGCGTCCCGCCATGTTTCCTTGCTGGCGTCCCTGATGATCTGTCTTTCGATCATCCTCGGCAGTGCCGCCGCGCTTACCGCGATCGTCCCGTCTTCCTGACATTGTATCGCGCTTGCCTCGGCGCAGCTTTCGCCGGGCCGGGATCGGGTAGGCGGCTTGTCGCGCCGCGGGCGATCTATCTGTTTGTCTTAGCATCGGATTTCTCCGAAAAGTGGATTCCACTTTTCGGTCCGATGCTCTAACGCTGGCACCATGGCACGCATCGCTTTCTACACCGGTTCCTTCGACCCCGTGACCAACGGCCATGCCGACGTGATCGCGGCAGCCGCCGGGCTCTGCGACAAGCTGGTCGTCGCGATCGGCGTCCACCCCGGCAAGACGCCGCTTCTTTCCGTCGAGCAACGCGCCGGACTGCTGCGCACTGTCGCGACGCCGCTGCTTGCGGCGAAGGGGGCGGTGCTCGATGTCGTGACCTTCGACGATCTCGCCGTCGATGCCGCGCGGCGTGCGGGAGCTTCGATCATCATCCGCGGCCTGCGCGACGGCAGCGATCTCGACTACGAGATGCAGATGGCCGGCATGAACGGCACGATGGCGCCGGATGTGCAGACGGTGTTCCTGCCGGCCTCGCCCGGCGTGCGCCACATCACCGCGACGCTGGTGCGCCAGATTGCGGCGATGGGCGGGGATGTCTCGCCCTTCGTGCCCGCGCCCGTGCTTTCCGCGCTGAAGGCGCGCTTCGCTAAGGGCTGAAGCGCAGAAACGCCGTCATTCCGGGCTTGACCCGGAATCCATCGTAAGGCTCCGCGCTCTACGATGGATTCCGGAGCGGCGCCGCTATCGCGGCTTGTCCGGAATGACGGGTGAGCTCTCCGAAAGAGCTCCACGTGACGGGCTGCGGCGAAAGGCACACAACTTCGCCATCTTCCGTCGCTTTCTGCTGATTTTGGTTTGCATTTTGCCGAGAGCGATGGTGTCTCTCAGATGAAGCGACTCGTCGTGCAGGTTCTTGCGCGATGCCCTCCGACAGGTTTTCCGATGCGTCTTTCCCGCTATTTCCTGCCCCTCCTGCGCGATACGCCCAAGGAGGCGGAGATCGTCTCGCACCGGCTGATGCTGCGCGCCGGCATGATCCGCCAGCAGTCGGCCGGCATCTATTCCTGGCTGCCGCTGGGCCTGCGGGTGCTCAACAAGATCAGCAACGTCGTCCGCGAGGAGCAGAATCGCGCGGGCGCGATCGAGATCCTGATGCCGACCATCCAGTCGGCCGATCTCTGGCGCGAGAGCGGGCGCTACGACGCCTATGGCAAGGAGATGCTGCGCATCAAGGATCGGCATGATCGCGAGATGCTCTACGGCCCGACCAATGAGGAGATGGTCACCGACATCTTCCGGAGTTATGTGAAGTCCTACAAGGACTTGCCGCTCAATCTCTATCACATCCAGTGGAAGTTCCGCGACGAGGTGCGTCCGCGCTTCGGCGTGATGCGGGGCCGCGAATTCCTGATGAAGGACGCCTATTCCTTCGACATCGACAAGGATGCGGCCCGGCATGCCTATAACCGCATGTTCACCGCCTACTTACGCACCTTCGCCCGGCTCGGCCTGAAGGCGATCCCGATGCGCGCCGATACCGGCCCGATCGGCGGCGATCTCAGCCACGAGTTCATCGTGCTGGCCTCGACCGGCGAGAGCGAGGTCTTCTGCCATAGCGACTACCTGACCTTCGATACGCCGGCGGCCGACACCGACTTCGAGAGCGTCGCCGGGCTGCAGGGCGTCGTCGACAAATGGACGAGCCTCTACGCCGCGACTGAGGAGATGCACGACAAGGCTGCCTTCGAAGCGATCCCCGAGGGCAAGCGTCTTTCGGCCCGCGGCATCGAGGTCGGCCACATCTTCTATTTCGGCACCAAGTATTCCGAGCCGATGGGGGCGACCGTGACCGGGCCGGACGGCCAGCAGGTGCCGGTCCATATGGGCTCCTACGGCATCGGCCCGAGCCGTCTCGTCGCGGCGCTGATCGAGGCCGGCCATGATGATGGCGGCATCGTCTGGCCCGACGAGATCGCACCCTTCGACGTCTCCGTCATCAACCTCAAGGTGGGCGACGCGGCGACCGACGGCGCGGCCGAGCAGATCTACAAGCACCTGCTCGCCAAGGGCTACGACGCCGTGCTCGACGACACCGAGGAGCGTCCGGGCGCCAAGTTCGCCACCGCCGACCTGATCGGCGTGCCCTGGCAGATCATCGTCGGGCCGAAGGGCCTGGCCGATGGCAAGGTCGAGCTCAAGCGCCGCGCCGGTGGCGAGCGCGAGCTGGTCTCGCTGGAAGCTGCGCTCGATCGCTTCAAGGGCCGGGCGGCGTGACGGAGCGCCGCGCCAAGGGGCCCCGCATGATCAGAGCCGCTTCATGAGCGCTGTCGCGGAGAATGCTGCCGTTCCGACCGGAACGAAGCCCTTCGCCGGCTTCGAATGGCTGCTGGCCGGGCGCTATCTGCGCACGCGCCGGCGCGAGGGCTTCGTCTCGGTCATCGCCGGCTTCTCCTTCCTCGGCATCCTGCTCGGCGTCGCCACGCTGATCATCGTGATGTCGGTGATGAACGGCTTCCGCAAGGAGCTGCTGGAGAAGATCGTCGGGGTGAACGGGCATATCTTCGCGACCCCGATCGACCGGCCGCTCGACGATTACGACAGCGTCGCCCAGAAGCTCGCCAAGATTAATGGCGTCAAGCTCGCGATCCCGCTGGTCGAAGGTCAGGCGCTGGCTTCCTCGCAGATCGGCAACAACGGCGTGCTGGTCCGCGGCGTGCGCGAGGCCGACATCAAGGCGATTCCCTTCATCGGCGGCAATATCAAGGCCGGCACACTCGAGGGCTTCGATACGACGCCAGGCGTCGCCATCGGCCGGCGCCTCGCCAATGCGCTGGGGCTCCAGGTCGGCGATTCGATGACGCTGGTGTCGCCGCAGGGTGCCTCGACGCCCTTCGGCACGGCACCGCGCATCAAGGCCTATCCGGTCAAGGCGATCTTCGAGATCGGCATGACCGAGTTCGACGGCACCTTCGTCTACATGCCGCTCGCCGAGAGCCAAGCCTATTTCAACCGCGACGGCGACGTGAACGTCATCGAGATCTTTGTCGACAATCCCGACCGGACACAGGGCGTGCGCGATGCGATCGAGGCCGATGCGCCGCGCCCGCTGGTGCTCTCGGACTGGCGGCAACGCAACCGCTCCTTCTTCAACGCACTGGAGGTCGAGCGGAACGTGATGTTCATCATCCTGACGCTGATCGTGCTGGTCGCGGCGCTGAACATCGTCTCCGGCCTGATCATGCTGGTGAAGGACAAGACCGCCGACATCGCGATCATGCGCACGATGGGCGCGACGCGCGGCACGGTCCTGCGCGTCTTCCTGATCACGGGGGCAGCGATCGGCGTCATCGGCACCGTCGCCGGCCTCATCCTCGGCGTGCTCTTCGCCAACAATATCAAGTCGATCATGGCGGCGCTGAACTGGATCACCGGCGCCAACCTCTGGGACCCGACGGTGCGCTTCCTCAGCGACATCCCCTCCGTCATCGACTGGCGAGAGGTGGTGAGCGTCGTTCTGATGGCGCTGACGCTGTCGCTGCTGGCGACGCTCTATCCGGCCTGGAAGGCCGCCCGGCTCGATCCCGTAGAAGCACTGAGGATGGGCTAAGGGTTTGTCCTCCCGATGAGCACGATCATGATCGAGCCAAAACGACTTCCGGCAAGGAGGCGCCCGAAGCCCGATGCCATAGGCATCGGGCGAGGGACCGACGCGGCAGGCAGTCGTTTTCGCTCGACCCCGACGGGGCGCGGGCCTTTTGAGCGGCTGCGGCGTCGCGCGGCCTTGCAAACCGGGTGGTTTGCGGCGTCCACGCTCCTGGCCGCCGCTCAAAATGCCCAGCGTCAGGACCGCGCTCATCGGGAGGACAAACCCTAATGGCACAGGAGATGCCAGCACTCTTCCTCTCGCAGGTCGAACGCTTCTATCCGCAGAGCGACGCGCCGCTCGAAGTGCTGCGCCGGGCCGATTTCGCCCTCTGGCCGGGGGAGGTCGTCGCGCTGGTCGCGCCGAGCGGCACCGGCAAGTCTACGCTGCTGCATGTCGCCGGACTGCTGGAGAAGCCGGACGCCGGCGAGGTCTTCGTCGGCGGGCTCGCCACGACCAAGCTCGACGATACCGGGCGCACGCGCCTGCGCCGCACCGAGATCGGCTTCGTCTATCAGTTCCACCATCTCCTGCCCGAGTTCACGGCGCTGGAGAATGTCGTGTTGCCGCAGCGCATCCGGGGCCTGCCGCGCGATGTGTCCGAGGAGCGGGCATCGGAGCTTTTGACCTTCCTCGGCCTTGGCGAGCGGCTTGACCATCTGCCGAGCGAGCTTTCGGGCGGCGAGCAGCAGCGCGTTGCCATCGGCCGGGCCGTCGCCAACGGGCCGCGCCTGCTGCTGGCCGACGAGCCGACCGGCAATCTCGATCCGCACACCTCGCAGCATGTCTTCGGCACGCTGATGGCGCTGGCGCGGGCATCTGGGCTCGCGGCACTGATCGCGACGCACAACCTGCAGCTGGCGCGCCAGATGGACCGGCGAGTGACGATCCGCGAGGGACTGGTCGTCGCGCTGGATTGAGGGCGCCGCCATCTTCCTGTGGATGCGTAGACCCGCGGGCCCAGGGAACGAGACGTTGCAGAAGCGCATCGTCATTCCGGGCTTGACCCGGAATCCATCGTAGAGCGCCGGAGTCCTTCGATGGATTCCGGATCTGCGCCGCCGGAGGCGGCTTGTCCGGAATGACGGCGCGGTTGCGGGGCTCTCGGGATATTAACCGGCCGAATTCGCCGTTAGGCAATCGTTAACCGCCCGGGAGGCCACGCCGTCCGGCATCAACCAGACGGATTGACGAGAACAAAACATGAACTAATATGAACCTATCAAGAACGACGGAGGTTCTCATGACTGCAGCGCGTAAATTCGCCGCCGGCCTTGCCGAGATCGCCTCGCTCGGCGTCTTCCTCGGCATGATCTGGCTCTGGGCTGCGATCTTCTCCGGGCCGCATGTCTGATTGCGGCAGGAGCCATCCACAGCACCGCCAAGGAATCCTCGACGCCGGCTGCGCCGAGGTTTCATAAGGAGAACGGACAAGACGAGTCGCGCGGCGGCGACAACGGGAGAAGGACATGGGTCGGGAAGCTGGCGAGGCGCGCATCCTGTCGGACATCGGCTTCGTCCATCTCCATGTCCATTCGAGCTATTCGCTGCTCGAAGGTGCGATGACCGTCTCTACCCTCGCCAAGATGGCCGCCGCCGACGGCCAGCCGGCGCTGGCGCTCACCGACAGCGACAACCTCTTCGGCGCGCTCGAATTCTCCGAGAAACTGGCAGGATCGGGCCTGCAGCCGATCGTCGGCGTGCAGCTCTCGGTCGATTTCGCCGATGACAATGAGAGTGGCCGCAAGCCGGCCCAGCCGCAACGTCTGCCGCATATCGTTCTGCTTGCGATGGACGAGGCCGGTTACGGCAATCTGATGAAGCTCGTCAGCGAAGCTGCGCTGGCGACCGGCGGCGCGGGGCAGCCGATTACCACGGTCGCGCGGCTCTCCGCCTTCAACGGCGGGCTCATCGCCCTGACCGGCGGCCATGGCGGGCCGGTCGACACGGCGCTGCGCAACGGCCAGCTCCCGCAGGCGACATCCCGCCTCGCGACGCTCGCCGAAATCTATGGCGACCGGCTTTATGTCGAGATCCAGCGCTATGGCGGCGAAGGCGAGGCGGCTCTGGAGGCCCATCTCCTGCGCCTCGCCTATGATGCCGATCTGCCGATCGTCGCGACCAACGAACCCTTCTTCGCCAAGGCCGCCGATTTCGACGCGCATGATGCGCTGCTGGCAGTGGCCGAGGGCCGACTCGTCTCGGATGGCGAGCGTCGCCGCGTCACGCCGGAGCATTATTTCGCCACGCGCGCCGAGATGAAGAAGCGCTTCGCCGATCTGCCGGAGGCGCTGGCGAGCACGGTCGAGATCGCGATGCGCTGCCACTGGCGCGTCTCGACGCGCAAGCCGATCCTGCCGCGCTTCGGCGAGGAAGGGCGGGACGAGGCTGAGGAACTGCAGGCGCAGGCCCGCGCCGGTCTGGCTGCGCGGCTTGCGAAGCATGGCCCGGCCGAAGGCTTCACGGTCGAGGATTACGACAAACGGCTCGATTTCGAGCTCTCGATCATCACCCGGATGAAGTTCCCGGGCTACTTCCTGATCGTCTCGGACTTCATCAAATGGGCGAAGGCCCACGACATCCCGGTCGGCCCGGGCCGCGGCTCGGGCGCGGGCTCGCTCGTCGCCTATGCGCTGACCATCACCGACGTCGACCCGCTGCGCTTCGGCCTGCTTTTCGAGCGCTTCCTCAATCCGGACCGCGTCTCGATGCCGGACTTCGACATCGACTTCTGCCAGAACCGGCGCGAAGAGGTGATCGAGTATGTGAAGCACCATTACGGCCAGGAGCGCGTCGCGCAGATCATCACCTTCGGCACCTTGCTGGCGCGCGGCGTGCTGCGCGACGTCGGCCGCGTGCTGGAGATGCCCTATGGCCAGGTCGACAAGCTGACCAAGCTCGTGCCGCAGAACCCGGCCAAGCCGATCTCGCTGAAGGAGGCGATCGAAGGCGAGCCCAAGCTGCAGCAGGCCGCCGAGGAGGAGCCCGTCGTCTCCCGGCTTCTGGAGATTTCGCAGAAGCTGGAAGGGCTTCATCGGCATGCTTCGACCCACGCCGCAGGCGTGGTGATCGGCGACAGGCCGCTCGAACAGCTCGTCGCGCTCTCGGTCGATCCGCGCACCGGCATGCGCGTCACCCAGTTCAACATGAAATGGGTCGAGCAGGCCGGGCTGGTGAAGTTCGACTTCCTCGGCCTCAAGACGCTGACGACGCTGACCACGGCGGTGAAGCTCATCGCCCAGCGCGACATCCATATCGATCTCGCCAAGCTGCCCTTCGACGACCCGACCACCTACGCCATGCTGGCCCGCGGCGAGACGGTCGGCGTGTTCCAGGTGGAATCGGTCGGCATGCGCAAGGCGCTGGTCGAGATGAAGGCCGACCGCATCGAGGACCTGATCGCGCTGGTCGCGCTCTACCGGCCGGGCCCGATGGACAACATCCCGACCTATTGCCGCCGCAAGCTCGGGCTGGAGGATCCGACCTATCTCCATCCGGGGATGGAGCCTTATCTGCGCGAAACCCACGGCATCATCGTCTACCAGGAACAGGTGATGCAGGTGGCGCAGGCGCTCTCGGGCTATTCGCTCGGCGAAGCCGATCTGCTGCGCCGCGCCATGGGCAAGAAGATCAAGGCCGAGATGGACGCCCAGCGCGATCGTTTCGTGAAGGGCGCCATCGAGAACAGCATCAAGAAGGACACGGCGTCCGAGATCTTCGACCTGCTGGCGAAGTTCGCCGACTACGGCTTCAACAAGAGCCATGCGGCGGCCTATGCCGTCGTCGCCTTCCAGACCGCCTATCTGAAGGCGAATTTTCCGGTCGAGTTCCTCGCCGCGTCGATGACGCTCGATATGGGCAACACCGACAAGCTCTCGGAATTCCGTCGCGACGCCGAGCGGCTCGGCATCAAGGTCGAGCGTCCCGCGATCAACCGCTCCGGCGTCGAGTTCGACGTGGCCGAGGGCAAGATCTTCTACGCGCTCGGCGCCATCAAGGGCGTCGGCCGGGCGGCCGTGGAAGCCGTGGTGAGCGCCCGCCAGTCCGGCGGGCTCTTCCGCGACCTCGCCGATCTCGCGCGCCGCATCGACACCAAGCTGGTCAACCGCCGCACGCTGGAGGCGCTCATCGCGGCCGGCGCGCTCGACGAGCTGGAGGAGGATCGCGCCCGCGCCGTGGCGGCGATCGACGGCATGCTGGCCCTCTCAAATCGCACCCGCGACGAGGCGGCGGCCGGCCAGTTCGATCTCCTGGGCGGTGGCGTGGTCCAGGAAGCCTTCCGCATCCCGCAGGTCGAGCCTTGGGCGCCGGCGGAGAAGCTCAAGCGCGAGCATGAGGCCGTCGGCTTTTTCCTGTCCGGCCACCCGCTCGACGATTACGAGCATGTGCTGAAGCGGCTGCGTGTGCAGCGCTATGCCGATTTCGCCCAGACGGTGCGTGCGAATGGCACCGGCGTCGGCAAGGTCGCGGTCTCGGTCATCGACAAGTCGGAACGGCGGACCAAGTCCGGCTCCAAGATGGGCATCGTCAACCTGTCCGATCCGAGCGGCCAGTTCGAGGCCGTGTTGTTCTCCGAAGGGCTGATGCGCTTCCGCGACCTGCTCGAGCCGGGCAGGGCGCTGGTGCTGCGCCTCTCGGCCGTGCTCGACGGCGAGGAGGTCAGGCCCCGCATCGAGGATGTCGAGGTGCTCGATGATCTCGCCTCGCGCCAGAAGCAGGATCTGCTGATCTATCTGCGCGACGACAAGGCTGTGGCTTCGATCGCCGAGCGCATCCGCCCGCGCGAGGCCGTGCGCGCCGAGGGCAAGGTCTCGATCGTCATGATTCTGGACGATGGCGCCCAGGAAGTCGAGATCGAGCTACCGGGCAAGTTTCCGATCAACCAGCAGATCGCCAATGCGGTGCGCGCCGCGCCGGGCGTCGTCAGCGTCGAGCTGCGCTGACAAACCGTTCCGGGCATGGTTGTTGCCTTGCCGCAGGCGCGTCGCTGGCGCAGGTTAGTGTTGGTTGGAGGCGGGCCATGACGGATCGGGGCGGGATCGACAGGCGCGGGTTGATCGCGGGGGCGACGATCCTGACAGCGGCGGCAGCCTCGCGCGCAGGCAAGGCACAGGAGCAGCCCGTGATCGACGAGCGTACCGTCCTCATCGTCGTCGATGTCCAGAACGATTTCTGCCCCGGCGGCAGCCTCGCCGTCGCCAAGGGCGACGAAGTCGTCCCGGTCATCAACGCGCTGGCAAAGCGCTTCTCCAACATCGTGCTGACGCAGGATTGGCATCCTCCGGGCCACTCCTCCTTCGCGTCGAGCCATCCGGGCAAGAAGCCGTTCGAGACGGTCCAGATGTCCTATGGGCCGCAGGTGCTCTGGCCGGATCACTGCGTGCAGGGCACGAAGGGAGCGGAGTTCCACGCCGATCTCGATCAGGCTCGGGCCCAGACCGTCATCCGCAAGGGCTATCGCCGCGAGATCGACAGTTACTCGGGTTTCGTCGAGGCCGATCGCCGGACGCCGACGGGCCTGACCGGCTATCTTCGGGAGCGCGGCATCCTGCGTGCGGTCATCGCCGGGCTGGCGACCGATTTCTGCGTGAGCTGGACGGCGCAGGATGCGGCCCGAGCCGGTTTCGACACCTATGTCGTCGAGGATGCCTGCCGTGCCATCGATCTCGAAGGCTCGCTCGCCAAGGCCTGGGCCGAGATGGCCGAGCTCGACGTGACGCGGATCAAGGCCAGCGACCTGCCGGGCTGAGGTCCAAGCCCTTGTCGCGTGCGCAGCGTCTGCTCGATCTTGTCCAGGTGCTGCGCCGGCACCGCCGCCCGGTCTCGGGGCGCAGGCTGGCCGCCGAGCTCGGGGTCAGCATCCGCACGCTCTATCGCGACATCGTCACCTTGCAGGGGCAGGGGGCGCCGATCGAAGGCGAGCCCGGGCTCGGCTATGTGCTGAAGCCGGGCTTCATGCTGCCTCCGCTGATGTTCAGCGAGGAGGAGATCGAAGCGCTGGTGCTGGGTTCGCGCTGGGTGGCGGACCGCGCGGATGGGGCGCTGGCGCTTGCGGCGCGCGACGCCATGGCCAAGATCGTCGCCGTGCTGCCGGTGGATATGGCCGGGCGCATCGAAGATGCGGCGCTGATTCTCGGCCCCGGACGAAAGGCCGTCGATGCTCCCGAGATCGATCTCGCCGCGATCCGTCAGGCCATCCGCGCCGGGCGCAAGGCCGCGATCGGCTATCGCGACGACAAGGGCCGTGTCAGCGAGCGCGTGGTCTGGCCGCTGGCGCTCTCCTTCTTCGAGCATGTCCGCGTGCTCGTCGCCTGGTGCGAGCTGAGGCAGGATTTCCGGCATTTCCGAACGGATCGGCTCACGCGGTTCGCGATGCAGGAGAGCCGCTATCCGCAACGGCGGCAGGTGCTGCTCAAGCTCTGGCGCGAGCAGGAAGGAATTGCCTCAACCCTGTGATCGACACTGCCGGAAATTGGCAGCATCTGATTCTAGTCTCCCGCCATCTCGAAACCTTGGGAGGCCATCATGTTCGACGCCCACTTCATCCTGCTTCATGTCGACAGCCCTGCAGCGAGCGCCCGCTTCTATGCGGAATTGCTCGGCAGCGAGCCGCTCGAGCAGTCGCCGACCTTCGCGATGTTCGCGCTTCCCTCGGGCGTGAGGCTGGGCCTGTGGTCGCGTCATACCGTCGAGCCGGCCACGGCGGGATCCGGTGGCGCGGCCGAGATCGCCATGATGGTCCCGAGCTCTGAGGCTGTCGATGCAGCCTGCTCGGACTGGCGCAAGCGCGGCATCGCCATCCTGCAGGAGCCGACGGACCTCGATTTCGGCCGCACCTTCACCGCGCGGGACCCGGACGGGCACCGGTTGCGGGTGTTCCATCCCTTTCCCGAGCAGGCTTGAGCGCGCTGCCGTCAGGCGCTAGATCGCCATGCGTCCCATCGGGCGTGAAGTGGCGATCTAACACTTTGTTTGAGCATCGGATTTCTTCGAAAAGTGGATTCCACTTTTCGATCTGATGCTTTAGGCGTCGACTGGCTTGAGCTGCGCCTGGACCCGGTCACGGCCGAGGCGCTTGGCCCGGTAGAGCGCTTCATCGGCCTCCGCCAGCAGCTGGTCGAGGCTGCGGGTGCGCAGATCGCTTTCGGCGACGCCGATGCTGAGCGTCGGCGGGCCCGCCAGGTCGTTGAACTCGGCCAGCGCATCCTTGAAGACACCGCGAATCCGCTCGGCCACCCGGACGGCCTCGCGCACGCCGACGCCGGGGAGGATGACCGCGAACTCGTCGCCACCCTGCCGGGCGAGGATGTCGCCGCTGCGCAACTGACCCCGCACGGCATGTGCGAAGACCCGCAGGATCTCGTCGCCCGCCGCATGGCCGCGGGTGTCGTTCAGGGCCTTGAAATGGTCGATGTCCACGAGAAGGACGGAGGCCCGCACTTCGCCCCGGTGCCCGCCTCGGACCTGTTGGTCGAGCCATTGCTCGACACCGGAGCGGTTCATTGCGCCGGTCAGAGGGTCGCGCCGGGCAAGCGTCGCGAGCATGCGGTTGGAGCGTTCGGCAGCAAGCAGCAGCAGTGCCTGCCCGCGCAGGATGATGAAAGTGACGCCGATCGCCGCGAGCCAGGCATTCGCTCCGGCGTCGCGCGGGAAGAGCGTCGTACCGACGCGATCGAACGCTCCCAGCCCGATGCGCCCGACATAGACCAGAACCGTCGGAGCAAACAGCGCCACCAGCAGCCAGGCCGAGCGCAGCTTCTCCTGCAATCCGAGGCGAATGGCTTCCCGCACGATCGCGGCGTCGCAGAAGGCCATCACGACTGCGACGATTATGACCCGTGTCGCATAACCCTGCTCACCCGGCGAAAGCGAGAGCAGGATCCAGACCGCAAGCAGGACGATTCCGAAGCCGAACCAGTGGAGCTCGCGCCCGCCGAAGTGGCGGATGCCGAACAGCAGCAGCAGGCAGCCGGCCAGCATCGCCGTATTGGCGAATTCGATCGAGATCAGGTCCGGAATCACGTCGCGGAAAGCCGCGCCGAGGAGGCCTGCTCCGATGCACAAGCTGCTTGTTCCCCACCAGACCGGGCTGCGGGTGAAGCGCCCGGTCGCGAAGGTCATCAGCTGCATCACACCGATGATGAAGCAGGTGAGCGCGCCGGTGACGAAGATCGTCCGGAGGTCGAGGATCATGCCCGCGCCGGCCCGTTTCGCAGACGCGGAGCGGGCGCGATCGGCGTCTCTGCGTGCGGGGAAGGGCGGCCGCGCGATAGGCGGGCGAGGGTTCGCCGATGTCCATGCCCACAGTCGACGTCCTGCCCGGCCTGCATTGTCGCAGGTTGAGGAAGGTGGACGCAGAGGCTAGTCAGAATGCGGGTGGGGGCGAGCATGGTGGCATGCTTGGGATCATAATAGTCCGAGGATATCCAATATGATCTTTTATAAGTCGTTGATCGCCGCGTCGGCCGCCGCTGTTCTGGCGTCCGCCGCTCCATCCTTCGCCCAGACGCAGGCAGACCAGTTGAAGGTCGCCTATCAGGCAGCTCGCAATCAGCTCGGCATTCTCGGCTATTGCGCCGAGAAGGGCCATATCGACGCTTCCGCCGGTGAGGCCCAGAAGAAGCTGATCGCGCTCATTCCCGCGCCGGTCGACGCCAGCGGCGGCGATGCGGCGGAAGCCGCGGGCCGCAAGGGCACGATCTCGGCCATGGGCATGGAGCAGAACATCGAGGTGATCGCCAAGGCGCAGAACGGAACGCCGGCCGCCTATTGCAAGCAGATCGGCGATCTCGTGAAGCAGATGGGCGCCAAGCTGCCGAACTGACGACGGGCGCGGATCTCCCGCCCGCACCAGAATGATCGATCAATCGTCCCGCGCGTCGTTTCGCGCGGGATTTTCACAAGTCGAGCCGGATTTTCTTGGCCTCGGCGACTTGCAATATGGCGCCATCCCTAGTAAGGCGCAGCCCATCCCACATGGAGTGCACCGCCTCGCTTCCGAGGCGTTCCGGTGACGCGGCAGCTCATGCCTTGTTCATTCGCACTCCAGAGGCTCAACCGGAAGGACAAGAATACCATGGCTTTGCCTGATTTCTCCATGCGCCAGCTCCTCGAGGCCGGTGCCCACTTCGGCCACCAGTCCCATCGCTGGAACCCGAAGATGTCGCCGTTCATCTTCGGCGTCCGCAACAACATCCACATCCTCGACCTGTCGCAGTCGGTGCCGATGCTGCATCGCGCCCTGCAGGCGGTCTCGGACACCGTCGCCCGCGGCGGCCGCGTCCTGTTCGTCGGCACCAAGCGCCAGGCGCAGGACTCGATCGCTGACGCCGCCAAGCGCTCGGCCCAGTACTACGTCAACTCCCGCTGGCTCGGCGGCATGCTGACCAACTGGAAGACCATCTCGGCTTCGATCCAGCGCCTGCGCAAGGTCGACGAGCTGCTCAACGGCGGCGGCACCGGCCTGACCAAGAAGGAGCGCCTGATGCTGTCGCGTGAGCGCGACAAGCTCGAGAAGGCGCTCGGCGGCATCAAGGATATGGGCGGCACCCCCGACATGATCTTCGTGATCGACACCAACAAGGAGCAGCTGGCGATCAAGGAGGCTCAGCGCCTCGGCATCCCCGTTGCCGCGATCGTCGACTCGAACTCGGATCCGGACGGCATCACCTTCCCGGTCCCGGCCAATGACGACGCCGGCCGCGCCATCCAGCTCTACTGCGACCTGATCGCCCGCGCGGCGATCGACGGCATCGGCCGCGCCTCGGGCGACCAGGGCATCGACGTCGGTGCCGCCGAGGCTCCGGTCGTCGAGGAGGCTCTCGAGCCGGCCGCCGAAGGCCATCAGGTCTTCGAGACGCTGACCGCCCCGCGCGGCGCCCCGGACGATCTGACCAAGCTCTCCGGCATGGGCCCGGACGCGGTGCAGAAGCTGAACGACGGCGGCATCTTCCACTTCTGGCAGATCGCGGCGATGTCGCCGGCCGACGTGACCAAGGTCGATCACGATCTCAAGCTCGGTGGCAAGATCGAGCGCGAGGGCTGGGTTGCCCAGGCGCGCGAGCTCGCCGACGCCTGATGCAGGCTGCGTGATGGCGGCGCGTCATCGGCGCGTCGCAATCAGGCTCTCGATTTGACGCCAATAAGCGCCGACGACCGGAAACGGAGCGTCGGCGTTTCCCCATAAGGCGTCCGGACACTCCGATCCGCGGCCGGCCCTCCGGGCATGCGCCGCACCGACAGCAAGGACAGGACAGATGGCAGCGATCACCGCCGCGATGGTGAAGGAACTCCGCGACAAGACCGGCGCGGGCATGATGGACTGCAAGACCGCCCTTTCGGCGACCGACGGCAACATGGAGGCCGCCGTCGACTGGCTGCGCGCCAAGGGCCTGTCGAAGGCCGCCAAGAAGGCCGGCCGCGTCGCCGCCGAAGGCCTCGTCGCCGTTGCGGTGCAGGGCCATGAGGGCGTCGTCGTCGAGGTCAACTCCGAGACCGATTTCGTCGCGCGCAACCCCGAGTTCCAGGCGCTCTCCAAGACCATCGCCGATGTCGCGCTCGAGCGCGGCGGCGACGTCGAGGCGCTGCTCGGCCATCACTATCCGGGCGGCGGCACCGTGCAGGAGGCGATTGCCAACGCCATCGCGACCATCGGCGAGAACATGACGCTGCGCCGCGTGTCCTCGCTCAAGGTCTCCGCGGGCGTGATCGGCTCCTATGTCCACGGCGCGATCGCCGACGGCCTCGGCAAGATCGGCGTCATCGTCGCGCTGGAGTCGACGGCTAAGTCGGACGAGCTCGCCACGCTCGGCCGCCAGCTCGCCATGCACGTCGCGGCGACCAACCCGGTTGCGCTCGACCTCGCTTCGGTCGCCCCGGAGGTTCTGGAGCGCGAGAAGGCGATCCTGGCCGAGAAGAACGCCGGCAAGCCGGCCCATGTGCTCGAGAAGATCACCGAAAGCGGCCTGAAGAGCTACGCCAAGGAATATTGCCTGCTGGAGCAGGCCTATATCCATGACGGCTCGAAGTCGGTCTCGCAGGTCCTCAAGGAGATCGAGGGCAAGGTCGGCGCCCCGGTCAAGCTGACCGGCTTTGCCCGCTTCGCGCTCGGCGAGGGCATCGAGAAGGAAGAGCAGGACTTCGCGGCCGAGGTCGCTGCCGCCGGCGGCACCACGGGCTGACAAGCTCCGATATGAATGACAGAAAGGCCGCGCATTGCGCGGCCTTTTTTGTAGGAAGATAGGGCTGCGTCGAATCGCGGCCGGCCCCAGCAAGACGGAGAGACATCGATGAGACCCCAACGCGTTCTCGTGAAGCTCTCCGGCGAAGCCCTTGCCGGGCCGCAGGGATCCGGCCTCGACGGCGTGACCCTGACCGAGCTTGCCGCCGATATCGCCCATGCCTCGCGCGAGGGTGTCGAGGTCGGCATCGTCGTCGGCGGCGGCAACTTCTTCCGCGGCGTGCAGGGGCTTACCAAGGGGCTCGACCGCACCACGGCCGATTCGATCGGCATGCTCGGCACGGTGATGAATGCGCTCGCACTGGAGCACGCCATCGAGGCGGCCGGTGCGCCGGCGCGCGCCATGTCGGCGGTGCCGATGCCGTCGCTCTGCGAGAGCTATGCCCGCAAGCGCGCGCTCGACCATCTCAGCAATGGCAAGGTCGTCATCCTCGGCGGCGGCACCGGCAACCCGTACTTCACCACCGATACAGGCGCGGCCCTGCGTGCGGCCGAGCTCGGCTGCAGCCATCTGCTCAAGGCGACGCAGGTCGACGGCGTCTACAGCGCCGACCCGAAGACGGATCCGACTGCGACCCGTTACGACACGCTGACCCATGAGGATGCGATCAAGCGCGACCTCAAGGTGATGGATACGGCTGCCTTCGCGCTCGCTCGCGATGCGAGCCTGACCATCGTCGTCTTCTCGATCGCCGAGAAGGGCGCGCTCGCTGCCGTGCTGCGCGGCGAGGGCAGGGCGACCTACGTAACGCCCTGAGGGGCGTCGCCGCGCCGGAGCCTGTCGGCTCTTTTGGCAGCGCGCCTCAGGCCGTCATTGCGAGGAGCGAAGCGACGAAGCAATCCAGGGGGACTGGGCTGAACCGTTCCACCCAGTCCTCCTGGATTGCTTCGCTGCGCTCGCAATGACGGCCTGCGTCGCTCCTCGCAAGGCGGCCCGATGCGAGCGGAGCTTAATAGGTCCGCCAGAGACCGGGCGTCATCAATTCGAGCAGATGCCCGTCGGGGTCGCGGAAATAGAGGCTCTTGCCGCCGCGATCCCAATGCATGCGCCCTTCGACGGCGATGCCGAGCCGATCCAGCTTCGCCTCCCAGGCGGCTAGCTCTTCAGCATCGATGGCAAAGGCGATGTGCAGCGAACCGCTGCCGTCATGCGGCGGAATGCTGCCATTCTCGGAGCGCTGGGTCTGCAACGATGCCCCGCGCAGGAACAGCAGCAGCACGCTCGCGCCACCGACATCATAGGCGAAGAGGGTCTTCGTCTTGAGCAGGGGCGTAAGGCCGAGCTTGCCTTCATAGAAATCGCGGGCGCGGCCGAGATCGTCGACATAGAGCGCGGTCTCGACGATGCGGTTCAGGCGGGGCACGTTTTTCTCCGTGGTTCTTTGCCGGCGGTGCTGGCTTGCGGCCTCGCAAGCCTCTAAACTGATTTATGTATCTTGAGGCAGCGGACCAACCTGTCCCGCCGCTTCGCTATGATCCAGCTCGACCGACCGCTTTTCCCTTGCCCAGTCTCGGGGAACATGCTGTTCGAGCATGTAATTCTTGACCCTGCGCGGCCTCGCCGCCATGGTCGCGCCGATTTTGGATTATCTGCAAGGTCCTGATTGAAATGGCCCAGACGACGTTCGACCTCGCCGACCTCAAGCGCCGCATGGCTGGTGCCGTGCAGTCCTTCAAGAGCGATCTCGCCTCGCTGCGTTCCGGCCGTGCTTCGGCCAACATGCTCGACCCGATCCATGTCGAGGCCTATGGCGCCCGCACGCCGCTCAGCCAGCTCGCCACCGTGAGCGTGCCGGAGCCGCGCCTGCTGAGTGTCCAGGTCTGGGACCGCTCGATGGTGAACGCCGTCGACAAGGCGATCCGCGAATCCGATCTCGGCCTCAATCCCCAGACCGAGGGCCAGGTGATGCGCATCCGCATCCCGGAGCTGAACGAGCAGCGCCGCAAGGAGATGGTCAAGGTCGCCCACAAATACGCCGAGGACGCCAAGGTGTCCGTCCGCCATGTCCGCCGCGACGGGCTTGACGTCGTCAAGAAGCTCGAGAAGGACGGTGACATGACCAAGGACGACGCCGCCCGCCAGTCCGATCTGGTCCAGAAGGCGACCGACCAGCACATCGCCGAGATCGATCAGGCGCTCGCGGCGAAGGAAAAGGAAATCCTGCACGTCTGATCCCTGGCGCGGGGCGAGCCCCGCGCTTTTCCGGCCGAGCGAGGCTCATCCGTATGTCATCCGGTCAGAGCGAGGCAGATGTGCCCAACCCGGCCCATGTCGCCATCATCATGGACGGCAATGGACGCTGGGCGCAGATGCGGGGTCTGCCGCGGCAGGAGGGCCATCGCCGCGGGCTGGAGGCGTTGCGGCGCGCCGTTCGCAATGCCAGCGATCTCGGCATTTCGGTCCTGACCCTCTACAGTTTCTCGACCGAGAACTGGCGCCGCCCCTTTGCGGAAGTTTCCTTCCTGATGGGGCTGCTCAAGCATTTCGTCGAGAAGGATCTGGCCGAGCTGTCGGCGGCCAATGTCAGGGTCCGCATCATCGGCAATCGCGAGAACCTTGCCGCTGATCTGCGCCGTCTGGTCGAACATGCCGAGGCCAGCACCCGTGCCAATACCGGCCTCGTTCTGGTCATCGCCTTCAACTACGGCTCGCGCGACGAGATCGTGCGCGTGGCGCGGCGCCTTGCCGCGGATGCGGCGGCGGGGCGCATCGACCCGGCCGCAATCGACGAAGCTGCGATTGCCGGCCATCTCGACACGCACGACCTGCCCGATCCCGAGCTGGTGATCCGCACCTCGGGTGAGACGCGCATCTCCAATTTCCTGCTGTGGCAGGCGGCCTATGCCGAGTTCGTCTTCGTGCCGGTGATGTGGCCGGATTTCGATCGTGCCGTCTTCGAGGACGCTCTGGCGCAATATCGGCAGCGCGAGCGCCGCTTCGGCGGCGTGTCCGCTCCCGCTGACCGCAGCGTGGGCGTCGCGTGAATGGGCCCGTCCCTACTGCGCCGCGACCGGGCCCGGGCGAGCTGAAGCTCCGGGTCGTCTCGGCGCTCGTGCTCGCCGCGCTGATCCTGCTTGCGACGGTCTGGGGCGGCTGGCCGTTTCGTCTGATCTGGATCCTGGTCGCAGGCGTCGTGGCCTATGAATGGCTGGCCATCGTCAGCCGGGCCAATGCGGTTCCGGCTGGCATCGGCGTGGTCGTCGCCGGTCTCGCCCTGGCCTTCTCCCCAGCGAGCCCGGCCGCGCTGGCAGGCACGGCAGCCGCGGCGGCGCTGCTGGGTGCGCTGGCCACGCCTTTCGTGCGCTCTCGCCTCGCACTGGAACTCTGCGGCGTCGCCTATGCACTCGCCTTTGCGCTCGTCACGCCGGCCATGCGCGATTTGCCGGGCATCGGGCTGGCTCTTATCCTGTGGAGCTTCGCGGTGGTCTGGCTCACGGACATCGCCGCCTATTTCACGGGTCGCAGCCTTGGCGGCCCCAAGCTGATGCCGAGCGTCAGTCCGAAGAAGACCTGGTCCGGCGCGCTTGGCGGTGCCGTGGCCGGGACGATCGGCGGCTATCTGGTCTGGCGACTGTCGCCGGCTTTCGAAGGGCTGACTGCAGCCGGTCCGGTCATTGCCGCATCGCTGGCCGGATCGATTGTCAGCCAGGCGGGCGATTTGTTCGAGTCCGCGCTGAAGCGCCGCTTCGATACCAAGGATTCAAGCAAGCTGATCCCCGGGCATGGCGGTTTTCTCGACCGGCTTGACGGCTACTGGGCTTTCCTCGTGCTGGCCGGGCTTGCGCTTTTCGCGATCCATCTCAACATCTGAGCCGATGCCGCTTCGTACAGTCACCCTTCTCGGAGCGACCGGCTCCGTCGGACGTTCGGTTCGCGACATCGTCTCGGAAAACCCGGAGCGGCTGGCGATCCGAACGGTTGTCGGCGGCCGGGATGCAACGGCGCTGGCGCACGTCGCGATCGAAACGGGAGCCTCCTTCGCCGCATTGGCGGACGAGGCTGGTGGCCCGGCATTGCGGGAGGCGCTGGCGGGCACGGGTGTTGCGAGCGGGGCAGGGCGAACGGCCGTGCTGGAGGCCGTGGCGCGTCCCGCCGATATCGTCGTCAGCGCGATTTCAGGCGCGGCGGGGCTGGAGGCGACTTTCGCCGCGCTTTTGCCCGGGCGAACAATCGCGCTCGCCAACAAGGAAAGCCTGGTTTGCGCCGGCGAGGCCGTCATGACCCGGGCTGCCCAGGTCGATGCGCGTCTGTTGCCGCTCGATTCCGAACATAACGCGCTGTTCCAGGTTCTCGGGACGGAGCCTCTCTCCGCGGTCCACAGCATGACCCTGACTGCGTCGGGTGGTCCTTTCCGGACCTGGAGCGCGGAGCGGATCGCTGCGGCCGGACCCGAGCAGGCGCTGAAGCATCCGAATTATGCGATGGGTGCCAAGATCACCGTCGATTCCGCAAGCATGATGAACAAGGGGCTCGAGCTGATCGAGGCCCGCTTCCTGTTCGGGCTGGAAGCCGATCAACTCGACGTCCTTGTCCACCCGCAGCAAATCGTACACGGGCTGGTCACGTTCCGGGACGGTTCGGTGAGTGCCGGCATGGCCTTGCCGGATATGCGGGTTGCTGCGGCCCATTGTCTCGGCATCGATGGCCGCCTCGATGCGCCGCCAGCCCGGTTCCTCGATCTTGCGACCTCGGCACCGCTGAGCTTCGAGAGACCGGACCTCGACCGGTTTCCGGCGCTCGGCCTTGCGATGGCTGCATTGCGCGAAGGGGGAGCCATGCCCGCCGTGCTCAACGCTGCGAATGAAGTGGCCGTTGCAGCATTTCTGGCCGGGCGGCTGCGCTTTGCCGGAATCCCCGCGCTTGTCGAGGCGGTCTGCGCAGCCATGCCTGCGGCAAGAGAACCCCCGCGCGATGTCGCGGCCGCGCTGGCCGTTGACCAAGATTCCAGACGCCGGGCCGCCTCGCTCTTGTCGCAAGCGCCGTTCACTGCCACCTAAGGACGAGGAACGGGAGAGTTCGATGGAATTTGCGGCGTCACTTTGGAATGCCGGGCATTTCGCGCTGGGCTATCTGGTGCCGTTCCTGTTCGTTCTCACCCTCGTCGTCTTCGTCCACGAGCTTGGACATTTTCTCGTCGGCCGCTGGTGCGGCGTCGACGTGCAGACGTTCTCGATCGGCTTCGGGCGGGAGTTGTTCGGCTTCACCGATCGCCACGGTACGCGCTGGCGTTTCGCGCTGATTCCGCTCGGCGGGTATGTGAAATTCTCGGGCGACGCGGATGCTGCGAGCGCCCCCGATGACGCGGCCGTGCAACGGATGACGCCCGAGGAGCGCGCCCGCTCGCTTCCGGCACAGTCGATCGGTGAACGCGCAGCCATCGTCGCTGCCGGCCCGATCGCCAATTTCCTGCTGGCGATCATGATCTTCGCCGGAACGATCTTCTTGTTCGGCAAGCAGGTGCTGATCCCGCGCGTCGACGCCGTCGTGGCCGGGAGTGTTGCAGAGACTGCCGGGCTCAAGGCCGGCGACATCGTCATTGCGATCGACGGGCACAAGGTCGACAGCTTCTCCGAGATGCAGCGCATCATTTCCACCCGGCCGGAGGAGCGTCTGACGGTCACGGTGGATCGCAGCGGCAGCACGCTGAATCTGCCGGTCACGCCGGCTCTGTCCGAGCTCAAGACGCCGGTCGGGACGCAGCGCATCGGCGTCATCGGAGTCAGGGCCTCGCCGAAGCCCGAAGATTGGACGACGCAGCGCTTCGGCGTGATCGATTCCCTGCGGATGGGCGTTTCCGAGACCTGGTTCGTCGTCACCCGCACCTACGACTATATCGCGAAGCTGCTGAAGGGGCGCGAATCCACCGACCAGCTCTCCGGTCCGATTCGGATCGCCCAGGTTTCCGGCCTCGTCGCTTCCAGTGGCGGCCTGCTCGGGCTGATGAATCTCGCGGCGATCCTGTCCGTTTCGATCGGGCTGATGAATCTTTTGCCGGTGCCGATGCTCGATGGCGGCCACCTGATGTTTTACCTCTACGAAGCGCTGCGCGGCCGCCCGCTCAGCCCTCGCGCGCAGGAAATCGGCTTCCGGCTGGGGCTTGCCCTGGTGCTCATGCTGATGTTGTTCGTGACCTGGAACGACATCGTTCACGTGCGTGGAATGCTCTGAAATCCGGGTATCCGTGGCGCTTTGCGGCGAAATCACGGCACGCCGCGTGGCCCGTCCGCAACGAGATCGTTAAAAATCCTTTGTTAACGATGATCGCGGTTTGCACCCTGCTGGAAACTTTGTAGAAGCGATTGAACCGCAATGTCCCCGTGCTGCTGTCTTCTGACGGCGGTCCCCGTTCGGGGTGGTGACCCAGAGATATGGAATAGGCGACCCGATGACGTCGACCCAACAGAGCCGGCCGACCAAACTGCGGCTCTCTCGATCGATCGGACTTTCGGCTTTGATGCTGGCCGTGAGTGGTGGTGTGGCGTTTGCGCAGGCTGTGGTCGTCCACGGCAATCGGCGCGTCGATGCGGAGACCATCCGCTCCTATGCCGCCGGACGGGAGAACCCCCAGGAGATTCGCGAGAGCCTTCTCGCCACCGGCCTGTTCAGCAATGTTCAGGTCAGCCGCCGCGGTTCCCAGACCGTCGTGACGGTTCAGGAGCAGAACGGCACGGTCAACCGCGTCGCTTTCGAAGGTAACCGTCGCCTCAAGGGCGATCAGCTTGCGCCGCTGGTGCAGTCCAAGGCCGGCGGTCCGCTCAGCCAGGCGCTGATCGATTCCGATGTCCAGCGCCTGCGCGAGGCCTATCGCCGCGCCGGCTATGGCCTGTCCTCGGTCAGCGGCCGCATCGCGCCGCTGCCGAATGGTCGCCAGGACGTGGTCTTCACCATCAACGAGAGTGGCAAGACCGGCATCAAGTCGATCAATTTCAGCGGCAACGCGGCTTATTCGTCGAGCCGCCTGCGCGGCCTGATGAGCTCGACCGAGTCGAATTTCCTGAGCTGGATCAAGACCTCCGACGTCTACGATCCGGACCGGATCAGCTCCGATCTCGACCTCATCCGCCGCTTCTACCTGAAGAACGGCTTTGCCGACTTCCAGGTCGTCAACAATACGGCTCGCTTCGATGACGCGGCCGGCGGTTGGGTCGTCGACATCCAGGTCGAGGAAGGCCCGCAATACAAGGTCGGCAACGTCGCCGTCGATTCCGCGCTGCGCGATATCGATCAGGCGGCGCTTCAGCGCTACGTCGCGACGTCGGCGGGCGATACCTACAATGCCGAGGCGGTCGAGAAGTCGCTGGTTGCGCTGACGACCGAGGTTGCTCGTCGCGGCCATGCCTTCGCCCAGGTCCGCCCGCGCGGCGATCGCGATGCGTCCGGCCGCACCATCGGCATCACCTACGTCGTCGACGAAGGGCCGCGGGTCTATGTCGAGCGCATCAATGTGCGCGGCAACACCCGCACCCGCGACTATGTGGTTCGCCGTGAGCTCGATCTCGGTGAGGGCGATGCCTACAACAAGGTGATGATCGACCGCGCCGAGCGCCGTCTCAACAATCTCGGCTTCTTCAACAAGGTCCGGATCACCAACGAGCCCGGCTCGGCGCCGGATCGTGTCGTCCTCAACATCGATGTCGAGGACAAGGCGACCGGTTCGTTCTCCATCGCCGGCGGTTATTCGACCTCGGACGGCATCATCGGCGAAGTCTCGCTGTCGGAGTCGAACTTCCTCGGCCGTGGTCAGTTCGTCCGCATCGCGGGCACGCTCGGCCAGCGCACGCAGGGCATCGATTTCTCGTTCACCGAGCCCTATTTCCTGGGCTATCGCGTGGCGGCCGGCATCGACCTGTTCTCGAAGTACAACGACAATTACAACACCGGCCGTTTCGAGAGCCGCGTGACGGGTGGTCAGCTGCGCTTCACCTTCCCGATCACGGAAGAGTTCTCGATCACGCCGCGCTACTCGCTCTACCAGACCAATATTACCATTCCGAACGAGGCCAATCGCCCCTATAACGATTGTAGCTTCCCGATCCCCGGCATTACGCCGACGGGCGGCCCCACCGACTTCTATAACTGCGTGACCAACGGTGAAGCCACGGTGGCGGTCAAGGAAGCGCAGGGCGACACCCTGACTTCGCTCGTCGGCCTGAACTTCAACTACAATTCGCTCGACAGCGTGCAGAACCCGCGCAACGGCTTCATCGCGGAGCTGAAGCCGGAATTCGCCGGCCTCGGTGGCGACTCCAAGTTCCTCCGTATCGCGGCCGATGCGCGCTACTATCGCGAGATCTTCGACGACGTCGTCGGCTTCCTCCGCGTTCAGGGCGGCCACGTCCAGGCGACCAGCGGCAATCTGCGGATGGCCGACCACTACTTCCTCGGACCGACACTGGTTCGCGGTTTCGCGCCGTCCGGCATCGGTCCGCGCGACGTGCTGAACGACCCGACCGCGAACGCCGTGGGTGGCACCACCTATTTCGGCGGCACCGTCGAGGTGCAGTTCCCGATCTGGGGTCTGCCGCGCGATCTCGGTCTGCGGGGCGCGGTCTTCGCCGATGCCGGCACGCTGTTCAACTATGATGGCGGATCGGGCGTTGTTACGAACCCGGCCTTTGCCGGCTGCCCGGCCGGGTCGACGGCCCGTCAGTACGCTGTCTTTGTTCAGCCGAACTCTGCCCAGTCGAACGTCGGTTGTATCCGCGACAAGAACATCTTGCGCTCGTCGGTGGGTGTGAGCTTGCTCTGGCAGTCGCCGCTGGGTCCGATCCGGTTCGACTACGCCTATGCTCTGACCAAGGACGACGGTCAGTTTGGCGTGAATCCGGCCACCGGCTTGGCCGGCAAGTACGGCGGCGACCGTCTGCAGGCCTTCCGCTTCTCGGGCGGCACCCGCTTCTGACGCAGCGGGGCCAAGCGCCCCGCTCCGGACCTCATCATGGCAGATCCCATCTTCTTTCCTTTCGCGGCCTCGCTCGATTTCGGCGAGGTCGCAAGCATTTCGGGCGCGCAATTGCCCGCAGGCACCGAAGCGGCGCGCCGCGTCGAGGGGGCGGCGGCCCTGGAAATGGCCGGCCCGTCCGACCTCGCCTATATGGATAATCCCAAATACACCGAGGCGCTGGCGGCAACGAAGGCGGGGCTGTGCCTGGTTTCGCCGCGCTTCGCCGACCGCGTTCCTGCGGGCACGGTCGCCCTGGTCTCGCCTGCGCCGTATCACGCCTTCGCCAAGGTTCTGGCGCGGTGCTTTCCCACGGCTTTGCGACCCGAATCCGTGTTCGCGTCCCAGGGCGTGGCGCCCGGAGCCATCGTTCATGCCACGGCGGTTCTCGAGCCCGGCGTCACGGTCGACCCTGGCGCCGTCATTGGCCCCGGCGCCGAAGTCGGAGCAGGCACCGTCGTTGCATCGCATGCGGTGATTGGTCCGCAGGTTCGGATCGGCCGCAATTGCTCGATCGGAGCAGGCAGCACCATCCAGTCCGCGCTGATCGGCAACCGCGTGATCATCCATCCCGGCGCCCGCATCGGGCAGGATGGCTTCGGTTTCGCCATGAGCCCGAAAGGACATATGAAGGTGCCGCAGGTCGGCCGCGTCATCATCCAGGATGATGTCGAGGTCGGCGCCAATAGCTGCATTGATCGCGGCGCCAGCCGCGATACGGTGATCGGCGAAGGTACGAAGATCGATAACCTTGTCCAGATCGGGCATAACTGCGTTATCGGCCGCCATTGCGTGATCTGTGCTCAGGTCGGCCTCGCCGGCTCCTCGACGCTTGAGGACTTCGTCGTGCTCGGCGGCCAGGTCGGTCTGGCCGGGCATCTCACGGTCGGGGCCGGTGCCCAGATTGCCGCTCAGAGCGGTGTCGCCGGCGATGTTCCGCGCGGCTCGCGTTATGGCGGCTATCCAGCTCAGCCGGCGCTGGCATGGGCGCGGGAGAGCGCCTTGCTCAAGACGCTGGTCGCCAAGCGCGGCCGGAAATCCGACACGCCCGAGGAGTGAAGCCGGCCAGCCGGATAGCGGCGAACAAGCTCTGGGTTCCTTCTTTCGCAGTGCTGAGAAATTTATGTTGCCGAAGCTGCCCGGTTTCCGGCAAACGGGCGGAACGCTTTGGAATTGCTGCCGATTGCGGAAGCGGTTTTCGCAATCGATCGTGTTGAAGAGAGTGCGAGGCGCCGCTCAGGGACGGGGCCCGGGAGAAGACAGACGATGAGCGAGGCGACGACGACGCTGGGTGTGATCGACATCCAGAAGATCATGGCCAGCATTCCCCACCGCTACCCTTTTCTGCTGGTCGATCGGGTTGTCGAGATCAACGGCGACGAATCCGGCGTCGGCATCAAGAACGTGACTGTCAATGAGCCGCAGTTTACGGGCCATTTCCCGGAGAACCCGGTTTTTCCGGGCGTCCTGATGATCGAAGCCATGGCGCAGACCGCCGGCGTGCTGGTTGTCAATGCACGGGCTGTAGGTGAGCAGGAGGTCAAGACGGTCCTGTTCACGACGATCGATAAGGCCAAGTTCCGCAAGCCGGTTATCCCGGGCGACACGCTGCGCTTCCACCTCACCAAGCTCGCCCGCAAGCGCAACATCTGGTTCTACCGCGGCGAGGCGCGGGTGGAGGGCGTGCTCGTGGCCGAGGCCGAGATTTCGGCAATGGTCGTCTGAGCCACCAGCAGTGCAGCGAGATCAGGATTCGGTGCCGATGAGCTCTTCGATTCACCCGATGGCGATCGTCGATCCCAAGGCCCAGCTCGGGGCGGGGGTCCAGATCGGACCGTTCTGCACGGTCGGCCCCGATGTCGTGCTGGGGGATGGCGTCGAGCTCGTCAGCCATGTCGTCGTCGCCGGCCGCACCACGATCGGTCCCCGCACGCGGATCTATCCCTTCGCCTCGATCGGTCATCCGCCGCAGGATGTGAAGTACCGGGGAGAGCCTTCGACGCTCACCATCGGCGCGGATTGCCAGATCCGCGAGGGCGTTACCATGAATCCAGGCACGGAAGGTGGCGGGATGGTGACCTCCGTCGGTGACCGCTGCTTCTTTTTGGCCAACTGCCATGTCGGCCATGACAGCCGCCTCGGCAACAACGTCATCTTCTCGAACAACGTGATGTGCGCCGGTCATGTCACGGTCGGCAACTTCGTCGTCGTCGGCGGCGGCGCTGGCTTGCAGCAGTTCATCCGTATCGGCGATCATGCCTTCATCGGCGGCGGCGCGGGAGTGTTGAGCGATGTCATTCCCTTCGGCACCATACGCGACAACCCCGCCCACCTTGTCGGGTTGAATCTCGTCGGCCTGAAGCGCCGCGGCTTTACGCGCGAGCAGATCCACGAGCTGCGCCGCGCCTACCGCCTGCTCTTCGCCGATGAAGGAACCTTGACCGAGCGGGTCGAGGACGTCGCGTCCGAGTTCGCCTCGCATCCGCTGGTCCACGAGATCCTGGATTTCATCAGGGAAGGTGGCGACAAGGCGCTCTGCATGCCGCACGACGTCGCTTCGACGGAGCGGTGAGCGCCGCGGGAACCGCACGCGGCCCGCTCGTGCTGATCGCGGGCGCAGGCGAGTACCCAGTCCGATTGGCCCGAAGCCTCGCCGACCATGGCGAGCGGCCCTTCATCGCGGCGCTGGAAGGCGCGGCCGACCCTGCTGCTTTCGCCGATGCCGATGTGCAGAGTTACCGTCTCGGCCAGCTCGGCAGCCTGCTCGGTGAGCTGCGTCGACGCGGCATCGCTGACATCGTCATGCTGGGAAGCCTGCCGCGACCCAGCTTCGGGGCGCTGCGGCCTGAAGCCTCGACCTTGAAGTATCTGCCTTACTTCGCCCGTGCCTTCCAGGGTGGCGACGACCATCTCTTGCGCGGCGTCGTCCGTTTCTTCGAAGAGCAGGGCTTCTGCGTCCATGGCCCGGCGGATATCGCGCCGGAGCTGACCGTACCGCCAGGGCCGCTCGGCCGCAGGCAGGCGGCGGCCGGGCAGCAGGCCCTGCTCGAGCGTGGGTTTTCGCTGCTGGCGGCGCTGTCGCCGTTCGATGTCGGCCAGGCGGCGATCCTCGCCGACCACCGGGTCATCGCGATCGAGGCCGCCGAGGGCACCGACGCGATGATCAAGCGCGTGGCGGATCTCGTCGCGCGGGGACGCCTCAAGATCGGCAAGGGCGACGGTGTTCTCGTGAAGGCTCCGAAGATGGGGCAGGATCTCCGCGTCGATATGCCGGCCATCGGCCCGGACACCCTGCGCAACATCGCCGAGGCGGGCCTGTCGGGCATCGGGCTCAAGGCAGGCGAGGTGTTGGTCGGCGACCGCGCGGCGCTTGGGCGGCAGGCGGATCAGCTTGGCCTGTTCATCGAGGGTATCGCCTGATGCGACCCTTCAAGCTCGCCATCATCGCGGGCGAGGCCTCTGGCGATGCGCTCGCCCTGCGCTTCATGGCGGCCCTGCACGAGCGATTGGGCGATCGCCCCATCGAGCTGCGCGGCGTCGGCGATCACGGCCTGCCGCAAGCGGGGCTGCTGCCGTTCTTTCCGCAAGCCGATATCGCGGTGATGGGCTTCGGCCCCGTGATTGCGCGTCTGCCGCTGCTCCTGCGGCGGATGGAGGACGCAGCCCGTGGGATCGCCGACTTCCAGCCCGATCTGCTGCTGACGATCGATAGCCCTGACTTTTGCCTGCGCGTGGCGAAGAAGGTTCGCGCGCGGGCCCCTCACGTCCCGATCGCGCACTGGGTTTGCCCAAGCGTCTGGGCCTGGCGCTCCGGTCGGGCGCGTCGCATGGCGCCGCATGTCGATCGCATCCTGGCGCTGCTGCCTTTCGAACCAGCTGCTCTCGCGCGACTTCGCGGTCCTGAGACGATCTATGTCGGCCATCCGTTGATGGAGCGCCTCGCCGAATTGCGGCCGAACCCGGCCGAGCAAGGTGCCCGGGATGATGCGGTGCAGCCGCAGGTGCTGGTCCTGCCCGGCAGCCGGCGCTCCGAAATCCACCATTTGATGCCGGTTTTTGGCGAGGCGGTCGCACGGGTTGCGGCGGCTGTTCCCGGCGCGCGCTTTGTTCTGCCGGCCGTCGCCCGACTCCAGCCGATGATCGCGGAGGCGGCGGCGCGCTGGTCGGTTGCGCCGGAGATCGTCAGCGGCGAGGCGGCCAAGCTCGCCGCCTTCCGTGAAGCCCGGGCGGCTCTGGCCGCCTCCGGCACCGTGACGCTCGAATTGGCCTTGTCCGGCGTGCCGACGGTTGCGGCCTATCGCGGGGCAGGCTGGGAGGCAGTGCTAGCCCGACGGCTCGTCAAACTGCCGAGCGTGATCCTGCCGAATCTGATTCTTGGTCGGAACGTCGTCCCGGAGTTCATCCAGGAGGATGCGATGGCGGAGGCCTTGAGCCGGCATTTGCTGGCGGCGCTTGCCGAGGGCCCCGAACGGCAGGCGCAGCTCGATGGCTTCGCCGAGGTTGAGACCATCATGCGCTCGGCCGGGCCGAGCCCGGCCGCCAACGCCGTCGAAGCGGCGTTAGCGCTGGTCGCCTCGCAGGTCCGTCGCGAAGCTTGAGCCTCAATCAAGCGGCCTTTTGACGGAAACACGCCGTCATTCCGGGCTTGACCCGGAATCCATCGAAGGGGTGGCGCTCTACGATGGATTCCGGATCGGCGCCGCTGACGCGGCTTGTCCGGAATGACGGCGTGTTTCGATGCAAAAGAGCTGACCCTAGAGCCAGCTTACTCGACGACCGCGCCGGACGCCTTGGCGATCGGCGCCCATTTGGCGAGCTCGGTCTTGACGTGCTCGCCGAGTTGCTCCGGCGTCGAACCGACGATGTCGGCGCTGACGTCGTTGAGCCTCTTCTTCACATTCTCGTCCTTGAGCGCCTGGTTGGCGGCCTGGTTGATCTTCTCGACGATCGGGCGGGGCATGTTCGCCGGCCCGAACAGGGCGTTCCAGGTATAGGTCTCGTAGCCGGCAAGCCCGCCCTCGGCGATGGTCGGGATCTCCGGGAAGGAGGGGACCCGTTCCTTGGTGGTGACGCCGATCGCCCTGAGCTGGCCGTTGCGAATGAACTGGGCCGAGGAGGGCAGGTTGTCGAACATGATCGGCACCGCACCGGCGACGACGTCGTTCAGCGCTGGGCCGGCGCCACGATAGGGCACATGGTTCATCTGGACGCCGCCGAGCGACTTGAACAGCTCGCCGGAGAGGTGCAGCGGCGTGCCGACGCCGGAGGAGGCGTAGGAGTACTTGCCCGGATTGTCCTTCAGCACCTGCAGCATCTCCTTCACCGTTTTGGCCGGGAAGTCGGGATGCACCACCATCACGTTGGGAACGATCGCGAGCAGGGAGATCGGGGTGAAGTCCTTCACCGCATCGAAGGTGACGGTCTTCAGGATCGCCGGGTTGAGGGCATGCGTCGAGATCGTGCCGAGCAGGAGGGTGTAGCCGTCCGGCGCGGCGCGGGCGACGGCGGTGGAGCCGATATTGCCGCCGGCCCCGGCCCGGTTCTCGATCACCACGTTCTGGCCGAGCAGCTCGCTCATCTTCTGGCCGACGAGGCGCGCGACGATATCGGTCGAGCCGCCGGCGGCGAAGGGCACGACCAGTGTGATCGGGCGGGTGGGGTAGGCGGCCTGGGCCTGGGCCTGCGTGCCGGCGAGGCTCGCGGCTCCGGCGCCGATCAGGAAGCTGCGGCGGTCGAGAAGGTGGTTTTCGGTCATGCACGGGTCTCCGTTGGGAGACGCAACTTTACTCTGAGATGCCTGCGGATCACCCGCGCGACTTTCATCAATCATCTGAAACAATAAGGGCGCGGTGGAGACCACCGCGCCCTTTCTGGTGTCAGCGATGCGTCGCGCTCAGCGGCGGCCGATCGGCGTGTAGTCGCGCTGCGGCGAGCCGGTGTAGAGCTGGCGCGGGCGGCCGATCTTCTGGGACGGATCCTCGATCATCTCCTTCCACTGCGCGATCCAGCCGACGGTGCGGGCGACGGCGAAGAGCACGGTGAACATCGAGGTCGGGAAGCCCATCGCCTTCAGCGTGATGCCCGAATAGAAATCGATGTTCGGATAGAGCTTCTTCTCGATGAAGTACTCGTCGTGCAGCGCGATGCGCTCCAGCTCGACGGCGACGTCCAGCAGCGGGTCGTCCTTGATGCCGAGCTCGTTCAGCACCTCATGCGTGGTCTTCTGCATGATCTTGGCGCGCGGGTCGTAGTTCTTGTAGACCCGGTGGCCGAAGCCCATCAGGCGGAACGGATCGTTCTTGTCCTTGGCCTTGGCGATGTATTTCGGGATGTTGTCGACGGTCCCGATCTCCTCGAGCATCTTGAGCGCCGCCTCATTGGCGCCGCCATGGGCGGGCCCCCACAGGCAGGCCGTGCCGGCCGCGATGCAGGCGAAGGGGTTGGCGCCCGAGGAGCCGGCGAGACGCACGGTCGAGGTCGAGGCGTTCTGCTCGTGGTCGGCGTGCAGGATGAAGATCCGGTCGAGCGCGCGCGACAGCACCGGGTTGACCTTGTACTCTTCGGCCGGCACCGCGAAGCACATGCGCAGGAAGTTCGAAGTGTAGTCCAGCGAGTTCAGCGGATACACGAAGGGCTGGCCGACGGTGTACTTGAACGCCATCGCCGCCAGCGTCGGCACCTTCGCGATCATGCGCATCGAGGCGATCATGCGCTGATGCGGGTCCGAGATGTCGGTGGAGTCGTGATAGAAGGCCGACATCGCGCCGATCGAGCCGACCATGACGGCCATCGGGTGCGCGTCGCGGCGGAAGCCCTGGAAGAAGCGGGCCATCTGCTCATGCACCATAGTGTGGCGCGTGACGCGATAGTCGAAATCGGCCTTCTGCGCGGCCGTCGGCAGCTCGCCGTAAAGCAGCAGATAGCAGGTCTCGAGGAAGTCGCCGTGCTCGGCGAGCTGCTCGATCGGGTAGCCGCGATAGAGCAGCACGCCCTGGTCGCCATCGATATAGGTGATCTGCGACTCGCAGCTCGCCGTCGAGGTGAAGCCGGGGTCGTAGGTGAACATGCCGGTCTGGGCGTAGAGCTTGCCGATGTCGATGACGGCAGGGCCGACCGACCCTTGCTTGATCGCCATGTCGACGGTCTTGTCGCCGACCTGGAGCTGGCTGGTGTTTCCGCTCATCGATACCGATCCTTTCAAGGCTCGCTGCTGTTCAGCCCCTGTTTCACCTGCCAGCTGGCGCTGTCGCGCCAAGCTTCCTCCATCCGAAGGCCGCGATATGACGGGAACATGTCGAAGGCGGAGATAGAAGGTGACCCATGTGACTGATTTACAAGCAATATTCGTGCCCCGCCACGGTGTGGCCGCGCAACGCACTTGCGCGTCACTAGACCATTTGCCCAGTGCATTCAACCAAGCCTAAAGGCGATTGGAACCGCGTCTCGCTCATATCCGCGTGAGCAGGCGCATTCTGGTGTCGCGACGGGATTTCGTCATTGCGAGCACCCAGGTCTTGCCTGCGTATCGGCCCTCGGCTGGTGCTGAGCTCGCGTCATGACGGGAGGCTCTTCCCCTCCCCCTTGTGGGGAGGGGATAGGGGTGGGGGTCGGACGACGGGGTGCAGCGCGGTGACGTGAGGCGGCGCTGGTCGAGCGAGATTTTGGACCGGTCACCAGGCGGAGCGACCCCCACCCCCATCCCCTCCCCACAAGGGGGAGGGGAAGAGCGCGCGACCATCTCGATCGCGTGCTGCACCGCGCGGATTGGCCGCCGGCCGGTGCTGAACTCCAATGACGAAATCCCGTCGCGACGCCGGAGCGCGGCTGCCGTTCACGCGACCTGGTCGGCGAGCCGCGCCAGCGTCTCTTCGCGGCCGAGCACGGCCATCACGTCGAACAGCCCAGGCGACATGGCCCGGCCGGTCAGCGCGGCGCGCAGCGGCTGCGCCGCCTGGCCGAGCTTGATACCGCTTTCCTCGACATAGGCGCGCACGGCCGCCTCCAGCGGCGCAGGCTCCCAGTCGCCGACGGCGGCGAGTTTTTCGGCGATCTGCGGCAGGCGTTGGCGCGCGGCTTCGTCGAGCAGGCTCTTGGCCTTGTCGTCGAGCTGCAGCGGGCGCGGGGCGTAGAGATAGAAGGCGCTGTCGAGCAGCTCGACCAGCGTCTTGGCGCGCTCCTTGAGGCCGGGCATCGCGGCGAGGAACTTCGCTTCGAGCTCCGGCGACAGCGTCGCGCCGAGACCGCGCGCCGGGCCGATCTCCGGCAGGATCACCTTGAGCGCGTCGAGGAGCTCTCGCTCGCTCGACTGGCGCATGTAGAGCCCGTTGAGGTTCTCCAGCTTGGCGTAGTCGAAGCGCGCCGGCGAGCGGCCGATCGAGGACAGGTTGAAGGCGTCGATCATCTCCTGGGTCGAGAAGACCTCCTGGTCGCCATGGCTCCAGCCCAGCCGCACCAGATAGTTGCGCAGTGCCGCCGGCAGATAGCCCATCGAGCGATAGGCATCGATACCGAGCGCGCCGTGGCGCTTCGAGAGCTTGGCGCCGTCCGGTCCATGGATCAGCGGGATATGCGATAGGCTCGGCACGTCCCAGCCGAGCGCGCTGTAGATCTGGGTCTGGCGGGCGGCGTTGGTGAGATGGTCGTCGCCGCGGATGACATGGGTCACGCCCATATCGTGGTCGTCGACCACGACGGCGAGCATATAGGTCGGCGTGCCATCCGAGCGCAGCAGCACGAGGTCGTCGAGATTCTCGTTCTGCCAGACGACGCGGCCCTGCACCTCATCGTTCACCACGGTCTCGCCGGTCTGCGGCGCCTTGAGGCGGATGACGGGCTTCACGTCGGTTGGCGCGGTCGCCGGGTCGCGGTCGCGCCAGCGCCCGTCATAGCGCAGCGGCTTGCCCTCGGCGCGCGCCTTCTCGCGCATCTCCTCGAGCTCGGCCGGGGTGGCGTAGCAGTAATAGGCCTTGCCGGCGGCGAGCATCTGCTCGGCCACCTCGCGGTGGCGCGCCGCGCGCTGGAACTGATAGACGGTCTGGCCGTCCCAATCGAGGCCGAGCCATTCCAGCCCATCGAGGATCGCGGCGATGGCGGCTTCGGTCGAGCGCTCGCGGTCGGTGTCTTCGATGCGCAGCAGCATCTTGCCGCCTTGCCGGCGGGCATAGAGCCAGTTGAACAGCGCCGTGCGGGCTCCGCCGATATGCAGGAATCCGGTGGGCGAGGGCGCAAAGCGCGTGACGACGGCGTTGCTCATGGGGAGGCGACTCCGGCCGGGCGGCAGCAACCGTCCGGGGCAAGACAGGGAAATGGCGCCGGTCGTGACATGACAACCGGCGCGCGCCCTGTAACATGGCTTGGCCGGAAAGGTTAAGCGTTCAAATCGCAGCGCCAGCGGGGGAGGGGCGGAGAATGCAGCCGGGGCCGCCGGGGCAGGACAAGCCGCGCGGCGCGCGAGCCGAAGCCTTGCCCTTGCGTCTGCGGCCGTCATGGCTGGCCCCTGCGCGTCTCGACGCCTGGCTGCGCGACTGGCAGGCGCGCTTCGGCCGTGCACTTGAGCTGGAAGCCGAGCGCCGCCGCCCGTTCCTGTGGCTGCCCGTGGCGATGGGGGCCGGCATCCTGCTTTATTTCGCGGCCGACCGTGAGCCGGCTTTGTGGGCGCCGCTCGCCGGTTTCGGCATGAGCGTGGTGTTCGCCTATATCCTGCGGACTCGCCGTTTGGCCGCGATGGCCAGCCTGGCGGCGGCCGCTGCCTTCGCCGGCTTCGCGGCCGGTGTCTGGCGTACCGCGGATATCGCGGCGCCGATGCTGGAGCGACCGCGAATCGGCAAGCTGACGGGCTTCGTCGAGAGCGTGGAGGCACGCGACAACGGCGCCCGCATCGTGCTGCTGGTAACGGATTTCGCCGGGATTCCGGCAGCCGAGCGTCCGAGGCGCGTGCGCGTCAATACCCGTGCCGGTTCCGTGGCGCCGGGAGATCATGTCGTCGCGACGGCGCGGCTGCTGCCCCCGCCGGGGCCGGCACGGGCGGGCGGCTATGATTTCGGTCGCGATGCCTTCTTTCGGGGCATCGGCGCTGTCGGCAGCATCGCGGGCAAGATCGCCCTGGCGCCGCCGCCTTATCCGATACCGACGCGCCTTGCCGTCGATGTCGCCATCGACCAGGCCCGCAATGCCTTGACCCAGCGTATCGCCGAGGTGGGGGGCGGGCAGGGTGGGGCGGTCGCCGCCGCCCTCGTCACGGGAAAGCGGGGGCTGATCACCGAGGCGACGAACAACGACCTGCGCGCCGCCGGCATCTACCACATCGTTTCGATCTCCGGCCTGCATATGGTGCTCGCTGCCGGGACGATCTTCTGGCTGGCGCGCGCCCTGCTGGCGCTCTCCCAGACAGCCGCGCTGCGCTGGCCGATCAAGAAGATCGCGGCGGTCGCGGCGATGATCGGCGCGACCGCCTACTGCATCTTCTCGGGCAGCGATGTCGCGACGGAGCGCTCGCTGATCATGACGCTGGTGATGCTCGGCGCGATCCTCGTCGATCGTGCCGCGCTGAGCATGCGCAATCTCGCGCTTGCCGCGATGATCGTGCTGCTGCGCGAGCCGGATGCGCTGCTCGGGCCGAGCTTCCAGATGTCCTTCGGAGCGGTTGCAGCATTGATCGCCTTCGCCGAACGCTGGGAGGGCCGCAAACGTGCTCAGCCGCCTCCGGTGCTGCCGTGGCCGTTGGGGCCGGTCTGGACGGCGGCGCTCGGCATCCTCGTCACCACCTTGCTGGCGACGGCTGCGACAGCGCCCTTCGGTGCCTATCACTTCCAGACTTTCAACCCCTTCGGCCTGCTCGGCAATGCGATGGCTCTGCCCTTCGTCTCGCTCTTCGTCATGCCGGCGGCCGTCTTTGGCGTGCTGGCCTATCCCTTCGGGCTGGACTGGCCGGCATGGGCGCTGATGGGGCTGGCTTCCGATGTCGTGCTCAAGGTGGCGCATTGGGTCGCGACCATCGACCATTCCACCGTGATGATCGCGGCCTTCGGCCCGGTGGTGCTGGTCTGCTTCGTGCTGGCGCTGCTGTGGCTGACGCTCTGGACCACAGCCTGGCGCTGGCTGGCGGCGTTTCCTCTCATGCTCGGCGTCGCCATCGCCGGCAAGCCGGAACGGCCGGAAATTTTCGTCGAACGCGACGGTTCGGGACTGGCGGTGCGGGGCTCAGATGGCCGCCTCGCGATTGCGGGCAAGCCTAGCCGTTTCGTGCTGCAGCAATGGCTTGCAGCCGATGGCGACAGACGTTCGCCGGACGATCCGACCCTGCGCGCCGGCATCGCCTGTGATGCGCTCGGCTGCGTCGCGAAAATCGCCGACGGGCGCACGGTTTCCTACGCGCGCGAGCGGCTGGCGATCATCGAGGATTGCCGTCGCGCCGATCTCGTCGTCACGGCGATTCCCTGGAACGGGACCTGCAAGGCCCGGCTGGTCGACCGGATGGCGCTCTCGCGCGATGGCGCGACGTCGCTCTATCGAGCCGGTGCCGGCTGGAGCAGCCACATCTCCGAACGGGCCTCGGCAGAGCGCCCCTGGAGCCGCCCTAAAGCATCGCCTCCCGCACAGCCGTCACCGCCATCGACGCCGGCGTTGCAAGCCGGCTTCGCGAACAGCGACCCGGATTCCTTATAAGGCGCTCTTCAGGCGAGGCACATCGCGGGCCGTCATTGCGAGGAGCAAAGCGACGAAGCAATCCAGGAGGACTGGGTGAGACGTTCAGCCCAGTCCTCCTGGATTGCTTCGTCGGCTGCGCCTCCTCGCAATGACGATTCCTCCGATCTTACGGCGGTCTAATAGCGCCGCATCAGATTGACGAGGCGGCCCTGGATCTTGACCCGGTCAGGCCCGAGCACGCGCGTCTCATAGGCGGGGTTGGCGGCTTCGAGCGCGATCGAGGAGCCGCGCTTGCGCAGCCGCTTCAGCGTCGCTTCCTCATCGTCAATCAGCGCCACGACGATGTCGCCGGTATTGGCCGAGTCCTGCTTGCGGATGATGACAGTGTCGCCGTCGAGGATGCCGGCTTCGACCATCGAGTCTCCACGCACTTCCAGCGCGTAATGCTCGCCGGAGCCGAGCATGTCGGGCGGTAGCGAGACGGTGTGGCTGCGGTTCTGGATCGCCGAGATCGGCGTGCCGGCGGCGATGCGGCCCATCACCGGGATCGCGATGGAGGAGCGGCTGTCCTCATCGGCGGCAGGGCGGGGCTTGGCGAGACTGGGCTGCGCGCCGAGGCCGCCCTGGACGACCGCGGGATTGAACCTTGGCCGCTGCTGCGGGGCACCGAGCCCGTCAGGCATCTTGATGATCTCGAGCGCACGCGCCCGGTTGGGCAGGCGGCGGATGAAGCCGCGCTCCTCCAGCGCCATGATCAGCCGGTGAATGCCGGATTTGGAGCGCAGATCGAGCGCATCCTTCATCTCGTCGAAGGAGGGTGGCACACCGCTCTCGCGCAAGCGTTCCTGGATGAAGCGCAGGAGTTCGTGTTGCTTGCGTGTCAGCATGATCCCCGCGGGCCCCTCGAAGGCTGGATTCGAAACAAAGCAGGAACACCATACGCGTTCCACTTGTGTTCCGCAAGCAGCGATGCCGTCGCGGAATGCGCGGGCATTTCACCGATAAGAAAACACTTCGGACATTCCGGACAACCCGCGTTAGCAGCGCCGTTCCGGAATCCATCGTAAAAGCCTGGCGCTCTATGATGGATTCCGGGACAAGCCCGGAATGACGGTGCGCTTGCGGAAAAGACGGTCCAGGCTACCGCAGCGGCAGGATGCGGCAGCCGTCGCCTTTTTTTGCCGGCGCGGCATGGGCTGGCCGGATTGTCAGCGCCTGCGCCCGCGCCAACGTGCCGAGCATCGAGGAATCCTGCCGGTCGAAGGGCGTCGCCATCCAGCCATCCGGGGTCAGCTCCAAAGTGGAGCGCAGATAGTCCTCGCGCTCGTCATTTCCTGGCATGTCGCGGCCGAGACGGGCTGGGATGCTGCGGTCGCGGTCGGCCTCGGCCATGCCGAGCAGCGCCTCGATCAGCGGCAGGACGAAGAGATGGCCGCAGACGATCGAGGAGACCGGGTTGCCGGGCAGGCCGACCACGACCATCCGACCGAGCCGGCCGGTCATCATCGGTTTGCCCGGCCGCATCGCGATCTTCCAGAAGCCGAGCGACATCCCGGCCCGCGTCAGCGCCTCTTGTACAAGGTCATGGGCGCCGACCGAGGCACCTCCGAGCGTGATGAGGACATCGGCATCGGCGGCCCGCGCCTGGCCGATCCTGGCGGCGAGGTCGGCATGATCGTCGCGGGCGATGCCGAGATCGAGAACGGCGCCGCCGGCCTTCTCGACCAGCGCGGCAAGCGAGAAGGAGTTCGAGGCGACGATCTGGTCCCGCCCCACCGGCTCCCCCGGCGCCACCAGCTCGTCGCCGGTGGCAAGGATCGCGACGCGCGGCTTGCGCCGAACCGGCAGCGAGGGATGGCCCATCGCGGCGGCGAGGCCGAGGGCCGCGCTGTCGAGCACGCGCCCGGCCGGCAACAGGGCGTCGCCTTCGTGGAAATCCAGCCCGGCTGCCCGCAGGAACTTCCCCTGGGCCGGCGGCACGCGCACGCGGATCGTCGGACTACCGACGCCATCGGCATCCTCCTGGATCAGGATGGTGTCGGCACCTTCCGGCATCGGCGCGCCGGTGAAGATCCGTACGGCTTCACCGGGGCCGACAATCCCCTCGAAGGCCCGGCCGGCAGCGGATTCGCCGATCACGGCGAGCGAGACGCCTTCGGCCATGTCATCACCGCGCACGGCATAGCCGTCCATGGCGGAATTGGCGAAGGGCGGCTGGGTCCGAAGAGCCTTCAGGTCACCCGCGAGCACCCGCCAGGCGCATTGCGCGAGCGGCAGGCTTTCGGCCCCGGTCGGCCCCGGAATGCTGTCGAGCAGCGCCTTGCGCGCGACGGGGACCGGGGTGAGCGCCATCAGAGCACGGTGCCGAAAAGTGGAAACCGGTTTTCGGATGACATCATGCTCGACTTCCTCGTTGCGGAGCCTTCGCCTCATAATCGCCGGACTGGCCGCCGGATTTGTGCAGCAGCCGGATGTTCTCGATCCGCATCGCCCGATCGACCGCCTTGACCATGTCGTAGACGGTGAGGCAGGCGACGGAGACAGCGGTGAGCGCTTCCATCTCGACGCCGGTCTGGCCCTTCATCTTGACCTCGGCACGCACGCGCACGCCCGGCAAGGCCTCGTCGATCTCCAGATCGACCCCGATCTTGCTGAGCAGCAGCGGGTGGCAGAGCGGGATCAGCTCGTGCGTGCGCTTGGCGGCCATGATGCCGGCGAGGCGCGCCGTGCCGAGCACGTCGCCCTTCTTGGCGTTGCCGTCGCGCACGATCCTGACCGTCTCCGGCGCCATCACGACCTGGCCTTCGGCGATGGCGACGCGGGTCGTCTCGGCCTTGTCGCCGACATCGACCATATGCGCCTGGCCTTGGGCGTCGAGATGGCTGAGCCGGCTCACGCCGCGTTCTCTTGCGCGGTGCCTGTCAGCAGGGTCCGCGTTGCGGCCGCAACGTCTGCCTGCCGCATCAGGCTCTCGCCGACGAGGAAGCTGTTGACGCCGGCCTTGTTGAGGCGGGCGATGTCGGCATGGGCGAAGATGCCGCTCTCGCCGATGACGATGCGGTCCGACGGGACGCGCGGCGCGAGCCGTTCGGTCACCGCGAGGTCGACATGGAAGCTGCGCAGGTCGCGGTTGTTGATGCCGAGCAGCCGGCTTTCGAGCTTGAGCGCCCGGTCGAGCTCGGCATCGTCATGCACCTCGACGAGCACGTCCATGCCGAGCGCGTGCGCGGTCTCGTTCAACGCCCTGGCGGTGTCGTCGTCGACGCCGGCCATGATGATCAGGATGCAGTCGGCGCCCCAGCTGCGCGCCTCGTAGACCTGATAAGGCTCGTAGAGGAAATCCTTGCGCAGCGCCGGCAGGCCGGAAGCCTCGCGCGCCTCAGTCAGGAATTCCGGTCGGCCCTGGAAGGAGGGCGCATCGGTCAGCACGGAGAGGCAGGCTGCGCCGCCGGCGGCATAGGCGCGGGCGAGCGAGGGCGGATCGAAATCGGCGCGGATCAGCCCCTTGGATGGGCTCGCCTTCTTGATCTCGGCGATCAGGGCCGGCTTGCCCTCCGCGAGCTTGGCGGCGAGGGCATCGGCGAAGCCGCGTGGCTTGCCGGCAGCACGGGCGCGACGCTCGATCTCGGCCGGCGGGATGACGGCCTTGGCGGCCGCGATCTCCTGGCGCTTGTAGGCTTCGATTTTGGCGAGGATGTCGGTCATGCCGTCCTCACGCGTTCGAGGCTTTGATGAGGGCGTCGAGCGTCGCCTTCGCCTTGCCGGAATCGAGGGCGGCCGTCGCCTGGGCGAAGCCGTCCTTCAGGCTCGCGGCCTTGCCGGCGACCAGCAGCGCTGCCGCGGCATTGAAGGCGGCGATGTCGCGGAAGCCGGTCCTCTCGCCGGCGAGCACGGCATTCAGCGCGGCCGCGTTCTGCTCGGGCGTGCCGCCGCGCAGCTCCTCCGGCTTGGCCGGCTCGAGGCCGACATCGCCGGGGCTAATCGTGAAGCTCTCGACCTTGCCGTTCTCCAGCGAGACGACGCGGGTCGGCCCGGTCGTGGTGATCTCGTCGAGCCCGTCGGAGCCGTGCACGGCCCAGACGCGGGTCGAGCCGAGCGAGGCCAGCACCTTGACCATCGGCTCCAGCCAAGTCTCGGAAAAGGCGCCGATGAGCTGGCGCTTGACGCCGGCCGGATTCGACAGCGGACCGAGCAGGTTGAAGATCGTGCGTGTGCCGAGCTCGGTGCGCACCGGCGCGACATGGCGCATCGAGGCGTGATGCGTCGGCGCGAACATGAAGCCGACGCCGGCCTCAGCGATGCAGCGTTCCGTGCCCGCCGAATCGAGGCCGACCTTGACGCCGAGCGCGGTCAGCACGTCGGCCGCGCCGGAGCGCGAGGAGGCGGCGCGGTTGCCGTGCTTGGCGACGGGCACGCCGCAGGCGGCCGTGATGATCGAGGCCAGCGTCGAGACATTGTAGGAGCCGGAGGAATCGCCGCCGGTGCCGACGATGTCGATCGCCTCGGCCGGGGCCTTCACGGGCAGCATCTTGCCGCGCATCGCGCCGACGGCGCCGGCGATCTCGTCGATTGTCTCGCCGCGCACGCGCAGCGCCATCAGGAAGGCGGCGGATTGCGCGTTGGTGACCTCGCCGGAGAGGATCGTGTCGAAGGCGTCCCGCGCCTCCTCGCGCGAGAGCGTCGCTCCGGTCGCGACCTTGGCGATGAAGGGTTTGAAGTCGTCCATGGAAACTCTGCGGAATTCAGGCTGATGGGGTCAGGGCGGCGGCTTCGTGCTCGCTGCGCCAGCGCTGGGCGAGATCGAGGAAATTCCGCAGGATCGTCGCGCCATGCTCGGAGGCGATGCTCTCCGGATGGAACTGGACGCCGTGGACCTGCAGCTCCCGATGCGAAAGCGCCATGATCAGGCCGTCATCGGTCTCGGCCTCGATGTCGAAGACGGTCGGGCAGGATTCGCGGTCGACGACGAGCGAGTGATAGCGCGTCGCCTGCAGCGGCCCGTTGATGCCGCGGAACAGGCCGCGCGCCCTGTGCCGGATCGGCGAGACCTTGCCGTGCATCGGCACGGGCGCGCGGACAACTTCGCCGCCGAAGGCCTGCCCCATCGCCTGCAGGCCGAGGCAGACGCCGAAGATCGGCTTGCGGCCGGCGCCTTGCCGGACCACGTCGAGACAGATGCCGGCTTCGTTCGGCGTGCAGGGGCCGGGCGAGAGCACGATCGCATCATGCTCGCCGCCCAGCGCTTCTTCGACCGACAGCGCGTCGTTGCGCCAGACATCGACCTCGGCCCCCAGGCCACCGATCAGGTGGACCAGGTTCCAGGTGAAGCTGTCGTAGTTGTCGATCAACAGAACGCGCATGGCCGGACCTGTGAATATGGCCACAGGTCATGCACGTTCGAGGGCGGGGTGGTCAAGTTTTGCGCGGAGCTGTTTGCAGCGCTGACGGCTAAGGCAGTGCGACCCCTCATCCGTCTCGGCTTCGCCGAGCCACCTTCTCCCGCAAGGGGAGAAGGAAGGCGCCGACCGGCCCCCTCTCCCCTTGCGGGAGAGGGTTGGGGTGAGGGGTCGCGCCAACGCCTCCCGTCACAGCACGTACGGATCAGACCGCCGGCGGGTTGAGGCGGGCGAAACCCTCCTGCCGTCGATAGGGGAAGTACGGGTAGGGCGCCGTGCGGACGCTGGCGGCATCGAGTTGCGCGACCTGCTCGGCCGTCAGGTTCCAGCCGACGGCGCCGAGATTGTCGCGCAGCTGCTGCTCGTTGCGGGCGCCGATGATGACCGAGGAGACCGTCGGGCGCTGCAGCAGCCAGTTGATCGCGACCTGCGGCACACTCTTGCCGGTCTCCTGTGCGATGGCGTCGAGCACGTCGACGATGGCGTAGAGCTGTTCGTCCTCGACAGGCGGGCCGAATTCGGCGGTTTCATGCAGGCGGCTGCCGGCCGGAAGCGGCTGGCCGCGCCGGATCTTGCCGGTGAGGCGGCCCCAGCCGAGCGGGCTCCAGACCAGCGCGCCGACGCCCTGATCGAGGCCGAGCGGCATCAGCTCCCATTCGTAGTCGCGCCCGACGAGCGAGTAGTAGACCTGATGCGCGACATAGCGCGGCCAGCCATGGCGCTCGGCAGCGGCAAGCGACTTCATCAACTGCCAGCCGGAGAAGTTGGAGACGCCGACATGGCGCAGCTTTCCGGCGCGGACGAGCGCGTCGAGCGTCGAGAGAACCTCCTCGACCGGCGTGCCGGCATCGAAGGCATGCAGCTGGAGCAGGTCGATATAGTCGGTCCCGAGCCGGCGCAGCGCATCCTCGGTCGCTTTGATCAGCCGGCTGCGCGAGGAGCCGGCATCGTTCGGGCCGTCTCCCATCGGCAGCGTCGTCTTGGTCGAGATCAGCACCTTGTCGCGCCGTCCCTTGATCGCCTCGCCGAGCACCTGCTCGGAGGCGCCGTTCGAGTAGACATCGGCGGTGTCGAAGAGGTTGAGCCCCGCTTCGAGGCAGATATCGACGAGGCGGCGCGCTTCCTCAGCATCGGTGGTGCCCCAGGCGCCGAAGAGCGGCCCCGTTCCGCCGAAGGTGCCTGCGCCGAAACTCAGGGCGGGAACCTTCAGTCCCGAATGGCCCAAACGCCGATATTCCATGATCCGATCTCCTGTGATGACCGGAACATGGCGGCGCGAAGCCGGCGTGATTAGTCTGCCGGCGGGAACAGCATTCGTGAGTTGAAGTCATCGAGTTGGTACGGCGCCGAATTCCGAACCGTGTGCGGTTCGAAAGAAAGCGCGGGTCATCCCGGCCGCAGCGAAGCGGAGAGCCGGGATCCATGCCTGAACCTCAACCGGAAACGCTCCGGCATGGATCCCGGGTCAAGCCCGGGATGACGGCGTGGTTCCGTGGAAGATCCGGAAGGGTCAGCCGCGAGCGCTGCGCGGCATCCCGGCCGTGCGCGGCTGCGCTTGGCCAGGCGCGGTCTCGACGCCCAGCGCGGGCAGGGCGAGTGTCCTGAGCCCACGGAAATCGACATGGCAGACGATCAGGCCGCGCTCTTCGATATAGCCGAGCAGGCGGCGCGCCCGGCTGGGCGAATGGCTGCCATAGACCTCGGCGAGCTCGGCATCGCTGGGACAGGGCCTGCCTTCGATGGCAGTGCGGGCGATGTAGAGGAAAAGCCCCTGCAGGTCTTCCGGCAGCGTGCCGGAGGCCGCCACCGCCGCCTGCCAGCCCTCGCTGGTCGCGACGCTGTCGCTGACGCCGGCCCGCGCCACGGCGAGCCTGCGGCGGAACTCCTCGAGGCTCAGATTCGTGCGGCCCAGCCGGCGCATCCGGCAGCGCACGGTGAAATCCTGGTAGAGCACCGCGACCTGGCGCGAGCGCGCCTCGGGATCGGCCATCAGCTCGCGCAGGATCTCGACCATGATCGCCTCGCGCTCTTCCGGCTCCAGCTCGATCTCCGGCTCGGGCTCCGGCTGCGGAGCAGGACGGTAGGTCTCGATTCGGCGCAACACCTCGTTCGGGTCGGGTCGCGGGCGCGGCGCCGGCCGCACCGGCCGTGCCATCGGCGGCGGCTCGTCCTCGCCGGGCGTGAAGATCAGCTTGCCGGCCTCTTCCGGCGCCTGCTCGGGCAGGGGCATCAGGCCCGGCGCGCCGCCGCGATCGACCGAGGAGACCGCGCCGATCCTGAGCGGCAGCGGCCGCTTCGACAGGGCGGGGCCGAGCGCCACGAACTGGCCGCGTTCGAGGTCGCGGAACATCTCGGCCTGGCGGCGGTCCATGCCGAGCAGGTCTGCCGCGCGTTGCATGTCGATATCGAGGAAGGTGCGACCCATCAGGAAGTTGGAGGCTTCCGCCGCGACGTTCTTGGCGAGCTTGGCGAGGCGCTGGGTCGCGATGACGCCGGCGAGACCGCGCTTGCGGCCGCGGCACATCAGGTTGGTCATGGCGCCGAGCGAGAGCCGGCGCGCCTCGTCGGAGGCCTCGCCCGCCATCACGGGCGCGAAGAGCTGGGCTTCGTCGACGACGATCAGCATCGGGAACCAGAGCGAGCGGTCGACGTCGAAGAGCCCGCCGAGGAAGGCCGCGGTGGCGCGCAGCTGCTCGTCCGCCTCGAGATTTTCGAGGTTCAGTACCACCGAGACGCGATGCTGGCGCACGCGCAGCGCGACGCGCTGCAACTCGGCCTCCCCGCATTCGGCATCGACCACGACATGGCCGAACTGGTCGGCAAGCGAGACGAAATCGCCCTCCGGATCGATGATGGCCTGCTGGACGAGCGGTGCGCTCTGCTCCAGCAGGCGCCGCAGCAGATGCGATTTGCCCGAGCCGGAATTACCTTGCACGAGCAGCCGCGTCGCCAGCAATTCGGCGAGATCGATCAGACCGGGCTCGCCGGTCCTTGTCGTTCCCATCTCGATCGCTGTCGTCATACCGGTCGTGAATCGCCTTGAGTGGTCGGGCGCAGGCGCGCGACCGGGGCTTCTAGCATGGCCTCGCTCCCGCTGGACGCAGGGCAGCCCTGCCTTCCACAGGCAATCGCCGCCGAGAACGCGAGGCTAGCGCGGGCAGCGTAGCGCCCGTTCCTGCCGAACGATGTCGGCAATCACGCGGCGGTCATTTGCCGATAATGGCACGTCCTCGATGTTGTCGTATTGGCAGCCTGCATTGCCGAAGGCCGCGATCGCGCGCTGCGTGCGGAAGCAGTAACCCTGCGCCTTGTAGATCTCGTTGCGGGCGGTCCAGAGGCTCGCGCAGGTCTCGGGGGTGGCGAGGGCCGGGGCTGTTGCTCCGGTTGCGAGCAGAAGGAACGCGGACAACGAAAGGCAAAGGCTGCGCATGCTGGCGGTCTCCGGCACTGAGGATGCGAGCTTTGCGGAAGCGGCTGCCGCAAGGCAACAGTCGGCATGCGACATGATGCCGTCGCAACAGCGGGCTTCGGTAGGAGCGGTCAAAGGGCGGGTGGCGCGATGCGGTTCGGCTATTGCGAAAGACTGGATGCGAGCTTCTGGGCCGAGCCCATCAATGCGGTGACGAACGCCGCCTTCCTTGTGGCGGCGCTGATGGCTTTCTGGCTATGGCGCCGGCAGGAAGGGCGCGACCGTATCGCGCTCACGTTCATCCTGCTGGTCTTCGCGATCGGGGTCGGCTCCTTCCTGTTCCACACCATGCCGAATCGCTGGACGGTGCTGGCCGATGTCGTGCCGATCCAGCTCTTCGCCTTCGGCTATTTCGCATTTGCGCTCAGCCGGTACCTCGGGGCGTCCGGATTGGTCACGGCGATCGGAACGCTTGCCTTCTTCGGCCTCGCGCTCGCTCTCTCCTGGGCGGGGCGTGCAATCCTGCCGGCGATGGTGGCGGGCTCCGCCGGCTATGCGGCCTTCCTGCTGGGGCTTGTCGGCATTGCGTTGGCCATGCCGCGGGATCCGGAGCTCAATCGGCCGCGGAAGCTACTGGCGCTGGCCGGCGCGGTTTTCGCCGCCTCGTTGACGATGCGCAGCATCGACGGGCCGCTTTGCGGGGCCTTGCCGCTTGGCACGCACTGGCTCTGGCACCTGCTAAACGCCCTGGTGCTCTACACATTGCTGCGCGCTGCGCTGCTCTCCGGCAGCAAGTCTACTTCGCCAGTTCCAGGCAGGTGATGAGCTGGACATAGCTCGGCGGCCCGCCAAGGCCCGCGCCCTCGGTGCAGGTCGTCCGGGCACGGGCCGGGTATTCCGACCAGCGCGCTTCCAGCGCGGTACGTGCCTTTTCCTCGTCGTCGCGGCAGGCACTGGTGGGGCGGCCGATACCCGTGGCCGACTTATCGGCGCTGCCACAGGAGGCGTTGATGTCGAAGCGCGGCACCGTGTCGGCCACGGGAATAGTCGGGCTCGCGGAGAGGGAAAGCAGGACAAGACCGACGGAAAGCATGGTGAACACTCCGCAGAATGCGCCCCATCATCGTCCTTGCGCGGTTCAGCCCGTGGCTGTCTGGCGCCGGGTGACGGTGATATCCGAAGCACTATGCACCGCGATGTCGACGATGGCGAGATCGGGGCGATCAATTGCCGGATAGGGAAGCTCGCTGCCGGTCCGCTGCACGAAGACAAGGCTGGCGAGCGCCGGGTGGCCCGCCAGGCGCGAATGGGCCAGCGCCGGCTCCATATTGCCGGGCAACACGAGATGGACACTGCGGCCGCCTTCGATGCAGGCCTGCAGATCGCCGAGGTGGAACAGGCCGAGCGGCAGCAATTCAACGCCGGTGAGCATCGCCATGCCCGGTCCGCTGGCGAGCGCCGCGAGATCGCCGCCGACCAGGGTGCTGACGATCCGCGAGGAGGTCATCGGCTTCAGCGCTCGCGAGATGTCGAGCGCCTTGCCGAGAATTTCCCGCTCAGAGATCCTTTGCGGGCCTTCGAGCGAGATGGCATCGGCGACCTGCAGCCAGGGCCGCTCGACCGGGCCGGGCAGGGGATGCAGGCTCGCATTGGCCAGCAGGGCGTCGAGCGGAGCGACGCCATCGGGCACGTCTGGACCGAAGCCGCCGACGAAGCGGGTGCTGAAGGCGCGCATCGCGAGGTTGCGGAGCGTCAGCAGGGGGCGTAGCGGCCCGACGCGACTGACGCCGAGCGCCATGATCGCGCCCGCAGCCTCGATGAGACGCAGGAGCTCAAGTTCGTTGCCGTGCAGCGGCAGCATCAGCGGGGAGAGCCCGGCCCGCAGGCAGGCGAGCACGGAAACGACCGCCTCGGGTCCCAGAGGCGCCAGGATCGCCACGCTTGCGCCCGGCTGCCCCTTGTTGACGGTCAGAAGCCGTGCGAGCTGGTCGATGCGTTGATCGAGCTGCAGGAAATTGATCGAGGCCGGGCCGACATCGCTCCAGCCGCGCCGCCCCGGCGGATCGCGGAGCGCTGCCTCATAACCGCGCCCGCGCGTCAGGGCCTTGAGCAGCGTGTCGAGATCGAGCCCATCGAGCAGGGCGGAAGCCTCGTCCTGTTCTGCTCGCATCGACAGACCCTAGTTCGCCGGAGCCGGCGTGGCCGGGAGGCGCGCCAGCGTTTCATTGGAGAGGAAATAGGCCGGCTGGCGCCCTGCCATCACCACGTCCCGCGCAAGGGCGAGCCAGGTGTCGGGCAGGTAGTAGAGCGGCACGACGTAGAAGCCCGACAGCAGCAGCCGGTCGAGCGCCCGCACGGCGGCGACGAAATCCTCCCGCTCGCGGGCGCCGAGCAGGGCCTGCAGCACCGCATCGACGGCGGGCGATCTCACCCCGGCATAGTTGAGCGAGCCCTTGCGCTCGGCATTCGCTGCACCCCAGCGCCCGATCTGCTCGTTGCCGGGCGAGGCGGAGGCCGGCCAGGTCCACTGGATCATGTCGAAATCGAAGGCCGAGAGCCGCCGCCAGTACTGGACGTCGTCGATCAGCCGGACATTGGCCGTGATGCCGAGGCGGCCGAGCGACTGCGCATAGTTCAGCGCCAGCCGCTCCTGCGGGCGGCTGGTCACGGTGATCTCGAAGGTAAAGGGTTCGCCCTTACCGTTGCGCAGCACCCCGTCCTGCAGCGCGTAGCCGGCCACCCTGAGCAGGTCGAGCGCCTTGCGCGCCTGTTCGCGGTCCCGGCCCGACCCATCTGTTTCCGAGGGTTTCCAGGTGCCTGACAGGATATCCTCGCGTACCGCATCAGGAAAAGCGGCGAGCAAGGCCTTCTCGCGCGCATCGGCGGGGATGCCGAGGGCGGAGAGCGGCGAATCGGAAAAGAAGCTGCCGGCGCGTCGATAGACGCCATGGAACAGGTTGCGGTTGACCCATTCGAAGTCGAACAGCAGGCCGAGCGCCTCGCGCGCCCGGACGTCGGAGAACACCGGGCGGCGTGTGTTGAAGACGAGGCCCGTCATCCCCTTGGGCGTGTCGAAATGCAGGGTCTGGCGGGTGATGCGCCCGTCATGGACCGCGGGGATGTCGTAGCCGGTCATCCAGCGCGTCGGATCGCCTTCGAGCCGGGCGTCGTAGAGCCCGGCCTTGAACGCCTCGAACAGGGCGTTGGAGTCGCGGTAGAAGTCGTAGCGGATCTCGTCGGCATTGAAGAGGCCGCGGGTCAGCGGGTGATCCTCGGCCCAGAAATCCTTCCGCCGCTTCAACGTCAGCGATTCGCCCGGCCGGACCTCGCTGACCGCATAAGGGCCGGAACCGAGCGCCGGCTTGAAGCTCGTATCGCCAAATGTCTCGGCATTGGTCGCGTGCTTGGCGAAGATCGGCAGCGCGCCGATCACCAGCGGCAATTCGCGATTTGAGCCGTCGCCGAGCTCGAACTCGACCCGCTTCGGCGAAGGCGCCGACGCCTTGGTGATCCGAGCAAGGCTGGAGCGATGGAAGGGCTTGCCCTTCGTCTTCAGCATCTCGACCGTGAAGAGCACGTCCGGGGCGGTGACGGGCGCGCCGTCCGAGAAGGTTGCGCGAGGGTCGATCTCGAAGGCGAGCTTCCTGCGATCGGCGTCGAGCTCCGCCCGCGAGGCCAGCAGGCCATAAGCGGTGAAAGGCTCGTCGGCCGAGCGGAAGAGCAGGCTCTGCTGCACATATCTCGGCACGGCATCGGGCGCGACGCCGAGAACGATCAGCGGGTTCAGGCTGTCGAAGGTGCCCTGGATGCCGAAGATGATCCGCCCGCCGCGCGGGGCCTTGGGGTCCGCATAGGGAAGGTGGGCGAAACCTGGGGGCAGGGCGGGCTGGCCGTGCATCGCTATGGCGTGCTGCACCGGGGCCGAATCAGCCAAGGCCGAGCCGCCGCGCGCCAGCAGGGCGAGCGGACTCAAGGCGAGCATCATGTTGACCCTGCGGCGGCTCATCGCCAAGGGCGATCGGCAAAAATCCATCGTAAGACCTGATTCCCTACGTAAGAATAGCATGGGCCGCCGGCCGTCACGCAGCTATTCGGGCTGGAAACCGACGCGCGAACTCGCTAAAGGCGAGACCGGGTGTCATTCAAACGCCTCAATCGCCCTTGATGTGCACGGCTTGCTATGGCCGGCGTCGTCATGCGATTGGGCCGTCGGCGGTGACGCGCGGCTTGCGAAGTCGTAATCCCCGAATTCGCCTGATAAGGAAAGACAGAGAATGTCCGCTTCGTTTCGCCTGTCATCGTCTGCTCTAGGGCTGGTTCTCAGCGCGGCGGTCGGCTTCGCGCCCGTCGCGGCTTTCGCGCAGGCCCAGCGCCCCGCGGCTCCGGCCCAGCGCCCTGCAGCCCCGCCGGCTCAGCAGCCTGCCGCCCCGGCGCAGCAGCCCGGCGCCGCTCCCAGCGGCCCGACCGTCGTCCAGGTCAAGCCCGAGCCGTCCCAGACGAGCTGGACCAAGGTCTGCGGCAAGGACCAGGCCGCCAACAAGGAAATCTGCTACACCACCCGCGACTTCGTCTCGGATCAGGGTCAGCCGGTGCTGGCCGCCGCCGTCTATGACGTGAAGGGCGACCCGAACAAGATCGTGCGCTTCCTGATGCCGCTCGGCCTGCTGCTGCAGCCCGGCATCCGCTTCGGCGTGGACAACGCCCAGCCGACCGGCGGCCGCTACGCGATCTGCTTCCCGAATGGCTGCTTCGCCGAGGCGCAGGTCAAGGACGACTTCATCAACGCGATGAAGAAGGGCACGACGCTCAACATCAGCGTTCAGAACCAGGGCGCCCGCGAGGTGACCTTCGCCATCCCGCTCGCCGATTTCGCCAAGGGCTTCGACGGCGCGCCGATCGATCCGAAGGTGCTCGAGGAGCAGCAGAAGCAGCTTCAGGACGAACTGGCCAAGCGCCAGGAAGAGCTGCGTCAGCGCCTTGGCGCCGGCGGCGCCAATGCGGCCCCGGGTGCTGCTCCGGCGCCGGGCGCGATGCCTGCCCCCGGTGCTGCTCCGGCGACCCCGCCCAAGCCCTGATAGGCGCAGTCGGAACACGAAATCGAAAGGCCGGCCCTTGGGGGCCGGCCTTTTGCGTTTATGGCTCCGTTGCGGGAGTCTGTTCCGAGGGAACCAAGCCGTCTTTCCGGGGCTTCGCGTGAGCGAAGAGCCCGGAACCCATGAACACGGCGTTAGATGATAGGACTCGTCGGGCCGGCGCCGTTATGACGGGCCGTCGTGGTCATGGGTTCCGGGCTCGGGCCTGCGGCCCGCCCCGGAATGACGAGGATATTTCCGGTGGGGGGCGGCGGGATACCCGAGCTTCGCCGCCTCAGTGCAGCTCGGTATGATCGATCCGGTAGCGGCCCTTCCGGTCGCGCCGGAAGAACTCCTTGGCGCGTGGATGGCGAATGGGCGCGCCGGAATCGTCACTGACGAGGTTCTGCTCGGAGACATAGGCGACGTATTCCGTCTCCTCGTTTTCGGCGAAGAGATGATAGAAGGGCTGGTCCTTCGACGGGCGCATGTTCTCCGGGATCGCCTCCCACCATTCCTCGGTGTTGGAGAAGACCGGGTCGACGTCGAAGATCACGCCGCGGAACGGGTAGATGCGGTGCTTGACCACTTGCCCGATCCGGAATTTGGCCGAACGCGCTTCCATGACTCATCCATACTGAGCCGGCCGATCCGCCGCCGGCTTACGTTCTCGCCGCCCTTGCGAGAGCAATGCGTCGTAAATGCGTCGAAATCAATCGATCACCCCGTATTGTCCCATCACATTCCGTAGCGTTGCGCGAGATCGGGGTCGCGGGCCGCGACCTGGCGAGCGAGATCGACGATCACTTTGGCCTGCTTCCAGGTGGCGTCGTCCTGCATCTTGCCATCGATCATCACGGCGCCGGAGCCATCCGGCATCGCCTCAAGGATGCGCCTGGCGAAGGCGACCTCGGCCGGGTCGGGGCTGAACACGCGCTTGGCGATGTCGATCTGCGAGGGATGCAGCGTCCAGGCACCGGCGCAGCCGAGCAGGAAGGCGTTGCGGAATTGCGCCTCGCAGGCGGCGCCGTCGGCGAAATCGCCGAAGGGGCCGTAGAACGGCTTGATCCCTGCGGCCGCGCAGGCATCGACCATCTTGGCGAGCGTGTAGTGCCAGAGATCCTGCTGAGCGACGGCGCGCGGCCCGCCATCGGGGGAGGGGTCCGCGATCACCTTGTACTCCGGGTGCCCGCCGCCGACCCGTGTCGTCTTCATGGCGCGCGAGGCGGCAAGGTCGGCGGGGCCAAGGCTCATGCCGTGCATGCGCGGCGAAGCGGTCGCGATCGCCTCGACATTCTTCACACCCTCCGCCGTTTCCAGGATGGCGTGGATCAGGATCGGTTTCGGCAGGGCGTGGCGTGCCTCGAACTGGGCGAGGAGCTGATCGACATAGTGGATGTCCCACGGCCCCTCGACCTTCGGCACCATCACCACGTCGAGCTTGCCGCCGATCTCGGCCATGATCGCGGTGATATCGTCGAGGAACCAGGGCGAGTTCAGCGCATTGACGCGGGTCCACAGGCCGGTCTTGCCGAAATCCACCGCCTTGCCCATGGCGATGAAACCATCGCGGGCGGCCTGCTTGGCCTCGACCGGGATCGCGTCCTCCAGATTGCCGAGCACGATGTCGACCTGGGGGGCGAGCTCGCCGACCTTGGCGCGGACCTTCTCCAGATGCGGCGGCACGAAATGGATCATGCGCTCGAGCCTGAGTGGCAGCTCTCGATAAGGATCCGGTGCGCCGATCGCGAGCGGACGGAAGAACTGGCGCGGCGTCTTGGTCGTCATCGGCGGCTCCTGTTGCGTTGCAGCAATGTGAACCAGGTTGCCGAGGGCGTCCATGATGCTTTTGACGACTGCTAGGATATTGTGCCTAAGCCAATATTCCTATCGATCCTGGTGGGTAAATTTACCTAGGCATATGGTCCTTCGGTGGCGATGCGGCGCTCAGCGCCGCTGGCTGGCCAAGAGGAGCCGTTCGGGGCGATCCTGGCAGGCGCGGTAACCATCGCCGCTCTTTCTGCCGATAGAACGGATTTTATCGACTACATTGCGTTCGGTTCGCGCGAAAACCCGGTGCGGCCATTGCATGGAGCGACATGCGGCCGCTATGACCGACCCCCGCAGCCAGTCTTTCCACCTGCGTCTCGAGACGCTGGATGCGCTGCGCCTCCTGGCCGCGCTTTCAGTCGCGCTGTTCCACTTCGGTTTTCGGGGCCTGACGCTCGATCTGACCGATGTCGCGCTCCCCAGCTATGAGGCGGTGCTCAAATACGGCTACCTCGGCGTGCAGCTGTTCTTCGTGATCAGCGGTTTCGTGATCGCCTATTCCGCCGAGGGGCGGACGCCGACCCAGTTTGGCATTGCCCGCTTCGCACGCATCTACCCGACCTTTCTCCTGTGCATGACCGTCACCTTCCTGGCGGTGGTGGCTTTCGGCAGTCCGCGCCTGCATGCGACGGCCATGCAATGGGCGGCCAATCTGATCATCAAGCCGGCGCTGCTTGGCCAGGAGGCATTGGACGGCTCCTACTGGTCCATCTTCTACGAGGTGGTCTTCTACGCCTGGGTCTTCGCCTTCATGGCCATGGGGCTGTTCAAGCGTGCCAACTATCCGGCGATCGTCGTCGGCTGGCTGCTGATCTCCGTCATCGACCGGGCGACGATCTCCAGCGGCGTCATGCGCTATCTCGTCCTGACCGATCAGAGCGCCTTCTTCTGTGCCGGACTGCTCCTCTATGCCGCCTTCCGCGATGGCTACCGCCGGAAGACGATTGTCCTGCTCGGTTTCAGCACTGTCGTCGCGATCTACCAGTCGCTGCAGCTCGCGCAATGGAGCCGGGAGCACTATCAGGTCGGCTACAGCGACACCGTGGTGGCGGCGGCCTGCATCGCGATCATCGCGATCGTGGCTGCGGCGATCCGGTTTCCGCAGACGCCCCTGCCGTCCCGCCTGATGCTGGCGGTCGGTGGGCTGACCTATCCGCTCTACCTGCTCCACCAGCACATCGGCTATGTGGTCTTCAATCAGGTTGGCTCGGCGATGCAGCCCCTGCCGCTGGTGGTCGTCGTGACGCTGGGGATGGTCGTTGCCTCCTATCTGATCTGGCGCTTCTTCGAACGCCCCGCCCAGAGCTGGACGAAATCCGTTCTGACACGGTTGGTGCCAGGCATGCCGGCCGCCCTGCTGTCAGGGCATGGCGCACGGCGGAAGGAAGGGATTGCCAACTGATCGCCTTCGCGATTTAGGCTCGGGGCCGATCAGTTGGATTGTCTTGTGTTTCTTCGTCTTTTTCCGGGACGGCGAGCGTCAACCCGGCTCGCCGGGCCGTCGAGGAAAATGGAGCCATCCGCGGATCGTCCGGCCCCTTGGCCGCCCTGATGCCAGGATCGATCGCTTCCCGATGGCCGACCTTCTCAACATCTTCAATCTGGTCGCGCCCTTCTTCGGGCTGATCCTGCTCGGCTTCGCCATTGGCCGCTACAAGCAGCTGCCCGAGGAAGGGCTCGCCTGGCTGCAGTTCTTCCTGATCTATGTCGCGCTGCCGCCGCTGTTCTACCGGCTGATCGCCGACAAGCCGCTGAGCGAGCTCGCCAACTGGAAGTTCATCGCCGGCACGACCACGGCGACCTTCTGCGCCTTCTGCCTCTCCTTCGCGCTCGGGCTGAAGCACAACAAGGGCGACATGCCGCAGGCGGTGATGCAGGGCGTCGCCGGGGCCTATTCCAACATCGGCTATATGGGCCCGCCGCTGATCCTGGCGGCGCTCGGGCCGGAGGCCAGCGCGCCCGTCGTGCTGATCTTCGTCTTCGACAGCGTCCTGCTGTTCTCGCTCGTTCCCCTGCTCATGGCCGTCGCGGGTGTCGAGAAGAAGAGCGTGCTCGCCACCAGCCGCGAGGTGATCTGGCGGGTGTTGAGTCATCCCTTCAACGTCGCGACGCTGGCCGGCGTGCTGGCGAGCTATTTCAAGCTTGAGCTGCCTACGGCGATAGACCGGATAGTGCTGTGGCTCTCGCAGGCGGCTGCGCCCTGCGCGCTCTTCCTGCTCGGCGTCACGGTGGCGCTCAGGCCGATGAAGACGATGCCCGCCGAGGTTCCGGGGCTGGTCGCGATCAAGCTCCTGCTGCACCCGCTCTTGGTCTGGGTGCTGCTGTCGGCGGTGGGCGGCATCCCGGCGCACTGGATCTATGCCGCGATCATCATGGCGGCGCTGCCGCCGGCGCTGAACATCTTCGTGATCTCGACGCAGTACCGCGTGGGCGTCGAACGCGCCTCGGCCTGCATCCTCGTCGGTACCATCGTCTCGATGATCACGCTGCCGGGCTTCCTGTGGCTGGTGAAGACGGGCAGGATAACGGCTGATCTCTTCCATTGAGGTACCGGATGCTGCCGCTGGACGATCTGCTGGTTCTCGATTTCTCGACGCTCCTGCCCGGTCCGCTGGCGAGCCTGTTCCTGAGCGAGGCCGGCGCCCGCGTCATCAAGATCGAGCGGCCGGGCGGCGAGGACATGCGCGGCTTCCCGCCGCGCTTCGGCGAGACGGCGGCGCCCTTCGCGGTGCTCAACCGTGGCAAGGAAAGCGTCGAGATCGACCTCAAGGCTGTGGATGCGCTGGCGCGGCTCACTCCGCTGATCGCGAAGGCCGATATCCTGATCGAGCAGTTCCGGCCGGGCGTGATGGAGCGACTCGGCTTCGGCTATGAGGCGCTCAAGGCCCTCAACCCGTGCCTGATCTACTGCTCGATCAGCGGCTACGGCCAGCACGGCCCGCGCGCGCAGGAGGCCGGCCACGACATCAACTATCAGGCGCTTGGCGGCCTGCTCGGCCAGTCGCTCAAGCGTGGCGAGACGCCGCCCTTGCCGCCGCCCCTCGTCGCCGATATCGCCGGTGGCACCATGCCGGCCGTGCTCAACATCCTGCTGGCGCTCAGGCAGCGCGAGCGCAGCGGCGAGGGCTGCCATCTCGACATCGCCATGGCCGATGCCATGCCGACCTTCGCCTGGTACGGGCTGGCGCAGGGCCAGGTCACCGGCTCCTTCCCCGATGGCGGCGAAGGACTCTTGACCGGAGCGAGCCCGCGCTACGGGCTCTACGCCACCGCCGATGGCTGGTTCCTCGCCGTTGGGGCGCTCGAGCCCAAGTTCTGGCAGAGCTTCTGCGAGGGCATCGGCCTCGACGAGCGGCTGCGTGACGACCGTCGCGATCCCGAGGCGACCCGCGCCGCGATCGCGCGGATCATTGCGCGGGAAAGTGCCAGTCACTGGCGCACCGTGATCGAGCCGCTGGATTGCTGCTGCACCGTGGTCCGCACGCTGGAAGAGGCGGTATCCGATCCGCAGATGACGGCCCGCGGCCTGCTCGACGCGCAGGTCGAGGAGCCGGGTGGTCGGCGCATCGTCTCGACGCCGCTGCCGCTGGCGCCGGTGTTTCGGGAGCGGGCGGAGGGGCTGCGGAAGGTCGCTGCCAGTGGAGCGGACACGAGTAGGGTGCTGCAGGCCGTCATTCTCGGGCGAAGCGAAGCGTAGACCCGAGAATCTCTGGCCGACAGAAAAACAGGAGCCTCCCCCGGCAGGAGATGCTCGGGTCAAGCCCGAGCATGACGCTCAGTTTTCAGCGCCCCGCACCGCCCGCCAGCCCCTGCCGCATCACGAAGCGCCGCAGAGGCCCGATCTGCGAGAGCGCCAGCAGCCCCGCGCCGCGCATCAGATCGGCCGGCAGCAGATCGGTCAGCAAGGTGCGGTTGAGCGCATCGACGGCGCCGGTCCGTAGCCGGACGTCGGTCTGTCGCGCGGCATCGTAAGCCGCGATCACCGCTTCGCTGCCGGGGTCCGAAGCGCCTTCGAGCGCGTCGCGTAGCGCCGCGACGTCGCGCAGGCCGAGATTGAGCCCCTGCGCGCCGATCGGCGGGAAGACATGCGCGGCCTCGCCGATCAGCGTCATGCGGTCGGCGCCGAAGCGGTCAACCGAGAGCCCGCCCATCGGGACCTTGCCGCGCGGCCCGCTCACCGTCATCGCGCCGAGCAGCGACTGCACCTGCCTTTCGACCCGCAGGGCGAAAGCCGCATCGTCGAGCGCGGTGATGTTCTCTGCCTCCGAAGGTTCGAGCAGCCAGACCAGCGAGGAGCGGCGCCCGGGCAGGGGGACAAGCGTGCAGGGCCCCTGACGCGTGTGGAATTCGGTCGAGGCCTCGCGATGGTCGCGGCGGTGCTCGAAGATCCCCGTCAGCGCCACCTGCGGATAGCGCCAGTCCCGGCTCTCGATGCCGGCCGCGGCGCGCACCTGCGAATTGCGCCCGTCGGCGCCGATGACGAGCCGGGCCTGCAGTGCAAAACCATCACCGGAGAGGCGGATTCCGTCGGCCTCCGGTTCGATGGCGCGCACGAAGCCCGGGATCATCCGCAGGCCGGGGAGCTTGCCGACCTTGTCGGCCAGGATCGTGGTGAGATCGGCATTCTCGATGTTCCAGCCGAAAGCTTCCAGCCCGATCTCGGAGGCACGGAACTCGACCGGTGGCTGGCGGAACAGGCTGCCGCTGTCGTCGACGAGGCGCATCAGCGAAAGCGGCGCCGACTTGGCGAGCAGGGCATCCTGAACGCCGAGCTCGGCCAGCAGGCGCCAGGAGCCGTCGAGCAGCGCCACGGTGCGCCCATCGCGGGGCGTCGCGACCGGGCCTAGCAGGGCGACGCTGCGCCCTTCGCGGCTCAGCGCCAGCGCGGCTGCGAGGCCGACGGCGCCCGCGCCCACGATGGCGATATCGACCGGATCGGCGGTGTGCGTGCTCATGGTTCTTCGCTAGCCGATGAGCTGCGTCTTGGCCACGGTCCGCAAAGTCGCAAGGTGCGTTCTGCGTTCGGCAAGGATGCAGCTTTCCCGCGCGATGAACTATGGTCGGCCATCCATCCAAGGGAGATGCCATTCATGGTCAAAGCCATTCGCGCCCATAAGACCGGCGGTCCGGACGTTCTTCAGTTCGAGGACGTCACCTTGCCGCAGCCGGGTCCCGGCGAAATCCTGATGCGGAACGGGGCAATCGGCCTCAACTTCATCGATACCTATTTCCGCTCGGGCCTTTATCCCGCTCCGCAGTTGCCGTTCACCCTGGGCAATGAGAGTGCGGGCGAGGTGCTCGCGGTCGGCCCGAACGTTACGGAGTTCAAGCCGGGCGATCGTGTCGCGGTCGTCTCGGCGCTCGGCGCCTATGCCGAGGAACGGATCGTACCGGCGGCCTCGGTCGTTGCGCTGCCGGAGGGCATCTCCTACGAGGCCGCGGCCAGCATGATGCTCAAGGGCCTGACCGCCGAGTATCTGCTCCACCGGACCTACAAGGTGAAGCCAGGCGACACGATCCTCGTCCACGCCGCCGCTGGCGCGACCGGCCTCATCCTCTGCCAATGGGGCAAGGCGCTGGGCGCGACGGTGATCGGCACCGTCGGCTCCAAGGAGAAGGCGGAGTTGGCGAAGGCCCACGGCGCCGACCACGTCATCAACTATCGCGAGGAGGACTTCCCGGCGCGGGTGAAGGAGATCACCGGCGGCAAGCTCTGCGACGTGGTCTATGACGGCGTCGGCAAAGACACCTTCATGAAGTCGCTCGACACGCTGAAGCCCTTTGGCCTGATGGTGTCCTTCGGCAATGCCTCCGGCGCCGTCGATGCCTTCAACCTCGGCGTCCTGTCGGCCAAGGGCTCGCTCTATGTCACGCGGCCGACGTTGAACACGCACACTGCCAAGCGCGAGACCATGGTCGCGATGGCGAAGAACCTGTTCGAAGCCGTCACGAGCGGCAAGGTCAAGGTTCCGGTCAACGCGACCTTCCCGCTGAAGGATGCGGCGGACGCCCATCGCCTGTTGGAATCGCGCGGCACTACCGGTTCGACCGTGCTGATTCCCTGACCAAGGTCGTCATTCTCGGGCTTGACCCGAGAATCCCATGACCAGAGGACTCTGGTTTCCGAGATGCTCGGGTCAAGCCCGAGCATGACGTCGGTTAACAGTCACACCATGCGCCCGGGCAACTGGGCGCATTTTTTTGCGGAGCATGAACCCAGGCGAGAAATGCCGCGACGAATGGTTGCCAGCGCATGCTGGCGACCATTCGGGACTCGACGTTCATGTCGACCAAGTTTCGGACCACCGTTTTCCTGTTCGCGGTTCTGGCCCTTTCGGGCGTCGCGCTGGCCCAGCAGGCCAGAGGAACCGGCGGGCAATCCGCGGCGCATGCTGATGCGATCCTGCAGGGCGCAGACCAGGGACGCGTCCGCGTTCCCAACGCGCTTCGCCTGCGCTACGCCGAGACCGGCTGCACGACCGGCATTTGCTCCGAGCCGCCGAAATCCGGGCCGGTCGACGCAGCTCCCGCAGGCGATGCCTGCAGCAGCCTCGGCACGGCGCGCGACCGCAACGGCCGCGTCATCCGCCGCCTCTGCGCTTTCAACTGAAGGTGCTCCATTTCCCCGCAAAGAATCCGTCATTCCGGACAAGCTGCGAAGCAGCGCCGATCCGGAATCCATCGAGAGGCGCCAGAGCCCTATGATGGATTCCGGGTCAAGCCCGGAATGACGGCGTGGTTCTCTTCAAAGGCCAGACGCAGCGGAGCGGCGTTCGTAGGGCTCAGACCGCGATACCGTGCAGGTCATAGGCGTCGGCACGCTCGATCTTCACCGTGACGATGTCGCCCGGCCGAAGTGGCCGGCGGCTCGCGACATAGACATTGCCGTCGATCTCGGGCGCATCCCATTTCGAGCGGCCCTTGGCGACGGTCGGCCCGGCCTCGTCGATAATGACCGGGATGCGCTTGCCGACGCGGCCCTTGACGATGCGGGTGGAAATCTCGGCCTGCGCCTTCATGAAGCGGTGCCAGCGCGCCTCCTTCTCCTCCTCGGGGACGAGGGCAAGGCCGAGGTCGTTGGCCGGCGCGCCCTTGACCGGCTCGTATTTGAAGCAGCCGACGCGCTCCAGCTTTGCTTCCTTCAGCCAGTCGAGCAGGAACTGCACATCTTCTTCGGTCTCGCCGGGGAAGCCGACGATGAAGGTCGAGCGGATGGCGAGGTCCGGGCAGATGTCGCGCCACTTGCGAATGCGGTCGAGCGTGCGGTCCTGGTGGGCCGGCCGGCGCATCGCCTTGAGGACGCTGGGCGAGGCGTGCTGGAAGGGGATGTCGAGATAGGGCAGCACCAGCCCCTCCTGCATCAGCGGGATGACCTCGTCGACATGCGGATAGGGGTAGACGTAGTGCAGGCGCACCCACATCCCCATCTGCCCGAGCTCGCGTGCGAGCTCGAAGAAGCGGGTGCGGATCTCGCGATCCTTCCACATCGAGGGCGCGTATTTGATGTCGAGTCCGTAGGCACTGGTGTCCTGCGAGATCACCAGCAGCTCCTTGACGCCGGCCTTGGCCAGCTTCTCGGCCTCGCGCAGCACGTCGCCGATCGGCCGCGAGACGAGGTCGCCGCGCAGCTTCGGGATGATGCAGAAGGTGCAGCGATTATTGCAACCCTCTGAAATCTTGAGATAGGCGTAGTGCCGCGGCGTGAGCTTCACGCCCTGATCGGGCACGAGATCGACGAAGGGGTCGTGCTTCGGCGGCACCGCCTGATGCACGGCCGAGACGACGCTCTCATAGGCCTGCGGGCCGGTGATCGCGAGCACGTTCGGGAAGACGTCGCGAATCTGCTCAGGCTCGGCGCCCATGCAGCCGGTGACGATGACCTTGCCGTTCTCGGCCATCGCGGAGCCGATCGCCTCCAACGACTCGGCCTTGGCGCTGTCGAGGAAGCCGCAGGTGTTGACGATGACGAGGTCGGCGCCAGCGTGGCTCTTGGAGAGCTCATAGCCCTCCGAGCGCAGCGAGGTGATGATCCGCTCGGAATCGACGAGCGCCTTCGGGCAGCCCAGCGAAACGAAGGAGATTTTCGGCGCGACGGCGTTCATCGGCTGATGGCTCGGTCAATCTGTGAAGGAGAGGCTGCCGCGTCGGAGCACGGAAACGGCGCTTCCTTTGAACCTTTTCAGTCTGTTTGGCAATGTCGCGCCGCTCAACCGGGCCGCGCGCCTTTCTCGGCATACTCCGCCATCAGCGCGCCATAGGCCGGAAAATCGGGCTGCGTCGCGAAGCTGTGGGCTGCCGAGGTCGTGGCCCAGGGCAGCTTGTGGCTGGTCCAGACCTCGACGAAGGGCGCGAACCAGCCATGGTCGTCGAGCATGCTCGGGCGGAGGTTGACGAGGTCGTCGAGCTGTTCCGGGCACGTGAACATCCAGCTCAGGCAGTACCGGCAGAAGAAATGGCGCGTCGCGCCCTTGAGACCACCCAGCACCGGTTCGCCCTGCGTGACGGCGAATCCCGCGGCCGGCACGGCCAGCGTCAGCGAGAAGGCGCTCGCCGACATGCGCTGGCAGCCATGGCAATGGCAGGCGGAGGCGAGAAGCGGCGGCGCGCTGATGGAGATCCGCGTCCGTCCGCAGCGGCATCCGCCGGCCCAGGGAAGCTTCCAGTCGCCCGCCATCGGGTTCCCGCCGTCCGCTTCAGGCCGCGGCGCCGGTCGCGACCGGTCGCTCCGGATCCTGCGTCCAGTCGGTCATCGAGCCATCGTAGAGCGCGACCTCGTCGCGGCCGAGCACCTCCGACAGCACGAACCAGTTGGCCGCGGCGGAATGGCCGGTGTTGCAGTAGGAGACCACCGGCCCCTGCGGCACCGCTGCGAAGAGCTTCTCCAGCTCACCCTGCGCCTTGAGCTTGCCGCTGCCCGGTTCGAAGGCTCCGGCATAGTCCCGCTGGATCGCACCGGGGATATGGCCGGCGCGCGTCGCCTCGGCCGACTTCTCGCGCCCCTCGAAATAGCTGGGACCGCGCGCATCGACGAGGCTCGCCTGCTTGCTGCGCGCGGCGACAAGGGTGGCGTCGGTCGTGCTGCGCAGGCCCTGCTGCGCTACGACGGGATAGGAGTCTGCGCTCTTCGGCGCGGAAGGGCCGCGCTCGACCGGCCGCTGCGGATCGGCGGTCCAGCCCTTGAAGCCGCCATCGAGGATCGCCTGCTGGCCGTGGCCGATGAATTTCAGCGTCCAATAGACCCGCGCCGCCGCGGCGAAGTCGGTCGCGGCAGTGCCGGCCGGGACGATGACGACGTCGTCATGCGGCCTGATTCCGAGCCGTCCTGCGAGCCCCGCAAGATGGTCGAGCGGCGGCAGCATGCCAGGGGCATTGCCGATCTTCGCCCGCCAGCCATCGGCTGCGTAGTCGGAGTGAACCGCGCTGGGGATATGCCCGGTCTCGAAGGCGTCCTTGCCGCCATCGGCGGCGGTGCGGATGTCGATGATGACGAGGTTCTCGCCGCCGAGCCGCGCGGCCAGCGCTTCCGGCGAGATCAGCCCTGCGAGTTCAGCCCTGCTCATTCAGCAGCCTCCTTGTGCAGTTCGTCGATCACATCGAGGCTGTAGCTCATCTCGGCCGTTGCCCCGAGCATGATCGAAGCCGAACAGTATTTTTCCTTCGACAATGTGACGGCGCGTTCCGCCTTGGCGTGGGACAGGCCTTTGCCGGTGATGCGGTAGGCGAGATGGATCTTGGTGAAGACCTTCGGATCGGTCGTGGCGCGCTCGGCCTCGACCTCGACCTCGCAGCCGGTGACCGATTCACGGCCCTTCTTGAGGATGCTGACGACGTCGAAGCCGGTGCAGCCGGCAAGCCCGATCAGCAGCATCTCCATCGGCCGGATGCCGATATTGCGCCCGCCATATTCGGGGGCGCCGTCCATCATCACGGCATGGCCGCTGCTGGCCTCGCCCATGAAGGCCATGCCTTCCACCCATTTCGCGCGTGCTTTCATCGCGATCTCCTTCCGGATCGAGGACCGGCGGCGAAGCGCCGCCCGGATTCGTCGGGGAGGCTATGGCATCGGGCCGAAAAGTGGAAACCGGTTTTCGGCACCGCCCGATGTCGAAGAATGCCGGGTCAGGCGGCGGCGAACAGATTGCCATGCGCGATGCGCAGGCGGACCCGCTCGCCGATCGCCGGCGCGACCTGGCTGGCGAGATCGACGTCGAGGCGCTTCTTCAGCCCCTCGACCGCCACTTCCGCCCGGCGCAGCGGGCCGTTGCGGCGCAGGTACTCGACCACGCCGGGCAGGGCCAGCGGCGTCTCGTCGACGATGCGCAGATGCTGCGGCCGGACATAGAGCGAGGCCGGGCCACCCTGGTTCTGCGACAATCCGCCCAGCACCGGCCGGTCGCCGAAGAAGGCCTGGCTGCCGACGACCTTGACCGGCAGCTTGTTCACCTCGCCGAGGAACTCGCAGATGAAGGGCGTCGCCGGGTGGTCGTAGACGTCGTCGGCCGAGCCGACCTGCTCGATGCGCCCTTCGTTCAGGATCGCGACACGGTCGGCGAGTTCCAGCGCCTCTTCCTGGTCGTGGGTGACGAAGACGGTGGTGTGACCGGTGCGGCCATGCAGATCCCGCAGCCAGGCGCGCAGATCCTTGCGGACCTTGGCGTCGAGCGCACCGAAGGGCTCGTCGAGCAGCAGCACGCGCGGCTCGATGGCGAGCGCACGCGCCAGTGCCACGCGCTGGCGCTGGCCGCCGGAGAGCTGGCTGGGATAGCGCTTCTCCAGACCCGGCAATTGAACGAGATCCAGCAAGCCGTTGACGCGCTTGCGGATTTCATCATTGCTCGGGCGCTCGTGACGCGGCCGGGATTTCAGCCCGAAGGCGATGTTCTCGGCGACGTTCATCGTCTTGAACAGCGCATATTGCTGGAAGACGAAACCGATGCGCCGGTCGCGCAGGGAAAGGTCGTGCGTATCGGTCTCGCCGAAGAGGACACGGCCGCGATCGGCCTGTTCCAGCCCGGCGATCAGGCGCAGCAGCGTGGTCTTGCCCGAGCCCGACGGGCCGAGCAGCGCGACGAGCTCTCCCGGTTGGATGTCGAGTGAGACGCCGCGCAGCGCCGGGAAGTTCTCGAAGCGCTTCTCGATGGTCTCGATGGTGACGGCGACCGACATGGCCCAGCTCCTTCGTCCGCGGGGTCAGTGGCGGCGGCTGGCGGCGATCGCATCGCCGTAGCGCCATTCCAGCAGGGTCTTGAGCACGAGGGTGACGAGCGCCAGGCCCGCCAGCAGCGAGGCCACCGCGAAGGCGGCCGCGCCCATGTACTCATTGTAGAGGATTTCGATGTGCAGCGGCATGGTGTTGGTCAGGCCGCGGATCTTGCCCGAGACGACCGCGACCGCGCCGAATTCGCCCATCGCGCGAGCGTTGCAGAGCAGGACGCCGTAGAACAGGCTCCACTTCACGTTCGGCAGCGTCACCGCGAAGAACACGCGCCAGGGCGAGGCGCCGAGCGTCAGCGCCGCCTCCTCATCGGCCGAGCCGAGCGACTGCATATGCGGGATCAGCTCGCGCGCCACGAAGGGGAAGGTGACGAAGACCGTCGCCAGGATCAGCCCCGGCAGCGCGAAGACGATCTTGATGTCGTGCGCCTGCAGCCACGGGCCGAAATAGCCCTGCGCGCCGAAGAGCAGCACGAAGACGAGGCCGGAGATCACCGGCGAGACCGAGAAGGGCAGGTCGATCAGGCTGATCAGCAGGTGCTTGCCGCGGAACTCGAACTTGGCGATGGCCCAGGCGGCTGCGATGCCGACGACCATGTTGAACGGCACCGCGATCGCCGCGACGAGCAGCGTCAGCCGGATTGCCGACAGCGCATCGGGCTCGGTGATCGCGGCGCGATAGGCTTCCCAGCCCTTGGCGCTGGCCTCAACGAAGACCGTGACGAGCGGCAGCAGCAGGAAGAGCAGCAGGAAAGTGAGCGAGACCGCGATCAGCACGATCTGCACGCCGAGGCTCTCGCCGCGCGCGCGGCTGGTGCTGCGAGGTGGCTGCGTCGCGGCGGCGGAGGGCAGTATGGCGTCAGACATCGCCGAACCTCCTGCAGGCGCGGGCCTGGATCAGGTTGCCTACGAGGATCAATGCGAAGGAGATCAGCAGCATCGTCGTCGCCACCACGGCCGCTCCGGCATAGTCGAACTGCTCAAGCCGGATCACGATCAGGAGGGGCGCGATTTCCGAGACCATCGGCACGTTGCCGGCGATGAAGATCACCGAGCCGTATTCCCCGACGGCCCGCGCGAAGGCGAGCACAAAGCCAGTCATGAGCGCCGGCGCGACCTGCGGCAGGATCACCCTGAAGATCGTCCTGAAGCGGCTGGCGCCGAGCAGCGCCGCCGCCTCCTCGACATCGCTCTGCAGCTCCTCCAGCACCGGCTGCAAGGTGCGCACCACGAAGGGCAGGCCGATGAAGATCAGCGCCACCATCACGCCGAGCGGCGTATAGGCGACCTTGCCGTCGAAGCCGAAGGAGAGATCGGTGAACGGGATGGAGAAGCGGAAGGCGAGCGGCGCGAGCAGCGAGCCGACCCAGCCGTTCGGCGCATAGATCGCCGCCAGCGAGATGCCGGCGACCGCTGTCGGGAGCGCGAAGGGCAGATCGACGGCTGCGTCGATCAGGCGCCGGCCGGGAAATTCGTAGCGCACCAGCACCCAGGCCAGGATCAGGCCGAACACGGCATTGATCAGCGCCGCGAACAGCGCGGCCGTGAAGGAGAGCTTGAGCGCTGCCAGCGTGCGCGGGGAAGTCGCCACTGCCCAGATATCGGCGGGGCCGGCGCTGGCAGCCTTCAGGAAGAGCGCCGCCAGCGGGATCAGCACGATCAGCGACAACGCCGTCACGGTGACGCCGAGCGCCAGCCCGAAGCCGGGCAGGATGCTGGGCTCGCGCCAGCGGAAGGTCGTCGTCGCCGTCATGCACAGGACCCTTTAGCGCGCCGGCTTGTAGAGCTGGTCGAAGGTGCCGCCATCGCCGAAATGGGCCGGCTGCGCCTTCTTCCATCCGCCGAAGACGCTATCGATGGTCACCAGCTCGACTTTCGGGAAGTTGGCGATGTCCTTGCTGTCGGCGGCCTCCGGATTGCGCGGACGATAGAAATTCCGAGCGATGATCGCCTGCGCCTTCGGCGTGTAGAGGAACTCGAGATAGGCCTGTGCCGGCTCGCGGGTCTTCTTGGTGTCGACATTGGCGTCGACCAGCGTGACCGGCGGCTCGGCCAGGATCGAGAGGCTCGGTACCACGATGTCGAACTTGTCGGCGCCGAACTCCTTCAGGGCGAGAAAGGCCTCGTTCTCCCAGGACAGGAAGACATCGCCGATGCCGCGCTGGGTGAAGGTCGTGGTCGCGCCGCGCGCGCCGGTGTCGAGCACCGGGACATTGGCGAGGAGCTTGGCGATGTAGTCGCGCACCTTCGCCTCGTCCTTGTTGAAAGTCTTCTCGGCATAGGCCCAGGCGGCGAGATAGTTCCAGCGCGCACCGCCCGAGGTCTTCGGGTTCGGCGTGATGACCTGCACGCCCGGCTTCACCAGATCGCCCCAATCCTTGATCGCCTTCGGATTGCCCTTGCGGACGAGGAAGACGATCGTCGAGGTGTAGGGCGAGGAGTTGTGCGGCAGGCGCGCCTGCCAGTCGAGCGGCAGCTTCTTCGAGCGCTCGGCGATGGCGTCGATGTCGCCGGCCAGCGCCAGCGTCACGACATCGGCATTGAGCCCGTCGATGACGGTGCGGGCCTGCGCGCCGGAACCGCCATGCGACTGGCGGATGGTGCTGATCTTCTTGTCGGGGTTCTTCGCGTTCCACTCGGCAAGGAAGGCCGCGTTGATGTCGCGATAGAGCTCACGGGTGGGGTCGTAGGAAACATTCAGAAGCTCGGTCTGGGCGCGGGCCCCGGCGACGACGCCGAAGCAGACCGTGAAGGCCCCCAGAACAAGCCCGGCCCGGAGAAGGCGGCGAAACACGGGTCGCGTCATGTCAGGGCTCCGTTGCGTTCACGGCGAAGCTCGGTTCAAGCTTCAGCCCGTTCTGAAAAACAAACGAAACGTACTGAATTGTCGGCCTCTTCTCAATGGCCTGGCGCAATGTGCGCCTTCCAAACTTGGGCGCCGGAGGAGAAAACGCATCTCCGGCGACGGCGTTCCCACCCAGCTATGAGGCCGGGCCCACGTCAGGCACGGCGACGGTCCTCGGCCGGATTCGCCTCGGCCAGGGCCGGGCCGAAGGCGTGGCCGAGCAGGACGAGGACGGGGCCGCTCGCCGGCAGCTCGCCGAGCCGCTCCGGCAATGTCGCGATGGTCGCGGCGATGCGGGTTTCGTCCGGGCGGGTGGCGGAATGCACGGCGACGGCCGGCGTCTGCGGGTCGAGCCCGGCGGCGATGGCGCGCTCGCGGAAGCCGGACAGGGTGGCGCGCGCCATGTAGATCACGGTCGAGGCGGCGGGATCGGCCATGGCGCGCCAGTCGAGATCATCCGGCAAATCGCCCTTGCGCGAATGGCCGGTGACGAATTGCAGGCGCCGCGCATGGTCGCGATGGGTCAGCGAGAGGCCGAGCGAGGCGGCCGCGCCCTGCGCTGCCGAGATGCCCGGCACGATCGCGACGGGAATGCCGGCGGCCTGGCAGGCCTCGATCTCCTCGCCGGCGCGTCCGAAGATGCCGGGGTCGCCGCCCTTCAGCCGCACGACATGCTTGCCCTGCACTGCCAGCGAGACGATCAGCGCGTTGATGTCGCTCTGCTTCACCGAGGGGCCGTAGCCGGTCTTGCCGACCAGCATGCGCTTGGCCTCGCGCCGCGCCAGCTCCAGCACGCCCGGCGAGACGAGATCGTCGTAGAGGATGATATCGGCGCTCTGCAGGGCGCGGATCGCCTTCAGCGTCAGCAGTTCGGGATCGCCCGGTCCGGCGCCGACCAGCGTGACGCGGCCCTTGCCGTCATGCGCCGCCTCGATCTGCGAAAGCCGCGCGAAGAGCTCCGCCTCGTCCTGTGGGTTTGGCGTGCGCTCTGGCTCAGCCATCGCCTTGCCGGCGAAGAGCTCCCAGAAGGCGCGCCGCAGCGTGAAGGGCAGTTCGCGAGCCTGGACCGAAGGGCGCCAGTCGGCCGCGGCCTGTGCCCAGTTCTTCAGACCGGCCGGCAGCAGCGCCTCGATCTTGGTACGGATCGCCTGGCCGAAGACCGGCGCGGCGCCATCGGTGGATACGGCGACGATCAGCGGCGAGCGGTTGACCAGCGCGCCGAAGGCGAAATCGCAATATTCCGGCTTGTCGACGATGTTGACCGGGACACCCGCCTGCCGGGCTGCGGCAACGAAAGCGCGGACCTCGTCGGAATCGTCGAGATCGGCCACGGCGATCGCCGCGTCAGTGAGGTCGTCTGCCTGCCAGGCCCGATCGTGGAGGTGCACGCGGACCTCGCCCTGCGACAGCCCCGCGAACAGCTCCGGCTCGCCGTTGGCGAAGACATGAAGCTCCGCCCCGGTGGCTGCCAGCAGCTCCGCCTTCCACAGCGCGCCCTCGGTCGCACCGGCGAGCACGACCCTGCGCCCGTCGAGCTTGTGGAAGAGCGGCAGCGTCGCCAGCGGCTCGATGCGGGCCGCGGTGGTTTGGGGCTGTCTGTCGGTCATTGCGTGGTCGCTACGGCCTTCTCATCCGCCGCACTGCGCTCGCCGCCCGCTGGTGGAGTCAGCAGCCACAATGCGGCCAGTGCCAGGATGATAAGGCGAAAGCAAAGATCGAACCAGCGCCCGCGCGCCTCGCTCGCAGGCTGACGGGGCAGCAGGGCCTCGAACTCGGCGTGAAGGCCGTCCTCGCCGATGCCCGCGGTGGTGCCGGGGCGTTCGACGGAGCTGTGCGTGGCGGTCGAGGTCATCATGCTCACTCCGCCGCGATGGGCGCCGCGGCTCTCGCCGCCCGGCGCTGGTCGAGGACGTTGCGCCCGGCCTCGCCATAGCCTCGCTGATAAGTGGCGCTGAACGATTCCCGCGCATGCAGCCATTGCGGCACGGGCTGGCGGGCGGCGCTCGCCTCCGGCAGCTCGATCGTGTCGAAGCCGCAGGAGAGGGCGTAGGCGAACTGGTCGGCGATCAGCGGGCCGCTGGCGCGGATTTCACCCGCGAAACCGGCGCGCCGGATCTGGCGGGCCAAGCTGAAGCCGCGCCCATCCGAATAGGCGGGGAAGGCGATGGCGACGAGCGCGAGCCGCGGCAGGAACGGCGCGAGCGCGGCGAAGGGGACGGAGTTGGGCAGGATCACGCCGATCTGCTGATCGGGCGTTCGTGCCTCAAGTGCCTCCGCCAGCGCCTCCCAAGGCACCAGCGCGGCCGGGATATTGCCGATCGCGGCGCCCTCGCTGCGGGTCCAGCGATCTTCCCGGTTTCCATTCCGGTCAAGCAGCGGCACGGGCGGTCTCCTGGAACGCGGCCTTGAACGGCCCGAGGCCGATACGGCGGACATTGTCGATGAAGCTCTCGCTTTCGATCCGCTCGGCCAGATAGACGGCGACGATCCGCTCGATCGCATCCGGCACCTCCTCGGCGGCGAGGCCGGGACCGAGGATCTCGCCGATCGCGGCGTTCTCGGTGGCGTCGCCACCAAGGGTGATCTGGTAGGATTCGATGCCGCGCTTCTCCAGGCCGAGAATGCCGATATGGCCGACATGGTGATGGCCGCAGGCATTGATGCAGCCGGAGATCTTAATGCCGAGCGGCCCGATCTCGCGCTGGCGCGCCTCGTCGGCGAAGCGTTGCTGGATCGCCTGTGCGATCGGGATCGAGCGCGCCGTCGCCAGTGCGCAATAATCGAGGCCGGGGCAGGAGATGATATCGGTGACGAGGCCGACATTGGCCGTCGCCAGACCGGCTTCGCCGAGCTTCTGCCAGATCGCGAAGAGGTCGCGCTGGCGCACATGCGGCAGCACGAGGTTCTGCGCATGGGTGACGCGCAGCTCGTCGAAGGAATAGCGCTCGGCCAGATCGGCAACGAGGCGCATCTGCTCGCTGGTGGCATCGCCTGGCGCCTGGCCGAGCGGCTTCAGCGAGATCGTCAGCGCCGTGTATCCCGGCACTTTGTGCGGCGCGGTATTGACCTCGACCCAGCGGGCGAAGGCCAGGTTGGTCGCCCTGGCCGCTTCCAGCGTGTTGCTGACGGCCGGCAGCGTCTCGTAGCGCGGCGGCGCGAAATAGGCAGCGATCCGGGCGACCTCGTCGGGGTCGGCATTGATCGAAGGGCCGTCGAGCTGGGCGAACTCGGCCTCGACACGGCGGGTGAATTCCTCGGCGCCGATCTCGTGGACGAGGATCTTGACGCGCGCCTTGTACTTGTTGTCGCGCCGGCCCTCGAGATTGTAGACCCGCATGATCGCCTCGAGATAGGCGAGCAGATCCTGCTTCGGCAGATAGTCGCGCACCACCTTGCCGATCATCGGCGTGCGGCCGAGCCCGCCGCCGACGCTGACCTCGTAGCTGATTTCGTGGGTATCCGGATGGCGGCGCAGCCTCAGCCCGATGTCGTGCGCCTTGATCACAGCGCGGTCATGCTCGGCGCCAGTCACTGCGATCTTGAACTTGCGCGGCAGGTAGCTGAACTCGGGATGGGCCGAGGACCATTGCCGGATCAGCTCGGCGGTCGGGCGCGGGTCCTCGATCTCGTCCTGCGCGACGCCTGCGAAGTGGTCGGCTGTCACGTTGCGGATGCAGTTGCCCGAGGTCTGGATGCAATGCATCTCGACATCGGCGAGCAGACCGAGGATCGCTGGGATGTCGCGCAGCTTCGGCCAGTTGAACTGCAGGTTCTGGCGTGTGGTGAAGTGGCCGTAGCCACGGTCGTACTTCTCGCCGACCAGGGCGAGCTGGCGCAGCTGTCGCGAATTCAGCGTGCCGTAGGGGACGGCGATCCGCAGCATATAGGCGTGGAGCTGGAGATAGACGCCGTTCTTGAGCCGCAGCGGCTTGAACTCGTCCTCAGTCAGAGAGCCGTCGAGGCGGCGCCCGACCTGGTCGGTGAACTGCGCCACCCGCTCCCGGACGAAACGCTCGTCGAATTCGTCGTAACGATACATGAATCAGCCCTTCGGCGCGGACACGATGCCTTCACCGGCCTGCTTGCCGAGATCGGGACGATTGCTGGGACCAAGCGTCTTGAAGCGCTCGCGGAAATGGCGCGGAACCGGGCGGCCGCCCTCGACCGTCACGTCGACCAGATAGGCATCGACGACCTTGTTGCCGCGCAGCTCTGCGGCGGCGAAGGTTTCCAGCCGTTCGGCTGCCGCGTCGTCGGCCGCGACAACCGCCAGTGCCGGGTCGCGCGTCCAGACGAGGGCGCCGGTTCCGTCGATCGTGGCGAAGACGACATCGCCGTCGAGCAGGTCGTTGGCGAGCAGGATCGCCGGCAGCGGGACGCGTTTCGTCGCGGCGGCCATCACGCGGCCTCCGCGAGCGTCAGCGTCAACCCGTCGAGATGGCTCAGGCCCTGTCGATTGATGACGTTCAGAATCGCCACGGCAATATCCATCCCTGTTCTGTCTTCCGAACAGGATTTTACGCTATTGACGGGCGATAGCTCAATTCACATCAGATAGTGTGTTTTTCTGTATTCTCGGGCGCGAGGAGTATAATCATCTCGCAACACGGATTTTCGGCCGTTTCCTCGCAAATTTATGCCAAAGCAGGCGATGCTTGGCCCAGAGGCGACACGCCGCCCCTATGATCGTCGCCTCAGGCGCTCTTCAGGATCGTTTCGACGATTTCCTGCACATCGAACGCCTCGCGCAGCGTTGCGAGATGATGGGGCTCGGCGCGCGTGAGCTTCGCCACGCCTTCGAGCTGACGGCGCAGCGCCAGCGGGCGCGCCTCATTCTGGGAGAGCGCCTCCGGATCGCGTTCCCAGCTGCCGTCGGGGCGACGGCGCTCGGCATGTGACCAGTCGCAGAGCCGCACCGCACCCTTGTCGCCTTCCAGCGTCCAGACATTGTGGTCGTCCTTGGCGGTGGTGCCAACACTGCCGAGGAGGGTGACGGGCAGGGCGCCTGCGGTCAGTGTCGCCTCGATCCGGCGCTCGCTCCTGCCGGCTTCGGGGAAGCTGGCCTTCGCGGTCAACCCGGCGAAGGGCCCGGCGACGCGGCGGGTCAGGAACAGGAAGTGCGAGACGACCTCGCGGGTGAAGCCGCCCTGCGCCGGGCCGTCGAGCCAGCTGGCTGCATCGACCTGCCAGGAGCGCGGCCAGGTCGCGAAGGCGACCTCGATCGCGACGCGCTGGGGTGTGCCGACCACGCCCGAGTCGATCCAGTCCCGCAGCCGCGCCACGGCAGGCGAGGAGGCGAAGGGGAAGTTTACTGCGCCGCGCTCTCCGGCCTCAGTGACGAAGGCGCGCGCATCGGCGAGATCGACGGCAAGCGGTTTCTCGCAAAACACGGCCTTGCCGGCGGCGAGCGCCGCGCGGGCATGGGCGAGGTGGGAGGAGGGCGGCGAGGCGATGTAGACGCAGTCGCTCGCCGCGATCAGGGCGGCGGCGTCCGGCTGGCGCGGCACCGCGGGCAGGGCACGGGCGATGCGTTCCATGGCTTCGGCCGAAGGGTCCCAGATGCCGGAGACGGTGAGCGCCGTCGTCGGCTGGTCGAGCGCCGCGCGCAGCATGCGCTCGCCCATGATGCCGGCGCCGATCAGGCCGAAGGAGATGGGAGTCTGGGACATGGCAGAAGCTCGAGCAGGCGGTGGGAGGCGAAACACCGCGCCCTGCATGGCACGCCGGGCCGGTCGGACGGAAGCCGTTTCGGCGCGCGGTCCGGTCGACGCCGAGACGCTCGCCTCCGCGCCGTGAGCGAAAGCCCCATCACCGCCAGCGCGAACGACGGTGACGCAAGCAACAAGGGCTCCCTCTCGGGAGCCCTTGCGAATTGTCTTCTTCCTCTCGGGCGCGCTCAAGCGAAGCGGAAATCATCCGCCTGCAGCGAGCCGATCTGCACGTTCGCCAGGGTCAGAGAGGTGTCCGCGTCGATCGTGAACACCACATCCGTTCCCACCTGAGCGGCATGCGCCATGGCGGCATCGAAATCCGCGAAGAGGGCGCTCGCGAACTCGACGGTGTCTTCATGCCCGCCGGCGAAGTCAGTGATCGTGTCCTTGCCGAAGCCGGGCGCGAAGACGAAGACGTCGTTTCCGGAGCCGCCGGTCAGGATGTCGTCGCCAGCGCCGCCTTCGAGGCGGTCGTCTCCTGAACCGCCGCTCAGCACATCGTTGCCGAGGCCGCCGAGCAGGATGTCGTCGCCGGAGCCGCCGGAGAGGTTGTCATCGCCGGCGCCGCCGTCGAGAAGATCGTCGCCGGAGCCGCCTTTCAGCGTGTCGTTGCCGAGGCCGCCGAGCAACGTGTCGTCGCCCGCGCCGCCGTTGAGCGTGTCATTGCCTGCGCCACCGTCGAAGCTGTCGTCGCCATTGCCGCCGGTGACGACATTATCGCCATCGCCGAAGAACAGGTTCTCGATGTTGACGAAGGTCTGGACGCCGATGCCGGCGCCGGCCATGCGGCCCGAGGCCATGTCGACATAGAGGGCGCCGCTCGCGGCCGAGAGGTCGAGCGTATCGTAACCGTCACCGCCGTCGATAGAGTCGTTGCCGGGGCCAGCCTTGATCACGTCGTCGCCTGCGCCGGCATAGATGGTGTCATCGCCAGCGCCGCCGCTGATGATGTCATTGCCGGCGCCGCCATGGATCGTGTCGTTCCCGGCCTCGCCGTACAGCACATCGTCGCCGTCGCCGCCGTCGATGAAATCGTTGCCACCGCCGGCATAGATGACGTCGTTGCCAATGCCGCCGCGGACGGTGTCGTTGCCGGCGTCGAGATAGATCTGGTCGTCGCCTTCCTCACCGTCGATGTCGAAATCGTTCCACGAGGTGGCGGTGACGAGGTCATTGCCCTCGCCGAGCAGGATCTTGCCGACGACTGAGGCGCCGACATAGAGGTTCACATGGTCGTCGCCGGCGCCCATGTCGACCGCCGAGCCTCCGGTCGCCTGGATCAGGCCGGAATTGCCGAGCTTGTCGTTGCCGCCGCCCATCGAGACGCCACCGATGATGCGGCCGCCGCTGGTGTTGATGATCTCGTCGGCATAGTTGCCGACCAGATTGATCGCCTCGTTGCCGCGCAGGTCGAAGCGGGCGGCATCTTCGGGCGATACGTTCTCCGGACCGTGGCCGTCGCCCTGGATCAGGCCGCGGTTGACCACGAGCGTAGCACCCAGCGCATTCTGGTTGCTGGAGTTGTCGACCTGGATGGCCCGGCCATAGCCGTAGATCCTGCCAGTGGCGTCGTTGATGATGGTGCCGCCGCCGATCGCGATGCCTTCGGAAACGTTCGGCTCGCTATCATGATAGCCGTTGGCACCGAGGCCCTCGACCGTGCCGGAGTTGTTGAGGAAAAGCAGGCCGTCGACGTCGATCGCGTCGCCGTCGCTGTCGGCGAGGCCGGCCGAGCGGCCCTGCATAATGCCGCGATTGGTGATGCTGACGAGGTCGGCTTGCGAGCCGTCGCTATCGATGTTCACCGCCGAGCCGTTGCGGCCGATGACGGTGCCGTCATTGACCACGGTGACGCCGTGGTCGCCGGTGATGGCGTGTTTGGCGCCTTCGAGCAGACCGCCGATGTGGTTGTTGACCTTGCCGCCGGTGTCGCTCTGGAAATCGATCAGGTCGCCATTGGCGGCGAAGCCTTCACCCGTGGCAATCGTGCCCCAGTTGTTGATGGTGCCGTTCCGGCCGGGCCGGATCACATCGGTATTGGTGCCGTACTGGCGGATGATGCCGCCGGCGAGGTTGTTGATCGTGGCGCTGGCGCCGTTGTCGTCGAAGTTGCGGAAGTCGAGCACCCGCCCGTTGGCCTCGATCAGGCCGGCATTGTTGACGGTGATGCTGGCCGCCGCCGCGCCGGCCTGGCTCGGGCTGAGCGCGCCGCGCAGGGTGCCGGAGGAGAGGTTGTCGATGGTCAGCGAGCCGGTCGCTCCAGCCGTCGTCTGCAGCAGGCGCCCGGCCGCCGCGACCTCGATCAAGCCACCATTGGTCAGCACGGCATTGCCGCCGCCGGCCCAGGTCACGGCATTGTTCGAAACCGAGAGCTTGCCGCCCGCATCAATGCCGACCTTGTCGTCCTTGTCGATGACGAGGCCGGAGGTGACGGTGGCGCCAGTGCGGATCGCGATCTCGTCATAGCCGGCGCTGCCGGCAACCGACCAGCTGCCGCCCTCGACCTCCAGGCGCTCGACGCCGGTGGGGGCGGCGAGGGAGCCGGTGCCTGTTCCGAGCAGCTTTACCGTGTCATGGCCCGTGCCGCCGTCGATGCTGGCGGCAGCGCCCATACCGGCCTTGACCTCGATGGTGTCGTCACCGGCGCCGCCGAGTACGGTGTCGCCGGCACCCGCGACGATGCGGTCGTTCCCCGCGCCGCCGTCAAGAGTATTGGCCAGGTCGTTGCCGATCAGCACGTCATTGCCGGCGCCGCCGATGACGTTCTCGATGCCGACCAGCGTGTCGCGGCCGATGCCGTTGCCATTGGCCTTGCCGGTGGAAAGATCGACGGTGATGCCTGCAGCCTCGGCTGAGTAGTCGACCGTGTCGGTGCCGTCGCCGCCATCGAGGAGATCATTGCCTTCGCCGCCGACCAGTGTGTCGTTGCCGGCGCCGCCGAACAGGAAGTCATCGCCCCGTCCGCCGATCAGGCGATCGTTGCCGTCGCCACCCTGGAGGGCGTCGTCGCCTTCGCCACCGTCGAGGAGATCATCACCGGCACCGCCGCGGATGAGATCGTCGCCCGCTCCCGCCAGCACGATGTCATTGCCCGCGCCGGCATCGACGACGAGATCGTCCTCGACCGCGCTCGCCGTCAGCCTGTCGTTCCCGGCGCCGAGGCGGATCTCGCCGTAGAGCTTCGAATCTTCAAGGAGCGTGACCTCGTCATTGCCGTCGCCCATATCGATGGCGACGCCGTCGAGGCCGATGATCGTGCCGGAGTTGACGAGCCTGTCGTCGCCGCCGAGCATCGAAACGCCGCTGAACAGCACGTCCTCATTGGTCAGGCTGTCATTGCCGTCGCTGAACACGGGCGCGGCGGCAAGGGCCGGCGTCTCGGCGTTGCCGGGCTGTGTCGCAGCCGGAGCATCCTGCAGGGCGGAAAAACTCGCGCTCGCGGTCGTGAACGTGTGCGCCGCGTGCCCGCCACCGGACGGGGCCGTATCCACCAGACCGGCTGACCGCGCCGCCGCGCTGCCGGTCGATACATCGGTGCCGATTGCGGGGCTGACGAAGCCGTTCGACGTGACGGATGATCCCAGCAGGCTCAGATCCGTCGAGCTGCCCTGGACGATGCGGGCTCCCTTGATGCTGCCGGTGGCGTCGACATCCGTTTCCATCCCGACCTGAACCGAGGTCGCTCCGGAGCCGAGACCGTTGATCGTGACCGTCGCGCCGGCCGGAAGATCGCGATCGGCTGTCCAGTTCCAGCTCGCGCCCTTTTCACCGCCCGACCCTTCCGAGATGTCAGCGGGAATGGCGATCACGCTGCCCGCGAGGACGGGCTCGATGACCTTGAAGACAATGCCGTTTCCGGCATCGGGGCTATAGCCGACGAAGCTGACCGAACCGACGGGGTGCGCCATGGTGCAAATCCTTTAGCCAATGCATCGAGAGCCCCGTCCGCCGCCAGCCGGGGAGCGGCCCGCATACAGCGAGCCGAGGCGCGTTAATGACTTGGCAAGGATGACGATTGTTTAACGGTTGATTGACAAAGTGAAGTATTTTTGGGAGCCGGAACCAGCGCCAGGCGCCGTTCGATAGGATGAAATGCGGCATTCGCCGCGTCCTTCGGGGTCAATTTTGCCGAGGGTTGCTCTAAGAAATCACGCAAACGAGCGGAGTTCAGCGAGTCAATTGTCCGGATGAATGCAAAAATCACGCATTTTCTGATCTAAACATAAGCTATACATCTTCTCAACGCAGGTGGATGCGGAGAAGGACAGGGCGGTCATAGGCCCGGCGAACGCGCGAACACGAGGCGTCCAATAGCGGCGACAAGCTAGTGCGGCCTTCAGCCGTGCGCGAATCCATTTCGACAATGGAGGGTATGGATATTTTCGATGGCTCCTGGCGTCGGTGGTTTCACCGAGCTGTCATCTCGTCCTCCTATCGCTGCGGCCGATCGCCGGGCGCAGAGGCTCGGTCGGTGGGCAGGCGGGCCCATCGACGTGCGGTTTCAGGGGCTGCGGCGGATTCTGCCGGCAAGCGGCTCCTCCAATTGGTCTGCGTCAGGGAAACTCGCCCTTGCTCCCAAAACCCTCCAAGAACGCCGCCAGTGAGGCCTTGGCCTCGTGCCGTTCCGCCTTCCTCGCGGTCGCGCTGTTCTCGGCCCTCGTCAACGTGTTGATGCTGACGGGCTCGCTCTACATGCTGCAGGTTTATGACCGGGTGCTGCCCTCGCGCAGCGTGCCGACGCTTGTCGCGCTCTCACTGATCGTCGCCGCGCTCTACATCCTGCTTGGGGTGTTCGACTGGCTGCGCCAGCGCATTCTGAGCCGCATCGGCGTCGAGCTCGATCGCCAGCTCGGCGGGCCGGTGCTCGGCGCCATTCTCGGCGGGCAACTGCGGGGTGCGCCGGGCGGCACCCAGCTGTCACGTGACCTCGACAGCGTCCGTGGCTTTCTGTCCGGGCTGGGGCCGACCACGCTGTTCGATCTGCCCTGGATCCCGCTCTACGGCGCGCTGTGCTTCATCCTGCATCCCTATCTCGGCTGGACGCTGGTCGCCGGCGCAGCGATCCTGATCGTGCTTGCGCTCATGACCGAATTGATGTCGCGGCGGCCGAGCGTCGATGTCGCCCGCTCGTCCGGCGAGCGCGCTGCCCTGATCGAGGCTGCGCGCCGCAATGCCGAGGCGGTGACGGCGCTCGGCATGAGTGCCCGGATCGGACGGTTGTTCGAGCGCACCAATGACCGGCACGTCGCGGCCAGCCTCAGGGCCTCCGATATCACCAGCGGGCTCGGCGGCATCTCGAAAGTCATTCGCTACATGCTGCAATCCGCCATGCTCGGGGTCGGCGCCTGGCTGGTGATGCATGATCAGGCCTCGTCCGGCGTGATGATCGCCTCGTCGGTGCTGAGCAGCCGCGCGCTGGCGCCGATCGAGCTGGCGATCAGCAGCTGGCGGCCCTTCATCGGTGCGCGTCAGGCTTGGCGTCGGCTTCATTCGGAGCTCGGCTTTGCGCCTGCGCCGCTTGCGGTCGCGCCCGAGCGCCCGACGCAGCGTGTCGCGCTGGAGCAGGTCTTCGTTGCGCCACCCGGCAGCCCGACACCGACCGTCAAGGACGTCGGCTTCACCCTGCAGGCGGGGCAGGGGCTTGCGGTGATCGGCCCCTCGGCTTCGGGCAAGTCGACGCTTGCGCGGGCGCTCGTCGGCGTCTGGCCGGTGCTGCGCGGCTCCTCGCGCCTCGATGGCGCGACGCTCGACCAGTGGCCGGAGGAAGAGCGTGGCGCGATCATCGGCTACATGCCGCAGGACGTGCAGCTCTTCGCCGGAACCATTGCGGAGAATATCGCCCGCTTCGACCCGGCGATGACGGAAGAGGCTGTCCGTTGCGCTGCCAGGGCCGCCGGCGCCTATGACCTCATCCTCGGCCTGCCGAAGGGGTTCGAGACAGCGATCGGCGAGGCGGGCGGCATCCTGTCCGGCGGTCAGCGGCAACGCATCGCGCTTGCACGCGCGCTCTACCGCGATCCCTTCCTCGTCGTGCTCGACGAGCCCAATGCCAATCTCGATGCGGATGGCGACGCTGCGCTCACGGCTGCGATCGCCGGCGTGCGGGCCCGCGGCGGCATCGTGGTCGTCATTGCCCATCGCCCCTCGGCGCTGGCCGGCATCGATCTGGTCCTGATCCTGGCAGACGGCCAGGTTCAGGCCTTCGGGCCGAAGGAGGAGGTGCTGCGCAAGAGCCTTGCGGCCAAACCGGGATCGGCCGCGCCGAACCCGTCCCACACCCGAATTGCGGTGGCAGCCGATGCGCGCGGTTAACGAGAACAGGTCCGGCGGTCAGCCGCCTGCGAGCACGATCGCGGCTGAGGGGCGCCGTGCCGATCCCCGCCGCGATATCCGGCGTGCGACGCTGTTCGGGGTCGCGACCATCGCCGTGCTGTTGGGCGCGGTCGGGCTGTGGGCGGCGACCGCACCGCTTTCCGGCGCGGTGATCGCTTCGGGCAAGGTCGTCGTCGAGAGCAATGTCCGGCGTGTGCAGCACCCGTCCGGCGGCGTCGTCGCCGAAATCCGGGTCAAGGATGGCGACCGCGTCAAGGCTGGCGACGTGGTGGTGCGGCTCGACGAAACCAATGCCAAGGCAAGCCTCGCATTGATCGAGATCGAGCTCGTGCGGTTCCAGGCGCGCAAGGCGCGGCTGGAGGCCGAGCGCGATGGCCTGTCTGTTCTGGCGCTGCCTCAGGAATTGCGTGAGAAGGCGGACGATCCAGCCGTGATCCGGGCGGTCGCTGGCGAGGAACGGCTTTTCCGGACCCGCCGCGTTGCGGCCGATGTCCAGCGCTCCCAGCTGCGCGAGCGGATCGCGCAGTCGCATGAGGAAATCAAGGGCCTGGCGTCGCAGATCGAGGCCCGGCGGGCGCAGGCGACGCTGATCGAGCAGGAGCTCGAAGGCGTGCAGAAGCTCTACGACCAGAACCTCGTTGCGCTCTCGCGCCTGACCTCGCTCCAGCGCGAAGCCTCGCGTCTCGTCGGCGAGCGCGGCAGCCTGACCTCCGATACCGCCCGGGTAAAGGGCCGGATCGCCGAGATCGAATTGCAGATCGTCCAGATCGACGAGGATCTGCGCCGCGAGGTCACGACCGAATTGCGCGATGTCGACGGCAAGATCGCCGATCTGTCGGAGCGCCGCGTCGCTGCGCGCGACCAGCTCGACCGCATCGAAATGCGAGCGCCGCAAGATGGCATCGTCCATCAGCAGACCGTGCATACGATCGGCGGCGTCATCGGTCCCGCCGAGCAGATCATGCTGATCGTGCCGGAGACCGACGGGCTCGTCGTCGAAGCGCGCGTCGAGCCGGCGCTGATCGACCGGCTGCGGATCGGGCAGGCGGCGATCCTGCGCTTTCCGGCCTTCGACAGCGCAACCACACCGGACCTCAAGGGACATCTGATCCATGTCTCGGCGGATGCGAGCACGGATCAGCAGTCCGGCGTGTCGTTCTACACGGCACGCATCGCGCTCGATCGTTCGGAGGTCGATCGTCTCGGCGGCAAGAGCCTGCTGCCCGGCATGCCGGCGGAGGCCTTCATCCAGACCGGCTCGCGCACGGCACTCGCCTATATCGTCAAGCCGATCGAAGATCAGCTCGCGCGGGCCTTCCGCTACGATTGAAGGGCTAGAGTCTGCTGATTTTACACGGAACCACCCCGTCATTCCGGGCGAAGCGAAGCGCAGACCCGGAATCCATTGTAGAGCGCGACGCCCTTCGATGGATTCCGGATCGGCGCGGCTTCGCCGCTTGTCCGGAATGACGGGGGTGTTTCCGTGTAAACCCTGCGCGCTCTAGGGATCGGCGCCGCGCCTGCCGAGGCGGGATCGTCAGGCCGCCTCGGGGCTCGAGCGCCCCGCCGGTTGCTGGAACGCATCGGCGGCACAGCGGAAGAACTCGGCGATCATCGGCATGCGCCGGCGCTCTTCAAGGCAGACGACATATTCGTTGATCGCGATGCGCGCGTCGTGCAGCGGCAGGAAGTGCAGGCGTGTGTCGAAGCCGAATTCGAGATCGGCGATCGCGCCCATGCCGAAGCCGGCGGCCACCGTCTCGCGCACACCGTCCCGCGTCGACACCTCGATGACGTCGCCCAGCGTAACGCCATAGGCGGCCAGATTCTGCTCGAAGACCTCGCGGGTGCGCGAGCCCCGTTCACGCAATACGAAAGGCAGCCCCTGCAGCTCCGTCACGGAGACAGATTGCCGCTGAACCCAAGGATGGCTCTTCGGCAGGAAAACCCCGACCTTCATCGTGGTCAGCGGCTGGATGTGAAAGCGATTATCCGTCGGCATCTGTGCGGTGATGCCGACATCGGCGCGGTATTGCGTGATCTGCTCGATCACGCTGTCGGAATTGTGGAGCTGGATCGAGAAGACGAGCTTGGGCCGGCGCCGGCGCAGCGCGCCCAGGATCGGCAGCGAGTGGACGGTGCCGTCCGAGGCCAGCCGCAGGCGCCCGCCCTCCGCCTTGCGGCTCTTGAGCATCCGCCCGGCTTCGGTGAGCGCCGAAAACAGGCGGGACGTGACCTCGTAGAGCGCCTCGCCATCGGCCGTCAGCGTGACGTCGCGCGGCCCGCGCTCGAAAAGTACAACGCCGGAGATCGCCTCGAGCTGCCGTACCTGGCCGGACAAGGTCGATTGGCTGACCGCCATCTCGCGCGCGGCCTGCGAGTAGCCACCCGATGTCGCGACGAAGTGAAAGGCGCGAAGATGCGTGACCGATGCCATGGCTTCCAACTCGCCGGACAGCGTCCGGACTCCGGGCGCGCTATGGCCGTACCAGAAGCAAAGGCCTCACGCATCGGTATGCTATCGGAAGCACTCTGCAGGATTATGACGGGATCGACAGAATTTTGAATAATTGCATGCAATAATGAGGATTGTGCAAATATACTTTGCTGGCAAATGTGAAGCTAGACTTCCGATATAGGGTATCGCTACTTTCGATATCCTGGCTTTTCGTGATTTCAACGATCCGTCACACGGCGCTCCTACCCCTGAAAACGGATTATCAACCACGTTCAGCTGGTTCGCGGCTGGCGTGACGATGGACCGTTTTGGCAACAGGAACCCGATCCATGGCTACGATCAGCAACTCCATCCTCGACTATATTGCGACGAAGGGCTCGGAGAACCGCGTCATCGACCTCGCCGGCGTGTTCTCCGGCACGGGCCTGACCTATTCGGTTCAGAGCAGCGACCCGGCCATCGCCAATGTCGCGATCGAAAATGGCAAGCTCGTCATCGACTACACTGATGCTCTCGGCTATACCGACCTCAAGATCACGGCGACCGACAGCAACGGCCAGAGCGTGACTGACAATGTCCGCGTCCGCGTCGCCGGCGAGAACGCCTATACGATCGCCGTCCTGCCGGATACGCAGGATTACACGAACGCTGCCAATGTCGGCACGTTCAAGGGCATGACGCAGTGGCTGGTCGACAACAAGAACAGCCTCAACATCCAGTTCGTCACCCATGTCGGCGACATCACCACCGAGAACGGAACCGGCCACTGGGCCTATGCCAAGGACGCGCTCAGCATCCTCAACGGCAAGATCCCCTACGGCCTGACGCTCGGCAACCATGACGGCGTCTCGGGCAGCTACTCTTCCAGCCGCATCAACGACTATTTCTCGGTCGATTACCTGAAGAATGCCAATGGTGCGAGCTTCGGCGGGACATACGACCAGCAAGCGGCGCTCTCGAACAACAGCTATTCGACCTTCACCGCCCCCGACGGCACGAAGTGGCTGGTGCTGAACCTGGAATTCGGCGCACGCGAGGACGTGCTGCGCTGGGCCGGCGAGGTGATCGAGGCCAATCTCGACCACCGCGTCATCCTCACCACCCATTCCTACATGAACTGGGCCGGCCGCCACGACGCCACCGGCGCGCCGCTCTATGACGAGGGCACCGGCTACGATTACGGCCTCGGCAGCTCCAAGGAAGGCGCGACCGACGGCGAGACGATGTATCGCGAGCTGGTCAAGAAGTATCCGAACGTCACCTTCACCTTCTCGGGCCACATCTTCGGCGACGCGGCCGAGACGCTGGTCAGCTACGACCAGTTCGGCAACCCCGTCTACCAGATGATGGTGAACTACCAGAACGGCGTTTCGAGCGAGATCACCAGCGACGCCGGCCAGGGTTCCGGCAGCGCCGGCGGCAACGGCGCCATCCGCCTGGTGACGATCGATCCAGACAATGGCGCGATCTACACCTCGACCTATTTCGCCAAGCTCGACGACTATATGGACAGCGTCCGCGGCGACGGCGCGCTCAACCGCGACGGCCTGACCGGCCCCTATCGCGGCCATCAGGAGACCATCACCGGCGTCGATCTCGGCACGCCGGAGGTCCCCGCCATCGCCAAGGCCGGTAACGACAAGTTCGTCACCGCGGAGGCTGGCCAGGAGAAGGCCTCCATTACGCTCGATGGCGACCGCACGCTGAATCCCGGCAATGATGACGGGCTCGCTTACGTCTGGACCGACCGCGACGGCAATGTCGTCGCCACCGGTGCGACTCCGACGCTTCAGCTCGGCGCCGGCCAGTATCAGCTCACCCTGACCGTGACCGACAGCGCCGGCCGCGTCTCGACCGACGAGGTTCGCATCGTCGTCGCCAACGAGAACACACTGCTCGTCGACAACTTTAATGACGGTGACGCCCGCGGCTGGAACGCTCCCGGCCAGACCCAGACGCTGTCCGTCTGGACTGGCTCTATTGCGAATTCCGGCCTTCCGGTGCTACCGGCGACCGACAGCAATCCGGCCGGCACCGACGTCAGCTTCATTCCGAAGCTGACGCCGACCCAGGCGCTGAAGCTGACCCCGGCCACACCGCTGCCGACCGGCGTCTACAAGGTGTCGAGCTACACGATGGCCTTCGACATCCTGGTGCCGGCCGCCGGTGTGAACAGCTTCGTCAGCCTGTTCCAGACTGATACCGGCAACACCAGCGACGGCGATTTCTTCATCCGCAAGAACAGCAACGGCACCGGCGGCATCGGCATCGGCGGCAACTATCCCGGCGCCTTCAAGTTCGACCAGTGGCAGCGCGTCGTGGTCAAGATCGAGACGGCCGCCGACGGCTCGGCGGTGATGTCGAAATACATCGACGGCGTGAAGGTCGGCACCCAGGGCGTCGACGCCAGCCGCTACACCATCGACCTCGCCAAGGGCGTGCTCCTGTTCTCCGACGAGGATGGCGAGACGGCCACTCTCTTCGTGTCGAGCTTCCTCTTCACCGACAAGCTCTACAGCGATGCCGAGATCGCGGCGCTGGGCGGCGCCAAAGCCGGCGGCATCGTCGAAACGCAACCGACCCCGTATTCGGTGCAGATCGACTTCAGCAAGCCGGGCATGGCGGACGAATGGGGCAATTCCTCGGTCGTCGCCGGTCAGGTCGGCAGCAGCGTCGGCGGCTTCCTGGTGAAGGGCACGGCGAATTCGCGCGACACGGTCGCGGATGGTCAGGCCGCGCTCGAGGGCCGCGTCTACGAGCAGTCCGACGGCGCCAACAAGATTCTGGTCTGGAACGATGCCGCCGCCAAGAACTGGTCGAACTACGAATTCGAGGCGACGCTGAAGACGACCGACAACGACGGCACCGGGCTGGTGTTCTATTACAAGGATGCCGGCAACTTCTATAAGATCGTCCTGGATGCCGAGACCAGCACGCGCTCGCTGATCAAGGTCCAGAACGGGGCCGAGACCGTGCTTGCCAGCGAGCATGGCGGCACGCCCTGGAGCCGCGACTTCCAGCTCAAGGTCGTGGTGGTCGACGGCACGATCAGCGCCTTCCTCGATGGGCACGACCTGTTCGGAGAGGTTGCCGATAGTGCGCCGCTCGCCGGCGGCTCCGTCGGCTTCTACTCGAACAACCAGCGCAGCTCGCAATTCGACAACGTCACCGTGAACAAGGTCACGCTGACGGCCCACGCCGGCGACGATCTGCGCCCGGTCGATGCGGATGGCGACGGCAAGGTCGCGGTCGCTCTCGATGCCGGCGGCAGCTACGGTCTCTCCGACATCGTCGCTTACGTCTGGACCGACAAGGACGGCAATGTCGTCGCTGAGGGGGAGCACGCCAGCGTGACGCTCGATGCGGTCAGGCAGGTCCTGACCCTGACCGTGACCGACGCCAGCGGCAAGACCGCGACCGACAAGGTCACGGTCGATGCGATCTCTGAGGCCCGCCTGCTGCTGTCCGAAGACTTCGGCGGCAGCGACTTCTCGGCCTGGACGATCGTCGACGAGGGCGAGATGGGCGGTGTCGGCGCCGACGGCAAGTCCTCGCAATGGGAGCTGCGGGACGGCGCGCTCGTTCAGCTCTCCGACCTCAAGAGCCGTCAGCTCACCTGGAACGGCGCCTCGAATTCCGATCCGTGGAAGAAGGGCTGGAGCCCGCTGGGCGACGGCGTCAACGTGCTGCGCAAGGGCACCTACGCGCTCTACAACGATGCGGCGGCGAAGGAGTGGACCGACTATGCGGTCGAGGCCACGCTCAAGTCGCCGGACAACGGCGCGCTCGGCCTGCTGTTCTACTACCAGGACGCGAACAACTACTACAAGCTCGAGCTCGACGCGAACGGCGACTACGATCGCAATCCGGGCAATGGCGCGGGCAGCCTGTTCCAGCTCATCCAGGTCAAGGATGGCATCGAGAAGTACCTCAACCAGTTCCCGGCGAAATATACGCCGGGTGAGGCCTTCCAGCTGCGCGTCGAGGTGAAGGACGGCAAGATCCAGGCCTATGTCGACGGCATGGCGCTCTTCGCCTACGCCATCGAGGATCGGGCGCAGAGCAAGGGCTCGATCGGCCTGTTCTCCTGGGACAGCGCCGGGGTCTCCTTCGACAATGTGCTGGTCTATGACCTTGCCAGCGAGAGTGTCCTGCCTCCGGGCGGAGGCCCGATCCTCGGCACGGACGGCGACGACGTGCTCGTCGGCACGGCCGGGGATGACGTGATCCTGGCGGGTGCGGGCGACGACACCGTCCAGGCCGGCGCCGGCAACGACCGCGTCGAAGGCGGCGAGGGCGATGACAGCCTGGACGGCGGCGCGGGCAACGATATCCTCATCGGCGGCGAAGGCGACGACAAGCTGTTCGGCGGCGAGGGCGACGACCTGCTCAAGGGCGGCGCGGGCGATGACCTGCTCGATGGCGGCGCCGGCATCGACACGGCCGACTACTCCGACGATACCGTCGGCGTGACGGTCGATCTCGCGGCCGGTACGGCCTCGGGCGACAAGGCGGGCGAGGACGAGCTCGTCTCGGTCGAGACCGTCATCGGCGGTTCCGGCAACGACATCCTGATCGGCGACGGCGCTGACAACCGCCTCGTCGGCGGCCTCGGCGACGACGTGCTGAAGGGCGGCGCCGGCAACGACCTGCTCGATGGTGGCGCAGGCGATGACGTGATCGAGGGCGGCGCGGGCGACGACATCATCCTCGCCGGCCTCGGCGACGACGTCATCGACGGCGGCGCGGGCTTCGATACGCTCGACCTCTCGGCGGCGACGGGCCCGGTTACCGTCAATTTCGCGGCGGGCAAGGTCTCCGGCGCGGGCATCGGCTCCGACAGCTTCAGCAATATCGAGAAGCTGCTCTTCGGCGCGGGCAACGACACCGTCATCGGCGGCAATGGCGACGATGCCTTCGACGGCGGCGCCGGCAACGACACGCTCAAGGGCGGTGCCGGCAACGACACGTTGTGGGGTGGCGCGGGCGACGACCTCCTGGATGGTGGCTCGGGTGACGATCAGGTCTATGGCGGCATCGGCAACGACACGATCAAGGCCGGCTCCGGCATCGACCATGTCGAAGGCGGCGAGGGCAATGACGTGATCGATGCCGGTTCGGGTGACGACGTCGTGCTCGGCGGTGCCGGCAACGATGTCATCGACGGCGGCTCGGGCAATGATCGCATCGAGGGCGGCGCGGGCGACGACATTCTGACCGGCGGCTCCGGCCACGACGCCTTCGTCTTCGCCGTCGGCTTCGGCAAGGACATGGTCACCGACTTCCGCACCTCCGGCTCCAGCGCCGACGTGCTGGAGTTCTCGGTCGGCGTCTTCGCCGATTTCGGGACGGCCATGGGCGCTGCCCAGCAGATCGGTGCCGACACCGTCTTCTCGATCGATGCCGACACCACGCTGACCCTCAAGGGCGTCCAGCTGTCGAGCCTCGCCCAGGACGACTTCCGCTTCGTCTGAGCGGGAAAATCCTTCGACCAAGGGGAGGGGCGCTCGTCGGGCGCCCCTTTCGTCATTGTGCCCTGATTGACCTTTTCTTCTGGTCATCGTACTGGTCTTACCAGAACGAAGAAGAATGGTTTCAGGGATGGATGCTCAAGATGCCGACAGCGCGTCGGGGTTCGAGCGCGTTTTCGCCTATCTGCAGGAGCGGCTGCTCGACGGCACGCTGAAGCAGGGCGAGCGGCTCATGGCCGAACGCGAACTGGCCGCCCAGCTCGGCGTGAGCCGGCCGATTGTGCGCGAGGCGCTGCGCGCGCTGCACATGCTCGGCATCGTCGAGATCCGCGAGCGCGTCGGCACCATCGTGAAGCGGCCCGACGCCTCGATGCTGAAGGACTTCTTCACGCTCGCCCTGGCCCAGCAGGCCGACCTCATCGACGACGTGATGGAGGCGCGCATTGCGATCGAATGCCAGGCGGTGCGCCTGGCCTGCGAGCGCGCCACCATCGCCGATTTCGAGCGGCTGCAGCGCGCGCTCGTCCGTATCGGCGAGACGATCGACGATGCCGATGCGGGCGGCGCGGCCGATTTCGAATTCCACCGTGCCATCGTGCTGGCGTCGCGCTCGCCGACGCTCGCAGTGCTGCATGAATCCATGTCGACCCTGCTGGCGCGCTCGCATCGCAGCCGCCGCGAGCTCGTCCAGCAGTTCAGCTCGATGAAGAGCTACCTGATCGACGACCATAAGCGCGTCTTCGACACCATCGTCGCGCGCGATCCCGATCGCGCCGAGGTGACGCTGCGGCGTCATTTCGCGATCGGCGACGAGTACCGGCGCCGCGCCGTCACGGGCGAAGGCGACAGGCCCGAGACGCGCAGCGCGCAGGGAGCCTGAGGCTCCGGATTCCAGAGACAATGCCGCGAGAACAGAGCATGGGACAGAACGAGACGGGCAGCGTCGGCTTCATCGGGCTCGGCACGATGGGCCGGGAGATGGCGCGCAACCTCCTGAAGGCAGGGCACAAGGTCACCGCCTTCGACATTGTCGAGGATGCAGTCGTAGCGCTGGCCGCCGAGGGTGTGAAGCCGGCGAAGAGCCCGGCAGAGGCGGCGGCCGAGGCCGATATCGCGATCACCATGCTGCCGGACACGCCGCAGGTCGAGGAGGTGATCTATGGCGAAGGCGGTCTGCTGGCCTCGCCGCCGCGCGGCCGCCTGATCGTCGACATGAGCACGATCTCGCCGGTCGCCGTCCGCAGGATGCATGGCGATCTCAAGGCTGCGGGCACCGATTTCATCGATGCTCCGGTCTCCGGTGGCCCGATCGGTGCCAGGAACGCGACGCTGACGATCATGGCGGGTGGCGAGGCGGCAGCCTTTGCCAAGGCAGAGCCGTTCTTCCGCGGCATGGGCACGACCATCACCCATGTCGGCGCGCCCGGTGCCGGCCAGGCGGTCAAGCTCTGCAACCAACTCATCTGCGGCATCAACATCCAGGCCGTCTGCGAGGCGATCGCGCTCGGCCGCGCCTCCGGCGTCGACCTGGAGCAGATGCGCAGCGTGCTGCTCGGCGGCTCGGCGGCCTCCTGGATGCTCGACAAGCTTGGCCCGGCGATGATCGCCGGCGATGCCGGGGCGGGCTTCCGCATCGATCTGATGCTGAAGGACCTGCGCCTCGTGCAGGAGCAGGCGCAGGCGCTCTCCGTGCCGCTGCCGGGCACCGCGCTCGTCACCAGCCAATACATCGAGGCGCGCGCCCATGGCGAGGGCGGCAACGGCAACCAGGCGCTGTTCCGCGTCTATGACCGCATGACGAACCGGGCCTGACGGCGGCGATGGGGCTCGACCTCGACTTCTCCGTCGTTCTGGAGCGCTGGCCGCTCTTTGCCGACGGCGCGGTGATGACGCTGAAGCTCGCCTTCATGGCGATCCTGATCGGCGGCGCGATCGGCACGTTCTGCGCCATCGGCCGCGGCAGCAGCAACCGCTTCATCGCCGGGCTCTGCGCCGGTTATGTCGAGACGATCCGCAACACGCCGCTGCTCGTCCAGATCTTCCTGGTCTATTTCGGCCTGGCCAGCATCGGCTTCAAATTCTCGGCCTTCTCGGTGGCGGCGGCGGCGCTCGCCATCAATGTCGGCGCGTATACCGCCGAGATCATGCGGGCAGGCTTCGAGTCGATCCCGCCCGGCCAGATCGAGGCTGCCGAGGGTCTCGCGCTCTCGCGCTTCCAGATCTACTGGCACGTCATCCTGCTGCCGGCGATCGAGAAGGTCTATCCGTCGCTGACCAGCCAGTTCGTGCTGCTGATGCTGGCATCCTCGGTCACCTCGCAGATTTCGGCCGAGGAGCTGACGGCCGTCGCCAACTACGTCCAGTCCGACACCTACCGCGCCTTCGAGACCTATATCCTCGTCGCGCTCGGCTACATAGCGCTCTCGCTCGTCCTGCGCGCCGCCTTCTGGGCGCTGGGGCTCGTCCTCTTCCCGCGCCGCCGGCGCCTCGGCACGCCGCTCTAGGGTCTGTACGCATGGTGGATGATGTTCTGATCGGGCCAAAATGCCCGAAAGCCAGGAGGAGCCCGCCGCCCGATGCCCCACGGCATCGGGCAAGGGACCGACACAGCTATCGGGCATTTTCGCCCGACCCTTTCGGGCGCGGGCCTTTTGATCGGCTGGTGCGTCGCGCGGCCTTGCAAACCGGGCGGTTTGCTGCGGCCACGCTCCTGCCCGCCGATCAAAATGCCGCGCGTCAGAACACCATCCACCATGCGTACAGACCCTAGAGGTCGGTCATGGGCGGCTCCCTCAACGCGAACCATCTCCTCTTCCTGGCCCAGGGCGCGCTCTGGACCATCGGGCTGTCGGCGATTGCGCTGATTGGTGGCGGGATCGTCGGCTTCCTGATCGCGCTCGCCCGCATCTCGCCGAGCAAGGCGGTGCGGCTGATCAGCGGCGCCTATGTCCAATTGGTCCAGGGCACGCCGCTTCTGGTGATCATGTTCCTCGGCTATTTCGGGCTTTCGGCGCTCGGCTTCAGGATCACGCCGCTCTGGGCGGCAGGCGCCTCGCTGACGATCTATGTCGGCGCCTATTTTGGCGAGATCTGGCGCGGCTGCATCCAGGCCGTGCCGCGCCCGCAATGGGAGGCTGCCGAGGGGCTGGGCCTGAGCCGCACCCAGCGGATGCTCAAGGTCATCCTGCCCCAGGCCATGCGCATCGCCACGCCGCCGACCGTCGGCTTCATGGTGCAGATCATCAAGAACACTTCGCTGGCCTCGGTCGTCGGCTTCGTCGAGCTCGCCCGCTCCGGCCAGATCATCAACAACTCGCTGTTCGAGCCCTTCCTGATCTACGCGATCATTGCCCTGATCTACTTCGCGCTCTGCTTCCCGATTTCGCTTCTCAGCCGGCGTCTCGAACGCCGCATGGGCGTCGGCCGCGCGAAGCTGATGCCGGCCTGACGAGACGAAAAGCCATGAGCCAGGAACGCATCATCGTCGAACGCCCCATCGTCATCCTCGACAAGGTCCACAAGAGCTTCGGCGCCCTCAAGGTGCTGGACGGCGTCAGCTTCACCGTCGAACGCGGCGAGGTGCTGGTGCTGATCGGCCGCTCCGGCTCCGGCAAGAGCACGGCGCTGCGCTGCATCGACCGGTTCGAGAAGATCGATTCAGGCGAAATCCGGGTCTGCGATCACCGTGTCGACGCCGCCGATATCGACCTCAGGGCGTTGCGGCAGGACGTGGGTATCGTCTTCCAGAGCTACAACCTGTTTCCGCATCTCACCATCGAGCAGAACATCACGCTGGCGCCGGTCTCAGTGAAGGGCGTGAAGAAGGCGAAGGCGCGCGAGCTCGCCAAGGCGATGCTGGCCAGGGTTGGCCTTTCCGAAAAGCTCGACGCCTACCCCGAGCAGCTCTCCGGCGGTCAGCAGCAGCGCGCGGCGATCGCCCGCTCGCTCGCCATGCAGCCCAAAGTGATGCTGTTCGACGAAGTCACCTCCGCGCTCGATCCGGAGCTGACCGGCGAGGTGCTCAAGGTCATCGAGCAGCTCGCTGCCGACGGCATGACGATGGTCATGGTCACCCATGAGATGGGGTTCGCACGGGGCATCGCCGATCAGGTGGTGTTCATGCATGCGGGCAGGGTTCACGAGGCCGGAAGTGCCTCGATCCTGTCGGCACCGGCCACGCCGGAACTCGCCCAGTTCGTCGGAACCGGGCTCTAACGACCAAAAAAGGGAAGGAAGCAAGGATGAAACGCTATCTCACGATTGCCCTGCTCGGCACGTCGGCGCTCGCCTGCGCCAGCCAGGCGGCCCGCGCCGACATGCTCGATGACATCACCAAGGCCGGCAAGATCCGCATCGCGACCGATCTCGCGATCCCTCCGTCGGGCATGATCGACAATGCGATGAAGCCGACCGGCTCCGACGTCGAGACGGCCGAGCTCCTCGCCAAGGACTGGGGCCTGCAGCTCGAATTCATCCAGACGACCGGCGCGACCCGCATCCCCAACGTCCAGACCAACAAGGCCGACATCATCATCTCGACGCTCTCGGTCACGCCCGAACGCGCCAAGGTCATCGACTTCTCCAAGCCCTATGCGGCGCTGCAATCGGTCGTGGGTTGCCTGAAGTCGGTCGAGGCCAAGAGCTGGGAGGATCTGAAGGGCAAGACGATCGCCGTCTCGCGCGGCACCACACAGGACACGACACTGACCAACATGAAGGAGCGCGACCTCAAGCTCTCCCGCTATGAAGACGATGCGACCATGGTCACGGCGGCCGTCTCCGGCCAGGCCGACTGCGTCGCGACCTCGGCGACGATCGTCTCGCAGATCGGCGTCAAGGCGCCTGCGCGTCCGTTCGAGTCCAAGGTCTCGATCACCAATTTCGACCTCGCCATCGGCGTGAAGAAGGGCGAGCCGAAGCTGCTCGAGAAGCTCGACGCCTGGGTCGAGCAGAACCTCAAGAACGGCAAGCTCAACGCGATCTACAAGAAATTCCACGGCACCGAACTGCCCGCGAACATGCGCGGCTAATCCATTTCCCGCCGGCGCCCGACAGGGGCGCCGGCGCTTCGCTCCAACCCACAGGACATCTCATGCGCCTCGTCATCGGCTCCGACCATGCCGGCTGGTCCCTCAAGCAGCACGTCATCGACCACATCAAATCGCTGGGCCACGAGGTCGTCGATGTCGGCTCCCATGACGATAAGCCGGTCGACTTTCCCGACATTGCCCGTGAGGTCGCCCGCAAGGTCACATCCGGCGAGGCCGAGCGCGGCATCATGGTCTGCGGCACCGGCGTCGGCGCCTCGATCGCCGCCAACAAGATGAAGGGCATCCGCGCCGCCGTCTGCCACGACATCCATTCCGCCCATCAGAGCGTCGAGCACGACGACGTCAATGTCATGTGCATCGGCGCCAAGATCGTCGGCCCCTGGCTCGCCAGCGATCTGATTTCGTCCTATCTCTCGGCCGAGTTCTCGACCGACGAGGATTTCCGCCGTCGGGTCGAGAAGCTGCACCAGATGGACGCCGAAGGCTGAAGCGAGGGTAGGGCCCGATGATCCTGGTTTTCGGATCGATCAATGTCGATTTGGTCGCGCGGGTCGCGACCATTCCGGGACCGGGCAAGACGGTGCTCGCACCGTCCTATGAGCGCCATTTCGGCGGCAAGGGTGCGAACCAGGCTGTTGCCGCCGCACGCCTCGCCGCGCCCGGCCGCGTCGCCATGGCGGCTCGTGTCGGCGATGACGGCTTCGGCCGGGAGTCGATCGACAACCTCGCCGCCAACGGCATCGGGATCGATCTGGTCGGCGCCGGCGTGGCTCCGACAGGCTGTGCCTTCATCACGGTCGATGCAGGCGCGGAGAATGCGATTACCGTCGCCAGCGGCGCCAATCTCGAGCCCAAAGCGGACGACGTGCCGGAGGCGCTGCTAGGCGCCGATACGCTGCTCGTGTTGCAGATGGAGGTGCCCTTTGCGCAGTCGCTGGCGCTTGCGCGGCGCACTCGGCAGTCGGGCGGGCGTGTCATCTGGAACTGCGCGCCGGTGCCTGACGGCTTCCCGGCGGCCGAGGCGGCTGCACTCCTCGCCGCCAGCGATGTCCTGATCGTCAACGAACACGAGGCCGCCGATATCGTCGCCATCCTTGGGCACCCGGGTGGCGAGATCGCGCGCCTGATCGAGGGCACCGCGACGCGCTGCATCGTCACGGCCGGTGCCGACGGCGCCTTCGCCTACATGCCGGAAGGCGAGACGCTTCACGTACCCGCACCGCGCATCGAACCGGTCGACACGACAGGCGCTGGCGATACCTTCGTCGGCGCTATCGCGGCTGCTCTCGATGAGGGGTTGGGCCTGCAGCAGGCGCTCGACCTTGGCTGCCGCGCCGCCGCTCTGTCCTGCCTCGCACAGGGAGCGCAGGCGGGTATGCCGTTCCGAAGCGCGATCGGCTGAGCGACCGAGGCTGGGGTCTTTAGAGGCGGGCGAAGGCGTGAGACGCGCTTCTCACACCATTCCGGTGGCCAAGCCGTAGAGCAGCCCGGCAGCCGAACAGGCTGCGATGACCTTGATCATTCCGACCTTGAAGCGGAACACCGCGATCATGGCCGCCAGCGTCAGCAGCAGCGAGGCGACGTTGACGGTGCTCAGGACCGGCACGTCCAATTCCATGCCATAGCCGCGAATTTGGCGGACCTCGGCGAACAGGACATGCAGCGAAAACCAGATTGACAGGTTCAGGATGACGCCGACGACAGCGGCCGTGATCGCGCCAAGCGCTGCCGATAGCGCCTTGTTGTTGCGCATCGTCTCCATGAACGGCGCGCCCAGGAAGATCCAGAGGAAGCACGGGACAAAGGTGACCCAGGTCGTCAGCAATCCACCAAGCGTGCCGGCCAGCAGCGGGTTCAGCGAGCCCGGCGCGCGGGAGGCGCCCATGAAGCCGACGAACTGCGTGACCATGATCAGCGGCCCGGGCGTGGTTTCGGCCATGCCGAGGCCATCCAGCATTTCACCCGGCTTCAGCCAGCCATAGTGCTCGACCGCCTGCTGGGCGACATAGGACAGGACCGAATAGGCCCCACCGAAGGTCACCATCGCCATCTTGGAAAAGAAGATGGAAATCTCGGTGAAGACATCGCCTCGGCCGAGCGTCGCCAGCAAGACGATGACGGGCGCGAACCAGAGGAAGAAGCCGATGGCCGCGACCTTCAACGACCAGCTCAGCGGCGGCCTGGCATGGGCCGGAATGCCCTCGCCAAGCGCCGAGTCGACGTCGGCGACCTGCTTGCCTCCGACTTTGCCGTGACCGCCGCCCACCAGGAATGCAGACCAGCCGGCGCGGCCGCCGACATAGCCGATCAGGCCAGCCCCCAGGACGACGAGCGGGAAAGGGGCCCGGAAGAGCGTCAGGGCGAGAAAGGCGGCCACGGCGAGGCCGATCATGACCCCGTTCTTGAGGGAGCGCCGGCCGATCCGGAGCACGGCTTCGAGCACGATCGCCAGGACCGCAGCCTTCAAACCGAAGAACAGCGCCTGCACGCTCCCGACATTGCCGAAGATGGCGTAGATCCAGCTCAGCGCCATGATGGCAATGAGGCCCGGAAGCACGAACAGGGTTCCAGCGACGAGGCCGCCCTTGGTCTTGTGCAGGAGCCAGCCGATATAGACGGCCAGCTGTTGGGCCTCCGGCCCGGGAAGCAGGGTGCAGTAGTTCAGCGCATGCAGGAACCGGGTCTCGCCGATCCAGCGCTTCTCCTCCACGATGATGCGATGCATCACCGCGATCTGCCCGGCAGGGCCGCCGAAGCTGAGCGCCGCGACCCGGGCCCAGACGCGCAGAGCCTCACTGAATGAAATCCCATGATCGGGCTCGGCGCTCTGCTTGGGAGGCGCAGCGTCGATGGTCTCGCTCTTGTTCATGACGTTCCCCGGTCGTCAGGCGCGCTTCGACCTGAAGTACTGGTAGAGGTTGTCGAAGACAGCCGCGCCTTGCGCGATGCGGTCTTCGTCCTGAGGGTTGGCGGTACATACGCCCGAAATCAGGCTCGCAATACCTGTCGTCTCCTCGCGCCCGAACTTGCCGTCCTTCAAGTCAATGTCGTGGACGATCTCGGAAATGGCCTGGAGCGCGGCATCGGCGATGCCGATGCGGGTCAACAGGACTTCGAAGCTGCAGCGATCGCCTTCATGGGTGATCTCGCCTTCGAACATGTCGAAGCGCAGCTCTCCGGGCTTGGGTTCGTATCCCTTGCCCGGAACGAAGCGGATGACGGCACTGGGGTCGATGAAGCGGCGGATCAGCCAGCTACACGCGATCCGGTCGACATGCACGCCCTTGCGCGTCACCCAGACGCGCCCCTTAAGATCGGCTGCGGTCCGTGCCGGTGCTTCCGGCGAAGGCGTCGTCATATCGGTATCCTCCGCAAGCCCGCGCTCGATCTCGGCGACCAGGCTCTCGGCCGAGAGGCGGCCGGTCGCTCCGAAAAAATCGATCGCGGCAATGTCTGCGAGCCGTTTCCGCAGACGATTGGTTTGCGAGCGAACTTCCGCCCTGTCCTCGGGCGTGGCGGTTGCCGTGAGACGGGCCGAAAGAGCGCGCGCCTCCTTGGAGATCGCCCCGTAATCCTCATCGCGTGCCGCGTCGAACAGAGCCCGTGCCTGGCTGTCAGAGAGGCCGTCGATCAGGCGCGCTTCGCAGACCATCGCCTCGCCGCCGCCTTCAACGATCTCCTTCAGCAGCCACTCGAAATCCTCCTGCGTCTCGGCATTTGCCGGCAGCGCATAGACCGTGCTCTTCACCGCGACGGCGCCGATCCCTTGCAGGCGCCGCCAGATCTTCACCCGGAAGTAGGCTGGCTTGCTCGGCAACTGATGGATCAGCAGGAGCCAGCGCTGCTCTGCGGGGATTATGTCGTCGCTCATGTTCGTACCGTATCATCAAAAAGATTAAAAGCAACACTTGTATCATTTTTGATTCGAGCGTAGCGTCCCGTCATCGCGTATCCCGGAGGAGGGGTGCCATGCATCGGATCATGCCCTTGCCTTTCAAGCCGCCGCGCCTTGACGGGCTCTCCGAGCGGCTCCTGGCGAGCCATTACGAGAACAATTACGGAGGTGCCGTGCGGCGCCTCAATGCGATCGAGCGCCGCCTCGACGAACTCGACTGGAGCCAGGCTCCGGTGTTCGACATCAACGGCCTCAAGCGGGAGGAACTCATCGCCGCCAATTCGGCGATCCTGCATGAGATCTATTTCGACGGGCTCGGCGGCACCGGCGACGCCGCGGGCGAGCTGGCCGCTGCGCTGGAGCGGGATTTTGGCAGCGTCGCCGGTTGGCGTTCGAAATTCTCCGCCTGCGCGAAGGCGCAGGCCGGCGGCTCGGGCTGGACCTTGCTGGTCTGGTCGGAGCGCCATGAACGCCTGATGATCCAGTGGGGGCAGGATCACACGAACTGCCTCGCCGGCAGCATCCCGATCATGGCGCTCGATATGTACGAGCACGCCTATCACATCGATTTCGGTGCGAAGGCTGGAGCCTATGTCGACGCCTTCATGAAGAATATCCACTGGGAGCGGGTTGGCGCCCGCTTTCAGAGGGTGGCCATGAACCACCGCGCAGCCGCCTCCGCCGTTTCCGAAGACGGCATCGCCGCCGAGGACCTGCTGGCGCGCTTGCAGCGCCAGGACGATCTCGTCCTGCTGGATGTCTGCCTCGCGGAGGACCTGGCGAAGCGCAGCGATATGATCCCGGGAGCGCAACTGCGTGCTCCGGAACAGATCGCCGATTGGGCCGATGACCTGCCGAAGGACAAGCCGATCGTCGCCTATTGCGTCTACGGCTTCCAGGTCAGTGGCGACGCCGTCGCTGAACTTCGCCGCCGCGGCCTCGATGCCTGCTCGCTCGCAGGCGGCATTGCCGCCTGGCATGCGATCGGCGCTCCAACCGTTCCGCTCACCACCGCTGAAGGGAGGCCTACGCCATGAAATGGGTCACACGCGAACGCCCCGTCATCGATCGGATCGCCTGTCCCTGGCTGATCACGCGGTTCATCGACAAGGAACCCGAGTTCCTGTTCGTGCCGCCGGACCAGGTTCGAAAGGTGGCCGAGGAAACCGGCGCCATTCCCTATGATGTGCCCGGCGTCGAATACACGCATGTCGGCGAGGGATGCAGCTTCGACACTTTCGTGGAGAAGCACGACCTGGCCAAGGACCTCGCCATCGCCACGATCGCCGCCATTGTTCGCGGCGCCGATACGGACAAGCACGATCTCACGCCGCAATCGGCGGGGCTGCTGGCAATCTCGATGGGGCTGCGCGACCTTTCTTCGGACGATCACGAGGTGCTGAAGCACGGCTTCATCATCTACGACGCGCTCTACGCCTGGGCATCCCGTCGAAAGGGCGAGACCCATAGCTGGCCGCCGGTGATGAAGGCGACCGCCGCCTGACGGCATCTCTCCGGTATTGGAGAAAGCCCGTGCTACGCTTCGCAGCGGATCGTGATGGATTATGCCGTCACGCAGCCAGGGCTTCGGTCGCCGCCGTCACCTGCCAGCCCTGCAATTCGCGCCAGTTGGGCTCCAGCTCGGCAAAGCGCGACAGCTTGAAGCTGGAGATGTCGGCGAAGCTGCATTCGCCGTCGATGACGAGATCGCGGATTGCGTGGCCGCTTGCGGGCGAGAGGCCGAAACCGACGCTCGACAGGGTCGCGACCACGACATTGGCCTGCGAAGCCAACCGGTCGATCACGGGCCGGCCGTCCGGCGTATTCTCGATCACGCCGGCCCAGGAGCGGATGATGCGGGCATGGGCGGCCTTGGGCAGAAGCTCGGCCAGGCGCTTGCCCATATGCAGCATCAGTGGCGAGGTCGGCTTGGCGGGCGTGCCTTCCTCGGCCATGGCCAGCCATTCATGCGGCCCACCGCCATAGGCGAGGTTGCCGCGTAGCGTCTGGCGCCCGTAAAGCCCGCAGCCATCGACGCCGCCGAGCGGCATCAGGGGCAGGGGCTCCGTCACGATCATTTCGCAGCGCGCCGATTGCACGGGAATCTCCTGACCGAGCATCGCCGAGAGGCGCCCGCTCTGCGGGCCGGCGGCGAGCACCAGGCTGTCGCAGCCGATGACGCCACGGTCGGTCTCGACAGCCGTCACGCGCCCGCCCTCGCTGCGGAAGCCGGTGACGGTCGTGTGCTGCAGGATGCGCCCGCCATGGTCCTGCATCGCCCAGGCATAGCCCTGCAGCGTGCGGTGCGGATTGGCGTGGCCGCCGAACTTGTAGTGATAGCCGCCGACGATGGTGTCGCCTGCCAGCGGCACCATCTCCTTGGCCTGCTTGACGTCGAGCACCGCGGACTGGAAGCCCTGCCGCTCGGCGTTGCGCAGGGCGCGGCCATAGAGCGCCATCTGGTGCTCGCTGGAGGCAAGGCGGATGCGCTCGCCCCTGAATTCGGTCGGATAGCCGAGCAACTCGTCCATGATCGGCCAGAGCCGCTGCTCCTCGGCGAAGAGGGGAGAGTGGTGATGCGAGCAGCCGCCGCCGTTGCGGCCGGAGGCTTCCCAGCCGATCAGGCCCTTTTCCAGCACCAGCACGTCGACGCCGTCGCGCGCCAGCCACCAGCCCGCGGAAAGGCCCGTGACGCCGCCGCCGACGATGACCACGGAAGCTCCCTTGATCTCGCTCATGACTGAGAGCTCCTAACAGAACCTGGAGGGGTCTCGACGCCGGCAATTCGCTCGATCCGCCAGGAGCGGGGTGAAGCCGATACCATCGGTATCGGCAAGCGCCGCGACGCCGCGGGCGGGCGAATTCCCGGCGCCGAAGGTGAGCCTTGGAGGGCCACCTGCGGCGTCGGATCGACTTGCCGATATCGAAGGATATCGGCTGCGCGCTCCTCCTGGCATCTGGCTCCTCCAAGGCTCATCGAGACCCCTCCAGGTTCTGTTAGGAGCTCTTATCTCACTCGCTCGCGACGGGGCCGGTCGCGTCGTTGGTCCCGACGGTGTAGCGCTCCGGCACCTCCCAAAACGGCACCCATTGCGCGTGCATGCCGAACCAGGTGTCCCAATGCTCGGCCTGCTCCGGCGCTTCCGGCACATGCGCGGTCATCGACAACGGCATCGGCCGCGTCGGGGCGCGGTAGCCGGCGAGGGGAATGGCCGAGAGCGGCTGCGCGGCGGCGAGCGCCAGCAGTGCCGCGACCTGTTCGCGGCAGCGGCGGCCCTGGCACGGGCCCATGCCGGCGCGGGTTAGGCGCTTGACCTGATCCGGGTTGGGCGGGCCTTCGCCGAGCAGTGCCGTGAGCGAACGGTCGTTGCGGCGCTCGTTCTGCCAGTCGAGATAGCGCGGCGGACGGACTTCGAGGATTTCCCGCGCCGTCACTTCCTCGCATTGGCAGACATGGAATTCCGCACGCGCCTCGACGACGCTCGCCCGCACCCAGGCCAGGCGGTAGTCGGAGATGTCGTGTTCCGGCGCCGGCAGGCTCGCGGCGCTGCCCGTCATTGCAGCCGTGCCGAGCGCGGCGACGGCGCGTGCGGCTTCCGCCTCGGCGATTGCGCGGTCACGGGTCTTTGCAGCCCAGATGCCGGCGCAGTCGCCAACAGCGTAGACGTTAGCGATGCTGGTGCGCTGGTCCGCATCGAGCACCGGTGCATAGCCGCCACGCTCGGCCTGGAACGCCACCTTGCAGCCGGCGGCATCGATCAGGTCGATGACCGGCGTAGTGCCGACCGCCAGCACGATGCCGTCGCAGGCGATGGCGCGCTCATTGCCCGCCGGATGGCCCTTTTCGTCGAGCTTCGCAACCGTGGCCGCCTCGACGCAATCGCGACCGGTCGCTTCGCGCACGACGTGGCGTGTCAGGATTTCCGTGCCGCCCTCGCGCAGGCTCGCCAGCAACGCCGCGTCGCCGACGGCTTCGGGGGCCTGCTCCACGATTGCCACGATCTCGGTGCCTGCCTCGCGCAGCGCCAGCGCTGTGGTCAGCGCCTCCGTGCCGGAGCCGAGGATGACGATCCGGCGCGGGCCGAGCGCGCCGTAGCGCGTTGCGAGATTGAGCGCGGCCGTTGCGCCCATTACCCCCGGCTTCTCCCAGCCCGGGAAGCCGAGACCCATGTCGCGCCGGCCGCAGGCGAGGATGACGTGCTGCGCCTGGACTAGAAAACAGCGCTCCTCGTCAGCGAGACCTGCGACGAGGCCGGGCATCCAACCGAGCGCCGGTCCGTTCGCATAGAGACCCCAGCAGGCGGTGCCGAGGCGGACGTCGACGCCGGCCTCAAAAGCCTCCTCGATCCGCGGCTCGGAGGCGATGAAGGCCTCCATCATGGCATTGCGGTTGCGCGCGTTGGCCGCCATGCCCTGCCCGAAATGCAAGGGCACGTCGTCGCCCATCGTCTTGAACGGCACCGGGTTCTCATCGACCAGCAGGACGCCGAACCCGCGGGTCGCCGCGCCGATCGCAGCCTCGAGCCCGGCGGCACCACCGCCGATGACGAGGACATCCACTTTCTCGTCGATGGCCAGCGGCTTGCCGGTGACGGATTTGGGATCTGAGGCCGGGGTGTTCATGGAGCACGCTCTCGAATGACGGCGTTCATTCTTGGACGGGTGGTTCGCGGTGGCCGGTCGGTTTGCGACATCGAACGGCCCGGACGCGACATGTCGCGTCAGAGCACCTGGTCGAGGAAGGCGCGGGTGCGTGCCTCGCGCGGCGCGCCGAAGAACGCGGCCGGCGGCGCGTGCTCGACGATGACGCCGCCATCGGTGAAATAGACATGGTCGGCAACTTCGCGGGCGAAGCCCATCTCGTGGGTGACGAGGATGCAGGTCATGCCCTCGGCGGCGAGGTCGCGGATGGTGACGAGCACCTCCTTCTTGGTCTCCGGGTCGAGCGCGGCGGTGACCTCGTCGAACAGCATCACCTTCGGGTTCATCGCCAGCGAGCGGGCGATCGCGACGCGCTGCTGCTGCCCGCCCGAAAGCTCGCCCGGATAGGCCTGGTGCTTGTGCGAGAGCCCGACCTTGGCGAGCAGGCGCTTGGCCCGCTCCTCGACCTCGGCGCGGTCCTGCTTCAGCACATGGATCGGCGCCATCATCACGTTCTGCAGCGCCGTCTTGTGCGGGAAGAGATTGTATTGCTGGAAGACGATGCCGACGTCGCGGCGTAGCGCCAGCTTGTCGAGCGCGGGGTCGTTGACCTGGCGGCCAGCGACCGTGATCGAGCCCCTGCTGATCGGCACCAGCGCGTTGATGCAGCGCAACAGCGTCGACTTGCCCGAGCCTGACGGGCCGATGATGCAGACGGTCTCGCCGCGGCGGATGGTGAGGCTCACATCCTTCAGTACCGCGAAGGCGCCGAAGGCCTTTTCGACGCCCTCGACGACGACGACGGGCTCGCCGAGTTGATGCTTGGCGACCATGGTCATCCCTTCACGTTGAAGCGGCGTTCGAGCGCCATGGTGAGGCGCGCGATCGGGTAGCAATAGGCGAAGAACATCAGCAGGAGCAGCAGGTACATCGGCAGCATCAGCTCCGGCCGGCTCTCGGCGACGAGGGCGGCGCGCGTCACCGTCAGCCCGTCCTGGATGCCGACGACCGAGATCAGCGTCGTTGCCATCGTCAGGATGGCGTAGAGGTTCATCCAGGGCGGGATCATCCGCTTGAAAGCCTGCGGCAGGATGATCATCCACATCGTCTGGCGGCGGGTGAAGGCGAGCGCCTCGGCCGATTCCCACTGGCCCGAGGGAATCGAGCGGATGCCGCCGCGCACGATCTCGGAGACATTGGCCGCAACCGGAAGCGCCAGCCCGATGATCGCCTTGATCCAGGCCGGGAAGGCGATGGTGACCGGGCCGAGCCTGAGCTCGAAGGGCAGCAGGAACATCGCGTAGAACAGCAGGACGAGCCAGGGCGCGTTGCGGAAGAACTGCGTCGCGACCCAGGCAGGCTTGCGCAGCGCCGCGGATGGCGAGACCTGGCCGACGCCGAACAGCACGCCGACCGCCGTGCCGAGCGCCATGGAGAGGAAGCTGATCAGCAGGTTGAACAGGAAGCCCTGGAAGATCAGCGGCGCCCAGCGCAGCAGGATGGTGACGGCGCCATCGCGTGCGGTCGAACCGGTCGCCTGCGCCACGGCCAATGAGGCGGCGAAGATGACGGCGGCACTCGCGACGAGGCCCGCGCTCAGGAGAGTGGGCGCGGCGAGGCCGCTCGGCGCGATCGGCTCAGCGCGGAACGGCTTCAGGACCGGGAGATCGGTGGCACCGGTCTTCATGGCATGTAGCCCGGAATGCGCATGGCCTTCTCCCAGCGATGCATCACCCAGACCAGCACTGCGACGAGCAGGACATAGGTCACCAGCAGCACGTTCATCATCTCGCGGACGTTGAACATCTCCGACCAGATCTGCGAGGCGGCATAGAGCAGTTCGGGCACGCCGATCGCGTAGGCGAGGGTGGTGGTCTTCACGAGATTGACGAGGTTGTTGTTGAGTGCCGGCAGGCAGATGCGGAAGGCGAGGGGCAGCACGATCTGGCGCCAGAGCTGGAAGCGCGTGTAGCCGAGCGATTCCGCCGCCTCGACCATCGTCTCGGGCACGGCCTCGATCCCGGCGCGGAAGATCTCGACGTTGAAAGCCCCGGCGAAGAGCGAGAAGGCGATGATCGCCCAGCCGGTGCCGCTGACGAGTGGCGATTGCCCGCCGAAACCATCCGAGACCGTCGGCAGCAGGCCTCCCACGGCAAAATAGAAGAAGGAGAGCTGGACCAGTGGCGGCGTGTTGCGGAAGAACTGGACGTATATCCGCACCACGAGCCGGCCGAACCGCGAGTTGCTGCCCGCGATCCAGACACCGAGCAGGCCGATCGCGAGCGACGCCAGGATCGAGACGACGCAGATATAGGTCGTGGTCCACAGCCCGGTGAGGAAGCGGGAACGATCGAAAGCGTCGTAGAAGATCGAGAAGTTGAGGCCATGAACGTCGTTCAGGCGCTCGAAGAAGGCTGCGATCATGGGAGATGGCTCACCGGAATGTGCTCCGCATCGTCATCCCGGACGCAGCGAAGCGGAGATCCGGGATCCATCGTAGCGCGCAGCGCTCGATGATGGATCCCGGGCCGGGCCCGGGATGACGTGGTGGGTGAGGCGCCTGCGGCGCCCTTTCCGGCGCTTACGAACCGCCCTTCAGCTTCTTGTTGGTCTCGATCAGGTAGGGGCTCTGCTTGATGCCCCATTTGCTCTCGAGCGCGAGCAGCTTGCCGCTCTTGTGCCACTCGACCGACATGTCCTTGAGCAGCTTGCCGAAGGCGCCGTCGAGATCGTCAAGGCGCACGCCGACCGCCCAGAGCTGCGGATCCTCGGAGGTCAGCGGCATCTCGTAATTCGCCCATTTCGGATCGCCGCCCGCCAGCGTCGAGACGATCAGCGTGTCGTCGAAGAGGAAGGCGACGCAGTTGTTGCCCTGCAGCGCGTTCAGCCCGTCCGGCACCGAGGGGAACACCACGAGTTCGGGCGAATAGATCTGCGAGACGCGGCGGTTGTAGTAGGCGCCCTGCACGGCGCAGACCTTGCGGCCCTTGAGGTCTTCCCACTTCTTGAGGCCGGCGCTCTTCGGCGCGAGCACATTGGTGGCGCCGGCATAGTAATTCGGCTCGATCATGCCGATCTGCTTGCGCCGGTCTGCGGTGTCGCCCAGCGTCGCCAGGATCAGGTCGATCCGGCCCTGACGCAGGAACTCGATGCGGTTGGCGGCGATGACGGGGATCATCTCGAGCTTGACGCCGAGCTTGTCCGCAACCTCCTGCGCGAGATCGATCTCGAGGCCGACGATCTTGCCTGACGGATCGAGGAAGCCCCAGGGCTTGTAGTCGTTCTTCACGCCGACGGTGAGGACGCCCTTCTCCTTGATCTTCGCGAGCGTATCCTGCGCGAGCACCGGCACGGCGGCGAGCGTGGCGGCAAGTGCGAGCGCCAGAGCGGTCAGTCGTTTCATCGGTCGCGATCCCCTTTTTTCTGAAGCCTTAGACTTCAGGCGGATCGGGCCACTGATTTGATCAGACGCGACGTATTCTTGCTGGCTAGCGCCAATCCGGGGATGTGGCGCGCAGGCGTTCCGCCCGCGGCGGATGGCCGAAGCGATCGCGATAGCTGCGGGAGAAATGGCTGGCGCTGGCGAAACCGCAGGCGAGGGCGGTTTCGAGGATCGAGAGGCTGGTCTGCCGCAACAGATCGCGCGCGCGATCGAGGCGCAGGGCCAGGTAGTGCTCACCCAGCGAGCGGCCGAGATGCTGACGGAAGAGGCGCTCGAGCTGGCGCAGCGAGACATTGGCAAGGCGGGCGAGATCCTCGCGCGGTTCGGGATGCTCGATGGTCTGCTCCATGCGCCCGATGACGCGCAGCAGCGGCGCATGCGCGATGCCCAGCCGCTCGCGCAGCGGCATGCGCTGCGGGCCGGCGCCTTCCCGGACATGCGTCTGCAGGAACCACTCGCTCACAGCCAGCGCCAGCTCGGTGCCATGCTCGCGTGCGATCACGGCATGCATCATGTCGAGCGGCGCCATGCCGCCGCTACAGGTCAGCCGGTCGCGGTCGATCTCGTACAGAGAGCGGCGCAGGTCGAGGTCGGGATATTCCTCCAGGAAGGCGGGCGCATGCTCCCAATGGATCGTGAAGCGGTAGCCGGTCAGCACATTGGCGCGCGCCAGCAGATACGGCCCGCCCGAGATGCCGCCGATCCGGACGCCGCGCCGCGCGAGCTGGCGCAGCCAGGCAAAGGTCGGCTGATGGTGGAAGAGAGCCGGGTTGCCCCCTGCGCAGACGAACAGATAGTCGAGCCGCAAATCAGCGCCGACGCTCGCATCCGCCGCGATGGCGACGCCGTTCGAGGCCGAGGCGGGCGCGCCGTCGATCGAGACATGGCTCCAGCGATAGAGCGGCTGGCCGGAAAGCCGGTTGGCGGCGCGCAACGGCTCGATCGCCGAGGCATAGGGCAGCAGCGCAAAATCGGGGATCAGCAGAAAGCCGACATGAGTCGGTGCGCTGTCGTCGCTATTGGACAATCGCGTGTCGCTATCGAGCATGTCGCGAAGCCTATGTCGGTCAATCTCCTGATGACAAGCCCGCCCGGATCCTTCGATGCGCTATTCCGTCTTCTCGTTGCTCGCCCAGGCCTTCCAGGGTCATAAGGGCTGGACCCCGGCCTGGCGCGATCCTGCGCCCAAGGCCGAATACGACGTCGTGATCATCGGCGGCGGTGGACACGGCCTCGCGACGGCGCATTACCTCGCCAGCCGGCACAACATCACCAATGTCGCGGTGCTGGAGAAGGGCTATCTCGGTTCCGGGAACGTCGGCCGCAACACCACGATCATCCGCTCGAACTACCTGCTGCCGGGCAATACGCCGTTCTACGAGCTCTCGATGAAGCTCTGGGAAGGGCTGGAGCAGGATCTGAACTACAACGCCATGGTCAGCCAGCGCGGCGTGATCAACCTCTATCATTCGGATGCGCAGCGTGATGCCTTTGCCCGGCGCGGCAATGCGATGCGGCTCGCCGGTGTCGACTCCGAATTGCTCGGCCGCGAGCAGGTCAGGGCGATCCTGCCCTATCTCGATTTCGACAATGCCCGCTTCCCGATCCAGGGCGGTCTGCTGCAGCGCCGTGGCGGCTCGGCCCGGCACGACGCGGTCGCCTGGGGTTATGCACGGGCCGCCGACAGCCGTGGCGTCGACATGATCCAGAACTGCGAGGTCACCGGCATCATCATGGCGGGCGGGCGGGCCGTTGGCGTCGAGACTTCGCGGGGACCGATCCGGGCGAAGAAGATCGCCATGGCGGTGGCCGGTAATTCATCACGGGTGGCGGCGATGGCCGGCCTGCGCTTGCCGATCGAGAGCCACGTCCTGCAGGCCTTCGTCTCGGAAGGGCTCAAGCCCCTGATCGACACTGTCGTCACCTTCGGTGCCGGCCACTTCTACATCAGCCAGTCGGACAAGGGCGGGCTGGTCTTCGGCGGCGATATCGACGGCTACAATTCCTACGCCCAGCGCGGCAACCTGCCGGTGATCGAGGACGTGATGGAATCGGCCATGGCGCTCTGGCCGGGCCTTGGCCGGGTGCGGATGCTGCGCCATTGGGGCGGTGTCATGGACATGTCGATGGACGGCTCGCCGATCATCGACCTGACGCCGGTCGAGGGGCTCTTTCTCAATTCGGGATGGTGCTATGGCGGCTTCAAGGCGACGCCGGCCTCCGGCTTCTGCTTCGCGCATCTGATCGCGACGGGAGAGCCGCATCCGGTCGCGACCGCCTATCGGCTCGATCGCTTCGCCACCGGGCGCCTGATCGACGAGAAGGGCGCCGGCGCCCAGCCCAACCTGCACTGAGGCGGGCGATGATAATGATTGTCACGAACGTGGCCGCACGGCTCCCCTTCTCCCCTTGCGGGAGAAGGTGGCCCGAAGGGCCGGATGAGGGATCGCACTACCCTCTCCGTACAGCGCGCTGCAAAGGGCAAAACCTCCGACACGTCGCACGACCCCTCACCCCAGCCCTCTCCCGCAAGGGGAGAGGGGGCAGGTCGCGCTTCCATACATTTCTGGACTTCTGACCATGCGCATCACTTGCCCCCATTGCGGCGCGCGCGACGCCCAGGAATTCACCTATCTCGGCGCGGCCGATCCGCAGCGCCCCGACGGGATGACGGCGACCGAGGCGGCTATGACCAACTATGTCTATCTGCGCGATAATCCCGCCGGCGCGCATCGCGAGCTCTGGTATCACGCAGCCGGCTGCCATGCCTGGCTGGTCGTGACCCGCGACACCCGCAGCCATGCGATCGCGTCGGTCGAGGATGCCAAAGCACGAAAGACGGCAGCGGCGGCCGAGCCCGCCAAGGCGCGCAAGATGGGAGCGGCGGTATGAGCGGGCAGTCCTTTCGCCTTGCCTCCGGCGGCCTGGTCGATCGTAACCGGTCGCTGACCTTCAGCTTCGATGGCAAGCCGTATCAGGGGCATGCCGGTGACACGCTCGCCTCGGCACTGCTCGCCAATGGCGTGCGGCTCGTGGGCCGCTCCTTCAAGTATCACCGCCCGCGCGGCATCCTCTCGGCCGGCCCGGAGGAGCCGAATGCGCTGGTCGAGTTGCGCTCCGGTGCGCGCCGGGAGCCGAACACCCGCGCGACAATCACCGAGCTTTTCGACGGGCTCGACGCAGCAAGCCAGAACCGCTGGCCCTCGCTCGCCTTCGACCTGCTCTCGCTCAACGGGCTGGTCTCGCCGGCTCTCGTCGCCGGTTTTTACTACAAGACCTTCATGTGGCCGGCGGCCTTCTGGGAGAAGCTCTACGAGCCGCTGATCCGCCGTGCCGCGGGCCTCGGTCGCGCGGCGGGGGCGGAGGATCCCGACCATTACGAGAAGGCCTTCGCCTTCTGCGACGTGCTCGTGATCGGCGGCGGCGCTGCCGGCCTGTCGGCGGCGCTGGCGGCAGGCCGCAGCGGCGCGCGCGTCATCCTCTGCGACGAGGATTTCCGCCTGGGTGGACGCCTGCTGGCCGAGAAGCGCGAGATCGATGGCAGGCCGGCCGCTGAATGGCTGGCTGCGACGCTGGCGGAACTCGAAAGCCTGCCCGAAGTGCGGATCATGCCGCGCACGACCGTCTTCGGCCTCTACGACCACGGCATCTACGGCGCGGTCGAGCGCGTCGGTGACCACCTGCCGGAGCCCGCAGCCCATCAGCCGCGCCAGCGCGGTTGGCGCATCTATGCCAGGCACGCGATCCTCGCCGCAGGTGCGCTGGAGCGGCCGATCACCTTCCCCGGCAACGATGTGCCCGGCGTGATGCTGGCCGGGGCGGCGCGCGCTTACGTCAACCGGTATGGCGTTCTGCCGGGGCGCGAAACGGTGCTGTTCACCGCTGGCGACGACGGCTGGGCGACGGCACGCGACATCGCCGCCGCCGGCGGCAAGGTCGCGGCGATCGTCGATGCGCGCGCCGATGCCGATCCGGCGCGCAAGGCGCTCGCCGACAAGCTCGGTGCAAGGCTGTTCGCAGGCGGCGTGGTTGAGGGCACCCGTGGCGGTCGCCAGCTCGGCGGCGTGACGATCCGCGATGCCTCCGGCGCGACGACGGCGCTCGCCTGCGATCTGCTTGCCGTCTCGAACGGCTGGAACCCGACGCTGCATCTGACCTCGCACCAGAACGGCAAGCCGGCCTGGGACGAGGGCCTGCAATGCTTCGTGCCGGGCGCTTTGCCGGCGGGGCTCTCCGTGGCCGGCAGCGCGGTCGGGCGCTTCACCCTGGCGCAGGCGCTGGAGGATGGTGCTCGGCTCGGACGCGAGGCGGTCGCCGGTGCGGGGCTGACGCCTGCGGCCGCGGAGCCGGTGCCCGCGACCGATCCCGAGACGATCGCGCTGAAGCCGGTCTGGCGGGTGATGGGCGCGAAGGGCAAGGCTTTCGTCGATTATCAGAACGACGTCACCGACAAGGATGTCGAGCTGGCTGCGCGCGAGGGTTTCCGGCCGGTCGAGCACCTCAAGCGCTACACCACGCTCGGCATGGCGACCGACCAGGGCAAGACCTCGAACCTTGCCGGTCTCGCCATCATGGCCGAGCAGACCGGGAGGACGATCCCCCAGACGGGCACGACGACCTTCCGTCCGCCTTATACGCCGGTCGCGATCGGCGCTCTCGCTGGCCACCATCGTGGCAAGGACTTCAAGCCGGTGCGGCTGGCACCAACCCATGAATGGTCGAAGGGGCAGGGCGCCGTCTTTGTCGAAGCTGGCCAGTGGCTGCGGGCGCAGTACTATCCGAAGCCCGGGGAGAGCGATTGGTTGGTGACGGTCAACCGCGAGGTGAAGGCCGTGCGCGCGAGCGTCGGCATCTGCGACGTCTCGACGCTCGGCAAGATCGATATCCAGGGCGCGGACGCTGCCGAATTCCTCGAGCGGGTCTACATCAACGGCTGGAAGGCGCTGCCGGTCGGAAAGGCCCGCTACGGGCTGATGCTGCGCGAAGACGGCTTCGTCATGGACGACGGCACCACCTCACGCCTCGGCGAGCATCATTTCCTGATGACGACCACGACAGCCAATGCCGGCAAGGTGATGCAGCATCTGGAGTTCTGCCATCAGGTGCTGTGGCCCGAGCTCGACGTCCGCATGGTTTCGGTGTCCGAGCAATGGGCGCAGGTCGCCGTCGCCGGACCGCAGGCGCGCGAGACCCTGCGCGGCGTCGTCGATCCCGCGCACGACATCTCGCACGAGGCCTTCCCCTATCTCACGGCGCGCGCCGTCACCGTTGGCGGCGGCATTCCGGCGCGGCTCTTCCGCATCTCCTTCTCGGGGGAGCTGGCCTATGAGCTTGCGGTGCCGGCCGACTATGGCGATGCGATGATGCGCGCCCTGATGCGGGCGGGCGAGCCCTTCGGCATCACGCCCTACGGCACCGAGGCGCTCGGCGTGATGCGCATCGAGAAGGGCCACGTCGCCGGCAACGAGCTCAATGGCCAGACCACGGCGCGCGACCTCGGTCTCGGCAAGATGATGTCGACGAAGAAGGATTTCGTCGGGCGGCTGATGGCGGGCCGGCAGGCCCTGGTCGAGCGGGGCCGGCCGTCCTTCGTCGGCTTCAAGCCGGTCGATCCGGCTCAGCGTCTGCGCGCCGGCGCCCATTTCATCGGCATCGGCAAGGCGGCGGTGATGGAGAACGACGAGGGCTACATGACCTCGGTCGCCCATTCGCCGCATCTGAACCACTGGATCGGCCTCGGCCTGATCCGGAACGGCGCCAGCCGCATCGGCGAGCGCGTGCGCGCCTACGACCCCGTTCGCAACGGCGACATCGTCGTCGAGATCTGCTCGCCGGTCTTCGTCGACCCCGAAGGAAACCACCTCCATGGCTGAGACAGCGACCTCTTGGGTTCCGCGCGGCGTCTGGGCCAGTGTCGCGCAGCCCGGCTCCTTCGGCAGGAGGGGGGAGGCTGGCATCGTTGCGACCCTCCTGGACAGTTTCGGCCTGGCGACGCTGATTGCCGGACCCGGTACGACGGCGGCCCTGTCACAGGCTGTGAAATGCCGGCTCGGTGTCGTCCTGCCGTGGACGCCGAGGATCGTTCAGGCGGCGGCGCATGACGTGGTTTGGGCGGGCCCCGGCCAATGGCTGCTGCGCGCCGACTTGCGCGATGGCTTTGCCGGGCTTCTTGGCGAACTCTCGGCCCACGCCGCCGTCAGCGACCAGAGCGATGCGCGTGCCGCCTTCCGGCTCTCGGGGCCACGTGTCCGCGATGTGCTGGCGAAGGGCATGATGCTCGATCTGCACCCCGCGGCCTTCGCCGTCGGTGATACCGCTTTGACGAGTGTGGCTTATATCGGCGTGCAGCTGTGGCGGCTCGCCGACGGGCCGGACGGGCCCGTATTCGAGATCATGGTCGCACGCAGCATGGCTGGAAGCTTCTGGTCCTGGTTTGCCGCATCGGCAGCCGAATTCGGCTGCCATGTCGCCGCCCGCGCCTGATAGCGCCATGTCTGGAGGTAACTCAGACGGCGTCCCGGCGCATGGAAACTGCGTCGCTTCCGGCAATGCTGCGACCGGCGCTGCGAGCCCGAAGCGCTGCAAGCGTGATCTGACCCTGAACATGGCCATTTTCATCGACGATGGTCGCGGCGTCGCGGCCCTCCGCGAGTAGCGCCGACAGGACCCCCCGGAGCGAGAGGGTATCCGGGAGCGTGAAGCTGCCCGGCGCACGGCCGGGCTCGACGGCGTCGGCGGCGCGCACCAGCGAGAGCCGGCGCAGGGCCCGGTCGGCGCCGACGAAATCCGCGACGAAATCATCGGCGGGGGCGGCGAGCAGGCGGTCGGGCGTATCGTACTGGACGAGCTTGCCGTCGCGCATGATCGCGACGACGTCGCCCATGCGGATCGCCTCGTCGATGTCGTGGGTGACGAAGATCACGGTCTTCCTGAGCCGTTTCTGGATCGCCAGGAACTCCTCCTGAAGGCGGCTCCTGAGGATGGGGTCGACGGCGCCGAAGGGTTCGTCCATCAGCATCACCGGCGGGTCGGCCGCCAGCGCCCGGGCCACGCCGACGCGCTGACGCTGTCCGCCCGAGAGATGGCGCGGATAGCGCGGCAGGTACTGCGCCGGATCGAGGCCGACGAGTTCCAGCATCTCCTCGCTGCGCGCCCTGATGCGTGCTGTGTCCCAGCCGAGCAGCTTCGGCACGGTTGCGACGTTCTCCGCGATCGTCATATGCGGGAACAGCCCGACGTGCTGGATGACGTAGCCGATATGGCGCCGGAGCTCGACCGGGTCGGCCTGGGCGACGTCGCGGTCGCCGACGAGGATGCGACCCGAACTCGGCTCGATCAGCCGGTTGATCATCCGCATCGTCGTGGTCTTGCCGCAGCCGGACGGGCCGATCAGCACGCAAAGCCTGCCGGTCTCGACGGTGAGGTCGAGCCTGTCGACGGCAGCTTGCGCCGCGCCGGGAAACGACTTGGTGACCTGTTCCAGCCGGATCGTCATGTTCGTTTCGTTCGCATCTGCTGGGTCGTCAGCCGTTCGAGGCCCGCGAAGGTGATCTCCGTCGCGAAGGCCAGGCCTGCGACCGCGACGGCACCTGCAATCAGCTGCGGGAAATTGAAGTTGGCCATGCCGCTGGTGATCAGCTCGCCCAGCCCGCCGCCGCCGATGAAGGCGGCCAGTGTCGCCGCCGAGACGATCTGGACGGCCGCCGTGCGGATGCCGGCGAAGATGACGGGCAGGGCCAGCGGAATCTCGATCCGCCTCAGCAGCTGGGCATCGGACAGGCCCTGGCCGCGGGCGGCGTCGACGATGTCGGCATCGACCTCGCTCACCCCGGTATAGGTGTTGAGCAGCAGGGCGGGCAGGCCATAGAGCGTCAGCGCGACCACCGAGGGCAGGAAGCCCGTTCCCAGGACGGGCAGCATGAGGACGAGCAGCGCCAGCGAAGGCACGGTCCGCAGGATATTGGCGAGCCCGATCGCGGGTTGGGCCCAGCTGCGATGACGGGTCAGGGCGAGGCCGCCGGGCAGGGCGATCAGCAGCACGGCGGCGAGCGACGCCGCACTCAGCCAAAGGTGGTTCTGGAGGGCGGTGACGAAGGTCTGTGGATGTGCCGAGATCCAGCTATACATCAGCCTGCTCCGCCTGATGGGCGCGCAGCCAAATCTCGAACCTGCGCAGGCTCTCGTCGCAGAAGATGGCGAGCGCCGAGGTCACGACGGCTCCGATCACGACTTTTTCGCCGAAGTCCTGGGTGATGCCCTGGAAGATGATGTCGCCGAGCCCGCCAGCATTGACGAAGGCGGCGACGGTGGCGACCGAGACCTGCGTCACCACGGTGATGCGGATGCCGGCGATGATCACGGGCAGCGCCAGCGGCAGTTCGATGGCGAAGAGGCGGCGCCTTTTGCCGTAGCCCATGCCGTCGGCCGCATCGAGGATCTCCGGCGCGATCTCGCGAAGGCCCGTCGCGGTGTTGCGGGTGATGATCAGCAGCGCATAGGCGACGAGCGCGACGATGGCCGGCCAGAAACCGAGGCCGAGATAGGGAATGAGCAGCGCGAAGATCGCCAGCGCCGGCACGGTGTAGAGCGCCCCAGTGACCAGCAGGACGCCGAGCGCGAGGCGAGGGCGCCGCGCCGACAACACGCCGAGCGGCAAGCCGATCGCCAGCGCGATCAGAAGGCCGGTTCCGACGAGCTGGATATGCTCCCAGAGCGCGACGAGCAGGCGGTCATAGTTCTCGATCGTCCAGGTCATGAGATCGGCCGCCCAGGTCCCGTGGAGACTTGGCCAAGCTGGCCTTGTTGCAGCACCGCCGTCATTCCGGGGCAGGCCGCAGACCTGAGCCCGGAACCCATGAACACTGTCCCAGCAGGAAGAGCGCTGCTCCGAACCGGTCCGACCCAATCTGGAGCGTCGTGTTCATGGGTTCCGGGCTCGGCCCAAGGGGCCGCCCCGGAATGACGGCGGCGGTTCCGAATGCGACCAATCAAAAGGCTAGAGCCGGAGTTCACAGGCCCCTGGCTTTCAGGAAGCTGGCCGCGACGGTGCGCGGCTCCTTCTTGTCGACCTCGACCTGCCGGTTGAGCTCCTGCATGACGGGGTTGTCGAGCAGGGCGTTCACCTTCTCCAGGGTGGCGACCACCGTCTCGTTCTTCGCGATGTCGGGGCGGACGACAGGCGCCAGGAAATAAGGCGGGAACAGGCCCTTGTCGTCGTCGAGCGCGACGAACTTCTCGGCCGCGATCTGCCAGTCAGTCGAGAAGCCGTTGGCGATGTCGATCTGCTTCTGCGTCAGCGCATCGTAGCGCAGGCGCAGCGCGGCGAACTGCTTGAACTCGCGGAACTGCGCGCCATAGACCTCCTTCAGCCCGGCGATGCCGTCGCGCCGGTCGACGAACTCGGTGCCGGCGCCGAGGCTGAGCTTGTCCGCCACCTTGCCGAGATCGCTGAGGGTCTTGAGGTTGTATTCCTTGGCCGTCTCCGGCCGGACCACGATCGCATAGCCATTGTTGATATTGGACGGCTTCAGCCAGGTCAGGTTGAACTCCTTCTCGTAGAAGGCCTTGACGATCTGGCGCACCTTCTCGGGATCGGTCTCGGTTGTCGTCGCCTTCATCACCGCGTTGAAGCCGGTGCCGGTATATTCCGGATAGAGATCGATCGCGCCGCTCTTCAGAGCCTCATGCGCGACCAGCGTGCCGCCGAGATTGATCTTGCGCTCGACCTTGAAGCCGGCCTTCTCCAGCGCGGCGGCATAGAGCTCCGCCACGATGAACTGCTCGGTGAAGTTCTTCGAGCCGATCTTGATGGTCTGCGCCGTGACGGCCGTCACGGACGAGGCGATGAGCGCGGCAGCCGCGAAGAGCGTGGAGATGAGACGCATGGCGGTAAGCTCCTGAGCGTCGGTGGATGACAGGCTAGCAAGCGGGGCGGCCGGTGCAAGCGGCACAGGAAATCAGCCTGCCGCGGTGGCTGGTGACCGGTCGGCTCATGCTCGAACTATCCGGTGGGCGGCGGGTTCCGTTCGCCGCCGCGGATCGCTGTCGGCAGACGGTTCTCGGCTGGCGAAAGCGGGCAGACCCAGGCGACGGAATGGGCGCAGGATGGAAAGTAGGCGAAGTTGAAGTCGAGGATCAGCCGGCCGTCATCATTCGTGCCGAGATCGGCGCTCTTGATCGTGTCGAGGAGATAGCGCCCGGCGGGGTAGGTTTCGTCGTGGTTGGTCAGGTCGCCGAAGGGCAGGAAGACGCCGCCGCCATAGCCGGTGATCCAATAGAGCGTGAGTTCCTTGCCAAGCTGGGCAGCGAGCCCGTCGGTGAGTGCGAACGGGACCAGCCGGACCGCCTCGTCTTCGCCGAGGCTGATATCGATGGCCTCGCGACCAGCGACACTCCGCAGTCCGACATCAAAGCGGAGTGCGGGATCATAGGGAAAACAGTCGATTCCGCGAAAGCGGGTGCGCCGTTCCGGCGGGAGCGGCGATTGGACGTGCTCGCGGAAGAGCCGGTCGCGCGTGCTGCGCCAGTGCTCCCAGCCCTCGCGCCCCGGCATGGAGCGGATCGCCGCGTAGAGATCGGCGACCTGCCGCCGCCAATCGTGCAGGCTCGAGAACTGCCCGAGCACGCCGGCATCCGGCCGGGTCCGAGCCGCCTCCAGGAGTTCGTCGGTCATCGAGGCTCCCTCCCATTCGGACCATCGCCGCTCCCTGCGATCGAACTCGGTTCACGACGACCTGAAAAAGGTTGCGCACGAAAGCAGCGTCTCGCTGTCACCTCACGTCAGTGGCGTAGCCTCTCGCCTTACGACAGCTCAGGCAATCGGCCGCAGATCTCCGAGCACGGTCGGGATCAGCTCCGAGACGGTCGGATGGATCGGCACGGCCCATTGCAGGGTGGGGTAGGGGGAGCCGGCGTTCATCATGTCGAGAATGCCGTGGATTGCTTCGTCGCCGCTGACGCCGAGGATCGCGGCGCCGAGGATGCGCTTTGTCTCGGCATCGGCCACGACCTTCATGAAACCCTTGGTCTCGCCGCGCTCGACCGCGCGGCCCACCCGCGTCATCGGCCGCTTGGAGACGAGCAGGGGCCGGCCGGTCTTGCGGGCCTCGGCCTCGGTCATCCCGACGCGACCAAGCGGTGGATCAATGAAGAGCGCATAGGCAGGGATGCGGTCGCTGACGCGGCGGCTTTCGCCGTTGAGGAGATTGGCGGCGACGATCTCGAAGTCGTTATAGGCGGTGTGGGTGAAGGCGCCGCGGCCATTGCAGTCGCCCAGCGCCCAGATGCCGGGAACGGAGGTCGCGAGGCCGTCATCCACGGTGATGTAGCCGCGGGCGTCCGTCGCGACGCCGGCCTTGTCGAGGCCGAGATCATCCGTGTTGGGCCGGCGGCCCACCGCCAGCAAGACATGCGAGCCGACCACCTCGGGTTCGCCGGAGGTGCAATCGACGCCGACCGCCACGCCGTCCGGATGCGGCTTGAAGGCGATGCAGGTCGCGTTCGTGCGCACCGCGATCCCTTCTTCCGACAGGATCTCCCGGATCGCCTCGGAGACGTCCTCATCTTCGCGGGCGATCAGCCGCGGTCCCTTCTCGACGACAGTGACCTCAGCGCCGAAGCGCCGGTACATTTGCGCGAATTCGAGGCCGATATAGCTCCCGCCCACGACGACCAGATGCTTCGGGACGGTATCGAGCCGGAGGATGGAGGTGTTGGTCAGGTAATCGACCTGGTCGATGCCCGGCATGTCCGGCACGCTGGCGCGCCCGCCGACATTGATGAAAATGCGAGGCGCTCGCAGGAGGGTCTCGCCCACCCGGAGGAGATCCGGCCCTTCGAAGCGCGCGTGCCCCTGGAAGACGGTCACACCGTCCATGCCGCGAAGCCAGGTTTCGACACCGGTGCGGGCGTTGATCGTGACGGTATTGGCGCGGGCCTGGACCCGCTTCATGTCGATGCGGATCGGGCTTTCGATCCCGACCCCGTACTCGGCGCCGCGGCGGGCCTGATGCGCCGCATAGGCGCTGGCAACCAGCGTCTTGGTCGGCATGCAGCCGGTGTTGACGCAGGTTCCGCCGAACAGGTGGCGCTCGGCGAAGGCCACCTTTATCCCCGAGGCGGTCAGCCGCGCCGCAAGGGAGGGGCCGGCCTGTCCGGCCCCGATGATCATGGCGTCGAAGCTGTGCTCCATGGCCTGGGTTCCCGTAAATGTTGCGGGCAGGGGGCAGCAATACTCTTCCGCAGCGTCCAAACTGATCGGGTCGACCTCAGTCCGCAGCGCTTCTGTTTGATCCGCGACCACTGCGGACTGCCGATGAGGATGGGAACTACTGCGCCCCGGAAATCATTGGGCGATTTCCTGCAGCAGCCAGCCATTGCCATCGGGGTCACCGAAGGTGGCCTAGGAGCGATAGCTACGCGCCTCAGGAGCGCGACCGCCGATTATCTGCCGGCCTGGACTGGTCCGATGGAACACCTCGCTTATCTCGGTGCCGCGCCTGACGAGGTCGGCCCATATCAGAGCCCGTCTTCAGGCAGCTGGCCCGTCAATTCCGGTGCGTGGGTCGTATTGTTTTATGGGACAAAGTATCACTCTCTCGCGCCACCGGATAAGCAGGGGAGTTGGCGCTTCAATCAAGTATTTTTCAAGCCGGCTCACCCGGCTTTCTCTTGGCCAGAGGTCGGAGCAGGTGGCTGCCGTGTAGCCCGATACGAGAAGCGTTCAGGGCTGGACGCGGGATCGGTCCGGCCCATCTGGCGTCAGGCTTGGAGCTCGCCAGCATCGCACGGTATGAGTGGGGTTGACCCGAACGTTATTGGGAACGTCCCGTGCGCATTCCTCGTGAAAGTCGCCGCAGCGGGGGCCGAAAGCGCAACCGGCAGGCGGGGCGGCCAAATCGGGCGGCGAGCCGGGAATGGCCTTCAGCCGCTCGTCTTTGCCGAGGGTGGCATGGGCGCGGGAGGCGAGCAGGCCGCGCGTATAAGGATGCGCTGGGTTGCGGATGACGTCCCGACACGAGCCGCTCTCGACGATGCGCCCCGCATACATCACTGCGATCCGGTCTGCGACCTCGACTGCGACGCCGATATCGTGAGTCACGAAGACGATGGCGAGGCCGAATTCACGCTGCAATTCCCGCAGCAGCAGCAGGACCTGAATCTGCACGGTTGCGTCGAGGGCCGTCGTCGGCTCGTCGGCTAGCAGCACTTTCGGCCTGCAGGCGAGGGCGAGTGCGATCATGGCGCGCTGACGCATGCCGCCCGACATCTCATGCGGGAAATTATCGAGCCGGCGCTCCGGCGAGGGAATGCGGACGCGCTCGAACAATTCGAGCCCGCGCTTGCGGCCTTCGGCGCGCGAGACGCCCTCGTGGCGCATCACCGTCTCGGCGATCTGGTCGCCTATGCGATAGACCGGATCGAAGGCGAGGCCGGGATCCTGGAAAATCATGGAAACGGTTTTGCCGCGATAGGCGCGCAGGGCCGAGGGAGAAAGCGCCAGCACATCCTCGCCATCGACCTGGATGGAGCCGCCAATCTTCGCGGATTTCGGATGGAGACGCATCAGCGCCCGCAAAGTGACACTCTTGCCGGAGCCGGATTCGCCGAGGAGGGCCACGGTCTCGCCGGGCTTCAGCGAGAGGTCGACGCCGCAGACGGCGCGGACCATGCCGCGCCCGGCCGCGAAATCGACGGTGAGGTCCCTGGCCTCGACGATGTCGGCTTTACTGTTGGTCATGCGGCCGCGAGCCTCGGATGGCCGGAAGCGGGATTGACGAGATGGCAGGCAGCGAAATGCTGGGGGCTGGCCGCAGCGAGCTCGGGCTCGGCATGGCTGCACAGCGCCGAGGCCATCCTGCAGCGCGGGTGGAAGCGGCAGCCGCTCGGCGGGTTGATCGGGTTCGGCGGGTCGCCGGTCAGCGGTGCCTCCTGCGTCAGGTTGTCGGGGTCCATCGACGGCATCGAGGAGAGTAGCGCGGCCGTATAGGGATGGCCCGGCTTCTCGAAGATCGGCTCGGAGGGACCGACTTCGGCGACCTTGCCGAGATACATCACCATGATCCGGTCGGACATGAAGCGCACGACGTTGAGATCGTGGGTGATGAACATGTAGGTCAGACCGAAATCGCGCTTGAGGTCGAGCAGGAGGTTGAGGACCTGCGCCTCGACCGACTTGTCGAGCGCCGAAACGGCCTCATCGAGGATGAGCAGGCGCGGGTTGAGCGAGAGCGCACGGGCGATGTTGACGCGCTGGCGCTGGCCACCGGAGATCTCGTGTGGATAGCGCCCGGCGAAGCGGCGTGGCTCCAGGCCGACGCGATGCAGCAGGTCATGTGCTGTGGCGATCGACGCCGCCGCCGAAGCACCATGGATGCGCGGGCCGAAAGCGACCGTGTCTTCGACAGTGAGTCTGGGATTGAGCGAGGCGTAGCTATCCTGGAAGACCATTTGGACCTGGCGGCGGAAGGCCTTGAGGTCGAGCGCGGCGGAGCCGACCTTCTCGCCGTCGAAGAGGATGTCGCCGGCATCGGGCTTGATGATCTGCATCACCAGCCGGGCCGTGGTCGACTTGCCGCAGCCGGATTCGCCGACGATGCCGAGCGTCTCCCCCTTGGCGACGCTGAAATCGACGCCATCGACGGCGCGGACGGTGCCGCTCGGCCTGCCGAAGAGCCCGCGCTTGCCTCCGAAATGCTTGACCAGCCCGCGCACGTCGAGGAGCGGCGTGCCGGCGCCGCCGCGGTCACGCGGATCGTTCGCCAACTCGCTCATTGCCGCACCTCCATCGCGCTCCGCAGCCCGTCGGAGAACAGATTGAAGGAGATCGAGGTGATGAAGATCATCACGCCCGGCAACGCCGCGACCAGCGGCTGGTTGTAGATCGCGGTGCGCAAGGTGTTCAGCATCAGGCCCCATTCCGGCTCCGGCGGCTTCACGCCCAGGCCGAGGAAGGAGAGGCCGGAGGAGAGGATCATCGAGACGCTGATCAGGCTGGTCGCATAGACGAAGATCGGCCCGAGCACGTTGCCGAGCACATGGACCCGCACGATGGTCAACATGCCCGCCCCGGATATGCGGGCAGCCTCGACGAAATCGCGGTTGCGTGTCTGGGTCGTGACCGATTCCGCGATGCGGGCGATCTGCGGCACAAACACGACGGTCAGCGAAACGATCGAGTTGAGGATACCGGCGCCGAGCGCTCCCGAGAGAGCGATCGCCAGCAGCACCGAGGGGAAGGCGAAGAACACGTCGATGACGCGCATCACCACGGTGTTGATCCAGCCACCGACATAGGCGGCGAAGATGCCGATCGACGAGCCGATAACGAAGGCGAGAATCACAGGCGTTACGCCCATGAAGAGCGAGAGCCGGCCGCCATAAATCAGGCGCGAGAGCAGATCGCGGCCGAGTTCGTCCGTGCCGAGCGGATAGCCCGTTGTGCCGATGGGCCGCAGCCGCCGCACCATCGAGCCGCGAAACGGATCGGCCGGCGCAAGGTAGGGTGCGAAGATCGCGGCGAGCACGATGAGCAGGATTACGGCCAGTGCGAACATCGCGACGGGATCGCGCACCAGCCTGCGGCCAACGCTCGACCAGTAGCCCTCGCTCCTGACGGGGGTGACCGTGACGATCGCGCCGGCGTCGATTGTGGTCATGCGGTCAACCTCGCTGGATGCGTGGATCGAGCGCGGTCTGGACCACGTCGACGATCAGGTTCAGGCCGACGAAGAAGAGCGCGAGCACGAGTATAGTGCCTTGCAGCAACGGCAGGTCCCGCTGGAAGATCGCGGTGTTGAGCAGGAAGCCGGTACCCGGCCAGGCAAAGACAGTCTCGATCAGAATCGAGCCGCCGAGCAGATAGCCAAGCTGCAGGCCCATCACGGCGAGTGCGGTGGGCGCGGCGTTGCGCACGACATGCTTGAACACGTCCCACTCGCCCATGCCCTTCGCCCGAAGTGCCTGGACGAAATCCTGCGAGAGGATGTCGGCGACGAGCGCCCGCACCGTGCGCGCGATGATACCCATCGGGATGGCCGACATCGTGATGGCCGGCAGGATGATGTAGCGCAGGTGCTCCCAGTCGAACCGCCAGGCGGTCGAGCCGCCGGGGCCGGCGCCGGTCGAGGGCAGCCAGCCGAGGATGGCCGAGAAGACGATCACCATCACCATGCCGAGCCAGTAATGCGGCACGCTGACGCCGAGGATCGAGACCAGCGAGGCGATCCGATCGAGCATGCTGCCGCGGAAATAGCCGGCGACGAAGCCGAAGAAGGTGCCGAAGCCGAAGCCGATCAGGGTCGCGAGCGAGGCCAGGATCAGCGAGTTGCCGACGGCGCGACCGACCTCGGAGACCACCGGGCGGCCGGACGCGATCGAGGCGCCGAGATCGCCGTGCAGCACCTTCCAGAGCCAGAGCCCGTATTGCACCGGCAACGGCTTGTCGAAGCCATAGGCGGCGCGCATCTCCGCCTGCTGCGCGGCGGTGGCATCGATCGGCATGATGGCGGTCAGGGGATCGCCCGGCGCGAGATGGACGAGCATGAAGCAGACGATGCTGACGCCGAAGGCGACAGGCAGAACGTAGACGAGGCGCTTCAGGGCGTAGAGGAGCAAGGATCATCTCCAGACGGGAGGCGCGGCCGCGCGAAGCGGTCGCGCCGTCGCGTTCTCACTTGTCCATCGTGATCGGCGAGAAGTCCTGGAACCAGTTCTGCGCCTGGACGAAGCCCTTCACCTTGGCGGTCATGGCGCGGGGATTGACGTCATGCGTCACCATCAGGAAGAGCGCGTCGTCGACATATTTCTCGTGGATCTTCTGCAGGATCGCGGTCTGCGCCTTCGGATCGAAGGTGTTGCGGACCTGGTCGAAGAGCTTGTCCATCTCCGGATCGCAGTAATAGCCCCAATTGGTGCCGGCCGGCGGGGCGAGGTTGCACTGGAGATGACGGATGAAGCCGGTGAAGGGGTCCTGGATGAAGTAGGTGTAGTTCATGCCGGTGCCGCCACGCGAGCTCGCGTCCTTGGCGCCGGCGCGCCAGATGTTGATGAGCTGGTTCCACTCGACCACCTCGAAATCGACCTTGATGCCGATATCGGCAAGGTTCTGCTGCACCAGCTCGTTCATCGGCAGCGGCTGCATCTGGCCGGAGCCCGAGGGTGAGATCAGGATCTTGGTGACGAGCGGCTTCTCCGGCGTGTAGCCAGCCTCCTTCATCAGCTTCTTGGCCTCGTCCGGCTTGTATTCGAGCTTGAAGCTAGGCTCGCCGAACCATTGGTGGCCGGGCGGATAGAAGCCTTCTGCTGGGATCATCATGCCCGCCAGCAGCTCCTTCATACCCTCGCGGTCGATCGCAAGATTGGCGGCCTTGCGGATGCGGATGTCGTTCCAGGGCGAGCCTTCGGCGCGCGACAGGTGCCAGGTCCAGTTGTGCGGATAGGCATTGGTGACGATCTTGAAGCCGGCCGATGTCAGCGATTTCGCCGCGTCCGGAGCCGGCGCCTCGATCCAGTCGACCTGGCCGGAGCGTAAGGCCGCGACGCGGGCATTGGCCTCCGGCAGCGGCAGCAGGATCATCTTGTCGAGCTTGGGAACGCGCGTCTTGTCCCAGTAGTCCGGATTCGGGGCCAGCTCGGCGCGCTCGCGCGGCACGAAGCCCGCCAGCTTCCACGGGCCGGTGCCGGAGGGCGATTTGGCGACATTTTCCCAGCTCTTGCCCTGCTTCTCCCAGTTGGCCGGCGAGGACATCAGGATCCAGGCGAGCTGATAGGGCAGGGTCGCGTCGGGCGACTTGGTGACGATCTCCAACGTCAGCGGGTCGACGGCGCGATATGAGGCGACGGCCGGGATGCGCGACTTGCCCTGCGCCGACTGGCGCTGGTCGAATTGCGGCGCGTCGTTCTTCAGAAGCTTGTCGAAGTTCCAGACCACGGCCTCGGCCGTGAAGGCCGAGCCGTCATGGAACTTCACGTCGGGGCGGAGCTTGAAGAGCCACTTGGTCTTGGTCGTATCAGCAGGATCGAGCCCCCAGCTGAGCGCCAGGCCGGGCACCAGGTCGGAAGGCTTGGTCGCGCTCGACAGGTCCCAGTTGATCAGCGCGTCATAAACCGTATAGCCCATGAAGCGCATGCCCTCGCCGCCATTGTCAGTCTGGCCGGTTGTCAGCGGGATGTCGGAGGCCGTCATGCCGATCCGCAGCGTGCCTTGCGCCCAGGCAGTGGCTTGAAGAGCCGGCAGGATGGCCAGCACGAAAGCGGTCTTGAGAATAGATTGGCGCATGGAGCCCTCCAGATGGCATCAAGCCACCTGAGCAAGCACCGTGCCATTCGAGGTATCCAGCTGGTTCGTGTAGCAGCGTTTGATGCCGCGGCCGGGGATGCTCAGGTTCTGTTGGCGGCTATGGTGCTTGTGCTGGCTCGACCGAATAGGAGCCCACCGCTTTGGCCCGAAGAGGCTTGCTCCAAAAAGAGCGCTCGGCCGTTGAATTGGGAGCCGCTGGATGCCAGCGCTTTGAAATCCAAGGTTTGGCATATTCTATGCTTTGAGAAATTAGCCCATCTGGGCGTTTCCTCCCTAAACTCAGCCCGCGCCATTTATGGCCGCGGGCTTCTTCTTACCTTGGCGCCGGCGGTCTCGAATGTTGGCTTCGCTGGCGTCTGCCGGGGTTCAATATTCAGTGCAGCAGGCCAGCTGGCAGTCTCGGCGCCAGCCACACGTGTGCCAACAGTCCCCGACGCGCATGCTCTCAAAAGCGCCGTCTCCCACATCTGATGATGAATTGTCGCAACGGACATTCAACGCGATCACGCGCGGCAGCGCGTTGGCCGCGGGTTCGTGCCAGGTAGGCTCTACCGGTGAGAGCTGATGAAATTCTCACCATCAATCACAGGAGATTAATTGTTGGGCAGATACCGGCTCATTGTATGCAAAAATGCAGCGGCCCATCGCCGGAGAAGCTCCTTATCGCGGTGAAAGGGCTCTAAACGCTCGGCACGGTAACTGCATTGCCTCTCCCGAACTGAAGCGTCCGGCGCCCAGAGCCGCCGGCAATCTCGGGAGAGCATCATGGCCATCACGCGTCGCGCCGCCATTGCCGGAGGCCTGTCCGCGCCATTCCTGATGACGGGGCGCGCCGGGGCCCAATCGCCCAGCCGCAGCGAGACGCTCCTGCTCGTGCAGGAATACGGCCCGAACAGCCTGGACATGCAGGGCATCGGCGCGTCGCAGCCCGTGAACGGCGTCGCGCTCAACTGCTACGACAGGCTGCTGCGCTTCAAGCCGGTTCCGATCCCGGCCGGCGGCGGCAACCAGGTCTCGATGGGCGAGCTCGAAGGCGAGCTTGCGGAGAGCTGGCAGATCGCCTCCGACGGCATGAGCTGCACCTTCAAACTGCGCGACGCCAAGTTCCATTCCGGCCGCCCCGTCACCGCCAAGGACGTGAAGTGGTCGCTCGATCGCGCCGTCACCATAGGCGGCTTCGCGACGACGCAGATGAATGCCGGATCGCTGGAGAAGCCGGAGCAGTTCGTCGTCGTCGACGACAAGACCTTCCGGGTCGATTTCCTGCGCAAGGACAAGCTGACCATGCCGAACCTGGCGGTCACGATCCCCTTCGTCTTCGACTCCGAACTCGCCATCAAGAACAGCGGCGGGGACCCGCTCGCCAAGGAATGGCTGAAGAACAACGTCGCCGGCTCCGGCGCCTTCAAGGTCGAGAGCTGGAAGCCGGGGGTCGAGACGATCTATGTCCGCAACGACGACTGGGCGAGCGGACCTCTGCCGAAGCTGCGCCGCATCATCGCCCGCGACATCGCCTCGCCCTCGACGCGGCGCGCGCTGATCGAGCGCGGCGATGCCGACATCTCCTATGGTCTGCCGCCGAAGGACTTCAAGGATCTGCTCGACGGCGGCAAGATCAATGTCGTCGGGGTGCCGATCCCGAACGGCGTCTGGGGGCTCTACCTCAACAGCCAGGTCGGCCCGTTCAAGGATGTCCGCCTGCGCCAGGCCGTCGCCTGGGTGCTGCCCTACGACAAGATGCTGCAGGCGTCGCTCTTCGGCCGCGGCGTCGACATGTCCGGCGGTCCGGAGACGCCGAAGCCGGCCTGGCCGACGCCTTTCGCCTACAAGACCAATGTCGAGAAAGCGAAGGCGCTCGTCGCGGCCGCTGGCGGCGGCTTCTCGACGACGCTGCAGTTCGACGCCGGCAACGCGACCGTGGCCGAGCCGATGTCGGTGCTGATCAAGGAAGCGCTCGGCTCGATCGGCATCGAGGTCGAGATCACCAAGGTTCCGGGCGCGAATTTCCGCACCGAGATCGCCAAGAAGACCAATCCGATGACGCTGAACCGCTTCGCCGGCTGGCTCGACTATCCGGACTACTACCTGTTCTGGACGATGCACGGCAACAATTCGATCTTCAACATCGCCAATTACCAGAACCCGGAACTCGACAAGCTGATCGACGCTGCGCGCTTCACTACCGACAAGGCGGCTTACGAGAAGTTCGTGGTCGACTTTGTCAAGCTGGTCGAGCGCGAGGTGCCGATGATCCCGATCGCGCAGCCGACGCATGACGTGGCGATGCAGAAGTCGATCGGCGGCTATCAGTTCCAGCCCTGCCGCGAGCCGGATTTCCGCTACTTGACCAAGGGCTGACGCTTCGCTGCGAGCGGGCGCGAAACGCCCGCTCGTCATGCACTGTCGAATACCAGGGAGCCTGGCATGCTGAGCATGATCGCCGCCCGCCTGAAGACCACGATCCCTTCGGTGATCGGCGTCATCATCGTGACCTTCCTGCTGACGCGCGTGTTGCCCGGCGATACGGCCGCCTATTTCGCCGGCCCGGCCGCCTCGAACGAGGCGATCGCCGAGATCCGCGGCAAGCTCGGGCTCGACAGGCCGCTGCCGGTCCAGTTCGTCTCCTATGTCACGGCACTGGTGAGGGGCGATCTCGGCACCTCGCTGACGACGGGACAGCCGGTCACGGCCGACCTCGCGCAGCGCCTGCCGGCCTCGGCTGAGCTCACCTTGTTCGGCCTGCTGATCTCGATGGCGGTCGCGTTGCCGCTGGGTGTGCTGGCGGCGGTGCGGCAGGGTTCCTGGATCGACCATCTCTGCCGGATCGTCGCCACGGCCGGCGTCTCGCTGCCGGTTTTCTTCACCGGGCTGCTGCTGGTCTATGTCTTCTATTTCATCCTCGGCTGGGCTCCCGCGCCGCTCGGGCGGCTCGATGTCTTCTTCTCCGAGCCGCCACGCGTCACCGGCTTCCTGCTGATCGACAGCCTGATCGCGTGGGATCTCGAGATATTCCGGGCTGCGCTCTCTCAGCTTCTGCTGCCGGCGCTGACGCTCGCGATCTTCTCGCTGGCGCCGATCACCCGGATGACGCGCGCTTCGATGCTCGCCGTGCTCGGCGCCGATTTCGTGCGCACGGCCCGCGCCAGCGGCCTTTCCGGCCGCAAGGTCATCGGCACCTACGCCTTCCGCAACGCCATGCTGCCGGTCGTCACCACGCTCGGCATGGTCTTCTCCTTCCTGCTCGGTGCCAATGTGCTGGTCGAGAAGGTCTTCGCCTGGCCCGGCGTCGGCTCCTACGCGGTCGAGGCGTTGCTGGCCTCGGACTACGCGCCGATCCAGGGCTTCGTGCTGACGATGGCGATCCTCTACGTCGCGCTGAACCTGATGATCGACATTCTCTACGGTGTCATCGACCCCCGTGTCCGGCTGGAGGGCTAAAGCATGAACGAGGTGAGCAAGATCGAGCCCGCCCAGTTGCGCTTCGAGGCGCCGCCCTCGACGTCGCTTCTCGCCCATGCCCGGCACATCGTCGCGGAAAACCCCGTCACCGGCTTCGCCTTCGGGCTGTTCGCGCTGATCCTGCTGGCGGCGATCTTCGGTCCCTGGCTCGTCCCCTATGATCCTCTGGCCTCGAATACCAACGCGGCCCTGCAGGGGCCGAGCACGGCCCACTGGTTCGGCACCGACCAGCTCGGCCGCGACATCTTCAGCCGCGTCGTCGCGGCGACGCGGCTCGACTTTTCGATCGCCGTCACCTCAGTCGCGCTCGTCTTCCTGCTCGGCGGGCTCGCCGGCGTCATGGCCGGCTTCTTCGGCGGCTGGGTCGACACGCTGGTCGGACGCATCGCCGATACGATCATGGCCTTCCCGCTCTTCGTGCTGGCGATGGGCATCGTCGCGGCGCTCGGCAACAGCGTGACCAACATCGTCATCGCCACTGCCATCATCAACTTCCCGCTCTATGCTCGCGTCGCCCGTGCCGAGGCCAATATCCGCCGCGAGGCAGGCTTCGTGCAGGCCGCTCGGCTCTCGGGCAATTCGGAATGGCGGCTGCTGCTGACGCAGATCGTGCCCAACATCATGCCGATCATGGCCGTGCAGATGTCGCTGACCATGGGCTACGCCATCCTGAACGCGGCGGGGCTGTCCTTCATCGGTCTCGGCGTCAGGCCGCCCACGCCGGAATGGGGCATCATGGTCGCCGAGGGAGCGAGCTTCATCGTCTCCGGCGAGTGGTGGGTCGCCTTCTTCCCAGGCTTGGCCCTGATGACCGCGGTGTTCTGTTTCAACCTGCTCGGGGACGGCGTGCGCGACCTCGTCGACCCGCAGCGGAGGAACTGACGATGAGCACGCCTCTCCTCAACGTCCGGAACCTCACCGTCGAATTCGCCACCCGCCGCGGCACGGTGCAGGCGGTGAAGGCGATCGACATCAGCGTCGGCAAGGGCGAAACGGTCGCCATCGTCGGCGAATCCGGCTCCGGAAAATCCGTGACCTCCTATGCCGTGGTGCGCATCCTCGACCGTGCCGGCCGGGTGGCCGATGGCTCGATCGCATTTTCCGGCGTCGACCTCGTCTCTGCGACGGAGGCGCAGATGCGCGACCTGCGCGGGCGCGAAATCTCGATGATCTTCCAGAACCCGCGCGCCGCGCTGAACCCGATCCGCAAGGTCGGCAAGCAGATCGAGGACGTACTCCTCCAGCACGTCCAGGCGACGCGCGCGACCGCGCGGGAGAAGGCGATCGAGGCGCTGGAGAAGGTCAGGATCGCGCGCGCCGCCGAACGCTACGACGCCTATCCGTTCGAGCTCTCCGGCGGCATGTGCCAGCGCGTGGTCATCGCGCTGGCACTGGCCTGCCAGCCGCAGCTCCTGATCGCGGACGAGCCGACAACCGGCCTCGACGTCACCACCCAGAAGGCGGTGATGGACCTCATCGTCGAGCTGACGCGCGAGCGCGGTATGTCGACCATCCTGATTACCCACGATCTCGGCCTCGCCGCCGCCTATTGCGACAAGGTGGTGGTGATGGAGAAGGGCCGCGTCGTGGAGACGGCGAGCGCCGCCGAGATCTTCCGCAACCCGCAGCACCCCTATACGCGCAAGCTGATGCAGGCGACGCCCCGCATCGGGATGAGCCTGCGCGATCTCTTGCCGAACGATCAGGCGAAGCGCGCGCCCTCCAGGCCGCCGGCCGCGCCGGCCGCCGCGAAATCCCGGCCAGCCTCGTCCGGCGAAGCGCCTCTTCTCGTCGTCGAGAACCTGATCAAGGAATATCCGCGCCCGGCCAAGGGCAGCTTCCTCGCGAAGCTCCGCGGCAAGGCCGAGCCCGAAAAGCCGGCCTTCCGCGCCGTCGACGGCATCGGCTTCGAGGTCCGGCGCGGGGAAACGCTGGGGCTCGTCGGAGAATCCGGCTGCGGCAAATCGACGACGTCGATGATGGTCAACCGCCTCCTCGACCCGACAGCGGGACGCATCGTCTTCGACGGCCACGACATCGGCGCGATCCCGGCGAAGCAGTTCGCCGCATCGCTTTTCCGGCGGCGCATCCAGATGGTGTTCCAGGATCCGACCGACAGCCTCAATCCGCGCTTCACCGCCGAGCGGGCCATCGTCGATCCGATCCTGCGCATGGGGAGCATCCGGGGACGAGCGGCGCTCCGGGCCCGCTGCGAGGAACTCGCCCAGCTCGTCGGCCTGCCGGTCGAGCTGATCGACCGCTTCCCGCATCAGCTCTCCGGCGGGCAGAAGGCGCGCGTCGGCATCGCGCGGGCGATCGCGCTCGACCCCGATCTCGTCATCCTCGACGAGCCGACGGCGGCCCTCGACGTCTCGGTCCAGGCCGTCGTGCTCAACCTGCTGGACGAACTCAAGCAGCGGCTCGGCATGAGCTACATCTTCGTCTCGCACGATCTCAACGTCGTGCGCCTGCTGTGCGACCGGGTCATCGTCATGCGCGGCGGGCAGATCATCGAGCAGGGCACGGCTGAAGAGGTGCTCGGTGCTCCCAGGGCGGAGTATACGAAAGAGCTGCTGACGGCGATTCCGCACCCGCCGACGTAGACATTGCCACCACCACGCCACGCCGAAGCAGCAGGCCCATGAAGATCAACGATCCAGCCGTCCTTGCCGAAGTCGAAGCCGCCTTCGCCGCCTACGAGAAGGCGCTGACCACGAACGATGTCGAGACGCTCGACCGGCTGTTCAGGAACGCGCCGGAGACGCTGCGCTATGGCGTTGGCGAGAACCTCTACGGCTATGCCGAGATCGCGGCGTTCAGGGCAGGGCGCTCGCCCGCCGGATTGATGCGGATGCTGGAACGCACCTGGATCACCACCTATGGCGATGATTTCGCCACCGCCAACACGCTGTTCCGGCGCGAGAGCATGCCCGGCAAGGTCGGGCGCCAGAGCCAGAGCTGGGTTCGGTTCCCGGAAGGCTGGCGCGTCGTGGCCGCGCATGTCAGCATCATCCCCGAGTAGCGGCGGCTTGCTCACCCGCACCGAGAACCTGCGCCTGCAGCTTGCTGACGAGATCGTCTCGGGTCTGCTCGCCCCCGGCCAGGCGCTCGATGAACAGGAACTGGCAAAACGCTTCGGCGTCTCGCGCACGCCGGTTCGCGAGGCGATCCGGCAACTCTCCGCCTCCGGGCTGGTGCAGGTCCGGCCGCATCGGGGTGCGTTCGTCGCGCTGCCGACTCGGGATCAGCTTCACGACATGTTCGAGGCGATGGCCGAGCTGGAAGCGCTGTGCGCCGGGTTTTCCGCTCGCAACATGACCACGGCCGAGCGCCACATGCTGGACGCGATCCACCAGGACCTGCGTGGGCTGGTGCATGAGGGCGATCCGCTGCGCTACCACGAGCGCAACGAAGCCTTTCACGGTGCGATCTACGTCGGCGCCCATAACGGCTATCTGGCCGAGATGACCGTGATGACCCGCAACCGCGTCGCGCCGTTCCGGCGCGCCCAGTTCCGCACGACCGGCCGTCTGGCCGAGTCGTGGCGGGAACACGACCTGGTCGTGCAGGCGATCCTGCGCGGCGACCGGCAGGCGGCGGCCGAGGCGATGCGCGCCCATCTCGGCTTCGTCCGCGATGCGTTCCGCAGCTATGCCGGGGCGGGCTGAGCCGCCTGCGCGGCGACGAAGGCCCGCCAGCCGCCGAAATCGGTGACGTCCTGCGCATCGTCCGTCGCAACCGCCTCGCACAGGAAGCCCTTGACCCGCGTGCCGTCGGCCAGCGCCAGCGTGCCGATCCCCAGCGGCGCGGGGATGCCGGCGACGAAGCGGCCGAACCCCTCCGGCGGCAGCGACCAGACCTCGACGGCGATCGGCCTGCCACCGGCCGCGACGCGCACCAGGCCCGGCCGCATCGGCGGGCCGCCCGGCAAGGCGTAGAGGCGGTAATCGGCGCTGGTCGTCGCGGTACGGACGAAACTGCCGCCCAACGCCGTCAGTTCGCCGTTGAGCGGCATGCCGGACAGATGGGCGCCGACGACCGCGATCTCGATCTCTCCGGGCGAAGATGCAGCCGGCCATTCCGGCGCAGCCGGCATCGGCAGGCCGGTCGCGCCGAGCGGCAGGCCGGCAGCCGCGTGGAGAGCCCGGCCGAAGCCGGCGAGCGCCGCATCCCGACCTGCCGGCGCGATCAACGTGACGCCCCTGGCCGTTCCGTCGCTCTCCAGGGCGGCCGGCACCGCCAGCGCGGCGAGATCGAGCAGGTTCACGAAATTGGTGTAGCGGCCGAGCATGGAATTGGCGCCGATCGGGTCGGCCGCCATCTCGGCCAGCGTCGCCGGACGCGGGGCCGTCGGCACCATCAGCATATCGACGGTCTTCATCGTCGCCTTCGCAGCAAGCGAGAGCTCCGCCAGGCGATAGCGCGCGGCGAAAGCCGCGGCGGCATCCGGAAGCGGTCCGCCGGCGATCACCTGCCGGATCACGGGCAGGATCGCCTCCGGAGCGCGCTCAAAGAGATCGCGGATGGCGAGCCAGCGTTCGGCCACCCAAGGACCGTCATAGAGCAGCCGCGCCGCTTCGTAGAAGGGCGCGAAGTCGAGCGGAACGATCTCCGCGCCCAGCGCGGCCGCGCGGTCCAGCGCCGCCTCGTAGCTCGCCTCAGACAGGCCGTCGCCGGCGAAGTCGCGCTCGGCAGGTCCCGGCACGCCGATGCGGATGGCAGGCGGCGCGGAGCCGGGCCGGCCGAGCGGCAGCGACCGGGAGAACGGGTCGGCAGCATCGGGTCCCGCCATGACCTCGAGGACGGCCCAGGCGTCCTCGACCGTCAGGGCGAAGACCGAGACGCAATCGAGCGTGCGGCATGCCGGCACGACGCCGGCGCTCGGCACCAGCCCGACGCTCGGCTTCAGCCCGACGATGTTCTGCAAGCCGGCCGGAACGCGCCCCGAGCCCGCCGTATCGGTGCCGAGCGCGACCGGCACGATCCCGGCAGCGACCGCGCTCGCCGAGCCGGAACTTGACCCGCCGGGCACGAGATCGGCGCGCAGCGCGTTGCGCGGCGTCCCATAGGGCGAGCGCGTGCCGTTGAGCCCGGTCGCGAACTGGTCGAGATTGGTCTTGCCGATGACGATAGCGCCCTCGGCCCGAAGCCGAGCGACGGCGCTGGCATCCTGCGCCGGCGTATAGGCGAAGGCCGGGCAGGCAGCGGTGGTCGGCAAGCCGGCGACGTCGATATTGTCCTTCACGGCCACCGGGATGCCCCAGAGCTTGCGCCCCCGCGGCCCCTCCGCCTGCAGCCGCTCCGCCTCGGCGAGGACATCGGCTTCCGCGCGCAGCGCGATGAACATCGCCGGATCGCCATGCGCCCGCCAGCGGACGTAGCAGCCTGCCACGGTCTCGCGGAGAAGCCGTGTCCCCGCCCGATGCGCGGCCAGAAGTTCGGTCAAGCTCAGCATGCGGCTCCTCCATCAGGCTGCCCAAACGACGGGCACTTCCCGCCGGCATGCATGCAAGAGTTGTGCGCGCTGCCCGCTGGCGACGTCGGGCGGCGCCGTGCTCGCGAGGGACGGAGCGATCTCCCCAGCTCCCCGGTGAGCGGGCACGCCCCTTGCACAGCCCCGGCATCCATCGCCAGGGAGCCGCCATGGGCAGCCTCGTCGTTCCGGCTCGTCCTTCACCCTTCGCGTTCCAGCCGGCGCGGACAGCGCTGCTCATGATCGACATGCAGCGGGATTTCCTCGAGCCCGGCGGCTTCGGCGAAGCGCTCGGCAACGACGTCTCGCGGTTGCGCGCCGCGATCGCTCCCTGCCGGGCGCTTCTCGACATGGCGCGAGAGGCCGGCCTCTTCGTCATCCACACGCGCGAGGGCCATCGCGCCGATCTTTCCGATGCGCCGTCCGCCAAGCTGGAGCGATCTCCTCCCGAGAAGCGCATCGGCGCCTGCGGCCCCATGGGCCGCATCCTGGTGCGTGGTGAGCCGGGCCACGACATCGTCCCGGAACTCGCGCCGCTCCCCGGCGAGCCCGTCATCGACAAGCCCGGCAAGGGCGCGTTCTACCAGACCGATCTCGAACTGATGCTGCGCAACCGCAGCATTGCGTCGCTGGTCGTCGCCGGTGTCACCACCGAGGTCTGCGTGCACACCACGATCCGCGAGGCGAACGACCGTGGCTATCGCTGCCTCGTGCCGGGCGATGCCTGCGCTTCCTATTTCGCCGAGTTTCACGAGGTCGGGCTGCGGATGATCGCGGCCCAGGGCGGCATCTTCGGCAGCGTCACGACCAGCGCCGAGATCCGAGCGGCCTTCATGGCCGCGGCAGATCGCACAGAGGGAACGACAGCATGACGACGGGCAGCGGTTCGCCGGGCGGGTTCGATCCCGCCCGTCATCTCGAGGTGATGGCGCCGACGCTGGGCCTGACCATCGGCGAAGAGCAGAAGCCGGTCGTGCTGCAGTTCCTCGCCATCGCCCACAGCATGGCGCGGATCGTCGATGCGGCGCCGCTCGCGGACGACAGGCTGGAGCTGGCGCCGAATTTCCGTCCCGGCCTCCCGGGGGATGGCCGATGAGCGACGCCTTTGTTCCGGCTCACGAGGCCGCGCGCCGCATTCGCGATGGCGAAGCCACGGCCGAGGAGGTGGTGACCGCGGCGCTCGCCCGCATCGCCAGGCTCGATCCACAGGTGAACGCCTTCACCGATGTCACGACGGAACGCGCCCTGGAGCAGGCGCGCGGAACCGATCTCGCGCGCTCGCGCGGAGAACCGCTCGGCCCGCTGGCGGGCGTGCCCTTCGCCGCCAAGAACCTGTTCGACATCGCCGGCCTGCCGACGCGGGCCGGCTCCAGGATCAACCGCGAGCGGCCGCCGGCCTCGCGCGACGCCGTGCTGGTCGAGCGCCTCGGCGCAGCCGGCGCGATCCTTCTCGGCGGCCTCAACATGGGCGAGTATGCCTATGACTTCACCGGCGAGAATGCCCATGACGGCCCCTGCCGGAACCCGCATGACCTTGCGCGGATGGCCGGTGGCTCCTCTTCCGGCTCAGGCGCTGCAACGGCCGCCGGTTTCGTGCCGATCGCGCTCGGCTCGGACACCAACGGCTCGATCCGCGTTCCCGGCTCCCTCTGTGGCGTCTTCGGGCTGAAGCCGACCTATGGGCGCCTGCCGCGCACGCGCTCCTTCCCCTTCTGCGACTCCCTCGACCATCTTGGACCGCTGGCGCGGGACGTGACCGACCTCGCTCTCGCTTATGATCTGATGCAGGGCCCCGATGCGGGTGATCCCGCCTGTGCGCAGCGGCCGATCGAGCCGACAATGCCGCAACTGCATGCTGGTGTCGCGGGGCTGCGCATCGCCGTGGCGAGTGGATATTTCGCGACCGACGGCATGCCGGAAGCCGAAGCTGCGGTCGCGACGGTCGCGAAGGCGCTCGGAGCCAAGCCCGGCCTCGACATCGCGGGCGCCGCGATCGCGCGCGCGGCGGCTTTCCTGATCACCAACGTGGAAAGCTCCAGTTTCCATTTGCCGCGCTTGCGGGAGCGCGTCGACGATTTCGACCCCGAGACGCGAGATCGTTTCCTGGCGGGCGCTCTGTTGCCGGCCGCGTGGTACGTCCAGGCCCAGCGTGCCCGTCGCTGGTTTCATGACGAGATGATAGGGCGCTTCGCCGATGTCGATCTCATCCTTGCGCCGGCTACGCCATGCCCCGCGCCGCTCATCGGCCAAAAGACCCTGGAGGTGAGGGGTGAAACCCTGCCGCTGCGCCCCAGCTTGGGGCTGTTCACGCAGCCGATCTCCTGCATCGGGTTGCCCGTCGTCGTCGTACCGGTTCAGGGGGCTGGGCTCCCGATCGGTGTCCAGCTCATCGCGCCGCCGTGGCGCGAGGATATTTGCCTGAGAGCCGCCTATGCACTGCAGGTCATGGGGGTTTGCCGCGCCGCTGGTTCAGAGGAGATCGAAAGCCTTCCCTGAACCGCACTCGACGACCGCCCGCATCGAGTACCAGGCCATGTCGCCCACGGCGCCCATCGGCTCGTCGGTCGGGTCGAAGCGGATATTCTCCCGATCCGAGAAGGGGAAATAGAACATGGTATGCAGTGAGCCGGGAAAGCCGATCAGCTCGGCGAGGGGAGGGGACGACGGTCTGGCCTCACGCGGCGTCCGCGCGAGGCTTGCGGGGCGCCGGCTTGCCGCGCTCATGGTTGGCCTACTTCAGGCGACGCAACAGTTCTTTCGCGACGTCCGGGGCTGAGGCGGGATTTTGACCGGTGATCAATTCACGGTCGGTGACGACGTATGAAGTGTAGGGAACGGTGTTGCTCTGGTACTTGGCACCAGCATCATGAAGCGCTGTCTGCGGGTAGAACTTCATCTCGCCGCCGTTGAGCTGGCCCTTCGCGATGTCTTCTTCCTGGTTGCTGATCACCGTCATCCGGTAGCCGGCATAGATCCAATTCCGCGCCTTTGCCGAACCGTTGGTCTCAAGTCCACGGACAAAAACTTGGGCGTCCGGCATGGCCGAAAGCAACGCGATGGGGCCATGGCAGGCCAGAGCCGTGGTCTTGCCCTTGTTGTGGAAGTCAGCGAGAAGCCTTCCCAGTTCCGGACTGACCAGCAGGTCCTGCATCGGTGCGTGACCACCGGGGACATAAACCGCGTCGAAATTGTCGTAGCCGATCTGCTCGACCCGGGCGAGGCTGACAACCGGTGAATCGCTCTTTGATGTGAGCTTGAGCTTGTCGAGTAGGGCGCTGCTCTCGCGCATCGCCGCTTCGTCACCGCCGAAATGCATCTTGTCCACCGAGGACTTGTCCAACGTCGGCGCCATGCCGTTGGGAGTGGCAAAAGTGATCCGATGGTTGGCATCAAGCAGCGCCTTTACCGGCTGCATCAGTTCATTGAGGTAGAAGCCGGTTTCGAGGACTTTGCCGTCCTTCAGGTCGAGGTGATCGGAGTCCGAGAGGACGACCAAAACATTCCCAGCGTAGGCGCTGGCAGTGCTGAGGCTGAGCGCCAGCGCGGCGGCGGCGGCGATATGGAATGGTTTCATCTTTAATCTCCAGGCGAACGCCATCCACCGCCCTTCCGGGCGGATAGGCCATCGCCATGAATGCTGCTCGATCAGTTAGTTGGCGGTCAGGAGGTCGCGGAGGGCCTCACCCACACCGGTCGCCGATTGCGGATTCTGGCCGGTAACCAGCCTGCCGTCGACAATCACCTTGGCAGTCCAGTCGGGAGCCGCGTGGTGATACGCACCGCGCTCGGTAAGCGTGCTGGCAAGCAGGAAAGGCACGACCTTATCGAGCTTGACCGCGCGCTCCTCGTCGTCGGTGAAGGCTGCGACATTCTTGCCGGCGACAAGATGCGCTCCGTTGCTGAGCGAGACATTTACCAGCGCGGCTGGGCCGTGGCAGACGGCGGCAACGACACCGCCGGCCTCGAAAATGGCGCTGGTGACGCTGTTGACAGCCGGGCTCGTCGGGAAATCCCACATCGCGCCATGGCCGCCGGCAAAGAAGATTGCGGAGTAACGTTTCGGATCTGCATCGGCGAGGCGCAATGTCTGGCGAATGCTGTTGCGGAAGCCTTCGTCGTTCCAGTAACGCGCGTTGGTCGCGTCCTTCAGATCGAGGCCATCGACCGGTGGCTCACCGCCTTCGATAGAAGCGAATTCCACAGGAATACCAGCTGCCTCGAGGACTGCCAGAGGATGTGTAACTTCGCCGAGGAAGAAGCCGGTCGGCTCGCCGCCTTCTCCCTTTTCGCCGTGACTGGTTAGGACAAACAGGACAGGTTTTTGTCCCTGAATTGCACTAGGCATGAACTCTCTCCTGATTGAAACGACGGATGCGCGAAGCGACGTCAGCTCAGAGGAGAACTATTTCTGCTCTGTGGGGCGATAAAGATCAGTTCAAGGAATTCATTTGTTCGCCAACGAGCAAAATGGCGCGGCAGTGAGCGGAAGGGATATTCGATGGCTCTCCGGCCATCCGTCTCGCCTAGACCAAGGCCTTGCCGACGGAGGCGCCACCGTCCACGGAGATTGCCTGGCCCGTGATAAGCCGGCGTCTTCTGACAGGCGAAACTCTAAGCCGACCAAGGCGCTTTATTGTCGCCTCCATGACGAATAAATCTTCCTGGAAGGAATTGATTTATTCGTAAGGGGCAAGAATGGGTCGTCGATTTGACCACCTTGGTGACGTGGAAGCGCTCGTAACCGTCGCGGAAAAGGGGTCGATGACCGAAGGAGCGGTCGCGTTGTCGACCACGCCTTCGGTCCTCAGCCGGGCTATTACCCGACTGGAAACGCGCTTGGGTGCTCAGTTGATGCGCCGGACAACCCGACGGCTGAGCCTGACCGATGCCGGTCGTGCCTATATCGAGCAGGCGCGTGCCGCTTTTTCACTGATTGATGATGCGGAGCGGGCAATTCAGGGAAAAGAAGGAGAGCTGCTGACCGGCCATGTGCGTCTCAGCGTGCCTACGACCTACGGCCATTACAGACTGCCAGTCATGCTAAGTGGGTTCGCGCACGCTTATCCCGAGGTGCAGATCGAACTGAGTATCACCAATCGCAATGTCGATCTGATAGCCGAAGGCTACGATCTGGCGATCCGCCTCGGGCCTCTGCCCGACAGTGGTCTGGTCGCTCGCAAACTGGAGGATGCTCCGCTCCGCCTGGTCGCCGCTCCGGGGTATGTCGAGCGGATGGGCGTGCCTCAGTCGATTGAGAATCTGTTGGAGCACGAGTGTTTGCCCTTCGTCATGCCGAGCACCGGCCGCTGTGCACCGTGGCTATTCCACGTCGACGGTCGCGACATCGAATGGACGCCGCCTGGCCGCATTCGGGTCTTTGACGACGTGTTGGGTGTGATGTCGCTTGCGGAAAGCGGTTTGGGCATCTGCCAGACTTACGATTTCATCGTGCGCAATCGCATCGAGCAGGGGCGCCTGGTCGAAGTGCTGGAACACGCGCGGGGGCGAACACGCCCATTCTCCGTTATCTTCGCTCCGCATCGCCGGCTCTCGGCCGCTACGCGGGCGCTCATCGACTACCTCACACGAACTGCTTCAGGCGTTTGAGCCCGTCGTCGGACGAGCGCAAGCCACTGACGCGATAATATGATCCCGCACGTAGGCGACCCGGGGATGGCGCAGCGTGCCTTTGTTCCAGACGAGGTAAAGAAGGTTCTCCGGGCCTTGGCGTAGGGTGGGTAGTCCGGTCGCGGCCTATGCTCAGGCCGCCATCTCGACCGGCGCTTTTGCCCCGGTCATGAAGGAGACCGCGTCCGACATCGAATAGGTCTTGGGATCGATCACCGTCAGGCGACGGCCGAGGCGATGGATATGGATGCGATCGGCGATCTCGAAGACATGCGGCATGTTGTGGCTGATCAGCACGATCGCTACGCCGCGCCGCCGGACATCGAGGATCAGTTCGAGCACGCGCCGCGATTCCTTGACGCCGAGGGCCGCAGTCGGTTCGTCCATGATGACAACGCGCGAGCCGAAGGCCGCTGCCCGCGCCACGGCCACACCCTGCCGCTGGCCGCCGGAGAGAGTCTCCACACGCTGGTTGATGTTCTGCACCGTCAGCAGGCCGAGCTCGGTTAGCTTGTCCCGCGCGATGCGCTGCATGGCCTTGCGGTCTAGCATCCGACAAACCGAGCCGAGCACGCCCGGGCGGCGCAACTCGCGGCCGAGGAACATGTTGTCGGCGATCGACAGGCTCGGCGACAGCGCGAGCGTCTGATGCACGGTTTCTATTCCGGCGGCCTGGGCCTCCAGCGGTGAGCGGAACGCGACCTTCTCGCCATTGAGTCTGATCTCGCCTTCGTCTGGAACCAGCGCGCCGGACAGCGCACGGATCAGGGAAGACTTGCCGGCACCGTTATCGCCGATGACGGCGAGGATCTCGCCGGGATAGAGATCGAAGTCGGCATGATCCAGCGCGGTCACGCGTCCGTAGCGCTTGACCAGGCCACGAGCCTGGAGGACGGGCTCGGTCGGTTGCGTTGTTCTGAGTTCGATGGTCATGCCGACACCTTGCGGATCCATTGATCGAGGGCGACTGCGATGATGATCAGGCAACCGACGGTGAAGTCCTGCCAGAGTACGTCGGTGCCGGAGAGCGCGAGCCCATTCCGAAAAACACCGACGATCAAGGCTCCAATCAGGGTGCCGACGATCGAGCCGCGCCCGCCGAACAGGCTGGCTCCGCCGACGACCACCGCGGTGATGCTGTCGAGATTGGCTGTTTGACCGGCTTGCGGGCTGATTGACCCGATCCGTCCGATCAGGGTCCAGGCGCCGAGGGCGCAAATGATCCCGGCCAGCACATAGACGATGAAGAGGATGCGGTCCGTGCGAATGCCGGAGAGCCGCGCTGCGTCGGGGTCGTCGCCGACGGCATAGAGATGGCGGCCGAAAGCGGTGCGGTTGAGCACGAACCAGACCAGCCCGACCAGCGTCAGCATGAAAAAGGAACCGTAGGTGAAGCGGGCACCGAGCACATCCACCGGCGTTCCGAGCCACTGCAGGAACGGCGCCGTCCGTGCCACCTCTTGCGAGCGGATCGTCTCCGAGGCCGAGTACCAGAGATTGAGCGCGAAGAAGATCGACAAGGTGCCGAGCGTGACGATGAAGGGCGGTAGTCTGAACCGTGTCACCAGCGTGCCGTTGATTGCGCCGCAGCCGGCACCGGCGGCGATACCCGCCATCAGCGCGACCGGCGCCGGTATGCCCATCATGACGGCGAGCTTGCCCATGATCACTGAGCACAGCACCATGATGGCACCGACGGATAGGTCGATGCCGGCGGTGATCACGATCAGCGTCTGGGCGATCCCGATCACGCCGATGATCGTCACCTGTTGGATGATCAGTGACAGGTTGAAGGTGGATAGAAAGCGAGAGCCGACGATCATGCTGAACGCCGCGACGCCGAGCAGCAACACGATGGCGGGTACTGCGGTGGGGTTGGCGTGCAGGAAGTGCTGAAGCTTCTGCAGCGGCGACTTCGCCTGCACGTCGAACTCGGCCACCCGGGTGTCGCGTTGCTCCAGCACGGTCTCGAAGGCTTGGATGCCGGGGCGGCTATTGCCAATATCGGTCATCGTGGTTTCCTCACCGAGGGGCTGGCCTCCTGCCGCGTCGGCATGGGCTCCCCGCTTCTTTTCGGGCGCCTCCGAGGTGGGGGCGCCGGTGCTCACAGGCGATGCGCGGCCGCCAATCTGAGCCGGGCCTAGCCCCAGCACTTCTTCAGCGCGGCGGCGCTATCGATCGAGGACAGGCCGGCGACCGGTTTGTCCGTCACCAGTTCCACGCCGGTATTGACGAAATCGAGGCCTTGCGAGGCCTGCGGCTTGGCGCCGTCGGTGGCGAATTTCTTCACCGCTTCGACGCCTTTGGCCGCCATCAGCAGCGGAAACTGCATCGATGTCGCTCCGATGACGCCATCCTTCACATTGCGCACGCCCGGGCAGCCACCATCGACCGAGATGATCAGCACGTCCTTGTCGCGGCCGACCGAGCGCAGAGCCTCGTAGGCTCCGGCCGCCGCCGGCTCGTTGATGGTGTAGACCACCGAGATGCCGGGGTCCTTCTGCAGCAGGTTCTCCATCGCCTTGCGGCCGCCTTCTTCGCTGCCGAGCGTGACGTCATGGCCGACGATGCGGGCATCCTTCTCGTCGCCGATCCTGGCGGGATTGCCGATGTCGATGCCGAACCCTTTGAGGAAACCCTGATCGCGGGCGACGTCAACCGAGATCTGATTCACATTGAGATCGAGCAGGGCGATCTTGGCCGATGCCGCTTTGGCGCCGAGTGTCTTGGCGGCCCATTGTCCGATCATCTCGCCCGCCTGGAAATTGTCGGTGGCGAAGGTGGCGTCCGCGGCCGTCGGCGGATCGAGCGGCGTGTCGAGCGCAATGACCAGGATGCCGGCGGCGCGGGCCTTCTCGATGGCCGGCACGATGGCGCGTGAATCGTTCGGCGTGATCAGGATGCCCTTGGCGCCGGAGGCGATCAGGTTTTCGACGGCGGCGACCTGTCCGTCATTGTCGCCGTCGACCTTGCCGGCGAAGGAGCGTAGTTCCACGTCATGGGCCTTGGCAGCCTCCTCGGCGCCAGCCTTCATCTTGACGAAGAACGGGTTGGTGTTGGTCTTGGTGATGAGGCCGATGATCGGTTTGTCGGCCGCGCAGACGCCTTGAATCCCTGACGCAAGCGCGAGCGCGGATGCGGCGAAAAGCCGGAATGGCTGACGCATTTTTCCCTCCCTGGGACTGTTGTCGATTGGCGCGGTTCGGCCGAGCGCATGTTGTTTCTGCGACCCTATCAGGCACGAGGCGGGATGATCTGTCAATTAATAAATCATTCCGATTTATTAATTGACAGATGCCCTCGACCGCCCCCATTCTCGTGAGCGCAATGCGCCTATCCGCTTCGCGAAAAACTGAGCTGCGGACCGTGGCAATAACAACAAGAACGAGTTTTTAGGGAGTCAATGATGGGAGAGGGCGCGCCGTTCCTGGAGGCGGATGGGGCCGTCGCTGTGGTCTCGCCGGGGAGTCGAGGGACCAGTCAGACGGGTGTGCGCCTCTATAACGAGCGGTTGATCCTATCGCTCATCCGCCGTCACCGTAGTCTTGCCAAGGTTGAGATCGCCCGGCTGACCGGCCTCTCAACCCAGACTACGACCGTGATTATCAATCGGCTGGAGGCCGACGGGCTGCTGCTCCCCGGTGAGCCCCAGCGCGGCCGGGTCGGCCAGCCTTCGATCCCCTATTCGCTCAATACCGACGGTGCCTTCGGACTCGGCCTGATGATCGGCCGGCGCAGCACCGACCTTGTCCTGATGGACTTCACCGCCGGCATCCGCGCCAGACGGCGCATGATCTATCCGTTCCCGGTGCCGCAGGACATTTTGGCCTTTGCCGAACGCGAGATGCCGAGCCTGCTTGCCACGCTGCCCGGCGAACAGTGGGAGCGGATCAGCGGGCTCGGCGTCGCCATGCCCTTCGAGCTGTGGAATTGGGAGGCCGACATCGAAGTAGCGCCAGGTGCGCTCGGTGCCTGGCGGGATCTGGACGTCGCCGGGGAGCTGTCGCGCCGCTTCGCGCCATGGCCCGTGCGGCTCTGCAACGACGCGACCTCGGCCTGCGCCGCCGAACTCACCTTCGGCGCGGGACGCGCCTATCGGGATTTCGCCTATTTTTACATCGGCGCCTTCATCGGTGGCGGCATCGTGCTCAATGGCAGTCTGTTCCCCGGCCGCAGCGGCAATGCCGGGGCGCTCGGCTCGATGCCGATCATGCGGCGCGAGGCGAATGGCGAGGCGAGCCTTCAGCAATTGATCCGCACCGCCTCGATCTACCGCCTGGAGCGGAAGCTGATCGCCGCCGGACAGCGCGGCACCGACATCTGGCTGTCGCCTGACGACTGGTCGAACTTCCGCGAGCCTCTTGAAGCGTGGATCGCGGAAGCGGCCGAAGCGCTGGCACAGGCCATCGCCTCCGCCTGCGCGGTGATCGATTTCGAGGCGGTTATCATCGATGGCGCCTTTCCGATCAATGTCCGCCGGCGCCTCGTCGAGCGCGTCCGTGAGCGCCTCGCGGGCATCGACCGCCAGGGACTGACGGAGGCGACCGTGGTGGAAGGTTCGATCGGCCGCGATGCGCGCGCGATCGGCGGCGCGGCGTTGCCTCTGCTCGCCGCCTTTGCGCGCGACCACGACGTGCTGTTCAAGGATTGACGCATGCTCAAGGGCATCACCCCTCTGTTGGGCCCCGAGCTTCTCGCCATCCTGCGGGCCATGGGCCATGGCGACGAGATCGCCATCGTCGATGCCAACTATCCCGCCGAAGCCCATGCCAGGCGGCTGGTGCGCATGGATGGCCATGATGCACCGGTGATCCTCGATGCCGTGCTGTCGCTCATGCCACTGGACGCCGCCGTGAGCGATGCTGCATTTCGCCCCTGCGCCTTCGGGGATTGCGGGCGGCTGGAGCCGGTCTTCGCCGAATTCGAGGCCACCATTGCGCAGCGCGAGCCCGGCTTCAGGCTGGTGCCGATCGCCGGAGAGCCGTTCTACGATCGTATTCGCGCCGCCTATGCCGTTGTCGCGAGCGGCGAGCGGCGACTCTACGGCAACATCATTCTGCGCAAGGGTGTCATCGCCAGCCCCGGAGACGCACCATGATCCTCGTCTGTGGTGAAGCCCTGATCGATCTGTTCGTCGGCCCGCCTGAGGGCACCGAAATGCCGGCACGCGCAGTTGCCGGCGGATCGCCCTTTAATGTCGCCGTCGGCCTCGCCCGACTCGGGGCTGAGACGGCTTTCCTCGGCGGCATTTCGCGCGACCGCTTCGGCGCGCTGCTCGCCGAAATCCTGGTTCAGGAGGGCGTCGATGACCGTTTCCTGGTGCGGACCGACCGACTCTCCACCATCTCGGCTGTTGCGACGGGGCGCGACGGCCAGCCGAGCTATTCCTTTCACGGCGAGGGCGCGGCCGATCGTTCGCTGCAGCCGGATGATCTGCCGGCTGCTCTGCCTTCCGAGATCGAGGCGCTGACCTTCGGCTCCTACACCATGATGGTCGAGCCGATAGGCTCCGCCTTCGCCGGCCTGGCCGAACGCGAGAAGGGGCGCCGCGTCATCAGCATCGATCCCAATCTGCGCCCGACCGTGGTCGGAGACATGGAGGGCTGGGGCAGGGCCGCCGAGCGATTCTACCGTGCCGCAACTCTGATCAAGGCCAGCGATGAAGACGTGCGCATCGCCTGGGGCGGGCAGATCACGATCGCCGAGGCCGCTAGTTATTGGCTCGACTGCGGCGCCCAGCTCGTCGTGGTGACCGAGGGGGTCCAGGGCGCGACCGCCTTCTGTGCTGCCGGCAGCATCTCCGTGCCCGGCCGTCCGGTCGTCGTGCGCGATACGGTGGGGGCCGGCGACACCTTCCACGCCGCCCTGCTTGCCCAGCTTGCGAAGACTGGACGGCTTCATCCGGACGCGATTGCTGCGCTCGACCTGCCGGCGATCGGCGAGCTGCTGACCTACGCGACCGCTGCCGCAGCGATCACCGTCGCCCGCCGCGGGGCAGATCTGCCGACGGCAGCCGAAGTTGATGCGTTTCTCCATCCGCACCTGGCAGGCTGAGGGCAGGGGCGGCCGGGTCTTTGGGATTGAACCGAGAGAGGGATTGCATGACCAGCCGGGTCATACCTGTGGCGCCTTTTGTTCTGACGGTGTTCGGTGCGACGGGCGATCTTGCCCGCCGCAAGCTGCTGCCCGCGTTGTTCCATCGCGATTTCGCCGGCCAGCTGCCGCAGGAGGCGACGATCATCGGCATCGCCCGGCGCGCAATGACCGAGGCCGAGTTCCTCGCCCTCGCGCGGGCGGCCATCATCGAACATGTGCCGGCGTCGGAAACGGCCGGTCCGGAGCTCGACCGCTTCCTGGCGCGGCTGAGCTATGTGACTGTCGATGCCGAGGGCGAGGAGGGCTGGGCTGAGCTTGCCGCGGCGATCGCTCCCTATGCCGGTCGCATCCAGGTTCATTACCTCGCTACGGCGCCGCATCTCTTCGGCCCGATCTGCGAACAACTCGGCAATTTCGGCCTCGCCAGCAACGACGCCCGGGTGGTGATCGAAAAGCCGATCGGCAAGGATCTCGCCTCGGCGATCCGGGTCAACGAGGCCATCGGCAAGGTCTTTCCGGAAGAGCGCGTTTATCGGATCGACCATTATCTCGGCAAGGAGACGGTGCAGAACCTGATGGCATTGCGCTTCGCCAATGCGCTGTTCGAGCCGCTCTGGAATGGTGCCCATATCGACCATGTCCAGATCACGGTCGCAGAGAGCCTGGGTGTCGAGGAGCGTGCTGGCTATTACGACACCGCCGGTGCCATGCGCGACATGGTGCAGAACCACCTGCTCCAGCTGCTGTGCCTCGTCGCCATGGAGCCGCCACCCTCGCTCGAAGCCGATGCCGTGCGCGACGAGAAGCTCAAGGTTCTACGGGCGCTGAAGCCGATCGACGAAGGCAATGCCGCCAGCCTCACCGTGCGCGGCCAGTATCGTGCCGGCGCCTCGGCGGGCGGCGCGGTGCCGGGCTATCTCGACGAACTCGGTTCCAATCTCAGCCAGACCGAGACCTTCGTCGCCCTGAGGGCGGAAGTCGCGAACTGGCGCTGGGCCGGCGTGCCCTTCTATCTGCGCACCGGCAAGCGCCTTGCGACGCGCGTCTCGGAGATCGTCGTCGGCTTCAGACCGGTGCCGCATTCGGCTTTCGGCAATCAGGTCGGGCCGATCCATGCCAATCAACTTGTCATCCGGCTTCAACCCGACGAGGGGGTGAAGCTGTGGCTGATGATCAAGGATCCGGGTCCCGGCGGCATCCGCCTGAGCCATGTCCCGCTCGATATGAGCTTCGCTGAGGCCTTCAAGGTCCGCAATCCAGATGCCTATGAGCGGCTCATCCTCGATGTCGTCCGCGGCAACCAGACATTGTTTATGCGTCGCGACGAGGTCGAGGCCGCCTGGCGTTGGGTCGACCCCATCCTGGGAGCCTGGCGCAGCATGAATGAACCGCCGCGCCCATATACCGCTGGAACCTGGGGACCTTCCGCCTCGATCGCCCTTATCGAACGCGATGGTCGGACCTGGCAGGAGGATGGCGCATGAGGTGATGCCGCGACCGCGCCATGTCCATGGCGAATCCAACCCGAGCCAGGAAGGAGGTCTAGATGACCGCTCAATCCAACAATCGCACGATCAACGCCCGCATCGGCGAGGTGACGGAGCGGATCGTGCGCCGCTCGCAGGACGGACGCCGGCGCTATCTCGACGGGGTCGCGGCCGCTGCGGCAGCCGGGCCGCGCCGCCAGCGTCTCGGCTGCGCCAACCAGGCCCATGGCTTCGCCGCCTGCGGGCCGGGCGACAAGGCGATGCTGCGCGCCGGCGCGGGCGCCAACCTCGCCATCGTCACCGCCTATAACGACATGCTCTCGGCCCACCAGCCCTATGAGAACTTCCCGGAGCTGATCCGCCAGGCGGCGCGCGCGGCCGGCGGCGTGGCCCAGGTCGCCGGCGGCGTGCCCGCCATGTGCGACGGCATCACCCAGGGCGAGGCCGGCATGGAGCTCTCGCTGTTCTCGCGCGACGTCATCGCGCTGGCGACGGCGGTCTCGCTCTCGCACCAGACCTTCGATGCGGCCGTCTTCCTCGGCATCTGCGACAAGATCGTGCCCGGCCTTGTCATCGGCGCGCTCGCCTTCGGCCATCTGCCGGCAGTCTTCATCCCGGCCGGTCCGATGACGTCGGGCCTCTCCAACGACGAGAAGTCGCGGGTGCGCCAGCTCTTTGCCGAGGGCAAGGTCGACCGCGATGCGTTGCTCGAAGCCGAGTCGCGCTCCTATCACGGCCCCGGCACCTGCACCTTCTACGGCACCGCCAACACCAACCAGATGGTGATGGAGATCATGGGGCTGCACCTGCCGGGCGCATCCTTCGTCAATCCGAACACGCCGCTGCGCGAGGCGCTGACCAAGGCTGCGGCCGAGCGGGCGATGGCGATCACCGCGCTCGGCAACGACTACAAGCCGGTTGGGCGCATGCTGGACGAGCGTGCCTTCGTCAACGGCGTGGTCGGCCTGCACGCCACCGGCGGTTCGACCAACCACACCATGCATCTCGTTGCCATGGCTGCCGCAGCTGGCATCCGGCTGACCTGGGACGATTTCGCCGATCTCGCGGCGGTGACGCCGCTGCTCACCCGAATCTATCCGAACGGCAAGGCCGACGTGAACCATTTCCACGCCGCCGGCGGCATGGGCTTCGTCATCCGCGAGCTGCTCGGCGATGGGCTTTTGCATCGCGATGTCGAGACCGTTTGGGGGCAGGGGCTCGACGCCTATGTCCAGGAGCCGGTGCTCGCGCCGGACGGCGGCCTGGCCTGGCGCGACGGCGCCGCCACGAGCGGCGACGAGGCTGTGCTGCGCGGCGTCGCGGCGCCCTTCCAGGCGACCGGCGGCCTGACCTTGCTGACCGGTGATCTCGGGCGGGCGGTGATCAAGACCTCCGCCATCGCCAGCGAGCGCCATGTCATTGAGGCGCCCGCCCGCGTCTTCCATAGCCAGGAGGCGCTGCAGGCCGCCTTCAAGGCCGGCGAGCTGACCGGGGACGTCGTTGCTGTGGTGCGCTTCCAGGGACCTCGCGCCAACGGCATGCCGGAGCTGCACAAGCTGATGCCGCCACTCGGCGTGCTGCAGGATCGCGGCCTTAAGGTCGCGCTGGTCACTGATGGCCGGCTCTCCGGCGCCTCCGGCAAGGTGCCGGCGGCGATCCATGTCACACCGGAAGCCGCCGATGGTGGGCCGATCGGGCTGATCTGCGACGGCGACCTGATCCGCGTCGATGCGGTTGCCGGCAAGCTGTCCGTGCTCGTGGACGCTGAGGAATGGCGCGCGCGCACACCGGCCGAGGCGGATCTCGAACCATCACATTGGGGCGTCGGCCGCGAGTTGTTCGGCTCCTTCCGCGCTGTCGTCGGCAGCGCCGATACCGGCGCGACGATCTTTGGAAGCCCACAGTGACCGAACTCAACGAACAGGCTCAGTGGCCGCGACATGGCCTGCTTGCGGCGGCTGGGGCGCTCACGAGCAGGCATAGCCAAATGACCATGCGTGTGAGTGGCGGATGCTCCCTTGGGGGCGCAGGCTCGATCTTTGTATCCCGGCCCTCGGCTTCTTCTCGATCAGCCGGATGCTGACAGCATCGTGGCGCTGTGACGAGCCGTCCTTGGTTGATGCGGTCGCGCAGGATGGGCCTTGGTCCGGGACTTGCTACCCCAAAGCGAGCGGGCTGGAACCCGTTCCGCAAACAGGGGGACAACAACATGAAAAAATTTATCGGCGCGGCGCTCGTCGCCGGCACTGTTCTAGGCGCCAGCGGAGCATTCGCGCAGTCGCCTACGCTCGCTCAGGTGAAGAGCCGCGGCCTTCTCCATTGCGGCTCCGGCACCGGCCTCGCGGGCTTCGGGATCCCGGATGCTCAGGGCACCTGGTCCGGTCTCGATGTCGATGTCTGCCGTGCCATTGCGTCGGCGATCTTCAACGACCCGACCAAGGTCAAGTTCATCCCGCTCTCCGCGAAGGACCGCTTCACCGCGCTGCAGTCGGGCGAGGTCGATCTGCTCTCGCGCACCACGACCTGGACAATTTCGCGCGACACCTCGCTCGGCCTGAATTTCGCGGGCGTGAACTACTATGACGGCCAGGGTTTCATGGTCCGCAAGAAGCTCGGCGTACACTCGGCGCTGCAGCTCAGCGGCGCCTCCATCTGTACCCAGCAAGGCACCACGACAGAACTCAACCTGGCCGACTACTTCCGGGCGAACAAGATCAAGTACGAGGTCGTCGCCTTCGCGAGCAACCAGGAGACGGTGAAAGCCTACGAGTCCGGCCGCTGCGACGCCTTCACGACCGATGCTTCGGGCCTCTATGCCGAGCGCCTGACGCTCGCCAATCCAGACGAGCACATTGTTCTGCCGGACATCATCTCGAAGGAGCCGCTCGGCCCGGTCGTGCGCCATGGCGACGATGGCTGGCTCGACATCGTCAAATGGGCGCTATTCGCGATGGTCAACGCTGAAGAGCTCGGCATCACCAAAGCGAATGTCGACGGGATGCTGAAGTCCGAGAACCCGGAGATCAAGCGCTTCGTCGGCACCGAGGGCAAGTTCGGCGAGCCGATGGGCCTGACCAATGACTGGGCCTACCGGATCGTCAAGCATGTCGGCAATTATGGCGAATCTTTCGAAAAGAACGTGGGCGCAGGTTCGCTTCTGAAGATCGCCCGCGGGCAGAACGCGCTGTGGAACAAGGGCGGTCTGCAATACGCGCCACCGATCCGCTGACAATCCGGCGCTGCGCCGCAGTCAGCCGCGCAGCGCTGTCGATCTCGCTGGCCGTTCAGCTGCATGCAGCTCGCGCTCGGTGGGCCGTAGAAGCTCGATCGTATTGCCTTTTGGATTCCGAATGACGGCACGCTCTCCCCATTGGCTCAGTCGGGGTAAAGATGCGGATTGGGCCCCATGTGCGAGGGCTTCCTTCGAAGTCGGCCGAACAAGTCCGCCACGTGACGAAGAGGGATGGGCGATCGGCCGAAGGCGGCGCTGACGCAGTCCGTCGACACTTGGTTGGACCGGACGTTTTGAAGCACTTCGAAGTAACGGATGCCTCCGATCTCTTTCGTCAGATGAGCATAGGCGCGATCCGGCTCCGCGAAGCCGATCAGATCGCCGAGGCGATCGAACAAGGGGAGGGTGGTCCAATCCTGATATCTCGGTATGCGGACCGTGATCTTCGCTTCCTGCCAGCGGATCAGCTCCGGGCAGGTCCAGCGTTCGCCAGCATGTGTAATCGCTCCCTGGCGAACCGTCCCAGAACGGCGAAGATGCCTTCGATCAGCTTGGCGGCCGCGTTGTAGGGCTGGGCCCGCGTGATCTGCGACGCGCGCAGCTCGGCCGAGCCGATCAGCCGCTTGCCGTTATCGCCGATCAGCTTGAGCGCGTCGTCGATGAACGGCGCCCAGTTGTATTCGCTGCCGTTGTCGAGATAGAGCGCGCCGGGCGCGCCCTAGGCTTCGACCATGTTGACGAAGCTGCGGATGACATGGGCATTCGTGATGCCCTTGCCCTTTGGCAACAGGACAAGATCGAGCCAGATGCGATTGGTCGCCATGTCGAGCCAGCCGATCGCGCGGGCATGCGCCGTCGAGCCGTGCTCGCGAGCCAGCATGATATCGACCGGGTGAACGTCGCCGACCACGATCGCCATGGGCATCATGCCCTCGCGCGTCCTGCGGATGCCGGGCTTCTGATCCTCATAGGCCTCACGGTCGCGCTGCTTGAGCGCCTGGCGCCGGTGGATGCGCTCCGAGTTGAGGAAGTGCGAGGGGGCAGGATTCGATATCGAGATCGCAACCGGCCTCGCGTGAGAGCTTGTGCAAGCGGAAGGCCGCCAGCTCGGCAAGGATCGCGGCGGATTCGCCGGCCACATGCAGACCGCACCACCGGGCTACGCAGCACGGCAGCAATTGTCAGAACCCGTTAGACAAGTCTCTTCGTGTCCTCATTAGAGATGTCACCAGTTGAATGCGCCGATGTCACCTGAGACAGATCTTCAGGAAAACTCTAGCAGCGCGGCGGAGCTGGTCAGGGTTGCTCAGCCGCGCTGCGGTGTCATACCGGGAGCCTTAGATTTTTGCTGCGAGAGTGAATTTAACCCCAAGCGATCAGCCCGCCTTGAAGAGGCTCTTGCCCTGGCCCTGCCGTCGTGGCGCACGGCCGCTGCGCTTCATGTTGAGCTCCTTCTGGCGCTCGGCGATGTAGGCCAGAACCGGCCCGAGCCGCTTGTTCTCGACGATTGCGGCCTGATCAACCTGCTGTACCTTGTCGAAAGTCCGATAGGGCAGGTCGAGGCCCTGGTGCCGGATCGCAAATCGACCATCCGGATAGTCGTAAATCGTCACGCGCTGGCGGGCGAGGGGGCGCGTCACCGGCGTTGGCTCAAGGATGAAAAGCATCTTGTCGTATTGAAGCGTCAGGTTCTGCGAGACCGTCCGCTCCTCCTTCCAGGCAAAGGCCTCGTCGATATCATCGTCCCCGGCGAGCGGACGATGCAGGTCTTTGTCGTTGAACGGCACCTTGGCGAAGCGCCGGTTGAAGTCCTCCATGAAGCCCGGCAGGAAGGCGTTCCCGGCCTCGAGCGATGAGACCCCGGCGAGCCGCAGCTCCTTCACCAGCCGGTCCTGTAGCGTGCCATTGGCGCGCTCGACCCGGCCTTTGGCCTGCGGGACATTGGCACAGATGATGTCGATGTTGAGCTGATCCAGCGCCCGGCCGAACTGGGTCATGCCATTGCCGCCGGTCGCACCGACCTTGTTGACCCGAAACGTCGCGTGCTTGTCAGAGTAGAACGCGACCGGCTTGCCGTGGCGCTGCAAATAGCTCCGCGTCGCAGCAAAATAGTCGAAGGTCGACTCCGCCGTGACGAATTGCAGATGCATCAGCCGGCTGGTCGCATCGTCGATGAAGACGAGCAGGGTGCATTGCGGGCCACGGTCCTCAAACCACCAATGCTGCGAGCCGTCGATCTGGACGAGCTCGCCGACGCAATCGCGCCGGTAGCGCGGCTGGTGCACCGGCTTGAGCCGCTCCCGACGATCGCGCCAGATCCCGTCGGCGATCATCCAGCGCCGCACCGTCTCGACGCCCAACCGCAGCCCATGCCGTTCCGCGAGCTTCTCCGCCGCCAGCGTCGGCCCGAAATCCGGATAGTTCGCCCGGATCAGCGCCAGGGCATGCGTTCGCACCATCGCTGGGTAGGATCGATTGCTCCGGTTGCCGCGCTTCCGCGAGACCAGCGCTGCCGGACCGCGTGCCCGGTACGCCCGCAGCAGCCGAAACACGTGCCGGCGCGTCAGACGCAGCAACTGCGCCGCCTCAGTCGCCGAAATCCGCTCCGCCACGACATCCCGCAGCACCTGAACCCGGTCGAGTTCGGCAGGGCTCATCGACACCACCGTCATCACGCAAAGCTCCCAGCAAGCCAGCACTCAGCACGAGTGACATCTCTAACGGGGAGACCGGTGACCTTTCTAACGGGGGCCTACAGCAATGATTCGCATAAGACATATTATGGAACTAAGAGGCGCCTTTGCGCGTCTTGCGTTCTGCCGCCTGCCGCCTGCCATTCGTGTTGCGAGCGGCAATGTAAGCTGCGGTTTGTGCGTTGCTTTTGCCGCTGGGTTCCATGACGGCCTTCGATCCATCCGGCGGATCGTATGTGCCGATATCCTTCGCTGAATGCGCCCCACAAACGTCGACACGGCGCGCCGACCTGTCGATCATTGACGCGCGACGCCGTGGACCGTCAGATCAACGTGGACCGGCTCGTCGCCGACGGCGATTTCGACCACATCGAGGAATGCCTCGCAGGCTTCCTCGCAAAGCTTCGCAACGACGCCGTCGTTCACGGCATCAAGCGCTCGGCTGCATGGGCCTCGGCGCTTAATTTCGTCATCGACATGCTGCATCACAGCGGTGCCGCTGAGGCGGCGCACGCAAATTCAGTTGCACTTCGGTTGCGCCGGCTGGAAAGCCCTTATCGCCAATCGCGGCCGAATCCGGACCGACCCCGACGAGCAAGGCGCTCCATTGGCTCGACGTCGAGCAGATGAGCGACGATTCAGATCCAGGTTATGAAGCTCCGGGTCTCGAGACAGCGGCGTCGCGCCGACAACTGCCGGTGCAGGTGAAATTCTTACAATAGCAAACACTTATGGAGATAAGTTCTGCGGTCGAGCGAGCTCTCCGTAACCCCGCATGTCTCAAAAGGGTAGGCCGCTAACCCTCCGGGCGCCGAGCGAGATCTTCGAGATGGCGCGTGCCGCATTGTCTCCGGCCGCTCGGAAATCTCTCCAGAAGAAGGCCCCTGCCCTATGTCCTGCCGCGACCTTCGACATTCATCGTCGCACTGAGGCGTGCCGTGCCGGGTGGAACTGAATGACAGGGGCCGCCCGAAAACCTGACATCGAGCAGCAAGAACCTCACGAGCGGCCGAGGGCCAGGCACTGTTTCAGGCAGCGAACAAATGCATCCGTGCTCGCTGAGCGCGGCTGTTCCTTGAGGCTCAGGATGCCGTAGGAGCCCATGATCGGTGGAAGCGCGACGTCGAGATGGTGCAGCAGGCCGTGCTGGACGGCGAAGGTCGCGACGTCGCCGGGCATCACGGCGAGCATGTCGCTTTCCTGCAGCAATGCGACCATCGTCATCATCGACGAGGTCTCGACGACATCGAGAGGTTGATGCGCCATCATCGCGGCGAAGAGCGGTGCAAGCACCTTTCGCATCGGGCTGTTGGCCGGCAGCAGCGTCCATGGCCATGACGCCAGATCGGCCAGGCTCAAGGCCTGGGCCGACGCCAGAGGATGGCCGACGCGCGCGACGATGCGCAGCGGCTCGTCGATCAGGTCCTCGTAGTCGAACTCTGGTCGCCCTGCGAGCGCCAGCGGGCGGGCAAGCAGCACATCGAGCTCGCCTTTTGCCAGCATCGGGACGAGCGCGTCGCTGGTTCCCACCTCGATCGCGATGTCGAGGCGCGGCTGATCGCGTTTCAGCGCCGCAACGGCTCGGGCGAGCAGGAAGGGGATGGCGCTGATGACGGCGCCGATCCTCAATCGGCCCGTCGCCCCGGAGGACAATGACTCGAGTTCCAGGCGCGCGCGCTCGAGATCGTTCAGGATCAGCCGGGCATGGCGGATCATCACCTCGCCATAGACCGTCGCGCGAACGCCGCGCCGGCCACGGTCGAAAAGAGAGAGGCCCAGCGTGGCTTCGAGATCCTGCAGCAGCTTGGTTGCGGTCGGCTGCGTCATGTTCAGCGAGGCCGCCGCACGCCGCAGGCTTCGGCTCTCGTCGATCGCGGTGAGGAGAAGCAGCTGCCGGTTTTTCAATCGTCGCAACAGCGACGGCGCGTTCGCGATGGCGGGCATCCGACTGTTTCCAGCGATATCGTTTTGGCTATCACATCATCACTAATCTTCATTGCAACGGCATACCAGATCGCATGTAGCGTCTGCTTCGATAACGCTGGCGGCACGCATCGCCGGCGACAGGGAGAGATGCCGCCTGCGAGTCCGTTCGAACGGCCCCAGCGACTGCATCCTCATGGAAACGCAGCAGGCGCCGGCGGAGCCGGTCGGAGAGGCATCATGTCAGGATTTGATCGGGCTCATACGCCGCAGGGCGGCGGCGTCCATGCAGGGGCAGCCGCGTCTGGCGCCACGACGGTGCGCTGGCGCATCTTCGGCATCATCTTCGTGCTCGTCGTCATCAACCTGATCGACCGCACCGCGCTGTCGATCGCGATGCCGACCATCGCCAAGGAATTCGGGCTGGAGCCTGCGATGCAGGGACTGATCCTGAGCGCCTTCTTCTGGAGCTATGCCGCGCTGCAGATCCCGGGCGGCTGGCTGATCGACAAGTTCGGCCCACGCGCACTCATCACTGGCGCGACCGTCGGCTGGGGCATCTTCCAGTCGATCGCAGGCCTCTGCACCGGCGGCGTCACCCTGCTGCTCAGCCGCATCGGCCTGGGCGCGGCGGAGGCACCGCTGTTTCCGGCGGGCGCCAAGCTCAATTCGATCTGGCTCTCGCCACGTGAGCGCGGACGAGGAGCCGTGTTGATGGACAGTGGCGCCCCGCTCGGCGCGGCGTTTGGCGGCGTCATCATCGCCTGGCTCATATTGGCGCTTGGCTCGTGGCGCACGGCTTTCATCGTCGCTGGCGTGGCCACCATCCTGCTCGGCTATCTCTCCTGGTGGTATCTTCGCGATGACCCGGCGGACCACCCGAGCATCAACGCCGACGAACTGCGCCTGATCGAAGCTTCGGCAGTTGGCGGAGCCTCGGCGGCGACCATAGCTCCAAAGGCCATCTCGCGACGCTCGCTTGCCGCCATCCTCACGGGCCGGATGAGCTGGGCCATGATCAATTTCGGCCTGCTGACCTGGGGGCCAAGCTATCTTGCGCAGGCCCGTGGCTTCGACCTCAAGCAGATGGGCGGCGCGACCTTCGTGATCTTCCTCTCCGGCATGTTCGGCTCGCTGCTCAGTGGCTTCCTGGTCGACAAGCTGCAGGCGAGAGGCATGCGCCGCAGCACGACCTACAAATCCGCGCTCGGGATCAGCGGGCTTGGCGTGATGCTGTCCTTCCTCGCGCTGCCGCAGGTGGCGGACCCGGTGATGGCGGTGGCGGTCCTCTCCGTTACTCTGTTCCTGCTGTATTTCGGCAGCCTCTATTGGAGCCTGCCCGCGATCCTCGCGCCGCGCGAGAAGGTTGGCATCGTCGGCGGCGCGATGAACTTCGCCGGCAGCGCCAGCGGCATCGCCATCCCGATCATCACGGGTCTGATCCTGCAGGCGACGGGCACCTATCTGATGGTGCTTTATTTCTTCGCCGCCTGCGCCGCGCTCTACGTCGCCGGCACGATGCTGATCGATTTCCACGACGCCGAAACGTATTGAGGGACGAAAGGCATGACACAGCCGGAACTCTGGCAAGGGCCGATCGTCGATGCGCACCAGCATTTCTGGGATCCGATCCGCAATCCCCATCCCTGGCTGAAGCCGGACGTCAACATTCCGTTCCGCTATGGCGATTATTCAGCGATCAAGCGCCGCTACCTGCCGGACGATTACTTCGCCGATGCCGCAGGTCACGACGTTCGTCAGACGGTCTATGTCGAGACGGAATGGGACGAGAACGACCCGATCGGCGAAACGCGCTATGCCGCGGGCCTCGCCGGAGAATTTGGCGTGCCCAATGCCATCGTGGCGCAAGCCTGGCTCGACCGCGCCGATATCGGCGCGGTCCTGGCCGGACAAGCGGCTTTCGGCCTCGTGCGCAGTGTCCGGCACAAGCCGGGAGGACCCCTGCGACCCGATGACGTCGGCTCACAGCGCACGCTCATGTCGGATGACCGCTGGCGGCGGGGCTATGCGCTCCTGTCGCGCCATGGCCTGAACTTCGATCTCCAGACACCGTGGTGGAACCTGAAGGAGGCGGTCGACCTGGCTCGCAGCTTCCCGGACACCACCATTGTTCTGAACCACGCCGGCCTGCCGGCCGATCGCAGCGAGGGCGGACTATCGGGCTGGCACATGGCGATGGCGCATCTCGCCGAATGCGCGAACGTTCGCGTCAAGATTTCCGGCATCGGGCTCGCCGGCCGGCCCTGGACGGTGCCGGATAATCGCTGGATCGTGGCGGAAATCATCGCCATGTTCGGCGCGGACCGCGCCATGTTTGCCAGCAATTTCCCGGTCGACAGCCTCTGCGCGTCCTTCGACACGATTTATAGCGGCTTCAAGACGATCGCGGCTCGCTATTCGCAAGCCGAGCAGGGTAAGCTCTTTGCTGCAACGGCTCGCGAGACTTATCGACTGACGCAGGCTGAATCAGCTTCTAAAGCCCCGATCAGCATATCCGCCTGAAGCCCCTCCTCTGAGATCTGCCAAGGCTGCCCCAATGCCGACAATGACTTCTGTCGAACGCGGCCCATGCAGCTTGCTGCTTGCTCTCGCAGAGCGCCCGTAGATCGCCCGGCCGGCACTCGACGACTGGCTACTCCGGCAGCCCTGCCAACCGCAGCGCGTCACCAAGGGCCTCCGCAAGCGCAGGAGCGCAGTTCACGCCTGCAAACTGGCGACCAAAGCGGAACGTCGGGTGGAGCTCGAGGACCCGTGCGGCGGCGCGCCTTGCTTCTTCCAGCCGTCCGAGTTTGGCGAGCGCAGCCGCCAATTGCACATAGGTGATGCTGTGTGCGGGATTGGCCTGAACGGATTTGTGGGCCGCACTGCAAGCTTCGTCGTAGCGGCCACGCAGCAAATGGCTCATCGCCCGCGCATCGAATGCGGCGAAAGCCCATGAATCGAATGGGCTGAGCCGCATGCCCCGCTCGCTCCACTCAATGGCACGCTCCGCCTCTCCGCCCCATCCGAGCATGACGCTGCCCAGAATGTAGGTCAGCGCCGATGACGGGCTGATGGCGAGCGCGGCTTCCAACGCGGTGAAGGCAGCGCCGCGGTCATGGCCATCCATTCCAACCGAAAATCCCGCAAGGGTCAGTGCGGTCGCATCGTCCTGGCCATGGATGAGCGCGGAACGGGCGTGGCGGATCGAGGCTGCGCGGAACCCAACGCCTCGCGTCAACCCGTCACCGCAATCGCTGCGCTACTCAGTCAGCAACCGATCGATGCCGGCTGCGCAGAAGCTCGTCAGGCGCTCCAGCAGAAGTTCGGCAAGGCCGGTCGCGGGCAGCGCGATGCGCGTATCGTCGAGACGCGCGGCGCGGTCGCTCGCGGCCATGGTCATGACCAGCGCTCCGACCATGAACAGATAGGCATCCACCATCGCCCCGCGCGACGCCTGCGGATAGAGTTTTGCGAACGCGGCCAGGAACTCCGTCGCGGTCGGGTCGAAATGCTCGGCTAGAACGCCGCGGGCGGATTCGCGCGGATCGACCGCCTCCCGCGCCGTCATCATCGCGAAGGCCGCGCCCTGCACACCCTCGGCGAAGCGCTGCCGCACCGAAGGGCCGATGAAGGCCTCGACCACCGCGCGGATATCGGGTGCCGGTGCTGCCATGGCCCCGGCGAGCGCGGTGCCGCGCGCCAGCGCCAAAGCATCCGCGCGGCGGGCGAAGACGGCCCGGTAGAGCGCCTCCTTCGAGCCGAAATAATAGCTGAGCTGCGACAGCCGCACGTCGGCTGCGGCGGCGAGATCGCGCATCGAGGCGCCGTCGGCTCCGCCTCGCTCGGCGAATGTCCGCTCGGCCGCGTCGAGAATGCGCTCGCGCGTCGGCGCCGCTGCCATCGAATCCCTCCTTCGCAGCGCCCCTGCCCTGCGTGATTGGCTCTTATCAGAAAGCGCATTCTACGCTATTGGTCGGACGTTCGTCCAAATTCATGCCGGCAAGAGCCCGAAGCATTTTCAAGCGAAGTGGGCACCGGTTCGCGTGAAGAAAATGCGGTAAGACAAAGACTTAGAGACGGCAGGAGGAAACCAGCATGATGCCGACCGGGCGCCTCGTCGATCTCTCGATTCCGCTCGAAAACGACGTGCCCGCCGATCCGCCCTTTCAGAAGGTCAGGATCGACTACCGCACCCATGAGGGCACCGCGAAGGACATCGCCGCGGCCTTCCCCGGCCTCAGGCCCGAGCAGCTCCCGGACGGCATGGGCTGGGCGGTCGAGCTCGCGACGATCTCGACCCATAACGGCACCCATGTCGATGCGCCCTGGCACTACCATCCGACGCAGGATGGCGGGGCGCCGGCGCTGAAGATCGACGAATGCCCGCTCGAATGGTTCCTGCAGCCGGGCGTGAAGCTCGATTTCCGCCATCTGCCGGACGGGCATGTCGTCACGCCCGCCGAGATCGACGCCGAGCTGGAACGCATCGGCCATCGCCTGAGCCCGCTCGAGATCGTCGTCGTCAACACCCGCGCCGGCAGCCGCTATGGCGAAGCCGACTACATCGATTCCGGCTGCGGCTTCGGCCGCGAGGCAACGCTGCATCTCGTCCGGCAGGGCATCAAGGTCGTCGGCACCGATGGCTGGAGCTGGGATGCGCCCTTCAGCCATACCGCCCGGCGCTTCGCCGAGACCGGCGACGCCTCGCTGATCTGGGAAGGCCACAAGGCCGGGCGCGAGGCCGGTTACTGCCAGATCGAGAAGCTGCACAATCTCGAAGCCCTGCCGGCGACCGGCTTCATGATCAGTTGCCTGCCGGTGAAGGTGCGCAACGGCTCCGCCGGCTGGACGCGGGCCGTCGCCATCCTTCCGGCCTGAACCGACAACCAAGGGAGAAGCGCATGAGCAAGGTCATCATCACCTGCGCGGTCACCGGCGGCATCCATACGCCGACCATGTCCGACCATCTGCCGATCACCCCTGACGACATCGCGACGCAAGCGATCGCTGCGGCGGAAGCCGGTGCCGCGATCCTGCATCTGCACGCTCGCGACCCGAAGGACGGCCGCCCGACACCGGATCCGGCGGTGTTCATGGAGTTCTTGCCACGCATCAAGCAGGCGACCGACGCTGTGGTGAACATCACCACCGGCGGCGGCCTCAACATGAGCGTCGAGGAGCGGCTCGCCGCCCCGCTCAAGGCCGCCCCCGAGATGTGCTCGCTCAACATGGGCTCGATGAATTTCGCGCTGCATCCGCTGGCGGAGAAGTACAGCAACTGGAAGCACCCCTGGGAGCAGCCCTATCTCGCCGGCACCAAGGACTTCATCTTCCGCAACACCTTCGGCGACATCGAGCGCATCTACAAATTGCTCGGCGAGGAGCACGGCACCAAGTTTGAGCACGAGTGCTACGATGTCGGCCATCTCTACAACCTAGCGCATTGCCTCGACCGCGGCTGGTTCCGGCCGCCGGTCTTCCTGCAGCTCATCTTTGGCATTCTGGGCGGTATCGGCGCCGACCTCGACAACCTGATGTTCATGAAGCGCACCGCCGACAAGCTGTTCGGCAAGGATTATCACTGGTCGGTGCTTGCCGCCGGGCGTCACCAGATGGCCTTCTGCACCCAGGCGGCGATGATGGGCGGCAATGTCCGCGTCGGGCTGGAGGACAGCCTGTTCATCGGCAGGGGCAAGCTCGCCACCTCCAATGCCGAGCAGGTCGCCAAGATCCGCCGCATCGTCGAGGAACTCGGCTACGAGATCGCCACCCCGGAGGAAGCCCGCGCCACGCTCGGCCTCAAGGGCGGCGACCGGGTGAACTTCTGAGGCGCCCGGATGCCGCCTCGCCCGAACCCGCTCGACGGCTTCACCGTCGACCCCGCCGCGATCCGCTATGTCGGTGAGGGGCTGCAGCGGCCGGAATGTATCCTCGCCGAGCGCGACGGCTCGCTCTGGAGCGCCGATGCGCGCGGCGGCGTCGTCCATATCCGGCCGGACGGTACGCAACGCCTGATCAGCCAGACAGCGAGCCGCGGTTTCGCCGAGGCCACGGACGAGGAAGCGCGCTTCGTTTCGGGCACGCTGCCGAACGGCCTCGCCTTCGCCCGCAATGGCGACATCCTGATCTCCAATTTCGGCACCGACCGGCTTGAGATCATGACGCGGGATGGCGAGACCCGCATGCTCGTCGACACGATCGACGGGCAGCCGATCGGCAAAGTCAATTTCGTCCTGCGCGACAACAGGGACCGCGTCTGGCTGACGATCTCGACGCGCACCAAAAACTGGATGAAAGCGATCAGCCCGCATGTCCGCGACGGCTATGTCGCGCTCTATGACGGCGGGCGCTTGCGCATCGTCGCCGACGGCTTCGCCTTCACCAACGAGATCAGGCTCGATGCCAACGAGGAATGGCTCTACGTCGCCGAGACCTGCGCGCGCCGGGTGACGCGGCTCAGGGTCCTACCGGACGGCAGCCTGACCGACCGCGAGATCTTCGGGCCCGAGGATCATGGCGCCTGCATCGACGGCATCGCCTTCGACGCCCATGGCAACCTCTGGGGCACCCATGTCTTCACCGACCGGATCTTCGCGATCACGCCGGAAGGCGAATTGCGCATCCTGCTCGACGACGACCGCGGCAGCGAAGCCGGCAAGGCCTTCCTCGCTGCCTTTGTCCGCGACGAGGCGACGCCGGAATTGATGCTCGCTTGCGGCGGCGCGATCGCGCCCTGGTGCGCCAGCATTACCTTCGGCGGGCCCGACCTCAGCACCGTCTATGTCGGCAGCCTGAAGGGCTCGCGCATTCCCTATTTCCGCTCGCCCGTCGCCGGACTGCCGATGGCGCATTGGTAGGACCGGCGCGGTGCCACGACGCCACGCTGCAATCAGAACAAGGATCTGGGAGGAACCATGAAACGCATCATCTCTGCCCTCGCCGGCGTATCGGCGCTTTGCCTTGCCGGCGCGGCCCAGGCCGAGATATCGGGCGGCACCGTCAAGATCGGCGTGCTCACCGACATGTCCGGCGTCTATTCCGACATCACCGGCAAGGGCTCGATCGTGGCCACGCAGATGGCGGTCGACGACTGCCTGAAGGCGGAATGCGCCGGCATGAAGATCGAGGTCGTCTCGGCCGACCACCAGAACAAGCCCGACATCGGCTCGACCATCGCGCGCGAATGGATCGACCGGCAGGGCGTCGATGTGCTCGCCGACATGTCGAACGCCTCGCTGCAGCTCGCCATTCCGCCGCTGCTGAAGGAGAAGAACCGCGTCGGCCTGTTTCCGGGCGGCACCGCGCGGCTGACCGGCGACGCCTGCCAGCCCGACCACATCGTCCAGTGGATGTGGGACACCTATGTCCAGGTCGCCGGCATCGCCAATTACCTGACCAAGCCCGGCACGAAATGGTACCTCGTCACTGCCGACTATGCGCTCGGCCACCAGCTCGAAGCCGATGCCAGGACGCTGGTCACGGCCAAAGGCGGCACCTATATCGGCTCCGTCCGCCACGCCTTCCCGGCCGTCGACCTCTCCTCGCAGCTCCTGACGGCGCAGGGCTCGGGCGCCGATTTCATCGCGCTCGCCAATGCCGGCGGCGACACCATCGCCGGCATCAAGACGGCGCGCGATTTCGGCATTGGTCAGGACAAGCAGAAGCTCGTCGCCTTCTTCCTGACCGCCATGGACGTGAAGAGCGTCGGCCTTGCCGCGGCGCAAGGCACGGTGCTGACCGAGGGCTTCTACTGGAACCTCGACGAGCGCACCCGCGCCTTCTCGGGGCGCTTCAAGGCCAGGCACGGCGCCGTGCCCTCGGCGATCCAGGCCGGCATCTACTCGTCGGTGCGGCACTATCTGAAGGCCGTGGCCGCCGCGAAGTCGGATGATGCGAAGACAGTGATCGCCAAGATGCGCGAATTGCCGATCGAGGACGATGTCGTCCGTAACGCCAAGCTGCGTCAGGACGGCCGCATGGTCCACGACTTCTACGTCTTCCGCGCCAAGCAGCCGGCGGACTCGAAGAGCGAGTGGGATCTGTACGACCTCGTCGCGACGGTCCCCGGCGACCAGGCCTTCCGCCCGCTGAGCGAAAGCTCCTGCCCGGCGATCAAGCGTTAAGGCGAAAGACCGGTACCGCCGCCCAGACGTTTCCTTGTATTCGAATAGCCCGTTGCAAAGGTCTGAGATTCCATCATTGCCTCGCAATCAGGCGAGTTCGCTGGCGCCGATTTCGTTGAGCAGTGCAATCTGGCTGGCCAGATCTGCAGCGCTTTCCCTGCCGGCCCTCTGGAGAAGTTCAGTGAGCCGGTCCAACGCCCGAGTTGCGATTTCGGCAGAGAGCGGCTGGCCGTCATAGGCATCGGCGAAACGGCCGGCGAGATCGGCGAGCAGGCGCAGGAGCGCGGCGCGCTCGGGCTCGTCGGCGCGCAAGGCCAGCGCCCGATCCTGGAATTCGACATAGGTGCGAAGGCTGCCCTTCTGCTGCAGCAGCCAATTCAGAAGCTCTTTCATCATCTCTCCGCGAGATTGCGTCGGTGTCGGCGATAGGTCAGCAAGATGGGCCCGCAGGTCAGGTGCGCGGCGGGGTTGGCGGCTTGGCGCGCGAGGGGGCGGTCATGGCCTCAATGCGCAGCAGCAACGCGTCGAGTTCGGCGATGCCCCAATAGGCGCCCGCCGGCACATCAGCCTCACCGAGCAGATCATGCTCGCGGCGGTTCGAAACCTGCGCCAGCGCAATGGTCTGCGTCGTGGCGAGCTGCGCGCCGTCCGGGCGGAGCGCAGCATCGGCCATGCCGGCTTCCTTTCGATCTCGCGCAATCATGTGCCTGTCCGCTTCAGGTCCGCGGGGCCAGGCTGGCGCGACCGCCATGACGGGTCGACCAGGCCACGGGATCGGCCAGGAAACGCTCGATCTCGGCGCGATCCTCCGGCGCAAGCCTGCCGCTGGCCTCAGCGCGCAGCACATCGCTCCAGTTCGCCAGGGCGTGGAGCGTCAGGCCCGCTTCCTGCAGCCGGGCATCAGCGCCGGGGAAGGCGTCGTGATAGAAGATCGTCAGGACATGCTGGACCTCAGCCCCAGCCGCCCGCAGGCCGCGGGCGAAATTGAGCTTGCTGCCGCCATCGGTCGTGAGATCGTCCATCAGCAGGACGCGCAGGCCCTCGACCGGTCCGCCCTCGACCTGGGCATTGCGCCCGATGCCGAGCGGGCGCTTGCGGACATAGCGCAGCTTCAGGGCCAGCCGGTCGGCGAGCCAGGCCGCGAAAGGGATCCCGGCCGTCTCGGCGCCGGCGATCGCGTCGAGACTGCCCGGCGGGAAGGCCGCGCCGGCATAGCGGGCGGCGAGATCGCTGACTGCCTGGCGCAATTGCGGATCGCCGAGCAGCAGGCGGACATCGACATAGACGGGGCTCGCCCAGCCGGCGGCCAGGATGAAAGGCTGCTGGCGGCTGACATGGATGGCGCCGGCCCTGAACAGGAGCTCTGCGACCTCGCGGCCGGTCTCGCTTGCCGTCGTCATCCCCTCACCTCTCCGAGCGCCCAGGGCAATTCCTCGCCGCCGCGGAAGACGACGACATCCTCCTCGCCGACCGCGACGACGGCTGCGACCCGGCACGGCCGCTTCTCCAGCGTGATCGTGCCCTCGTTCAGCGGCAGGCCGTAGAAGCGCGCCCCGTTCTCGGAGGCGAAGGCCTCGAAATGGGGAAGCGCGCCCTCCTCTTCGAAGACCTGGACATAGGTCTGCAAGGCGGTGGCGCCGCCGAAGACCCCGGCCGAGCAGCATTCGCCCTGCTTGGCGCTGCGCAGATGCGGGGCGGTGTCGGTGCCGATGAAGAAATTGCCGTCGCCGGAAGTGACCGCCTCGCGCAGAGCAATGCGATGGCGCTCGCGCTTGGCGACCGGCAGGCAATAGAGATGCGGCCGCAAACCGCCCTGGAAGATCGAGGTGCGGTTGATGATCAGGTGATGCGGCGTGATCGTTCCCGCCGCCCGGCCGGCATGGGCCCGCACCAGCTCGACCGTCTCGGCGGTGGTGACGTGCTCGACCACGACTTTCAGACCCTGATGCCGCTTCAGGAGCGGCAGCATCTCCTGCTCCATGAACACCGCCTCGCGGTCGAAGATGTCGACCGCCGGATCGGTCGCCTCGCCATGGACGAGGACCGGCATGCCGATCTTTTCCATCCGCTCCAGAACCGGCGCGAGCTTCAGGATATCGGTGACGCCGTGATGGGCATTGGTGGTGGCGCCCGCCGGGTAGAGCTTGGCGGCGGCCCAGACGCCCTCCTTGAAACCGTGCTCGATCTCGTCCGGCGCGGTCGTGTCGGTCAGATAGCAGGTCATCAGCGCGGTGAAATCGGAGCCGTCCGGCCGCGCCTGGAGGATGCGCTCACGGTAGGCCCTGGCGGCATCGACGCTGGTCACCGGCGGTACCAGGTTCGGCATGATGATACCGCGCCTGAACTGGGCGGCGGTGAAGGGGAACACCGCCTTTAGCATCGCGCCGTCGCGCAGATGCACGTGCCAGTCGTCCGGACGGCGGATCGTCAGCGTCGGCGCCACAGCGGCGGCCTCGCGCGGCACGGTGTCGAACAAGGCTGAAACGCTCATCGCACGGCCTCCCTGATGGCGTCCCGCATCACCGCGATACCGGCGAGGAAATCCTCGATCTCCATCGCCTCGTGCGGATTATGCGAACCGTTCTGGTTGCGCACGAAGATCATTGCGCTGGGGATGCCGGCATTGGCGAAGACCGCCGCATCATGGCCCGCGCCGCTTGGAATGTCCTCGTCGGGCAGGCCGAGATTGCGGGCGGCGGTCTTGAGCCGCGCGATCCAGCCCGCATCCATCACGGCGGGGGCGGATTCGAGCCGGCGGTCGACGTGGAATTCCACCCCCCTCTCCTCACCGACCAGGCCGCATTCCGAGAGGAACAGGTCGTAGAAGGCTTCGAGGGTCTCGCGGCTCTGGCTACGCACTTCGAAGGAGAAGCGCACTGTGCCGGGAATGCGCGCGATGGCGTGCTCCTGCGGATCGGTGCCGAGCACGCCGGCGGTGACGACCACGTCGCGGCCGCGCTCCAGCAGCGTGCGCCAGTGCCGGTCGAGATGAGTGATCAATTCGGCGGTGGCGAAGACCGCATCGCGCCGAAGCCAGCGCGGCACCGCGCCGGAATGGCCGGCCTCGCCGAGGCATTCGACCTCGCGATGACGGATATTGCCGCGAATGCCGGTGACGATGCCAATTGGCAGATCCCGGGCGACGAGGACCGGCCCCTGCTCGATATGCAGTTCGACCCAGGCCGCGACGGCCGCGGGATCGAGCAGCGACTCGCCCTTCTCGACGCGGGCCATGTCGATGCCCACAGCGCGCATGCATTCCGCCAGGGTCTGCCCACTCGCATGATCGCGCACCGCAAGGTCGGCGGCCGAGAGTTTCCCGAACAGGGCGCTGGAGCCCATATAGGCCTTGCCGAAACGGGCGCTCTCCTCGCCGCGCAGCCCGTAGACCTTGATCGTCCGGCGCGGGACGAAGCCCTCTTCCTTGAAGCGGGCGAGGATGGCGAGCCCGGCGATGACGCCGGCGGCGCCGTCGAAATTGCCGCCTTGCGGTACGGAATCAAGATGAGAGCCGCAGGCGAGGAAGGGCAATTCGGGCTCCCTTCCCTCCAGCGTGACGACGAGATTGGCGCCGGCGTCCCGCTCCGTCGTGAGGCCGAGTTCGCGCGCCTTCGCCTCGACCAGGTCGAGCGCCAGCGACTCGCGTTCGCTATAGGCTTCGCGGGTGATGCCGATGCCGTCGCCCGTCGCCTCGCGCAGGGTGTCGAACAGGGCCTCGGCGAGGGCGCGGTCGCCCTCGTCGCCGCTGAACACGTTGCGCATCTCGGCAGGTCGCGCGGTCACGGCACCGGGTCCAGCCAAGCGAGGTCGGGCTCGTCGGTCTCCTCGATCACGACACCGCGGATCAATTCGGCGACGCGCGGAATCTCGCGGCGCCGGCAGAAGGCCTCGAGCCCGTCGATGATCGTCGTCATCGCCGCCGGCTGCAGGAAGGTCGCGGTGCCGACCTGCACGGCGCTGGCGCCGGCGAGCATGTATTCGACCGCGTCCTCGGCGGTGGAGATGCCGCCGCAGCCGATCACCGGGATCTTCACCGCCTTGGCGCATTGGAAGACCTGGCGCAGGACGATCGGCTTGATCGCCGGGCCGGAGAGCCCGCCCATGATGTTGCCGAGGCAGGGCTTGAAGGTCTTCAGGTCGATCGCCATCGACAGGATGGTGTTGGCAACGACGACGGCGTCCGCCCCGGCCGCCTCGGCGGCGCGCGCGACCTCGGGCACGTCGCCGGTATTGGGCGTGAGCTTGACCCAGAGTGGCAGCGTCGTCGCCCTGCGCAGCTCGCGCGTCACCTTCTCGGTGGACTCGGCCCGCATCGCGAAGGCCTTGCCGTCCTCCTCGATGTTCGGACAGGAGATATTGGCCTCGATCGCGGCGATGCCGGGGACCGAGAGCTCCGCCGCGAGACTGGCGAAGCCTTCCGCCGTCGGCGCCGAGATCGAGACGACCAGCGGCGTGTCGTAGGCCGCATAGTGCGGCATGGTCTTCTCGATGAAATAGGGCACGCCCTTGGACGGAATGCCGATGGCGTTGATCAGCCCGCCCGGCCGCTCGACCACGCGCGGCAGCGGATTGCCGGCGCGCAATTCGCGCGTGATCGTCTTGGTGACGAAGGCGCCCAGCCGGTTGAAGTCCATCACCTTCTCCAGCCCTTCGGCGAAGGTGCCGGAGGCCGGCATGACCGGATTGCGCAGGGTGAGCCCGCCGATGCCGACGGAGAGGTCGACATCGGCCGCGGCACGCATGCCGGCATTGATCGCAGCATTCATGGCAGCGCCTCCATCAGGTCGAAGACCGGACCGTCCCAGCAGACGCGCCGGTTGACGATCTCGCCATTGACGTTGAAGTCGCGCACGCAGCAGTAGCAAAGGCCGATTCCGCAGGCCATCTGCTGCTCCATCGCGACCTGGCCGGGCAGTCCGAACTCGCGCGCCAGGCGCTGCTGCACCCGCATCAGCCGGCTCGAGCCGCAGGTGAAGAAGGCGTCGCAGCGGCCCTCGGCGATATGGCGACGCAGGATGCGCTCGACATTGGCGGGGCCGCTGGTCTGCTCGGAATCGGTGACGGCGATGACATCGGCACCGTGACGATGGAAGAGCTCGACCGAGACGAGCAGCCCGGGCCGCCTTGCGCTGAAGACCGCAGTGACCTGCGTGCCGTTGGCCTTCGCGGCCTTGGCGAGCGGGGCGAGCGTCGCCAGTCCCGCCCCGCGCCCGACGGCGACGATGTGGCGCCAATTCGGATCCAGCGTGAAGCCGACGCCAAGCGGCCCCATGATGTCGAGCCGGTCGCCGGGCCGCAGCGTGTCGAGCCCGCGCGTGCCGGCGCCGGTCACCTTGTAGAGGAACTCGACCTGGCGCCTGTCGGGATCGGCCCCGTAGAGGCTCATCGGCCGGCGCAGGAAGGGCTGCTCGCCAGCCGGCTGCGGGCAGAGCAGCTGGAAGAACTGCCCCGGCTGGGCCCTGGCGGCCTCCTCGCTGCAGTTCGCCACGAGGTGCCGGTACTCGGCATTGACCGCCTCGTTGCGGACGACCTCGGCGAGCTCCGCGACGACGCTCGCCTTCCACGGCGCGGGTGAGCAGGTGCCGCCGCCGATGGCCGCGACCGGCGGCTCGGCCATTAGAGACTGATCGCGTTGGATCGACATGACGATGCCCTCGCGCTCACGCGAGCTCGGCGCCGCGCCGCTCGGGGATCAGCAGCCACATGGCGAAGATGTCGAGGACATAGAGGGTTGCGAGCAGCGCGATGGCGGTCTGGAAGCCATAGGCTGCCGCGATCGTCCCGACCACGACCGGGCCGAAGCCGCCGACGCCGCGGCCGATGTTGAACAGGACGTTCTGAGCGGTGGCGCGGGCCGCCGTCGGGAAGAGCTCGCTGATCAGTGCACCATAGCCGCCGAGCATGCCGTTGACGAAGAAGCCCATCACCGCGCCGGCGACCAGGAGCTGCATCGGGTCGGTCAGCCGGGAATAGACGATGACCATCACGGCAGCCCCGAGCATGTAGCCGAAGAAGGCCGGGCGACGGCCGATGCGGTCGGCGATATGGCCGAAGGCGTAGATGCCGAGCGCCATGCCGGCGATGGTCACCGCCGTCCAGACCGCCGACTGCGTCAGGGCGAAGCCGAACCGCGCCGCGAGGTAGTTCGGCAGCCAGATCATCACGCCGTAATAGCCGAAGTTCTGGACCGAGCAGAGGACGACCATGCCGAGGCTGAGCTTGGTGGTCTCCCAGTCCTTGACCAGCAGGCGCAGCGCCGATTCCTTCGGCCGATCCTTGGAGCGGGCGACGAAGACCTCCGGCTCGTGCAGCGAATGGCGGATGAAATAGGCGGCAAGCGCCGGCAGGATGCCGATGGCGAACATGCCGCGCCAGCCGATCGCCGGCAGCAGGATCGGGGTGGCGATCGCCGCGGCGAGCACGCCGACCTGCCAGCCGAGGCCGACATAGGAGGAGGCACGCGCCCGCTTCGAGGCCGGCCAGGCCTCGGCGACCAGCGCCATGCCGATGCCGAATTCGCCGCCGAGGCCGAGGCCGGCGATGGTGCGGTAGAGCAGCAGATCCCAATAGCCCTGCGCCAGTGCGCACATCCCGGTGAACACGGCGAAGAGGACGATGGTCCAGGTCAGGACGCGGACGCGGCCGATGCGGTCCGACAGCATGCCGAAACCGATGCCGCCGAGCACGGCGCCGACCAGCGTCGCCGTGACCAGCGAGGCGGCCTGGGCCTGGCTCAATTGCAGGTCGGCCGAAATCGCCCTGAGCATGAAGCCGAGGATCAGCAGGTCGAAGCCATCCATCGCATAGCCGATGGCGGCGCCCCACAGCGCCTTGCGGGCCTTGCTGTCGACCGCTGTCGGAGAGGATATGGCGATGGAGCCGCTCATGGCGGCCTGATTGTCACTCACGGCGAATTCCCCTGTTCTGCTTTTCTTTGCGATGCGTGCCGAAACGCCAAAGCACCAGCGCGCGCTTGCGCGCGCGGCTCCCGGCCGGCCTGATATCGTCGGAGTTTGGGCGCTCGCCCGCGTTCTCAGGACGCTTGCCGCGCCGCTTGGCAGCCAAGGCGCAGGGCTCGGCCGCGAGAAATTCGCCAAAGCGCCGGAAGGCCCGACGCAATCGCGCGATCACTCTATGTCACGCAATAATCTCAATTGCAATACCAAATCTCAATTTTGCGACAAGCGAAGCTAACCCCTTCCTGCGGCAGCTTTCCGGAATGGCCGGACAACCGAGACACCGAGTCCGTCAGACCAGTTCCGAGGACGGCTTTCGCGTCGGCGGCTGCATGATTCCCGAACGGTCGAGAACAGCGCGCAGGACCGCTCCCGCCTCGCTGCCTTTGAGGGCGCGGTGCCAGAGATCATTGGCGATCTCTTCGTAGAGGCGCACCGGCTCCTCGTCCGCGGTCAGCATGGCGATACCGGAGCGGATATTCGGCAGTTCGCCGCCTAACCGGAATGGGCTGAGCCCCAGCAGCGTCTTCTCCGCGGTGCGGAACAACTGGAAGGTGATGTTCGGCAATGTCTCCTCGATCAGGCCGATCTGCACGCCCATCGGCTCGCTCTCGATCAGGCCGATCAGGTGTTCGACCTCCACGCGTGCCGCCAGACGGCGCCGGGCCAGCTCGGCTGCCGGCAGATTGAAGCGGCCGACGACGCCCAGCTTGAGCCAGCGTTCGATCTCGAGGACATTGACGAAGTTGACGACGCTCAATCGGCGGCGCTTGCGCGCTTTCTTGCGCTCATCGAGGATCGCGATGATCGCATCGATCTCTGCCGTGGCCTGCTCGCGTGCGATGTGGGACGGAAGCGCCTCTACCAGGGTCTGCCGCAGAGAGACGGAGTAGCTGTCCGAGGTCAGCAGGTACGACAGCGGCGGGAAATGCGCGACGACCTGGTCCGCCTGCTCCTCGATCTGGCGCATGCGTTCGAAATAGCTGACCGGGCTGGAATAATACTCCACCCCTGCCCCGAGCAGGGAGGCGACGGTCGTTTCAAGCAGCGTTGCCAGCCGCTCCAGGGTTTCGATCTTGACGACGCCTCCGCCTTCGATCCGGTAGACCGCGGCCCGGGAAATGCCGAGGCGTTCGGCCACGTCTTCAGCCTGAAGCCCCCGCCCCAAACGGTAGGCCTTCAGCCGCTCACCGATTTCATTGAACCGGATAGCCATCAAGCCAACCCCATGTGACGCATCATCTGAATCTCAGATTTTAGAAAATCTAGTCGATCTTGGACATGATGCGAAGCGTGATCGGCGGTCTTCACCTCCTGTACACAGCGCCTCCTCCATCCTGTTCCGACTTGGGAACAATTCTGGGTGTCGGGACCGTTGCCTTATCCGGAAATGGTCAGCGTCATGCCGTCAAACGCCACTGCGATATTGTCCGCCAAGCGACTGGCAAGGCTGGCATAATCCAGATCGACATGGAGATTGGTCAGGATCGCGCGCCGTGGTTTCAATTCGGCGATCGCGGCGAGCGATTGCGCCAGATGGAAATGGCTGGGATGCGGTGTCTCGCGCAGGCAGTCGAGAATGAGGACATCGAGGCCGGCCATGGCTTCCTTCGCCGCCGGCGGGATCAGGCTGACATCCGGCAGATAGGCCAGGGAGCCGAAACGGAAGCCGAGCGCCTCGTAGTTCGGCCCGTGCTCGACCCGGAACGGCAGCGCCTCGATCGGCCCGCCAGCGCCGTCGATGGTCTGGCTGCGACCCGCGGCGATCTGATCGAGATCGAGGATCGGCGGGTAATAGCTGCCGGCCGGCGTCTCGAAGAGATAGCCGAAGCGCGAGCGCAGCGAGGCTTGCGTCGTCGTATCGGCATAGACCCGGATGCGCTGGCGCATATGCAGGACGAGCGCGCGCAGATCGTCGATGCCGTGGGTGTGGTCGGCATGGTCATGCGTCATCAGCACGCCGTCGAGCGCCTCCACCTCGGCGGACAGAAGCTGCTCGCGCAGGTCCGGAGAGGTATCGACCAGAACCCGCGTCGTGCCGTTGGGGCCGGATCGCGTTACCAGAAGCGAGCAGCGCCGCCGGCGGTTCTTCGGATTGCTCGGGTCGCAGGCGCCCCAGCCCGAGCCCGGCCGTGGCACGCCACCCGAGGAACCGCAGCCGAGGATCGTGACCGTCAGCGTCATGGCGCGGGTCAGGCGACCTGCGCGACCGGCGCGGCGTGGTCCATCTTCCAGTAGCAGCGCCGGGCGTTCTCGGTGGTGATCCGCGCGGCCTCGTCGAAGGGCACGCCGATCGCATCCGCCAGAACCTTTGCCGTTTCAACGACATAGGCCGGTTCGTTGCGCTTTCCTCTGAACGGGATGGGGGCGAGATAGGGCGCATCCGTCTCGACCAGCAGGCGCTCGCGCGGCACCATCCGCGCGATGCGGCGCAGGTTCTCCGAGGTCTTGAAAGTCAGGATGCCGGAGAAGGAGACGTAGAAGCCGAGTTCGACACCCGCCATGGCGAGTGCCTCGCCAGCGGTGAAGCAGTGCAGGATGGCGGGGAAGGCGCCCTTCCCGGTTTCTTCCCGCAGGATCGCGATCATGTCGTCATCCGCCTCGCGCGCGTGGATGACGAGCGGCAGCTGCGTCATCCGGGCGGCGGCGATGTGGGTGCGCAGCCCCTGTGCCTGCGCGTAGCGCGGGCTGGAATCGTAATGATAGTCGAGTCCCGCCTCGCCGATCGCGACGCAGCGTGGATGGCGCGACAGCTCCGCCAGCCGCTCGGCCGTGACGTCGAGTTCCTCATGCGCCTGATGCGGATGCGTCCCGACCGAGAACCAGACCGAGGGGAAGCGCTCGGCGATCGCGGCATAATCCGCGAAACGCGCGACACGGGTCGAGATCGTGACCATCCGACCAACGCCGGCCGCTTCGGCCCGCGCGATATAGGCCGGCAGCTCGGCGGCGAAGTCCGGAAAGTCGAGATGGCAATGCGTGTCGATCAGCATCACGCCGCCTGACCATCCTCGGGTTCGACATAGCGCGGGAAAACCGCGCTTGGCGCCGGCAGCGGCGAACCGCTGATGAGACGGCCGGCCTCGCCGAGCGCCGCGAAGCTACGCGCCTCTGCGGACACGCCGAGCAGATCGAGCAGCTTGCCCGCCGCCACCGGCATCACCGGCTGCACCAGGATCGCGACCTGCCGGATCACCTCGATCGTGACGTAGAGCACGGTGTCGCGGCGCGCCGGATCGGTCTTGGTCAGGCGCCAGGGCTCGTTGCCGGCGAAGTAGCGGTTCGCCTCCGCGACGACCGCCCAGATATCGGCCAGCAGGTTATGCAAAGCATAGTCGAGCATCGCGGTACGCGCCTTGGCGAGCGCGACGTCGGCCATGGCGAGCATGGCTTCGTCGGCTTGCGTCAGCGTTCCGCGCGGCGGCACCCTGCCCTCGCAGTTCTTGGCGATCATCGACAGCGAACGCTGCGCCAGATTGCCGAGATCATTGGCGAGATCGGCATTGATGCGACCGATGATGGCCTCGTGACTGTAGTTGCCGTCCTGGCCGAACGAGACCTCGCGCAGGAAGAAATAGCGCAGCTGATCGACGCCATAGGTCGCGGCCAGGTCGAAGGGATCGACCACGTTGCCGAGCGACTTCGACATCTTGGTGCCCTTGTTCAGCAGGAAGCCATGGCCGAAGACACGCTTCGGCAGCGGCAGCCCCGCCGACATCAGGAAGGCCGGCCAATAGACTGTATGGAAGCGCACGATGTCCTTACCGATGATGTGGACATCGGCTGGCCAGTAATGCGCGCGCGGGCTTTCCGGATCGGGGAAGCCCGTGCCGGTCAGGTAGTTGTTGAGCGCGTCGACCCAGACATACATCACGTGCTTCGGATCGCCCGGCACGGTCAGGCCCCAGTCGAAGGTCGTGCGGCTGATCGAGAGGTCCTCGAGCCCGCCCTTCACGAAGGAGACGATCTCGTTCCTGCGGGTCTCCGGCGAGATGAAGTCAGGAACCTCGTCGTAGAGCTTCAGCAGCGCGTCCTGATACTTGGCAAGGCGGAAGAAATAGCTCTCCTCCTCGACCCACTCGACCGGCGTCCCCTGCCCTCCGACGCGCGTGCCGTCGGGATGGAGGGTGGTCTCCTCCTCGCCGTAGAAGGCCTCGTCGCGCACCGAATACCAGCCGGAATATTTGGCGAGATAGATGTCGCCATTGGCCTCCATCCGCCGCCAGAGCTCGTCGGTCGAGACCTTGTGGTCGGGGTCGGTCGTGCGGATGAAGCGATCGAAGGAGCAGCCGAGGCGCTGCTCCATCTCCTGGAAGCGCGCCGCGATCTTGTCGACGAACTCCTTCGCCGACAGGCCGTTCTGGGCCGCCGTGCGCTGAACCTTCTGGCCGTGCTCGTCCGTGCCGGTCATGGCGAAGACGTCGAAGCCGTCGAGCCGCTTGAAGCGCGCGATCGCGTCCGCCGCCACCATCTCATAGGCGTGGCCGATATGCGGCGGCCCGTTGGTGTAGTGAATCGCGGTCGTCAGGTAGAATTTCGGGGCGGTTGCCATCGTCTGTCCGAGAGCTTCGCTTCACGCTGCGCGCGAGCGGGAAACCGCAGCCGACAGATCATGAAACATCGTCATCACCAGCGGTCGACGGTCGAGATTGTAGGTCTCGACTTCTCGCGCCTGCTGTCCCAGCTTTTCCCATACCTCCGCAAGCGGTGCAAGGCGCGCCGGTTGCGCTGCAGCATGCGCGTGGAGATGGTCGGAGATCCAGCCCTGCACCGTCTCGATCATTACCGCGAAATCGCGCTCGCCGGCCTTGCCGGCGACATCCTCGGCCAGCGCCAGCAGTGCCGAGGTGTCGACATGCGGCAATGCGTCGAGCCGCGCCCTCACCGCTTCGACCAGAGCGAGCGTCTCGGGATCGACATAGGTCAGCGCCCGCCGCACCGAGCCTTCGGCGAGGCTCGCGGCGCGGCGCAAGGCCGAACCGTCGAACGGCGCGTCCATGCGCTCCAGCGCCAGACGGCCAGCCTCGACCACGCCGGGCTCATCGAGCGGGGCAAAGGTCAGAAGACGACAGCGCGAGCGGATCGTCGGCAGCATCCGGCCCGGAGCATGGGCGACGATCAGGAACAGGGCCTGCGGCGGCGGCTCCTCCAGCAGTTTCAGCAGCGCGTTGGCGGCGGAGCGCTCCATATCCTCGGCTGAATCGACGATGCAGACGCGCCAGCCACCCTCGGCGGCGCTCGCGCCGAAGCGGTCGATCACCCGCCTGACCGCGTCGACCGGGATATTGCTGGTGTAGCTCTTGCCGTCCGGCTTCGGCAGCCGCCGCAGCACGTGCAGATCAGGATGCGACTGCGCCATGATGCGCCGCGAGGCGGGGTCGCTTTCGGGCATGGCGAGATCGGTTTTCTGCGCCGCTCGCGTCCGCGGATTGCCGGCCGCGAGCATGAAGCGCGCCGCGCGATAGGCGAAGCTCGCCTTGCCGATGCCTTCCGGTCCACCGAGCAGCCAGGCGTGATGCATCCGGCCCGATGTGATGGCGTCGAGGAAAGCTCGTTCCTGCGCCTCGTGGCCGATCAGGCTCAGCGTCTCGCGCGGATGGGGCGCGATCGGTAGCCGGTCGGGTTCGTCGCTGGTCTCTCGCATCAGGCTTCCGGTCTGATCTGCAGGCGCTCGCTCACCGCCTTCCACGCCGCTTCGGCGAGTTCTCCGGGCGGCAGCGTCGCATCGAGCACGACGCAGCGCCGCGGCTCCCGGGCGGCAATGTCGCGATAGGCTTGGCGCAGATTACGGTGGAAGGCCAGCGTTTCGCCCTCGAAGCGATCGACCGCCTCCCCGGGTCGGCGACGTTTTGCGGCACGGGCGAGGCCGATTTCGGGATCGAGATCGAGAATCAGAGTGAGATCCGGCATCAGCCCGGCGATGGTGACGGCTTCGAGCTCTGCCACCAGAGCCGGATCGATCTTGCCCAGCACGCCCTGATAGACCCGCGTGGAATCGATGAAGCGATCGCAGATCACCCATTCGCCCCCATCGAGCGCGGGGCGGATCAGGCTGTCGATATGGTCGATCCGAGCGGCCGAGAACATCAGGGCCTCCGCGAAGGCGCCATAATCCTTGGCCTGCCCGGCCAGGATCATCTCGCGAATGGCCTCGGCCTTGGGCGAGCCGCCGGGCTCGCGCGTCGTGCGGGCCGTGAAGCCGGCCTCGCCGAGCCGCGCCACCAGCGCGCGCGCCAGCGTCGACTTGCCGGCGCCCTCCCCGCCTTCGAGGGTGATGAAACGTCCCTTGCCCATGTCGATCCGCTCAGCTCCGGCCCAGCGCCTTGCGGACCCAGCCGGTCGTCGCCTCGAACAGCGCATCGAGCGCGCGGCTGTGCAGCGGGCCGGCCTGCACGGTTTCGGCCGCGTAGAGGGGCACGTCCAGAGTCTTGATATCGCCGCGCGTCACGATGAGACGGGCAACTTCCGCCCCCTCCTGCACCGGAACCGCCAGCGGGCCCCGATAGACGATGCGCGCGGCCAGGCGCTCGGTGCTGCCCCGGGGCAGGAGCAGGCTGACGGCGCCCTTGCTGCGCAGCGCGACGCGCCCCTTCTCGCCGCCATAGACGCTCGCCTCGCCGACGGTCTCGCCATTGGCGAAGAGCTGGCGCCGCTCGAAAGCGCGAAAGCCCCATTCCAGCAGCTTGCGAGCCTCGCTCGCCCGGTCCCGGGCCGTCTTGAGGCCGTTGACGACGACGACCAGGCGCTGGCCGTTCTGGACCGCGGAGCCGACGAGGCCATAGCCGGATTCATCGATATTCCCGGTCTTCAGCCCGTCGGCGCCGATATCCATCGTCAGCAGCGGGTTGCGATTCTGCTGCCTGATCTTGTTCCAGGTGAATTCCCGCTGGCCGAAGATCTTGTAGAGTTCCGGATAGGTCTTGATGATGTGGTCGGCGAGCAAGGCAAGCTCGCGCGCCGTCACCCGCTGTTGCGGGTCAGCCATCCCGGTCGCATTCCGAAACACCGACTTTGTCAGGCCCAGCCCCCTGATCCGCTCGGTCATGATTCGGCCGAATGTCGCTTCATCCCCGGCGATCGCCTCGGCGAGGGCGATCGAAGCGTCATTGCCTGACTGAACGATGATGCCCTGCAAAATGTCGGAGAGCTTGATGCGGCTGTTGACGATGGCGAACATCGCCGAACCGCCCGAGGGCGCGCCACCCTTGCGCCAGGCGTTCTCGGAGATGCCGATCTCGCTGTCGAGCGACAAGCGGCCGGCGCTGATATCCTGAAAGGCGACCAGCACAGTCGCCAGCTTGGCCATGCTGGCCGGTACCATCAGCTCGTCGGCCGATTTCTCGTAAAGAACGGCGCCGGTATCCGAATCGAGCAAGACAGCAAAAGTCGCCTGCGACTGAAAGCTCTGCGCGTGGGCCGCAGCGGCAACCCCCAGCACGCTGAGGAGCACAAACAGGCCAACGACCAGCCGCCGGACCGGCGGCAAGGCCGCGGCATTCAGGCTCGGACGACAAAAGGCGCTCATGCCTCGATGTGAAGCAGAGCGCCCGGCATCAGGTCAAGGCAATTGGCGTCAGTTGCGTGTTGGCGGCAGCACGGCCTGGAAAGCAAGCCTGTTGACCGACTGGCTCTTGGCGAGCCCCTTCTCGGGCGCGTTCAGCAGGCTCGCGGAACTTCCGCGCGGCGGCGGCAAGGTCGAGCGCGGCGTCGCCGGAACCGCAATGGGCTTTCCGGCGTTGGCGATGGTATCGAGATCGAAAGGCCGGCTCGGCGGCAGCGGGGCGGCACGGACCGGCGTGGCTTCAGGAGCCGCGGGACCGGTCGAGGCAAGTGTCGCCATGATGGGCGACGAGGGCGAGATCGTGCGCGTCACCGGGGGAGCGTAGGCCTGGGCGACAGGCTGGCTGACCACGGGCTCCGGCTCGACCGCCGGGGCGGGAGCGTCGATATCGGCGCTGCGCGTGCGCGTTGTGGCGACCGACTCGGCGCTGGCGATCATCGTCCGTGCGCTGGTGCCCGGGATCGGGGCCTGGCTGCCGTCGGTGCGGAGCGTGGCGAGCAGGAGATTGTCGTCGGACCCGGCAAGCGAAGCCTGGCCGAGATACTCCATCTTGATGCGGGCCGTGCCGAGGTGGCGGAAAGCGAGCGCATCGGCGGTTTTCTGCGACACGTCCATCAGGCGGTTGCCGTGATAGGGGCCGCGGTCGTTGACGCGCACGATGATCGAGCGGTTGTTCAAAAGGTTGGTGACACGCGCATAGGCCGGCAGTGGCATGGTGGGGTGCGCGGCCGAGACGCTGTTGCGGTCATAGACCTCGCCATTGGCCGTCCGCCGGCCGTGGAAGGCCTCGCCATACCAGGACGCCATGCCGACGGCCGTGTAGCCCATCGGCTTTTCGTAGGGCACGTAGCGTTTGCCGGCTACCGAATAGGCCTTGCCGACGAGCTGGCGACCGCCTCCCTTCGGCACCTCCTCGCCTTCCGCGACGACGCGCGGGCTGGCGGGGCCGTATTTCGACTGCGGGAAGGCGCCGATTTCCTTGGAGCGGCGGCCGGCGGTCTGGTTGCCCGCGCAGTTGGCGACGAACAGACCGGCCAGAACGACGCAGCCGAGGCGCGCGATGGACGAGGCGGAAGAAGACGCTGGAGGCGATCCGGTCGCGCTGGAGGAGAGCTCCTGGGCCGAAAAGCTGGCGTCTCGCATCATTCTGCTCATTCCGCTTTCTGCGCCAAAAAACCACAGCTTCGCCCAAGCTGCATGCGCAGCTTGACCGAGTTTTCGGCCAATTCCTTTAAGGGATCGTTAAACAGCGAAATGCCTGCGTCGAGGCTCCGCCGAACAGGACGTCCCTGCCTTTGAGCGGGCACAAAAGTGTCGGAAAGGCGGCGCCTGTCAAGCCAACCGGCAGGGTTTCGCCATTTTTTCCACCGGGCGTGACCTTATCGCCACGGCCGCCCGCTGAGGCCGAGCGCCTCATTTTCAGTCGGGATTTATTAGTCGTTTCATTGCGCAACAGCGCTCCAAATCTCACAGACCCCTTGCAAATCGGCCGCCCCGATTGCATTGAACCACGGCCGGAAGGGTGGCCGAGTGGTTTAAGGCAGCGGTCTTGAAAACCGCCGTGGGTGCAAGCCCACCGTGGGTTCGAATCCCACCCCTTCCGCCAGAAATCCTGTGGTGAGATTGGTTCATTTCCCAACGCTCACCCCGAGGGGCGAGGCTGTTGGGATTGTGCGATCCGCCAACCGCCACTTTCGATTCGTGGCTCTCAACTGACCTCGCAAGTGCCATCCGGCCGTGGCTTGTCGGCTTCGCGTGCAAGGCAACCGGCCTGGGCGAAGTCATTTTAAGAGCGCGTGCGAGCCAAATCTCGCATGGGGCCGATGGAAGGCCGACCAGCTGCATCCTCGCTGGAATTCGCTGCCGGTCATGCTACGTGAACCACGGCAAGTTTTGCCGCGGCTCAGGCCCTGCTCTCGAATCAAGCGGGCGAGTTCGCGGCCTACGAGGATCTGATCGATGCTGGTGGATGACTTCCGTTCGGATACAGTCACGCGTCCTGACCAGGGCATGCGTGCTGCCATGGCAGCGGCTGAGGTTGGCGACGCAGTCTACGACGACTGCCCGACCACCAAGCGCCTGGAAGCCATGGCCGCCGAGCGGCTGGGAAAGGAAGCCGCCCTCTTCTTTCCCACCGGCACGCAAGCAAACCTGGCCGGGCTGATGGCCCATTGCGGCCGCGGCGACGAATACCTCGTCGGCCAGATGGCTCACACCTATCGGCTGGAGGGTGGCGGCGCGGCAGTCTTGGGCTCGATCCAGCCGCAGCCCTTGCCCAATGAGCCGGATGGGACGATCGCGCTGGAAGCCATTGCGAACGCGATCAAGCCGAGCGACTTCCACTTCGCGGTCACGCGGTTGCTCGCGCTGGAAAACACGTTCAACGGACTGGTTCTGCCTGACGCATATCTCCAGGCTGCCACTCAGCTCGCCCGCTCTCGCGGGCTTGCAACGCATCTGGACGGTGCCCGGTTGATGAACGCGGCATCGGCGAGCGGCCGGGATGCGGCCTGGATTGCGGCGCAGTTCGACACCGTTTCCATGTGCCTCTCCAAGGGGCTGGGAGCGCCGGTCGGGTCCGTCCTCGTCGGCCCGAAGGAGTTCATTGAGAAGGCTCGCCGCATCAGGAAAATGCTGGGCGGTGGCATGCGCCAGACCGGCGTGCTCGCCGCGGCTGCCATCTACGCATTGGAGCACAACGTCACGCGACTCAGCGAAGATCATCAGCGCGCCGCAGATCTCGCGAAGGTGCTGGCGCGTTTTCCCGAGCTCGGCGCGGGACCGCCCCGCACGAACATGGTGTTCATGACGCCCAAGGAGCTCGATACCAGCGCCTTCGCCACGTTTCTGCGCAGCCGCGGTATCGGTGTCAGCGGGCGATACGGGACGCTGCGCTGGGTTACCCATCTGGACGTAGGAGGCGAATCCGTAGAGCGCGTTGCTGAGGCCTGCGAGGCCTTCTTTGATAAGCAGAAGTCGCCCGCCGAATTGAAGGCGCATGCCTGAGACGCAGAAGCTGACATCCGCCTGGCGCCTGACACTGGACATCGCCAGACAGGCGCCCCAGCGAACAGACCTCTCCTTCTCAGGCTTGGCCGGCAGCGTCCGGCCAGTCCGGAGTGCGGGCGCCCCCTGCCCTCATGGCCCGGCCGGCAGGAAAAAGAAGGTCAGGCCAAGCACGACATAAACCGTGAGCAACTGAACCCCCTTCAGCCAATCGGATCGTCCATCGCCCGCGACCTGGCCGGTGATGAGCACGGCGAGAAACACGGTCAGGACGAGCCCCCCTTGAAACGCCAGATCCATTGGCCGGGGACCGACGACGAGGCTTAAGAGCACCAACACCGGCGCCACGAACAGCGCGACCTGCACGCTCGATCCGATGGCGATCGAGAGCGAAAGGTCCATGCGGTTCTTGAGCGCCACGGTAATTGCCGTTGCATGCTCGGCGGCATTGCCCAGCACTGCGACGACAAAGACGCCGATGAAAGCGTTGCTGAGGCCAAATGCATGGGCCGTCGGCTCGATCGCACCGACAAGGATCTCGCTGACCCAGGCGATCGCTGCAGTGGTTCCGACAAGCACCAAGACGGACCGCCCCATCGACACCGGTGCGGCGTGCGGCACTCCTTCCTCCGGCGCGTAGGAACCCGCAAAGAGTGCGGGATGGGTCACCAGCGTAAACAGGAGGAAGAGCAGGTAGACGAGCAGGAGCAGCACGGAAATCGCAACGCTCAGCGGGCCTATGCCGCCAACCGCGCCGGTCCCCGGCGCGATTTGGTAGGCGGCTGGGAGGGACAAGGCGATCGCGGCAAGGGTGAGCATCGTCGCCTGGGAGCGTGCGCCCGCATGGCTGTAATGCTGCTCAGGATAGCGCAGCCCGCCGGCCAGCATGGCGGCGCCGAGTACGAGCAGCATGTTTCCGACGATGGAGCCGACGATCGAGGCCTTCACCACATCATGGAGACCGGCGCGCAGAGCGGCGAACGCAATGATGAGTTCGGCAGCATTGCCGAAAGTCGCATTCAACAGCCCCCCAACTCCTTCGCCCAGGCGTTCGGCCAATTGCTCGGTGGCGCGTCCCATCCAGGCGGAGAGAGGCAAGATGGCCAGTGAGCAAGCAAGAAAGATAAGGAGATGGCGCTCCGGAGTGAGGTGCTCCAGGGCAATAGCGATTGGAGTAAAAATCAGCAGCCAATTCAACATGGCAGGCCACCGTGATATTATTATTTTTAATGACGTTTCAGTAATTGTAATTCACGTGTTTTTGATAAATTCACGCTCATTCGGGTATTTTCTTAAATACATGCTTACGGCTGATTCAATTGTTGGAAAGAATGAATTCTCTCCAATTTTTGAAAGTAGGCCAAATCTTCTCAATTTGTCCTTGACTGGATCTTTCATCTCGGCAAAGCACAGCTCGATTCCCATATCGTGCAGAGTATCATCCAGTTCCACGAGGGTGTCGGCTGCGGTGACATCCACGCTGGTCACCGGCTCGGCGGTAACGACAAGCCAACGTGTCGGGGACGGCGAAGCCGCTGCAGCCTCCAGAACCCGTTCTTTGAAGAATTCGGCATTGGCGAAGAACAGGGGAGCATCCCACCGGAACAGGACCAGGCCCGGCATCTGCTCGGCGTCGGGATAGCGCGTGATGTCGTGGTAGCCCTCTACGCCTTGGGCGCGCCCCAAGATCGCCGAATGCGGACGCCAGCCATCCCAGAGGAACTCGATGACGGCGATTACGATGGCCAGGCCGATGCCCGGAATGGCGCCGAGCACGGCGACACCGACTGAACAGACAATGGACAGCCAAAACTCCCATCGCTGGATGCGATAGATACGAAGCAGGTCGGTGATCTCGATCAATCCAATGGCGGCCGCGATGACCACCGCTGCCAAGGCGCTGGTCGGAAGGTTCTCCAGGAGGTTGGGCGCCACCAACAGGAGCAGGACAACGGCCAGTGCGCCGACGACCCCCGCCAGCTGCGTTCGCGCGCCGGCCGCCTCGGCCACGGGAGTGCGGGATGAACTGCTGCTGATCGGGAAACCCTGGAAGAAGCCGGCCGCGAGATTGGCGGCCCCGAGCCCTACCATCTCCTGGTTGGGATCGACGGGGGTTCCCAGGCGGGCGGCGTAGGTACGCGACAAGACGCTGGTGTCGGCGAAAGACACCAGGGCGACGGCCAGGCCTCCGATCACGACCGGTCCGATATCGGCACTGGTAATCCATGGAATGGCGAATGCGGGCAATCCGCGTGGTAGCGGGCCCAGGACCGACACGTTGGCGCGCAACGCAAGGTCGAGCACGCCTACGACCGCAGTCGCTCCGACTACGGCGATCAGTACGCTCGGCACGCGCTTTCGGCGCTTGAGCAGCAGGATGACGATCAACGTGCCTGCACCTACCGCAAATGTCGTCCAGTTCGTCTTTCCGCCCAGGACGGCGGCGCCGATGGCCCAAAGGTTCTTCAGCGGCCCGTCGCTCTCGATCGAAAAGCCAAAAAGCTTGGGCAGCTGGCTGATGAGAACCGTGAGCGCGATTCCGTTCATATAGCCGTAGCGGATCGGCTTGGAGAGGAGCTCGGTTACGAAGCCAAGGCGCGCTGCACCGGCCAGGATGCACACGAGCCCTGAGACGACCGCCATCATGGCCCCCAGGGTGACCGCACGTTGCGGGTCGCCCGCCGATAATGGAAGCACGACGGCGAGAATGACGGCAGCGAGTGAAGAATCGGGCCCGAGGACGAGAATGCGGCTGGGGCCGAACAGCGCATAAACCAGCAACGGAATGATCGTGGCGTAGAGGCCGTTGATTCCCGGCAAGCCCGAGGCCACCGCGTAGGCAATGCCGACAGGCACCAGCATTGTTGCCAGGACGAGTCCCGCCGCAATGTCATGACCCAACCACGCCGCCTCATACCGGCGCAGCGTGCTGAGCCCCGGCAATGCACCGATCCTCCCCGCCTGACCGGACATCGTGGCCATCCTAGATCGCCGCGCGTCCGACCGGACGCGATGATGGTGATCTATGCATTTGTTATCGCATCGGATCTTTCCGAAAAGTGGATTCCACTTTTCGGTCCGATGCTAGAGCATCTCGATCGACGATGCTCTCGCCGGGGAAGGTCGTCAATGACAGCGGCAGTCGCTGGAACGCGTGGGCGGGAACTTGCTCAACCTGCTGCGATTTTGGCTCTGGATCGTGGTAAGCTCGTCGGGATAATGAGACGTTGATCTCGGCGATGCCGTCGCACAAGGACGCTCTCCTGCGAACGCTCGCGTGCCAACCCCGCACGCTCTTTCTGTCTCATCAGTACAGGCAGCGTATGTCGAATGCGCTGCCTCCGCATTGCGCCAACTCAATGTCGACGGTCGACGGAGGGAGCTCGTTCGCAGATGGGCCAGACGTCAGGTTCCGACCCGATCCGCACGTTTCCTGATGCGTTCAAGGACCGAGCAGTGAACAGCGAGCAAAGCGTTCTCCGCCTTTCGATTGTGGTGACCTACATCCTGGCGGCCGCAGGCATCATCTTCGGCCTCCTTTCCGGCTCCTACGCCATCGTCTTCGACGGCGTCTATGCCCTTACCGACGCGATCATGACGATCGTCGCCTTGGTGGTGTCGAAGCTGATCACGTCGTCCACGGCGAATGGGGCGGCCGGCAGCAAGCTGGTCAAGCATTTCACGATGGGGTTCTGGCATCTGGAGCCGATGGTCCTCGGCCTCAATGGAATCCTGCTGACCGGAGCGGCGATCTACGCCCTGATCAACGCCATCGGCAGCATCATGGCGGGCGGCCGTCATCTCTCCTTCGATTACGCCATCGTCTACGCGGTGCTGACGATGATCATCGCCTTGCTCATGGCCGTCTTCGGCAAAAGGGCGAACCGGGAACTCCAGTCCAGTTTCATCGCACTGGACGCCAAGGCCTGGCTCATGTCCGGAAGCCTCAGCGGGGCTCTGCTCGTCGCCTTCGTCTTCGGCTATGCGATCCAGGGGACACGCCTCGACTGGATGTCGCCCTATGTCGATCCGGTCGCGCTGGCGCTCGTCTGCATCGTCGTCATTCCCCTTCCGGCCGGAACGATCAAGCAGGCGTTTGCCGACATCCTGCTGGTTACGCCATCGGACCTGAAGAGCCATGTCGACAGCGTCGCGGAGGAATTCGTGCGCCGTTACGGCTTTCTATCCTATCGCTCCTATGTCGCGCGCGTCGGACGGGGGCGACAGATCGAGCTCTATTTCATCGCGCCCAAGGATGGGCCGGCCAAGCAACTGGAGGAATGGGATCGCATCCGTGACGAGATCGGCGAGGCGGTGGGCAATGACAATCCCGACCGCTGGCTGACGATCGCCTTCACAACCGATCCCGAATGGGCCGAATGACCTTGACCGCCGTCCCCTGGAGCCTTTTTCGATCAGCTTGGATCGCAGAAGCCGTCATTGCGAGGAGCGAAGCGACGAAGCAATCCAGGGGCCGCCGGGCTCTACGTCCCCCTGGATTGCTTCGCTGCGCTCGCAATGACGGTTCAGACTGATCGGAAAACGCTCTAGGCCTAACCCTTCTCAATGGGGCGCCTGTCTGGCGCGGTGTCCGCTTACATCCGCCGCGCGGGACACGACGCCCTGGTGCAGGGGAGGTGGCGGCGCAGGTTCGCCGCCACCCTTGGCAAAGCGAGGTCACACGAGCGTGATGGCGTCGTAGCCCAGCGCGTCGTTGATGTCGGCGATCGATGTGAACGTGCCACCGCCGGAAACACCATCAATCTGGATGGTACCGAAGCCGAAATCCAGAACGACGCTGGGGCCGGAATCGTCCACCGTCACCACGACGGTCGCCGGGTCGACAACGTCGACTTCGATGACGTCCTCGTCCGCCGCATTGAGGTCGGCAACCTCGTCATCGCCGAACGGAGTGTCAGCGCCGTCACCGAAATGGAACGTGTCGGTGCCTGCACCGCCCGTCAACAGATCATCGCCAGCGTCCCCGTACAGGTTATCGGCTCCGTTTCCGCCGTCGATCTCGTCGTTGCCGTCGCCGCCATGGAGCTCGTCGCTGCCGGCGTCACCGCTGATCTCATCATCTCCGGCTTCGCCGAAGAGGATGTCGTTTCCGGCCCCACCGGTCAGGGCGTCGTCGCCGTCACCTCCATTGCCCGTGTCGTCGCCGTCCCCGCCGGCCAGCTCGTCGTTACCGGCGTCGCCATTCAGCGTATCCGCGTCGGCTCCGCCGCTCAGCGTGTCATCGCCGTCGCCGCCACTGAGCGCATCCAGCCCTGCCCCACCCTCCAGGGTGTCGTCGCCGTCGCCGCCGTTCATGGTGTCGTCGCCATCGCCGCCATCCATCACGTCGTCACCGGCATTGCCCGCCATGGTATCGTTGCCGGCATCGCCGCTCATCGTATCGTTGCCGGCATTGCCATTCATGGTGTCGTCGCCGTCGCCGCCGTTCAGCGTATCGTTTCCTATTCCGCCGTTCATGACGTCGTCACCGGCATCGCCATTCAAGGTGTCGTTGCCGGCGCCACCGTCCATCGTGTCGACCCCGGCCCCTCCGTTCAGCGTGTCGGCCCCTGCCGCGCCGCTCAGGACGTCGTCGCCATCGCCGCCATCGACCGTGTCGTCGCCGGCGCCGCCATTCATGGTGTCGTTGCCGGCATCGCCGGATAGGGTGTCGTTGCCGGCATTGCCGTTGATGACGTCGTCGCCATCCCCGCCGCCGATCGTGTCGTTTCCGGCATCGCCGGACAGGGTGTCGTCGCCGACGCCGCCGAGAATATTGTCGTCCCCGGCGCCACCGTTGACGACATCGTTACCGGCATCGCCGGACAGGGTGTCGTTGCCAGCATTGCCGTTGACGACGTCGTCGTCGTCGCCGCCGCTGATCGTGTCGTTGCCGGCATTGCCATCCAGCGTATCGGTGCCGACGCCGCCGAGAATATTGTCGTCGCCAGCTCCCCCACTGACGAAATCATTGCCGCCGTCGGCGTCGATCGAGTCGTTGCCAGCGAAGCCATTGATGATGTCGTCACCGCTGGTATCGGGAGGAGGGATGATATCGTCGCCGGGTGTACCATTGATAATTGCCATGGCAGTTCTCCCTGCTGCAGATGGCCCTCGCATAGGCACGCGACCGCCCATGCGCAGTCATGCGCCGGGTATCGATCGTTGCGGATCGAGCAATTTGCGAAGGTGGCGCAAGCTAGGGAGATGGAGCGGGGCAACGCAATCCCCATTTGGAGACAAAACCTGTCGACGCTGACACTATTCAGCTGTCATTTCGTAAGTCTAATTGTTTTTATCTTTAAGGATTCGAGCGCTGCACGCTGCAATTTGCACGGCGATCAATTCAAATAGCCGTCGAATGGATTCTGCACGGCCATCGATATAAGCGTGCCGATGCCGCCGGATATCCAGGAGCCTCAGATCGCGAAGGGCTTGCAGGCGCTCATCGCGCCAAACCGTTTCTGTCACCAAATGGGGATTATGCCGAAGGATAAGCTTCCCTAGCGTCGCTTGTCCGCTTTCGGGCCTCCTTCCGTGGCAGCAAGGCGGCGCCCGGCCAAGTCCGGTGCTTGCGGCAATCCACGAAGGGGCGTGCTGGATCAAGGGAGGCGAGATCATGGCTGCGATGGCGTGGGCGCTGAAGAATTTCTTGATAGCAACACGGCTGGGCAACAGGGGCTCGCCGCCCCAAAACAGAGGCGGGCAGCTTCAGATGAAACCGCGATACGGCGCGATCTGAAGCCTGCCCCCATCTCGCTCCAATGCGCCGGAGCATGATCTCGCCCGTGAATCGGCCTGTCCGAGTCGGCATCATCCTCCCGCAACATCGCGCAAACGCTTCTTTCGGTCCGAGGACACATGTCCGACGCGTCTGCAAGCCGCACGACTTCAGGGTTCCGCACCAGGGTCACCGCTGACACCGCCATGTTGAGAGGCAGCAGGCTCCTCATGGCGATCCCGGGATGGCGTGCGTTGCTGTGGGTCGTCGTCTTCAGTGTCGCGATCAATCTGCTCCTGCTGATCCTGCCATTCTATTCGATCCAGGTCTTCGACCGGGTGATCACGAGCGGCAGCATCGAGACGCTCCTCGGGCTGACGGGCCTTGCCGTTGTGGCGCTCGGCTTCAGCGCCTGCTTCGATATCCTGCGCAACCGCGTGCTCGGCCGCTTTGCGGTCAGCTTCGAGCGCCTGCTCGCGCCCCTCGTGCTCAAGGCGTCGATTGCGGACGCGGCGAAGCGCAACGAGGCCGGCACTCACGATATGGTCCGGGTGCGCGAACTCAGAAACATCCTGTCGAGCGGGACCGCCTCGACCCTGATCGATGCTCCCTTCCTGCCGGCCTTCGTCGCCGTGCTTTACCTGATTCATCCGTGGTACGGCGCGATTGCGCTGATCGGCTCCCTGCTCCTGCTCCTCCTGGCGTTTATGAGCGGGCGCGTGGCGCGCGCCGAACTGGCGCAGGCGTCGGGGACCGCCCAGCGCACGCAGCGCGCCCTGGACGGCATTGTCGGCCATGCCAATCTCGTCCGGGCGATGGGATGGACGCATGGTGCGATCCGCGAATTCCTCCGGCTCAACGACGCGGCGCTGGTGCCTGTGGTCAAGGCGAATGAGCGGGTCGCCCTGATCGCCTCGGTCGCGCGCATGATCAGGATCGTGCTTCAGGTCGCGGCTATCGGAACCGGCGCCTGGCTCGTGCTGCAGAACGAAGTTCTGAGCGGCAGCATGATGGCCAGTTCCATCCTTATCAGCCGCACGCTGGCGCCGATGGAGCAACTCGTCGCCGGGTTGCGCACGCTGACATCGGCGCGCGATGCCTGGGTTCATGTCCGCGGCGCGGCCGCTTCCGCCCTGATCAGCCAGGGCCGAACGCTCCTCCCCCCTCCCTTGGGCGCGCTCGATATCAATGCCGTCACCTTTCGCAACCCGAGTGCGAGGCGATTGACGCTGGCCGGCATCAGCTTTCGCTGCGCCCCGGCGAGCGTCATCGTCGTCATCGGCCCGACAGGCGCGGGCAAGTCGACGCTGCTGCGGATGATCGCGGCTCTCGAAAAGCCGACGACGGGCACGATCCGTCTGGACGGCGCCTCGCTCGAGCACTGGGACCCGGACCAACTCGGACGATACGTCGGCTACCTGCCCCAGGACGTCGAACTGTTGGGCGGCACGGTCGCGGAGGCGATCGCCGGCTTCGATGAAACGGCAACCGATGCGGATGTGATCAGTGCCGCCAGGCAAGCCAACGCTCATCAGATGATCCTGGCTCTCCCGAACGGCTATGAGACCGACATCGGCCGGGATGGCAACAAGCTCTCAGGCGGCCAGCGCCAGCGCATCGGACTGGCCCGCGCGCTCTTCGGCAAGCGCAAGCTGATCCTGCTCGACGAGCCCAATTCCAATCTCGACCCGGATGGCGAGGAGGCCTTGTGCGCCGCCATCAGGGACGCAAAGGCGCGGGGAGCGACACTCGTCATCGTCACGCATCGACCGCGACTCTTCACTGTGGCGGATCTGATCCTGTTCCTGCGGGATGGCGTCCAGGTTGCCTTTGGTCCTCCCTGCGAAGTGCTGCCGCAGACCATGGCCGGCGCCACGCCGATGCGGCATTCGCGTCCTGTCCCGAAGGCCAGGGCCGACATCATTGATGGGAGGCGTTGATGCCTGTCGTCGGCCTTCCCTCTCTGTCGCGCGGGCTGAGCGTCGTGCAGGACGGCCGGCTCATGCCGCTGATGCGGGCCGTCAGCGCCGGCCCGGAGGAGGTCCCGGAGTATCCTCGCTCAGACACCGCCTCCCTTGTCCGGTGGGGGGCCGTGCTGGCGATCCTTCTCTTCGGCATCTTCGGCATCTGGGCTGCAACCGTGCCGCTCGCGAGCGCGGTCATCGCGCCTGGCGTGGTCAAGGTATTGTCACAGCATCGCGCGGTGCAGCACCTCGAAGGAGGGATCGTCAAGACCATCCTTGTCCGCGAAGGCGAGCAGGCGGAGCGCGGTCAGCTCCTCGCCCGGCTCGACACGACGCAGATCGAAGCCAATCTCGGCGTCCTCGAAACGAAGCTTTTCGCGGATCTTGCTATGGTGGCTCGCCTGGAGGCGGAACAGGCTGGTGCTGCCGAGGTTTCCTTCCCCGACGAACTTCAGACCAACACAACAAGCAGGGAGGCGCGGTCGGCCATGGCGACCCAGCTTTCCGAATTCGCGGCAAGGGCCACTTCGCTCCAAGGGGAACGCAAGCTCATCGATCAGCAGATATTGCAGCTCGAGGAGGCGATCCGAGGGCTCCAGAGCAGTTCTGGCGGCCTGGGACGGCAACTCGCCTACCTCCGGGAGGAAATCAAGGATTCAGACTATCTCCTGGCGAAGGGGCTGGCTCGAAGACCGAAAGTCCTTGCTCTCAAGCGAGCCGAAGCCGACGTTGAAGCCCAGATCGCGACGAATGCATCGTCGGTGGCCCAATCGAGAGGCAAGATCGCCGAGCTGGAGGATAGGCGTCGACAAACCGTCTACGCCTGGCTCGAGGATATCGCCAAGCAGAGTCACGCCGCTCGTGAACGGATCGCCGACGCGCGGCACCGAATAGCGGCGGCGCGCGACATGCTCCTCCGGAGCGAGATTCGGGCCCCTGAAGCGGGGATCGTCGTTGGCCTCAACACGCGGAGCTTGAACGCGGTACTCAACCCGCGCGAAACCCTGCTCGACATCGTTCCGATGCAGGACCGTTTGATCGTCGAGGGTGAGGTCAAGCCGAGCGATCGGAACGAGGTCAGGGTCGGGCAACCGGCTCGCGTGCGGATTCTCGCGTTCAATTCCAGACGCTCGCCCATGCTCACCGGGGCCGTCACCATGGTCACGGCTGACGCGCTTATCGACCCGAGATCCGGCAAGTCGTTCTACAAGGCCGAGGTTGACCTCGTGCAGACGCCGGAGCTCACTCCCTATTTCGCTTCGCTTCAGCCGGGAATGCCGGTCGAGATCTTCATAGAGACTGGTCGGAGGACTTTCGCGGAATACCTGCTGCAGCCATTGATGCTGCGCATGCAGCGCGCCTTCAAGGAGAGTTGAACAAAACGGCGGGGGATCAATGCGACAGAGGAGGCCTCGATGTTGCGGGACGATTCCATCATGCCGGCGCAGCCGGGGAGAGCCGCGACGCTACTCGCTCTCGAAGCCTTCGGACGGGCGATGCTCGGGCTGCTCGAATGCAAGCGATGCTTTGTCCTGACGCTTTCCCGGCCGAGCGGATTCGCCGTGGCCGCTGTTCGTGTCGGCTTCGACAGCGATGTGCAGCCAGCGGCGGATGTGATCACGCGTCTGGTGCACAGGCCGGATTGGCAGAGCAGCGGCCTGTTCGCGGTCGATTCGACCGATACGCTCGTCATGGAATTGCTCGGCAGGGAGCGGGACGAGGCCGGGCACGCGCTGGCAGGACGCCTGCCCGCCAGCGACGGGAGCGATCTGGTTTTCGTAGCGGGCTGGCGGCCGCGTGCTCTCTCGGCCACGGAGATGGTCTGCGTCTCGCGCGCCGCAAGCGTGATCTGGGCGACGACCCAGGGCTTCACGCAACGTCGACACGAAAACCTGAGTTTGGATACCCTCCTGCAGGAACTGGCCTTTCCGGCATTCGCCGTGGACCATCAGCTACGCGTCCTCGAAACCAACGATGCCGGCCGGCAGATGCTTCTGGCGAAGAACCCGGTTCGCCTCGATCATGGCGCCCTCGCCGGCCCGAACTCGCTCGTCAACAACCTCTTGCGCCACGCGCTGCGCGACACGATGGCATCCCGCTCCGGACGAGGCTGGACCAACACGATCATTCCCCTGTCGACCGACCACCGCGCCTTTGCGTTCGCATGGATCGGCGCAGCACCCGTTGAGCGACATATGGACCGGCTGCTCGTCGTCATCCCGCAGATCGACCCGGCGGCGGGGGCCAAGCGGATCGCGACGGCCTTTGGCCTGCCCTGGGCCGAGGAAAGGATCGTGATGCGCATCCTGGGTGGCGAGCCGCCATGGAAGATCGGCCAGACCCTGGACCTGACGGAGGCGACAGTCAGAACCTACATCAAGCGCATCATGCTCAAGCTGGGCATCAATCGGCAGATCGAGTTTTTCCTGCTCTATATTTTGACATTGTCGCCCTTCGTCGAGGGAGTTCGTGACCAGATTTTCCCGGACGAAATACATCCTCCGAGTTCATGCATGAAGCCGGACCGATTTCGGCATGAGGAGGCTTGATTTCATGATCGGTGGTTGTTGCCTTCGCGTAGCCAGGGCCGCCATCGTTCTTGCTTTCCCGACAGTAGCGCTTGCCGAAGAGGCGCCGGTTTTCGCCTTGCCCGTCGCCTGTGAGCTCGGGCGCAGCTGCTTCATTCAAAACTATGTCGATGCGGACCCCACATCCTCGGCCCGTGACTATCAATGCGGCACCCTGTCCTATGATGGCCATAACGGGACAGATTTCCGCCTGCCGACCATGGCCGCGCAGCAGGCTGGGGTCGAGGTTCTGGCCGCCGCGGCCGGCCGGGTTGTCCGACGGCGCGACGGCGTTGCCGATGTGTCCGTTCGCGGCAACGGCGCTGCGACGGTGAAGGGTGTCGAATGCGGCAATGCCGTCGTGATCGAGCATTCCGACGGCTGGCAGACGCAGTATTGCCACATGGCTCGCGGCAGCCTGCGCGTCGAGGTCGGCGAGCGGGTTGAAGCGCGTCAGGCGATCGGGCGGATCGGCCTGTCCGGCTTGACCGAATATCCGCATCTTCATTTCATCGTCCGGCATCGCGGCGAGATCGCAGATCCCTTCGCTCACGAGGCCGCGCCGAGCTCATGCGGAGGCGGCCGCATGCTTTGGGAGCCCGCACTGGTTCCCCTGCTCGCCTACAGGCCGCGCTGGGTCTTGAATGCGGGCTTTGCCGCCGCCTCCGTGACATTGGCGACGCTGGAGGCTGGAGATGCCGAACAGCAGCCAGGCATCGACGCTCCCGCGCTCGTGGCCTATGCCCGCGGAATCGGCCTCAAGATTGGCGACGTCCAATCCGTGGTCGTGAGCAGCCCGTCTGGTCAGGTGATCACCAGGCATGAAGCCCAGCCGCTTGAGCGAAATCAGGCGCAAACCTTGATCTTCACTGGTCTCCGGAAGCCTGCAACCGGGTGGGATAGAGGCACTTATCGGGCCAAGTATACGGTGTCCCATGATGGGGGTGTGGTTCTCGAACGAAGCTTCGACATCGAGCTTCAATAGAACCGATCGTAGCGATAAGCCGGCAGTCTTCCGGTATCGACTCAACTGGCGTCGCGGCGCCGGTAGGCGAAGTAGCGCTCCTCGGGCACATCGGCCGGAAGCGGCACGGCCTCGAAAGCTGGATCGTCGAGCGGCCAGCCACTGACGATCAGCCCGCCGGGCCGCGCCAGCGCCGCGACGTGTTCTGGCAGCCATGCGAAGGCAAACCGGTCGCGCGCGGGCACGCCTGTCGTGACATCGACATGGATCAGAATCGCCTCGGCGCCATGGCGCGCGGCGAAGGCCGGCAATGTCTGTTCCATCTCCCCGATGATGAGGAGGTGCTGCGGCGGCATCGATTGCGGGTTCGGGCTGGGCGAGCGCTCGAAGACATGGATCGCACGACCCGGCAATCTCTCGCGCAAATGGTCGTATGTCCGGCCATTGCCGAGGCCCAGCTCCAGGACCAAGCCCTCCTTGTCCGCGGCGAAATCTGCTGCCCAGTTCAGCACACTGCGCTGAGCCTCCAGGCGGCGAATAAAACTATCGAGCCGGCTCATAATTCCTCGCTTGCCAATGTCTGCTTTGTGCCAACAGTCGAGATCGTGGAACCGAGAGCCGCTCTGGCCCGCGCTTGCCAAACGGATTGGCCCGGTGGCCTAATCCCAAGGACGGTCCGCATCGTCGGATACGCAGCGAAGGCCAGCAAGAGCCTTGTTCTGGGAGAGAGCTGATGATCACGAAGCGATATTTCATCGCGGCGACTGCTGCCGCATCCGTCCTGGCCTTGCAGGCTCCTGCCTGGGCGGAAGCCTGGCCCACGCGGCCGATCAGCTTCATCGTGCCCTTCCCCGCCGGCGGTGGTACGGACGCTTTTGCGCGGCCGCTTGCTGCACAGCTCGACCAGCAGCTCGGCCAGCGCATCATCATCGAAAATCGCGGCGGCGCCGGCGGGACAGTCGGGGCCTCCGCGGCGTCAAAGGCGAAGCCTGACGGATACACCTTCTTCGTCGGGGCAGCGCACCACGCCATCGCGCCAGCGCTCTATCCCAAGCTCGACTACAACATCGAGACCGATTTCATTCCGATCGCCGTCGTCGCCCAACCGCCACAGGTCATTGTCGTCCATCCCGGCAAGGTTCAGGCGAAGACCGTGGCCGAGCTGATCGACTTTGCGAAGAAGAACCCGGAAAAGCTGAACTACGCCTCGGCCGGCAACGGCACCACGCATCATCTTGCCGGCGAGCTGTTCCAGCTGTCGACGGGGACAAAGCTGACCCATGTGCCCTATCGTGGCGCCGGCCCGGCCCTGCAGGACACCGTCGCCGGGCAGGTCGATATCCTCTTCGACGGACTAGGTTCCTCGGCTGCCCAGATCCAGAGCGGCGCCTTGCGGGCGCTGGCCGTCGCCGCGCCCACGCGCTCCGAGGCCGTGCCCGATGTTCCGACAGCCAGAGAGGCCGGCCTCGACGGCTATGAGGTCTCGACCTGGTATGCGCTCTGGGCTCCCAAGGGAACGCCGCCTGAGATCGTCGCGCGGATGCGGGCGGAGGTCGAGAAAGCGCTGAAGTCGCCGGCCATCGATTCGGTCTGGAAGAAGAACGGCTCCCCGATCCCGAGCCTGAGCGGCGAGGCCTTCGGTCGCTTCGTAACAGTGGAGGTCGAGCGCTGGGGCAAGGTGGTCAAGGAAGCGCAGGTCAAGCTGGAGTGACGCGGCGTCGGAAGCGTCCCAGTCAAGCCTGCAGCTCAAGGAGCGCTCTCTGCGTCACCGTCGATGACTGTGCGTGCCGTGGCGTAGCCGAAGCCGAGCCGCGCCAAGGCGGCGAGGTCCTTCTGCCGACAGGCGGCCCGCTCGTCCGGCCTGCGCCAGGGGCCGAGCCGGCGGCGCTTCGCGGCAACGCGCGCGGCGGCAACCTCGTCGTCAGCATGGGTGTTGGCGAATTCGCCGGCGAGATCGCGCGCGATCCCCTTGGCGGTCAGCTTGACCATAACGCTGCGGCTCGACTGCCCCTTGCGCCGTAGCGTCGCCGCCCTCGCCTCGGCGAAGCGGCGATCGTCGATCAATCCGCTGGACAGGCAGCGGGCGATCACCTCATCCAGCGCGACGGCATGGAGCGCGGGATCGTCGCCATGATACCGGCAGCTCATGGTGATCTTGCGCGCCAGCACCCGGCGCAGCTGAGCGGCCGGGGCAGAGTAGCGTTCGAGGTAGTGCAGCGCCGCACGCTGGAGGTAATCGGCGGTGATGCGCCGCGGGGCGCGGGCAGGGCGAGCCCCCTGCCCTGACTGGCGTTCGCTGTCGGACATGCTAGTCGGCGGGAGGCTTCTGCCGGCTAGCCTTGACGCCGGAGCGGCGCTCCTTCGAGGCGAGCCTGCGCTCCTTCGAGGCCTTGGTGGGCTTCGTCGCGCGCCGAACGGTCGGACGGACGGCAGCGGCGCGGATCAGCTCCAGCAGGCGCTCGACGGCCTCCTCGCGATTGCGCTTCTGGCTGCGCTGCGCCTGGGCGACGATGACGATGACGCCGTCCTGGGTCAGCCGGCTGCCGGCAAGCTTCATCAGGCGAATGGCGACATCGTTCGGCAGCGAGGGCGAGCGGCGCACATCGAAGCGGATCTGCACCGCGCTCGAGACCTTGTTGACGTGCTGCCCGCCCGGTCCCGAGGCGCGCACGAAGCTCTCCTCGATCTCGCTCTCGTCGATCGCGATGGACGGGGTGACTTGAATCATGGGAGGAGAATTCTCAAAGTTGGGAGCATTGCTTCAGCGAAAAACCGGTTCCCACTTTTTCGCGCAATGCTTTACCGCAATTCTCGGAGACATGCAGCGTTGAAGCCCTCTCGCGACATCGAACGGCTCATCGAGATCATGGCGGCGCTGCGCACGCCCAAAACCGGCTGCCCCTGGGATCTGGAGCAGGATTTCGCGTCGGTCGCGCCCTATACTGTGGAGGAGGCCTATGAGGTCGCCGATGCGATCGCGCGCGGCGACAAGCTCGATCTCAAGGACGAGCTCGGCGACCTGCTGCTGCAGGTCGTCTTCCATGCGCGCATGGCCGAGGAGGAAGGCTCCTTCGCCTTCCCGGATGTCGTGGAAGCCATCACCAGTAAGCTGATCCGCCGGCATCCGCATGTCTTCGGCGAGGCGCGCGATCTCTCGCCGGCGGAGGTGAAGGTGCTCTGGCACCGGATCAAGGCCGAGGAGAAGTCCGCCAAGGCAGCGGCGCGCGAAGCGGCCGGCCTGCCGCCGCTGCAGGAGGACAGAAGCGTCCTCGCCGGCGTTCCGCACAGCCTGCCCGCCCTCACCCGCGCCTGGAAGCTGCAGGCCCGCGCCTCGACCGTCGGATTCGACTGGAACGATGCGCGGCTCGTGCTCGACAAGATCCGCGAGGAGACTGAGGAGATCGACGAAGCGCTCGCTGATGGCGACAAGGCCGCAATCCAGGAGGAGATCGGCGACCTGCTCTTCGTCATCGCCAATCTCGCCCGCCATGTCGGCGCCGATCCGGAAGGCTGCCTCAACGCTGCAAACGCGAAATTCGAGCGGCGCTTCAAGGGGATCGAAGAGCAGCTCGAAACCCAGGGGCGTAGAGCCAAGGATGCGACACTCGATGAACTCGAGGCACTCTGGCAGGCGGTGAAGAAGGCCGAGAAGGCGGTCGGCTGAACCGTCATTGCGAGCGCAGCGAAGCAATCCAGGGGGACTGGGTTGAACGTTTCACCCGGTCCCCCTGGATTGCTTCGTCGCTTCACCTCGCAATGACGGCTTTGGCCTACCTCTGCCGCTCGGCCTCGGGAAACCGTGCCGTGAACGCCCCTTCCCGCTCTGGCGGCAAGCGGACGATGAGCTTCAGCCCGCCATCCTCGGCGTCCTCGCGCTCCAGGATCTCGCCATTCGCGTGCAGCCAGGCCAGTGACTTGCCATCACCCGGAGCAAGATCCAGCCGATAGACCGGCCGGCTCAGCGCGATCCTGGCCTCGATCGCCCTCGTCAGTCGGTCGATTCCCTCGCCGGTCAGCGCCGAGACGAGGACCGGCCGGGTTTCGGCCGGCCGCAGCGAGGCGATACCGAGCTGGCGCTCGCGCTCGGCGGAAACGAGCAGATCGGCCTTGTTCCAGACCTCGATCACGCGCTGGCCGTCATCAGGGTTGATGCCGAGATCGCGCAGGATCGCCTGCACGTCGGCAGCCTGTGCCTGCGTGTCCTCATGCGAGACGTCGCGGACATGCAGCAGGACGTCAGCTTCGATCGCATCCTCCAGCGTGGCACGGAAGGCGGCGACGAGCTGCGTCGGCAGGTCGGAGATGAATCCGACCGTGTCGGAGAGCATGATCCGGGCGCCATGCGGCAGCTTGATCGCGCGCGCCGTCGGATCGAGCGTGGCGAAGAGCATGTCCTGCGCCAGCACCTCGGCCGAGGTCAGCCGGTTAAAGAGTGTCGACTTTCCGGCGTTGGTGTAGCCGACGAGGGCAACGATCGGATAAGGCACGCGTTTCCGGCTCGCACGGTGCAGCGAGCGGGTGCGCTTCACGCTCTCCAGATCGCGCTCGATCTTGGTCATGCGCTCCTGGATGATGCGCCGATCGGCCTCGATCTGCGTCTCACCGGGACCACCGAGGAAGCCGAAGCCGCCGCGCTGGCGTTCGAGGTGGGTCCAGGACCGCACCAGCCGGCTCTTCTGGTAGTTCAGATGCGCGAGCTCGACCTGGAGCGCGCCTTCCTTGGTGCGCGCCCGCCGGCCGAAGATTTCGAGGATCAGGCCGGTGCGGTCGATGACCTTGCAGCCGAAAGCCTTCTCGAGGTTGCGCTGCTGGACCGGCGACAGGGCACAATCCATCACAACAAGGCCGATCTCCTCGGCGTTGATGCGCCCAGCCAGCTCGTCGACCTTGCCCTTGCCGAGATAGGTCGCGGGGCGCAGCGCCGTGAGCAGCACCTGAACCGGCTCCACCACGGTCAGGTCGATCGCGGCCGCGAGACCTACGGCCTCGTCGAGTCGCGCCGCGAAGGAGCGCTGGTTGGCGTCGACAGCGACGCCACGCCTCTGCAGATAGGGGCCCACGACGAAGGCGCGCGTATTCGCCGCGATGTCGCGTTCGATCTCGTCGAGCGGCTTGACCGCCGCCCGTTCCTTGTCGCTATCGCGGCTTGCCGCCAAGTCAGTTCTTGTCCGTGTCCTCGGGCTCGAACAGCTGCACCGGGTGGCCGGGCATGATGGTCGAGATCGCATGCTTGTAGACGAGCTGCGAGTGGCCGTCACGGCGCAGCAGCACGCAGAAATTGTCGAACCAGGTGACGACGCCCTGCAACTTCACGCCGTTGACCAGGAAAATCGTCAGCGGAATTTTCTGCTTGCGAACGTGATTGAGGAAGGTGTCCTGGAGGTTCTGAGCCCGCTCTGCGGCCATGGGTAGTCCCTGTTGTTGGGATCGTCGATCGGTTTACGCCCGCGATCCAGTTCGTTCCGTTCGGGCCGGCGGCGCATTCCGCCAGCCTCGGAACACCGACGTTCCATTAGATCGTCGAGTTTGCTTTCAACGCAAGTGCAGCAATGCCGCGTTTTTTCGCAGGTGCGTCTGCGTGGCGTGCAGATGCGTCCGACGAAAGGCTAGAGCATTTCCGCGTTTCTCTGGATCGCGGAAATACCCCATCTCATTGTTTGATCGCATTTTCTTCACGCGAACCGGTATCCACTTCGCTCGAAAATGCTCTAGCCGACGCCGAGCGATTTGAGCTTCCGGTGCAGCGCCGAGCGCTCCATGCCGATGAACTCCGCCGTGCGCGAGATGTTGCCCGAGAAGCGCGCGATCTGGGCGATGAGGTACTCGCGCTCGAAGATCTCGCGGGCGTCGCGCAGCGGCAGGCTCATCAGCCGCTCGCCGCCGGAGCCTGACGGCGTCGTCGGCACCATCGCGCCGACCTCGGCCGGCAGCATCTCCACCGTCACCTCCGAGGTCGGATCGCCCTTGGTCAGGATCATCAGCCGCTCGACATTGTTGCGCAGTTCGCGAACGTTGCCCGGCCATTCATGCGACTGCAGCACGGCCATCGCGTCCGAGCCGATCCGGCGCCTGGGCAGGCCGCTCGCGATCGAGATCTGCTCCATGAAGAACTCGATCAGCTCCGGCACGTCCTCGCGCCGCTCGGAGAGCGCCGGCACGCGGATCGGCACGACGCTGAGGCGGTGATAGAGGTCCTCGCGGAAATGCCCGTCGGCGATCAGCTGCGCGAGGTCGCGGCTTGACGAGGAGATGATGCGGACGTCGACATGGACCCGCGTCGCGCCGCCGACACGCTGGAAGTTCTGGTCGACCAGCACGCGCAGGATGCGGTTCTGCGTCTCGCGCGGCATGTCGCCGATCTCGTCGATATAGAGCGAGCCGCCATGCGCCTCCTCGAGCGCGCCGATGCGGCGCGAGCGACCGTCGCCGCCCTCGACGCCGAAGAGTTCCTCCTCCATCGTCTCGGGCGTGATCGTCGCCGCATTGATGACCACGAAGGGGCCGTGCGAGCGCGTGGACGCCTCATGCAGCGTGCGCGCCGCCAGCTCCTTGCCGCAGCCCGGTTCGCCGGTGATGAGGACACGGGCATTGGTTGGCGCGACGCGCTCGATGGTCTGACGCAGCTGGTTGACGACCGTCGTGCGGCCGACGATGCGGTTGGCCTGGACCGAGCGGGTCTTGAGCTCGCGGACCTCGCGGCGCAGCCGCGACGCTTCCAGCGCCCGCTCGGCGACGAGGACGAGCCGGTCTGCCTTGAACGGCTTCTCGATGAAGTCATAGGCGCCGCTCTTGATGGCGGAGACAGCCGTCTCGATGTTGCCGTGGCCGGAGATCATCACCACGGCAAGATCCGGGTGGCCTTCCTTGATCAGCTCAAGGACCTGAAGGCCGTCGAGGCGGCTGCCCTGCAGCCAGATGTCGAGGAAGACCAGGTTCGGCCGCCGCGCCGCGATCGCGGCCAGCGCCTCGTCGGCGGAGCCCGCCTTGCGGGTCCGATAGCCTTCGTCCTCGAGAAGGCCGGCGACCAGATCGCGGATATCGACTTCGTCGTCCACCACCAGGATGTCAGCGCTCATCAACCTATCCCATTCTGCGAATCGTGAGTGACCGGGCCGGAACCCGGCTGGGCGGCGTCATCGCCGCCATTGGCCTCGGACGGGCCGGTTTCGGGGAACCAGAGGCGGATACGGGCGCCCCTCGCTCCGCTGGAGGCGTCCGGGCGGTCGAGCAATTCGATGCCGCCGCCATGGTCCTCCAGGATCTTGCCGACGATGGCGAGGCCGAGACCGGTCCCGCCCTCGCGCGTGGTCATATAGGGCTCCAGCAGCTTCTGGCGCTGGTCGGCCGGCAGCCCCTTGCCGTTGTCGATGACCTCGATGACCACCCGCCCATCGTCGCGCCGTTCCAGGCGGACATCGATGCGGCCCGGACCGCGCTCGTCGGCCGGAACCGCCTCGATCGCTTCCGTCGCGTTCTTGATGACATTGGTCAGGGCCTGGGAAATCAGGCGACGGTCGAAACGGGCCGGGACGGCCTCCGCCGGGAGGCTCTCCTCGATCGTCGTCTCCGGATTGCCGACCCGCCAGAGGAAGACGATCTGGCGCACCGTCTCGACGATATCCTCGCGCGCCAGCGAAGGCTTCGGCATGCGGGCGAAGGAGGAGAACTCGTCGACCATGCGCCGGATATCCTCGACCTGGCGCACGATCGTGTCGGTGCACTGGTCGAAGACCTCCTTGCCTTCGGTGATGACGCGGCCGAAACGGCGCTTGATGCGCTCGGCCGAGAGCTGGATCGGCGTCAGCGGGTTCTTGATCTCGTGTGCGATGCGCCGGGCGACGTCGGCCCAGGCGGCGGTGCGCTGGGCGGAGACCAGGTCGGTGATGTCGTCGAGCGTCACGACGAGGCCGGCGCTGAGCCCCTCGCCCTCGCGTGCGGCGCGGATATTGACCATGCGGTCCTGTCCGGCGCGCGTCAGCGTCGCCTGCCCCGAAACCTGCCGTTGCCGGCCCTGCAGCGCCTCGGCGACCAAGCCCGCGACCTCGGGAGCGATCTCGGCGATCGGCTTGCCGAGCAGGCGGCCGCCCGTGCCGAGGAGCGCTTCGGCCGAGCGATTGATCGTCGTGATGTGGCCGTCGCCGTCGAGGCTCAGCACGCCAGAAGAGACGCCCGAAAGGACGGCCTCGGTGAAGCGGCGGCGCCGGTCGATGACCTCGCTCGCCGTCACCAGGCTGTCGCGCTGACGGCGCAGCTCCGCCGTCATCTTGTTGAAGGTCTCGCCGAGATGGGCAAGATCGCCTTCCGCTCGTCGGATCGGCACCTGGACGTAGAAGTTGCCGCTGGAGACCTGATCGGTCGCATGAATCATCCGCCTGATCGGAGCGACCAGACCGTTGGCGAAGCTGAGGCCAAGCCAGATCGCAGAGAGCAGCAGGATCAGCGCGATCAGGCCGTACATCGAGGCGAAGGCGATCTGGACCCCTTTGCGACGGGCGTCGATCGACAGGTATTCGACAGCCGCACCGCGAGCCACCGCCGGGAATTCCACGGCCAGCGGGTCGACCTCCCGCGCGATGTGCAGGAAGCTGTTGTCATAGGCCGGCAACTTCATCACCGCACCGAAGATCCTGCCCGCGCGCGGGATGACGCAGATCGGCTCAGGCGCCGATTGGGCGTCGTCGAATGCGGCCTGATCCGGCTTGGGGGCGTCCTTCAGCACGTCGATGTTGGCGCGCACCAGGACCTTGTCCGGCGGTTGCATGATCGCAGCTATCGGGACGCCGAGCGCCGTTGCGCGCGTCGTCAGAAAGTTCTCGAACCATTTGCGGTCGGCGTCATAGGCGGGCTTGGCGCGCGTCAAATCATCGGCGAGCACACGGATCTCGCGGCCCAGCGAGCGGCATTGGCTGGCGGCATAGGCATCCGCGACCTCCACCGACTTGAAGATCGCATCCCGCATCCGGTCCGAGAACCAGGGCTCGAGGCCACGTTCGATGGTGATGGTTGCGATGACCGCGACGAGAACGGCCGGCAGGGCTGCGACGATACTGAAGAGACCGACGATCCGCACATGCAGCCCTGCGGCTGCGGCCCCCGCCTTGCGGGCGCGAATCACCACGGCTGCCTCGATCGCGACGACGACGAGGAGAGCCAGAATCAGGAGCGCGTTGAGAACGAAGACACCGACCACGACCTCATGCACCGGGGCGATCGGCGTCGCGCCCGACAGGACGAGGAAGGTGAGCAGCGCCGAGACCAGCGCCAGAAAGACGATGATCCCGCCGATCCAGCCGGAAACGCGGCGGGATTTCTCCTCGCCGCGCGGCATCATTCTGGCTTCAGTTGCGGAAGCGGACACGTGTTCTGAAAACTCCGATGCGGCGTCGCCGAAGCACTGGCGATACCTACGGGCGCAACTGATGCGCCGCCGCAACGGTGTTGTCAAAATATGACATGGACAAGGCGGGCTCGGCGCTCACCGCGGCGAGCGAACAACCTGCATGTCGAGCTCGCGGATCTTCTTGCGCAGCGTGTTGCGGTTGAGGCCGAGCAGTTCGGCAGCACGGATCTGGTTACCGCGCGTGGCGGCGAGTGCGGCGGCGATCAGCGGCGGTTCGATCTCGCGCAGGATGCGGTGATAGAGGCCAGGCGGCGGGATGTTGTCGCCGAATCCGCCGAAATACTGGCTGAGATGGCGCTCGACCGAGCCGGACAGGGTCTCGGCACGCTCGGGAGTGGCCGGGCTGCTGGAATACCCCGGCCCGGCTGCTGCCGGCTGCAATTCGGCCTCGACGATCGGGGCGGTGATCGTCTCCTGTGGATAAAGCGCGGCCAGGCGGCGGACCAGATTCTCCAGCTCGCGGACATTGCCGGGCCAGCGATAGCGCCGCATCACGTCCATCGCTTCCGAATCGACCTGCTTGCGCGGCAGGCCTTCCTTCTCGACCAGCGAGAAGAAGTGGCGGACGAGATCCGGGATGTCCTCAACGCGCTCGCGCAGCGGCGGCAGGCGGATCGGCACGACGTTGAGCCGGAAGAACAGATCCTCGCGGAAGAGGCCCTGCGCGATCGAGATCCGCAGATCCTTGTTGGTCGCCGCGATGATGCGGACATTGGTCTTGATCGGCGTGCGCCCGCCGACGGTCGTGTACTCGCCTTGCTGAAGCACGCGCAGGAGGCGGGTCTGCGCCTCCATCGGCATGTCGCCGATCTCGTCGAGGAAGAGCGTGCCGCCTTCCGCCTGCTCGAAGCGGCCGGAGGAGCGGGTCAGCGCCCCGGTGAAAGCGCCCTTCTCATGACCGAACAGCTCGGATTCGATCAGGTCCTTCGGGATCGCCGCCATATTGATCGCGACGAAAGGGCCGTTCTTGCGCTTGCCGTAATCATGCAGCGCCCGCGCCACCAGCTCCTTGCCGGTGCCCGACTCGCCGTTGATCATCACGGTCAGATCGATCGGCATCAGGCGGGCGAGCGCGCGGTAGACGTCCTGCATCGCCGGCGAGCGGCCGATCAGCGGGATGTCCTCGGGTTCGGCCGCGTGGCTGCGCGCGGTTTCGCCACGGGGACGCGACATGGCGCGGCCGACGATGGCGACGAGCTCCTTCAGGTCGAAGGGCTTCGGCAGATATTCATAGGCGCCGCGCTCGGACGCCTTGATCGCCGTCATGAAGGTGTTCTGCGCGCTCATCACGATGATCGGCAGCTCGGGGCGCACCCGCTTGATGCGCGGCAGCAGGTCGAAGGCGTTGCCGTCCGGCATCACGACGTCGGTGATGATCAGATCGCCCAGGCCCTGGGCAGCCCAGGTCCACAACGTCGCGGCCTGGCCGGTGGTGCGGACTTCGTAGCCGGCTCTGGCGAGCGCCTGATTGAGGACGGTGCGGATCGCGGCGTCGTCGTCGGCGACGAGGATGTGACCGGTCGGCATGTGTTCGATTAGGCCTTGCGTTGACTGCCCTGACCGAGCTGGTGCAGCGGCAGAAGGATCCTGAATTGCGTCCGGCGGGGAACGGACTCGCATTCGACGATTCCGCCGTGATCGCCGATCACCTTGGCGACGAGTGCAAGTCCAAGGCCACTTCCCTGCGCCTTGGTGGTGACGAAGGGATCGAAGAGGTGCTGGACGAGGTCGGGCGGCACGCCCGGGCCATTGTCGCGGATGACGATTTCGAGCGGCAGCGCGATCCGTTCGGAAGACCCCGGAACCTGCATGCGGATACCGGGGCGATAGGCCGTCGTCAGCGTGATCTCGCCGTCCATCGCATCTTCGCCAATGGCTTCGGCGGCATTCTTGACCAGATTCAGCAAGACCTGGACGAGCTGGTCGCGATTGCCGGCCACGGGCGGCAGCGACGGATCGTAGGCTTCGGAGAAGCGGATGTGGCGGGCGAAGCCCGACTGCGCCAGGCGCTTCACATGGTCGAGGACGTCATGGACATTGACGGCGTCGCGCTCGCTCGGCCGCTCGTCACCGAAGAGCTCGACACGCTCGACGAGCTTCACGATGCGATCGGTCTCGTCGCAGATGAGCTGGGTCAGCATTCGATCCGAATCCGAGATCGAGCCTTCGAGCAACTGGGCCGCCCCACGGATGCCCGAAAGCGGGTTCTTGATCTCATGGGCGAGCATGGCGCCGAGTGCGGTGATCGAACGAGCTGCCCCTCGATGCGTCAATTGCCTGTCCATTTTTTCAGCAATTGTCCGTTCTTGCAGCATCAGGACGACGGCATCGCCTTGGCTGGGCAAGGGAGAGGCAAAAACATCGACGGTGCGATCACTGCCGAGGCGCGGCGAGCCGAAGTCGAGACGGTATTCGCTGACGCTCGCGCCACGGCGCTGCACATCCTCGATCAGCCCAAGAACCGGCGAGCCAAAGGCGACGAGATCGTCGATGCGCTGGCGCTTGAGCACGGCGGCGCTCGACTGGAAGAAATCCTCCGCCGCCGTATTCGCGTAGATGACCATGTGGCCCTCGCCGATGACCAGGACCGGCATTGGCAGGACGTTCAAGGTCTGAACCTCGATAGCGTCGAGCAAATAGGTCCGCCCGCTCGCGAGCCCCTTGTCGGCAAATATCGCCGTCATCGGCCCTTCCTTTCCATCTCAAGCCGTTTCGCGGCTTTGTTCCGTCGAAAACAGCCCCGCAAGCGCCGCCAGGACCTGGCGAGGATCTTCCGAAGTGAGCAGGGCGCGTCGCAGCTCGGGATTCGGCTCACAGCCCTCCGCCACGGCCTCGTCAGCATAGGCGGCAAGGTGCTTGCGGGCGTGGCGCACGCCATGCGCCGTTCCCATCAAGCTCAGCAGGCCTTCATAGTGCTCCCGCGCGACGTTGAGCTTTTCGACCAGGGTCAGGGGAGCGAGCTTGCGACCGTCGAGCGCGGCGCCGATCTCGCCGACCAGCCAGGGGCGCCCAAGGGCAGCGCGGCCTACCATCACGAAGTCAGCTCCCGACTGGGTGAGGCACGCTTCGGCATCGGCCACATCGTGAATGTCGCCGTTTGCCACCAGTGGAAAATCGCCGGCAGCCCGCACGGTGGCGATGGCACGCCAATCCGCCTTGCCCTTGTAGAATTGCTGGCGGGTGCGACCGTGGACGGTGATCATCCGCGCGCCTGCGGCGACAGCGCGGCGCGCGAGCTCGGGGGCGTTGCGGGAGGCATCGTCCCAACCCAATCGCATCTTGACCGTCACGGGCACTCTGACGGCGGCGACGGCCGCCTCGACCAGCGCCACGGCGTGATCGAGGTCGCGCATCAGCGCAGAGCCGGCCCAGCCACCGGTCACCTTCTTCGCGGGGCAGCCCATATTGATGTCGACGATCGCCGCACCGTTGGACTCGGCCAGCCGGGCGGCTTCGCCCATCCAGTAAGGGTCGCAGCCGGCGAGCTGGACGACATGGGGCGAGACACCCTCGCCTTCAGCGCGGATGCGCGCTTCCTCGCTACCTCGGACAAACTCGTCCGAGGCCACCATTTCCGAGACGACGATCCCGGCATGGCGGCGCGCGGCCAGCCGCCGCATGACGATATCGGTCACGCCGGACATCGGCGCCAGAAAGGCGCGGGATTCGATCTGTATTCCTGCGATGTTCAAACGGTTCAGCCTGCTTTTGAGGCAACTTCCAATATGCATATTTATTGGACAATGCTGCAGGAGCGCAAGCGCTTAGAGGTTGATGCTGCATTGCAGCAGAGATGGACCCCCTGCCCCCCGCCGCCGGAATTGGCTATGGCTGCCGCATGAACAGCCATTCTGCAGAACCCTTCTCCGCTTCTGGCCGTGCCGATAGCCGCGCTCCGGTGGCGGCCCTGCTCGTCGCTGCCGGGCGTGGGCTGCGTGCGGGTGCAGGCGAACCGAAGCAGTATCGGCTCGTCGACGGTGTCCCGGTCCTCGCTCGCGCGCTCACGCCTTTTCTGGCCGAACCCGCGATCGGCCGCGTGGTGGTCGTCATCGGCGAGGGCGACGAAACCCGCTACGCCAACGCTGTCGCCGGGATCGACGATGACCGGCTTGCGGCGCCGATCCAGGGCGGCGCGACCCGCCAGGATTCGGTGCGACGCGGATTGCTCGCGCTGGCGCGTGAAAGCTTTGACGGTATCGTTTTGGTCCACGATGCCGCCCGCCCCTTCGTCTCGCAGGCGCTGATCGGCGCGGCGATCGACGCGCTCGGCGAAACCGGTTTGGCGGCCATCCCCGCCCTGCCGGTCACGGACACGGTCAAGCGCATCGACGCCGGTGGCCATGTCGCGGAGACCCCGCCGCGCGACCAGCTCGTCACCGTGCAGACTCCGCAGGCTTTCCGCTTCAAACCGCTCCTGGCGGCGCATGAGACCGCCGAAGTGGCCTCGCTGCACGGCTTCACCGATGATGCGGCCTTGATGGAATGGGCCGGCCACCCCGTCGCGACCTTCAGGGGTGAACTCGCCAACATCAAGCTGACCCATGCCGAGGATTTCCGCCGCACGGATGCGCGCGCCGGCCATACGCTCGTGACACGGGTCGGCACCGGCTATGACGTCCATGCCTTCGGTCCGGGTGACCATGTCTGGCTCGGTGGCGTCAGGATCGCCCATGACCGCGGCGTCGTCGCCCATTCGGATGGCGACGTGGCGCTCCATGCCCTGACGGATGCTCTGCTCGGCGCGCTGGCCGACGGCGATATCGGTACGCATTTTCCGCCGAGCGACCCGCAATGGCGCGGCGCGGCTTCGACGCAATTCCTGGCCTTCGCCGCCGAACGGGTGCGCCTGCGCGGCGGACGCATCGACCATCTCGATCTGACGATCGTCTGTGAGGCGCCGAAGGTCGGGCCGCATCGCGAGGCCATCCGCACCGCGATCGCCGCCGCCGCCGGCATCCCCGTCGAGAAGGTCGCGATCAAGGCGACGACCTCCGAGCGCATGGGCTTCACGGGCCGGCGCGAGGGGCTTGCGGCGCTGGGAACGGCGACGATTCGGTTGCCCGAGGAGGATTAGCCATGTTCGACCTCGACATTCGCTCGCTTGCCGCCGAACTGCTCAACATGAGTTTGGAGCGCGGCTTCACGGTCGCGACGGTCGAATCCTGCACGGGTGGCCTGGTCTGCGGTGCGCTCACGGCTATCGCCGGCTCCTCCACCATGGTGCAAGGCGGACTTGTCACCTACGCGAACGAAGCCAAGGTCGCGCTCGCCGGTGTTCCCGTCGCTCTGCTCGAAAAGCATGGCGCGGTGAGCGAGCCGGTCGCGCGCGCGATGGCGGAAGGCGGGCGCAAGCGCCTGGACGCCAGCTTCGCCGTCGCGATCACCGGCGTCGCCGGTCCGGGCGGCGGAAGCATCGAGAAGCCCGTTGGATTGGTGCATTTCGCGTGCGCAGGCCCGTCGGGCACGCGGCATCGCGAGCGGCGCTTCGGTGAATTGTCACGCGACGAAATCCGCCGCCTCAGCGTGCTCGAAGCGCTCGACCTGTTGCGCGAATCGGTCCTGGCCGGGCCGTGATCCCGTTCCAGTCGCATCGAACGTCATTGCGAGCGAAGCGAAGCAATCCAGGGGGACTGGGTCGAACCGTCCAGCCCCGCGGCCCCTGGATTGCTTCGTCGCTTCGCTCCTCGCAATGACGGTTCAGGCGCCCAGTGCCGGCGCTGTGCCGCGCCCGTAAACCAGATCGGCCCGGCGCGCGAAGGCTTCCGAGAACTTGTGGAAGGCCTTGTCGAACATTGCGCCCATCAGCAAGCCGAGCATGCGGCTGGCGAATTCGTAGGTGATGAAGAAACCGATCTCGCAGCCCGTCTCGAGCGGCTTGAAGGCCCAGCGGTTCTCCAGATGGCGAAACGGCCCGTCGACATACTCGACGAGAATCTTGAGGTTCGCCGGATCGAGCGTGACGCGGCTGGTGAAGGTCTCGTGGATCGCCTTGTAGCCGACGGTCATGTCGGCCAGCAGCACCTCGCCGCCGCCTTCCCGCGGGGTGCGCCGGCGCACCGTCAGCCCCTCGCAGAGCGGCAGGAACTGCGGATATTTCTCGACATCGGCGACGAGCGCGAACATCTGCTCGGGCGAGTGCTTCACCCGGCGGGTGCTGTGGAACTTTGGCATGGGTAGCGCTGCCGTTACTGGCCCAGCCGCGCCGCCCGGTTCGCGCGCAGCCGTGCGAAATCCTCGCCGGCATGGTGCGAGGAGCGGGTCAGCGGCGTCGAGGACACCATCAGGAAGCCTTTGGCATAGGCGATGGTCTCGAAGCTCTTGAACTCGTCGGGCGTGACGAAGCGGATCACGGCATGGTGCTTGCGCGACGGCGCGAGGTACTGGCCGATGGTCATGAAGTCGACCTCGGCGGAGCGCAGGTCATCCATCAGCTGCAGAACCTCGTTCCGCTCCTCGCCGAGGCCGACCATGATGCCGGATTTGGTGAAGATGGTCGGATCGAGCTCCTTCACCCGCTGCAGCAGGCGCAGCGAGTGGAAATAGCGCGCACCGGGACGCACCTTCAGGTACTTGCCCGGCACCGTCTCCATATTGTGGTTGAACACGTCGGGCTTGGCCGCGACGACCACCTCGAGCGCGCCCGGCTTGCGCAGGAAGTCCGGCGTCAGGATCTCGATGGTGGTGCTTGGCGACATCTTGCGGATCGCGGCGATGACCTCGGCGAAATGCTGCGCGCCGCCGTCCTTCAAATCGTCGCGGTCGACCGAGGTGATGACGACATGTTCCAGCCCAAGCTTGGTGACGGCCTCGGCGATCTTGCGGGGCTCCTCGGCGTCGAGAGCCTGCGGCACGCCGGTCTTCACGTTGCAGAAGGCGCAGGCCCGCGTGCAGGTGTCGCCCATGATCATGAAGGTGGCGTGCTTCTTCTCCCAGCACTCGCCGATATTGGGGCAGCCGGCCTCCTCGCAGACCGTGACCAGCTTCTCGGCTTTCACGATCGCCTTGGTCTCGGCCCATTTGGGCGAGCCCGGCGCCTTGACGCGAATCCAGTCCGGCTTGCGCAGGACGGGGTTCTCCGGGCGCTTCTGCTTCTCCGGATGGCGCACCTCGCCTGCAGGCTGGGCCGGTTGCGCCTTCGGATTGCCGGCGTTGGGCCGCGGATCGCGGTTCAGCAGGTCGAGAACAAGCGCCATATCGAGGTCCGGGCTTTCAAAAGCAGGAGCCGGCATTGCCGGCTCCTCCCTAGCTAATCCCCAAAGCGCGCTCCCGCAACCGGCCATCCCGCACACCTCGCGATGGCTCCGCGCCAGCCCTTGTTGACGAATGCTTGTTTTGACAGTTCCCTTTCCGGATTCTATCCGCTGGCAGCAGCGGGGAAAGGCATGCCGGACGATGCTCTCCCCCCGATACCGCCTGTGGCCGGAGATTCCGGTCTTCCCGCCGCGAACGCTGTTCCAGCCGTGGCTTCTCGCAGCCGCTCTCCTATGCGATCCCGCCGCTGCTCAGGAGAGCGAGCGCCGCTGGCATGCGAGCGGCTACGTCAGCCGTTGGATGAACACCGATCTCCTGGACGTGCCGACGCGCGCCTTCACCGGCAATCTCGACTTCTCGGACACTAACTTCGCCGGCGTCGGCCTGTCGCGGGTGATCGTCCCGTCCTTTACCATTCCCCTGCCCTTCACGGACATTGCCTTCCACGGAAACCGGCTGGAGCTGGAAGGGCAGATCCTGCGGCATTTCGGCGGTCAGAGCCATTGGGAGGGAACGCTGGCGTTCCTGCTCCGAACGCCGCAGATTCCGCTGGCGGGAGGCGTGAGCGTCAATTTCGCGGTGGGCGAGGGCTTGTCCTACGCGTCGGAGCGGCCGCGCTTCGAGGGAGCCATCGACGTGCGCCCCACGCGCCTCCTGAACTACCTCGCCTTCGAGGCCGAGTTCGCCCATGAATCGCTGAAAGGTGTCTCCTTCGTCGCCCGGCTGCATCACCGCTCGGGTGTTTTTGGCCTCATCGCCCCGCAGAAGTCGGGCTCCAATTTCATCGGAGCCGGGATCAGAGTCGACCTTCGCTGAACGGTCCCGACTCACTCAGGCGATGAAACGGGCCAGTAGAATGACGAGGATCGCGCCCAGCACTGCCATGCCGGCATCGTCGAGAAAGCCGTAGCCGGTATTCAGCCGCCAGCCGGTCAGCCGCACGATGCCCTGCCCGACCAGCATGCCGAGCACGCCGACGACGGCGTGCCGGATCAGCCCGCCACCGCCGACGATGAGGCTGGCGACGAAGCCGGTGACGATGCCGAAGGCGACGGTCGGCATCACGACACCCCAGTCGAGCGCCAGCGATCGACGCGGCGGCAGGATCTCGACCTCCTCGTCACGGACGACGCGGTCAGGCTTGGGCGGTTTGCGGGTGCGCGGCGGCATGGTCGCAATATGGAATGCGAGAGGTCGGCCGCCAAGTCGGCGCGGATCATCCGACGAGCGGTCCGGCGGGACGCCCGCAGCGGATCAGCGGGCCATCGCCCCGAGCGCAGACATTGATGTCCCCGCCAGGGCGCCGCCGAAACCGTGACCGCCCCCGACGATCTGGACCTTGGCGGGCAAGCCCCGCGCCTGTGCCTTCGCGATGTAGTCGGCCGCGAGCTCCGGGCGGGTATTGTCGTCGGATTGGCCGGTCACGGCGACGATCGGCGTTCCTCCGGGAATGCCGGAAAGGTAGTCGCCCGGGGACTGCGCCGCTCCGGGGCGGCGGCCCCGGCTGGCGCTCCAGGCCGCAACGTCGCAAGGGCAGGACACCAGCACGAGGCCGTTGATCAGGCCGGGAGAGTTGCCGGCCACCACGCCGAGCGTCCCGGCACCGCCCGAATGCCCGAGAGCGACGACGCTGCGAGCACCGTAGCGCTGCTTCAGCTCCCTGATCGCTCCGGCGACGGCGCTGTTGTTGCCAGAGTGGAACGTGTCCCGGCGACCATTGTCGGAGCCCGCGCTGCGATGGCCCGTGCGGTCGTAGTAGCCGGGGCGCAGCAACGCGACGGCGACTACGTCCTTGCGGCCAGCGGCAAATTGTCGGGCGTAGTTGTACATGTAGTCGGCGGGGCCACCGGCCGAGACATCGCCGTGAACGAAGACCGCGAGGACGGGACGCGCACCACTACCAGGCGCTGCGCCGAATGCCTCGTAAGCCAGCCCGTTGGCGCATTTGTCGCCCTCGCAGGCCAGAGCCCCCGCGCCGCCGGACAGGACGCCCGCAAGCGCGGCCAGCAGCGTTATCCCCACACGCTTCATGGTGATCCCCCGCCGCCGTCTCGATCCCGGAGCGTCCCCGTCGAACGCGCCCCGAAGATATCCGGGGCAGCGCCCGATCAAGCCCGAGCGCCTCAGGCGTTCAGGACCTTGCCATAGGCGTCGAGCACGCTCTCCTTCATCACCTCCGACAGGGTCGGATGCGGGAAGATGGTGTGCATCAGCTCTTCCTCGGTCGTCTCGAGGTTCATCGCGACGACGAAGCCCTGGATCAGCTCCGTGACCTCCGGCCCGACCAGATGGGCGCCGAGCAGCTTGCCGGTCTTGGCGTCGAAGATCGTCTTGGCGAGGCCCGAATCCTCGCCGAGCGCCACCGCTTTGCCGTTGGCGACGAAGTTGAAGCGACCGACCTTGATCTCGTAGCCGGCGTCCTTGGCCTTGGCCTCGGTCAGGCCGACGCTGGCGATCTGCGGGTGGCAATAGGTGCAGCCCGGGATCATCTGCTTGTCCATCGGATGCGGGTGCAGCCCCTTGATCGCCTCGACGCAGATCACCGCCTCGTGCTCGGCCTTGTGGGCCAGCATTGGCGGGCCGGCGACGTCGCCGATGGCGTAGATGCCCTTGACGTTCGTCCGGCAGAAATCATCGATGACGATGCAGCCGCGATCGGTCTTCACGCCGAGCGCTTCGAGCCCGATATTCTCGATATTGCCGACGACGCCGACGGCCGAGATCAGGCGGTCGGCCGTGATGGTCTGCTTGCCGCCCTTCTCGTCCTCGATATGGGCGGTGACGGAGTCGGCCCCCTTCTCGACCTTGGTGACCTTGGCGCCGGTCAGAATCTTCATGCCCTGCTTCTCGAAGGCTTTTCGCGCGAAGGCGCCGATCTCGGCATCCTCGACCGGGACGACCTGCGGCAGCACCTCGACCACGGTCACCTCGACGCCCATGGTTCGATAGAAGGAGGCGAACTCGATGCCGATGGCGCCGGAGCCCATCACCAGCAGCGATTTCGGCATCTTCGCCGGGACCATCGACTCGAAATAGGTCCAGATCAGCTTGCCGTCCGGCTCGATGCCGGGCAGCGCGCGCGGCCGGGCGCCGGTCGCGATGATGATGTGATCGGCGGTATAGGTGCCCTCGCCCTTGGCGCCTTTCGGCACCGGGCCTTGCGGCTGCATCGCCGGCTTCTTGGTCGGTGCGACGGTGATCGTGCCGGGCTTGGTCAGCTTGGCCTCGCCCCAGATCACGTCGACCTTGTTCTTCTTCATCAGGAACTGGACGCCGTTGTTCATCCGCACGGCAATGCCGCGCGAACGCTTCACGACGGCCTCCAGATCGGCCTTGAACGAGCCTTCCAGCACCAGCCCGTAATCCTTGGCGTGCTGGCCGTAATGCATGATCTCTGCCGAGCGCAGCAGCGCCTTGGTCGGGATGCAGCCCCAGTTCGAGCAGATGCCGGCGAGATGCTCGCGCTCGACGATCGCCGTCCTGAAGCCGAGCTGGGCGGCCCGGATCGCGGCGACATAGCCGCCGGGGCCGGAACCGATGACGATGATGTCGTAGTCACTCATGGAGGCTGCCTCGGCTTTCCCCTCCCCCTTGTGGGGAGGGGCCAGGGGTGGGGGGCGTCGGACAGGACTCTGCCTGCCCGGAAAGAGCGGCGAAGATCGTGTCGAGCACCATCTCCGCCTCGGTCATGATCTGTCTGTTGGTGAAGCGCAGGACATTGAAGCCCTGCGTTTCGAGCCAAGTCGAGCGCCGCGCGTCGTAGCGCAGCGCTGTCTTAAAGCCGTGCTGATCGCCGTCGACTTCAATGATCAGCTTGGCACCGAAGCAAACGAAATCAGCGATATAGGGGCCAAGCGGGACTTGCCGGCGGAAATGCGTGCCGGCCTGAGGCAGCCGCTTTCTGAGCAGCATCCAGAGCCGCTTTTCGGGCTCGGTCAGGGAACGGCGCAACTCCGGGGCATTGTGCCTGGCGGCAACGCTCGCGACCCTTTCTTTGGGCTGCATCCACGGCATTGTCTATTCCGGCCTCGGAGAGCGCTGCACGACGACCCCCACCCCTTCCCCTTCCCACAAGGGGGAGGGGTTAGGTCGCGGCATCCTCGCGTAAACAACCGCCCGAGCGCCAATCGTCCAAGCTCTTCCCCTCCCCCTTGTGGGGAGGGGATAGGGGTGGGGGTGGTGCCGCCTGGTGACCGGCATTACGCAAGCCTCACACCAGCATCGCCATGGGCTTCTCGATATAGCCCTTGAAGGCCTGCAGCAGCTCGGCGCCGAGCGCTCCGTCGACGGCGCGGTGGTCGGTCGAGAGTGTCACCGACATCACCGTCGCGACGGCCGGCTGGCCGTTCTTGACGATGACGCGCGGCTCGCCGGCGCCGACCGCAAGGATCGTCGCATGCGGCGGGTTCACCACCGCGGCGAAGTCCTTGACCCCGAACATGCCGAGATTGGAGACCGCCGTGGTGCCGCCCTGATACTCCTCGGGCTTCAGCTTGCGGGCCTTGGCGCGGGCCGCATAGTCCTTCATCTCGTTGGAGATCTGCGACAGCGTCTTCTGTTCGGCGTCGCGGATGATCGGGGTGATCAGGCCGCCGGGGATCGAGACCGCGACGCCGACATCGGCGTGCTTGTGCTTGAGCATGGCGCCGTCGGTCCAGGAGACATTCGCGTCCGGTACGGCCCTGAGCGCCAGAGCCAGCGCCTTGATGACCATGTCGTTGACCGAGAGCTTGTAGGCCGGCTTGCCGTCCTTCTCGGGCGCTGCGGTGTTCAGCTCGGCGCGCAGCTTCAGCAGCGCGTCGAGCTCGCAATCCAGCGTGACATAGAAATGCGGGATCGTCTGCTTGGCCTCGGTGAGGCGGCGCGCGATCGTCTTGCGCATGTTGTCGTGCGGGATCTCCTCATAGGAGCCCGGAGCGAACAGCTTCTTGACCTGCTCGTCGGAGGGCCCGGCCGCGAGCGGTGCGGCGGCAGGCTTGGCAGCCGGCGCACCGGCGGGAGCCGCAGCCGGTGCGGCCTTGGCGCCGCCGCCCTTCTTGGCAGCCTCGACGTCCTTCTCGACGATGCGGCCATGCGGACCGGAGCCGTTGATGGCGGCAAGATCGAGCCCGGCGTCCTTGGCGATGCGCCGCGCCAGGGGCGAGGCGAAGGGCCGGCTGCCGTTGAGCTTTGCAGCGGCGGGAGCGGAAGCAGCCGAAGCGGCCGGAGCTGCCGCGGGAGCCGGAGCCTCCGCCTTCGGCGCTTCAGCCTTCGGAGCCTCGGCCTTGGCGGGCGCAGCGCCGCCAGCCGCGGGGGCGGAGATGCTCTTGGCATCCTCGCCTTCGCCTGCGATCACGCCGATCACCTCGTTGACGGCGACATCCGCCGTGCCTTCCGGCACCACGATCTTGGCGAGGACACCCTCGTCGACCGCCTCGACCTCCATGGTCGCCTTGTCGGTCTCGATCTCGGCGATGATGTCGCCGGACTTGATGGTATCGCCTTCCTTCTTCAGCCACTTGGCGAGATTGCCCTTCTCCATGGTCGGAGAGAGCGCGGGCATCAGGATGTTGGTCGGCATCGGTCAGCCCCTTCTCAGCGATAGCAGACGGCCTTGGCCGCCGCGACGACCTCGCCGATGTTCGGAAGCGCGAGCTTCTCGAGATTCGCCGCATAGGGCATCGGCACGTCCTTGCCGGTGACGCGGGCGACGGGGGCATCGAGATAGTCGAAGGCCGCTTCCATGATCTTCATGCCGATCTCGGCGGTGACGCCGGACTGCGGGAAGCCCTCCTCCACCGCGACACAGCGATTGGTCTTCTGCACGGAGGCGACGACCGTCTCGATATCCATCGGGCGGATGGTTCTGAGGTCGATGACCTCGGCCTCGATGCCTTCCTTGGCCAGCGCCTCGGCGGCGCCGAGCGCATAGGCCATGCCGATGCCGAAGGAGACGATGGTCACGTCCGTGCCCGGACGCACCACCTTGGCCTTGCCGATCGGTACGAGGAAATCATCGCTCTTCGGCACATCGAAGCTGCGCCCGTAGAGGATCTCGTTCTCGAGGAAGATCACCGGGTTCGGATCGCGGATCGCGCTCTTGAGCAGGCCCTTCGCGTCGGAGGCGCTGTAGGGCATCACGACCTTGAGGCCGGGCACGTTCGAGTACCACGCCGCATAGTCATGGCTGTGCTGGGCGCCGACGCGGGCCGCGGCGCCGTTCGGGCCGCGGAAGACGATCGGCGCGCCCATCTGGCCGCCGGACATGTAGAGCGTCTTGGCGGCGGAGTTGATGATGTGGTCGATCGCCTGCATGGCGAAGTTGAAGGTCATGAACTCGACGATCGGACGGAGACCCGAGAGCGCCGCGCCGACGCCGATGCCGGCGAAGCCGTGCTCGGTGATCGGCGTGTCGATGACGCGCTTCGGCCCGAATTCCTGCAGCAGGCCCTGCGTGACCTTGTAGGCGCCCTGGTATTCCGCGACCTCCTCGCCCATCACGAAGACATCGCCGTCGCGCCGCATCTCCTCGGCCATGGCGTCGCGCAGCGCCTCGCGCACAGTCATCGAGACGATCTCGGCGCCCGCGGGGAATTCGGACGAGGCGTCATAGGCCTTCGCCTGAGCCGGAACGCTTTGCGGCGCGCTGGCAGCCGGCGCTTCCTCGGCCTTTGCCGCCGGCGCGGGCTCAGCCTTGGGCTCGGGCGCCGCCGCCTTGGCGGCACCGTTCGCTGCGGTGCTGACGTCCTCGCCGTCGGCCGCGATCACGCCGATCCGCGTGTTGACCGCAACATTGTCGGTGCCGTCGGCGACGAGGATCTTGGCGAGGATGCCCTCGTCGACCGCCTCGACCTCCATGGTCGCCTTGTCGGTCTCGATCTCGGCGATGATGTCGCCGGCCTTGACCTGATCGCCCTCTTTTTTCAGCCACTTGGCCAGTTTTCCTTCCTCCATCGTGGGAGAAAGGGCAGGCATGAGAATGTCGATCGGCATGAACGCACCCGGATTCTAAGACGCGGGGAAAGACGGTGAGGAGGCGCGGGCGCGGGCCGTCAGCCCTGCGCCGGCTCCAGCAGGATGTCGGTGTAGAGCTCGGACGGATCGGGCTCGGGATCATGCGTCGCGAACTCGGCCGCGTCGTTGACGATCTCGCGCACCTTGGCGTCGATCGCCTTGAGCTCGTCTTCGCCGATCTTGAAATCGCGGATCAGGCGGGCGCGGACCTGCTCGATCGGATCGTGCTCCTCGCGCATGCGCTGGACCTCGTCCTTGGAGCGATACTTGGCCGGGTCCGACATCGAATGGCCGCGATAGCGGTAGGTCTGCATCTCGAGGATGTAGGGCCCCTTGCCGGAGCGGGCGTGCTCGACCGCACGCAGGCCGGCCTCGCGCACGGCGCGGACATCCATGCCGTCGACCTGCTCGCCGGGAATGTTGAAGGAGATGCCGCGGCGCGAGAAATCGGTCTGGGCCGAGGCGCGGGTGACCGCGGTGCCCATGGCGTAGCGGTTGTTCTCGATCACGAACACGACCGGCAGCTTCCAGAGCTCGGCCATGTTGAAGCTCTCGTAGACCTGACCCTGGTTCGCCGCACCGTCGCCGAAATAGGTCATGGAGACAGTATTGTCGCCGCGATACCAGTCGGCGAAGGCCAGGCCGGTGCCGAGCGAGACCTGTGCGCCGACGATGCCGTGGCCGCCGTAGAAGTTCTTCTCGCGGCTGAACATGTGCATGGAGCCGCCCTTGCCGCGCGAATAGCCGCCGCGCCGGCCGGTCAGCTCCGCCATCACACCGCGCGATTCCATGCCGCAGGCCAGCATGTGGCCGTGGTCGCGATAGCCGGTGATGACCTGATCGCCATCCTTCGAGGCCATCTGCATGCCGATGACCACGGCTTCCTGGCCGATATAGAGATGGCAGAAGCCGCCGATCAGGCCCATGCCGTACATCTGGCCGGCCTTCTCCTCGAAGCGCCGGATCAGCAGCATCTCACGATAGGCGTGAAGGTCTTCTTCCTTGGTGAAGCTCGGCGCGTTGCTGAGGGCTGTCGAGGTCTTTGCCGCCCCCTCCTTCGAACCCCGTGGCTTTGCCGGCTTTGCAGCGGCTTTCGATTGAGCGGGAGCTTTCGACTTACGCGCAGCAACAGCCATCAGGCGGCCCTCCAAGGTCATTTGACCTTTGTTGTAGAGGATCGCAAAAACCTTGGCGAGCACGCTATCTCGCAGTGCAACATGATCTAAGTTATTGAAAAGACGAAGATCTGTGATCGTAACTGATTTTCAGTTAATCGATACGTCTGGGACTAAGTGCCGTATCGTCAGAACTCAGCGCCCCATGATGACGACGTCGTTCTTGTGCGTGCGGCCAAGGGTGGCTCGCGCGTTCTCTTCCAGGAGATCGCGATCGACCGCCTCGTCGCGGACCAGGGACAGGCGATGTTCCCAGGATTTGCGCTCGGCGACAAGCCCGGCGAGCTCCAGCTCCATATCGCGCAGCGATTCACGGACGGCGCCGCGCGCCTCGAGGCCGCGCGCGCCATGCTGGGCATGGAACATGAAATAGGACACGGCTGCTCCCGAGACGAGATAGAGCGCCAATGTCACGAAGATCGAGCGAAGGCCGCGGCGGATAACCATGGCGCTACGCTAGGAAAACTTGGTTTCCGGCCGGTTAACGAAAGTCGCGGGCTGGGAATTTCGCTGTTCTGGTGAGCGGGGTGGGGATCGAACCCACGACCACATGATTAAAAGTCATCAGACCATGCTGGATGATGGTGAGAAATGTGAGGAAATAGCCCGATAAATCAAGAGAAATCTGTCAGAACCACGTGATTATGTGCTACCTATTGGGAAGCACGCAGAGATAATTTGCTTCCCAATGTTTCCCACCGGATGCGCTATGCTCCTCACAGACCAATCAGTCGCCAAGCTCACGATACCAGAGGGCAAGGCCGAACTCATCGTATTCGACGATCGCGAACCTGGCTTCGGCGTGCGTCTCCGCGCTGGCGGCAAGCGTGTCTGGATCTGCCAGTATCGCGCGGGTGGGCAGCAACGCCGTGTCACGATCAAGTCTGTCGCGGAGTTGACGGCAGCCAAAGCACGAGACCGCGCGAAAGCGCTAAAGGCTGGCGTGACGCTTGGCACCGATCCGCAGGGGGAACGGCTTGCGGAGAAAGAGCGAGCGAAGACCACCCTCCTCCATATCGTCGACAGTTACCTGGAGCACCTGGAGCGGCGAGTGAAGGTCGCCGCGATGAAGCGGGCGTCTTACGATGCGACTGAGCGGTATTTGCGGAACCACTGGGCCAAGCTCCACCCTCAGCCGGCGCATTCCCTCAGCCGCCGCGAGATTGCTGAAAGGCTGACGGCTATTGCCTCTGAGAACGGACCGATTTCGGCGAACCGAGCCAGGGCAGCCCTATCGTCGCTCTACACCTGGGCGATGAAGGAGGGTCTGCTGGAAACACTGCAGGCCAACCCCGTCGCTTTCACGAACAAGCCAGCGGAAGAGCGCCATCGCGACCGCGTGCTGAGCCATACCGAACTTCGCGAGATCTGGCAGCACTCGGGCGATAGCGATTTCGGCAGAATCGTGCGCCTGCTGATGTTGACCGCCCAGCGGCGGGACGAGGTCGCCAATATGGTTCGCTCTGAGCTTTCGATCGACCGGGCGCTGTGGAGCATCCCCGCGCCGCGGACGAAGAACGGCATCATGCACGACGTCCCACTGGCGCCTTCAGCACTTGAGATCATTCAGAGCATCCCGGTGGCGGAAGTGAAGGAAGGCGAGCCGCGTCGCGATCTGATCTTCGGTGCCGGCAAAGGCGGGTTCTCGGGCTGGAGTCGATCGAAGACCGATCTCGACACCCGGATAGCGGCTGCGCGAGCGAAGGCCGCCGAGGCTGAGGGTGTTGAGCCGGTCGAGATGCCACACTGGACGCTGCACGACCTGCGCCGGACAGCCGATACGCTTATGAACGAGGAACTGGGCGTCCAACCGCACGTCACCGAGGCCATCCTGAACCATGTTAGCAGCCAGGAATCGGGCAAGAAGGGCGTGGCGAAGGTCTACAATCGCTCGAAGTATGCGGCAGAGAAGCGAGCGGCGCTTAGCGCGTGGGCGGACCATCTCCTAGAGATCTCACGATGACGCGGAAGATTGTCCGCGTCGAGATATCACCGGAAGATGCCCTGCGCGACATGCTGGCGGGGCTGCGACAAGCGCGAGTTGAAGCCGATCTGTCTTGGGACGATGTCGACCGAGCCGCTCGTTTGCCGGCGGGCACGTGCGCTCGCCTGGAGATCGAGATTGACCACCCGATGGCCGGCAGGGCCTTGCCGAAAAATGCAATCGAGAGAATTGCTGCTCTGCTCGGTGTTGGCTTTACGATAAAGTGGTGATTACCTGCCTGCCGCCCGTAAAAAGTAAAAGATTTCAGTCAGTTACAATGGTCATCTTGCGCATTCGAAGTCGCGCTGTGGACAACTAAGAAATATCAAACAATCACTGATGCTTAGCGAAGATTTCTGTGCGGTGCGGCTTCTGATCAATTCTCCATACTTCCTTCCATCAACCGGATGGAGTTGGAAATGTCGGTTCTTGATCGCCTGCCCGCCGAGATCGCCCGCAAGCGGGTTCTTCCCTCTGAGACCGCGGCAGAGTTCTGCGGTCAGACTATCGAAAATTGGCGGAAGCTGCGCCAGCAAGGAAAATTGCCGGCGCCAATCACGCTCGGCGGTAAGAAGCTTGGTTGGCGCATCGGCGACCTGATCGACTTCATCGACGCCAAGGCCGGCGCCTGACGATGGCCGGGTACCGCCACAACTCCGAGACTGGCGAGCGGGAATACGTCGGTGATGACGTGCCTGCGGAGAAGCCCATCGGCCCGCCCATGCAGGAACCGGGCTGGGTCGAGCTGTTCCTTGGTCAGAGCGAGTCCCTGCCGTTCCGGGTGACGCCCCGCCCCGTCGGACCGCGTGGCCGCGTGTACCGACGCCCGTCGCGCCGCCGCGGGTGACGCCATGTCGAGCGATCGTACGAGCCCGGCAGTCCGGCAGATTCTCGACGAGGCGTCTCTGTGGGGCGAATGGGCCGCGGACGTGAAGAGAAGACTCGATGCGGTGGAGCCAGGCACGCCGGTGCCAGCTGATCCGCAAGCATTTTTCACAAGACGCCTCGCCGTCGAGCAGATCATTCGCGACGCCGAACAGGCCGGATACCTCGACGAGCTGAAGCGCCAGCTCGCCGCCATCGACGGCCGGCCGGCGCCAGATCCCGAAACCTCCCTCTCTCCCCAAACGCGGCCACCTCGCCGCAAGCCGAAAGGACCACGACCATGAATGCCCCGACGCGCGAAAGCAGATCGCGGTCGCAGTCGCGTCCGGCGATGCCCGAGCCCGAGCCGAGTTTTTCGGCCACAGCGAGGCACTCCGGCAGATCCGGGTCGAGGTCGAAGCCATCCACCTGGCGCGAGAACGCGTCTGAACGTCACTACCAGCGAAAGGACCGAACCATGAAGGCACTGACGAAAACCGAGCGCGAGGGGTTACTCGCGAAGATCGACGGGCTGAGCCAGCGCATCGTCGATCTGGAGCGCGACGAGCGGACGCATCGCGAGAAGGTTGAGCTGCTCGACGAAGACGTGGCGAACGGTAAGGCCGGTGCCAAGGCGGAAGCGATCCGCCTGGACGAGAAGGCCAGAGCGGTGCGCCTGGAGATCGAAGCCTGTCAGCGCGCCAAAGCCGCTGCGCAGCAGCGCTGCAAGGACGATCAGCCGTTCCGCGATGCCGAGATCGCAGCCGAGCAGAAAAAATCGCGCGAAGAAGCTTGTCGGTATGTCTATGCGCACGCTCGGGAATGCGACGAAGCTGCGCAAGCGCCAGCAAGCTCACCGACTTCCTAGACTCGCTGAAGCCTGCTGTCGCGGTCGGCGTCGATCCCCACATCCAGCACCAGATGATGCTGCAGTACGTCTTCGAGCCCATGCTGGTGGCCGCCGGCCTCGGCAAGGTACGGCCGGATTGGCTGATGATCCCGCCGCACTCCTTGGAGGCAGCGGCCCGCGCGCAGGTCAAGCCCTGATGATCCCGCCCCGGCCCAGTGCCGGGGCTTCCTCCATCGAGAGACCGATGACGAACCTCGCGCAGATCGAAGCCCGGATGGACCAGTACGAGTCGGCGGTCATCGACTTGTACGAGGGCATTCGCGATGCCGCTGCCGTGGTCGATCTGATCATCGCCGATGACGACATGCCGCGCAGGAAAAGCCGGCGCTTGCAGATTGTCCGGCGGACCACCCAACGCAGCAAGGAGTCGATCGCCTTGTTTGAGCGCGCCCTTGCCAACCTCGAAGCCGAGCGCCGCCGCTATCTGGCTGGCGAGGTTGACGGCTGACGCCGATGGATGCGCGGGTTCCACGCACGACGAATTGGGATGCGGTCGATCTGTCCCCGCCGAAGGTGTTCGACGACATCGAGCTCATCGAGTGGGGCAGCACTGAGAGCTTTCGTCGTCAACGCGCCGAATGGTTGCGCGATGTTCGCCGCCAGGGCGGGATGAAGCTCGGCCCCATGCGCGAGATCATCACCGCCGTCGCCGATTACATGTCGCCCAAAAACGACGCCGCCTGGCCGAGCCGCGAACGGCTCGCCGCGGATCTGGGTTGGTCGCTGTCCAGCGTGAAGCGCGCGCTCACCCTCGCCATTGCCTGGGGCTGGCTGACACGCTCGCGCCGGCCGAACTCCTCCAACGAATACCGGATGTCCTACAGCCACGAGGTGCGCTCGCTTGTCGTCCGTTGGCATGCGGACCGGATCGCCGATTTTGAGGCGCGCGCGGCCACAAAAAAAGAGGCCGGCGCCTCATCTGCACGGCTCAGGTCTGAGCCATCCGAAAGTCCAGATGTGAGCCATCCAACGGCTCAGGTGCGAGCCGTCCATGGGGTCAGACCTGAGCCGCTAACCTGTCCAGTATCCAGTTTCATTGATCCAGAGGATCGATCCGAAACAGAGAGGCTTGGCGAGGCGGAGCAGGATATGGCTTCAGGCTTCGAGCAAAAAAAAGCGAGCCGCGATGAAGTGATTTCGATCCTTGGTCGCGGTGATGTTGAAGCCGGTGAGCAAGTCGCCGCCACCCTCGGGCCGGCGCGCCTCGGCTATCTCGTCTCGCTCGTCGATCAGGAGGGCATGGTCGGCGCACACCGGGCGATCCTCGAAGCGCGCAACTCGGTCGCGCCTCACCACTGATCAGCTTCGATAATCGGCCCTCGCGCGTGTGCGAGGCGTCGGGCGCTGGGAATGGGCAGAATGAGGTGCTCAGCACGCGCGAACGAGCGTCAGGATATTCGCAACGCTGTCTCGTCGACAGGCTCCGCGCGAGTTGTGACCTCGCCTCGATCGCGATTCCGAGCTCGAAATCGGCGCGTCTACGCGACCGCATGATGTTCGATCACGTGTCGATGATTTGATTTCAATGGCTTGCATAGGATGGGAAGCAAATGGCGCGACTATGGGAAGCGCCCTGCTCTCGATCGACTATCAACCTGGCCGCTGCAGCCCGGCCGTGGCTCAGATCCAGCGCCGAGGCACCCCCTCGATTTTATGGTCGCGCGCTCGCCGGGCCGGGGGCGGGAAAATTGGCGCGCTTCGAGTGACGTCCTACCGTGCCCACGCGATTGACCCACGAAAAGTATCGGGGCGATATTTTTTGGGGGCTGGGGCATTCCGAGGGGTGTCCCATGGCTAGGAAGGCAGTTCAGGTTGCGTCGAAGGCGTTGGGGCTGCGGCGGGTGAAGCGCCCCAACGGGCGGATAGATTGCTATTGGGTGGCACCGCCTGAATTGGTCCAGCAGGGGTATCCGTTCAGGACGCGAAGAGTACACGGCGATCCGAGCGTGCCCGCCGATCTGGATCGGATTGAGCGCGCGTGCCGGCATTTGCAACAGGAGATGCTCGACTGGGCGCGCGGCGAGCGAAGCGTCGGCGGCCGCGCACCCAGCGGCACTCTGGCCCACCTGTGCGAAATCTATGAGCTCGATCCTGAATCGCCATTTCAAGAGAAGCGAGACGCGACCAAGACCTCGTATCTGCGGTACCTCGCACTGCTGAAGCGAACCGCGGGATCGGCGCGGCTGTCGCGGATCAGCGGCAAAACCATCCGCGGCTGGCACACGGGTTGGCTGGCGCACGGCGTTCGGAACGCGCAAGGAGGCATCCAGCTCCTGCGTATCGTCCTACGATATGGCCTCGAATGTTCAACTCGCCAGGACGATCATTGCCGGCGGCTGGTCGAAGTGTTGCATGCGATGCGGTTCAAGTCTCCGCGGGCCAGAACCAAGCGCGTCGAGCACGAGCACGTTGAGGCGTTCCGGCCGGCGGCATTAGATGCGAACCGATTTTCGATCGCGCTCGCGGTCTCTCTTCAATTCGATTTGGGGCTGCGCCAGAAGGACGTGATCGGCGAATGGGTTTGGGCGCCGCCAAGCGATCGGGTCGGCGGCCGGATATGGCAGTGGGGCCTCACCTGGGACCAGATCGACGAGAACTGGATTCTGCGGAAGCCAACCAGCAAGTCGAATGGTGGCGCCATCGCCGAGCACGATTTGAAGGCGTATCCTGAAACGCTTGCGCTGCTGCGGACCATACCAGTCGGAGAGCGTGTGGGGCCGATTGTCATCGATGAGCGGTCGCGCCAGCCCTATCGGCGGCGGCAGTTCAAAGTGCTCTTCAGGCGCATCGCCAACACTACCGCCTGGCCGAAGGACGTCTGGAACATGGATTGCCGCGCCGGGGCCGTGTCCGAGGCCCTCGAAGCCGGAGCCGAGCCAGCCGACGTTATGAAGGCTGCGACCCATACGCAGATGTCGACGACCATGGGTTACAACCGCGGCGGCGTCGTGCAGTCGAGCAGGGTGGCCGAGTTGCGGGTCGCGCGACGCAACGCGCGCAAGCCGAAGCCAGCGCCAGCAAGCGACGACGAGCCCGCCTTTGACTCCGAGGACGCGAACAGTGGATTGTCATGCGCTTCGGAACGGGAGGAAACCCATGGCTCAAAGCAATGAGATCCCCGCAGTTCGAGTAGCCGGATTCCAAGTCTTCCGAGGGCCCGACGCCATCGCAGTTCGCTTCGAATTGATGACAGCGCCGGGCACTAAGGAGTCGGTCACCATCGCACTGACACCGACTGGGGCGCAGGAGTTGGCCAAGCAACTCGCGAAGGAACCTACTGCGGGAACCTCGGGAACAACACCCGACAGCTCGCGCCAATAGCCACGGCTCCAGTCGAAGTCGTCGATCCCCTTGCGGCCGGTGCTCTGGCGCGCCTTGTTGCGAAGGGCCGCTTCTCAAAGGAAGGCCGGCTTTATCGTCTGGCAGCCATCCGGGCGCAGGGGGTGTGAGATGCCTGATCCCGATTACGAGGCCAAATATGGCAAGGGCCCTCACCTGACGGCTGACGCTGTCGTGGTGCGTGGGAACGAGATCGCTCTTGTTCGCCGCAAGAAGGATGGCCACTGGGCATTGCCGGGCGGCTTCCTTGATCAGGGCGAGACCTTCATGGAATGCGCTCTCCGCGAGTTCAAGGAGGAGGCCGGAGTTGACCTCATTGCCAGCCCGAGCCTGATCCTGGCGACCTTCAGGCCCATCGCCTTCGATGCGATCGGACGCGATCCGCGCAGCCGCATCATCTCTGGGGCGGTCCTGATCATGCTATCGGAGAATCTCGCGCGTCCGAATCTCATCCCTGGCGACGACGCCACCGCTGCAAATTGGTTCGACCGCCACCAGGTTCCGCGGCTCTATGCCGACCACAACGAGATCATCACTGCCCTCGATGCCACCTTCCTCTCAATCTGAGACAGTTGCGCTAGGCGGAGGCGTTTAATGGCGATCAGGGCGCCGGAATAGAACGTGGCGATTACATAGAATTTTGAGATCAGAGCAGGCCGAAAGCCCACATCCCTAACGCGATAAACGGCCCAGCCCAAAACCTCACGTCCATACTGGCTTAATCCGCGGCGCCAGCGTGGCCAGTTCGCTCGCCGCTCGCGCTCAGCGGCATTGTCCCGGCCGATTTGCTCCCAATGGCCCATCAGAGCAACGACGCCTGTGCCGGCTTGTCGAGTTCGGGATCGCCGCCATCCTTCTTCACGCCGCGGGCGACGATATCGAGAGATCCATCTGGCAACGGCCGCTGTAGCGCCCTCGCCTGCTCCCAAGGCGCCGTCATCCAGGCCTCGCACTCTTCTGGCGTCGTGAGGATCACGGGCATCGCCTGCGGATGGATGGTACCGACCTCGGCGTTCGGATCGGTCGTCAGGAAGGCGTAGAGGTCGATCGTTTCCTCGCCATTCTTGATCTGCGGACGCTCGTCCATTGAGGCGTCCAGAGGCCGGCGAAGAACGCGGGCGGCCGCGCCATTCAGCACAAAAATGCGAACATGTATGTAATTGAACTACCAATATAATTTCTGCACGGGTGGAGATTCGTTCACTTTGTCGCTAACATGACCGCGCCAGTTGGACCGATCATGACTTGCCCTTTGGCGTGCTGACCACCGCCGAGATCATGACGGTCTCGTCGACAAAGCGCTGCTCAGCCTACTTGATGCGCGCAGAAAAATTATCGGCCAACCGACCTTGAAGAGCCATTCGCTGACGCGTCTATTGTCTCGGCGCAGCGCTGGCAGGCCAGCGGGAGAGTGCAACAGGTCTTTTCAGCGGAACGTAATAAAACTATTCGCGCGATTCCGATTTATCGATGCTGTCTCGTTGGGTCGAAGCGGCCTTCGCCTTGGTGCACGCCCGCGAGGCCTCTTCAACCGAACGAGTCGGGCGCATCAAGTATTGAGACCGTGTTTCGGCAAAATTGCTGAGTGGATCAGCACTGGAGAATGAGCCAGCAACGGAAAAGTCCCGAGATTGGTCCGCGCCAAAAACAGAAGTAATGGTCGGAGGAAAGCTGTAAGGACCTTTGGGCTCGACCAAAAGCCAGGCGCGCGCCAGCTCGGAGCAAGGAGCCCCTCTCAATACCTCGGTCGCAACGTGATTGCTGCCCGGCATCATCGGGAAATTTCCAATCAACCACGGCTGCCCGGTTGCACTTGCGCCCATTACATGCAGCACTCCAGGGGAATGTCCGGTCAGATCAATCACTGGCGTTCCCGCTTCGAATCCGGCCTGGTTTGCAGTTTTCCGTATCGCCTCGATGAATTCCCCCATGCTCGGCGCGACCCGCAGCACACCCCCGCGATCTCCGAGATCAACAAGATGGTCTGCCTGACGCAAAGGGCCGGGCTGGTAGTACGGATTCTCGGTCCCGAACAGGATTTGACCCGCGGTGACAAGCTGGGCGCCAAACACAAAAGGTATCAACACGGCCATCGCATTTTTGGAGATGGGCCGTATCCGAATGAGGGTAATTCCGGACAATGCCCAAAAAAATCCGACGAGGCCGGCCATAAACCAATAATTATTCGCCGTTCCAAATACAAAGGCCAGCGGTAGCGCCGCTAGGAGAGTTGCGGTTGCGCGCCGATAGGACTGTTCCGGACAGTGGCGGCCATGTCTGCCGTAAAACAATGCGAACAGTCCGGCCGAGAGGCCAATTGCGGCCAAGAACATCTGCTGCCATAGGCCATAATAGTAAGGGACGCCGAAGAATCCGAATATAAGCGAGATCATGAAAGCAGCGCATGTCGCGCAGGCCGCATTTGAAACTGCGCGCAGCAGCCTGCTTTTCGATGTGATCAGAGAAGCCGAGGCGACGATGGCCAAGCAGCCAATTGCCATTACTCTAAGAGCTGCCCAATCGAGAGGTAGCGGGTCGATCCTGAATATCGCAGACAGCGTATGGCCCATTCCATAGGAGCCCGCTCTTTCAAGCCCGACCGAAAACCTTTCCACGAAACCGGAAAAGGAGCCGTCGAGCACCAAGGCGGTTATGGCCAAAAGCCCACAAAAGATGCAGGCGACGACGACTACAAGAATAATACTCAGTCGCTTTGTAACGAGAAGATAGAGAAGCGCCAGCAATCCCGCGATTGCTGCGGTCGTTGGCTTGGCCATGAAGGCCAGCCAACCTCCGAGTGCGATCAATGACCAGCCCGCCGCGGCGGTGAGGCCAAGGGTTCTTCGCGATAGAAGCAGCCCGATGGCTGTCATCATCAAGGCTTGAAAAGCAAGCCAGTTATAGCTGGGTGTCGGCAGCCACAGGCGAAGCATGGCGAGAGAGGTCGTGCCCAGCGCCGCCGCAATAACCAAGCGCGGCAGTCGCCCGCCCACCTGGCTTTGCTGCATGTTATCCAATGCAAGCCACGAGAGAGCCCAGGCTAGGGCAAATGTGATCGTTATGTTGAGCTGTCGGAGCGTAGCTATGCTATGGTTAGATATGTCGTATAGATAACTATAAACAAATCCAAATTGAGAAAGAAGATAAGGATACTTCAGTGAATTTGCGATTGACGCAAAATAATATCCCTCATCAACTAAATCTATGCCTTTAGTTGAGTAAAATAAAGGTATTGCAAGAATTATTGCGGAACACAAAGCGGAAATGACGATGGTGCATTCAAAAGTAGAAATTCTCAACTTTGAGTTGACCATCAACGCAGTCCAATCGAGATTTATCGCGCCAAATGACAGGCGCTGTTGACTTTAGCTGTCCAGCACGTTGGGCCTTCGAGGCCCTCCTGTCGTAGCGTTCGCCGACGTGATGCAATGCGAGTATGGCAAGGACAGAAGATCGTGACGCACGGTCGTCGTAGAGTTCCCAAAGCCGCCTTTGACAAGCCCTGCATATTGGGGGGCGGTTCGCACGCATTTTCCGGAGTCAAGTTTCGCCAGCCAGCGAGCGACAAACGCCTGCCCAGGTTCGAACACGGGATCAACGGCCACAAATCGACCGTCTGCTGCAAGGTAGCGGCGCGCCATCATAACGAGCTCGCGCACTCGGGCGTCGTCAAGGTGGTGCAGCACTCCAAGGCAGACGACAAGGTCGAACGTACCGTGTTGCTCTACCGGTAGCGAGCCGAAGTCTCCGGCGTAAAAGGTTCCGCGATCGCCAAACACAGCTTTTGCCTGAGCGATATGGTCGGCATTGAGGTCGATCCCGACATACTCGACCGGCCCGAGATAGGGCAGGATGGCGCCGGAGCCGCAGCCGAAATCAAGCACGCGAGCGCCCGGTGCGGGGCGAATATGGGTCGCCACAAGTTCCTGTCGCGCCCGTTCGCCGCCCAGCATCCGCTGAAAAGCCGCGTATATCGCGGGAATCTGCGTCAACTGATAGATGCCAGATGTCTTCTGAACCATCATGGGCTCCATTGGCCGAACGGCCGCTTGTCGGCTGGCAAGATCAAGAACTCAGCGAACCCAGCCATACGGCGCCGATCGCGATCCAGGCGATAGCCGCCAGTTTTTCAAGTGGAAGGCTTTCGCCAAGCAGAAAATACGCGCCCACGGCGGTCATGGGGGCGATCAGGCTCGCAATCGGCAGCATGAAGCTGATGGGCAGCTTGACCATGGCCGAGTACCAACATACAGCGCCGATAACGACCATCAGTCCGGCGACCCAGATGAGCGGGTCGACAAGAAGCCGAGAAATGCCGGCAAGTAACGAACGTTCCGATGCAGAGGCTTCGCCGATCTGCATCATTCGCGTCTTGAACAAAAGCTGGGAACCCGCGACAGAGACTAGGCTGACGGCGAATAGAAGCAGGGCTGTCAACTTTGTCACCGATCAGCCTCCTTGGTGAAGCCCGACAGTTTCGGGCTCCGCAGCGTTCGGGTCGTGCTTCAACCGCATGATCATCGGAGAAGCGAATTCTGCCGGCAGTTTCTCAAGCAATCCAAGAAGGCCTAGCGCCCTTGCCGTCGACTGCACCTTGCCAGCCAGCCCGCCTTGCCGCTCCCTGAACAAGGGGTCTTGGTCAAAGCGACGCATGGCTGCCGCGAGGAGGCCCCGATCGAACGAGACCGAAAGCCGGTTGCTGCGGGCAAAGCGTTTGACCCGGAACGCGGTGATGAAGTTCAGTTCTTCCCAGATCCCCGGGAGCCTCTTCACCGTCTCGCGATAGAGGTAGGCCGTCGCGCGCGGAAAGAAGGGAACCAACGGAATGCCGAAATGAGGTTCGTACGGCACCGTATAGTTGGGGCACAGGTGAACCATAGTTCCTCCAGGTGCCAGCACGCCAGCCATGCCTCGCACGGCGCCTTCGAGGTCTGGAATATGTTCGAGTACGTTCGTCGAGTAGATCAGGTCGAATTGTCCATGTGTGGCGGGATCGAGCTGTTCCGCGCCGATACTCAGCCATTGTGTGCCGAGGCGGTCCGGCAGACTGCGGAGGATCGCCGAGCCGATCTCGGGCATGAAGCCGAAGCCCGAGGCGCCGGGTTCGAGGCCCGTGATGTCCGCACCTGATTGGCGCAGAAAACTTGCGAGGAGCCCAATTCCGCAGCCGACCTCCAGGACACGCATGCCGGGTCGCAGCAACGGGGCTACGAGTTCGAGTCCGACGCCGGCCTCATTGGCATAGGTCGCGAGCAATTGTGCCGCTTCTACCGGGCCGAGGCCGCAACGCTGCGCCACGGCTGCGATTTCGGGAGAGGCGAGTGCGGCCTCCGAGAATGCCTTGAACTCTCTAGCCACTGGTGAAACGCTCGGCATAATGTGACATTCACGCCGATAGCGACGGGCAAACGGCTAGGCCACAGCGCGCAGAATGCTTACTGATGGAGCCAAATTCTCCCGTTGCGATGGTTTCCAATCCGCGCATCGTCCCGGCTTTTTCATCGCGGCGCCCAATCGCCAACGCGGTTGCTAATGCACCAACCCACGCGCCGCATGCAAGTGAGCTCTATGCCATCCACGAGACGGGAGGGATCGGCGGCTCGCGTCAGGATCGTTTGCCGCAGCCCTCGGCCTGTGCGATTTGCGGGTAAGGCCGTTTGCGACCGAGCACGAAGGGAACGAGCATTATGAAGGACATCGTCATCTTCGGGGTCGGAAACATCGCGGAACTGGCTGCCTTCTATCTCACGCGGGATGCTGGTCGCCGTGTGGCGGGCTTCACCGTCGACGCGGCCTACCTCTCCGAGCCCTCCTGGAACGGCTATCCGGTGGTCGCGTGGGAGGAGGTGGAGCAACGCTTCCCGCCGGGTAGTACCGACGTCTTCGTCGCCGTCAGCTATACGAAGCTGAACAAGTTCCGGCGCGACAAGGTCGCGGAGGCTCGCGCGAAAGGTTATGGCATCGCGAGCTATGTGAGTTCCCGCGCGACCATCTTCGAAGACTTCGTGGCACAGCCCAACCAGTTCATCCTGGAAGACAACACCATCCAGCCCTTCGCCCGGATCGGCGAGAACGTCACGCTGTGGTCGGGGAATCACATCGGGCATCACAGTGCGATTGCCGAGGATACGTTCATTGCATCCCATGTCGTCGTGTCCGGGGGCGTGACCATTGGCCCGCGCTGCTTCATCGGCGTGAACGTCACGATCCGGGATCATGTCACCATCGGAGCGGATTGCGTCATCGGCGCCGGCAGCCTGGTCCTGTCCGACATTCCCGACAATTCGGTTCTGTCGCCAGCCTCGACCGAGATTTCCAAGGTGCCGAGCCATCGCTTGCGGCGGATCTGATCAGATGACCTGGCGTAAACTCGGGCTGATTTTCACACCGACCAGAGGGCACCCGGCACTGGCGACCCATGCTGCGCTGCCGGTCGCAGCGCCGCTCTCGGGTGACTTCGTCAGGGTCTTCTATTCGGGTCGCGATGCGGATAACCGCTCTTCCGTCGGATCGGTCGTCATCCGCCTCGCGGAACGGCCACATGTCGAGGACGCTCCGCCGGCCCCCATCCTAGAGCCTGGACCGCGCGGCGCCTTTGACGATAGTGGCCTCGGTGTCGGCAGCATCGTGCGCGCAGGGGCGGAAGACCGGCTCTACTATATGGGTTGGAATGTCGGCGGCGCGGTTCCCTGGCGCAATGCCATAGGCGTGGCGGTCGGTTCCGTAAAAGAAGGACGCTTCGAGCGGCTTTCCGCAGGGCCGATCATGGACCGCGATATGGTCGACCACTACAGCCTATCCTATCCTTGGGTCCTGCAGGCTGGGCCCCGATCCTGGCTGATGTGGTACGGAACCCATTTGGCCTGGGGGGCGGACAAGGCGGACATGTCGCACGCGATCAGGCGTGCAACGAGCGCCGACGGGATCTCATGGGTGCGTGATCCTGTGGTCGTGCTCGGTCCTGAGGAGGAGGACATCGCGGTCGTTCGCCCCTCTGTCCTCGCCAGGGGGGATGGTTTCGAGATGTGGTTCGCACGGCGTGGACATGGCCCCTATGGCCTTGGTCACGCCGTTTCCGCGGATGGCATTTCCTGGCGTCGTACCGCCGTGCAAATGCCGGCCCCAGACACGGAGGGATGGGAAGGCGGAGCGGCGACCTATCCCGCCGCCTTCACCCATGCTGGGCGCCTCTGGCTCCTCTACAACGGCAGCGGCTATGGCGCAGCCGGCTTCGGGCTCGCGGTTTGGGAGGAGTGACGGACAAGGACCGTGAACTCCCAGAGGCCATAGTCCTGGAGGATGGCGACTTGCCGGCCATAGCGATCGAGGCAAGTCCGCAGCATCGCCACCGGATCCACATAGTGCAGATCTTCGCGGCGTCGCTCCGGGTCCGAGGACATTGACAGCATGTTGAATCCGAAGCCGCGACAACCGAGATGGGCCAGGTTGTCGATGGTCTCATCGACATGGCTCGCCCAGGACGCCGCATCCGCACCTCGCCGGACGTTGAAAATCCCACTCGCAATGGCGAAGTCGCAGGAGGCAGGGGGATCGTCACCGACATGCCAGCATCGGTCCGGACCCTCGCCGAAGGTTCGCCGCGCGGCCTCGATCATGGCGGCAGACAAGTCGCAGCCGACATAGCGGCCGGTATGCCCTGCCGCGCGCAGCACCGACAGAAAATCGCCGTATCCGCAACCCAGATCGAGCACAGATGCTGCCGGATCGCCTGCCAGAAGGCGCAGGAATTGTTGATGCCTCAGGCGGTGGGAGGCGTCGTCCTTCCAGTCCACGCCCTTCGCGGTCGGTCCATGGCGCTCGATTGCCGTCGTATAGTAGTCGCGCACCGCATCGCGAATGAGATGCCGTTCATCGCTCATGCCGCAACTCCACGGTATCGGCCCAGGACGATAGCGCGGGTCTGGTCGAGGCCCAGGTTGAGAAGAGTGTCGACAATCGAAACGCCTGAAGCAAAATCGCCCCAGACTTGCGGATACGGCTCCCCGAACCGGCTATAGTCCATCCACTCGACCTGCATGCCGAGCGCATTGAACTCGTCCTCGTCCAGATAGCTCTTGGCCGAAGGGCCAGACAGGTAGATCTGAGCGTCAGCGGCAGCCGAGAGCTTCACCAATCGCTCCGTTGGGCGCATTGCGGCCATGGCCTCCCGCGGCAACAGGTCGATGTCGCGGAGGAGGCGCGTTTCGATCCCGAGTTCCTTGCACAGCGCCGTGATCATGCCCTGGTTGACCTGTGACAAAGTCGGCAGATCCGCAATCGTCTCGAATAGGCGCCGGACCAATGGAAATGCATCGTCGAAATGGGTCGCACGACGGTATGCTATCTCGATGCTCTTCAGATGAGCCTGCCACCAGCCAGGATCGGCAATGCGCATGCTGTCAATCGGGGCGTGGAAGTTGCCTTTCTGCTGGACGGGCACGGACAGCCAGTGAACGCCCTGAGGTGTCTTGATCACATTGCGCGTGCGCCAGTCACGCCGAGTGAACTGGACGCTATCGAAAAATACGAACGTTTCGCAAAGTGCGATGGCGGCGAAGAAACCTCGCCACGGTATGTAACTCGATTGAATGATCGCGACGCGCTTCATTCAGGCGGACCGTCCGAAATAAGCAAAGATGGCTTCAACCACCCTGGACACCTCGTCATCGTCGAGCGTGTAGTAGAGCGGTAGGCGCAAAAGCCGGTTGCTGATCCGGTTAGTCACGGCAAGGTCTCCCGACGCGCGCCCAAACTTGCGACCGGCCGGAGCCGAATGAAGCGGTACGTAGTGAAAGACGGCGTTGATATCGCGCGCGTTCAGATACCGAATGAGGTCGGCACGCACGGCTTCCGACTCGAGCAGGAGCCAGAAGATATGGCCGTTGACCTCGGTTCCCGTGGCGCGGGGCAGGATGACGGTACCGTCCGCCGCCAGAGGCGCCAGGCTTTCGCGATAGAGGTCGTAGATGACGCGCCGGCGCGCGCAGATGATGTCGGCTTGTTCGAGCTGGGCCATGAGGAAGGCGCTGACGATCTCGCCCGGGCAATAGGACGAGCCGATGTCCTGCCAGGTGTATTTGTCGACCTGGCCGCGGAAGAAGCGGCTGCGGTCCGTGCCTTTTTCGCGAATAATCTCGGCACGGTCGAGCAGGCGCTCATTGTTGAGGATGAGGGCTCCGCCCTCTCCCGAGATGACATTCTTGGTCTCGTGGAAGGAGAGGCAACCGAGGTCACCTATCGTTCCGAGAGACTTGCCCTTGAACGTTGAGAGATGAGCTTGTGCTGCATCCTCCACCACCAGCAGGTCGTGTTGGCCGGCGATCTCCATGATAGCGTCCATGTCGCAGGCGAGGCCCGCATAATGAACTGGGACGACAACCTTGGTCCGCTCGGTGATGGCCGGTTCGATGTGAGCCGGATCGATATTGAGGGTGTCCGGGTCGATATCAACGAAGACGACGGTGGCGCCGCGCAGAACAAAGGCCGTCGCCGTGGCGGAGAAGGTGAACGACGGCATGATCACCTCGTCCCCCGGCCCGACCTCGGACAACATCGCGGCCATCTCGAGCGCTGCGGTGCAGGAGTGGGTCATCAGTGCGCGGCGGGCGGACAGGGCCTGCTCCAGCCACGTCTCGCAGCGCTGCATGAATGGCCCTCCGCCAGCGATGGTCCCGTTCTGGATGGCCTGAGCGATATACTCGAGTTCTTTCCCGACGATTGCAGGCCGACCGAAGGGGATCTTCTCGCTTTGCAGGTTGTTCACAGTTTCGCTTTCAGAGTGCGCGGAATCTCGTTCACCAGCCTCCGGAGAGGCCAGCGAGCCTATGCTCGCGGGTTGTTTTGGCAGCGGGAGCTGGCTATGTCTACTCGCGTCAAGGGGCTTGTCCCGCTGTTCTCAGGACATTGTTTTGGCCGACGAAATCGATTGCCGCCGCGGGGATGATTGCCCAGCCTGCAGCAGCCAAGACTCCGTTGCTCTTCCGATACCGTCAGGCGATAGCTCCGTTCTGAGCGACGGGCGAATCATGCCACGCAGTTTGGACAAAGTGGGGTGCTGCGCTTGCGGGCTCGTTCGGCATCGCGTGCCGCTCTCGCCAGCCGAAGTGGCGGCGATCTACGCAGAGAATTACGAGCTGCCCGCCCAGTCGAGCCTCGCCGACAACGCCCGCGGAGAGGCCTACGCGCGCGTGGTGGCGGGAGCCATCGGTGGAATACCCGGCCTCGGCCGCCTGCTCGAAATCGGCTGCGGCTCCGGTGCGACGGCCCGCTTCCTGGCCCGTATGTTGCCGGTTCACGAGATCCGGGGCGTCGATCCGGCGCTCCCGGACGAGTTCTTGGGAACCTCTGGCAAGGTCACACTGGCGAGAGGCTTGCTCGAGGATCAAGCGGGGCCGGCCTGGCGCCATTTCGATGCGGTGGTGTCGATCAATACGATCGAACATACACCTGACCCGGCCGGCTTTCTTGCTGCAATTGCCGCGCGACTCCGCCCTAGCGGAAAGGCAGTCGTGATCTGCCCGGTCGCGGTACCCGCGAACTGCGAGCTGCTGTTCTTCGATCACCTGTGGACATTCTCCCCTGCTGCGTTTCATGCATTCGCAGCTGCAGCAGGGCTCCGGGTCACAGAGACGCTCGCCCTCGACGGAGCCCTCGCATGTTTCCAGGGCTTCGTGATGGAAAAGGGAGGCGGGGCAAGCGAGCCGGGAGCGGCTGCGAACCCCGATGATGCAGCCCGGTACCTCGCCGCGTGGCAAGAACTCGACGGCCTTTGGTGTGATCGGCTCGACACCCTCGGCGGCCGCGTTCAGATCTTTGGTGCAGGGCAAATGGCCGCGGTCATCCGAGCCTATGCTCCGCGTACCTGGGCCCGCACCGAGCGGCTTGTGGTCGACAATCCCGCTGACGCCTGGGATCTTGGCCGGGTCGAGCGCTATGTCCCGGAAGATCATGTCCACGGTTACCGCACAATCGTGGCCGTCAACCCGCTGGCAAAGGAAGCCGTCGCTGCACGGATTCGGCGAGACGGCGGTGAGCCCCTTGTCATGCCGGACGCCATTCAGTTCTAGGAGCGTCTCCTATGGCCAGCATTACCGAGCGCAGCTACGGCATTCATCGGCGCGTTGCAGCGGAAAACGAGATCGACGATGCCTGTGAGACGCTTTCGACCCTAGGTTATGCTGTTCTTGAAGGTGGTTACACACCAACCGAGATAGATGAGCTGTCGGCAGCCTTCGATGACGCCCGTCGGCACTCGGAAGATGCAGCGGGCGGTCAAGGCGCCCTGAGACAGCTCGACGAGCACAACACCATCCGGGTTGCGTTTCATCACGACGCGCGGTTGCTTGTCCTGGCTACAAATCAGCGCGTCTTGGCCGTGGTGCGGCGAGCGATCAGCGATTATGTCGTGCTCTCCCAGCAAAATGGGATCATCAATCCGGCCAATGCCGCGGAATACAATCAGGGCGCCTGGCATAGGGACTTACCCTACCAGCACGTCGTGTTTTCCCGGCCAATGGCCATCAACGCACTGTTCTGCATCGATGATTTCACGTTGGAAAACGGTGCGACGATCGTCCTGCCAGCAACGCACAAACAGGAAGAGTTTCCGTCCTCCCGCTTCGTGCGAAGTGCCGCGATTCAAGTTACCGCACCGCGTGGCAGCTACATTCTCCTCGATTGCATGACCTATCACACAGGTGCGACCAATCGAACGCCGAAGGATCGACGCGCTGTCAATCATGTCTACACAAGTCCGATCATCCGGCAGCAGATTGACCTGCCGGCCCTGCTCGGCGAATCTTTCACAGAAGATCGGGACGTGCGAGAACTGCTGGGCTACGGAGTCAGGACACCGCGATCTTTGGACGAGTATTTCGCCTCGCGCCGCCGCTGACGGTCGGACCGCACTCTCGCAGTTGCGAGGCGACAAGGGCGGGCCGCTCGCCTTTGCGCGGACCGTTTTTTTGCGCTGGTTCAACAGTGCGGCTTGACGGCCGGGCCGCGGTGAATTCGGCGCACGACCGCATAGGGGCGGCGCTTGGTCTCCGAAAAGATATTCGCAATATAGATTCCAAGGATTCCCAGAATGAGGGTCGTCAGCCCACCAAAAAAACAGATCGAAACGATTAACGATGTCCAGCCATCGGCAGCGATCCCGGTCCAAAGGTAGCGCGCAACAATGTAGAAGACGGCAGCGCCAGACAAACCAGCCGTCGCCAATCCAAGATAAAGGATCATGTAAAGGAGTTTTGTCGAGGTGGTGGTAACATACTTTACCAGCATCTCAACCCGCTTCCTTACCGAATAGGTTGTCGGCGACAAGGCCAGCTTGCGAACGGTGAGTGGTTCCTGACGAAAGCCCGTCAACAACCAAAGATGTGCGATGAAGAACTCCCGATCACGATGCCGGATCAACTCGCGCACATATTGGCGCGTCATCAGGCGTGCAGTGACGAGGTTGCGCGGCAGCTTTTGGTCACTCAGCTTGTCTACCAGCCAGAAAAAGACGTCTCCAGTCACTCGCTCGAACCAGCCGCCACGGCGAGCCTCCTGGACCCCGTAAACGACGTCGCAATCGCCCTTTTGGAAGCGGTTCCAAAAGGTTGTGAGGAGTTCAGGCTCCTCCTCCAAATCACTGTCGATCAAGAAGACATAGTCGCCCGACGCAACCGTCAATCCGGTCATCATCGCCTTATGGTGACCAAAATTGCGCGACAGGTCGACCACGACAACGCGAGAATCTCTGTCATTCAGGTCGAGTGCGCGAGCCAGACTGTCATCGGGCGAGCCGTCATTGACCAGCACCAACTCAATGTCCTGGCAGAGGTCGGAAGCAGCGGCCATGCAGCGTTCATAGAATGGCTCAATCGTATCCGCCGACCGGTAGAGGGTGGAAACGATCGACAGTTTTATCCGGGGCCTGTCCATATCAACTGGGGTCATCTTTGTTTCTCGCGCGATGCGTACACGTCATGACATTGTCAGTTGAGGTGCTGTCAACTCTCCGTGCGCCTCAGATTTGAAAGGAGTCCGATACAGCGTCCGCTGAGACCGACCAGCCTCAGATTTTCCGGTCCGTTCAAAACTGAAAAGCTCCGGTTCTAGGCTCAGGACTCGTTGATCAGAGCCAGAAGATGACGGTAGCGGCGATACAGATTGCCGAGAAGAAGGTGTGGGCGCATCGGTCGTAGCGTGTGGCGATGCGCCGCCAGTCTTTGAGCTTGGCGAAGAGGTTCTCGACCTTGTGGCGCTGGCGATAGAGCGTCTTGTCGTAGGGATAAGGGGTTTTCCGGCTTCTGCTCGATGGAATGCAGGGTTCGATGCCTTTGGCGACCAGCGCCTGGCGGAACGCGGCGCTGTCGTAGCCGCGATCGGCGATGAGGGTTTTGGCTGGCGGCAGGGCCACGAGCACGAGGCTTGCGCCCTTGTGGTCGCTCATCTGGCCTTCCGAGAGCAGCATGATGATCGGGCGGCCGGTATCGTCGCAGACGGTGTGGAGCTTGGAGTTCAGCCCGCCCTTGGTGCGCCCGATACGACGGGGAAGAGCCCCTTTTTGAGCAGGCTCGCCGCCGTGCGGTGCGCCTTCAGATGCGTCGCGTCGATCATGATCCGCTCCGGCTTCGGCCCTTCGCCGGCAAGACCGGCGAAGATGCGGTCGAAGACGCCGAGCCGGCTCCAGCGGATGAAGCGGTTATAGAGCGTCTTGTGCGGGCCATAGTCCTTGGGCGCGTCCTTCCACTGCAGGCCGTTGCGGATGACGTAGACGATGCCGCTCACCACGCGACGATCGTCGACCCGCGGCACGCCATGCGAGAGCGGAAAATGCGGCGATATCCTCGCCATCTGGCGCTCGCTCAGCAAAAACAAATCACCCATCACGGCATCCTCCCAGACACCGTGAATCACAGATCAAACCAATTTAATAGGTCCTGAGCCTAGTCGGTCCAATTCACAGGACGCCTGTCGCTGAAGTTGTTTCACATCGAGCGCCTTGCCGAACAGACGCCGCTGGAAGATTTCCTCGGCGCTTGAGAGCGGCACGGAGCGGAATTCAGACGCGAACGAGCAGGTTCCCGCGCAGGCGTTTTGTCGGGATGACGCACCAACGACAAATGCCACTGCATGCACGAAGATCTAACGAACCCGATGCTCGCAGCCAGCGAGATAGCGACAGATGCTGATCTCTAACTCGGCACGCTCCCGTCCTCTCGGAGAATCCTCAGCCGCGATCTCGACGCATCGCAAGCGCTCAAGAGCATCGCGAAATTGTTCGGGCGTTTCGATTCGTTCCAATGCTGGGAATGTGCGGCTTTTGGTTCGACTCTGCATCGTCATCCTCCAGCGAGGATACGGCATTTGGCGGTCCGTCGAGCTTCCGAACCGCACGGTGACAACCGCTGCTCGGCGAGGAAGTTCCGATTTGCGAACGCTCTCCAAGCGAGAAGCGAACTGGCCGAAACGCGCCGCGTTCGCATGGCGGCTGCGCGGCGTCACCTGAAACGAGAAAAGGCCCGATCCCTTTTCGGCGACCGGACCAAGTTTACTTTCTGTCCGGCCGTCTAAAGCAGAGCTACGACCATCATCGGCATTTTTCGCACACCTTAGGCTCATGGTCAGCGATCAGTGATCTCTGAACGCAATTCTGAAAAGCTTGATCGCCGAAAAAACGAAGCCTGTGGCAACAGTGCCGGTAAATAGGTCAACGGCAAACGAGGCCACCAAGCCCAGCGCCACAGCGAACAGAATGTCCGTCACAGCTCGACCCCTCCAGGCTCCATTGCGTCAACGCGGCGGAGCGGTAACGATACGAAAGCAAAAACCACGCCTTCACCTCGATAGCATCAGGGTCGCCGGCTCCCTACCGCCTTCCAAGAATGGCCCGCGCACCGCTTCGGCGGCCCAGGCGCTGGAGCGCACCGCGAGCATGATGCCACCGATACGCAGATCGCGTTCGGCGTAGCCCGCGAATACCGGATCAAGGATGCGCGGCAGCGGGGCGTCTTCGCGCACGACCTCCCACAGAATCTCGACCTGCGCAGCCGGCAGTGATCGGAAGATGCGCAACCAGTCTGACGCACGCAGGCGATTGCCGCGCGCATCAGCGTCTCCTTCCCGCCAGTCGGTGTCGGCAGCGAGAAAGGCAAGCGGATTGTGCCGGAAATCGAGATGGTCCTCGAGATGGATGGCATGCAGGGCAAGGCCACCCGGGCGCAATGCGGCCTGCGTGTTGGCGACGATGGCCCTGCTGTCGGCGAGCGGCAGATGCTCAAGCACGGAGGCGGAGTGGATGAGGTCGAAGGTGCCGGCAAATTCCGTCTCCCGGCAAAAATCAGCCGGGGCAAGGTAGTCGATCCCCAGCTCTGAAAGACCCTCCAGTGTCCAATCGCCGAGTTGATCGAGGCGGGCGATTCGTTCCGTAACGGTCGCTGCCGACGCTACCGGCGCCAGAGCCGCCAGCAGCGCGTCGCGGCCGGCCAACGTGAAGGCGCGGCGCGCGAAATGCAGACGCAAGAGGGGATAATAGTCGACAGCCACGACCCGTGTCGCCCCGGCCAGCCAGAAGACCAGCGCCTCCGAGAGCAGGTGCCCGCTGCCGAATTCAAGGCAGGAAAGCCCCTCAACGGAGCCGCAGGTGTCTCGGATCAGGGCGGCGAGCCCGGGAGCGATGCGGTCGACACGCTTGTCGCCTCGGGCCCGGTGCCAAGCCCAGAGAGCGTGTGTCCAGTGCTGGGCATGGCCCTGGCCGCCGATGGCGCGCCGCAACGCCTTGCGCAGCGGCGCCGGCAGTTGACCCACCAGTTGAGCCAGAGTTTGCACAGGCACGGCCGCCCCCCGATCGCGCCGCTCATCCTTATCCACGTCAGTCCGCGCGACCTCGACACGCACCAACAGCGCCCCCGGCGACGGCCGCTTTTCGTCTCCCTATCTGGTATCGACTCACGGAGGCAAGTCTTGCCATTTCACGCTGACCACTTCGACTCGGTACGCCGCCTGCAATCCCCCCGCCTCGGCCACTCCCTTGAAACAAAAATGGCCCGTCCCTTTCGGAGACCGGGCCTAGTTCGACAGAGAGAAGCCGGTTAGGCCGGCCAGTCCATCTTGCGGCGGTCAGCCGCTCGATCTCGTCAGGGACTTCGCCCCGAGCCCCGGATAAAGCTCACCAGCAGGTCCCAGCGATCTCCCAGCCAGACGAACGCTCCCACAGCGATTGGAGCAATCCAGATCAAGAAGCGACCTAGCCGACCACCAACACGCGCGAGCATGACGCCATTGCGAATGATTGCGGTATCGGTCTTGAGCCCGGCCACACTCGTTCTGAGGCGGGTGATATCGGAGCGCATCTCGGTCATGGCCTCGCCACGCTGCGCCCCTTGGTCGAGCAGAAGGTCGATTTTCTCGGTCAGCACGTCGATCGTTCCTTTTAGTCCGTCGACGCGCTCCTCAAGGGCGGTGATGCGCTCCAAGGCGCTACGCTGGCCGGCCATGTCTGCGTCAGGCCGCCCGCTTGCGGTTCCAGTAGGCCCACCACACCACGCCGGCGAGCGAGAGCACAGCGCCCGTCGCCGTCGCGGCCATCTCCTCAGTGAGAATGCCCTTCGAGACCAGCGCGCCGGCGCCGACCTGAAGGAGGATGCGCAGGATCTGCTGCGCGGAATCCCAATTCATTTCGATCTCCGTGTTTCGAGGAAGGCTCAGCCGCGCTTGGCGGCCTCGATCGCCTGCAGGGCCTTGATCGTCTCACCGATGGCGATGGCGAGATCGGCGGCGGTGCGGGGTGGTTTGGCGCAGAACTGAGAGAGCACGACCTGTCCCTGCCGCGCCGCGGCGCGCACCTTCTCCGGCGCGAACAGGTCGACGGCGAGCGCGGCCGTCTGCAGATCGGCACAGCGGGCAGACAGGCGGTCGCTGATCTCCGCAATCCGGCTGTCGAGGGTTTGGCAGCCGGCGAGCGCCAGCGCGCCCAAGGCGCCGAGCGCCAGGACGGTACGTTTCATGATGATGCTCCGAGGTGAGGAAGCGGCAGGCCCGGCCGCTGCGGGATCAGAGAAGCTTTGCAGTAGCAGCGCGGAACAGATCGCCGGAGGCCTTGGCGCCGACGACCGAAGGATCGAAGGCCAGGCGCGAGATATCCCACTTGCCGCGCTGAGCGATGCCGAGCGTGGATTGCACCTCGGCGTGCGAGAGCACCGTCTGCGGCGTGACCGAGATGGAATAGCGCCGGCAGAGATCCGCTAGCACGGCGGGCAGAGCCTCCCACTGCACGCGCGTCATCGGCGCGCTGCCGGCGTTGAACGGGCTCTCGGTCGCGCCGGCCATGCAGCAGAGCGAGACACCAATCGAACCCGTGTTGCAGTTCAACGTTTGTGCGGCGTAGCCCTTTTTCGCACCGCCGGCGTCGTTCAGCGCGATCGAGCTACTACCACGGACCAGATGCCCGTCTCCCTCGATCAGAATATGATAGTGGGTGCGGTCGAGCCCAGAAGCTCGATGGACGCCGGCGGTCCAGTGGACGATCACCCGATTCATTCTGGCAGCTGGCATCCAGTCGGCCGGTAGCACCCCCGCTAACGGCTGACCCGCACCACTCTTCGCAGCTTCCGTCTCCTGCAAGGCCGCGATCGTCAGCGGTCCGACGATGCCGTCTGTGGCCAGCCCTCGCCCGCGCTGGAACGCTTGCACAGCAGTCTTCGTCCTCGGCCCCATGACGCCATCGACGACAAGCGAATAGCCGAGCGCGACCAGCGCGGCTTGCACCTCGCGAGTGTTCATATCGATGCTCCGGAACTAGTGGCCCGCTGAATGCGGGCTGGCTCGTCTAAAGAGAGCGCCAGCAACCACTTCCACGTTGGACGAAGGCTACAGGCGTCGATATAGCCGGCTGATGGTCAGCAAGCTCGAAATCCCATCCGGCACCCAAGCTCTCATCTTCGATTGTGATGGGACACTGGTGAACACGCTCCCGCTCTACGCGAACGCTTGGGCACATGGCTTCCAGCCGTCGGGACAAACTATGCAACGGGACTGGTATCTTGAGCGGGCCGGCCATTCTGAGCACGCACTGATGGATCTATTCGATGCCGATCATGGCGTCACCGTCGACCGCTTGCAGGTCATCGACCTCATGCGGCAAAGGTTCATCATGGACGTCGCTGCCGTACAGGAGATTACCGCAGTGGCCGGTATCGCTCGCGCTCACCAGGGGTCGATACCAATGGCCGTCGCATCGGGCGGATCGCGTCAAATTGTTTCCGCATGCTTGCAGGCGACTGGGTTGGCTCCTCTGTTCAGCACCGTAGTAACGATCGAGGACGTCGCAAAGCCAAAGCCTGCCCCTGATTTGTTTCTCGAAGCCGCCCGAAGGCTCAAGATTGAACCAACGCTCTGTGTAGTCTTCGAGGATTCCCCCCAAGGCCTCGAGGCGGCAGAACGAGCAGGCATGCACGCCTTCGATGTACGCTCCCTCTAACCGAGTGAGGCCCCCGCCCGCTGGATAGCGGTCGTGTCCATGTCGATGCTCCGGATGTGAAAAAGCCCGCGCGAGCGGGCGGGGAAATCAGGTGTGGCTGGTCACAGAATGATCGCAGAGGCGCTGCATCGGGATCACCGAATGGCCATTGCAAGCGCCTCTCATCGGCCGATCGAAGGATCGGAGAAAGCGCATGATTTACGCCTCTGTCGTTGCCGGCGCGGCAATCTGCCTTCTGCTTGTGAGCACCAATGGCCTGCCGACGAAGCAGGAGAGTTGTGCCAAAGCGCCGAAGGGGTCTGTCATCGTCCTGCTGGACTGCCCGCCACGACCCGCGACGAGCGATTGAGCCACCACCTCGTCTTCCTCAAACGCGGGAGGAAACCGCCGTCTGCACCGAGCGTTGTGGGAGTGTAGAGGCTGGCCCTGCCTCAACCTTTCGGCTGGGGCGTTTGCAGGAGGGGCTCGCGATGATGCCCACCGCGCTCCACATGGCCATCTTCGCCGTAGGGACGGCAGCTTGGCTCGGCCTGATCCTTTGGGGACTGTGGAAGGTTCTATTCTGACGTGATGGCCACATCAATGGCGCCAGTTGATGTGCTCCGGATGTGAAAAGCCGCCCGAAGGCGGCTGGCTGATTGTAGGAAAAGAGGCCGCTTGAATGAACGTCAGGCGGGCTCAGCCGCGCGCACGTCGACCGGAGCATGGCCCCTGAAATAGAACCGCTCGGCTATTTGATACGATATCCAGGCAAAAAGCCCAGAGCCGATGAAAGCGACAGCGGCCAGATAAGCCGCGTTCACGACCGGCCCCAGACGATAGATGTACAGCACCCACCATTCCTTGAAGACGAGGCTGATAGCGACCGAATGGAGCAAATAGAACGAGTAGGAGATGCGACCCAATTGAGAGAAGGGCTTCCAGGCCAAGGCCCGAGCCATCTCGCTTTGCCCATCAATCGCCTTGCAAAGAATCACCGATCCGCACCCAGCGAAGGCCCAAACGAACTGCGATGTCGTCAACAAGCCGACTGTGAATAGGCTCGTGATGAGCAGATAGAGGGCGATCACCGAATAGTCAGGGAAAGCCTCGGCGACAGCTTTAACGGCCGTCTGGCTAAGGGTTGCGACCGCCGCCCCAGCAAACAGGAACAGGAAGAATTCGGCATAGAACCCGACGATCATAGGCAGGTAGGCCGCCGCCAAACCTGCAAAGATGATTGGCGGAAGGACGGGTATGCCGGCCCTCCGCGCCGCCATGATGACCGGCGGGAAAACGAGATAGAACGCCATCTCGTAGAAGAGAGACCAGGTGACGTTGTTAAAAACGATACCGGGGACGGCCAGCGACGGCACCCCGTTGAGGAAGAAAAGATTCATACCCACCATTCCCCAGGTCGGCGGTGGGATAAGAAGAAACGGCCCTAAGGCGGCACAAACTGCCAGCGCTAGCAAGAATGCCGGGTAGACCCGTACCAATCGCTTGCCGACAAACGCGATGTACCGGAAGGGCGACTTGAGCGCGATGCGGCAAATGAGAAAGCCGCTGAGCATGAAGAAGATATAAACACCGTGGTGAGAATGAAAAAGCCAGTAAAGTAAACGATCTAGCGGCTCATTCCATTCGCCAAAGCGGACAACATTCGGGTTTCCTCCCCGGAAGGTCGCCATATACGTTCCGCAAAAGTGGACCAAGAAGGTAAGAATTACCGCAACGCCTCTCAGGCCGTCGAGGCTACGATTACGACTTAACATTTGTTTGCATCTTGCCCCCTGCCCTTTCTGGGCGGCGGCAAAATAGTGGTCCTCAATCCCGAAGTAAATTGGCGAAAGCCGCGTCGATCTCGGTCGTGGCCGTGCCTCGCCAGTGTCGATGGCCATATTCATCTCGCCTCGTTTCAGGAAGGCCTGATTGATGTGCGCCTGAACGGTGTCGCCAACGCCGATCGTCGCTCCGATCCGAGGCAAATCGATATCGTCCAGGCGCCTCAGAGCGTCCTTGAAGGTCACCATTTCAATGCTCCGATGGGATGAGGCGGTAGTCGCTGTGGGAGCGCTATGCCAACCGTTGAAACGTCTTCTGCAGAGCGATAGAGAGGCCGCTTAGGCAGCTATCGTCCCCCACCTTGAGAACCGGCAGTAGGCAGGCGCATGCGTACTCTTATCAAATCGATCCCGCCTATCGCGCGGCTTATCGAGCATCGCGAATTGCTCGTCAGTCAGCTTTCTGAGACCAAAAATCATGTTGAGGCTCTGACACAGCAGTTCAAAGGCGAACTGTCTGCATCGCAGCATCAGGTGCAAGTCGCACATAGGGAGATCAAAGATTTACAGAAACAGGTTGCGGAAGCAGTTTTAGCTCGGGCTGAATTGATCGAGGTTGCGGCGCATACTGGCGATCAACTGAGAGCCCAGTTGCCACTTCTGCAAGCGCAGATGACGGCAATTGGCAGCGGGCAGACCGAGGGGTTTCGTTCGCTGCGGGATCGTCTGGCGCGAAACGCCGATGGCGGCAGCAGCTCTGTCGGGCGCGACATGTACCTTGACCTGCTGGAGGCTGCGCTGACCGGCACGCTTTTTGCCGATGAGTCTGAGGCGCCTTGGGCGAAGGATGTCTATGACCCGAGCCGGCGTTCGATCGGCCGCGACTGGCCGCGCACCGCGCAAACCATGATCGGTACCGCGCGCATGCGGAACCTGCGCAACCTGACTGAACGCGCAATCGCGGATCAGATCCCCGGCGACTTCATCGAGACCGGCGTTTGGCGTGGGGGCGCCTGCATCTACGCCAAGGGCATCTTCAAGGCTCATGGTGACGAGACCCGCCGGGTTTTCGTTGCTGACAGTTTCCGAGGCCTGCCGCCGCCGGATGAAGCCGCGTATCCAGCCGATAAGGGCGATCAGCACTACACCGTCGCGGAGCTCGCGATCTCGCGCGATGATGTGGCGGAAAACTTCCGCCGCTACAGCCTGCTGGACGATCGGGTCGTCTTCCTGGAGGGTTGGTTCAAGGACACGCTTCCGACTGCCCCCGTCGATAAGCTGGCCGTGCTGCGGCTCGATGGCGACATGTACGAAAGCACGATGGACGCTCTCAACGCGCTATATCACAAGGTCTCGCCGGGCGGTTTCGTGATCGTCGATGACTATGTGCTCCCGGCTTGCGCCAAGGCCATCCACGACTTCCGCGATCAGCACGGGATCACGGCTGTCATGGAGCCTGTCGACGATGCCGCAGTCTGGTGGCAAGTTCCTGCCTGATTGGGGGGCACGGGTGTTGAGGCGAGCATTGGGCGGGCTTTGGGCCGGCAGTGTTTTGACCATGCCGTCGCCAGCCTTGCCGCTGGGGACATACCAGCGGCGGAGGCGGCCATCGCCAAGACCTTCCGCCGCCTGCGAGAGAAGCCCGATTTCGAAATTCAGTTCAATTCAGGCGAAATTCGCGCGCGCGGTGGCCATGTTGCACAGGCAGAGTGGCACTTGGGCGAAGGCTCTGAAGCTCTTCCCGTGGGCTGATATTCTGGGCCGCTCAGCCGCCGAACAGCGCGTCGATCTCGGCTGTCGTCGTGATCTCGCCAGCCTCGATTTGCTCCGCGATATCCGCCTCAAGGCCGAAGGAAGCCTGGACATGCTGGGCGACTGATACAGCGACTGCGGACATTTGCGCCGCCGTTAGCGCGACGAAGCCAGTCGGCGTCTTGAACCGGATCGTTGTGTCCGGCTGCGCCTGCACCAAGGCGAATGCACCGGATATCATCGCTTGGCTTTCGCGGTCCGTTGCGATCGGTGAGCCCGCAACTTCGATGCCGCCGGTTTCCTTGGTGAAGCGAGTCGACGCCGCGTAGGAGATCAGCTCGGCGGCGCAGGCGGCGCGGGCGCCGTGAACTTGCCATTGGAATAGGACCACCCGGCCTCAGCCGCGGCATTCGCCGGGACGATGGAGGCAGAGATGTCCGGATGAAACACAGCCGACGGCTCGAGGCCGTCAAGCTCGATGATCTCGGCCACGCGGCTGTCAGCGATGCGGGCATAGCGCGCCATGATGGACCTCAGAATTCGAGAATGACCTGGCCGCCAGCACCCTGACCACCCGATCCGGAAAGCGCGCCGCCAGATGCGCCGCCGCCAGGGAACATGCCCCGTAGCGCCATTGGAAGCCGTGCCGGTAGCGATAGTGTAGGTGAAATTTGACGTGTATGCGGGGCCGCCCTGCGCCAGCACAAACTGGCCGGAACCAATGGGGTAAGCGATACCGCCAGCCATACCGGATCGCGCGATGATGCCGCCTGAGCCGCCGGTTCCGGCCGCCCCGCCGTTCGCTTGAATAGCCCCGTTTGCGGCAACACCAGCGTAAGTGCCGGGGACGGTCTGTCGGGCACTGACCTGCGTCAGTCCCGCCAACTGGATAGCGGCCCCATCGTAGATGCCGCGCAGGATGCCGCCCGCGCCAAGGTCACCGGCGACTAGTGCCGCGCCGCCCGGTCTCAGGATCGGCTTGGTCCCGGACAAGCCGTTGATGGCGAGGGTTGCGGCGCCCGTATTGGTCGCGGTGAGCAGGATGTTGAGCGGCGCGCCCACGAGGCTGGCCCACGACGCTGGTTGGGGCGTCAGCGTGACGGTCAGGGCATTTGCGGTGCCGGCAGCCACGCCGTAGGCGCATATTCCGCTTTGGATCGATCGCGCGAGATCGCGAACCAGATTGCGATGTTGCCGTCGTCAAGCGCGTCAAGGCCGCCGTAATCGTTCAGGAACTGCCCGAAAGCAGCAGCAACGGCCGCAGTCTGGCGTAGCCCCTTATTGATCTGGGCAGAGTTCACGACACCAGCTGTATAGCCGGACAGGCGAGCGGCGAGCGCGAGCCAATCGGCTTGCGCAAGCACATTCGCTCCGCCCGCCGCGGCAAACGGCAGGAAGTCATTGGTTAGCATCAACGTTTCCGAGGATCAGGCGGTGAAGTACGAGGGCGGCGCACCCCAGGCGCCAGTGTCAAAGCTCGCGATCAGGCTGCTTTGGACGTCGAAGCCGAAGAGTGGGCCGTCGACTGTGGTGATCAGGTAATCCGCCCTCACCCCTTCAGGCTTAAGCGGGAGATATCCCTGCAACAGCAGCGCAATGAACAGGGCGGATGGGATTACGCCGGTCACGCCGAACGTGATCGTCATGTCCTGGTTGTCGATGACGAGGATCGTCGTCTCGCCGTCTGGAAAAAGGATCTCGAGCGCCGCTTTCGCGCTCGGGAGCGTCCCGTCCCAGTTGTTCGCAGCGATCTTGGCCCGCAGCAGCGTCCGATAGGTATCGTCGTCGAGGCGCGTGATGCCGGCCGGCGTGTCGTACTGCGGTTGATACCAGACGCCGCGATCAAAGCCTCGCATCGCAATGTCGAACGAGAACCACGCATTCGCGATCGGGACGCTCACGAAACGCGTCCGCCCTACCCACTCGCCAACTTTATCGAGCTGAACACCGATTGCCTGATCAAGATCGAAATCAAGCGGCAGGTGCTGCATGAACGCCTACTGAGCTACGATCGGCTCGACAAGAGCCTTGATCATCGCGGCGAACTTTGGCTTGCCTCGATGGTAGCTCGTGATGAGCCCGAGATACGAATCGACGTCAGCCATTAGGGCGCAACCGTGATGGTGATGTCGGTCAGCGAAGCGCTCGCCGCCTCGTTGAATGCCATCACGAGGTCGGAAGTGCCGGGAGTGCCCGCATTCTTGGCGATCGTTATCGAGTTGATTTTGTAGGTCCGCCGATCTGGCAGGCCGTTGAGGTTGGCCGGGACGTAAATCTCAGCGAACTCGACGTCCTCGCCGATCTCCAGCGCGTTGACCCAGTCGACGATTGCTTGCTTGATCGCCGTCTCGATCGCGGTCGTGTAGCCGGTGAGAGCCGTAATGTTCAGGGCAACTTTGATCGTCGCGGTTGTCGGCCGGTAGAAGTGGATCGATCGAGCAACGCCGTATTCGTCGGTGATCGTGACGCTCGTCGTGCCGTACGTCCCGGTTCCAGGCGTTTCTTCGCCGCAATGGCTTGAGCGATAGCCGTGGCATCGCCGCCCTGCACTACCAGCGAGATGGAATGCGCGGGGATGCCGTTGGCATCTGTCGTCCCGGTGTCGTTCTCGTATCCCTTCAGGCGATCGACGCCGGTGATGGATGCCACGGCGCCGATGGTGCCTTCGAAGACGGTAAGTGAAGGCAGCGCCGTCGAGACGGTTTGGCGCTTGCGAAGCTGGGCGTCGAGCTCGACGGGCTGGCCAATAACTGCGGCAGCCGAGTTGGTGACACTCTGCCAGCCTCGCGTCGGCGTCCCGATGCCGGTAACCATCCCCGGCAGCGCGGTCACGCCAGCGACGTCGTTCAGCACCTCCAGCGCGACCATCGTCGGCGTGTCGATCGGAATCGAGCCGGCCCACGTCCGAACCCTTGTTTGGAACGCCAGGGTTTCGGCGCGCATCTCTGCAGCGACGTGCGGGTGCAAGCTCCGAACTGAGCGACGGACCATCGCGGCCTCCATTCCTAACATGCGAACAAAATAGGAACATATGCGGCGGCCTTGTCAAGGCTTCCGCGTGTGCGGTGCACGTTTGGGGATGGCGGGGGACGGTGGTGACAACGGAAGGTCGCCATGGTCTCGATTCCAACCTCGTCACGCTCGGTCACATATTCGCCGGTCAATTCGGCAGGACCATTCCCGCTCGATTTTCCGGTGTTCGATGGCACCGGCGCTGATCTGCGCGTCACGCTCGATGGCGTTGAGGTGGCGGGCTGGACCTTCTCGGGAACGATTGAGGAGGGCTTTTATGGCTCGCCTACGACGTGGATCGATGGCTCCATCACTCTCGCGGAGCCGGTTACCGGCGCGCTGGTCATTGACGGGAAGCGGCTGCCGCGCCGTGTCGCGCAGTTTCAGGAAGGCCGCGGCGTCCCGGCGCGCGATCTCAACGCCGCTCTGAATACCTTGACGGCTGTGGGTCAGGAGCTGCGCCGTGACGTCGATCGCGTGGATGTGTCTGCGGCTCAGAAGGCGGTCACGGACGCCCTGGCTATCCTGGAGGACGCCACGCAGCTCGGCACACCGGCCAACGGAACGGTGACCGACGCCAAGGTGGCGACGCCTCCTACGGACGCCGATGGCATCCAATCAGACAAGATCACTGTGCTAGGTCGGCCGGGCGGAGGCGTACCGTTGCGCTTGACGGAACTGTTCCGGCGCATGGTCTATGCTCGCGAGTTCGGCGCGATTGCAGACGGTTCCGAGCAGCGCGCGAACCTGCAAGCGGCAATCACGTACTGCGACACCAACGGTTTCATTTTGCAGCTCGATCCGGGGCAGTATCGGGTCGCGGCCAATCCTGACAATCCGTCCTACGGGCTGCGTACGACGCATCCGACCGCGATCATTGGCGCGGCGGGTACGCGAACAGCAATTGACGGTGTCCTCGGCTTTCCGACCAGCGCGGCGGGCCTTCGCATCGATCCGGCCGGCAATATCGATAGCTCGGTGTTCCGCGATATCTATTTCGGCGATCTCTCGAACGGGACGAGCAGGTTCAAGCAGGGCATCTATGTCCTGACCACGACGGCCGGCGCGAACCTCGCCGAACCGCGCTTCGAACATATCAAGTTTGGCCGTTCGGCCATTGCCGACGCCCGCTCCTTCTTCCACTTCAACGACCCGGCGCAGAATGTGAATGGCGGACTGACCGTCGCCAGTTTCCTCGACTGCGCCTTCCAGAACCTCGTCGACCTGCAAGGTTCTGGCGATCAGATCCAGTTCTTCGGCAGCCGCTTCCAGACCGCCACGCTCGGTCTGTCGGTCAATCTAGTGAACGGTGCCGGCGGTCAAGCTGGCGGTTTCCAGGTTCTCGGCTGCACCTTCCTGTGCGGCGCTGGCGCTGCCAAGGTCGATAGTTCGGCTTCGACCTATATGTTCTTCAATCAAATCGAGGGAACGGACAATCCCGGCAGCAACAACGCGCTGATCGACATCAATGGCGGCGCGGCGACCTGCCTCGGTACAAACATCTGCTTCAACACGCTGACGACGTTTGCAGCGACTGGGAACGTCGCCAATATCCGACTCGCGAATTGCAACGGCAGCAATATCGACAACAACGACTTCCGGATCAGCGCAGCGATGGCAGGCTTGGCTGACATCCGCATCATCGCCGGTTCCAGCAACATTCGCGTCGGCAAGGGGAATAAGGCGTCTGGCGGCGGTCCCGGTCTGCTCGTCAACGGCGGGAGCGCGACCGTCGACGAGACGCGGCACGCCACCTGGATCGCCGGCACAGGCTTCGTAGACAGCGGCGCTTTCGACAGCAACAGCACGCCAACCATCAGCCCAACCTACAGCCAAGCCGAGATCGTCGCCTTGCGCACGGACCTCGTACAGGTGCGGCGGCGTGTGCTCGGGCTGGAGAACGAAATTCGCCGTGCTGGCTACATTTCGTGACCGGGTCGCTGTCGATGGAGGCCAAGATGCTCCTTGCTCAAGATGCACGACCGCAACTGACGGAAACGAAAGCCGCTGAGCGTCTCGGCCTGAAGCCGGGCACGCTCAAGCGGATGCGTAATCTCGGCCGAGGCCCTGCCTTCTTCAAGGTAAGCCGGGCGGTCCGTTACGACCCCACCGACATCGACGCCTATCTGGGCCGGCGCCGCGTCGTGCCTGCCAACGAGGAACGCGCATGATCCGCGATCTGACCGTCGATCAGAAGGTGCGACCACCGCAGGCGCATCGTGCGCGCGTCACGGACGGCGGCCGCACCGTGCTGTCGATCCCGAAGGTGCAGAAATTCCTCGAACATATAGTGCTCGGCGAGAAGCTTTCTGATGCGGCCCAAGCTGCCGGCGTCAATGTCCGGCGTGCTCGGCGTCTGATGGCCGACCCTGCTGTGCGCAAGGAATACCTGAGGCAGTGCGACTTGCTCACGGAAGGTGAGCGCGCTCGGAACCATCTGCTGCTCACGACGATCAGGGATCGCGGCCTGCAGGATGGTGCGTCAGCCGCTCAGCAGAAGGTCTCGACAGAGGCTGCGCGCATCCTCGCAGGCCGCGGCGATGAGGTGTCTGGCGGCGTCACCATCAACGGCGGTCAGAACGTGATCGCGGGCTACGTGATTGACCTCAGAGGCGAGGTTGAAGGACCTCGCGTCATTCGCCCGCAGGTTTCGCGCGACGCGGTGGATATCTGATGGTCGATATTCTGGAAGCTTCCGGCGCCCGCGCTCCCAAGCCGGGGCTCGCCGCAACGCCAACTTCGCAGATCAGCGGCGCCCAGATGGTGCAGCCCTATGTCGAGCAGGCTCGGGCGCTGCAAGGTCTCGGCGAGGCGCTTGGCACGCTCGGCGAGAAAGTCGATGCGGCTTCGGTCCCTCAAGCCCAGGCGGCCGGCCTTGCGGCGGTCGGTCGCGACGAGCGGGGCAATCCCACCGTCGAGCTTAAGCCGTTCGCGCTCTCGAAGTCGGATCAGGCGTTCAACCATGCGGCGACGCAAGGCGTCGTATCGCAGTATGAGGCGGATGCAAGGCGCGAACTTCAAGCGATCCGCAGCAAGCATGCGGATAATCCTGCAGCCTTTGATGCGGAAGCCACGTCCTATGTGAAGTCGCTTGGGAAGAGCCTCGGCCCTGAGTTGCGGCCGCTGGTGCAGTTCGAGCTCAATAAGCTTCGGGAGCAGCATTACCTCTCGCTATCGAACGCTTTCACCGAGCGGAAGACGGCGCAGGCAAAGGACTCCATTCTCGTCCAGATCCAGGACACGACGAACGACTATTTCGCGCTCGCGCGGCAGGGCGGAACCGCAACGGATGAATTTCGGGTGGTCAGCGAAAGGCTGGACGCCTTGTATTCGCAGTTGAAGGCAAATCCGCTCTTCGGCGTTGCTGCGGAGCGTGCCGACAGCGAGCGTCGTTCGACGCATGATCGCGCTGTCGCCTTTGCCATGACAGGCGATGCTGTGCGCATCTACGAGTCGCAAGGCGATAAAGCCGCGCAGAAGTGGCTCGTCGACAACATCCGCGATAATCCGAATCTCAAGCTGGATGAGTCGCAGCGCAACAGCCTGCTTGAGACTGGCCGCAATGCCATCGCCATGCGGAAGGGAGAGAACAAGGCCCAGATCGACGCGAACAAAGCCTCGGCCAACGTGCTCGCCAAGGCGATGGAGGACGGTAAGTCTATTCCACAGGGCGCCGTTGATCAGGCGATCGACACGGCAACCCGGCTCGGCGACGTGGAGACGGCGGCAAAGCTTCTGACCTCGAAGCAGGTCTATGGACGCAATGAGGCGAACCGCGGCCTCACGGACGAGGAGCGGGTGCGGCAGGCGACAACGGCGCCGGTAGCCCCATCGGACATTCACGGCGTCATCACGCAGGCGGCCGATCGCTATGGCATCAGCCACAACTACGCGCTGCGCGTCGCCCACATCGAGAGCCGGTTCGATCCGAACGCGATCAATGGTGGATCGCGCGCAACCGGGCTGTTCCAGTTCATTCCATCAACCTGGCAGAGCTATGGGCAGGGCCAGAGCGCTCGCGATCCAGCCGCGAACGCTGATGCATTTGGCCGCTTCACAGTCGCAAACCGTGATTATTTGCGGCGCTCACTTGGCCGCGACCCGACCGAAGGCGAGATGTATCTGGCTCATCAGCAAGGCGCAGGCGGCGCGGCGAAGCTACTTGCAGCCCCGAACGTGCGCGCCGTCGACGTGGTCGGCGAACGGGCAGTGCTCGGCAACGGCGGTACGCTCGATATGACGGCCGGCCAGTTCGCGCAGAAGTGGATCCGGGTCGTTGATGGGGCAGCAGGAGCGCCGCCTTCGGCACCGATGGCTGCAGCGCCGTTCACGCAGCAGCAAATGGCGGCCAACCCCTATCTCGCCTCAACCTGGCTGAAGTCGCAGCTCGCCGGAAACAAGGAGCTCATCGACTCGGCGAAATACGTGCTCTCGGCAGCGTCCAACGCTGTCGACAAGGGAACCCTGCCCGATGCTCAGACGTTGGCCGGCGCCATCCAGATCGCGAACCAGAACCCCGATCGACTCGGGCGGGAGCGTGATGAGCTCTTGGCCAAAATCCGAGGCGTGGACGAAGGCGAGCAGGCCAATAGTGCCGGCAGCGCGGCAGGCGCATTGCTTGTTCAGGACGTGATGCGTCGTGCGCAGGGAGCGCCTATTTTCGTCCAGATGCAGGCCGAGGCCACGAAAGCGGCTGTCGAGCGGGGGGCTAAGAACCTCTCGGATCGTCCTTGGGAAGAGGCCGCGCGCCGCGGTTGGACAACTGGCGCCCTGCTGCCGCTGAACTTCTCTTCGCCGGACGCGCTGCAAGCGGGGCTAGCCGCTCGTCTTGATGTCGGCCGGGCGATCTCAGCACGCACCGGCATGCCGCAGTCTGTTCTAGATCCGCAGGACTTGACGGCCGTATCGCGGGTCTGGGCGACTGGCGCCCCCGCGGTGCAATCCATTCTTGCCCAGCAGCTCGGCGCGCTTCCGGCCGAGCAGTTCGGCTTGGTCATGGCGACGAAGGAGATGCATGACTCGCTGATCGGCATGTCCCGCTCGGGCGATCCCAGCAAAATGTCGGTGGCGTTCTCGCTCATGGATCGCGAGCGGCTTCGCAACCCGGACGGCTTCGCGAAGCTCTACGGCAGCGATGTCGAAAACCGCATGGCAACATGGATGGTTCGCTCGCAATACATGACGGCGGATCAGCTCGCGCGGGAGGAGGCCAAGTACAACGATCCGCAGATGCAGAAGGCCCGCAAGGAGCTCAAAGACGCGGCGATGACCGCAACGGAGAAGCTGACGGCGAGCACCATTGCCGGATACGTCGGCGGCTCCTGGCTGCCGTTCTCGTCGCCAGGCGCTCCGGTTATTCCGTCTCAAGCCCAGCGACTGGTCAGCGATTTTCGCGAGGAATATGCCGCGACCTTTGCAGAGGTCGGCGACGACGCCAAGGCTCGCGAGCTCGCGACCCAGCGCATCAGCCGCATCTGGGGCGTTTCTCCGACGAACGGCGGTTCCCTCATGCGCTTCCCGCCGGAGAAGAGCTACGCGACCATCAACGGCTCGCATGAGTGGTTGGCCAAGCAACTCGACTACGATATTCGGCAGACCGTGGGGGCTGACCTCGGCGAGCCGGAGCGACGATTGCTCGGATTGACGCCTGCCGAGCCCGACAAGCGGCGCGCTCGGGCCGCGGATCTGTTGGAGTTGCCCGCTGATAAGAAGGCAGCAGTCAAGCAAGCCGAAGGGCTGCTCTCGGCGCGCCGGATGCTTGTTCCCGATGCCCGCACCGAGGCGGAGTTCAACGCCGGGCAGCCCGCGACCTATCCGATCGTTATCCAAGCTCCCAACGGCATGTTCGTGCCTCTGCAGGACGCGCAGGGCCGGCAGCTCCGATTCCGCGGCGATATCGAAGCGGTGATGGAGCCGAAGCGAGAGACGGCGACACAGGAGTGGCGGAGGCGGCGGCAAGACGAGAGCGAGGCTGTCGCGTCGCGCGCTGCCTGGGACGCGCGGAGCGCCCGCCGCTGGCGTCGGCAGGAGGCGCAGCAATGAAGGTATTCGCTGCCGCAGATCATTACGAGCAGCTTGTCCGCGCAATGCGCGATCGGCGCATGCAGCTCGGCCTCTCTCAAACCGACGTCGATCAGCTGGCAGGGCTTCCTGGTGGCTACCTCGCGAAATGCGAGGCGATGCTGACGAATCCCAACGCGAAGAACGCGCGCGGAATGGGCAGGGACTCGCTGCCCAAGATCATGGGCGCGCTCGGCCTTCGTCTTGCCGTCATCGCCGAGAGCGAATTTCAAGCTCAAAAAATCAAAAGCCAGGGCCTTAGGGTCAAGCTGTCAGGCGAAAATGCCGAGATAACCCAACGTCTTCCAACCAATAGAATTTTGGCCGAGCGCGGCAGACTTGGTGGAAAAAAGCGCTGGGAGATGATGACGCCAGAGCAGCGGGAGGCTTTCCTTGCATCCGGTGCCGCAGGCAGAATGGCACGTTGGAAAGCTAAGGCGCAGCTCCCCGAACCCGAGCCGGCCGCGCCAGCACGCCGGGAGCGGAAGAAGCCCCCGGCGCTGACGAAGCGCCAGGCGGCCGCGCTCCGCAAGCGGCTGGTCGCGGAACGGGCGGAGGCTTCAAGGCGTAGGGATTCCGGTACCGAGCACGCCGTTCAGCAGTGAGACGGCGCCGCTTGCAATCAAATTCCCGGCGGCGCCAGACAGCGCCGCTCGCAGATCGTTGAGCGCGGCCTTCACGAAAGAGGGGTCGGCCTTTGGCTCTGCCAAGTGGCGCTCCAATCTTTCCAGCCGGTCCAGAAAATGGGCGCTATCGCTGGAAGCGGAAGCGAGAGCATCGGCATTGGCTCGAAGCTGCGACACGACAGAGCGAGCCGAATCGACAGAGTTATCGCCCACCGCCAATGAATCGATCGAATTTCCCGCACCAAGGTTCCCGTTCATCGAGCCAATCGTTCCGATGTGGATCGATGTCGAGCCCTGTTCGGCGGTTTGCTTCTCTTGCTTCGAGAACGTCATGCCTTCCCCCTTGATACCAGCGCGCTCCAAATTGATCGCCCAATCGAGAATTTGACCTCGGACCGCGGCTAGCACGCTCATGAGCTGGGATCGATCGATCATGAGGCCGTAAACGGCTCTCATGCCGCCGCAGGCCTCGTCGAGCATCCGGCAGATTTTGTCGGAATACTGGATTAGAAATTCAGCATTCTTGTCGCCTTGAAGCATTGCTTCGATCTGAGGCACAGATTGCCCCGTTGCCTTCATCGAAAATTTTGAGGTATCACTGAGAAGAGTCTGCCAGCTGGCGTAACCATTGTTGTATTTTACTGTACCGCGCATGATCCTGTAATCAGGCGGATCGTCTTCATAACCATCCAGTTCGGCGGTAACCCAATTTTCAACGCTATCCAAGCCAAGCTTGAAGGCTGCCAGCTTTACCTTTCGCAGAAGCACCGACACTGGAACGCTGTCGTCGATCGCTTCGCGCTGGATCTCCTCGACGAGAGAGCTCACGGCGTTTCCTCATTGTCCGGCGCCGACGCCTCCAGCATGGCGGCGATGATCTCTATCGCTTCGGATGCTGGAGTGCCGGTATCTCCCTGCGCCCGCATACCCGCAACAAGGCCGCGGAGTTCGTCAGCGATAATCTCCAGCCGCTCGTTCGGCGAAGCCTTCTTGTTGCCCATGGCGGCCATCATCGCGAGGAGCGCCGCGGATACCGTCGCTGCGACATCCTCGGCCGTCATGGCGGGGCTAGGCTTCTGATCAGGCACGGCAGATCCTCGAACGCTTCTCACCCTTGCGTAGCCTGACGCCCGGCCTGCCGTCCATCAACTCAACTGCATGAGAAGGTGTAGGTCTTCGAGCGCTCCATAAAGCGGGCGGACATCTGCCCCTCGGGGTCAGCGCCCTTAGAAAAGTCGAAGGTACCGGGGCAAGTCTTTGCAGCGAACCGATTTGCGAAGCCGCTAATGCGCTGAGCGACCGAACCTTCGGTTTCGCCGAGGCCAGGAGAAGCGCTCACGATCAGCATGTGATTTTTTACACCCATTCGCTCGTGCGTGAATTTGATGTTTCCGGTGCCGCCCACCTCACTGCCAGAGGCCTCGGTGGTCCCCGAACCAGCGTAGTTGCAAGACGCGAGCGCCAAGCCCACTGCACCTGCAAATAATCGGCATTAGGTAGCAAAGACCACCTGAGGCCTACTAGGCATCTGAATTGAAAGGGTTCCACGCTTCACTATGTTTCCGAAAAATTCGGTGACGCGTGCTGGGCATCGTTCTGCAACTCCCAGCACTGTCCTCACCGGCTCCTGGTGCCGCCAGGACATTGCCCATTACCAGACGTTCCGAAAGCCGCGGGTGGGTCGATTGCAGACATTCACTTTTCAAGTTTATCGTCGGCGAATGTCACAGAGCGAGGCTAAAGCTATGCGGAGACGCCTGCAAATAGCATCCGAGCCGTCCCGTTCTGCAAGACAAACCATTCTGATAACCGTAGTGCTCTTCGTCTTATTCGTCCTTTTCTGCCTTGCCGTCGTCGTGTGGCATTAGTCATCCGAGAGGCCGTATTGGGTCGGGACCGGAGCTAAGGCCGATTTAGGAAGGCAGAGAAAGCCGCCCACGAGAGCCACATGCAGATCGTCAACGCCGCAAAGTTCAGGATATGCGAGATGATCAGCGAAAGTCTGTCAGATGCGGCCCACGCAATGCATACGCCGGCTCCAACCGCCACCATTGCGGCCGGCACGCCGACTACTAGGAACACCAATTCCGGGTAGCTTTCACCATGGCCCATCCACTCCCATACCCACGGCGTGAATGAGAACAACGCCATTGCCCCCAAGGCGAGGATTGCAACGATCAGCGGTAAGAACCGGCGGGCAAAATTCGCTGCTACCACTTTCTGCATCGGCACCTGTCTACAGCGTTGCTCGATTTCCGCTATGGGTCGATTTTACCCCTTCGACCAAGGCCTGAAAGCTGACGTCCGATCAGGCGGCAGCAATTGCCGAAATCGGCCGTCGACAGCAAGTAGCAGTTAACCTTTCCTCAGAGTCGCGATCGACTCCGCACGCGTGCCCTGGCCGTCAGTTCCTCGACCTCGCCGATTAGCTTGGCACGCTTACGCTTCAGTTCCTCGTCGACCTTCACCAGCTCCCGCTCCGTCAATGGGAGCCGGAAGCTACCAAACTGCCAGGATCAGGTCCGGTGGTTTTTGCTACCTAATGCCGCAAATAATGCTCTCATTTTCACGCTGGCTCCCCCCGTGGCGGCATTGCAGATTTTCTCAGTCTAACCCCAGCGCCTTCGCCATTTTCAGGCACGAATATGACGCCCGCTGCTTCGAGGGCGCCTGTGACTTTGTCCCGAGTGCTGGCATAGCCGGCCAACTCGCCTGTGCCGAGCTCCAGCCGGGCGATCGTTGGCTTGGAGACGCCAGATTGAGCAGCGAGGTCGTCCTGTGACCAGCCGAGGAGTGCCCGTGCGGCGCGAAGCTGAGGAACCGTCGTCATTCAAGGATGATAACTTTGATATTGACTCTGGGCAAACGTTAGTTGATATTATAGTTATCAAGTTTGAAAATTTCAGGAGACGACCATGACGAAGCCCACCGCGGCGGCGAACGCTACCGGCTTACCCGAAAGCCATATCGGCCCATACGGCCCGATGAGCTGCAGCATTGATATGCCGGCGCTTCGCAAGATGAGAATGGCAGAGCTGAAAAACCTAAGGAGCGCTTTGCGCACGCTGAGCGAGGTTGCTATCGGTCTCTGTTGCCAGCCGCGCTTCTCTGATGAAGAGGACAGCGATCTTAATGACGCGGGCAGAACCCTTGATTACATCACCGAATTTCTGAGCGCCTACGAGCAAGCCGTCGTCAACGTTGCGGAAGCCGCTAAACCGGTCGCTTCCGATGACGTCGAGGATCGCGCCTGGACGCTCTTGGGCTTTCAGGCCGACCTAACCGATGAACTTTCGTCCTTCGCAGTTTGGGCTGCTCAAGCTGTGAGGGACGAGGTCGAAGCGAAGTTTCGCGAACAACACGCTGTATCGTGACATCGGACGTTTGAGCGCGAAATTCTCGACGCCGCGCGCATGCCCGGCCTGATCATCGGTCGCCCAGTGCCCTGGCCGATTCCCAGCGGATTCGCGCTTTCCGCCACCAATTTGCTTCCCAAAACCGCGATTGGGAAGCATTCTGGGAAGCGAGAGCTCAAGAATTTTAGGCTAAGTTACTGATTTCGCTGGTGAGCGGGGTGGGGATCGAACCCACGACCACATGATTAAAAGTCACGTGCTCTACCACTGAGCTACCCGCCCTCACCGTGGCGCTCACATACGGAGCCATGTGCCCCGGGTCAACTCGTTCGATGAAGTCGTCACCATCTCAGGTGCGGCAAGCGCGCCATCCCGCGAAACTGGCCCGTTTTCTTGCGGCATTGCAGCATCGGAACTGCTGGACGCCCTCCCCCTCCCATGCATTCTGGTGCGCCCATAACAACAGACGGCGATTCAACGCCGGGGGACTCCAACTAATATTGGGAGAGATAGAATGGACGAACGGGAAATCCGCGGCCTCGTCGCGGATGTGAAGGATGGCACGTTGTCGCGACGATCCTTCATCCAGAAGATGGCGGCGGTGGGCATCACTGCCCCGATCGCGAGCCAGATCCTGGCATGGAACGATGTGGCGATGGCGAACGCCACGCTGCAATACAAGCCGACCAAGGCCGGCGGCGGCGGGCCGCTGAAGATCCTGCTCTGGCAGGCCCCGACCCTGCTCAACCCGCATTTCGCCTCGGGCACCAAGGACCAGATCGCCTCGCGCATCTTCTTCGAGCCGCTCGCCGGCTGGGACAAGGAAGGCAATCTCTTTCCGCAGCTTGCCGCCGAGATTCCGAACAAGGCCAATGGCGGCCTCTCCGCGGATGGCAAGGAGGTGATCTGGAAGCTGAAGCCGGGCGTGAAATGGCATGACGGCAAGCCGTTCACCGCCGACGACGTTGTCTTCACCTGGGAATATGCCGCTGATCCGGCGACCGCGGCCTATACGACCGGCTCCTACACCAACATCAAGGTCGAGAAGATCAACGATCATACCGTCAAGGTGATCTTCAAGGACCCGACGCCGTTCTGGGCCGATCCCTTCGTCGGCGTCGCCGGCATGATCATCCCGAAGCACCATTTCGGCGAGTACAAGGGCGCCAAATCGCGCGAGGCTCCTGCGAACCTGAAGCCGGTCGGCACCGGCGCCTACAAGTTCGTCGAGTTCAAGCCGGGCGACATCCTCACCGGCACCCGCAACGAGGACTACCACGTCAAGAACCAGCCGCATTTCGACACACTCGAGGTCAAGGGCGGTGGCGATGCAGTCTCGGCGGCCCGCGCCGTGCTGCAGACCGGCGAATACGACTATGCCTGGAACATGCAGGTCGAGGACGAGGTCCTCAAGCGCATGGAGACCGGTGGTCGCGGCAAGGTGGTGGCGGTTCCCGGCGGTGACGTCGAGTTCATCATCCTGAACACGACCGACCCGTGGACCGAGGTCGATGGCGAGCGTTCCAGCGTCAAGACCAAGCACCCGACCCTGTCGGATCCGAAGGTGCGCGAGGCGATCAACCTGCTGATTGATCGCGACTCGGTCCAGAAGTTCATCTACGGCCGTGGCGGCACCGCGACGGCGAGCTTCGTCAACGAGCCCAAGCAGTTCAAGTCGCAGAAGCTGAAATACGAGTTCAACATCGACAAGGCCAACAAGGTCCTCGACGAGGCCGGCTGGAAGAAGGGTGCCGACGGCATCCGCGAGAAGGATGGCAAGAGGCTGAAATACGTCTTCCAGACCTCGATCAACGCCCCGCGCCAGAAGACCCAGGCGATCATCAAGCAGGCCTGCCAGCGCGCCGGTATCGATCTCGAGCTCAAGTCGGTCACGGCTTCGGTCTATTTCTCTTCGGACGTCGCCAACCCGGACACCTACACCAAGCTGTACTGCGACATGGAGATGTACACGACCACGCAGCCGCAGCCCGATCCGGAACGCTTCCTCAATCAGCTCGTCTCGTGGGAGATCGCCAACAAGGAGAACAAGTGGCTGGGCCGCAACGTCTCGCGCTACTCGGACCCCGAAGCGGACAAGGCCTACAAGGCGGCTCAGAAGGAGTTCGACCCGGCCAAGCGCGCCGCGCTCTTGATCAAGGTCAACGAGATCTTCTGCGAGGCCAATATCCTCCTGCCGATCCTCTCCCGAACCGTCGTCGGTGCCTCGGCCAACAACCTGGAGCCCGACATCTCAGGCTGGGAGGTCACAACCTGGAATCTGGCGGCCTGGTATCGGACCTGAGCAGGCGTCGCCTACAAAACAAGACCGGCCCCATCAGGGGCCGGTCCGCTAGTCTAGCAAGCCCCGTTCCAGAGCCACGTCGATGCAGCCATGGATATGGTTGCGCAGGAGCCGCTGCCCCTCGCCCGCGTTGCGGCGCAGCGCGCAATCGAGCAGCGCGCGATGCTCGCCGATCGAGGTTGGGCCCCAGAAAATGAAGAACACCATCTGGTAGCGCAGATAGCGCTCGTAGATGCCGGCATGAAGGTCGAGCAGCGCCCTGGAGCCGCAGGCCGACACCAGCGCCTGATGAAACTCGAAATCGTAGCGCTTCCACTGCTGGGTGCCGGAATCGTCTCCGGCCAGAAGGCGTTCCTCCATGCGGGCGAGCTTGTGATGGGCGGCAACGACGCGCCCTTCCCACTCCATATCGCCGGCTGCGAAGGATTGCGCGAGCGCGTGACTCTCGATCAGCAGCCTGAGATCGGCGAGTTCCTGGAGTTCGCTGGCCGTGCAAGGCGCCACCTGAAAGCCGCGCTGCCCCTCGGCGACGACAAAGCCCTCCGGTGCGAGGCGATTGAAGATTTCGCGCAGCGTGCTGATGCCGACGCCATAGACCGGGCGCAGCTTGTCCAGCGTCAGCCTCTGCCCCGGCTGCAGGCGACCGAACATGATATCCTGCCGGATCCGCTCATAAGCCTGTTCGCCCGTCGACAGTGCAGCGATCTCTTCGCCGATATCCGGTGCCGCATCCGCCATCGTATTCCTCGTCATCGCGTCGACGGATTCTAAGCCGTCCGGCTGGGTGCGCCAACCGGAAAAGCGGCTTATTGTAAAACTAGCAGATGATCCAGAAATTATCTGTTGATCTGACTTTGGCCCGCGATAAGATCATCATAAGAGGGCGACGGGGCCATGGATTCCGTTGCGAAGCAGTTTCGGGAGGACAGATATGTCGACGGGCGAACAGCGTGGGCGCGGCTGCATCTACATCCTGAATGGCCCCAATCTTAATCTGCTCGGGCAGCGCGAGCCGGCGATCTACGGCAGCACGACGCTGGCTGAGATCGGCGAGCGCTGCGAGGCGAAGGCGAAATCGCTCGGCTTCACCGTCGATTTCCGTCAGACCAATTTCGAGGGCGAGCTGGTCGAAAGCGTGCAGCAGGCGCGCCAGGAAGCCTGCGGCATCATCATCAATCCGGCCGGCTACAGCTTCACCTCGGTGGCGCTGCTCGATGCGCTCAAGATGTTCGAGCGCCCCAAGATCGAGCTGCACATCTCGAACGTGCATGCGCGCGAAAGCACCTACCACAACTCGCTGGTCTCGCGGACGGCGACGGGGATCATCATCGGGCTCGGTGCCGCCGGCTATGAACTCGCGATCCAGGCCATGGCCGGGCTGGTGGAAGCCTGACGATGGCTTCCGTCGCCGAAAGCCGGGTCATCGGCGTGGAGCGGCGGCTTTCAGCGACGCATCATGCGCAGCACGGTGTCGATGGCCGCGGCCCTGCGGCGCGCCAGCGCTTCGGGCGCTCCCATATCGTGGCCGAAGACCTGGCGGATGCTGGCGCGGTTCGAGACGTTGTAGAAGGCCAGCGCACTGATCGTCAGGTGGATGTCGATCGGTTCGATTCCCGCACGGAAGATTCCGTCCGAGACACCCCGCTCATAGGCCTCGCGGATCATGTCGATCACCGAGAGGTTAAGTGTGGAGATCCGGTCGGAGGTCGCGAGGTGCCGGCCGTGATGGATGTTCTCGATCATCACCATCCGCACGAAATCCGGGTTTTCGGCGTGGTAGTCGAAGGTGAAACCGGTGAGCCGCGCGATCGCCTCCTCCGGCTCCAGGCTGGCGAGGTCGAGCCCGCGCTCGAAGCCGCGGATGCGCTCGTACATCTCCTCGAGGACGGCGCGGTAGAGACCCTCCTTGTCCCCGAAATAGTAGTAGATCATCCGCTTGCTGGTCGCGGTCCTGGCTGCGATTTCGTCGACGCGGGCGCCGCTCAAGCCGTTCTCGACGAATTCCAGCCGTGCCGCTTCGAGGATGCTGCGGCGCACGCCCTCCGGATCCTGGGTCCAGGAAGTCGATTTCCGGCTCGTTCCCTGCGGTTTGATCGCTGCTTTGCTCATGTCTTACCCGGTGCCTTGCCGTCCCGTCGGCGCTGGCTGCATTCAAATGGACAGTCCAGTTAATTTCGCTTGACCAAATGAACTATTTGGTACAATTAACACACCATCAGCCTCACGCAAGCTGCGTGCGCCGCTGACAAGGCCCTCGCCAGAAGGGCCGTGAAGACGGACGCGACCCGGATCGACCCCTTTTGAGAAGGTCGGCCGCTTTGGGAGGTGCCATGAACTACAAGCTCGACTTCGCGCCTGTAATCGCGGGTCTGCCCGATCTCTTGATGGGCTGCCTCGGCACGTTTCTGCTGGCGCTCTCCGGCATGGCGCTGGCCATCGTTATCGGCATCGGTGGCGTGGTGCTGCGCGATTCCCGCTTCGCCCCGGTGCGCTTTCTGGTCAGGGGCTTTGTCGAGCTGATCCGCAACACGCCCTTCCTGGTCCAGATCTTCTTCATCTATTTTGCGCTGCCGCTGGCGGGGTTGAGGCTCGACCCGACGCCGACCGCCGTGATCGCGCTCGGCATCAATGGCGGCGCCTATGCCATTGAGATCATCCGCGGCGGCGTGCAGTCGATCAGCAAGGGCCAGATCGAGGCCGGGCTGGCGCTCGGCCTGCACAGGGCGCAGGTCTTCCGGCTGATCGTGCTGAAGCCGGCGCTGCGCGCGATCTTCCCGTCGCTGACCAGCCAGTTCGTGCTGCTGACCCTGACCACCTCGGTCGCCTCGGCGATCTCGGCCTATGAGCTGACCTCGGTGGCGCAGCGGATCGAGTCCGACAGCTTCCGCTCCTTCGAGGTCTACGGCACGATCACGCTGTTCTACCTCGTGATCTCCTGGGCGATGATGCGCTTCTTCGCGCTGATCTCGACCCGCTACTTCAGCTATCCGGTGAAGTGAGGGCGTGATGGGCTGGAACGAATACCTCTTTCTCCTCACCGGCCTGAAATGGACCGTGGCGCTGTCGGCGATCGGCTTCGTCTGCGGCTCGGTCTCCGGGCTCGGGATCGCGCTGCTGCGCACCTCCGGCAATCCTCTGATGGAGCGTGTGACGGCGGGCTACATCGCCCTGTTCCAGGGCACGCCGCTCCTGATGCAGCTGTTCGTGGTCTATTACGGGCTCGCCCTGATCGGGCTGAAGCTCGATGCCTGGGTCGCGGTCGCGATCGGCTTCACCCTGCATGCCAGCGCCTATCTCGGCGAGATCTGGCGCGGCTCGATCGAGGCCGTGCCGAAGGGCCAAACCGAGGCCGCCAAGGCGCTGAGCCTGCACTACGCCTCGCGCATGCGGGACGTCGTGCTGCCGCAGGCGATCCGCATCTCGCTGCCGGCGACGGTCGGCTTCCTCGTGCAGCTGATCAAGGGCACCTCGCTTGCCGCCATCGTCGGCTTCACCGAGCTGACGCGGGCCGGCAACATCGTCTCCAACCAGATCTTCCAGCCGCTGCTCGTCTTCGGGATCGTCGGCATCCTCTACTTCCTGCTGTGCTGGCCGCTCTCGCTCTACGGCTCGCATCTGGAAAAGCGCATGGCCATCGCCTCGCGCTGAGCAGACCAAGCTTCAACGCCTAGACCAACCACCAAAGAAAGAGGGAGAGAAACATGACGAAGCTGACATCCACCCGCCGCAATATGCTGATCGCCGGCGCCGCCGCGCTGGCCCTGCCCGCCCTAGTCGGCAGCCCCGCCCAGGCGATCACTCCGGCCGAGATCAAGGCCAAGGGCAAGATCGTCGTCGGCATCCAGGGTGACAACCCGCCCTGGGGCTTCGTCACCAGCGCCGGCAAGCAGGACGGTCTCGACGCCGACATCGCGACGCTCTTCGCCAAGGAACTCGGCGTGCAGGTCGAGTTCGTGCCGCTCGAGGTCAACAACCGCATCCCGGCGCTGACGACCGGCCGCGTCGACGTGCTGTTCGCGACGATGGCGATGCTGCCGGAGCGCGCCAAGGCCGTGCAGTACTCGAAGCCCTATGTGGCCAACACCATCGTGCTGATCGGCCCGAAGAAGGAGAAGATCACCACCAACGAGGATATGGCGCGCTACACGATCGGCGTCGCCAAGGGCGCGGCGCAGGACACGCAGGTGACCAAGAACGCTCCGGCCAACACCGTGATCCGCCGCTATGACGGCGACGCGCCCTCGATCCAGGCCCTGGTCTCCGGCCAGGTCCAGGCGCTCGGCGGCAACATCTTCTACATGCAGCGCATCGAGCAGGGCCGCCCCGGCGAGTTCGAGAACAAGCTCGAGTTCCAGAACCTCTACAACGGCGCCTGCACCCGTCTCGGCGAGAAGGAGATCAACGCCGCGCTCAACACCTTCATCGACAAGATCAAGGCCAATGGCGAGCTGCAGAAGGTCTACGATAAGTGGATGAAGGTGCCGGTGCACAAATTCCCGGAGAGCCTCGAAGGCATCACCTTCACCGCGAGCTGAGCGAGTAAGGGAACCGGAGCCAGGGCCATGAACCAGCTAGCTGTCCAAAGCGCCGTCCAGGCGGATGCCATGATCGCCATGACCCATGTCGAGAAATGGTATGGCGACTTCCAGGCCCTGACCGACATCAACCTCGAGGTCCGCAAGGGCGAGCGCATCGTCCTGTGCGGGCCGTCGGGCTCCGGCAAATCGACGCTGATCCGCTGCATCAACCATCTGGAGACCTACCAGAAGGGCGAGATCCGGGTCGGCGGCACAAGGCTGGGAGACGATGCCAAGACCATCGACGCGGTGCGCCGCGAGGTCGGCATGGTCTTCCAGCACTTCAACCTGTTTCCGCACATGACCGTGCTGCAGAACTGCATGCTGGCGCCGATGCGTTCGCTCGGCATGAGCAAGGCGGAGGCCGAGGCCACTGCCCGCAAGCTGCTCGGCCGGGTCAAGATCCTCGAACAGGCCGAGAAATACCCGGCCCAGCTCTCGGGCGGCCAGCAGCAGCGCGTTGCCATCGCGCGGGCGCTGTGCATGAAACCGAAGGTGATGCTGTTCGACGAGCCGACCTCGGCGCTCGACCCCGAGATGGTCAAGGAGGTGCTCGACACCATGATCGCGCTCGCCGACGAGGGCATGACCATGATCTGCGTCACCCATGAAATGGGCTTCGCCCGGCAGGTGGCGAACCGCGTCATCTTCATGGCCAACGGCGCCATCGTCGAGGAGGCGCCGCCGGAAGAGTTCTTCCACAATCCGCGCCACGAGCGCACGCGGAAGTTCCTCGGCGAAATCCTCCATAAGCACTGAACCCAAACGCCCGCAACGGAACGCAATCATGTCCCGCCTCGTCTACGTCCTGAACGGCCCGAACCTGAACCTGCTCGGCAAGCGCCAGCCGCATATCTACGGGCACGAGACCCTGGCCGATGTCGAGCGCGACTGCCGCAAGCTTGCCGAGGAACTTGGGCTGACGCTGCGCTTCCACCAGTCGAACCGCGAATACGAGATCATCGACTGGATTCACGAAGCGCGGGAGGATGCCGGTGGTATCGTCATCAACCCCGCCGCCTTCACCCATACCTCGGTTGCGCTGCTCGACGCGCTCAACACCTTCGAGGGGCCGGTGATCGAGTGCCATATCTCGCAGGTGCACAAGCGCGAGGCCTTCCGGCACCATTCCTATGTCTCGCTGCGTTCCGACGGCGTCATCGCCGGCTTCGGCACGCAGGGCTACCAGCTCGCGCTTCGGCGCGTCGCCAAGCTCATCGACGACAAGGCCGCGTGAGGATCGATCCGATGGCTCCGGTCAAAATCGCAGTGATGGGGGCGGGCCTGATCGGCAAGCGCCACGCTGCCCATGTCATGGCCGAGCCCGGCGCGGCCCTCTCCGCGATCATCGACCCGGCCCCGACGGGCAAGGCCTTCGCCGAGGAGATCGGCGTCGCATGGTATGCGACCTTCGATGCAGTTCCCGCGGGCGAGCGGCCGGACGGCGTGATCGTCGCGACGCCGAACCAGCTCCATGTCGAGAATGGGCTGGAACTCGCAGCGGCCGGCATTCCGATGCTGGTCGAGAAACCGATCGCGGACAGCGTCGAGGGCGCGCGCAAGCTGGTCCGGGTCGCTGAAGCCGCAGGCGTGCCGCTGCTCGTCGGCCACCACCGGCGTCACAACCCGATGATCCGCAAGGCGCGCGAGACCATCGATGCAGGCCGTCTCGGTCGTGTCCTGACCTTGACCGGCCAGTTCTGGCTGGTGAAGCCCGACGACTATTTCGAGGTCGATTGGCGCCGGCAGGAAGGTGCCGGGCCAATCCTGATCAACCTGATCCACGATATCGACCTGTTCCGCTATCTCTGCGGCGAGATCGTCGGCGTGCAGGCGCAAAGCTCGAATGCGGTACGCGGCAATCCGGCCGAGGAGACCACCGTCGCCCTGCTGCGCTTCGCCAATGGCGCACTCGGCACGGTCAGCGCCTCCGACACCGTGGTCTCGCCCTGGAGCTGGGAGCTGACGACAGGCGAGAACCCGGCCTATCCGCAGCAGGACCAGTCCTGCTACCAGATCGGCGGCACGCATGGGTCGCTGACGATCCCCGCGCTCGAACTGTGGAACCATACGGACAAGCGTGGCTGGTGGGAGCCGCTGCGGCGCGAGCGCATCCCCTTCATTCCGGGAGACCCGCTCCGGGCTCAGATCCGGCATTTCTGCGCGGTGATCCGCGGCGAGGAGGAGCCGCTCGTCTCCGGGCGCGAGGGGCTGGCGACGCTCGCCGTCATCGAGGCGGTGAAGCAGGCGGCGCGCACGGGCGGGCCTGTCGAGGTCGCCGCCGAGCCTGCTCCGGCGAGGGTATCCGCATGATCACGGGCACGACACGGCTGATCGGCCATCTCGGTTTTCCGACCGAGAGCTTCAAGGCGCCACTGATCTACAATCCCTATTTCGAGCGGGATGGGATCGACGCCGTCGTCGTGCCGATGGGCTGCCGCAGCGAGGATTACCCTGATTTCCTCAAGCTGTTCTTCCGGCTGTCCAATGCTCATGGCGCGCTGGTGACGATGCCGCACAAGGTTACGACGACCGGCCTCGTCGACACGCTCTCGCCGACCGCGGCCATCGCGGGCGCCTGCAATGCGGTGCGTCTCGAACCCGACGGCCGGCTCGCCGGCGACATGTTCGACGGCGAGGGCTTCGTGCGCGGCGTCCTGCGCAAGGGGCGCAAGCTTACTGGCGCCCGCGCGCTCGTCGTCGGCGCCGGCGGTGTCGGCTCGGCAATCGCGGCCTCGCTGGCGAAGGCCGGTGTCGGAGAACTCGGCCTGTTCGATACGCAGGGGCCGGCCGCGGAGGAACTGGGCCGGCGGCTTGTCGCGCACTACCCTGCCCTGCGCGTCACGACCGGTTCGAGCGATCCGGCCGGCTTCGACATCGTCGTCAATGCGACGCCGCTCGGCATGAAGCCGGGCGACCCGCTGCCGCTCGATGTCACCCGCCTGCCCTCCTCCGCCCTCGTCGGCGAGGTTGTGATGGCGCAAGAGATCACGCCCTTCCTTGCCGCCGCCCGCGCACGCGGCTGTTCGGTGCAGGTCGGCACCGATATGCTGTTCGAGCAGATTCCCGCCTATCTGGAGTTCTTCGGCCTACCCACGACCACGGCCGAGGATCTGCGCGCCGTTGCGCGGCTGGGCTGAGGAGGAGGCATTCATGATTCCATCAATCGCCACCGTCTGCGTTTCCGGCACGCTCCAGGAGAAGCTCGAGGCCATCGCGGCGGCCGGCTTCACGGCGGTCGAGATCTTCGAGAACGACCTGATCGCCTTCCCCGGCTCGCCGGCCGAGGTCCGGCGCATCTGCGGCGATCTCGGCCTGACCATCGTGACCTGCCAGCCCTTCCGCGATTTCGAGGGCATGCCGGAGGGCCGGCGCCAGCGCGTCTTCGACCGGGCGGAGCGCAAATTCGATCTGCTGCAGGAGCTGGGGACGGACCTGCTCTTCGTCTGCTCCAGCGTCTCGCCCGAAGCCCTGCCGGGTATCGACCGGCTGGCGGCCGATTTCGCCGAGCTCGGCGAACGGGCCGGCCGGCGCGGCCTGCGCGTCGGCTACGAGGCGCTGGCCTGGGGCCGGCACGTCTTCGACTATCGCGACGCCTGGGAGATCGTGCGCCGCGCGAACCGGCCGGAGGTCGGGGTCGTGCTCGATTCCTTTCATATCCTGGCGCGCGGGCTCGACCTGTCGGCGATCGGCACCATCCCGCGCGACAAGATCGCGATGGTGCAGATGGCCGATGCGCCGCTGCTGCAGATGGATCCGCTCTCCTGGAGCCGCCACTGGCGCTGCCTGCCGGGACAGGGCGACCTCAACCTGTCCGGCTTCATGCGCGCGCTGGTCTCGACCGGCTATGACGGGGTGCTCTCGCTGGAGATCTTCAACGACCGCTTCCGCGCCGGCTCGGCCCGTTCCGTTGCGCTCGACGGCCACCGCTCGCTGATCTGGCTGCTCGACGAGACTGCGCGGCAGACGGACAAGCCTGTGCCCGGCGCGGTGCCGATGCCGCCGCCGGCTCCGGTCGAAGCGGTCGAGTTCATCGAGTTTGCGGTGTCGGAAGCCGAGCGGCCGGGCTTCGAAAGGCTGCTGCGCGCGCTCGGCTTTGCGCGTTCCGGCGCGCATCGTTCCAAGGATGTCGATCTCTGGAGCCAGGGCGACATCCGTATCGTGCTGAACAGCGAGGCTGACGGCTTCGCCCATAGCTACCAGATCACCCATGGTACCTCGGTCTGCGCGCTGGCGCTGCGCGTGCCGGATGCGCAAGCCGCGATCGCCCGTGCCAAGGCCATGCTCGACGTGCCGCATGCCGGCGCGGTCGGCCCCGGCGAGCTCGACATCCCGGCCGTGCGCGGGCTCGGCGGCAGCCTCGTCTATTTCCTCGACCACACCTCGGCGCTCGGCCGCTGGGCCGAAGTCGACTTCGAGGGGACAGGGGAGACGGGACGCGATGCCGGCCTGACCGGCGTCGACCACATCTCGCAGAGCATGCAGTACGAGGAGATGCTGACCTGGCTGCTGTTCTACTCCTCGCTGTTCGAGACGAAGAAGGCGCCGAGCCAGGCCGTGCTCGACCCCGGTGGCGTGGTTCAGAGCCAGGTGATCGAGAGCGGCCTCGATGGCGAGAGAGGCCATGGGCTCCGCCTCATCCTCAACGGCTCGCAGAGCCACCGCACGCTGGCGGCCCGCTTCGTGACGGATTTCTTCGGCTCCGGCGTGCAGCATATCGCCTTCGCCACCGACGACATCGCCGCGACGGTCGAGCGGCTGGTGGCGAATGGCGTGGCCATGCTGCCTATCCCTGAGAACTACTACGACGACCTCGAGGCCCGCTCCGACCTGACGGCGCAGGAGATCGACGCGATGAAGGCGCTGAACATCCTCTATGACAGCGACGCCTCGGGCAGCTTCCGTCAGGCCTATACGCAGACGCTGGATGGCGGCCTGTTCTTCGAGATCATCCAGCGCGACGGCTATGCCGGCTATGGCGCGGCCAATGCCGGCATCCGCCTGACCGCGCAATCCAGGCTCGCGCGCCCGATCACCATTCCCGCACCGAGCCACGGCTGAGGAGAGAGGTATCGCCATGCCCGTGAAAGACCCCTCGCCATGAGCCGTCTGATCCTTCCCTATGCGGCGCCGGACCAGGGCCAGCCGAGCTCGCTGTTCCCGGATTATCGCTCGACGGTGGCGCGCAGCCCGCGGCAGGCACCGATCGCGATCCCGCAGACGCTGACCGAGGTGACCGGCCCGAGCGACTGGTCCCGGCTGATGGGGCCGGCGATGGCCGACCTCACGACCCAGCACAAGGCCGAGCCGCAGGGCCAGCGCATCGTCGTGACCGGCCGCGTGCTCGACGAGGACGGCCGGCCCGTGCCCAACACCGTCGTCGAGATCTGGCAGGCCAATGCCGCCGGCCGCTACATCCACGCCAAGGACGACTGGCCGGCGCCGCTCGACCCGAACTTCACCGGCGTCGGCCGCGTCGTCACCGACGGTGAGGGCCGCTATCGCTATGTCACGATCCGGCCCGGCGCCTATCCCTGGGGCAACCACAAGAACGCCTGGCGCCCGGCCCATATCCATCTCTCGCTGCTCGGGCCGGCCTTCGCGACGCGGCTGGTCACGCAGATGTATTTCCCCGACGATCCGCTGATCGAGATCGATCCGATCGCCAACGCCGTGCCGATGCCCTATCGCCAGCGCATGGTCTCGCGCTTCGACATCGGCACCACCGTGCCGAACTGGGCGCTGGGCTATGTCTTCGACATCGTGCTCAAGGGCCGCGACCAGACGCCGTTCGAGGACGAGCATGATGACGACCACTGATCTCGAAACCCGCAACGCCGCGCCGCGGCCCGACAATCAGGATGCGGCGCTGTTCGGCCAGACGCCGTGGCAGACGGTCGGCCCGTATTTCCATTACGGCCTGCCCTGGAAGGGCGGCGCCGATCTGGTCGAGCGCTCGGAGATGGGGGCCCGGCCCGACCTGATGCCGCCGGAGCATTTCCTGCTCTCGGGCTCGAATGTCTCGGGCACGCCGGAGGGCGAGGTCATCGCGCTCGCCGGCTGCGTCTACGATGCCGCGGGCAAGCCGATCGAGGACGCGATGATCGAGATCTGGCAGGCCAATGCCGCCGGCCGCTATGCCAGCCCGGACGATCTGCGCGAGGAGGTGGCGCTCGACCGGCATTTCGTCGGCTTCGGCCGCGCCTCGACCGACAAGGACGGGGTCTACCGCTTCCGCACCATCCGGCCCGGCCGCGTGCCCGGCCCCGGCAACAGCCTGCAGGCGCCGCATATCGCGCTCTCGGTCTTCGGCCGCGGCCTGCTGAAGCGGCTGCCGACCCGGCTCTACTTCGCCGATGGCGAGGGCAACGAGACCGACCCGATCCTCAACCTGGTGCCGGAGGCGCGCCGCCGCACCCTGATCGCCCAGCGCCAGCCGGACGGAACCTGGTGGCTCGACATCAACCTCGCCGGCGAAAACGAGACCGTTTTCTTCGACCTGTAGGTCTTTTCCACCCGCCTCGTCATTCCGGACAAGCCGCGTAGCGGCGCCGATCCGGAATCCATCGTAAGGCGCCGCGCGCTACGATGGATTCCGGGTCTGCGCTTCGCTTGCCCGGAATGACGGAGTATTTCCCCGGATAACTCGACAGGCGGCCGCTCAAGCCGCCTTCTTCCTCTCTGCGATCCGGGCGAGATCGGTGAGCAGCCGGCGCGTCGCCTTCAGGCGCTGCTCGACCGTGTCGAAATCGTCGATGAAGACGACGCGCATGTCGGGGCGCACCTTCGCCAGCGTGCCCTGCTTGGCGACGAAGCCCACCAGCCCTTCCGGATTGGCGAATTCGTTGTTGCGGAAGGCGACGATGATACCCTTCGGCCCCGCTTCGACCTTCTCGACATTGGCGCGCTTGCACAGCGCCTTGATCGCGACGATCTCCAGGAGCTGGTTGACCTCCTCCGGCAGCGGGCCGAAGCGGTCGACCAGTTCGGCGCCGAAGGACTGCAGCTCGGCATCGTCGTCCATGGTCGAGAGGCGCTTGTAGAGCGTCAACCTGAGCGTCAGGTCGGCGACATAGTGCTCGGGGATCATGACCGGCGCGCCGACCTGGATCGCCGGCGACCATTGCGTCTCGGTCTCGAACTCGATGCCCGCCTTGAGCGCCGCCACCGCCTCCTCCAGCATCTGCTGGTAGAGTTCGTAGCCGACTTCCTTGATATGGCCGGACTGCTCGTCGCCGAGCAGGTTGCCGGCGCCGCGGATGTCGAGGTCGTGGCTGGCGAGCTGGAAGCCGGCGCCGAGTGTATCGAGCGACTGCAGAACTTTAAGCCGCTTGTCGGCCTGCTCGGTCAGCTTGCGGTTGGCCGGCACGGTGAAGAGCGCATAGGCGCGCGTCTTCGAGCGGCCGACGCGCCCCCTGAGCTGGTAGAGCTGGGCGAGGCCGAACATGTCGGCGCGGTGGACGATCAGCGTGTTGGCGGAGGGGATGTCGAGGCCCGACTCCACGATCGTCGTCGAGAGCAGGATGTCGTATTGGCCCTCGTAGAAGGCCGTCATCACGTCTTCCAGCGTGCCCGCCGCCATCTGGCCATGCGCGATGCCGACCTTGCACTCGGGCACCTGCTTGTCGAGGAAGTCCTTGACCTCGGCGATGTCCTCGATGCGCGGCACGACGTAGAACGACCGCCCTCCCCGGTAACGCTCGCGCAGCAGCGCCTCGCGCACGATCAGCGGGTCGAAGGGTGTGACGAAGGTGCGCACCGCCAGGCGATCGACCGGCGGCGTCGCGATGATCGAGAGTTCGCGCACGCCGGTCATGGCAAGCTGCAGCGTGCGCGGGATCGGCGTCGCCGACAGTGTCAGCATATGCACCTCGGCGCGCAGCTCCTTCAGCTTCTCCTTATGGGCGACGCCGAAATGCTGCTCCTCGTCGACGATGACGAGGCCGAGATCCTTGAAGTCGACGCCCTTGCCGAGCAGCGCATGCGTGCCGACGACGATGTCCATCGTGCCGTCCTTCGCGCCCTGCTTCACCGCCTTGAGATCGGTGCTGCCGACGAAGCGCGAGGCCTGCCCGACCTTCACAGGTAAGCCGGCAAAACGATCCGCGAAATTGCGGTAGTGCTGGCGGGCGAGCAGCGTCGTCGGTACGACGACGGCGACCTGCTTGCCGTTCAGCGCGGTGGCGAAGGCGGCGCGCAGCGCGACTTCCGTCTTGCCGAAGCCGACATCGCCGCAGACGAGCCGGTCCATCGGGCGCCCGGCCGCGAGATCGTCCAGCACCGCGTCGATGGTGTTCTGCTGGTCCTCCGTCTCCTCGTACGGGAAGCGGGCGATGAATTCATCGTAGACCCCGTCGGGCGGGACAAGGCGTGGCGCGTCCTTGAGCGCGCGCGCGGCCGCGATCTGGATGAGCTTGCTCGCCATCTCGCGGATGCGCTGCTTGAGCTTGGCCTTGCGGGCCTGCCAGCCGCCGCCGCCGAGCCGATCGAGCTGGACCTCGGTGTCTTCCGAGCCGTAGCGGGAAAGCAGCTCGATGTTTTCTACCGGTAAGAACAGCTTGGAATCGCCGGCATAGTGGATTTCGAGGCAGTCATGCGGTGCGCCGGCCGCCGTGATCGATTGCAGGCCGATGAAGCGGCCGATGCCGTGATCGACATGGACGACGAGATCGCCCGGAGCGAGCGAGGAGAGCTCCGCGATAAAATCCTGCGGCCGGCGCGTCTTGCGGCGCGGGCGGACGAGGCGGTCGCCGAGGATGTCCTGCTCGCCGACGACGGCGAGGCGACCAGCCTCGAAGCCGCTCTCGAAGCCCCAGACCGCGAGCGCGACCGTGCCGGGCTTGAGATCGAAAGCCGCACGCAGCGAGCCAGTCATCTGGACGCTCTTCAGCCCGTGATCCTCAAGGACATGGGCGAGGCGTTCGCGCGAGCCTTCCGACCAGGCGGCGAGGATGACGCGCTTGCCGTCGGCCTCCAGCGCGCGGACATGGCCGACAGCCGCCTCGAAGACGCTGCCGGACTCGCCGGCGCGCTCGGCCGCGAAACTGCGGCCCTGCTTGCCGCCGAGGTCGAGGATGAGCTTGCCCTCGCTGTCGGGCAGCTGGAACGGGGTCAGGCTCGCGACGCCGGAGACATCGATCACGCCGCGCCAGTCGGCCGGGGAGAGATAGAGCGCGTCCGGCGGCAGCGGCTTGTACGGGATGCCGCCTGCCCCGCCCTGATCGAGCGCCGCCTTGCGGGCGTCGTAATAGTCCTTGATCAGGCTGATGCGCTCGCCGACCGCGTCCTCGGCCTGATGGTCGAGCACCAGCGGTACGTCGGGCAGGTAGGTGAAGAGCGTGTCGAGCTTCTCGGCGAGCAGCGGCAGCCAGTGCTCCAGACCGGCCGGGCGGCGGCCTTCGCTGACCGCCTCATAGAGCATGTCGTCGCGGCCGGGCGTGCCGAAGGTCGAGATGTAGGACTGGCGGAAGCGGCGGATGCTCTCGCTCGTCATCTGCGCTTCGGACATCGGCACGAGATCGAGCCCGCGCAATTGCCCGGTGGTGCGCTGCGTCTCCGGATCGAAGGTGCGGATCGATTCCAGCGTGTCGCCGAAGAAGTCGAGCCGGATCGGCGCCGGCATGCCCGGCGGGAAGAGGTCGACGATGCCGCCGCGCACCGCGAATTCGCCGGTCTCGCGCACGGTCGAGGTGCGCAGATAGCCGTTGATGTCGAGCCAGCGCGCCAGCTCCTCGATATCGACCATGTTGCCGGGGGCGGCGGAGAAGCTCTCCGACGCCACCTTGCCGAAAGCCGGGACGCGCTGGAGCGCGGCGTTGACGGTGGTGAGCAGCAGGCGCGGCCGGTCGCCGGACTTGGTCTTGGCGAGGCGCGACAGCGTCGTCATCCGGTGCGCGACGATGGAGGGCGCGGGCGAGACACGGTCATAGGGTTGGCAGTCCCAGGCCGGGAAGCTCATCACCTCCAGATCAGGCGCGACGAACTGCAGCGCGTTCTCCATCACCTGCAGGCGCTGGCCGTCGCGGGCGATGAAGACGAGCATGGCCGCCCCTTCCGCCTTCTTGGCGCGGGCGCGGGTCAGGTCGGCGAGCACGACGGCGTCGAAACCATCAGGCACGCCGGCAAGCGTCGGCTTGTCGCCGCGGTTCAGCGCATCAAGGATGCGATCGAGCTGCGGCTTGGCGATCTGGGAAGGAGGCGGGATGCTCATAGGGACGCTTCAGTTCTGACTATCTCTCGTCATTCCGGACAAGCGGCGAAGCCGCTCCGATCCGGAATCCATCGAAGGGCATCAACGCCCTACGATGGATTCCGGGTCTCCCTTCGGTCGCCCGGAATGACGGCGCAACTGTTGGGCGAACCGCTCACGCATGAATCGGCTTGTCGTGATGATGGAAGGCCTTCAGCCGGCGGAACAGTTCCGTGTCGTAGTTCTCCGGCAAGGCGATCTCGCCAGTGATCCAGCCGAGGAGATCACGGTCCGGCACCTCGATCAGCCGCTCGAATTCGTCGAGCTCGGCGTCCCCGAAGCCGGCGATCGCCTCGTCGGCGAAGCGGCCCATGATCAGGTCCATCTCGCGCATGCCGCGATGCCAGGCCCGGAACAGGATCTTGCGGCGGCGCGGGTCGAGATCGGCGCTGGAGCGGGTCGAGCCGGACATGAGAACCTCGGGCGAGAAAACCTTGGGGGATGGCGCAATAGCGAATGAGCCGGCCCCGTCGCGGAGCCTGCCTCGACGCGTTATATAGCGAGGCAACCCGGCGAAGTCAGCGGCCGAACCGTCGCGCATTTCGCACTCCTGACAATTCCGCGAGACGTTTTGCGCCCTTCGATCCTCGATCCGCTGTTCGCCCCCGTCACGACGCTCTCCGGCGTCGGGCCGAAACTCGGCAAGGTTCTCGACCGTTTCCTCGGCGACGAGACAAGGCCTGCGCGCGTGGTCGACCTGATGTTTCATCTGCCGACCGGCGCGGTCGATCGGCGGCCGAGCCCTTCGATCGCGGATGCGCCGATCGGCGACATCGCGACCTTCACCGCCCGCGTCAGCGAGCATCGCGCTGCGCCTGCCGGCAAGGCGAAGGCGCCCTATCGCGTCATCGTCGAGGATGAGACGGGCGATGTCACGCTCGTCTTCTTCCATGCCGATTCCCGCCATCTGGCGCAGAACCTGCCGATCGGCGCCTACCGGATCATCTCGGGCAAGCTCGAGCTCTGGGAAGGCATGCGCCAGATGGTGCATCCCGAGCGCATCCTCGATCCCAAGCTCGCGGCCACCCTGCCCGCCTTCGAGCCGGTCTATCCGCTGACCGAAGGCATCGGTGGGCGCGTGATGATGCGGATCGCGCAGGCGGCGGCGGAACGCTGTCCCGAGATGCCGGAATGGCAGGATGCCGGATTCCTGACAAAGAACAGCTTCCCCTCTTTCCAGGAGGCGGTCGAGGCGCTGCATCACCCGGCCGATCGCAAGGCGGCCGAGGGCGACACCGTCGCGCGCCGGCGGATCGGCTATGACGAATTGCTGGCGAGCCAGATCGCGCTCGCCCTGGTGCGTCGCCAGCAGAAGAAGATCGCCGGGCGTGCCACCAGCGGCGATGGCGGCTTGCGCTTCCGCATCCAGTCCGCCCTGCCCTTCGAATTGACCGAAGGCCAGCGCAAGGCCATCGCCGATATCCATTCCGACATGGCCAAGCCCGAGCGGATGCTGCGCTTGCTGCAAGGCGATGTCGGCTCGGGCAAGACGGTGGTGGCGCTGATGGCGATGGCTGCCGCCGCCGAGGCCGGCCGGCAATCGGTGCTGATGGCGCCGACCGAAATCCTTGCCCGCCAGCACGCCGAAAGATTGGCGCCGCTGGCCGAGAAGGCCGGGCTGAAGCTCGCTTTGCTGACCGGGCGCGAAAAGGGCGCCGGCCGCCGGCAAGTGCTGGAAGGGCTGGCGAACGGCAGCATTGATATCGCCGTCGGCACCCATGCGCTGTTTCAGGAGGGCGTCGCCTTCCATGATCTTGCGCTCGCCGTGGTCGACGAGCAGCACCGTTTCGGTGTGCATCAGCGCCTGCTGCTCGGCTCCAAGGGCGAGGCGGTCGACGTGCTGGTGATGACCGCGACGCCGATCCCGCGCACGCTGGCGCTGACCTGGTTCGGCGACATGGATGTCTCGATCCTCTCCGAGAAGCCGGCGGGCCGGAAGCCGATCGTCACCCGCGCTATCTCCTCCGAGCGCTATGACGAGGTTGTCGGTGCCATCGGCCGGGCGGTCGAAAACGGCCAGCAGGTCTACTGGGTTTGCCCGCTGGTCCAGGAATCCGACACGCTCGACGTTGCTGCCGCGCAGGAGCGCTATGAGGCGCTACGCGAGGTCTTCGGTGACAAGGTCGGGCTGCTGCACGGCCAGATGCCAGGCCGGGAGAAGGATGCCGCCATGGCCGCCTTCGTCGCCGGCGAGACGCGCATCCTGGTCTCGACCACGGTGATCGAGGTCGGCGTCGACGTGCCCAATGCCAGCGTGATGGTGATCGAGCATGCCGAACGCTTCGGCCTCGCGCAGTTGCACCAGTTACGGGGGCGAATCGGGCGTGGCTCGGCCGCCTCGACCTGCCTGCTGCTCTACAAGGGACCGCTCGGCCCGATCGCCGAGGCGCGGCTCACCATCATGCGCGAGACCGAGGACGGCTTCCGCATCGCGGAAGAAGACCTGCGCCTGCGTGGCGAAGGCGAAGTGCTCGGCACCAAGCAGTCGGGATCGCCGGACTGGCGCATCGCTCGCCCCGAAATCGACGGCGATTTGCTGGCCGTTGCCCGCGACGATGCGCGGCTCCTGATCGAACGCGATCCGCAACTGGAGACGCCGCGCGGACAGGCGATCAGGGCTCTGCTCTATCTGTTCGAGCGCGACGTCGCGATCCGGCTGCTCAGGGCGGGCTAGGTTCCGGGACCACGCCGTCATTCCGGGGCGCTGCGCAGCAGCGAGCCCGGAACCCATGAACACAGGTCCCTGCGAGAAGGAACGGCGTCAGTCGCTTGGCTTGATAAGCTCCGGTGTTCATGGGTTCCGGGCTCAGGCCTTCGGCCTGCCCCGGAATGACGGCGTGGTTCTACAGCAATCCTGATCAAGCGCGGCCGTCTTGCCTGCGCCATGGTGTCGGCGCTTCGTGGAGAGAGCATGGACCCGGTCAAGACAGCCATCTGGTGCATCGAGAGCCGCTTCGCCTCCGAGCTTTCGCTCGACGAGATTGCGGAGGTCAGCGGCGTCTCGCGCTTCCATCTCAGCCGCGCCTTTGGAGCGTCCACCGGGCGCTCGGTCATGCGCTATGTGCGCGAACGGCGACTGACGGAAGCCGCGCGGCAGCTGGCGGATGGCGCGCCCGATATCCTCTCGGTCGCGCTCGACTGGGGCTATGGCTCCCACGAGGCCTTCACCCGCGCCTTCCGCGAGCAGTTCGGCGTCACGCCGGAAGAGCTGCGCGCCCGGCGCGATCTGTCCTCGCTCGCTCTCGTGGAGCCTCTTTCGATGCACGATATCGCCCCCACTCCCATCGCCGAGCCGCGCATCGTCACCGGCAAGCCGCTGCTGATCGCCGGCTTCGGTGGCCATTTCTCGGTCGACAACACGCAAGGGATTCCGCTGCTCTGGCAGAAGATCGCACCGCATTTCGGGCACATTCCCGGCCAGCGCGGACACGTTGCCTATGGCGCGAGCTACAATTGCGACGAGTTCGGCGCCTTCGACTATATCGCCGGTGCCGAGGTCTCCTCCTTCGGCGGGCTTCCGGATGAGTTCGTCCGGTTGAGCGTACCGGAGCAGCTCTGCGCCGTCTTTGAGCATCGCGGCCACATCACCGGCATCAAGCAGACCTACGAGGCGATCTGGCGGGACTGGTTCCCGAAATCGGGACGCCAGCCGGAGATGGGTGTCACGCTGGAACGTATGGACGAGCGATTCGACGGCGCAACCGGCAACGGCGCCGTCGAGATCTGGGTGCCGCTCAAGCGTTGACCGGGGGCTTTACCTCCAGCTTCGGTTTGCCGTTCTGCTCGCCGGGCTGGATCAGCCCGGCGGACATGATGAGCTTGGCGCCGTCCTCGACCGAGATCGAGAGCTCGATGATCTCGCGTCGCGGCAGGTAGAAGAAAAAGCCCGTGGTCGGGTTGGGCGTGCAAGGCAGGAAGACGCCGATCTGTTCGTCGCCATCCGGCAGGCGCCCGGCGATCTCGGGTGCGGCCTCCTGCGCGATGAAGACGATCGACCACATGCCCGGCTGCGGGAACTGCACCATCCCCACCTTGCGGAAGGAGGTGCCGGACTGTGAGAAGATCGTCTCGAAAACCTGCTTCACGCCCTTATAGAGGCTGCGCACCACCGGCATGCGGTCGAGGATCGCCTCGCCCGCGCGGATCAGCGAGCGGCCGACCAGATTGGCCGTGAGGAAGCCGAGCAGCGTCAATCCGACCAGCGCGATGACGAGGCCGATGCCGGGCAGCGGATAAGGCAGATAGGCATCGGGCAGATAGGAGTTCGGGATGAGCGGCTTCACCAGCCCGTCAATGAAGTTGATGAACCACCAGGTCACCGAAGCGGTGATGGCGAGCGGCGCGGCAATGACCAGCCCGGTCAGGAAATAGCGACGCAGCCGCGCCCCCCAGGTCGGGCGCAGGATTTCCGTCGGCAGGACGAGGCGCGGATCGGGCGGGCCGGCGGTCATCTCTCTCCCCAAGGCACCGGCGCGACCTCCCGCCTGCTTGCAGGCGCAGTCTCGCGCCGCGATATGACAAGATAAGCGAGGCGGAGGTATCCGCCAGCTCCGCGTTTCATGCAAGCAAGGACGAGGCCGTGAGCGACAACGATCAGCCGCGAAGCCGCTGGCCGCGGCCGCTTCTGTTCGCGGTCGGCTGGATCTTCACGGCGCTCGGCATCATCGGGCTGATGCTGCCGGTGATGCCGGGCACGATCTTCCTGATTCTCGCAGCCTGGTGTTTCTCGCGGTCCTCGCCGCGATTCGAGGCCTGGCTCCTTGGCCATCCACGACTCGGCCCGCACGTCAAGCGTTGGCGAGAGACCGGCGCCATCGCCCGGCGGGCGAAATACCTCGCCTGTGGATCGATGGTGCTGAGCTTCGGATTGCTGACGCAGACGAGCGCGCCGCCGATCGCATTGGCGACGACGGCGATCTGCCTGATCGGTGCCGGCACCTATGTGGCGAGCAGGCCGCAACGATAAGAGAAGCTTTGCTTTTCGCTGGAACCACCGCTGTCATCCCGGACAAGCGGCGAAGCCGCGCCGATCCGGGATCCATGCCGGAGCGTTGCCGATCAAGGCTCAGGCATGGATCCCGGGTCTTCGCTTCGCTGCGCCCGGGATGACGGCGGGTGTTTCCGATTCGGCCGGAGACGGCGGCGTAACCCGCCCGCCTCACTCCACCGTGACGGACTTCGCCAGATTGCGGGGCTGGTCGACGTCCTTGCCCATGAAGACGGCCGTCTGATAGGCGATCATCTGGATCGGCAGGGCGTAGACGATCGGCGCGAAGGTCGGATCCATGTCCGGCATGATGATCGTCGCTTCCGGTTCGATGCCGCACTCGGCGGCGCCCTTGGCATCCGTGATCAGGATGATGCGGCCGCCGCGCGCAGCGACCTCCTGCATGTTGGAGGCGGTCTTCTCGAACAGCGCATCATGCGGGGCTACGACGACGACCGGCATGTCCTCGTCGATCAGGGCGATCGGTCCATGCTTCAGCTCACCCGCCGGATAACCTTCCGCGTGGATATAGCTGATTTCCTTCAGCTTCAGGGCTCCCTCCAGCGCAAGCGGGAAGCTGGTGCCGCGGCCGAGATAGAGAACGTCCTTGGCCCTGGAGAGCTTGTGCGAGAGCTGCTCGATCTGTGGTTCGAGCGCGAGCGCCTTGGCGATCAGGCCAGGCAGCGTGATCAGGTTTTGGACGTGGCGTGCCTCGTCCTCGGCCGAGAGCGTCCCGCGGCCGCGCGCCGCTGCAAGAGCGAGACAGGCAAGCGCGGTGAGCTGGCAGGTGAAGGCCTTGGTCGAGGCGACGCCGATCTCCGGGCCGGCTAGCGTCGGCGCGATCAGATCGCTCTCGCGGGCAATGGTCGACGTCGGCACGTTCACGACGGACAGAACCGTCTGCTTCTCCTGCTTCGCGTAGCGCAGGCATGCCAGCGTGTCGGCCGTCTCACCCGACTGGGAGACGAACAGTGCCAGACCATCGGCCGGCAGCGGCGCCTCGCGGTAGCGGAATTCGGAGGCGACATCGATCTCGACCGGGAGACGGGCGAGCTTCTCGAACCAGTACTTCGCCGTCAGGCCGGCATAATAGGCCGTGCCGCAAGCGGAAACGGAGAGGCGCGACAGCTTCTTCCAGTCGATCTGATCCTGAAACGGCAGGCGCACCGCGCCGGCGGCCATGTCGAGATACTGCGTCAGCGTGTGGCCGACGACCTCCGGCTGCTCGTAGATTTCCTTCGCCATGAAGTGGCGGTGATTGCCTTTCTCGACCAGGAAGGCGCCGGCGGCGACGCGCTGGGCGCGGCGTTCCACCTCTGCACCAGTCTTGTCGTAGAAGGTCGCGCCGCGGCGGTTGAGGACGACCCAATCGCCCTCCTCCAGATAGGCGATGAGGTTGGTGAAGGGCGCCAGCGCCAGCGCGTCGGAGCCGAGATACATCTCGCCGTCACCGATGCCGACCGCGAGCGGCGAGCCCTTGCGGGCGCCGATCAGGAGATCTTCCTCACCGTGGAACAGGAAGGCGAGCGCGAAGGCGCCGTGCAGCCGCGGCAGGCTTGCCGCGATCGCCTGGACCGGTGTCTTGCCGCGGTCGAGCTCACGCGTGACGAGGTGGGCGATGACTTCGGTATCGGTCTCGGTCTCGAAGACGTAGCCATCGGCCTGCAGCGCGGCGCGCAGTTCGCGGAAGTTCTCGATGATGCCGTTGTGGACGACGGCGAGCCTTGCGGTCGCGTGCGGGTGGGCGTTGGTCTCGTTGGGCTTGCCATGGGTCGCCCAGCGGGTGTGGCCGATGCCGATCAACCCGTCGAGCGGCTCGCTCGACAGGCGGACTTCGAGATTCCTGAGCTTGCCTTCGGCGCGCCGGCGGGCGAGCTGGCCGGCTTCCAGCGTCGCGACGCCGGCGGAGTCATAGCCACGATATTCGAGCCGCCGCAGCGCCTCGACGATCTGCGTCGCCACCGCTTCCTTGCCCAAAATCCCGACGATGCCGCACATGGGCGAACCCTTCGAACCGTTGCTGTTGGCGATACCGCTTAGCTGCAGAAGAAGCGGATGCCCAATCAATCTAAATGACGAACTGTGAACGGCGACCTGCAAGATTCGCCAGGAATTTCGGCTATTCGGCCGCCTTCTTGGCCGCTTTCCGGGCCATTGCCTCGGCCCGGAACGTTTTCGCCCAGCCTTCCTTCTCGACCTGCCGGGCGCGCCCGATGGCGAGCGCATCGGGGGCAACGTCCCTGGTGATGACCGAGCCGGAGCCGATATAGGCGCCCTCGCCGATCGTCACGGGGGCCACCAGCGAGGAGTTCGAGCCGACGAAGGCGTTGGCGCCGATCGTCGTCCTCGACTTGGCGAAGCCGTCATAGTTGCAGGTGATGGCGCCGGCGCCGATGTTGGCCGCCGCACCGATCGTCGCGTCGCCGATATAGGTGAGATGGTTGACCTTGGCGCCCGGACCGATATCCGACGCCTTCACCTCGACGAAGTTGCCGACCTTGGACTTGTCGGCGAGCTTCGCGCCCGGCCGCAGACGGGCAAAGGGACCGACATTTGCGCCCTGCCCGATGGTTGCCCCCTCGAAATGCGAGAAGGCGTGGATCAAGGCACCGTCAGCGACGCGCACGCCCCGCCCGAAGATCACATTGGGCTCGATCACGACGTCGCGGCCGATCTCGGTATCGAAGCTGAAGAAAACCGTCTCGGGGGCGATCAGCGTCGCGCCGCCGAGCATGACCGCGTTGCGCTTGCGCCGCTGGAATTCGGCTTCTGCCGCAGCCAGTTGCATCCGGTCGTTGACGCCCTGGACTTCGCTCTCCGACGCCTTCAGCACGACGGCTTCCAGCCCGCGCGACCGCGCGATGGCCACCGCATCGGTCAGGTAGAATTCCTGCTGGCCGTTTTCGTTGTCGATCGCTTCGAGAATCGCCAGCGCATGCTCCCCGGCGAGGGCCATCAGGCCGGCATTGCAAAGCTTGATCTTGCGCTGCGCCGCTGTCGCGTCCTTGTGCTCGATGATCGCTTCGAGCTTGCCGTCATGCTCGACAAGTCGGCCATAGCCGGTCGGGTCGCGCGCCTCGAAGCCGAGGACGGCGACCGCTGCCCCGCCGGCCAGCGCCCCGCGCAGCGCGATGAAGGTTTCCGGCCGGACGAGCGGCGTGTCGGCGAAGGCGACCAGGATCTCGCCATGGCCGGCTTTCAAGGCTTCCTTTGCTGCCAGCACCGCATGGGCTGTTCCGCGCCGCTCGTGCTGCGTCGCGATCCGCGCCGACGGCAGGAGCTTCAAAGCCTCCTCGCCGACCTCGGGACGCTCGGATGAGATCACGACGGCCACCGCTTCAGCGCCGGCCTGCTCGACCGAAGACAGGACATGGCCCAGCAGGGAAAGACCAGCAACGGGATGAAGCACCTTCGGGGTCTGCGACTGCATGCGGGTGCCCTCGCCGGCCGCCAGGACGATCGCAAGACAGGAGCGAGCCGGCTGCATTTCGGTCATCTTTGTCGTTTCCCTTGCAGGCATGACTGGATTTCTACCCGCTCCTCACGGGTCGCTTTCGCGCATGCTGGCGTTGCAGGCGGCGTGGATAGCCGATCCTTTCGGCTTTTGCCAAAGTCAAAACGGAAAAAAGGGAGCTTCCCGAAAATGACCGCCGTTCGTCGATCATCATAAGTCGTTCCGGGATACCCCTCCAGCGGGTTCGATCACCACTATTTTCCTGATCGGAACCGCTTTTCAGCCGAACTGGAAATGCTCTAGAAGCGCGGAGGGCGAGGGCGTCGTCCGCGCAGTTTGGAAAAGATGTCGAATCCCTTGAATCGCAGGCAGTTTCTGGAGGGCGCGGCCGGTGGCGCTGCCCTGCTGTCTCTCGCCGGTCCGGCTGCGGCCCAGGCGCCGACTGGCGCGGCCTCCTTCAACATTCCCTCTCTCGCTGACGGACAGCGTTTCGACCCGGCTCTGGTGATCGACGCTGCTCGCACGCTGGCGCAGCGTCCGTTGATTCCCCAGGTGGCGACCGATCTGCCTGAAGGCTATGTGACGCTGCCGGCCGATCAGTTCGCCGGGATTCGCACGCGTCCCGAGGCGACGATCTGGGCCGGGGAGAATCGTGGCTTCACGGTCGAGCCGCTGCATCGCGGCTATGTGTTCTCCAACCCGGTCAGCCTGTTCACGGTCGAGGATGGCACGGTGCGCCGCGTCGGCTTCGACCGCGCCAAATTCGACTATGGCCGCGTCACGCCGCCCCCGGCCAATGTCGATCTGCAATTCTCCGGCATGCGGATCGCCGCCGGGCTCGAGCGGCCCTTCGAGGTCGCGATCTTCCAGGGCGCCACCTTCTTCCGGGCGCTGGCCCGCGGCCAGAATTTCGGTGCGATGTCGCGCGCGCTGATCCTGCGGCCGGGCGAGACCCGTGGCGAGGAGCTGCCCTTCTTCCGCGCCTTCTGGATCGAGCGCCCGAGCCCGGCCACCGGTTCGCTGGTGATCCATGGACTGCTCGATTCGGAGAGCGTGAGCGGCGCCGTGCGGATGACTCTGCGCCCGGGCGACGTGACCTTCATCGACGTCGAGATGACGCTGTTCGCCCGTCAGGCGCTGGAGCATGTCGGCTTCGGCTGCACGAGCGCGACTTTCCTCTCAGGTCCGCAAAGCCGGCGCACCTTCGATGACCTCAGGCCGTCGATCGGCGAGGTTTCGGGGGTTCAGATGCTGTCGGGCGGCGGCGAATGGATTTACCGGCCAGTGAACAACCCTGCGACATTGCAGGTTTCTTCCTTCGTCGACGAGAATCCGAAGGGCTTTGGCCTGGTGCAGCGCGAGCGCGACTCGGCGGCCTTCCAGGACGACGATCAGCGCTTCGAGCTCAGACCCAGCGTCTGGAACGAGCCGCTCGGCGATTGGGGCGCGGGCTCCGTCCAGCTGATCGAAATCCCGAGCGATTCCGAGCCGAACAAGAACATCATCATGTACTGGCGGCCGCGGCAGCCGCTGGCTGCCGGCAGCGAGACCTCGATCAGCTATCGCCAGGCCTGGTGCTGGCAGCCGCCCGAACGGCCGCCGCTGGCGATCGCGACCCGCACCCGACAGGGCAAGGGCTCGCAGGGCCGCCGCCGCCGCTTCATCGTCGAATTCACCGGCGACAAGCTCGGGGATGCGGGGCTGATCGCCTCGACGCGGGCGACCGTGACCGCGCAGCCCGGCGCAGTGCATGGCGTCCGACTCTGGCCTTATCCGGAGCGCAAGATGATGCGCGTCGGATTCGAGGTCGATCCGGGCAACGAAACGCTCTCCGAGCTCAGGCTCGTTCTGCAATCCGGCGGCCAGCCCGTCTCGGAAACATGGTTGAATCGATGGACGTGGTGACCGCACCCCGCCAGGAGATCGCGGAGAGCGAGGCACGCAGCTTCAATCCCGCCCGCGAGCCTGCGACTCCGCCCGAGGACCGGCTGATCATGCCGGTTCAGTCCTTCCGGAGCTGGAACGCCTCCGAGCGGCGCAAGCCCGTGGCTCCCGGCAACTGGACAACGCCCTGGCTCAAGCGCCTCTTCGTCTTCGGTGGCGGCCTCGCTCTCACGGCCTATGGCGCCTGGGAAATGTACCATGTCGTGTCGGTCAGCCGCACGACCTCGTTGCAGTACGCCTTGCTCGTGCTGTTCACGATCAATTTTTCCTGGATCGCGCTTGCCTTCACCAGCGCCCTGCTCGGCTTCTTCGGCGTCGTGTTCGGCGCCGGCCGGGCCGAGCGGGCGGACAGCCTGAAGCATCGCACCGTCGTGGTGATGCCGATCTACAACGAGTCATCGGCGCGCATCTTCGCGGCGGTGGCCGCGATCCGCGAGTCGGTCGAGGCGACCGGACTCGGCGACCATTTCGACTACTTCATCGTCTCCGACACGACCAATCCAGATGTCTGGGTGGCCGAGGAGCGCGCCTTCCTGGCATTGCGCGAGCGGCTCGGTCCCAATTCGCGCGTCTATTATCGCCACCGGCCGAAGAACCATCACCGCAAGGCCGGCAACATCGCTGATTTCGTCACGCGCTGGGGCGGCCTCTACGAGCACATGGTCGTGCTCGACGCCGACAGCCTGATGACCGGCACCTGCATCGTGCGCCTTGCCGCCGCGATGGAGGCAGACCCCGACGCCGGCATCATCCAGTCGCTGCCGCTGATCATCAACCGCAACACCTTCTTCGCGCGGCTGCAGCAGTTCGCGGCGCGGGTCTACGGCCCCGTCATCGCCACCGGTCTCGCCATGTGGTCCGGCCGCGACGGCAACTACTGGGGCCACAACGCCATCATCCGGGTGAAGGCCTTCGCCGATCATTGCGGCCTGCCCGATCTCAAGGGCAAGCCGCCCTTTGGTGGGCATGTCCTGAGCCACGACTTCGTCGAGGCGGCGCTGATCCGCCGCGCCGGCTGGTCGGTCTACATGCTGCCGGACCTGACGGGTTCCTATGAGGAGAGCCCGCCCTCGCTGATCGACATCTCGGTGCGCGACCGGCGCTGGTGCCAGGGCAATCTCCAGCATTCGCGCATCATGGGCGCCAAAGGCTTCGTGACGCCGACGCGCCAGCATTTCGCCACCGGCATCATGGGGTATCTCGCCTCGCCGCTCTGGCTGATGCAGCTGGTGGTCGGTATCCTGATCGTGCTGCAGGTCAACTACGCCAGGCCCGAATACTTCACCCAGGAATTCACGCTCTTCCCGGTCTGGCCGCGCTTCGACCCCGAGCGCGCCTTGCGCCTGTTCGCGCTGACCATGGCGATCCTGCTGGCGCCGAAGCTGTTCGGCCTCCTGCTGACGCTGTTCAACAACAAGCTGCGTCGGGCCGGCGGCGGTGCGATCCGTCTCGTCCTTTCTTCGCTGATCGAGGTGCTGTTCTCGGCCTTCTTCGCGCCGATCATGATGCTGATCCAGTCAGGCTCGGTCTTCCAGATCCTGCTCGGCCGCGACACGGGCTGGAACCCGCAGCGGCGCGACGACGGCTCGATTCCGCTCAAGGACATCATTCGTCGCCATCGCACCCATACGGTGCTGGGTATCGTGACGGGCCTGTCGGCTTTCATGATCGCGACCTCGCTCTTCGCCTGGATGTCGCCGACGATCGTCGGCCTCGTCTTGGCCATCCCGCTGTCCTGGGCGTCCGGCCAGCTCGCGATCGGCCTCTGGCTCAAGCGCCACAAGCTGTTGATGACGCCGGAGGAAGGCGCTCCGCCGAGCATCGCGCTGCGCGCCAACGAATTGCAGGCCGAGTTCGAGAAGGCCGGCTTCGATGATGCCGACGGCATCAAGGCGCTTCATGCCGATGCCGAGCTGCGGCATGCCCATGAGTTGATGCTGCCCCATGGCCAGTCGCGCCGGCGCGGCGAGATCGAGCCGGACCGAGCCGTTGCTCAGGCCAAGCTCGTCGATGCCGAGACGGTCGACGATGTCGCGATCTGGCTGAAGCCGAAGGAGCGCATGGTCGTGTTGCACGACCGTGCGCTGATCGGGCTGTTGGCCTCGCTGCCGCCGGTCGAATCCAAGAGCTGAGGTCACGTCATTCCGGACAAGCCGCGTCAGCGGCGCCGATCCGGAATGACGGCGTGGTTCCGATCGCCTGACGACAACGTTCAGATCTGCTCGAAGGCGATCATGCAGCCCATGGCATCCTCGGCCTGGACGAAGAGCCGTTCCTCGTTCTGCACGAAGGGGATATCCGCCGCCGTCAGGCGCTCGGCCACCTTATCGAGGTTCGGCACCGTGGCGCAGAAGCCGAGGAAGCGTGCGGGCGTCGTATCCGGCTCGACCTGATAAGCGCCCTGCGCAGCCTCGGGATCGAGCACGTCGATGCGCCCGCGCGGCAAGGCGAGAACATAGTCCTCATTGCCTTCCAGCACTTCTGCTCCGCCACTGAAGGTGGTGAGGAAGGCGCGGTGGACAGCCGGCTCGTCGGCAAGCATCACGGCCGAGGCTAACGCGGTCGCGCCGTTCGGATGCTGCTGGAACTCGGGATTCCAGAAATTCTGCGGCTCGAGCTGCTGGCAGACGAAAAAGCCGCATTCCGGCGCACGCGAATCCGCGGCGAAGGCGAGCTCGAAGGCGACCCGAACCGGGGTGCCGTCCGGCCGCTTGCCCTGACGCTCGAAGAAGAAGGGCTCGAAATCGCCGATGCCGGCAGCCTGGAACGCGGCTGCATCGGCCTTGGCATTGGTGCTTTCCAGCACGAGCATCGAGAGCCCCTCGCCCTGCGCAGCCAGTGCATCGCGGACGAAAGCGCCGAAGGAGAAGCGGCGCTCGCCATGCGGCGGGATCGCGCTCTCGTCGCCGATGGTGACCAGTTCGAGGAAGGAGCCCGGGAACTGCACGATTCGGTTCTCGGTGCCCCAGGGGTGGCGGTTGCGGGCGCCGACGCGGAAGCCGAGCTTGTCGTAGAAGCGGCCGGCGGCATCGAGGTCGCGCACGCCGATGACGAGGTGGTCGAGGCCGCGGGGTGTGGAGGCTGTAGCAGGCATGGCAGGCTCTTTCGACAGGCGTCAGGGTCCCAAGGCTAGCAACACTTCACGGCGCGGTCATGTGCCTGCCGCGCTTATGGCTCGATGAAGTGCGGCAGGAAGCGTGAGCTGTTCTTGGTGATCGGTGACGAATCCTCGCGCAGGCACAGCCCGCAGGCCTGCGAGGCGACGAGCCAGGAGCCGAGCACGGCATAGTTGCCGTCGCCGGAGAACAGGTTGAGCGCGGCATCCTGCAGCACATGCCCTTCGGCGCCATAGGGACCGTCATCACTGTCGAGCACCCGGTCGCGCTCCATCAATGTGATGTTGGCACCTTCGCGCGAGTAGAGCGGCTTGCGCACGCGGCGGGCCGACAGGGTCGCGCAGCGTGGATCGCCCTCGAAGAAGGCCGGCAGCAGGTTGGGATGGCCTGGCTCCATCTCCCAGAGGCAGGCGAGCAGCCCCTTATTGGAGAGCAGCGCCTTCCAGGGCGGCTCGATGAACTGGCACTGCGAGCCGGCGAGCGCCTTACCGTAGCTCTCCCGGAACAGCCATTCCCAGGGGTAGAGCTTGAACAGCGTCTCGATCGGCTGGTTGGCACCGTCGCAGAAGCGCCCGTCCGAGAGCAGGCCGATCTCCTCGATCGTGGTGAAGCGCGCATCGAGCCCGGCCTGGACGGCGCAATCCATCAGATAGTCGACGGTGCCCTTGTCCTCGGCGCTGCCCTGCACGCAGGTCAGATGCAGACGATAGGGCGAAGGCTCGCGCAGCGCGGCGAAGGCGGCGATCAGGCGCTCATGCAGCGAGTTGAACTGGTCTGAGCCCTTCGGGATCGCGCCGCGCGCCATCGCCTGCTCGAGCCAGTCCCACTGCACGACGCTCGATTCGAACAGGGCCGTCGGCGTATCGGCGTTGTATTCGAGGAGCTTGGCGGGCCCATGGCCGTCATAGGCGAGGTCGAGCCGGCCATAGAGGTTGCGCTCGCCGCGCTGCCAGCTCTGGCGGATAAAGTCCCAGTGCTCGGCCGGGATGGCGAGCCGGGCCAGGATCTCCTCGCTCCCCAGCGCCTTCTCGATGAAGGCGAAGCAGAGCTGCTCGATCGCTTCGGTCGGCGCCTCGATGTCACGCTCGATCTCCTCGAGCGTGAAAGCGTAGGCCGCGCTTTCGTCCCAATAGGTCTCGCCGTCGATGGTGTGGAAGGCGAAGCCCAGCCGCTCGACCTGTTCGGTCCAGTCCGGGCGCGGTGCAAGGGGAACGCGGCGCATCTCAGGACGAGGAATGCGAGGAATAGGAGCGCGCGGTCGAGCCGAAGCCGCCGCGCGACGAGACGCTCGTGGTCGCGATGCTGCCGCCGCGCGAGCCTGCGGCAAAGGCTGCGGTGACGCCGCGTCCGCTCGTCGTCGAATAGGCTCGCGACCGACCGCTGCCGGAGGAGCTGCTGCTGCCATAGCTGCTGCTCCCGCCGGACGAGCCTGATGATGAGCTGCTGCTGCGCGCCTGCTGGCATTCCGGCTGGGGCGAGCCGGGTGGGCAGGCTGCCGTGGTGGGCGGCAGCAGCGGCTGCGCCTGCCCGCCGGCGAGGCCGCGCGCCAGCATGAAGCCGGCGAGCGCCGGAATGAAGTACTGGGCGCCGCCGATGCTCGCGGAGCTGCAGCCATTGGCGCCGTACTGCGCCTCGCATTCGTTCTGATTGCGGAACTTCGGCGCATCTTTGAGCCGCGCGGCCGTCGCGTCGGCAAAGGCCGTTTCGCATTGCTGGGCGCTGAGTTGGCCGCTCGCCCGGCAGTCGCTCAGGCTGTTGTAGACGAGGTTTTCCTCGCTCTCGTCCCCTGTCATCGACCAGACCGTGGCGACGAGGAGGACGCCGGCGGCAGCGAGTCCGATTTGGGACGAGCGCTTCATGGCCGTCTCATTCCGTCATGCTGGCGGCAGCCAGGGTTCCGGACACGACGGCGATCACCGCGAGCATCACCGCGGACGGCAGCCTGTCCTCCTCGATCTTGCGCGACAGTTCCGGGATCAGGAGACGCGCGACACCATAGGCTGCGAACTGGATGATCATCGCCGCGACCGCCCAGAGGATGCAGTCGGGAATGCTGCTCGCCTGAGAGATCGCCTGCTCGAGCGGCAGGGAGAAACCGACGACATTGCCGCCGAGCGCGATCGCGGCCGAGAGGTTGCCAGCGCGGATCAAGGCGATCTCGTCATGCCGCGTCATGCGCAGATAGAGCGCCGCGAAGGCGGCGATCAGCGCTGCGCCAACGACGAAATAGAGGAGGAAAGCGGGCAGGCCCGCCATCGAGATCGTCATGCCGCCCTGCCCCGTCGCCAATCCGATGCCATACTATAGGTCCGGGATTGTTGCGCGCTACCAGACCTATTCAAAAAACCTGCACCAGCCGTCATCTAAAAAGAGGATGCAGCTTATGACGATCAGGGAAGCCCGTTGCAGTTGCGCGGGTCATCCCGGCCGGAGCCCTCGGGTCCGATCCTCGATCGGCCCAAGGATAAACTCCGCGTAGAGCCGGGATCCATGCCTGAACCCTGATCGGAAGCGCTCTGGCATGGATCCCGGGTCAAGCCCACGGCTGTCCGGTTCGTTTTGAGCGCCGTCTTGGAAAGCAAGGCTTTCCAGAGAACAGCGACGGAGATGACAGGCGCGGGGAACCCCTCCCCCTTGTGGGGAGGGGCAGGGGTGGGGGTCGAACGACTGGGTTCAACGCTCACTAAGCGGAACCACCCCCATCCCCATACCCTTCCCCACAAGGGGGAAGGGAGGAGCCCGCCACTGCACCCGCCAGCGCGATGCGAATCGGACAGCCATGGGTCAAACCCGGGATGACCGCGTTTCCATCAAGTTGCGGCGTGATCCAAATCAGACCAGTCGGCTCTGCGCCTTTGCCGCCTCGATGAAGCTCGCGAAGAGCGGGTGCGGCTCGAAAGGACGAGACTTGAGCTCGGGATGGTACTGCACGCCGATGAACCAGGGATGGTCGGGATATTCGACCGTCTCCGGCAGCAGACCGTCCGGCGACAGGCCGGCGAAGCGCATGCCCTTCGCCTCCAGCCGCTCGCGATAGCCCATATTGACCTCGTAGCGGTGGCGATGACGCTCGGAGATCTCGGTCGAGCCGTAGATATCCGCGATCTTGGAGCCTGCCGCCAGCTTCGAATCATAGGCGCCGAGCCGCATCGTGCCGCCGAGATCGCCACCGGAGGCGCGCTGCTCGAGCTCGTTGCCGCGCATCCACTCCGTCATCAGGCCGACGACCGGCTCCTTGGTCGGTCCGAACTCGGTCGAGTTGGCGTCGTCGATGCCGGCGAGCGAGCGCGCCGCCTCGATCACCGCCATCTGCATGCCGAAGCAGATGCCGAAATACGGCACCTTGCGCTGCCGGGCGAAGGTCGCCGCCTTGATCTTGCCTTCGGCGCCACGGTGGCCGAATCCGCCCGGCACCAGGATGCCGTGGACATGCTCGAGGAAGGGCGCCGGATCCTCCTTCTCGAAAACCTCGGACTCGATCCAGTCGAGGTTCACCTTGACGTTGTTGGCGATGCCGCCATGCGTCAGCGCCTCGATGAGGGATTTATAGGCGTCCTTCATGCCGGTGTACTTGCCGACGACGGCGATGGTGACCTCGCCCTCGGGGTTCTTCACCCGCTCGGAGATGCGCTTCCAGTTCGAAACGTCCGGCTCGGTCGAGGCGTCGAGGCCGAAGGCGGCGAGCACCTCGTTGTCGAGCCCTTCCGCATGATAGGACAGCGGCACGTCATAGATCGAGGCGACGTCACGGGCCTCGATCACGGCGGTCTCGCGGACATTGCAGAAGAGAGCGAGCTTGCGGCGCTCCTCGCGCGGGATCTCGCGATCCGTGCGGCAGAGCAGGATGTCGGGCTGGATGCCGATCGAGCGCAGCTCGGCGACCGAGTGCTGGGTTGGCTTGGTCTTCAGCTCGCCGGCGGTCGGGATATAGGGCAGCAGCGTCAGATGGGTGAAGATGCACTGGCCGCGCGGCAGCTGCTGGCTGATCTGGCGGATCGATTCGAGGAAGGGCAGGCTCTCGATGTCGCCGACCGTGCCGCCGATCTCGACCAGCGTGAAGTCATAGCCCTCGTTGCCGGTGAGCACGAATTCCTTGATGGCGTTCGTCACATGCGGGACGACCTGGATCGTCGCGCCGAGATAATCGCCACGCCGCTCCTTGGTCAGGATGTCCATGTAGATGCGGCCGGTGGTGATGTTGTCGCCCCGGTTGCAGGGCCGGCCGGTGAAGCGCTCGTAGTGGCCGAGGTCGAGATCGGTCTCGGCGCCGTCGTCGGTGACGAAGACCTCGCCGTGCTGATACGGACTCATCGTGCCCGGATCGACGTTGAGGTAGGGATCGAGCTTGCGCAGGCGGACCTTGTAGCCGCGCGCCTGAAGAAGGGCTGCGAGAGCCGCCGCCGCCAGGCCTTTGCCAAGCGAGGACACCACGCCGCCGGTGATGAAAACATACCGCGTCATGGGAGTTCACCTTTATCGCCACGGGTTCGATTCGCTAAGCGCCTTCAGTGCAGTCCCGCCTTGCCCTGAGCGCTTGTCCACAAAAGAGAAGGCCGGTCGCCCGGCCTCAGAGCCTCCAGCTAAACCTGAAGGGGTCTCGACGCCGGCAATTCACCCGCTCCGCCAGGAGCGGGGCGCGGTCGATACCCTTGGTATCGACAAGCGACGCGACGCCGCGGGCGGGCGAATTCCCGGCGCCTCGGGTGGGCTTTGGAAGGCCGTCTGCTGTGTCGGCGTGACTGGCCGATATCGATGGATATCGGCTGCGCCCGCCTCCTGGCATTCGGCTCTTCCAAAGCCCATCGAGACCCCTTCAGGTTTAGCTGGAGGCTCTTGCCTCATATCAAAAGAGAAGGGCCGGTTTCCCGGCCCTGCCCTGCTTACTGCTGCGGCGCCACTGGCGGCGTCGGCGGCTGCGCGCCGCCCTGGCTTTGGTTCTGCATCTGGCGGAGCTGGTCGAGCACGCCGCCGGCATTCGGGGCACTCGGAGCCGCAGGCGCGCCAGGGGTCGCAGGCGCGGTCGTCGCCGGAGCGCCGTCGATGATCGAACGCTGGACGCGGCCGCGATTGGCCATGACCGCCAGCACGATCGAGGTCAGGAAGAAGAGAGCCGCGAGGATCGCCGTCGCCCGGGTCAGCGCATTGGCCTGGCCGCGGCCGGTCATGAAACCGCCGACGCCGCCGCCACCGCTGCCCATGCCGAGGCCGCCGCCCTCAGAACGCTGCAGCAGCACGACGCCGACGAGCGCGATGACGATGATCAGGTGGATGACGATGAGAACGTTCTGCATGGTCTCACGAAATGGATATGGCGCGGGCCACCGGCAAGGGCCACCCGCTCCTCCTCGAAGGTCGAGGCGAATTCGGCGGCGCACATAACATGCGTGCGCCGCCAGCGCCACCCCCTGGGCGCATCCGGCTAAGGCCTGTTGGGTTTTAACGGAACCACACCGTCATTCCGGGGCTTCGCGTCAGCGAAGAGCCTGGAACCCATGAACACGAGATCAGAAGAGATGACTCGTCGGATCAGGCCCTTTCGATGTGCGGTCGTGTTCATGGGTTCCGGGCTCGGGCCTGCGGCCCGCCCCGGAATGACGGGGGTGGTTCCGTCAAAACACAGCTTCAAGCGATGGCTTAGCCGTTGCAGGCGCGCGCGATCGCCAGGAATTCGTCGGCCTTCAGGCTCGCCCCGCCGACCAGCGCGCCGTCGACATGGGCGACGTTCATCAGCTCGGCCGCGTTGGACGGCTTGACCGAGCCGCCATAGAGCAGCCGCACGCCGGCCGCCGCAGCCTTGCCGATCAGGCGGCCGATCTCGGTGCGGATCGCCGCATGCATCTCGGCGACGTCGGCGGCGGTCGGTGTCAGGCCGGTGCCGATCGCCCAGACCGGCTCATAGGCGACCACGAGCGTGGCGGCTGTCGATCCGTCCGGAATCGAGCCGCGGAGCTGCTTCTTGACGATGGCGAGCGCCTTGCCGGCCTCGCGCTCGTCCTTGGTCTCGCCGACGCAGACGATCGGCACCAGCAGCGCCTTCTGCGTCGCCTCGGCCTTGGCCTTGACCGTTGCGTTCGTCTCGCCATGGAGCGTGCGGCGCTCGGAATGGCCGACGATGCAGAAGCTCGCACCGGCATCGGCCAGCATCGCGGCCGAAACCTCGCCGGTGAAGGCGCCGGCTCCTTGCGTGCTGCAATCCTGACCGCCGGTGGCGATGCGCGCGCCGATCAGGGTTGCCGAAGTCGTGAACAGCAGGGTCGCGGGCGGGCAGATGGCGAGGTCGACGGCCTGCTTCAGCGCTGTGTCGTAGCCCTTGGCCACTTCGGCTGCGATGGCGATATCGGCCTTGAGGCCGTTCATCTTCCAGTTGCCGGCTACCAGCGGCCTGATGCTGCGCGTCACGTTGATCCTCCGAAATCCGCCCACCGGCGCTGGAATGTTCTGTATGTCGTGGAAACACGCCCGTCATTCCGGACAAGCCGCCATGGCGGCGCCGATCCGGAATCCATCGGAGGGCTGGGCGCTCTATGATGGATTCCGGGTCCAGCCCGGAATGACGGCGCGTTTCCCGTACAAGAACAGCAGGCTCTAGCAATGCCCGGCGGGCGCCGCAATCGCGTGCGATCTCGCGACAGGATTTTGCGGGGCGATCGCTTGAAGAGTTTTCTCGCCCTTGCCGAAGCACGAGCCCGCAAGCCCTCCCCCCCGCTTGCGGTGGGGAGGGATGGGTGGGGGCAGTGCCGCTTGGCGCTGAACTGGAAAAATGACCGAGCCCTGCTTCCGGCCCCCCATCCCTAGCCCTTCCCCACCGCAAGCGGGGGGGAAGGGAAGGCGCACTACCTTCAAGCGATCACCCTGGAGGATTCAGCTACGGCGATTGCGGCTTTCGCCGCCGGTTCCTATAAGCAGCGCCGAAACAGACGCGCGCAGGGCATAAATCCGCGCCTCGAACAGGTTCAGGGAAAGACAGCTTCCATGATGATGCAGGGCATCCGCAAGGCGAGTCAGGGTTTCCTCGGCAAGCTCGTCGTCAGCGTCATGTTCGGCGTCCTGATCCTCGCCTTCGCGATCTGGGGCGTCGGCGACATCTTCCGAGGCTATGGCCGCAACGCGGTCGCGAAGGTCGGCAAGACCGAGATCGGCCTCGAGCAGATGCGCCAGGCCTATCAGAACGATCTGCAGAACCTGATCCGCCAGCAGCGCCGCCAGATCTCGCCCGAGATGGCGCGCGCGCTCGGCCTCGACCGGCAGGTGCTCTCCCGTCTGCTGACCGAGGCGACGCTCGACCAGACGGCACAGAGCATGCGGCTTGCCGTCTCCGACGAGACGATCCGCAACCTGATCTTCGACGACCCGGTCTTCCGCGACGCCGCCGGTCAGTTCTCTTCGGCGCGCTTCAATGAGCTGCTGCGCTCGAACGGCTATACCGAACAGACCTATGTCGCGCTCCAGCGCTCGACCATCCTGCGCCAGCAGCTCTCCGAGATGCTGGTCGGTGGCCTCACCGCCCCGCTCGCCCTGCAGGAGCTCGGCAGCCGCCTGCGCAACGAGAAGCGCGCCGTCACCTTCGCGCGGATGCCGGCGAGCGCCGCCGGCGAGATCGCCGCGCCGACTGAGGACCAGCTCAAGACCTTCTTCAACGACCGCAAGATCGCCTTCCGCGCGCCGGAGTTCCGGACGGCCGACATCCTCTCGATCTCGGCCGAGGCGATCGCCGACCCGGCGAAGGTCACCGAAGACGAGGCCAAGGCGCGCTACGAGGCGGTGAAGGCCCAGCGCTTCAGCACGGCAGAGACCCGCACCATCCAGCAGATCGTCTTCCCGAATGTCGAGGAGGCCCAGGCAGCCAAGGCCAAGATCGACGGCGGCGAGACCTTCGACGAGATCGCGACCGAGCGGAACGTCGCCTTCAACGACCTCACGCTCGGCACCTTCACCCGCGAGCAGATCTTCGATCCCGCCGTGCGCGAGGCCGCCTTCGCGCTCGAGCAGGAAGGCGTCAGTGCGCCGGTCACCAGCGCCTTCGGCACCGTGTTGCTGCGCGTGACCAAGGTCGACACTGCGCATGTGCGCCCCTTCGACGAGGTTGCCGCCGAGCTGAAGCAGGAGATCGCGACCAGCCGCGCGGCCGGTCGGATCACCGAGCTGCATGACAAGATCGAGGACCAGCGCGCTGCCGCCAAGCCGCTCGCCGAGATCGCCAAGGAGTTCAACCTGAAGCTGCGCAGCGCCGGCCCGATGAACGCCACGCTCGCCAGGCCCGATGGCTCGAAGGAGGAGGCCCTGCCGGGCGGCGACGCGACGCTGCAGGCGATCTTCCGCTCCGATATCGGCGTCGACAACGAGGCGATCCGTCTGCCGCGCGAAACCGGCTATGTCTGGTTCGACGTCACCAAGATCGACCCGGCGCGCGAGCGCGGCTTCGACGAGGTCAAGGCCGAGGTCGAGAAGCATTGGCGCGCCGACGAGACGGCGGCCAAGCTCGCCGCCAAGGCGCGCGAGCTGTCGGAGCGGCTCGACAAGGGCGAGAGCTTCGACGCGGTTGCCGCTTCGGCCGGGCTGACCATCGAGACCGCCGCTGATATCGGCCGTCAGGACCAGCGTCCGGAGCTCCCGGCCACCGTCGTCAGCCAGATCTTCGGCACTGTCGCTGGCAAGAGCGGCTCGGCGGCTGGCACGGATGGCGAGCGCATCCTGTTCAAGGTCGATTCGGCGACCGTCCCGCCTTACATCCGCACCACGCAGGAGGCCGGCAATTTCGAGCGCGTCCTGTCCCAGAGCGTGAGCGAGGACATCCTGCTGCAATATGTCGCCAAGCGGCAGGCTGAGCTCGGCGTCAGCCTCAACGAGGCTGCCTTCCGCAACGCCACGGGTGGAGCGACGAATTGACGATGCAGCCCCTTCTGGAGTTCGAGCGCTTCGCGCAGATCTATGAGACGGGCGCACCGCAACTCCTGCGGCAGGTTCTGGTCGGTGACTGCGAAACGCCGGTCGCCGCCTTCCTGAAACTGCGCCACTCCACCTCCGGCCCCGCCTTCCTGCTCGAATCGGTGGAGGGCGGCGCCGTGCGCGGCCGCTATTCGATGATCGGGCTGGAGCCGGACCTGATCTGGCGCTGTCATCAGGGCGAGGCCTCGCTCTGCCGGACTGCGCTGGGCGACAGCTTCCTCACCGATCCGCGCCCGGCCTTCGAGAGCCTGCGCGCGCTCCTCGAGGAGAGCGCCATTCCGGAGGCCGACGATCTGCCGCCGATGGCGGCCGGCGTCTTCGGCTATCTCGGCTACGACATGGTCCGGCTGATGGAGCGGCTGCCCGAGCCGAAGGAGACCGGCACCGGCCTGCCCGACGCTATCCTGACCCGGCCGACGCTGATGGTGGTGTTCGATTCGGTGCGCGACGAGATCCATGTCGTGACGCCGGTGCGGCACATGCCGGGCGTCGCTGCGCGCCACGCCTATGAGCGGGCGCAGGAGCGGCTGGAAGCGGTGGTGCAGGCGCTTGAGGGGCCCCTGCCCGCCGAGGCCGACATCGACATCGCCAACCTGCCGGAGCCGGCGACGATCTCGAATACGAGCGAGGCCGCGTTCCACGAGATGGTGGCCAAGGCGAAGGAGTACATCCGCGCCGGCGACATCTTCCAGGTCGTTCTGTCGCAGCGCTTCGAAGCGCCGTTCGCACTGCCGCCCTTCGCGCTCTATCGCGCGCTCAGGCGGATCAACCCGGCCCCCTTCCTCTGCTATCTCGACTTCAGCGATTTCCAGATCGTCTGTTCGAGCCCGGAGATCCTGGTCAGGCTGCGGGACGACACCGTCACGATCCGGCCGATCGCCGGCACACGCCGCCGCGGCGCCACCGAGGCCGAGGACCAGGCACTGGCGAAGGAATTGCTGGCCGATCCGAAGGAGCGCGCCGAGCATCTCATGCTGCTCGATCTCGGCCGCAACGATGTCGGCCGCGTCGCGCAGATCGGCACGGTCAAGGTCACCGATTCCTTCTTCATCGAGCGCTACAGCCAGGTGATGCACATCGTCTCGAACGTCGAGGGTGCGATCGATCCCAAGCATGACGCGCTCTCGGCGCTGATCGCCGGCTTCCCGGCGGGCACGGTCTCCGGCGCGCCGAAGGTGCGGGCGATGGAGATCATCGACGAGCTGGAGCACGATGCGCGCGGCGCCTATGGCGGCTGCATCGGCTATTTCGGTGCCAATGGCGAGATGGACACCTGCATCGTGCTGCGCACGGCCGTCGTCAAGGACGGGCGCATGCATGTCCAGGCTGGCGCCGGCATCGTCTACGATTCGAACCCGGCCTCCGAGCAGGAGGAATGCATCAACAAGGCCAAGGCCTTGTTCCGCGCCGCCGAGGAAGCGATCCGCTTCGCCGCCCGGACCGGACGCGGGCAGTAATCTCCCCGAAGAACAAACCGCCCGGCTGCTTGCAGCCGGGCGGCTCTTTTTGTGCTGCTCGTTTTCGGCTCAGTGGCCAAGGCAATCGCTTGAAAAGTTTTCTCGCCATTGCTGAAGCGCGCAAGCCCTCCCCCCGCTTGCGGTGGGGAGGGTTGGATGGGGGGCAGTACCGCTTGGCACGACGCCGAAGAAGGCCGGAGCCCTGCTTTCCGGCCCCCCATCCCTAACCCTTCCCCACCGCAAGCGGGGGGAAGGGAAGGCGCTCTACCTCCAAGCGATCGTCCCGGCTCAGTGGCCCTTGCCGCTCACCGTCATCCGGTCGACCCAGGCGATGCCGATGGCGGAGAAGATGAAGACGACGTGGATCAGCGTCTGCAGCAGGACGCCGGTCTCGGTGTAGTTTGCGGTCCTGCCCGCGATGCCGATATTGCCGGCCTCGATGAAGGTCCTGAGCAGATGGATCGACGAGATGCCGATGATCGCCATCGCCAGCTTGATCTTCAGGATGCTCGCATTGACGTGGCTCAGCCATTCCGGCTGGTCGGGATGGCCTTCGAGCCGCAGCCGCGAGACGAAGGTCTCGTAGCCGCCGACGATCACCATGATCAGCAGATTCGAGATCATCACCACGTCGATCAGCCCGAGAACGACCAGCATGATCTGCTGCTCGCTGAAGTCGAAGGCGTGGGTGACGAGGTGCCAGAGCTCCTTCAGGAAGAGGAAGACATAGACGCACTGCGCCACGATGAGGCCGATATAGAGAGGCAGCTGCAGCCAGCGGGAGCTGAAGATGAGCGCCGGCAGCGGCTTCATCGCGCCATAAGCGTCGGGTCGGAAAGGCGGGCTGCCGGGAGAGGCCATGGTTGGGTCCTGATCCTTCGAATGCATGATGAGGTTTTTGTACGGTGAGACGCTAGATGGCGAGGAAGACGCGTCGGCGCAACCCGCTAAATGATGCTCTGGCACCCAACAGCCACAATGTTGTGACGACCAATTTGCGCCGAGATTGCATGCTAGTCTTTGCGCCGGGTCGACAGATCGCTAGAGTTGAATCCGACCGGGGGAACATGCCGAGTTCCACTCGCACAGGACAGCAGAGGAGTTTCGTCATGATCAGGACGCTTGTCGTCGCCGCGGCTCTCGCTGGCTGCGCCGCCCTTGCCGCCCCCGCTTGGGCAGCGCCGCTGGCTCCCGCCTCAGCAGCCGTTGCATCGGCCAAGGCGGGTTCGACCCTGCTCCAGACCGTGCAGTGGCGTCCCTATGGCTACTACGGCCCCGGATATTACCGCTACAACAGGGGCCCGGCGGTCGGTGCCGGCATCGCGGCCGGTGTCATTGGCGGAGCGCTGGCGGCTGGTGCGCTCGCCGCTCCGCCGCCGCCCCCGGTTTACGTCTATCCCGAGCCGGCGCCGGTCTATGTCGCGCCGCCGGTCTACGCCGCTCCGCGCGCCTATGGCTACAGCATCGAGGACACCGATGCCGTGGCCTATTGCTCGCGCCGCTTCAGGAGCTACAACCCGGAAACCGGCACCTATGTCGGCAAGGGCGGCGTCGTCCGCGCCTGCCCCTGACAGCAGCCGACAATCCGGTCGCTGATGATCGCTCCCCGCAGCAATGCGGGGAGTTTTCGTTTGCGGCGAAAGCGGCTTGCCATGACGGCAGCGATCCCGCTTATCCTGCCCCTGCCTAACTCGGAGCCTCTCGTGCGTATCGCCACCTGGAACGTCAATTCGGTCCGCCAGCGTCTCGGCCATTTGCTCGATTTCCTGAAGGAGGCCGAGCCGGACGCGCTCTGCCTGCAGGAGATCAAGTGCCTCGACGCCGATTTCCCGCGCGCCGAGATCGAGGCGGCCGGCTGGCAGGTCGAGACTCACGGCCAGAAGACCTTTAACGGCGTCGCGATTCTCAGCCGCTCCCGCCTGGAGGATGTCCGGCGCGGTCTGCCCGGCGATGATGGCGACGAGCAGGCGCGTTATCTCGAAGGCGTTCTGCCGTTCGGCGACGGTGTGGTGCGGCTGGCCTCGATCTATCTGCCGAACGGCAACCCGCCCAACACGGAGAAGTACCCCTACAAGCTCGGCTGGATGCAGCGGCTGACGGCCCATGCCCGCATGCTGCTGGAGCAGGAGGAGCCGCTGGTGCTGGCCGGCGACTACAACGTCATCCCCGAGCCGCGCGACGCCCGTGACCCGGCGGCCTGGGTCAGCGACGCGCTCTTCCTGCCGCAGACACGTGCCGCCTTCCGTGGCCTGATCAATCTCGGGCTGACAGAGGCCGTGCGCAGCGCGACCGATACGGGTGGGCTCTACACCTTCTGGGATTATCAGGCCGGCGCCTGGCAGCGGAACAACGGCATCCGCATCGACCATCTGCTGCTCTCGCCACAGGCGGCCGACAGGCTCGCGGGCGTGAGGATCGCCAAGCATGTCCGCGGCTGGGACAAGCCGTCGGATCATGTGCCGGTGATGGTGGAGCTGAACTGAGCTGTGTGCAGCGATCCTGCGGATGATTGCGGAGGCGCCTATGCTGAAGGTTATTGCTCAGGACTTCATGAAGCTCAAAGCCCTCGGGCTCGTCAGGCCGCTCTACCGAGAGCTCGTTGAGAAGACCCGCCAGGAGCCGCTCTGCATCTCCTACGATCTTTTTGTCGACCAGAAGGATCCGGGGCACTTCATCTTCATCGAGGAGTGGCCGGATCGGGCGGCGCTGGACGGCCATTGCCGGAGCGAGCACTTCACCCGGCTGGTGCCCCTGATCAACCGGCACCAGAGGCAAGACTGCATCATCACCCTGATGGATTCATTCGGCGCATAGGGCAGGTTTCCTGGCGTCGTGCCGGTCGCGCTGCTGTCGAGCAAGCGCATTTCCGTTGGTGCAGAGCGCTCCGCCCGTAAGGGCCGCGAAGGCCCGATGAAGCCGAAGGAAACACACCGTGATTCCGGGCCTGACCCGGAATCCATCGTAACGCGCTCGAGCCCTAAGATGGATTCCGGATCAGCGCCGCCAAGGCGGCTTGTCCGGAATGACGGCGCGTTTCCGTCGAAAGCAGCCGCTCAGTTCTGGCCGCTGTTGCTATTGCCGCTGTTGCTGCTGCGCGAGCTCGCCATCTGCTGGCGCTCGACAAGGGCCAGCGCCGCTGAGCGATCGGCAGCCGATGCCGCGGCGAAGGCGGCGGCGTGACGCTCGATGATCCAGGATTCGCGCGCCGGGTCGGCACCCTCGCGGGCCATGGCAAGCCACATCAGGCCGAGCACCGGCTGACGTGGCACGCCCTCGCCGCCGCGCAGCAGCATCTCGCCGAAAGCGGCACGCGCCGGCGCATGCCCCTTCTCGGCAGCGAGCTTCATCCAGCGCGCCGCCTGGCGTGGGTCGCGATTGGCGCCCTGCCCGGTCATGTAGAGACGGCCGAGATTGTACTGGCCGTCCGGGTCGCCGAAATACGAGGCGGCGTAGTGGAACATGTCGAAGGCCCGGTCGGGATTGGGCTTCACATAGCTGCCCTTGATGCCGTCGGCGAAATAGCCGCCCAGCGCGACGAAGGCACTGCCGACGATGCGGCCCTCGGCCGTGCCCGGAATGGCGTCGGCGTTCTCGTCCGCGATCTTCGAGAAATACTCGAAAGCCTTGAGATCATTAGTCGGAACGCCCTCACCTCCGGCATACATCCGGCCTAGCTTGTACTGCGCGGTGAGGTGCCCCTGCGAGGCGGCATATTCGAGCGCGCGAACGGCGCCGACCTTATCGCCGGCCGAGGAATCGCGCATCCAGGCCCGCAACGCATCGCGCGCGCTGCTGAAGGGCACGAGCGGCAGCGCCGTATGCGCCGTCGGCGTATTGGGGGCGGGAGCGACGACCGCAGCTCCGGGAGCGCCCGACACGGAATCGCCCGGCTCCGGCAGCGCGGCGCCCGGGATCGAGCGCGGCGGCACCGGCTTTCCGCCTGCGAAGTCCTGAGCCCAGGCGGCCTGCTGGCCGCCCAGGAACAGGAACAGGCATGCTATGGTCGAGCTAGATATCCGCATAGCAATGGGTTTCGGCCGCCCCTCCTGGATGGGTGACTGCGCCGCCCTTGGCGGAGCCAACCGTCTGCGCGTATTTCCATAGCGCGCCGGAGTTGTAGTCGGTTTTCCTCGGTTTCCAGCCCTTACGACGCTCTTCAAGTTCGGCATCAGAAAGGCGGACTGCGAGCTTTCCTGTGATGGCGTCCAATTCGATGATATCGCCGTCGCGGATCAGGCCGATCGGGCCGCCGACAGCGGCCTCCGGGCCGACATGGCCGACGCAGAACCCGCGGGTCGCTCCGGAGAAACGGCCATCCGTGATGAGCGCGACCTTGTCGCCCATGCCCTGGCCGTAGAGGGCGGCGGTCGTCGCCAGCATCTCGCGCATGCCGGGGCCGCCCTTCGGGCCCTCATAGCGGATGACGAGGACGTCGCCTTCCTTGTAGCTGCGCTCAGTGACGGCCTTGAAAGCGTCCTCCTCGCAGTCGAAGCAGCGGGCCGGGCCAGTAAAGACCAGCTTGTCCTCGGGCATGCCGGCGATCTTCACGATCGCGCCTTCCGGTGCGAGATTGCCCTGCAGGCCGACGACGCCGCCGGTCACGGTGATCGGCTTGTCGGCGCGGTAGACCACGTCCTGCTGGTCGTTCCACTTCACCGAGGCCATGTTCTCGGCGATGGTGCGGCCGGTCACGGTCATGCAGTCGCCATGGAGATAGCCGGCATCGAGCAGGCTCTTCATCACCAGCGGGATGCCGCCGACCTCGAACATGTCCTTGGCGACGTATTTCCCGCCCGGCTTCAGGTCGGCGATATAGGGCGTCTTCTTGAAGATCTCGGCGACCTCGAAGAGATCGAAGTCGATGCCGCATTCATGCGCGATCGCCGGCAGGTGCAGTGCGCCATTGGTCGAGCCGCCGGTAGCGGCAACGACCATCGCGGCGTTCTCCAGCGCCTTGCGGGTGACGATGTCGCGCGGGCGGATGTTCCGCGCGATCAGCTCCATCACCATCTCGCCGGCAGTGTAGCAGAAGGCGTCGCGCATATCGTAGGGCGCCGGCGCGCCGCAGCTATAGGGCAGCGCCAGGCCGATCGCCTCGGCGACGGTCGCCATGGTGTTGGCGGTGAACTGCGCGCCGCAGGAGCCCGCCGAGGGGCACGCGACCTCCTCGAGTTCCTTCAGGTCCTCGTCGGACATGGCGCCGACCGAATGCTTGCCGACGGCCTCGAAGACGTCCTGCACCGTGACCGGACGGCCCTTGAAGGTGCCGGGCAGGATCGAGCCGCCATAGATGAAGATCGACGGCACGTTGAGGCGGACCATGGCCATCATCATGCCGGGCAGTGACTTGTCGCAGCCGGCGAGGCCGACGAGCGCGTCATAGCAATGGCCGCGCATGGTCAGCTCGACCGAGTCGGCGATGACCTCGCGCGAGGCCAGCGACGACTTCATGCCCTGGTGGCCCATGGCGATGCCGTCGGTGACGGTGATGGTGCAGAATTCGCGCGGCGTACCGCTGGCCGAAGCCACGCCCTTCTTCACCGCCTGGGCCTGGCGCATCAGTGAGATGTTGCAGGGCGCGGCCTCATTCCAGCAGGAGGCGACGCCGACGAAGGGCTGCGCGATCTGCTTCGCGGTCATGCCCATCGCATAATAATAGGAGCGGTGCGGGGCCTTGGCCGGGCCAACGCTCACATGGCGGCTCGGCAACCTCGACTTGTCGAACACACGCGTATCCATCGCCACTCGTCCCGTCCCCCGACCCGCACGGCGCGAAGATGTGCCACGCCATGCCCGCCGGGAGCAATCGGCGCCCCCGAAACCCCTCCCGCGGCCCGGAATCGTTCCCGAGCCGACGCGTTAGTTCCAATTTGAATATATCTCAGGGACTTAACGCCCTGTTTTGCTGGGCGTCGTTTGTGGCGGCTTCGCGGCGATCGCGGCAGTCGAGATAGCGCTGGGCGCCGATCTCACCGGCGTGTTGCGCCGATGTCACAAAGTTGAGCGCGGCAGCTGACGCAGCGGCCGCTCACAGCACCATGGGAAGGACGAAGAAGCCGCCGACGATGATGGCGACGAGCGCGAGCGCCGTCATCGGCAGATGCTTTTCGATGAAGATGCGGATGTCATCGCCATAGAAGCGCAGGGCCACCGCGATCATCAGGAAGAAGGTCGTGCGCGAGACGACCATGCCAACGGTGAACTTCCACAGATCGAAATGCAGGAAGCCCGACATGATCGTGACGATCTTGAACGGAATCGGCGTCAGGCCCTTGGTGACGAGCACCCAGAACCAGTAGTCCTGCGAAGAAGCGATCAGGTGCGCGGCCTTGTCCTGCAGGCCGTAGATGCCGATCAGCCAGGCGCCGAGCGATTCATAGAGCAGCGCCCCGATGGCATAGCCGAGATAGCCGCCGAGCACGGCGCCGAGCGAGCAGATGCCGGCATAAAGCCAGGCACGATCCGGCCGCGCGATGCACATTGGAATCAGCAGCGGGATCGGCGGAAGCGGGCTGACCGAGCTTTCAACGAAGGTGATGGCGAAGAGCAGCCAGGGGGCAGCGGGATGGGAGGCGTATGAAACGCACCAGTCATAAGCTCGCTTGAGCATGGGTTCTGAACAGCCGGTCCTTGTACCGCCACGCATTCTGCATGGCGGATTTGCGTCAGGCGCATCTAAGCGGGGTCCGCGAGAGATTGCCAGTCCTCTCTTGGATCAACGTCATTTTGACGACAAAGGCGTGACCGGATTGCGTCGCGGGAGCCCGCCACCCGCGGTGGCGTCATTGCGAGGAGCGTCAGCGACGAAGCAATCCAGGAGCGGCAGAGCTCTACGTCTCCCTGGATTGCTTCGCTACGCTCGCAATGACGGCTCGTTTAGCGCCCATCACGACAGCCGCGCCAGAGCCTCTGCGATCTTGAGCTTGCGGGCTTGCGCCGCAGCCTTGCGTTCACGGTTCTCCTCGACGATCTCCTCCGGCGCGCGGGCCATGAAATCGGGGTTGCCGAGCTTCTTCTCGACCACCGCGATGTCCTGGTCGAGCTTGCCGAGTTCCTTGGTCAGGCGCGTCCGCTCCGCGTCGAGGTCGATCAGGCCGGCCAACGGCAGTGCCGCCACCTCGCCGCGCACGATGATCTGCGCCGATTGCGCGGGAGCAGCCGTCTCGAAGGCGATGTCGGAGACGCGCGCCAGCCGCTCGATCATCGGTTGCCAGCTCTCGATCGTCGCCCGCGTCGCAGCGGAGGCGTTGACGAGGACGAGCGGCGCCTGCGTACCGGCCGGGACGTTGACCTCCGAGCGCACCGAGCGGATGTCGGAGATGAGATCGACGACGAAGCCGATCTCCGCCTCGGCCGTCGCATCCTTGAGCGCCGACAGATCGGGCCAGCGGGTGAGGCAGACCAGCGAGGCGTCGCCCACCGCCAGCTTCCGCGGCGCGCCGGCGTCGGCCTTCTGCGTCCAGAGTTCCTCGGTCAGGAACGGCATGAAGGGGTGGAGCAACTGGCAGATCAGGTCGATGACGTAAGCGACCGTCGCCTGCGTCTCGACCTTCGCCGCGGCATCGACACCCTCGCCCTGCAGCACCGGCTTGGCGAGCTCCAGATACCAGTCGCAGAACTGGTTCCAGACGAAGCGGTAGGCCGCGCCCGCCGCCTCGTTGAACTTGAAGGTCGGAATGCCGGCCGCGACCTCCTCGGCCGCCTGCGCCGCCTCGCTGAGGATCCAGCGGTTGAGCGGCTGCTTGACGGCGACGGGGTCAAAGCCTTCCGCTCGCGCGCACCCGTTGAGCTCGGCGAAGCGTGCAGCGTTCCAGATCTTGGTCGCGAAGTTGCGGTAGCCCTCGACGCGCGAGGTGGCGAGCTTGATGTCGCGGCCCTGCGCGGCCATGGCGGCCAGCGTGAAGCGCAGTGCGTCGGCGCCGTATTTGTCGACGAGCGTCAGCGGATCGATGACGTTGCCCTTCGACTTCGACATCTTCGCGCCCTTCTCGTCGCGAACGATGGCGTGGATGTAGACGTCCTTGAACGGCACCTCATCCATGAAGTTGAGGCCCATCATCATCATGCGGGCGACCCAGAAGAAGATGATGTCGAAGGCGGTGACCAGCGTCGCCGTCGGGTAATAGTGCTTGAGCTCCGGCGTCTCCTCCGGCCAGCCCAGCGTCGAGAACGGCCAGAGCGCCGAGGAGAACCAGGTGTCGAGCACGTCCTCGTCGCGCGTGAGCGCGACGGTGTCGCCGTAATGCGCCATCGCCAGCGTCTGCGCCTCGGCTTCCGACTCGGCGACGAAGACCTCGCCGTCGGGCCCGTACCAGGCCGGGATCTGATGGCCCCACCAGAGCTGACGCGAGACGCACCAGGGCTCGATGTTCTCCAGCCAGTCGTAATAGACCTTGGTCCAGTTCTCGGGCGTGAACCTGGTGCGCCCGTCCTGCACCGCCTTGATCGAACGCTGCGCGAGCGGCTTGACGTCGACATACCACTGGTCGGTCAGCCAGGGCTCGATGACGACATCCGAGCGGTCGCCATGCGGCACGGTGTGGGCATGCGGCTCGATCTTCGCGAGCAGGCCGCGCTCGGCCATCATCTCGACGACGCGGCGGCGCGCGACGAAGCGATCGAGGCCGTCGAGCGCGAGCGTCTCGGCTTCCGGCTTGGAGCCGGCCAGAAAATCCTCGTTGCCGGCGAGCAGGATGCGCGCCTCGCTGTCGAGGATGTTGACGACGTCGAGCTTGTGGCGCTTGCCGACTTCGAAGTCGTTGAAGTCATGGGCCGGGGTGATCTTGACCGCACCGGTGCCCTTCTCCGGGTCGGCATAGTCGTCGGGCACGATCGGGATGATACGGCCGACCAGCGGCAGCACCGCATTGCGGCCGATCAGATGGCCGATCTTTTCGTTGTCGGGGTGAACGGCGACGCCGGTATCGCCCAGCATCGTCTCGGGGCGCGTCGTGGCGACCGTGATGAAGGTCGAGGCGTCGTCCGGGTCATAGGCCACACCTTCGAGCGGATAATTGAAATAGTAGAGATGGCCGTTCGGATCGCGACTCAGCACCTTGTCGAGCTTGCCCGCGTCGAAGGCTTCCTCGCCGCCGCGCTGCCATTTGAACGAGCCGGTCTTCTCGATCTGCAGGACCTCGAGGTCCGAGATCGCGGTCTGGAATTTCGGGTCCCAGTTCACCAGCCGCTTGGCACGATAGATCAGCCCCTGCTTGTGCAGGCCGACGAAGACCTTGAGGACGGCGGCCGACAGCCCCTCGTCCATGGTGAAGCGCTCGCGCGACCAGTCGCAGGACGCGCCGAGACGGCGGAGCTGATTGAAAATCGTCCCGCCGGACTCCTCCTTCCACGTCCAGACCTCGGCCAGGAAGGCCTCGCGCCCCATCGAGCGGCGGTCGGTGCGGTTCTCGGCGGCGAGCTTGCGCTCGACGACCATCTGCGTCGCGATGCCGGCGTGGTCGGTGCCGGGCTGCCAGAGCACGTCCTTGCCGCGCATGCGCTCGAAGCGGCAGAGCACGTCCTGCAGCGTGTTGTTGAGGGCGTGGCCCATATGCAGCGAGCCGGTGACGTTCGGCGGCGGGATCACGATGCAATAGGGCTCGGCGCCGGCCGCGGCACCCCTGCCCGCCTTGAAGGCTTCAGCCTCGTCCCAGGCCTTGCTGATCCGGGCCTCGACGGCTGCCGGCTCGAAAGTCTTGTCCATCATCACATCGCTCGAACGCAGAAAGGCCGGGGAACCTGCCCCGGCCGGAAGATCACAGGCCAAAAGGTCTCGTGCCTTAAGAGCGCATGCGTAGGGCGCCCGTCAACGTTTTCGATGACAGGTGACCGCCAGCCTTGCGCCGAGGCGGCTCAACCCAGGTTCGACTGCAGGAACCAGAGCGACTTGTCGAGCGCGCGCGAATAGGCCGTCAGGATGTCGGCGGAGTCGACGTCGCCCGCCTCGTCGCAGGCGTCGACTGCTTCGCGAACCTTGTTGCCGGCGTCGGCATAGCGCTCGATCAGCGCATGGAGATGGTCCTGAACCGAGACGATCTCGGTTGGATAGGCCTTGAGCGACGTCGCCTTGGCCGTCGTCTGGGTGGTGCCGAGCGCGATCCCGCCGAGCTGGGCGATGCGCTCCGCGACCGTATCGACATGCTCGTCGAGTTCGTCGCGAAAACCGTCCAGCATCAGATGCACGCCGATGAAGCCCGGCCCCTTCAGATTCCAGTGCGCCTGCTTGGTGACCAGCGCCAGGTCGATGCCGTCAGCGAGTCGTTCGTTGAGCAGCCCGACGACCTTCGTCTTGGTGTTCGAAGCGAGATCGATCTTGCTCGATTTGACGATCTTTGCGGATGCGGAGGTCTTCGGCGCAGTCTTCGTGGCAGGCTTGGCCATGGCAAATCCCCCTGAGCGGAAAACGACAAAGGAAAGCGCGCCGAGAACAGCGCGTCGCGCCACTTCTTACGCGCGGGTGGAGCCATTGTTCCCTCGCCAGGCCTGAACGCCCGAGGGAACCTGCCACGCAGCGATCCGTTGCATCCAAGACAGCTGCAACAGGGAGAATCCGGCATGTCCCGCAATGATCAGGATCGCGTCTGGGATCTCGTCGACTCGATCAAATTCGCCATGCTCGTGACCCATGACGGCAATGCCGACGAGCTTCGGGCGCGCCCGATGCATGCCCATGGCAAGCGCGAGGAAGACACCATCTACTTCCTGACGGATCGCCGCCATCACACCGATGAGGAGATCCAGATCAACGACAATGTCTGTCTCGCCTTCTCCGACCCGAGCAGACACCGCTATCTGTCGATCAGCGGCACGGCCATGGTGGTCGATGATCGCGCTCGTGTGCTGGCGCTGTGGGAACCGAGCAACAAGGCGTTCTGGGACGATGAGAACGATCCCAACATCCGCGTGATGCGCGTGCGGCCCGCCATGGCCGAGTTCTGGGACAGCCCCGGCAAGATCGTCACCAGCGTCAAGATGGCTGCCGCGGCTCTGACCGGCTCGAAACCCGAACTCGGAGAGCACCGCAAGGTCACCCTCTAAGGCTCTGCTGCTACAGCGCCGGACCTGATTCAGGAATTAGGTCCGACGCTGCAGCTCTTTGTTGTCGCATGGTTTTTTGCCGAAAACCGGTATCCACTTTTCGGCTCGATGCTTTAAACGGGAAAGAAGATGCTGAAGCTCTTTGTTCATGGCCTTGGGGCATGGTTCGCCATCGAGGCCGCCTCGGGGCGCTATCCGCGCCCGATAGCGGTGGGGCTGACGATGCTGGTGTCGCGGCTTGGTGCTCCCGCGACCCTGCTCGCCGTGGCCGGATACGGGCTCGAACGCCTCAGGGAAGCCGGCGCCTTCGAAAGCAGGCCGGCGCGACCACGCCAACGCCGTCCGGTACCGGCGATAGCCCGGCGCAGCAGAGCGCGGCCGGTCCGCCGTGCTCGGGACAGTTCGCAACAAACCAAGGCTTGATCGCAGATCGCCGATGCCGGCGGGCAGCAGCAGCGTGACGGCCCCGAGCGCCGTCAGCTCCGTCCGCCGCGCGCGACGCGTTCGATCTCGGCGCGGACCAGACGCTCGACCATCGTCGGAAGGTTGTCGTCGAGCCAGGTCTTGAGCATCGGCTTCAGCATGTCCTTGACGAGGTCTTCCAACGTCCGGGCGTTGTTGCTGAGCACCGTGCTGGCGAGCTGGCCGAAAGCGTTGGTCACGGCGGAGCTGGCCTGATCCGATAGCAGGCTCGCCATATCGACGGCAGGGGCGGACGGCGCGGCGAAGACCGGAGCGGGTTCGGGCGGAGGCGGCGGCGCGACAGCGGCAACAGCCGGCTGCTCCTCGACAAAGGCGATGTCAGAATCGTCGACCACGCTGGTCTCGGGTGCCGGTTCAGGTGCAGGCGTCGGAGCCGCGATCAGTGCGGCTTCGGCTCCCAGATCCAGCACGTCATCGTCTATGGCCGCTACCGGGGCCGGAGCGGGCTCGGGTTCAGGCTCCGGAGCCTCTGCGGCGGCAGCCTCCGCCGGCTTCGCCTCATCGTCCGAAATGATCCGGCGAATGGAGGCGAGAATTTCCTCCATCGACGGTTCGTTGGGCTTGGCTTGCGCGCTCATGAAGGCCTGACCGTTCGACATCGGGCGCGCCGATGGAATCAACGCTGCTCCAAGAGCGGAGTATTCCACGACTTATCGGGCAGACAAGGCGAGGACAGGCTCTCCCACAGGAGAAATCGGCGCTGTTGCGCGAATGCGCCGGCCCAGATCGCCGCGCGTCCTATCGGACGCGAAGGGGCGATCTATCCTTTCGTTTGAGCACCGGATTTCTCCGAAAAGTGGAATCCACTTTTCGATCCGATGCTCCAGAGGCTGTTATGAACCCTGAGAATGATTTGATGAGGTCAAAACCGCGGAGATGGGAGGAGCATCGCGCCGCCGATACGTCGGTATCGGCAAGCGGTGCGACGCTGCAGCTCTGTGGTTTTCACCTCACCCATAGTGCGCCGCGCCTTTGCGCGACTGCCGTGTCGTTCTTCGTAGCAAACCGAAAGGTTTGCGTCCTCGAACTCCTGGCAGTCGCGCAAAATCGCCAGCGTCAAATCGCTCCCAGGGTTCATAACAGCCTCTAGGCGGCTGGCATCATGGCCAGCCGCAATCATTGGAGAATGTCAGCGACCGTCGGGGGTCTGAGTGCCCCACAACAGACCCTTGACCTGATCGTAGTGCTGGCGGGGGTCGTAGGACACGGCCTTGAGCTTGAGCGTCTCGGAGGAGAGCTTGCCGATCGCCGAAAGCACCGCATAGGAGGCGACGACACGGTCGCGCTGTGCCGTCACGAGGCTCGAACGCGCGCTGACAAGTTCCTGCTGCGCGTTGAGAACGTCGAGGGTGGTGCGCTGGCCGACCTTGGCCTCTTCGCGAACGCCGGCAAGCGCAGTTGACGACGCCTCGACCTGAGCCTGCGCGGCGATGATCTGGGCCTTGGCGGCTTCCAGCGCGCCCCAGGCGGACACGACCGCCGCGCGAACCGTATCGCGCTGGGTGTCGACATCGATGCGGCGCTGGCCGGCCGTTTCCTTGGCCTGACGCGTGCGGGCGTAGACTTGGCCACCTTCATAGATCGGGATCGTCAGCGCGCCGACGATGCTCGCCGTCAGGCGATTATCGCCGAAAAGCTGGCTGTCGTAGCGCTGCTGGACCGTGCCGGTGACGCCAAAGGTCGGATAGAGATCGGCTTCCGTGACCTTGACCTGCAGCTCGGCTGCGTCGACGCCGTGCAGCGCCGCGATGACCGCGGGATGATTGCCCAGAGCATGGTTCAACGCCAACGGCAGGGATTTCGGCAGGAGACCTTCGACCGGACGAGCGGGCGTGAGCGAACGGGGCTCGATGCCGATATTCTGACGAAAGCGCGCCACCGAGGTCTTGAGATTCGATTCGGCGAGAATCGCCTGCGACTGCGCGGACGACAGCCGCGCCTCGGCCTGCGCGACGTCGGTCCGCGTCACCTCGCCGACCTGAAATCGATCGCGCGTCTGGCGCAGCTGCTCCTCCAGAACCTCGACGTTGTTCCGGTTCAGGCTGAGAATCGCCGTGTCGCGCAGCACGTTCATATAGGACGTCGCGCCATCGAGCAGGACGTTCTGTTCGGTATTGCGCAGGGTCGCTCGCGCGCCGAGCACCTGCGATTCGGATTGGCCGACCGAGTTGCGGGTCTTGCCGGCGTCGAAAATGTTCTGGGTGATCGAAACACCAGCGCCGCGCGGCGCGAGTCGTTGATTGGTACCGACCTGTCCGGGAACATTGGCGTCGAGGATGCTCGCGCCGATATCGGCCGAAGCCTGGATGCGCGGGCGATATCCGGAAAGAGCCTGCGGAACGTTCTCGTCGACGGCGCGGACGGAGGCGCGCTGCGCATTCAGCGTCGGATTACCCGAATAGGCCCGCGCCAGCGCGGCTTCCATCGACTGGGCCGCGGCCGGCAAAGCCCAGCCGCCTGACATCGCCAAGGCGATGATGGCGGAGAGCCCGAAGCCGGAAATCTTGTCGTATTGTCTTTTCACTGGACGCCTCGTGTGCGCACTGAAGTCGCGCCCAGGCTACGCCCCAGCCTCGGCATAAGTCTCAATTTCATACTCTGCCCGACGCCGTGAGCCAACGCATGGGCGTCGCCAGGAGCATTTCCCTCGGAACCTGCCACAAAAATGCGACACCCTCCTTTCGAAAATGCAAACGCTTAGAAGATGAAGGCCTCCGGTCGGCGGAACTCGGACAGAACCGGAGCCGCAGCGTCGAACACCGGGCGGCCGGCGACGATATCCGCGGATTTTCGATAAAGTTTGACGCGGGCGGAACGCCCTGCCCCCTCGATCACGACCAGCCGACCCTCGGCTCGCAGCAAGGGGAAAAGCGATTCCGGCTGGGTCTCGCAGGCGCCGCTGACCAGAATCGCATCGAATGATTCTCTGGCGGGCTGCGTGGCGGCAACCGCGACCTGTTGAGCGCCGGCAGCCCGCAACGCGCCTTCGGCGAGCATGCGCGCCGCCGAGTCGGGCTCCCACAATGTGACCTTGGCACCGATATGGGCCATCAGCGCTGCCCCGTAGCCAGAGCCGCCGCCATATTCGAGAGCATCCTCGCCTGCCTCCAGGTCGAGCAGCTGAATCATGCGGACGATGACCATCGGCGTCATCAAGGCGCGGCCGGTGCCGGGCAGTGCGATCGGCTGGTCGAGATAGGCGAGATGCGCGAAATTCTCGGGGACGAACACCTCGCGCGGAACCGTATCGGCCGCAGCCAGCACGGCCCGATCGGTAATGTCATAGGTGCGCAACTGGCAATCGACCATGTTGCGGCGCAGCCCGCTGAAACCTTCCATAACCCTGAACTCTCCGTCCGCGCTGGCGCCCGGCAGGGGCCGGCTGCGAAGAGCCTTCCATCCGGCCGGCTCAGCGCCGTTCACGGCTGCTTTGTGTTCGACCCGCGCGCAAAAGGCAAGCGCGCCTTGCATCGCAGCAAGGCAACGAGCTGTCAGGCAGGACCGACGATTTAGGGGAAGAAGCTGGCTCCCGGAGCAGGATTCGAACCTGCGACCAATCGATTAACAGTCGATTGCTCTACCGCTGAGCTATCCGGGAACAACGTGGCGGCGTCATAGCGGGGTGACTCCGGCAGCGCAAGCCCCTTGCGAGCCAACCAAGCAGATTTGTCATCAGCGCTGTGGACGGTGCGATGCCGGCTTGCGGCGGACTGCGGCTTGTGGTTATTGCGCTTTCGCTGAAGCGGCCGATGCCGCTTTCGCCGGAAGGCCTCGTGGCGGAGTGGTTACGCAGAGGACTGCAAATCCTTGCACCCCGGTTCGATTCCGGGCGAGGCCTCCAAAAATCTTCCTTCTTCCTGACACCGATCCGCTTCCTGCCGTGTTTGGGCCGGCGGGGCTTGGCGCGCGCACGATCCTGCCCGAACGCGCCCTGCACTGGTTCAGGAACGATCTGCGGCTGGCGGACAACCACGCCCTTGCCGGCCGGCGGCACCGATTCCAGCGCCAGCGCGATTCGATGCGCTTCCCCGGAGTGCGAATCGGCGAGACCTACCCTGCCCCGCTCGTCGATCTCGCCTTTAGGCGTCAGCGCGTGCTCGATGCCTTCGCCACGATCCGCAATCGCTGAGGAGGTCAGCCGTCCCGGCTGGCGAAGCGGGACATCAGCGCGAAATAAGCCGGATAGGGCAATAACCGCGCTGCCTTCAGCAGCCAGGCGAGGCGGCGCGGAAAGGTGATCTCGAAGCCGCCGCGCTCGAAGCCATCGACGATTCGCCGGGCGCCCTCCTCGACCGTGAGCAGGAACGGCATCGGGAAGCGCCGGCCCTGCGTCATCGGCGTGTCGACGAAACCGGGATTGATCAGTTGCAGGCGGATACCGGCCGCCTTGCAATCGAAGCGGAGCGACTCGCACAAATGGATCGCGCCCGCCTTGGCGGCTCCGTAGGCGGCGGCGCCCGGCAGGCCGCGATAGCCGACGAGCGAGGCGTTGACCGCGATCTGACCGCGCCCACGCGCGACCATGCGCGGCTGCACGGCGAAGAGGCTCTTCGCGACGCCCAGCAGGTTGACCGCGACGACCTTCTCCACGGTCTCGGCATCGATCGCCCCGCCCTGCCTGGATGCTATGCCGGCATTCAGGAACGCCAGCGCGATCGGTCCGTGAATGCTCTCGATGGTCTCGGTGATGTCCTGCATCGCCTGCGCATCGGTCACGTCGCCGGCATGGGCGACGATCCGGCCCGGCAAGCCTTCAGCCTCGCGTGCGACCGCTTCGAGAGCGTCGGTCCTTCGAGCGGTGATCGCGACCGTCCAGCCGCGCCGCGCCAGTTCGCGCGCAACCGCGGCTCCAATGCCGGAGCTGGCACCAGTGACCCAGGCGACGCCGTCCTGCGGTTTCATGCGGGGCAAGGCCATGGCTGCTCCGGGTTGGTCGGAATTGCCATCTAGGCATCAATTTGTGACGCCGGAAGTCTCGCGGCCCAATTCATCCCCGCTATCCCGTCAATGAGGTGGCACCGGCGCAGCAATCGGTGCAGTCTGCGCCGCGAAGGCGCCGCAAGCGCGACCAGCGAGACGACGAGATCATGCCGACCGAACTGCTCTTCCGCCAGGATGCCTATCTGAAGGAGACGCCCGCGACGGTGGAAGCCGTCAACGAGCGCGGCGGCATCATCCTCGACCGCACGATCTTCTATGCGACCGGCGGCGGCCAGCCCGGCGATGTCGGGCACCTGCGTCGGCCCGATGGCAGTCTCATCGCCATCGGCACCACGATCTACGATCCGGAGGACAAGAGCCGGGTCATCCATGTCCCCGCCGAAGGTCAGTCTTTGCCGGCGCCGGGCGAGGCCGTGACCGCCGCGCTCGACTGGGAGCGCCGCTTCAAGCGCATGCGCGTGCACACCGCGCTCCATCTGCTCAGCGTCGTGCTGCCCTTCCCCGTCACCGGCGGCTCGATCGGCGACGGCGACGGGCGGCTCGATTTCGACATCCCGGAAGGCGGGCTCGACAAGGCCGAGGTGACCGAGAAGCTCAACGCGCTCGTCGCGCGCAACGCCGATGTGAGCGAGCGCTGGATCACCGATGAGGAGCTCGACGCCAACCCGGGCCTCGTCAAGACGATGTCGGTGAAGCCGCCGCGCGGTTCCGGCCGCGTCCGGCTCGTCGCCATCGGCGATATCGACCTGCAGCCCTGCGGCGGTACCCATGTCCGCAACACGGCGGAAATCGGCCTCGTTGCCGTCACCGATATCGAGAAGAAGGGCAAGCAGAACCGGCGCGTGCGCATCACGCTGGCCTGAGATTGGTTTTCGACGGAAGTTCGCCGTCATTCCGGACAAGCGGCGAAGCCGCGCCGATCCGGAATCCATCGAAGAGCGCAGAGCCCTACGATGGATTCCGGGTCAAGCCCGGAATGACGGTGCGGTTCCGGTACTAACAAGCCTCGAATATCCCCAAGGACATCGCCTATGGCCCGTGAAGATGTTTTCGTTTCGACTGACTGGCTCGCCGAGCGCCTGAACGCGCCCGACGTCATCGTGATCGATGGTTCCTGGTATCTGCCGGCGCATGCCCGTGATCCGCACGCCGAATATGCCGAGCGACGCATCCCCGGCGCGGTGCATTTCGACATCGATGCGGTGAAGGACACCGGCTCCGACCTGCCACATATGCTGCCGCGGCCGGAGGCCTTCGCTGCGGCCGTCGGCGCCTTGGGCGTCGGCGACGGCATGCGTATCGTCGTCTATGACGGGCTCGGCCTGTTCTCCGCGCCGCGCGTGCGCTGGACCTTCCGGACCTTCGGCGCCAAGGACGTCGTCATCCTCGAAGGTGGCTTCCCGAAATGGGAGCGCGAGGGCCGGCCGATCGAGCACGGCCCGCCGCGCGCCCGCGCCGCGCGCAGCTTCACTGCCCGGCTCGACCACTCGGCCGTCGCCAGCGCGGATGATGTCGCCAAGGCGCTTGCCGGTGGAACGCAGGTCGTCGATGCCCGCCCGGCCGACCGCTTCCGTGGGGAAGCACCTGAACCGCGTCCCGGCGTCCGCTCCGGCCATATGCCCGGCGCGCTCAATGTGCCGGCGACCGCGCTGATCGCCGATGGCGGCCTGAAGGATCCCGCCGCTATCGCCGCCGCCTTCGCCGAGGCCGGCGCCGACCTCGACAAGCCGCTGATCACGAGCTGCGGTTCCGGCGTTACCGCTGCGATCCTCGCGACCGCGCTGGAGACCATCGGCAAGCCAGTCCGCGCGCTCTATGACGGCTCCTGGGCCGAGTGGGGCGCCAGCGATCGGCCGATCGCGACAGGGCCGGCGAAGAAGAGCTGAGACATTCGCGCCTGGACAGGGCGAACGCGAGGAGGACGCCATGAGCGATCATTCGCACGACCATGACCATCACCACGAGCACACGCATAACGGCGAGCCGCGCTGGAAGCACGACGGCGTGCGCGTGATCTCCGGCGACAAGCTCGATCCCAACACGGCGCAGACGCCGGGCATGTTCCGGCAGGCGGCGATCAACCACGCCCGCGTCGGCGCGCAGAAGATCTGGGCCGGCACGGTCGCGATCCAGCCCAACGCCAAGACCGGCGTGCACCATCACGGCGAGCTTGAAAGCGTGATCTATGTGGTGAGCGGCAAGGCGCGGATGCGCTGGGGCGAGCGGCTGGAGTTCGTCGCCGAGGCCGGGCCGGGCGATTTCATCTATGTCCCGCCCTTCGTGCCGCATCAGGAGATCAATGCGAGCCCCGACGAGCCGCTGCAATGCGTGCTTGTGCGCTCGGACAACGAGGCGGTGGTGGTCAACATCACCGATGTCGACCCGGTCGAGCAGCCGGAAGAGGTCTACTGGGTCGACCCGATCCACAAGCACCCGCAGGGGTGAACCAGAGGGTTCCCATCGAACCACGCCGTCATTCCGGACAAGCGGCGAAGCCGCGCCGATCCGGAATCCATCGAAGGGTGCCAACGCTCTACGATGGATTCCGGGTCAAGCCCGGAATGACGGCGTGGTTCGATTGTTAAGCTTCAACCCGTCTCGAAATCGCCCGGCTGTGGCGGCGCGACCGGGGTGAAGAGCGTGCGGTCCGGCTTGATGTCGAGGAGCGGTGTCTCGTCGAGGCAGTCGAGCCCGCGCACCAGCAGCACCCGCCCTTCGCGCGCGACCAGCGTCGCGATCGAGGTGCCGATCGGATTGGGCCGCACCGGCGTACGCAGGGCGAAGGTGCCATAGGTCTCGCGATTGTTGGCCGGGCTCTGGCGGACGAGGTCGCGGCGCGACTGGTGCAGCCAGTAGAGCACCTCCAGCCACTCGAAGCGCTCGATGCCGTCGAGGGCCTCGTCCCAGGGCGGAAAGAGCTCGATGCGGCAGATCGGCCCATCCGCCCTGCCCTGGCGCGGACAGGTCAGCCGCGAGGTCCAGGGCGTGCGGATGGTGCCGATGAAGACGAGGCCGGCATCGGTCGCCTGCGGTGGCGCGACGGCGACCTCCTTCTCGCGGATCTCGTTCTCACGGACCATGGCAGGCGGGTCTCCCTCAAGTCGTTTTCGATCAGGCTTCCCCGTCATTGCGAGCCCCCGGGTCTTGCCTTCGGCAAGCCCGAGGACAGGCTCCGCGAAGCAATCCAGGGGCGGCAGGGCTGAACGGTTCGACCCGGTCCCCCTGGATTGCTTCGTCGCTGTGCTCCTCGCAATGACGACCCCTCTCCCTGCGCAAGCAGGGGGCCGCGCTGGCCGCCTTGACTTGGCTCCGGGCGCGCTGCAACCATCGTTATATCCGTCGATATACAACGATGAGCGTAGCGAGGACCAGCATGTTGAAGCGCCGTACCCTGCTGGGCATGGGCCTGGCCCTTGCCGCGAGCCTTGCTCCCGCCTTCGATGCAGCGCAGGCGCAGACGAAGGAGCTCGTCATCTTCGCTGCTGCCAGTATGAAGAATGCGCTGGACGAAGCTTCCGCCAACTGGGTGAAGGAGAGCGGCAAGCCCGCGCCGAAAATCTCCTACGCCGCCAGCAATGCGCTGGCGAAGCAGCTCGAGAACGGCGCTCCGGCCGATCTTTTCGTCTCGGCCGATCTCGACTGGATGGACTATGCGGCAGCCAAGAACCTGATCAAGCCTGATACCCGCGTCAGCCTGCTCGCCAACCGCATCGTGCTTGTCGCCGGCAAGGATTCGACCGCCGAGCTCGATCTCAAGCCCGGGGTCGACATCGCCGCCGCGCTCGGCTCCGATCGCCTCGCCATGGGCAATGTCGATTCTGTCCCGGCCGGCAAATACGGCAAGGCCGCGCTGGAAAAGCTCGGCGCCTGGGACAAGGTGAAGGACAAGATCGCGCAGGCCGATAATGTCCGCGCCGCGCTGCTCTTTGTCTCGCGTGGCGAGGCTCCACTCGGCATCGTCTATGCGACCGATGCCGCCGCCGACCGCCAAGTCAAAGTCGTCGCGACCTTCCCCGAGGATTCGCACCCGCCGATCGTCTATCCCGTCGCCGTCACCAGGGATTCGGCCAACCCCGACGCGCAGGCCTTCCTGACCTATCTGCGCAGCCCCGCCGCCAAGCCCGTCTTCGAGAAGCAGGGCTTCACGGTGCTCAACAAGGCTGCCAGCTCCTCGTGAGCGACTTGTTTTCGCTTTCCCCCGAGGAATGGACGGCGGTGAGGCTCAGCCTCATCGTTGCCAGCACCGCCATGCTCGCGAGCCTGCCGCTCGGGCTTGGCGTTGCGCTTCTGCTGGCGCGCGGGCGCTTCTGGGGCAAGTCCCTGCTCGACGCCATCATCCATATGCCGCTGATCCTGCCGCCGGTGGTGACGGGCTATCTGCTGCTGATCGGCTTCGGCCGGCGCGGACCGATCGGGCAATTGCTCTACGACTGGTTCGGGATCGTGTTCTCCTTCCGCTGGACGGGCGCGGCGCTGGCCTGCGGGGTGATGGGCTTTCCGCTAATGGTCCGCGCCATCCGGCTCTCGATCGAGGCGGTCGACCGCAAGCTGGAAGCCGCCGCCGGCACGCTTGGCGCCAGCCCGATCTGGGTCTTCCTCGTCGTCACCCTGCCGCTCTGCCTGCCCGGCATCATCGCCGGCATGATCCTGTGCTTCGCCAAGGCGATGGGCGAGTTCGGCGCGACCATCACCTTCGTCTCCAACATCCCCGGCGAGACGCAGACGCTGCCTTCGGCGATCTACACCTTCACCCAGGTTCCAGGCGGCGACGCTGGCGCGATGCGGCTGACGCTGATCTCGATCGTGATCTCGGTCGCGGCGCTCTTCCTCTCCGAATTGATGGCGCGCATCGTCGGCCGCCGGATCGAGATCGAATGAAGCCCGTCCTCGACATCGCCGTCCGTCACCAGGTCGGCGACTTCAAGCTCGATGCCGCCTTCACCTCCGACGGGCGCCTGACAGCCCTGTTCGGCAGTTCGGGGTCGGGCAAGACCTCGCTGGTCAACGTCATCGGCGGGCTGATCCGCCCGGAAGCCGGCCATGTCCGCGTCGATGGCGAGACGCTGGTCGATACCGAGCGCGGCATCTTCCTGCCGAAGCACCGCCGGCGCATCGGCTATGTCTTCCAGGAGGCGCGGCTCTTCCCCCATCTCACCGTGCGGCAGAACCTGCTGTTCGGGCACTGGTTCGTGCCGCGTCTACAGCGCAAGCCGGCCGAACTCGACAAGGTGCTTGAGCTGCTCGGCATCGGCCATCTGCTGCGGCGGCGGCCGGGCGGCCTCTCCGGCGGCGAAAAGCAGCGCGTCGCCATCGGCCGTGCTCTGCTGGCGCAGCCGCGCCTGCTGCTGATGGATGAGCCGCTTGCCGCGCTCGACGAGGCGCGCAAGGCCGAGATCCTGCCGCATATCGAGCGGCTGCGCGACGAGGCCGGCATCCCGATCGTCTATGTCTCGCATGCGCTGACGGAGGTCGCGCGCCTCGCCACCACCGTCGCCATGGTCGAGAACGGGCGCATCGCCGCTTGCGGTCCGACAGTCGAGATCCTCGCCCGGCCCGATCTGGCGGCGCGGCCGGGTGCACCGGAAGCGAGCACTCTGCTCTCGGCCGAGGTCGCCGGCTTCGAGGACGCCTTCGGGCTGGCGCAGCTGACGACGCCGGCCGGGCCGCTGACGATTGCGCGCGGCACGCTCCAGCAAGGTGAGCGGATCAAGATCCGCATCCTGGCGAGCGACGTCATGCTCAGCCTCGGCCGCCCCGGGGAGATCAGCGCGCTCAATGTGCTGTCCGGCACGGTCTCCGAGATCGGCGAGCGGAGCGGCCCGGGCGGCAGCACCGTGAATCTGCTTATCGCCTGCGGCGAGGCGAAGCTGGCAGCCCGTTTGACGGCGAAATCCGTCGCCTTGCTCGGGCTTGCGCCCGGCAAACCCGTGCATGCTGTGATCAAGAGCGTCTCGGTCGAGATGCCCTGAGACCGCTGCCGCAGTTCGGCTGGAGCCGCGCCGTCATTCCGGGGCGCCGCATGGCGGCGAGCCCGGAACCCATGAACACGACGCCCCATCCTCGGGCGATGATCCGAGAAACTCCTGCAGGCGATATGCAGGACCTCGCCCATACATGACGGAGCGTGCTGGAACGGCTCCGTGTTCATGGGTTCCGGGTTCTTCGCTGGCGCGAAGCCCCGGAATGACGGCGTGGTTCCGCGGAGTATCATGCCGCCCCTTGACCTTCCCATAATGGGAAGCCCCATATGGCTCGTCATCACCATGAAGGAGACGGCGATGACGGTCATCGACAGGAGCAGGAACGAACTCGAAACGCTCGATCTGGGCGTCGAGGGCATGACCTGCGCGAGCTGCGTCGGGCGCGTCGAGCGTGCCATCGCGGCCGTACCGGGTGTCGATGCCGTCGCGGTCAACCTCGCGACCGAGCGGGCCCGCATCACCTTCGCCAAGGGCGGCACCGATCTCAGGCAGATCGAGGCGGCGATCCGGCAGACCGGCTACGCACCGGTCGAGACGACGGTCGATCTCTCCGTTTCGGGCATGACCTGCGCCTCCTGCGTCGGCCATGTCGAGAAAGCGTTGCGCGCCGTGCCGGGCGTCGTCGCTGCCACCGTTAATCTTGCGACCGAGCGCGCCAGCGTGAAGACGCTCGCCGGCAGCGATATCACCCCAGCACTCGTCAAGGCTGTGGCGGGCGCCGGCTACGAGGCGAGCCCGGTCGCCGCAGCCGATGGTGATGCCGCGGCGCGCCAGCAGGCCGCCAAGGACGAGGAGCAGGGCAAGCTGCTGCGCTCGGTCATCCTCGCCGGCCTGCTGACCCTGCCGCTGCTCGTCGTCGAGATGGGCAGCCACATGGTCCCTGCCCTGCACCATTGGCTCGCCGGCAGCTTCGGCGAGGGAAATGTCCGCGTCGCCTCCTTTGCACTCGCGACGATCGTGCAGTTCGGGCCGGGCCTCGTCTTCCTGCGCAAGGGCTTTCCGGCGCTGCTGCGCGGGGCACCCGACATGAACTCGCTCGTCATGCTCGGCACCGGCGCAGCCTATCTCTATTCGACCGTCGCAACCTTCCTGCCGGAGCTGCTGCCGGAGGGCACGGAGGGTACCTATTTCGAATCCGGTGCGGTGATCGTGACGCTGATCCTGCTCGGCCGCTGGTTCGAGGCCCGCGCCAAGGGCCGCACCGGCGCCGCCATCCGCAGCCTGATTGCGCTCCAGCCCAAGACCGCCCGCGTGCTGCGCGACGGCCTCGAGAGCGATGTGTCCGTCGAGACCGTTCGTCCCGGCGATAGCGTCATCCTGCGGCCGGGCGAGCGCGTCCCGGTCGATGGCGAGGTCACCGACGGCACCTCCTTCGTCGATGAATCGATGATCACCGGCGAGCCGGCGCCCGTGCGCAAGGAGGCCGGCAGCATCGTCACCGGCGGCACCGTCAACGGCTCGGGCGCGCTGCGCTTCACCGCGCAGAAGGTCGGCTCCGACACGCTGCTCGCCCAGATCGTGCGGACCGTGCAGGCCGCGCAGGGCGCCAAGTTGCCGATCCAGGCGCTGGTCGACCGCGTCACCCTCTGGTTCGTCCCGGTCGTGATCGTGCTGGCGCTGGCGACCTTCGCCGTCTGGCTGACATTCGGGCCGAGCCCGGCCCTGTCGCATGCGCTGGTCAACGCTGTCGCGCTGCTGATCATCGCCTGCCCCTGCGCCATGGGCCTGGCCACCCCGACCTCGATCATGGTCGGCACCGGCCGGGGCGCGGAGCTCGGCATCCTCTTCCGGCAAGGCGACGCGCTGCAAGCGCTCAAGGACGTCAAGATCGTTGCGCTCGACAAGACCGGCACGCTGACCAAGGGCAAGCCGGAACTGACCGACATTGAACCGGCATCCGGCTTTGCGGCCGACGAGGTGCTGCGGCTCGTCGGCTCGGCCGAGAACCGCTCCGAGCATCCGCTGGCGCAGGCGCTGGTCGCTGCCGCCAAGGCGCGCGGGCTTCAGCTCGCCGAGCCGGCCGATTTCGCCAGCGACCCCGGCCGCGGCGTCACGGCGACGGTCGAGGGCCGCAAGGTCGCCATCGGCGGCCACAGGCTGATGGAAGAGGCGAAGCTCGACATCGCGCCGTTCTCAGCTCGCGCCAGGGCGCTGGCGGAAGCGGGCAAGACGCCGCTCTATGCCGCGATCGAGGGCAAGATCGCTGCCGTCATCGCCGTCGCCGACGCGGTGAAGGAGACCACGCCCGCGGCAATCGCCGCGCTGCACAGGCTCGGCCTCAAGGTCGCGATGGTGACCGGCGACGATCATCGCACCGCGCAGGCCGTCGCCCGCGGCCTCGGCATCGACGAGGTCTGGGCCGAGGTCCTGCCCACCGACAAGGCCGAGGTGGTGAAGCGCCTGCAGCAGCGCGGCGCCAAGGTCGCTTTCGTCGGAGACGGCATCAACGACGCGCCCGCCCTCGCCCAGGCCGATGTCGGCATCGCCATCGGCACCGGCACCGACATCGCCATCGAGAGCGCCGATGTCGTGCTGATGTCGGGCGACGTGATGGGCGTGCCGCGCGCCATCGCCCTGTCGCAGGCGGTGATCGCCAATATCCGCCAGAATCTGGCCTGGGCCTTCGGCTATAACGCCCTGCTGATCCCGGTCGCGGCCGGCGTGCTCTATCCTGCCTTCGGGATCTTGCTCTCGCCGGTTTTCGCCGGGCTTGCGATGGCGCTGTCGAGCGTGAGCGTCGTCACCAATGCCCTGCGGCTGAAGCGTTTCCGCATCCCGGCCTCGCATGGCGTGGCCGGACAGGAGGTCTGAGATGAACATCGGTCAAGCGGCAACCCGCTCGGGCGTCAGCGCCAAGATGATCCGCTACTACGAGAGCATCGGCCTGATCACCGCGCCGGCTCGCACCGCGGCGCAGTACCGGGTCTATGCCGATGACGACGTGCACACGCTGCGCTTCGTCCGCCGCTCCCGCGATCTCGGCTTCTCGCTGGACGAGACGCGCGAGTTGCTGACGCTCTGGCGCGACAAGAGCCGGGCCAGCGCCGATGTGAAGCGCCTCGCGATGGCGCATGTGCGCGAGCTCGAGGAAAAGGCGGCCGAGCTCAAGGCGATGGCTGACACGCTGCGGCATCTGGCGACGCATTGCCATGGCGATCACCGGCCGGATTGCCCGATCCTGGCCGATTTTGCTGCCACCTCGCGGACGCAGGGCAAAGCCTGAGACGTGACCGGCCTCGGCCGTCATGCTCGGGCTTGACCCGAGCATCTCGGAAACCAGTGTCTTCTCGTCACGAGTTTCTCGGGTCTACGCTTCGCTTCGCCCGAGAATGACGGCGGGGGGTCGCCACCGATCATCGCCAGGGCCGCTGGCCTGAGACGCTGTTCCGCCATGCGCTGAATGTCTGGACGCGGCAGCGCAGGCTTGCTCATATGCCGCCGCCCACTAGAGGCGGGTCCGGCCCGGCCGCATCGGCCCCGTTGGGGAATCCGCCTCTCAACGAAAGACGGGGAGCGCCTGGGCGTTCTCCAGGCGGAACGACAATGGACAATCGAAACGATCTCTGGCGGCATGTCGATGCGAACAAGGAGCGCTTGATCGCGCTGAGCGACCGGGTCTGGGGCATGCCGGAGGTGTGCTACACCGAGAAGCGCTCGGTGGCCGAGCATGTCGCCGAGCTGAAGCACCAGGGCTTCCGCATCACCGAGAACGTCGCCGACATCCCCACCGCCGTCATCGGCGAGGCTGGCGAAGGCGGCCCGGTCATCGCCTTCCTCGGCGAGTACGACGCCCTGCCCGGCCTCTCGCAGGAAGCCGGTATCGCCGAGCACAAGGAGATCGAGACTGGCGGCCACGGCCATGGCTGCGGCCACAACCTGCTCGGCTCCGCCGCGATGCTCGCAGCCGTGGCGATGAAGGACTGGCTCGCCGAGAACAAGATCCCCGGCCGCGTGCGCTATTATGGCTGCCCGGCCGAGGAAGGCGGCGCCGCCAAGGCCTTCATGGTCCGCGCCGGCGCCTTCGACGACGCCGATGTCGCCATCAGCTGGCACCCGTCGAGCTTCTGGGAGGTCGCTCCGGCGCTGGCGCTCGCCAATACCCGTGCCGATTTCGTCTTCACCGGTCGCGCCTCGCATGCCGCCGCCGCGCCGCATCTCGGCCGCTCGGCGCTCGACGCCGTTGAACTCATGAATGTCGGCGTCAACTACATGCGCGAGCACATGCCGTCCGACGCGCGCGTCCATTACGCCCTGCTCGACACGGGCGGTATCGCGCCGAACGTCGTCCAGGCCCATGCCCGCGTCCGCTATTCGATTCGCGCTCGTGATCTCCGCGGCATGCTGGAGCTCGTCCAGCGCGTGAAGAAGATCGCTGAAGGCGCTGCGTTGATGACGGAAACCAAGATGGAGATGCGTATCGTCAGCGCTGTCTCCGATCTCGTCGCCAACACGCCGCTCGAAGAAGCCATGCACAAGGTGATGGAGGAGCTCGGCGCGCCGCATTTCGACGACGCCGACAAGGCCTATGCCGAGAAGATCCGTGCCACGCTCTCGGCCCAGGACATCGCCGCGATCTGGCGCACGGTCGGCATGCAGGACACCGGCACGCCGCTGGCCGACTTCCTCGTGCCGCGCGACGCCAAGCGCAATCCGGCGATCGGCTCGACCGATATCGGCGATGTCAGCTGGGCGGTTCCGACCGTGCAGGCCCATGCGCCGACGGTGGCGCTCGGCACGCCCTTCCACACCTGGCAGGTGGTGGCGCAGGGCAAGTCACCCGCCGCGCACAAGGCGATGGTGCATGTCGCCAAGGCGATGGCCGCGACCGGTGCTGCCGTGTTGAGCGACCCGGCTCTGATGGAAGCCGCCAAGGCCGACCACAAGGCCCGCCTCGGCAAGGAAGGCTACACCTCGCCGCTGCCGCCCGAGGTCAAGCCGCCGCTGACGATGTCGCTGGGCTGATAGCGCCGGCTCCTGTCATTCTCGGGCGCCGCGCAGCGGTGAGCCGAGAATCTCTTGCCGGAGATGCTCGGGTCAAGCCCACGGCTGTCCAGTTCGCATCGCGCTGACGGGTGCCGGCGCGGGCTCCTCCCTTCCCCCTTGTGGGGAAGGGTATGGGGATGGGGGTGGTTCCGCTTGGTGAGAGTTGAACCCAGTTTGGTGAGCGTTGAACCCAGTCGTTCGACCCCCACCCCTGCCCCTCCCCACAAGGGGGAGGGGTTCCCCGCGCCTGTCATCTCCGTCGCTGTTCTCTGGAAAGCCTTCGATCCATTGCGCTTTCCAAGACGGTCCTGAAAACGAACCGGACAGCCATGGGCTTGACCCGAGCGTGACGGGCGATGGTTATCGGTCCATCGCCCCGATTGAACGAACACACATGATCCGGGACAATGGGCCTCTGCCGCCAGCCGGCAGAATCGCCCGCCCGGAGCAGCCATGGATCGCGCAGAAGAATCAGGAGACGGACTGGGCCGGCATCACCGCTCGGCCAGCGGTCAGGCTGATTCCGCTGTTCCCGAGCCCGTCGATCTCGCCGGCTATGTGCTGGATGAGCAATTCGGCTTCCTGCTGCGGCAGATGCAGCAGCGCTATGTCGCGATGTTCCTTGAGATGATGGGCGAGGACGGGCCGACGCCGCCACAATTCGCCGCTCTGTGCCGGCTCGCCGCCGACGGGCGGATTTCCCAGAACCAGCTCGGCCGCATGACGGCGATGGACCCGGCCACCATACGGGGCGTGGTCACGCGCCTGGAAGAACGCGGGCTGGTCGAACGCCTGCATGATCCCGACGACAAGCGCCGCGTGCTGGTGCAGCTCAGCCCGCGCGGGCGCGAGCAACTGCCCGCCTACGTCGTGCGCGCCAAGGCGATCACCATCGCCGCCCTGCATCCGATGGAGGATCGCGAGGTCGCGCCGCTGCTCGATCTGATGCGGCGTCTGCTCGCCGGTTTCAAACCGCCAGATACTGGTGCCGCGCCGCCGCGTCGGCCTTGAGTGCCGCCATCGTAGCGTCGAAGCGGATCAGCCCCTTCTCGATGATGACGGCACGGTCGGCGATGCTGCCGGCGAAATGCAGGTTCTGCTCGGAAAGCAGCACCGAAAGCCCCTCGCCCTTCAATACGCGGATCGTCTCGGCCATGGCCTCGACGATGACGGGGGCGAGCCCTTCCGACGGCTCGTCGAGCAGCAGCAGGCGCGGATTGCCCATCAGCGTGCGGGCGATGGTCAGCATCTGCTGCTCTCCGCCCGACATCGCGCCACCCGGCCGGTCACGCATGCGGCCGAGATTGGGGAAGAGCGCGAAGAGGCGCTCCGGGGTCCAATGCGGCGCGCCGGCCCGCGGCGGCTGGCGGCCGACCTCGAGGTTCTCCATCACCGTCAGTTCGGAGAAGACGCGCCGGTCCTCCGGTACATAGCCGATGCCGAGGCGGGCGATCGCGAAGGGCTCGCGCCCGGCGATGTCCTTGCCCTCGAACCGGATCGTGCCACGCGGCTGCGGCACCAGCCCCATCACCGTCTTCATCGTCGTCGACTTGCCGGCGCCATTGCGGCCCATCAGCGCGACGACCTCGCCGCTTCCAACCGAAAAGCCGACACCATGCAGGATATGGGCGCGGCCATACCAGGCCTCGACGCCGGAGAGTTCGAGGAGTGCTGCCATCAGTGCCCTCCCGAGGTCGCGCCGGAGCCGAGATAGACGGCGCGAACCTGCGGGTCGTTGCGCACCTCGGCACTGGTCCCGGCCGCGATCAGCCGGCCGCGGTCAAGCACCAGCACGCGGTCGGCATGAGCGAAGACGACGTCCATGTCGTGCTCGGTGAACAGCACGGCGATGCCCCTCTCCTTCGCGATGCGGGCGGTGAGTGCCATCAGGGCGATGCGCTCCTGCGGCGCCATGCCGGCGGTCGGCTCGTCCATCAGCAAGAGCTTCGGCGCATTGGCGAGCGCGACCGCAAGCTCGACACGCTTCAGGTCGCCATAGGCGAGCACGCCGCAGGCGCGCTCGGCCTGTTGGGTCATGCCGACCTGATCGAGCAGCGCATCCGCAGCCTTGCAGTGGCGCCCGTTGGCGCGGCCAAAGAGGCGCCAGCTCTCGCTGGCATGCGAGATCAGCGCCATCTGGACGTTTTCGCGTACGGTCATCGAGGCGAAGGTCGCGGTGATCTGGAAAGTGCGGCCGACACCGAGGCGCCAGATTTTGCGCGGCTCCAGCCCGGTGATCGGCTTGCCCGCAAGAAGTACTTCGCCGCGATCGGGCTTCAGCTGCCCGTTCAGCAGGTTGAAGCAGGTCGTCTTGCCGGCGCCGTTGGGGCCGATCAGGGCGATCAGGCGCCCAGCCTCGGCCGAAAAGGAAACACCATCGACCGCCTTCACCCCGCCGAAGGATTTGGCGAGGTCGCGGGCCTCCAGCACGACGGTGTTGAGCGCGCTCATGCTGCCGCCGTCACTTGCGCGGCGCTCTGCCGCCGGGCGCGCCAGAAAAGCCAGGTGCCGACGAGGCCACGCGGGAACAGGACGACCAGCAGGACGATCGAAAGCCCGAGGATGAAGCGCCAATAGGCCGTCGCCTTCATCAATTGCTCGTTCAGCCCCATATAGGCGAAGGCGCCGACGACCGGCCCGGCCACGGTCTGTACGCCGCCGAGCAAGACCATCAGCAGCGCGTCGACCGAACGCGGGATCGCCATATAGGTCGGAAAGACCGAGCCTTTCGAAAAGGCGAAGAGCCCGCCGGCGATGCCGGCCGCGAGCGCGGCGATGACGAAGGCCGCCCATTGCAGGCGCCCGACATCGAGGCCGATCGCCTCGGCCCGCAAGGGGCTGTCGCGGCCGGCGCGCAGGGCGTAGCCGAAGGGCGCGAAGATGATGAGGCGCAGGGCCAGGATCACAAGCACGGCGATGGCGAGCGCGAGATAGTAGAAGGCCGGTTTGGAGACCGCCCAGCCGGAGGGCCAGACGCCGAGGATGCCGTTGTCACCGCCGGTCAGATCCACCCATTGGAAGGCCGTGGCCCAGGCGATCTGGGCGAAGGCCAGCGTCAGCATGGCGAGATAGACGCCCGAGAGCCGCACGCAGAACCAGCCGAAGATCGCGCCCGCGATGCCGGCCATCACCGGTGCGAAGACGAGCGCAGGCTCCATCGAAGCGCCCAGCCATTTCACCGCCAGCGCTGCGCCATAGGCGCCGAGGCCGAAATAGGCGGCATGGCCGAAGGAGATGATGCCGCCCGGCCCCATCAGCAGATGCAGCGAGGCGGCGAAGACCGCGAAGATCACCAGATCGGTCAGCGTCAGGACGAGATGATCGGGCACGAGGAGCGGCGCCAGGATCAGCAGGGCGAGCGCCACGGCGCCGAACGCCTTGGCCGGGCGATCGGCCGGGCGCAGCAGGAAGAGCTGGCCGGCATGGCCGCGCGGCTCGACAGCGGCCTTGCCGAGTAGGCCGTGCGGTCTGGCGATCAGCACCACCGCCATCACCAGGAAGACCAGCACGAGCGTGATCTTGGGTAGAATCAGGATTCCGAAGGCGTGGAGCACGCCGATCAGGACGGCGGCGAGATAGGCGCCGGTCACGCTGCCGAGCCCCCCGACCACGACCACCACGAAGGCCTCCGCGATCATGGACAGGTCCATATGGAGGTTGATCGCCTCGCGCGGAAGCTGCAGCGCGCCACCAAGCCCGGCAAGCGCGGCACCGAAGGCGAAGACCGAGGTGAAGAGCAGGCGCTGGTTGACGCCGAGCGCGCTCACCATCTCGCGGTCCTGCGTCGCGGCCCGGATCAATACGCCCCAGCGCGTCAGATGGAACAGGAACCAGATCAGGCCGAGCACGACCGGACCGACCGCGATCAGGAAGAGCTCGTAGCTCGGGAAGCGGCTGTCGAACAGGATGACGAAGCTGCGGAAACCCGGCGCGCGCGGGCCGAGCTTGTCCTCAGGCCCCCAGGTCGCGAGCGCGATGTCCTGCAGCATCAGCACGACGCCGAAGGTCGCGAGCAGCTGGAACAGCTCCGGCGCCTGATAGATCCGCCTGAGGATCGCGACCTCGATCAGCGCGCCGACGAGGCCGGTGAGCAGAACGGCGAGCACCACGCCGCCCCAGAAGCCGAAGGCATCGGCCGGGCCGAGCCAGTTTACCAGCGTAAAGGCCAGATAGCCGCCCAGCATGTAGAGCGAGCCATGGGCGAAGTTCACGATGCGCGTGACGCCGAAGATGATCGACAGCCCGCACGCCACCAGGAATAGCGACGACGCCGAAGCCAGGCCGTTCAGGGTCTGGGTGAGGACGAGATCCAGCATGTCGTCTCGAGCGAAGCGGCTGACCGATTGGAAACGTGATCGTCATTCCGGACAAGCGGCTGCAAGCCGCGCCGATCCGGAATCCATCACAGGCCTCGACACCCTATGATGGATTCCGGGTCAAGCCCGGAATGACGGCGTTTTCCATCGGACAAACTCAGCCGATGACCGGGCGCAGCTTGCGAACCTCGTCATCGCTAGGCAGATATTTGGCGCCGTCGCGATAGCTCCAGTCGACCATCACGCCCTTGCCGTTCCTTTGCGCGCTCTTGCCGACATAGGCGCCGAGCGTCGACTGGTGGTCGATCTTGCGGAACTCGATCGGGCCGAAGGCCGAGGTGAATTTCAGCCCCTCGAAGGCATCGACGAGCTTCTCGTTGTCGACCGAGCCGGCCTTCGCCAGCGCGGCTGCGATAGCCTGCACCGTCTCGTAGCCGACGACCGAGCCCAGCCGCGGATAGTCGTTGTACTTCGCCTTGTAGGCGTCTCGGAACTTGACGTGCTCCGGCGTCTGCAGATCGGCATGGGGATAGCCGGTGATGATCCAGCCTTCCGGCGTCTCGGCGCCGAGCGTGTCGAGATATTCGGGCTCGCCGGTCAGCATCGAGGCGACCTGGCGCCCCTCGAACAGGCCGCGCGTGTTGCCGGCGCGGACGAAATTGGCGAGGTCGACCGCGAAGGTTACGTTGAAGATCGCCTCGGGCTTGGCAGCTTCCAGCGCCTGGACGGTGGCGCCGGCATCGATGCGACCGAGCGCCGGGAACTGCTCGGCGACGAATTCGACATCGGGCCGCGCCTTCTTCAGCAACTCCTTGAACCACTTCACCGCCGACTGGCCGTACTCGTAGTTCGGCGCGACGATCGCCCATTTCTTCGCCGGGAGCTTCGCCGCCTCCTCGACCAGCATCGCCGCCTGCATGTAGGTCGAGGGCCGCAACCGGAAGGTGTAGCGATTGCCCTTCGACCAGACGAGCGCGTCGGCCAGTGGCTCCGAAGCGACGTAGAGCCGCTTGTTCTGGTTGGCGTAATCGGCGAGCGCCAGGCCGACATTGGACAGGAAGCCGCCGGCGATGATGTCGACCTTCTCGGCCGTCGCGAGATCGGCAGCGTGGCGTACTGCATCTTCCGGTTTGCCGGCATCGTCGCGGAAGGTCGTCTCGAGCTTGCGGCCGAGCACGCCGCCGGCCGCATTGATCTGCTCCTGCGCCAGCTCCCAGGCCTGACGATAGGGTTTCAGGAAGGCCGGCTGGGCGGTATAGCTGTTGATCTCGCCGATGCGGATCGGCCCTGCCCCCTGGGCACGCACCAAGCCGGGAGTTCCGACGGCGGCAACGCCGGCGATGAAACTGCGACGATCGATCTGCATCAGGCTGTCCTTCGCCCCGCTTCGGCCGCGGTCCGCGCCGATACCACCCGCCGCCTGATGCGGCAGGAGCGGAAATCATTTGCATGCATATGAAATTCCATGTTGGCCGATTGTCAACAGCATCTCGGCAATGCAGCAGAAGCAGGTCTGCCGAGAAACGCGGCGCCGCCAGCGCCCGAAATACATAAAATCGTTTGATTTCAAATTGATAAGGGAAGCTGAAAAATAAGTCAGTGCTGCTGCCCTTTTTGTCTTGCGGGAGCGAGGTGGCGCTCCTATCTAGTGGGCAGCGCAGCAGAGATGCTGCGTCGCCCTCCTTGGGCGTTTCCTCCCTAGACTTGGGCTGCGCTTTCCGGCGCGGCCCTTTTTTTGTCTGGGAGGCGGTTTGCTCACCACCAGCGGCGGCCGTAATACCACCCCGGCGGCGCATCGTAGCGGTCGAAGCGAGAACGCCGATCCGCCGCGCGATTGAGGTCGAGCTGCAGCAGGCAGTTCGCGAAGCCCTCGCTCGATGTGCGGAAGCCGAAGGAGCGGCAGCGCGCCTCGTCGGCCGCGCGCAGCTCGGCATCCGTCACGCAGCCGCTGCAGGCGAGCACCAGGAGAGCTCCGGCAACGAGCTTTCCGATCCTCATGGCGCGTCTCCTCTGCGCACTCGCTGCGAACGGGACTACGCGCAAAGCGGCCCTCCGGTTCCGGACCTGCTTCAGCGCGAGAACCGCACCGGCACCGCGAGTGCGATCGAGTTGCCGCCAATCCCGTCCGGCGGCGCCGGCACCGGGCTCGCCCGCCTGATCATCGCGACCGCCTCCTCGTCCAGCGCCGCATCTCCCGAGCCGCGCACCAGCCGCGCCGAAAGCACGCGGCCGCCCCGATCGATGCTGAAAGCGACCTGGACGGTGCCGGGGCTGGCGCCGCCCGGGAAGCGCTTGAAGCGATTGAGATGGGCGATCAGGGAGCCGCGCCAGCTGGCATTGGCGGCCGGCGAGGCTGAAGAGGCGCCCGAAGCCGGCGCAGCGGCCTGCGGCGCGTTCTGTGCCTGCGCCATCGGGGCCGTGGTCTGGTCGGCCTTGGGCTTGTCCGGATTCAGCGGCTTTCGCCGCTCGACGACCTTCGGCTTCGGCTTGGGCTTCGGCTTCACCTCCGGCGGCTTCGGCTGCTCCTCCGGCGGCGGGGTCAGCACGGCGGCAGCGTCAGGCAGCGGCGGCAGCTCGGGAATCTTGATCTCGGGTTCGGGGATCGCAACCGGCTCCGGCCGCGGAGGCTCGGGCTCCTTCGGCTGCTCGACCGGCTCAGGCGTCGGTGGCTCCGGTTCGGGCTGTGCCTCGACCATATCCGGACCCGGAGCGACATCCTGCTGCGGCGCCTCGGGCGCGACGGCGAGCGGGGCAAGCTCAATCATGACGGCAGCCGGCGGCGAGCCCATCGCGGCCTCGGCACGCTGCCAGTTCGCCACCACCCAGCCGGCCGCGCCATGGGCGCTCGCCACGACGAGCGCAGCGACGCTCCAGCGCAACGCCGCCGGCGCGAAACGCGACAGCGAACGGCGTTCCACGCTCATGGCTTGGGCCCCGCAACGGCGCCCTGCCCGGTATCCTCGAGGCCGACGAGGGCGATCTTCAGGTAGCCGGCATTGCGCAGGAGGTTCATCACCTCCATCAGCTCGCGATAGGCGACCGTGCCGTCGGCGCGCAGAAAGACACGCTGCTCGCGGTCGCGATTGGTGCGCTGGTCGAGGGTCGTTTGCAGGGTTTCGCGCGGAACCGGATCGTTGCCGAGCGCGAGCGAGAGGTCGCCCTTCACGGTGAGGAAGACGGGTGTGTCCGGCCGCGGCTGCGGCTGCGCGTTCGAGACCGGCAGGTCGACCGCGACATCGACGGTGGAGAGCGGCGCCGCCACCATGAAGATGATCAGCAGCACCAGGATGACGTCGATGAAGGGCGTGACGTTGATGTCGCTGACTTCGCCGAGATCACCGTCCTGCGCGTCCTTGACGGAAACGGCCATGGCTCACTCCGCCGGCACGAGCGACGCGGAGGCGGCCGCAGCCGCCGATGCCGACGAGGAGGATGCCGAGCGCGGAGCCGGTGCAATTGCACGCTGGCGCCGTTCGAGATCGCGCGAGAGATGGCGCAGGATCTCGCCGGAGGCGTCCGACAGGGTCGCGCGATAGCCGGTGATCGCACGGGCGAAGACGTTGTAGATGATGACGGCGGGGATCGCGGCAACGAGGCCGATCGCAGTCGCCAGCAGCGCCTCGGCAATGCCCGGCGCCACCACTGCGAGATTGGTCGTCTTCGCCTGGCTGATGCCGATGAACGAATTCATGATGCCCCAGACTGTGCCGAACAGGCCGACGAAGGGGGCGGTCGAGCCGATGGTGGCGAGCAGGCCGGTGCCGCGCGCCATGGCGCGGCCGGCGCGAACCTCGATCCGGGAGAGTGCGATGGCGACGCGCTCCTTGATGCCGTCCTCGCCGAGATCGGCCGAGCGGCGCGTCTCGGAGAGCGCGGCCGTGAGCAGCTCACCGACGGCGCCGCGCAGCTTGCCGCTCTTGGAAGCGGCGGCGCCGGCCGCTGCGCTGAGGCTTTCCGCCGCCTCGATGCGGCGCAGCGCGCGGCCGGCCGCGGCCTTTGCCGCGGCCAGTTCCATCGCCTTGGCGAGCCAGATCGTCCAGGTCACCAGCGAGGCGAAGGCGAGGCCGAGCATCACGGCCTTCACCACGATGTCGGCGGCCATGAACATGCCCCAGGGCGACAGGTCATGCGGCAGCACCGCCGTCGCGGCCGGCGCGGCAGTGGGAGCCGGCGGAGCCTCCGACGTCAGCGGCGGATGCGCGGTGCTTGGCGGGTTGATGCCGAGCTGAGACGGAACCGAAGGCAGCGGAGTGGTCGGAGCGGCCGGCTGGGCTTGAGCGGCGGGAGGCGGGGCGGCAGCAGGAGCTTGGCCCTGGGCCTGGACGGCAAGCCCGGACAGAGCCGAGAGACCCGCCGCGACGAGAGCCAGACGAAACGCGCGCATCATCACCAATCCAGTCTTCGCTGGAGGCAAGCTCGCCTGGCTGTCGCCGGCGCGGAACCCCTCGGTTTTCACCCTCCCCGGAGGCCGCCGCCTCCGCGCGAAAAGCACATCCCGAATTTCAGAGGCTCCGTTGCTTCCTCATTGGAATCATTACAAAAAAAGCTTGCAGAACCGATGCTGCATATGCGATACGCCTGTTCGAATCGGCCGGGCATGTCAAGGCAGACTCGCCCTGATTCATGCGGTCGCGCACTCGCGTTTTTCGGCGCCGCCGATGATCGCGCCGCTCTCACATATCCGTTATTCGATGCATGCAGGGCCGGGCGCCGGCTCGCCCTTTAGGAATCCGTCGGCCGGTCGATCTCGGCCTGAAGCGCGGCAAGGTGTTCGCTCGCCGCTGCGGTGGCCGCCTGCTCGACTTCGCGGAAGCGCATGATCAAGGCTTGGCCGAGATCGGTCACCCGGGCTCCACCGCCATTGCGGCCGCCGGTCTGACGCTCGACCACCGGCTTGCCGAACAGCGTGTTCAGCTCCTCGACCAGCTCCCAGGCCCGCCGATAGGACATCTCCATCGCCCGGCCCGCAGCCGAGATCGAGCCTCGCGCGGCGATCTGCTCGAGCAATTCGATCTTGCCGGGGCCGATCCGCCCCTCGGGATCGAGCTGGATGCGCAGGCTGAGCGAGGGCACCGTGGCCGCTCAGGAGGCTTTGGCGAGACCGGCGCTCTCCCCGCAGGCGGAGAGATAAATCGCCGCGATGCGCTCGATCCCGGCCTGATCGGCGGCGTCGAAACGCGCGACCGTGGGGCTGTCGAGGTCGATGACGCCGATGGCGCCGTCACGGCCGATCAGCGGGACGACAAGCTCCGAGCGGGAAGCCGAGTCGCAGGCGATATGGCCGGGAAAGGCATGGACGTCCTCGACCAGAACCGAGGCGCGACGCGCCATGGCGGTTCCGCAGACGCCCTTTCCGACCGGAATACGCACGCAGGCCGGCTTGCCCTGGAAGGGGCCGAGCACGAGCTCGCCCTCGCGCATCAGGTAGAATCCGGCCCAGTTGAGCTCCGGCATCATCTGGTAGAGCAGTGCCGAGGTATTGGCGGCATTGGCGATCGGGTCGCTCTCCCCGGTGAGCAGCGCTTCGAGCTGCGCCGCCAGCTCGCGATAGAATGCGGCCTTGTCGGTCGTGTCGATGCGATGGGCCTCGAACATGGTTCTGCGTCTCGCTGAGGGCTTTGAAATCCAAGGGCTGTCCTACCACCATCGAGAGGCCGGCGCCAAAGCCCTTTCCGAACGCAGGCGGGTCATGGCAATCCTCCCCCGCGCCATCTGGAAGGGAATCGACCTTTGAGCGGGACGACCCGGCGGCTGCGCATTGCGGCCGCCCTGCTGACCGACGAACGCCAGCGCCTGCTTCTCGTCAGGAAGCACGCAACCACGGCCTTCATGCAGCCGGGTGGCAAGATCGAGCCCGGCGAGCAGCCGCTCGACGCGCTGCTCCGCGAGCTGCGGGAAGAGCTCGGCTTCGCCATCCCGCGTGATGAGCCGCACTATCAGGGCCGTTTCGCTGCGCCGGCCGCCAACGAGCCCGGCTTCACGGTCGAGGCGGAGATCTTCGCGCTCGCCCTGCCCGCAACGCCGCGTCCGGCTGCCGAGATCGCGGAGATCGCCTGGCTGGAGCCCGACCAGCCGCCGGCCGTCGCACTCGCCCCGCTGACGCGAGACCATATCCTGCCGCTCTGGCGCTCCCTCCTTTCGGAGACTTTGCGTGATGAATGAGCCGAACCCCGTGGCCGGCCCGCGCCGCGCCGATGGCAGCGCCGGCGACGCCGATTACGGCCGGATCGGCCAGGGCTATGCCTCCTATCGCCAGCCCGAGCCTGCCATCGCCGCCCTGATCGAGGGCGCGCTCGGCCGGGCCGATCGCATCCTCAATGTCGGGGCCGGCGCCGGCTCCTATGAGCCGCGCAACCGCGACGTCACGGCGGTCGAGCCTTCCGCCTCGATGCGGGCGCAGCGGCCGGCCGAGATTGCCGTGGCGATCGATGCGACGGCGGAGAAACTGCCCTTTCCCGACCAGTCCTTCGACGCGAGCATGGCGACCTTCACCGTGCATCAATGGCAGGATCTCGATGCCGGCCTGCGCGAGATGCGCCGCGTGACACGCGGACCGGTCGTGATCCTCTCCTGCGACCCGGAGCTGGTCGAGGCCTTCTGGCTCAACCACTACGCTCCCAAGGTTCTGGCGACGGAGGCGCGGCGCTATCCGTCGCTCGGGCATATCGGCAAGGTGCTGGGCGGCGATGTCGAGATCGTCGCGGTGCCGATTCCCCTCGCCTGCCGCGACGGCTTCAACGAGGCCTATTACGGCCGGCCGGAGCTTTTTATGGAGCCGGGTGCGCGCTCAGCCTGCTCCGCCTGGAGCTTTGTGAGTGAAGCCGAGAGTGCCGGCTCGATCGCCCATCTGCTGGACGACCTCGAATCCGGAGCCTGGGACTCCCGCCATGGCTTCCTGCGCAGCCAGCCGAGCTTCGAAGGCTCGCTGCGCCTCGTCGTCGCGCGGCCCTGATTCAGGCGGCTTTCTGTCGGACGCGGGTGTTTCCGCGATCCAATGCTCCAGAGCGGCGGCGTAGTCCGCGGCGGCATCGTCGAGCGCGGGCTGCGGGAGCTTGTCCGCCTGGTAGAGGATGAAGGGCTCGCTCCAAGGCAGGCCGCAGCGATGGGCCGTGGCGCGCAGCGGGGCGAGCAGCTCGATCATCGGGAACATGTTCCGGCCGCCCGGCCGGTAGGCCTCGGGCACGTTGCCGGCGGTCGCGGCCAGCATCAGGGACGTTCCTTCCAGCAGCCGCCCTTCCATCTCGTAGGCGAGATAGAACATCCGGGTCAGCACGGCGTCCTGCCAGGCCTTCAGCAGTGCCGGCGTCGAATACCACTGGATCGGGAACTGCAGCACGATCCGGTCGGCCGTGAGCAGACGGGCCGCCTCGCGCTCGCCGTCCCGGAAGATGTCGATCCCCGTGGGATAGGCCGCCTGCATGTCGACGATCTCGACGCCGGGCAGCCTGCCGGCCGCCGCAGCCAGGGTAGCATTGGCCTTGGACTGGGAGAGGTCGCGGTGGAAGAGGAGGATGAGCGTCTTGGTCATGGTCGTCTCCTGCGGTGGTGAGACAACCCTGCGACCAAGCAAGAAATCCCTCCAATCGATTATCAATCTATCGTATTATCTGATCCATGAATTTGAGATCGCTCGACCTCAATCTCCTGGTGGTTCTCGATGCGCTTCTGGACGAGGCGCATGTCAGCCGCGCGGCCGATCGGCTCGGGCTGTCGCAGCCGGCGACATCCGCGGCGCTGCAGCGCTGCCGTCATCTGTTTCGGGACGAGCTTCTCGAACGCGGCCGGGGAACGATGTTCCTGACGCCAAAGGCGGAAGCTCTGCGCGCTCCGCTGAAATCGCTGCTGGCTGGCGTGACCGAACTCGTCGATCCGCCGCAGGTACCACTCGCGGAGATCCGCCAGACCCTGCGCATCACCACGGCCGACTATCCGGCTGTGTTCCTGATCGGCCCGCTGCAGGAAGAGCTGCAGCGTTCGGCGCCGGGGATCGATATCGTGATCCAGCCATGGCACGGCGCCGACACCGCCCGCGCAGCCCTGGTCGACGGCACCAGCGATCTCGCCATCTCGGTGTTTCCCCCGGCTGAGGACGACCTCCACCGCGAGGAGCTTCTGGTCGAGCATTATGCGGTCGCGATGCGCCACGGCCACCCGGCGGAAAGGGCCTTCGATCTGGCCGCCTGGCTGGCCTATCCGCATATCCTCGTCTCCGGCCGCGGCGATACGCGCACCCCCATCGACGCGGAACTCGTCAGCCGCGGCCTGACGCGGCGCGTCGGCTTCGTCGTGCCGAACTTCCAGATGGTCCAGACGCTGCTGCACGGCTCGGACATGATCGCGCTGCTGCCTTCGCGCGTGCTGTCGTCCTTCGAGGGGCTGGTTTCGTTTCCGCCGCCGCTTCCGGTGCCGGGCTTCGCGCTGCATCTCGCCTGGCACCGGAGACGCATGAAGGACGTCGCCCTGCAGCATGTCGCGGCGATTCTGGCCAGAATGTTCCGGTAGCGGCACGGTTTGAAAGACACCTTGCGAGGTGTCGAAAACATTGGCCGCACTCTTCGGACGTTCTAGAGGCTGTTAGGGACCATGGGAGCGATTTGACGCTGGCAATTTTGCGCGAATGCCAGGAGTTCGAGGACGCAAACCTTCCGGTTTGCTACGAAGAACGACGCAGCAGTCGCGCAAAAGCGCCGCGCCCTGCGGGTGAGGTGAAAACCGCAGAGCTGCAGCGTCGCACCGCTTGCCGATACGGAGGTATCGGCGGCACGATGCTCCTCCCGTCTCTGCGGTTTTGACCTCATCAAATCGTTCCCATGGTCCCTAACAGCCTCTAGGCTGCCATTTCCGAAGCCAATCTGGAGCGTATCCTATGGAGCGACGTTCGTTCGTGTTCGGATTGCTTGCCCTTGCAACGGGGTCGGCTTTCGCCTTGCCGGCGCAGGAGGCCGAAGCGGCGCCGAGGCAGCCGACGCTATCGCCGGATCAGGAACTGAGGTTGCCGGACGGCACGCCGATCGACTGGTCCCAGAATCGCTGGGGGCCCCCGGGCCACCGCCCGCCGCCGCATCATAATCGGCGCTGGCATCGCCCTCCTCGCCACCGGCGGCGGGTTTGCCGGACGCATTGGGATCGGTGGGGAAGGCCTATTCGCCGGTGCCACTGGGTCTGGGTTTAGGGCTGCTTAAGCGGGCGGGCACGGCAAATGTCCGCCCGCTCTATCAATGGCTTAGAGCCGGACCCGATCAGGTTGATGCAACCTGATCGGGGCCGGCTGCAGCGATCGCGACCTTGGGGGGAAACATGCAGACGCTCGATCATGTGATTGTCTGGATCATCATCGGAGTGATCGGTGGCAGCCTGGCAGGCCTCGCGATCAGATGGGACAGGCGCGGCTTCGGCCTCCTGCGCAATCTCGCTGTGGGTCTGGCGGGCGCCATCGTCGGCGGCCTGCTCTTCCGATCGCTCCAGATTCTGCCGGGCCTCGACAACATCGCGATTTCGCTCAGGGATGTGGTCGCAGCCTTCGTCGGATCGCTGATCGTGCTCGGCGGTCTCTGGGCCTGGAAGCGTTTCGAACGGCCTTCGGCCTGAGGCCGGAGCGCCGCGACCCTTCAGAACCGCCAGATCAGCGGCACGTAGAAGACGGCGATCACGAAGAACCAGAGCATCAGCGGTGTGCCGAGTTTCCAGTAGCTGTTGAAGCTGTAGCCGCCCGGCCCCATGACCATCATGTTGGTCGCGGTCGCGATCGGCGTCAGGAACGCGGCCGAGCCGGCGACGCACAGGCTCATCAGCACCGGACGCGGCGAGACGCCCATGCCGGCTGCTGCCGCCATCGCGATCGGAATGACCAGCATCGTCGTCGCGGTGTTGCTCATGACCTGGCCGAGGCTCGCGGTCAGCACGAAGAGGCCGGCGAGGAAGACGATCGGCCCTGCCCCACCGGTCAGAGACACGAGATGGTCGGCCACGACCTTGGCTGCGCCCGATTGCACCATCGCAGTGGAGAGCGGCATCATCGCCGCGATCAGGATCACCGTCGTCCAGTTGATCGCGCGATAGGCCTGCTCGACGCTCATGATGCCGGCGGCGATCAGCGCTCCGGCGCCCAGCAGTCCGGCGACGGCCGGCGGCAGGATGCCTGTCGCGAGCGCCGTGACGAGGCCGGCCAGCACCGCCAGCGCCACGCCTGCGCCTGCGCCCATCGGCACGGCCTGGCGCCTGACGAGGTCGGGCGAGTTGACGACGAGCACGTCGGGATCGTCGAGGCGCAGATCGAGCGCTTCCCAGCTGCCTTCCAGCAGCAGCGTGTCGCCTGCGACGAGGGCGTCGCCTGGCTCGAGGTCGACCCCGGCCCGCTGGACGGCCAGCACCACGAGATCGCCGCTGTCGGTCACCATGCCGGCGAACAGCGCACGGCCGATCAGCGCCGAGCGCGGCGGAATCACCACCTCGGCAAGGCCGGAACGGCGGCTGAACAGCCCCGATTGGTCGCCCGCCTCGCGCAAGGCGAGGTGCTTGTCCGCGGCCAGCTTCGCGACGGCCTCGGCATCGCCGCGCACGAGGAGATAATCCCCCTCGGAGACGGCCGGCGCCCGCAACGGCATGCCGGAGGCTCCCGCCTGCACGGCCATCAGGCTGAGCCGTCCGTCCAAATCGACATCGATCCCAGCCGGGTTGACACCGACATAGGAGGATGTCGAACGCACACGCAGCCTGAAAATCCCGTCGCTTAATCCGTAGTGCTCAACGAGAGTCTGAGCATGCTGGCTGAAATCGGCCGGCAGCCGCGCGCTGCTCTTCTGCGGCAGCAGGCGCTTGCCCAGCAGCAGGATGATCGCGATCGTGCCGGCCAAAAGCGGCAGGCCGACGAGCGCGAACTCGGCAAAGGCGAAGCCCGGCAGGCCGGCATCCTCCAGCGCCTCGGACACCAGGATGTTCTTGGGTGCTCCGGTCAGCAGCAGGTTGGAGCCGGCATGGGAGGCGAAGGCGAGCGGCATCAGGAGCTGGGCCGGCGACTGGCGCAGCCGCACCGCGGCCATGACCGCCACCGGCATGAGGGCCGCGACCGAGCCGCTGCCGCTGATGAACGCGCTGAGACAGCCGGCCGCCATCATGAGGATGATCAGCAGGCGCATCTGTCCGGAGCCGGCCTTCGCGATCAGATATTGCCCCGCCCAGGCGGTGACGCCGGTCTTCTCCAGTGCCGCGCTGACGATGAAGAGGCTGGCGACGAAGAGAGCGGCGCGATCGCCGAAGCCGGCGAAAGCCTGCTCGAGCGTGACCGCGCCCGTCGCCCAGAGCGCCAGCGCCGCCCCGATCGCGACCACGACGACCGGAAGCCTGTTCCAGGTGAACAGCGCGATCGCAGCCACGGTGACGACGGCGGTGCTTTCGATCGGTGTCACGCAGCGGTCTCCTGCAGGCCGTCGTCAGGTCCGGAGTATCAAAGCACCGCCGAGCAGGACGGCAAGAGCGATCAGCCGCAACCTGCTCGGCCACGGCCTCGCGCAGATCGAGGCAGTGGATGCGCAGCGTCCCGTCCACCTCAGCCGAGACCGGCAGCTTCCCCGGCTGCAGGCTCATCACGGCGCAGGCTGAGTCACGCGCCAGACCGCTGGGTATCGTGGAGCGGCAGGTCGCAAAGCCGGGCTGCAGGTCAGGTGTCCGGGCAAAGGCGCGCCGCGCGACGTCGAGTCCCGCGACGACAGATTGCGGCAGGAAACGAGCCAGGAAACGAGCAAGCCCGACCCATGAGAGCGCCCCACCGGTGGGCCAGAGAATCGTGCTGGTCCAGACGCCCGCGGCACTGGCGACCAGCCCGGCCGGCAGATCCTTCAGCGCGGGGCCCATCAGGGCGAGCCATAGCAGCAGCAGGCCGAGCCCTCGGGCCAGAAGCGCCGAGAGCGGCGTGTCGTCGGCTGGGCCCGCCGCCTTCATTCCATCCGTCTGCCTCTTCCGGGTGTCCTGCCGGACTGTCGGCGCAAGGTAGCCTTCGCTTCCGCAGGCAACATCAGCCCGACGTCTCACTCCTGTGCGCCGCGTCCCATTCTCGCCGCGGCTGCTGGCCGTGGCGGGGGCGATATGCGCAGGATGGCACTCCGCGCCGCTCTCCGGAAAACACATGAAACAGCCACGGCTTTCGCCACGACGTGCGCTCTGTCCCGCCGGGCTGTCGCGCCCATGATCATCGAGCCGCGCAATGGCGACGCCGAAGACGATGCCAGCAGCACCAAGAAGCGCTCGCTGATCGCGATCGCCGGCAGCCTGCTCGGCGAGATCAGTCTGCCGAAGCTTGCCCTCGCCTGGGTGCTCGGCGCCCTGCTGCCGAGCCTGTTGCTGGGTGTGGCTCCGCTGGTCATGACCGCCTGGGTCGCGTCGGTATCGGGCCGCGTGATGGCGCTGGCCGGGATCGGCTCCCTCGTCTTGCTCGTGCTCGTCGGAATCGTCGGCTGGTTTGGCTTCCGGCCGCTATTCCGCATGGCGGAAAGGAGCTTCTGGTCGTTGAACGCTCTGGTGGTCCAGCCCGGCTACGCGGTCTGTCGCGAAGGGCTGCAACATCTCGCCGAAAGCTTCATTTCCGTTGGCGCCGACCCCGACAAGCGCGCGCGATTGCGGGCTGGCAGCGCGATCGGAGCAGGGCTTCTGGGTTGCGCCGTTGCCGGCGGGGTCTTCGCCCTGGTCTGGCCAGCGACGCGCTGGTCGGGCGGCTTCGCCGACTTCATCGATCCGTTGCGGCTTGTCGTCCCGGCTCTCGCAAATGCCGTCGCGCTGATGTCGCTCTATCTGGCGGTGGCCTCGCTGCTCTGGGGCATGGCCGACGGTCTGATGGACCAGCCACGCGATCTCGGAAGCTTCGACACCGCGCCGGCCTCAGCGCGCCGATGGCGCGTCGCCCATCTCTCCGACGTCCATGTCGTCGGCGAGCGTTATGGCTTCCGGATCGAAAGCGGGCGCGCCGGACCGCGCGGCAACGAACGTTTCCTGCAGGTGCTCGACAGTCTGGCGGAGATCCACGCGCGCGAGCCGCTCGACCTGCTGCTGATCACCGGCGACATGACCGATGCCGGGCGCTCGGCCGAGTGGGCCGAATTCCTCGACGCGATGCAGCGGCATCCCGCCCTCGCCTCGCGCTGCCTGATCCTGCCCGGCAATCACGACGTCAACATCGTCGACCGCGCCAATCCCGCTCGGCTCGAGCTGCCGGGCAGCCCGGGCAAGCGCCTGCGCCAGATGCGCACGCTCTCGGCCATGGCGGCTGTGCAGGGGCAACGCGTGCAGGTCTTCGACCAGAGTCGGACCCGGCTCGCCGGCAGCCTCGCCGCCGCGCTGGAGCCGCATCGCGAGAAGATCGCCGCCTTCGCCGATGCGGGTGGCCTGCGCCTGTCGGCCGGGCTTTCCGCGATCTGGGCTGATGCCTTTCCCATGGTGTTGCCGCCGGCGGAACCGGACGGGCTCGGCGTCATCCTGTTGAATTCGAATGCGGAGGCGCATTTCTCCTTCACCAATGCGCTCGGCCTCGTCGCCGAGGAGGATATGCAGGCCGTGCTCGCCGCGGCCCGCGAATTCCCGCAGGCACGCTGGATCCTGGCGCTGCATCACCATCCGATCGAATACCCGAAACCGGCGAAAGCCTTTTCGGAACGCATCGGCACCGCGCTGATCAACGGCAGCCGCCTGCTGCGGCTATTGCGGCCGATCGCGGCCCGGATGGTCGCGATGCACGGCCACCGCCATGTCGACTGGATCGGCCGCTGCGGCGCCTTGAAGATCGTCTCCGCGCCCTCGCCCGTCATGGAGGGAACGGATGCCGAGCCGACCTGCTTCTACATCCACACGCTGGCGGCGGCGCCCGATGGGATCGCGCTGCTGGAGCCACAGCGCGTCGTGATCGAGCCCATGCCGCCCGTCGTCACCGTGTGACAGACGGGCCCTCCGCGACCTTCTCGTCCTTCTGCGGCGAGCCGAAGATTTCGGCGAGCCACAGGCTCGACGGATGCAGGGCGCAGAAGGTGAGGAAGGCGATGGTGATCGGCACGCCGATGAAGGCGCCGAACACGCCCCAGAGATAGCTCCAGAAGAAGACCGAGAACAGCACCGTCGCCGGCGAGATCGAGAGTGCGCTGCCGGCGACCCGCGGCTCAACATAGCTGCCGACGACAAACTGGATCAGGTTGAGGCAGGCGAAGACCGCGACCACCGCCTGCCAGGAGCCGAATTGCGTCATCGCGAACAGCGTCGGGAAGACGGTGGCGACGAGCGGCCCGATGAAGGGGATGTAGTTCAGCGAGAAGGCGATAAAGCCCCATTCCTCGGCGAGCTGCAGCCCGACCGCCTTGGCGAAGACCCAGACCAGCAGGCCGGTGATCACGCTCATCAGCGTCCGAACGAGCATGTAGCGGCGGATCTTGGTGGCGGTCGCCATGCTGCCGCGCAGCAGCAACTCGCCGGTCGTGCGGTTGCGCATGCCCCGAAGCTTGCGGCCGAAATCATCGACCTCGAGCAGGCCGAGGAAGACATAGACCAACACGACCAGCCAGAAGCTCATCGTGCTGTTGAGCCGGCCGGTGATCGTCTGCGCTGTGCGCAGCATCCAGCCGACGCTGAAATTCTCCGACCAGGCCCCGGCGACGGCGATGCCGTGGCCTTCGAGCCAGAGCGTGATCTGGTCGTAGAAGGACTGGAAGCGGGCGGCGTCGCTGACGATCCAGCGCCCGACGCGGCCGAAGGCCCAGACGATCAGGGAGCCGAAGGCGACGAAGGCCACGACCATGACGACGACGCTGATGGCCAGCGCCAGCAGTCGCGGCAGGACGCTCTGGAGCGCCTTCTGCAGCGGCCAGACCAGCGCGATGATGAACAATGCGAAGGCGACCGGGGCGAAGACCGAACTCGCGATCGACAGCGCCGCGACGACCAGGATCGTGGCAACCACGACCTGGGCTGCCTGATGAATGCCGCCACTCGTCATCGGGCGGCCCAATTCCGCATCCGAAGCTCCGCCGACGCAGCTCGATCCTTCAGCAAAAGCACCCGTCAGACCCCCTTTGTGAATTCGGCGAGATCGAGCGTCGAGCGCTTTCCGATTTCGTCGCGATGCGCCCGGTAGAATGTCTCGGCGGAGCGCCTGCCCTCGTCATGGAGCATCGTCAGGAACTCCCATTCTGCATTCAGCTTGGAAGAGTAGCCGAGCTCGGTCATGGCGTCGCTGGCGATGCGGTGGATCCGCATGCGCGCCCAGCGGGCGCCCTCGCCCGAGCCGGACACGGCTTCGCGCTGCAGGAGCGCCAGCATGCGCAGCTCCTTCAGCAGCACCGCATTGAAGGAGACCTCGTTGAGGCGGTTCAGGATGTCCCGCGCCGTCCGCGGCGTGCCCGGCCGCTCGACCGGGTTGATCTGGACGAGGATCGTGTCGCTCGCGTTGCTCTCCTCGATCAGCGGGGTCATGGTCGGGTTGCCGGAATAGCCGCCGTCCCAATAGCTCTCGCCGTCGATCTCGACCGCCTGGAACAGGGTCGGCAGGCAGGCCGAGGCGAGCAGCACCTGAGGCGTGACCTCGGCGTTGCGGAAGACGCGGTTGCGGCCGGTCCGAACGTTCGTCGCGGTGATGAACAGCTTGATCGGACTCTTCGCGACGGCGTCGAAGTCGATCACCTCGGCAAGGATGTCCGTCAGCGGGTTGGTGCCCATCGGGTTCAGGCTGTAGGGCGAGACGACCCGGGACATCATGTCCATGGCGACGAAGAGCGGCGAAGAGTCGAGTGTCCAGCGCCCGAGCAGCACGTCGAGCGGCGAGCGCTGGAACGGGCTGAAGCGTGCCGCCTCGGAGACCTTCCGCCAGAATTGGTTCAGCGCCTCGCGCGCGCCGTCCCGCCCGCCGGCGACATAGCCGGAAGCCAGGACTGCCGCATTCATCGCGCCGGCCGAGGTGCCCGATATCGCCTCGATCGTCAGCCAGTCCTCTTCGAGGATCCGGTTCAGCACGCCCCAGGTGAAGGCGCCATGTGCGCCGCCACCCTGCAAGGCGAGATCGATGTTCAGCGGCTCGCGCCGAGGAGCCGGTCCGCGCTCACCGCCGGTGCGGCTGGAAGGAGAAGGCGCCTTGCTCACGATATCACCCCTGCTGATGGCACCGGCCGCGTCACGACGACTTCACCAGCCCCGAGAAGCCCGCGACTGCGAGCAGGCTCAAGGCCCAGCCGACGACCGATTGGAAGTAGAAATAGTTGATCGCGACCCGCCCCCCGGGCTTGGTCGGGTTCGGCCGCCAGAAGCTGCGCTGGCCCATGTCCAGCACCGGCAGCAGCGTGTCGAGCGCGTACATCCACGGGCTGAAGGCGGGATAGCTCGAAGCCTCCCAGCGCTGGCGGAAGCAGGCGAGCTGGTTCTGGCCGGGCGCTGCCAGCCCTTGCGACGGCCCACTGGCGACCAGCGGCCGCTGCTCGCCTTGCTCAATGCCGCACAAGGTCCATTCCGGCGCGCGCAGCACCACGGCGCTGTTGGGCATCAGCGCGCCCTGGCGCTCGGCATAGGCGAAGATGGCGACGCCCAGAAGCCAGAAGAAGGCCAGCCAGACGAGGGCGAAAAGCGGTCTGCGGCCATAGCCGAGCGTGATCCCGAGAATGCCGTCGGCGACGAAGAGGAGCGCGCGCCAGACCGGGTTCTCCGTCCGCGCCCGGCGGGCCCGGCGCTGGAGCCTCTCCTTGATGACGAGCACGGAGCGGGCATCCTCGCCATGCCCCATCTCCCGAAAGACCGAGGCGAGCTGCTCATAGGGCTGCGGCCAGAAATCCTCGCCCCAGCGCTGGGGTGTCTGGCGTGCCAGCCAGTCCAGCCGGCTCGCGGCGTCGACGGGGCCGTCGATGAAGGCGCCGTAGCGGCAGCGGTTGAGCAACAGGTCGCCGGGCTTGGGCCAGCAGGCCGCCTCGTCATGGATCGTGCCGAGCGAGGCTCCGGTGAGGGCGAGCGTGCCATCCAGCCGCGCCTCGCGGCGCAGGAAGAAGGCGCCGTTGACCGCGCCCCGGCTCGCTTCGATCGCAGTCTCCCCCGCATTGTCGACGACGGTGCCGGAGCAGTCGAGATCGCCGGCGATGGCCGAACCGGTCAGCCGCACCTCGCCTGTCACGCGGGTGTTCCGCAGGACAACGCTGCCCTGGCAGGCGATCTCGCCCGCATCGAGCGCCATCCGCTCGAAAGCCGAGACGGTCGCGCCCGCCGCATCGAGATCGGCGACCAGAACGGCTCCCGACAGGTTGATGCCGCCGCGCAGCGTCGCGCCGCGCAGGAGGACGTTGCGAACCTCGAGGCTGCGGCCCAGCAGCGCGTAGTCTCCACGGTTGCGGATCGTCGCGCCGTCGCATTGCAGATTTCCGCCGAGGCGCGCCTGGTCGAGATTGACCGCGCCCTCGACCTCGGCCCCGCGCAGATAGACGCCGCCACGCGCCTCGAGCCGCTCCGCCTGCAGGCCGGGTAGCCGCGAGCCGTCGAGGAAGAGCCGGTTGATGATGGCCGCGCGCAGGATCGGCGTCGCCTCGAAATGGCAGTCGTTCAGGCCGATGTCGCGAAAGATGCGACAGGCCTCGAGATCGAGTACCTCCGAGATCCAGGCGCCTCGGACGAGCACGCCCTTCTCATGCGGCCGGCACCCCGCCTCGCCGCCCAGGATCAAAAAGCGCAGGAAGGCGGCGCGCACCAGCCGGGCCGGGGCCGGCCCCGTAGGCAGGACGCCGTCCCCCAGCCTGTCGAAAGTGCCGGACTGAAGCCTGGCGACGATTTCCTCCTCCGCCGGAAGCAGAGGCCGGAAATCGTCGAGACGCGCGGTCGACGCCGCCCAGACGGCGGCCTCTGCGCCCAGGCTCCAGTCGAGGGTCACGTCGCCGCTGCTTGCGTGCTCGCCGCGGCAGAGAGGGCTTCGCGCAGCTGCGCCTCCTTCGTCTCGTCGAAGGAGGTGCTGATCAGCGTGCCGCCGGTGCCCTTGAGATCGGCCAGCACCTTGTCCGTGGTCATCTTGCGGATGAGCAGGAAGAGGCCCGCCGTGTTCGGCTGGAGCGCCGAGGCGGCATCCTTCATGAACTGGTCGTTGATGCCGATGTCGCTGAACTTGCCGCCCAGCGCGCCCGAGGCCGCGCCGATCGCGGTGCCGATTAGAGGCGACAGGAAGATGAAGCCGATCAGCGTGCCCCAGAGCGCACCCGAGGCGGCGCCCGTGGCCGTCAGGTTGATCATCTGGTTGAGCTTCACGTGACCCTTGTCGTCCTTGACGACGACGACGGCGTCGCCGAGCTCGATCAGGTATTCGCGCTGAAGCGAGAGGACCTTCTGACGGACCTCCTCGGCCTTCTGCTCTGTCGGAAAGGCGATGAAGACGAGATCGCTCATGAGTGCAGCTCCGTTTTCGAGCGGGGAGGAAAGATCGGCTGGCCCGGCGCCGCTCGCGCCCGGCCGATCAGGAATTCGGCCAGCAATGGAACCGGTCGCCCCGTCGCCCTGCGCATGCGGCCGGCGGTCGAGGCCGTTCCCGAGATGTCCAGATGGGCCCAGGGATAGGCCGTGGCGAAGCGGGCCAGATTGGATGCGGCAGCGATCGCATCGGGCGGGCTTTCGGCCTGATCGGCCTCGCCCCGAACCGTGGTCAACGACAGCTCGTCATCCCAGAGCGGAAGCCGCCAGACGCGATCGCCGGACACCCCGCCGCAGTTCACAAGCTCCGATGCCAGGGCTTCGTCATTGGCGAAAAGGCCGCTGACGTGGCTGCCGAGCGCCACGACGCAGGCTCGCGTCAATGCCGCGACATCGATGACGCAGCTTGGCGAGAAATGCGCGGCATAGCAGAGGACATCGCCCAGCAGGGATGGTTCCAGCCCAGTCGATCCGCGGTTGCCCGCCGACCGCGGTCGCCGACCGATGCCACGGGAGAACTCGCCCTGGCCGGCCACGATCAGGCCCACGACATTCAAGGCAAGGCCGAGCCGCTCCACCGTCCGCATCGCACCCAGAACGCTGCCGATACCGCGCATGTCGCGGATCGGGGCGCGGTGCAGGCGCTGTTGCTGCTCGGGCAGCGCCTCCAAGGCCGCCATGCCGTTGCCGATCAGGACGATCGGGCGGCCGGTCGCCATGCGATGGTCGCTTCTCAGGACGATCAGCCTGCAGTCGCCGCCCGTCACTTGCTCCAGTGCGAGAAAGGTAGCGAGCCCATGGTTCTCGAACTCGCGCCGCCCCAGAATCTCGATGCTGAAGCCGAACTGGCGCGCCATCGCCTCCGCCGTCCGCGTGACGAAGGCCGGCGTGCACTGATCGGGCGGCAGGTTTCCGAGCTCCTTGGCAAAGGAGACGCCCTCCCCGATCGCCACGCCTTGCCGGAGCGCCACAACCAGCTCGGACGTCAGCGCCTGCGGCACGAGCAGCATGATGCTGCGCCGTTCGTCCCGCACGGACCTGTCGGGAAGCCCAAAATCATAGTGACTATCCGCGAGAATCCGCCCTGCCTGCTGCATCCGCCAGCTCAGCGTCCGACGCGGGACTTCGTTCTCCGCCAGCGTCACGACAACCTCCGCTGCCGGGTCGTCGTTGAGGGCCCTGGCCACGACGGCGAGCGCTTGGCGATAGGCCCTGTCCGAAAAGGTCTCCGCCCGTCCGAGGCCGACCAGCAGCAGGCGCTTTGCCGCAACACCGGGCAGCCGCCCGGTGAACAGCGTCGCGCCGACTGCCTCCCCGAGCTCGCCCTGGGCGAGCTTTGCTGCGAGCCGGCCGGCGGAGCGATCATTGACCGCCCGAGCCGACCCTGTCAGGGGGCCATCGCAAAAGGCGCCCAGGACGAGCAACTCGGTCCCGAGTTTCTGAGCTTCTCCGACTGCCGGAATGATCTCCATCGATGCTCTCTGCCAGGGAAACATCATATCGGTTGGCCAAATTCTCGAACGCCCTTGCCCTTTCTCCGCGCCAGAACCTGCCGCTGATGTCACGGCGGTAGCGCCAATGAGGCCGCCTGCTGCCGCGGTGAAGGCCTCTGTTCGGGCAAGGGCCTGACGCGCTGACCGGGGTGCAACGCCTGGATGCCGGCCGAGACAATGGTTTCGCCGGGCTCCAGCCCCTGGGACAGGATGACCTTGCCCGGATCGAAACGCAGCACATCGACGCTGCGCAGGGCGACGGTCGATTTGGCGGGATCGACGATCCAGACGGCGGGCGAGCGGCCCTGCTGGGTCAGCGCGCTCGCGGGGATCGCGACGATCGCTGCGGTGGTGAGCTCGATGGTGCCGACGACGGTGGAGCCGAGCCGCATCGCCTCCGGCGGGTTCTGCAGGCCGACCCTGACCGCGAAGGTCCGCGTCACCGGGTCGGCCTGCGGCGCGACTTCGCGCACCGTGCCATAAGCCGTCACGCTGGGTGAATCCGCCAGCGCGATGCGGATCCTGGCATCGCTGAGATGGGTGTCGAGCACCGCGGCCGGCACGTTGAACACCGCGTCGCGGTCGTCGTCGCGGGCGATCTGGACGACGACCTGGCCGGGCTGCACCACCTCGCCCGGCTCGATCTGCCGCGCCGTCACGACGCCGTCGACATTGGTGCGCAATTCGGTGAAGCCGAGCCGGTCCCGCGCCAGCTCGAGCTGCGCCTCCACATTCTCCAGTTGCGCCTGCGCGGTTTCCTGGGCGCTGTGCGCCTGGTCGAAGCGCGGCCTCGTCGTGAAGCCCTGCGCCATCAGGCGTTCCTGGCGCTCGAAGGTGTTGCGCGCCGTGCTGACCTCACCGCGTGCCACCTGCAGTGCTGCCTTCGCCGCAGCCAGTGCATTCTGTTCGAGGGCGGGGTCGAGCCGGGCGATGACCTGCCCCGCCTTGACCCGGTCACCGACATTGACCGGACGTTCGAGCACGCGCCCACCGATGCGGAAGGCGAGCCCGACGTCCTTCTTCGCCTGGATCTCGCCGCTGAGCTGGATGTCGTCGGAGAATTGTCCCGCCTCGACTGTGACGACTCCGACCGGTCGTCCCTCCGCCTGCGGCGCCTTTTCATTGCCGCAGGAAACGAGGACCGCGCCCAGCAGCGTGACCGCTGCAACCCGTCCCAGCCCCGTCATCGGCATCCGCCTTGTCGCGATCGCGCTCATGACTGGGAGCCTCCCGCACTGGCTGTTCGCTTCGCCTTGCCACGCGCGGTCGCGGCGCTGAAGACGGTGACGTAGAGGACGGGGAGGAGAACGAGCGTCAGCACCGTCGCGACCAGGAGGCCACCCATGATCGCGAAGGCCATCGGCCCCCAGAACACGGTTGGCGCGATCGGGATCATGCCGAGCACGGTCGAGATAGCGGTCAGCATGATCGGCCGGAAGCGCGTGCCGGCGGCATCGACTGCCGCTTCGACCACGCCCTTGCCGGCGGTCCGCTCGTCTTCGATCTGCCCGATCAGGATCACCGCATTCTTGGTGATGATGCCGATCAGGGCGAGGATGCCGAGCAGCGCGACGAAGCCGAGCGGCTTGCCGGAGAGCAAGAGCGCGCCGACGACGCCGATCAGCCCGAGCGGCGCGATGCTGAGCACGATCGCCAGGAGCCTGAAGCTCCGGAGCTGTGCCATCAGCACGGTGAACATGATCAGCAGCATCACCGGCACCACGGCGATGACCGAGGCCTGCGACTTGGCGCTTTCCTCGACCGTGCCGCCGACGGTGATGTCGTAGCCGGCCGGCAGCGCCTTCCGGAGCGCCTCCACCGAAGGCTGCAGCGCGGTGACCACGGTTTCCGGGAGCGTGCCCGGCGGAATATCAGCCGAGACTGTCAGGTTCGGCACGCGGTCGCGGCGCCAGATCAGCGGCGCGTCCAGCCCGTAGCTGAAACTCACGAATTGCGAGACCGGCACCGAGCGGCCGCTCGGCAACGCCACCTGCATACTGCGCAGCGTATCGAGCGAGGCGCGCTCGGCATCCTGCGCCCGCACGACGACGTCGACGAGGTAGATGGAATCGCGCACCTGCGTCACGACCGTGCCGGAGACCACCGTGTTGACGATCGCGGCGACGGCGGCGGAGCTGAGGCCGAGCCGGCGTGCCTCGTCCTGATCGACGCGCAAACGCAGTTCCCGGGCAGGTTCGATCCAGTCGAAATTGATCTGGAGGGCCTTGGGGTTCGCCGCGACGACCTGCGCGAGCCGCATCGCGATGCTGCGGATCTCGGCGATGTCGGGGCCGCTCACGCGGTACTGGACCGGCCAGCCGACCGGCGGGCCGAGCTCCAGCGGCGAGACGCGGCCGACCACATTGGGGAAGTCCTTGGCGAGCAGCGCCTCCAGCTCTTTCTGCAGCCGCTCGCGGGCCGCCACGCCCTTGGTGACGATCACCATCTGGCTGAAGAAGTCGTTCGGCAATTGCGCATTGAGCGGCAGGTAGAAGCGGATCGCGCCGCGGCCGACATAGGTGCTCCAGCGCACGATGTCGGGATCGCCCTTCAGCGAGGCCTCGAAGCGGTTGACGAGGTCTTCGCTCGCATAGATCGAGGCGTTCTGCGGCAAGGTCAGGTCGACGAGCAGCTCCGGCCGGTCCGAGGCCGGGAAGAACTGCCGCGGCACCAGCGGCAGCGCCAGGATCGACGCTGCGAACAGGCCGAGTGTCACCGCGATGGTCACCCAGCGCAGCTTGATCGCCCCCGACAGGAACGAGCGGAAGCGGCGCTCGACGCGGCCCGGCTCCTTGCCTTGGGCCGAGGCGTCCGGCGCCTTCAGCATGGCGACGCCGAGCACAGGCGCGAAGAGCACGGCGACGAACCAGGAGACGACGAGCGCGATCGTCACGACCGCGAAGAGAGAGAAGGTGTATTCGCCGGCCGAGCTCGCCGCGAAGCCGATCGGGACGAAGCCGGCGATCGTCACCAGCGTGCCGGCAAACATGGCGGTGGCGTATTTCTCGAAAGCGAAGGTCGCCGCCTTCATCTTCGCCTCGCCGGCCGCGAGCCGCGTGACCATGGCGTCGGTCGTGGTCATGGCGTCGTCGACCAGGAGCGCGAGCGCGATGATCAGGGCGCCGAGCGAGATACGCTGCATGTCGATGCCGGCGACCAGCATGCAGGCAAAGACGATGGCGAGCGTCAGCGGGATGGCAAGCGCGACGACGAGGCCGGGCCGAACGCCGAGGCTGATGAAGCTGACGACGAGGATGATGCCCACCGCCTGCCAGAGCGAGGTCATGAAGTCGTCGATCGCATGCGAGACCGTCACCGCCTGGTCGGCGACGAGATAGGGCTCGATGCCGAGCGGCAGGCCGGCGTTGACCTCGGCCATCGCCTTCTTGATGTTGGTGCCGAGCGCGAGGATGTCGCCGCCGTCGCGCATGGCGATGCCCAGCCCGATCGCCTCGCGCCCGTTCACCCGGAACATCGGCGTCGGCGGGTCGGCATGGCCGCGCCGGATCGTGGCGATATCGGCGAGCCGCAGCATCCGGTCCCCGGCGGGAAAATTGATGCTCAGCAGATCGGCTTCCGACTGGAAGGCGCCGGAGACCCGCACCGAGAATTTCTCGTCCTGTGTCTGCACCTCCCCGGCCGGCCGCACCACGTTCTGGGCCTGCAGCGCCGCGAGCAGGGCCGAGCGGTCGAGGCCGAGATTGGCGAGTTCCCTCACCGAGAACTCGATGAAGATGCGCTCGTCCTGCGCGCCGACGATCTCGATCTTCGAGACGTCGGGCACCAGCAGCAGGCGCGAGCGGATGGTCTCGACATGGTCGCGCAGCTCGCGGCTGGTGAAACCGTCCGAGGTGAAGCCGTAGATGATGCCGAAGGTGTCGCCGAAGCGGTCGTTGAAGAACGGGCCGAGCGTGCCGGTCGGCAGCGTATGCCGCATGTCGGCGATGAGATTGCGCACCCGGTACCAGGTGTCCTGCACCTGGCGGCCCGGCACCTCGCCCTTGAGGTTGACGAAGATCGTGGTCACGCCGGGCTTGGTGTAGCTGCGCACGCTGTCGAGGCCGGGCGTTTCCTCGAGCTGCCGCTCAAGGCGCTCGGTCACCTGGCTCAGCGTGTCTTCCATGGTGGCGCCGGGCCAGACGGCGGAGACCACCATCGTCTTGATGACGAAGGCCGGGTCCTCGTTGCGGCCGAGCCGGATGAAGGCGAGGATTCCGGCCGCGACCGCTACGATCATGAGATAGATCACGACCGAGCGGCTCTTCAGCGCCCATTCCGAGAGGTTGAAGCTCATCGCGGCTCGGCTCCGATCAGGCGCACCCGCTGGCCTTCACGCAGAAGCCGGGCCCCGGCGGTGACGACGATGTCGCCTATGTCCAACCCCTTTGAGATCTTGGCGGCCGCAGGGTCCGCGCTCGCGACGTCGAGCTTGCGCAGCGAGACGGTCAGCTTGTTGGGATCGACCACCCAGACGCCGGTTGCCTGATCGCGCGTCGTCAGGGCCGTCGCGGGAATGGTGATGGCGCCGCTCCCGCTGGCGCGGATCGAGCCCGAGACGGCGGCGCCGAGCCGGAAGGCCGGCGAGGGATCGGTGAGGCCGACCCTGATCCGAAAGGTGCGGGTGACAGGGTCCGCCTGGGGCGCGATCTCGCGCACGCGACCGGTCGCTTCGCCGCCGCCCTCCCCGGTCAGCGCGACCCGTACCGGCATGCCGGGCGTGAGCTGCCTTACCCGTTCCGCTGGAATCTCGAAGACGGCATCGCGGCCCTCCCGCCGCGCCAGCTGGACGATCATCCGGCCGGCCGTCACGACCTCGGAGGGCTCGGCGCCGACGCGCGTGACGATACCGGGCGCATCGGCCGTCAGCGTCGTGAAGCCGACGATATCCTCGGCCGAGCTAACCTGGGCCTGGGCGGCGTCGACCTGGGCGCGAGCGGCCGTGAGCGCCTGCTTGGCAGCCTCGAAATCCGCTTGCGTCGTGATGTGGCGTTTGAGCAGATGGCTCTGCCGCTGGAACTGGTTTTCCGCCTTGCGCTGATTGCCCTGGGCGGCGGTCAGCGCGGCTTGGGCCGAACGGAGATCGTTGAGCTCGTTTTCGGGATCGAGCCGCGCGACAGTCTCGCCCTCGCGCAGGTTCGCCCCGACGCCGACCAGGCGCTCCGCCAGGCGCCCGCCGATGCGGAACGCCAGCGAAGCCTGGTCCTGCGCCTCGATATGCCCGGTGAAGGCAAGATCGGGCGCCTGGCGCGGCGGCTCGACCGTCACGGTTCGGACGATGCGCACAGGCGGTGGCGCCGCCTTTTCCTCGCGGTTGCAGGAGGCGACGGCAAGCGCGATGACGGCCGCGACCACAGCGCAGCCGAGGCGCGATGTGGCTTCGCCGCGCCTCATGCCCGCTCCGCGGCAGCTTCCCGGTGCCCTGTCGGTGCATCCGGACGCCGTAAGCCTCGCCTCTGCATCGAATTGTTCCTCTGACGCCTGCCGCAACGCGCGTTCGCATGCGCGCTTGCGCCCTGCGAAACCCTTCGGACGGTGCTGCGACGCTAGCAACGGCAGAGGGAGCGCGGATTAGCTCAGAATCCCAACTCTGGGCTGCTCATCCCATTGTTGGGAAGGAGCGCTTTCCCGCTAGGTCAAGCTCAAAGGTTCCTGCGCCGTAACACGACGCAGACCGAGGGCGATCGGCAACAGCAGGGACAGCCCAACCGCCGCGACGACAGCCATGACGAGATAGATCTGCTCTCCCCATGTCTCGTAGAGCCGTCCGCAAAGCGTCGTCAGAACCGCCATGGCGCCGGCCCAGCCGCCGGCGAGCCAGGCCTGGGCGCGCGCTTGCATTCTGCCTGACGCCAGCCTCGCGAGGAGAAAGATGCTGGCGAGATGCGTGGCGCCGAAAGTCACCCCATGCGTCAACTGGAGAAACATCAGCGTGGAGAGGCCCGGATCCTGCGACATGGCGCCCCAGCGCAAGGTCGCGGTGACGGAAGCCACGACCAGCAGGCCGGCTGCGCTCGAGGCGCCTTTCACGCGGTAGCCCAGGAAAGAGAACAGGACGACCTCGGACAGGACACCGAGAGCCCAGAGCCCGCCCATCGCTGCGCCGGAAGCTCCGGACGCCTGCCAATGGAGCGTGCCGAAGCCGTAGAACGCGGCGTGGCTAGCCTGCACCAATGCCGCGCCAGCGATTGTGCCGACGAGCAGCAGCGGGCGCGCCGTCGGTCCCTCGCTCTCTTCGGAAACCCGCGAGCCGTTCGGCTCAGGAGCCATGCAGCTGGCGGCGGCGACAGCCGTGAGGATGGACGATAGCAGCAGCAATGGGACGATCGAGGAGGTCGAAAACCATTCGAGTGACCAGCCGGCCGCGAGATTGGCGGCCGCGAAGCCGAGCGACCCCCACAGGCGGATACGCCCATATGTCAGCTCGGATCGCGGCGTTTTGGCGAGACGGCCGAGCGTCATCGCATCGGCCAGCGCGATCAACGGGCCCTGCGCCAGAGCAATCGCGATGACGACGGCGAGGATCGGCCAGAAGCCGCGTGCGACGGTCAGGAGGCCGGTTCCGGCAGCAACCAACGCTGCGCAGACCATAAGCGTCGCCGAGATCCGTCCGCTCCGGTCGGCGAGGGCCCCGACCGTCGGATTCGCGATGATCCGGATCAGCAACGGCGCCGCCAGAACAATGCCTATCGCATCGGCGTCAAGCGATTGAGCCTGCAGCCAGAGCGGGAAGAATGGGAGGTTGACCCCGAGCTCGAAGAACAGAAATGCGTAGAGAAGCGCAAGCCGCCCTGTAGGTATCCCAGCCGTCGGGCTGGCTCCCTGCATTTGCTGAACGGCAGAGTTCGAGCCCCACCGGCCGAAACGCCGCGTTTTGGCGCGTGATCGAAGCCGCATCGTTCAGCCTTGGGTCGGCTCGTCCGGTTCATCGGGGAAGGAGCGTATGATCCCGCGCTCGCGCGCCTCTGTCGGGCTGTAGCCGAACTCCCGCCGGAAAGCCCGGCTGAAGGTCGAGTGATCGACAAATCCGACCTCGTTTCCGATCGCGTGGACGGAAAGTGTTTCGCGCTGCGAACTCAACCGGAGATGCGCTTTGCGCAGGCGCTCCCTGTTGATGAAATGCGCCACCCCGCCGCTGTTCTCGAAAAGCCGGTAGAGTTTCGAACGGGACATCGCCAGCAGGCGGGCCAGCCGCTCGGGGCCGAAATCCGGTGAGGCCATGTTCTGGTGCACGACGCTACGCGCTCTGTCGATCAGGACCGAACCCAGGGGCGCCCTCGCAGCCTCGTGGTAGACCGATTGCGGGATGATGCAGGCCGCGACGAGCGCCCTGGTCGGCATCTCGAGGCTCGCAGCATGCTCGGGAGTGACGTGAGGCAGCTGTCGCACCAGGCTGTCGAGATAGCCGATGAGCAGGGGGGCGAAATCCTGGCTCACCGCAAGGTCATGGGCCCGGTCGAAGCGCTGCTCGTCGGCAGCGTGCTGGTCGCGCGGAAGATAGAGGGTGATGACCTCGCTATCCTGGGCCCGCCCCTCATAAGGGAGCGCCAGGGAACGGAAACTCAGCTCCTCGTGCAGCGCGCCATTGGCCGCAGGCGTTCGCGCCAGCACGACGCACCAATGGTCCAGATAGGATTTGGGGCGATGCCGCCACTGCCTGTCCGGCGCGCCGGAGTAGACGACATGCGTCAGAGCGAGTTCGCCCATGCGCCATGAGCAGAACTCGGCGGCGAATCCTGCCGAGAACTCGCGCGTTGGGAAAAGCTCGATGGTGTTCCCGTGTAAAGACCGCCAAGCGTCGAACTGTTCTTGTGGCCGAAGATCAGCCGTACAAAAGTGGGCCACAGAAAATACGCTGGCGTCCTTTCTCACCCCGCCTTGAGAGAAAGTCGGCATCGGACACTCCGATTGTCCTATGATCTTCAAAAATAAGGTAGAATTCTGCCAACGATCAATTTTCGCTGAGATTGATCAAGATCAATAAACGATGAAAGGATTAGTATTTGTTAATCAGCAGTTTAAACTTAAAGTACCGCACAAATATTGGCACCCTGAACACAGCGCGTCAACCCTAGGGCGCCGCTGCAGCATCGAACACCCTGATCGGGGCAGTGACCAGAAGAGTTGCCGCGGAACCAAGCGCTCCCGCTGCAGCCAGGGGCGCGGGAACGTCGAAATCAGTGATCACTTGCCCCTGGAGGAGCCTGCCGCCGATCAGGCGAACGGCGTCCGGGCTGGCCGCGAAGAGATCGTGGTTGATCCTGTCCCCGGCATTGATCGCCGACAGGTCGATCACGGTAATCCCGGACAGTCCCGCGAACTGGGTGCGGTATTCCTCCTGTGTCGGATCGATGCCGCCGAGCCGCGTCGCTCCACGCGAGATGAACCGGGACAATTGCAGGGCCCGGTCATGCTGTGCCGTGAACAGGGTGACTTGCGGTCGTTTCGGCCCCATGTCCTCGATTTGGCGCCGGAAGACCCCGATATCGAGGTCGGGCGATGCCAGGATGAGGTTGCTGATCTTGCGCGGGACGCCGCCGTCCTTGAGCGCGATCTGCCTGACCGCTTCGACCGCCGGCCAGCTCCCCATCGAATGGGCCAGGATCACGACTTCCCGAACGGAGGGGCTCGCGACGGCCACCTTCAGCAGAGCCGCCAGATCCGAGCGCGAATAGGAGGCGTTGTCGAAATCGCGGCTGTAGTCGAGCAGATAGCCGCGCGACGGCCAGGAGAACAACACCGGCGCTGCGTCGGCGTCGGCGTCATGCGCCAGCTGGGCGAAGCGGAAGACGGCGCGATCGAACGGCGTGTTGAACCCGTGGACGAACACGAAGACGCGCTTCGCCCGCCCGCTCGTCGACCGGAACCAGTCGGCGAGTCTGGATTTCGGCAGCGGCGTCGAGCTGGTGACGACGAAATCGGTGGCGGGGTTGCCGGGAACCGAGCGCGGTAACTGGATCGTGCCGACCTCGCGCTCGCGCGGGACCGAGACAATGATGTTGCTGAACGAAACACCCTCGCCTCGCTCGCCGGTGAAGAGCATGCCGGGATCAGGCGAAGCTGCGCGCGTCGTTGCCGCCAGCATGTCGACACGGTCGGTCCCGGGAGCTGCAGCGACGGGTTGCAGCAGCCCCTGCGGCGTCGAAGCACAAGCGCCGAGGCCGATGGCGAAGACCAGGAAAAGAAGCAGGGAACGAACCCTGCAATCACCAAGTGAATACCGGCCGGGCCGAAGCTCGCCATCCGCCGCGAAGCAGGCCCCGGCCCCGCTTGCGCAACCATTCTCTTTGCCCCGAGCTGGCATTGCTTCGACTCTGTCCGTGACCGGTAGGCGGCATTCGCTTGTGCAGCAGACCGTAGAAAACCGCTCCGTCGGCGGCAAGCCAGAGCACATCCGGCCGGTACGACGGGCCCAATTTTGGGACAGGCGGCCCAGAGTTTGGGATTCTCTGCCGATGCCCTCCCCGCGTCTGGATTTAAGGTTCGTCCCCGAGACTCGGGGTCTTGTCAGCGCCGAAGCTGCTTGCCGGCGCGAACCACAGCTCTTGCGTCGAAGACTTTGGCTCAACGGGGATGAGAGCGATGACGACTGCCGCCGCCGCGCCGAAGACGACCATGCAGAGGTTCCTCGACACGGTCGAGAAGGTCGGGAACATGGTTCCCCACCCCGTCGTCATCTTCCTGATCCTGATCGGCATCGTCATCGTGCTGTCGGCCGTGCTGGGGCTGTTCGGCGCCGCCGTCACCTTCGAACGGATCAATCCCGATACGCACAAGGTCGAGACGGCGAGCACGGCGATCCGCAGCCTGCTGACCATCGACGGCATCCGCTTCATGTATTCGTCGCTCGTGCCGAACTTCATGAGCTTCACGGCGGTGGGCCTGATGATCGTGGCAATGATCGGCGCCGGCGTCGCTGAGGAATCGGGGCTGGTGACGGCCCTGATCCGCAAGCTCGTCATCGTCTCCCCCGGCTGGGCGCTGACCTATATCCTGTCCTTCGTCGGCATTCTCTCCTCGATCGCCGCCGATGCCGGCTATCTTGTCTTGATCCCGCTCGCGGGCATCGCCTATCTCGCCGTCGGCCGCAACCCGGTGGCAGGCCTGGCGCTGGGATTCGCGGCCGTCGCCGGCGCCTTCACCGTCAACATGTTGATCAAGCCGCTCGATGCCGTTCTCGTCGAATTCACCAATGACGCGGCGCGCCTGGTCGATCCGAACCGCACGATCGGCCTTGCCTCCAATCTCTGGTTCTCGATCGCCTCGGTGCTGGTCCTGACCGTCGTCGTCGCCTTCATCACCGACCGGATCGTCGCTCCGCGCCTGGGCACCTACGATCCCGCGCTGGCCGCCGAAGGCACGGTCACCGAGCAAGGCGCCGTGTTGTCCGAGGCGGAATCGCGCGGCTTGCGCTTTGCCGGCTTCGGCATGCTCGGCCTGATCGCCGTCTTCTGTCTGCTGACGCTGCCCCCGGGGGCGCCGCTGCGCGATCCGGCGACCGGCGAGCTGATCGGCAACTCGCCTTTCATGAACGGCCTGATCGCGCTGATCATGCTGATGTTCCTGATCTCCGGATGGACCTATGGCATCGGCGCCGGAACGATGCGCAGCTTGACCGAGGTCATCGCGGCGATCGAGAAATCGATCAAGAGCATGGGTGGCACGATCTTCCTGTTCTTCGTGCTCAGCCAGTTCGTCGCCTACTTCACCTACACCAATATCGGCACGGTGATGGCGCTGAGCCTCTCCGGAGTGCTGCAGGCGGCCAATGTCGGGGCGCTGCCGCTGCTGATCGGCTTCATCGTGGTGGTCGCGATCATCGACCTGCTGCTGACCGGCGCGATCGCGAAATGGGCGATCTTCGCGCCGGTCTTCGTGCCGCTACTGATGAAGCTCGGCGTCGAGCCCGAGGCGGTGCTGGCCGCCTATCGCGTCGGCGACTCGCCGATGAACGCGATCACCCCCCTCAACGCCTACTTCGCCCTGGTCGTCGGCTTCGCCCAGAAATACGACCGCACGGCCGGCGTCGGCACGATCGTCTCGCTGATGCTGCCCTATGTCGTGTGGATGTTCGTGCTGTGGACGGCCCTCTTCGCCGTCTGGAAGATGCTCGGCCTGCCCTGGGGGCTGTGACTCCCCGCTTACGGCCCTCCCCGTCGCCATTCCAACCCGACCGGATGCTGATCATGACGACACCCTCCATACCGCTCGACGTCGAAGCCGCCATCGCGCATCTCATGCGCTTCCTCTCGGTCGAAGGCGTGACCGGCAAGGAGGCGAATATCGGCGCTGCGGTCAGCGATGCGCTGAAGGCCGTCGGCGTTCCGGCCTCGGCGATCCGCTTCGACGATGCCAACAAGCGCATTCCCCTGCCGACCGAGACGGGCAACCTCATCGTCGACCTGCCCGGCGCCAAGGCCGGTCCGCGGCTGCTGTTCTCGACCCATCTCGACACCGTGCCGCTCTGCGCCGGCGCCAAGCCGAAGCGCGAGGGTGACCGCATCGTCTCGGACGGCACGACGGCGCTCGGCGGCGACGCCCGCACCGGCGTCGCGCTCCTCGTCGTGCTCGCCGAGACGCTGATCAAGCACAAGCTGCCGCACCCGCCGATCACGCTGCTGTTCACGGTGCGCGAGGAAAGCGGCCTGCATGGCGCGCGCGAGCTCGATCCGAAGGATCTCGGCGGTGCCGTCATGTGCATCAATGTCGACGGTCAGCTCGCCTCCGAGTTGCTGATCGGTGCGGTCGGCCAGGAGAACTGGGAGGTGGAGATCACCGGCAAGGCCTCCCATGCCGGCGTCGCGCCCGAAAAGGGCATCTCGGCCACGCTGGTCGGCTCCATCGCCATCGCCGACGCGCGCCGCGAAGGCTGGTTCGGCAAGATCGTCAAGCCGGATGGCCGCGGCACCAGCAATGTCGGCATCTTCGGCGGCAAGGGCGGCACGGTCGCGGCGGGCGACGCCACCAACGTCGTCACCGACTACGCCTATATCCGCGGCGAGGCGCGCAGCCCCGAGGCTGCCTTCGCCACCAGGATCGCCGAGGCCTTCAAGGCCGCCTTCGCCAAGGCGCAGGCCGAGGTGAAGGACGATGCCGGCGAGACGGCGCAGGTGAAGTTCACCCACAAGCCGGCCTACCCGCCCTTCGAGCTCGCCAAGGATGCGCCGGTGGTGCAGCGCGCCGCCAAGGCCCTTGGCATGCTCGGCCTCGAGCCGAACTACCTGTTCTCGAACGGCGGCCTCGACGCGAATTGGCTCGACAAGCACGGCGTGCCGACGATCACGATCGGCGCCGGCCAGGCCGAGATCCACACGATCAAGGAATATGTGAACCTGACCGAGTACGAGAAGGGCTGCCGCCTCGGCATCCTGATGGCGACGCTCGAAGACTAAGACCCTGCAAACGGGTCTGCGACCGAGCGGGCCCCACAGAGGAGCTGATGCGTGAGCCCGATCGCCTATACCGGCATCATCGTCGCCATCGCCGTCGTCCTGTTCGTCACGAACAAGGTGCCCGTCGTGCTCGTCGCGATGGGCACGGCGCTCGGGCTGTGGGCGACTGGCGTGCTGACCCTGCCGCAGGCTCTGGGCGGCCTGGGTGACCCGGCCGTCATCTTCATCGCCTCGCTCTTCGTGGTCAGCTCCGGTCTCGAGGTCACCGGCGTCACCGCCTGGGCGGGCCAGCTCCTGATCAAGGGGGCGGGCGAGGAAAGCCGGACGCGGCTTCTGCTGTTGATGATGGTGCTGGTCGCGCTTCTGGTCGCGCTGATCAGCCTCAACGGCGCCGTCGCCGCGCTGCTGCCGGTCGTGGTCGTCATCGCGGTTCGTCTCAAGCGCAACTCGTCGCAGCTCCTGATGCCGCTGGTCTTCGCCGGCCATGCCGGTTCCATGCTCGCGCTCACCGGCACGCCGGTGAACGTGCTGGTCTCCGAGGCCGGGCTCGATGCCGGTGTCGGCGATTTCGGCTTCTTCGAGTTCGCGCTGGCCGGCGTTCCGCTTCTGGCCGGCACCATGGCGATCATCATCCTGTTCGGCGAGCGCCTGCTGCCCCAGCGCAACGGCGCGACGATGCCGGCCGATTTCAGCCGTCACGCCAAGACGCTGGTCGAGCAATACGGCCTGGCGAGCGGCATCCACCAACTGCGGATTCGCGCCACCTGCCCCTATGTCGGTGCGCCCTCCAGCGCGATCACGCTGGATGAATGGCCCGGTCTCCAGCTCGTGGCGATCCAGGATGGCGCGACCGCAGGCCCCCTGCGCCGCGCTGCGATCGCGGAGGGCGATCATCTGCTGCTGCGCGGCGATGCCGAGGCCGCGGCCAATTTCGCGGCCAAGATGCATCTCGCCTTCCGCGAGGAAGGGGCCGGCGACAGCGAGGAAACCCTGTTCAACCGCCGTTCGGGCCTGGCCGAGGTGGTGATTCCGCCACGCTCCGGCCTGATCGGCCAGACCGTGTTTCCGGGGATGGTCACCGAAAGCGGCGACCTGATCATCCTGGCGGTCCAGCGCGGCGCGGGCGAGGCTCCGAGCGTCGGCACGACGAAGGCGGCAGGTATCGTGCTGCAGGCCGGCGACACCATGCTGCTGCAGGGCACCTGGAAGGCGCTCGATACGCATCTCGACGACCCCGACGTGCTCGTCGTCAGCTCGCCGGAACTGGTCCGGCGCCAGGCCGTGCCGATGGGACCGGGAGCCAAGCAGGCGATCGTCATCCTGTTCGCGATGGTGCTGATGCTGGCGACGGGCATCGTCCCCTCCGCCGTGGCGGGCCTGCTCGCTGCCGGCGCGATCATCCTCTGCGGCATCATGACCGTCGAGCAGTCCTACCGCGCGATCAGCTGGACGACCGTGATCCTGGTCGGCGCGATGATGCCGCTCTCGACCGCGATGATCGAGACGGGCGCCGCGAAGATGCTGGCCGACCGCCTCGTCACCCTGGTCGGCGGTGCCGGACCGACGGCGCTGCTCGCGGGACTGTTCGTCCTGACCGCGATCATGGGTCAGCTCATCAGCAACACTGCGACGGCGCTCATCGTCATTCCGATCGGCGTCGCCGCCGCAGCGGCCATGGGCATCTCGCCTCGGCCGGTGCTGATGAGCACCGCCGTCGCCGCCGCCGGAGCCTTCCTGACGCCGATCGCCACGCCGACCAATCTGATGGTGATGGGTCCGGGCGGCTATGCCTTCAGCGATTACTGGAAGCTCGGGCTGCCGCTCCTGATCTGGTTCTTCGTCGTCGCCGTTTTCATCGTGCCACTGATCTGGCGCTTCTGAGGGAGGAAACGATGCGTTGGAAGTTTGCTCTATTGGCCATCGGTTTGGCTCTTGCAGGCTGCAACACCAACTCGGCCGACCAGCGGACGCTGGGCGGCGGGCTCATCGGCGCGGGCACCGGAGCCGCGATCGGTGGCATCGCGGGTGGCGGCCGCGGGGCTGCAATCGGTGCAGCCGTCGGTGGCGTGACCGGTGCGGTGATCGGACGCGCGACCACCCCCAACAACTGCATCTATCGCGACCGCTACGGCCGCACCTTCGAGGCGCGCTGCCCCTAACCGTCGCCGATCATTCCGCGCGGTGCCATGCGACGGCCGTGACACCGCGGATGATGGTATTCTCAAGCTCGATCCGCGAGGCGCGCTCGACGCGCCTCGCGCCAGAAGCCTGCCGCCCAGGACGAAAAGCATGATCCGCGTGGGCAAGAAGTATCAGCACCTGATCCACGGCGCAGCCTGCGGCTGCTCCAATCCGATGCTCGTCCAGGCCTCGCGTCGCCTGGAGACCTTCACGCGCCGAGGCCTGCTGACGGGGGCGGCCCTGCTGGCCGGCGCAGCCGCCGCGCCGGCTCTGGCGCAGAGCACAACCCCTCCGACCAGGACCCTCTTCCGGCAGGTCAGGCTGTTCGATGGCAAGTCCAACAGCCTGCAGTCGAACGCCCAGGTGCTGGTCGAGGGCAATCGGATCGCCGCGGTCGACACCAGCAACAGCCCGCCCCAGCCAGACTGGACGGTGATCGATTGTGGCGGCCGCATGCTGATGCCGGGCTTGATCGATGCCCATTGGCATACGCTGTTCGCGGCGATTCCCGCGCCGATACTAATGACCGGCGATCCGGCATCGATCTTCACGACCGCGACCGCCGAAGCCAACCGCACGCTCCTGCGCGGCTTCACCAGCGTCCGTGACGTTGGCGGACCGGTCTTCTCGTTCAAGCAGGCGATCGACACGGGGGTGATCCCTGGCCCGCGCATCTTTCCCTCCGGGGCGATGATCACGACGACCGGGGGACATGCCGACCTGCGCATGCTGAGCGACATTCCGCGCGATCCTGCGCGCCTCAGCCTGATCGAGAGCATCGGCGGCGCGGCGATCGCCGACAGCGTCGGCGATCTGAGTATGCGGGTCCGCGAGCAGCTGATGCAGGGCGCCTCGCAGATCAAGGTCGTGGGCGGCGGGGGCGTCTCCTCGCCGCGCAGCCCGCTCGACATGACGACCTTCAGCGAGAGCGACCTCAGGGCCGCCGCCGCCATCGCCCGCGACTGGAACACCTATGTGACCGTCCATGCCTACGCGCCGCATACGGTCCAGCGCGCCATAGCGGCGGGGGCGGCCTGCATCGAGCATGCCCATCTGATGGATGAGGAAACGGCCGGCCTGATGGCCCAGAAGGGCATCTGGCTCAGTATTCAGCCCTTCCTGAGCGAGGCGGATTCCGTGCCGCTGACGGGGCCGAGCCGCGAGCGGATGCTGCAGGTCTTCGGCAACACGCCGCGGGCCTACGAACTCGTCCGGAAGCACGGCATCAAGACGGCGTGGGGATCGGACCTGCTGTTTTCGCCGGAATTGACGCCGCGGCAGAATGTGATGCTCACCCATCTCGGCCGCTGGTACAGCAACGCCGAGGCGCTGCGCATGGCGACTGCAGGCAATGCCGAGCTTCTGGCCCTGTCCGGCCCGCGCAACCCCTACCCGGGCAAGCTCGGCGTGATCGAGCCGGGAGCGCTGGCGGACATTCTGGTCGTCAACGGAAACCTGCTTGATGACCTCAAGCTTATCGAGCAGCCCGATCGGAGCCTTGCCGTCATCATGAAGGACGGGAAGCTCTACAGGAATTCACTGGCTTCATAGCGGGCTGCGTTGATGTCTCGCAGGCCGCGCAGGCCGGAACGCGCGCCCGGACCGGCAGGCCGGCGCATCCTTGCCGGAAAAGGGAGCGCAACAGTATGATGGACAGGCGTCTCTTCCTGTTCGGCCTTCTGAGCGGCGTCGGCCTGGCGCCGAACGGCGCCACTGCCGAGGCCAGCCTTCCCCCCGGCGACGATCGCCCCGTCACGAAACAGCTCGCACGCACGCTGGATAAGGCCGACGCCGTCTTCAGCCAGCAGCGGCCGCAATTGCACTATAATCGCCAGCGCCAGCACGGACAGCCGCCGCCGCGGCAGCGCCGCCAACGCCGGCGTTGGCCGCATTGGCGCCATCGCAGACAGTAAGCCACCCTGCTCTACGCAGGAACTGCTACCGAGCGGGAGGCTCCCGCCAAGCCTCCCGGAGTGAAAGGGAATGGCGTGTTCGGGAGCCCGAGTTCCGTCGGGCGCCGCCTTCAGAACGGGATGTCGTCGTCGAGATGGCTCGACGAGGAACGACCGCCGCCAGCGCCGCCCGACATGGCCGGCTGCCGCGAGCCACTGCTGCTGCCGCCCATCGCGCCGGAGCGCCCGAAGGAGCCACCGCCGCCCGAGCGGTCGTCCATATAGCCGCCGCCACCGCCGCCTTCGCTGTACTCATCCGAGCCGCCCTGGCGGCTGTCGAGGATGGTGAGCTCGCCGCGGAAGCGCTGCAGCACGATCTCGGTGGTGTATTTCTCGACGCCGGACTGATCCTGCCACTTGCGGGTCTGGAGCTGGCCCTCGATGTAAACCTTCGAGCCCTTCTTCAGGTACTGCTCGGCGACCTTCGCCAGGTTCTCGTTGAAAATCACGACCGAATGCCACTCGGTGCGCTCCTTGCGCTCGCCGCTCTGCTTGTCGCGCCAGGTCTCGGAGGTGGCGATACGCAGATTGACGACAGGCTCGCCGCTGCCGAGGCGGCGCACTTCGGGGTCACGCCCGAGATTGCCGACCAGAATGACCTTGTTGACGCTACCAGCCATGACAGGCTCCATTTCCTGCGCACTTCACACAAACCGGCCGCCCGACCGGAGCCGAACCCTATCGGCCGATTAAGGCATTATCAATGATGTTCCTGTTTTGTTCAAGTGACTCATACGAGGTTTTCCCCTGCTGATTCGCACGATGTCCGGCTGGCGCGGAGCCGGGTCGCGGCCAATCGCCGCCGCTTTCAGCCGGGCGATTTCCGGGCGCCGAGCGTCGCCTGCGCCATTCGGTCGAGCAGCACGGCGAGCAGGACGATGGCGAGCCCGCCGACGAAGCCGAGGCCGGGATCGGCCCGCTGCAGGCCGAGCAGCACGACTTCGCCGAGCCCCTTGGCGCCGATCATCGAGGCGACCACGACCATGGCCAGCGCCATCATGATCGCCTGGTTCAGCCCTTGCAGGATCGTCGGCCGGGCGAGCGGCAGCTCGATCAGCCAGAAGCTCTGCCGCGGCTTCAGGCCCAACGCCCGCGCGGCCTCGATGAAACCCGGATCGACGCCGCGCAGGCCAAGCTCCGTCAGCCGCGCAAAGGGCGGCAGCGCATAGATCAGCGTCGCGACGAGGGCCGGCGCGCGCCCGAGCCCGAGCACCATCGCCACCGGGATCAGGTAGACGAAGCTCGGGATGGTCTGCATCAGATCGTAAAGCGGGGTGAGCGCCCGGCCGAGACGCGGCAGCCGCGCCGCCGCAACGCCAAGCGGCAGCCCGATCAGCACGACGAACAGCACCGCGACGGCGACGAGGGCGAGCGACTGCATCGCCTCATTCCAGACGCCGAGCCCGGCCAGCGCCACCGGCAGGACCGCCATCGCCAGCGCGAAACCGATCCGCCGTGTCGCCAGCCAGGCGCCGGCGGCGACCGCCAGGACGAAAGCGGGAACCGGGATGTGCTGGAGTGCCATCTCAACCAGCCGAACCGGCGCGGTCAGCGTCGCACCGAAACCGTCGAGCTTGTCGCCATAGCCGGTGACGACGGCATCGACCGCGCGGTTGACGGCGCCCTGCAGCGCCTTGCCGAATTCCGGCACGAAAGCGGTCGTCACAGGCTCGACGCAACCTTCGTGGCGATATCGGCCGGCAACCATTTGCGCCAGATGTCAGGCTGCGACTTCAAGAAGACGATGGCCTGCTGCTCGGGCGTGACGCCTTTCTCGCGCGCCTCGGCGAGCATCTTCGAGGTCATGTCGCTCGTCGTGCCGTAGCTCTTGAAGAAGGTCACGAGCTGCGGCGCCTTCCTGGCGAGGTCGACATTGGCGCCGATGACCACCTTGCTCGTCGGGTAGGCGGTGGCGCGCTTGGGGTTGTCGCTCGCCTTGAGTTCGGCCCAGATCGCGGGGTCGAAGGGCGGCTCCTCGAGCTTGACGAGGTCATAGGCCCCGAGCAGCCAGCTCGGGCCCCAGTAGTAGAACAGCACCGGGCGCTTGCGCTTGAGCGCGGCTTCGATGGCGGCGACCAGTGCCTCGCCCGAGCCGCCGCGCGTATTGGTGAAGTCCTCGGCGAGCCCGTAGACCGCGAGCTTCTTGGTGTTGATGCCTTCGCAGACCCAGCCGGCGACGCAGTTGTAGAAGCGCCCCTTCCCCGGCTCCTCCGGATCGGCGAACAGGTTCTTGTAGCGCTTGAGATCCTGTGCGGACTTCAGATCGGGCGCCTTGGCATCAGGCCCGGAGACCAGATAGCGCGGCACGAACCAGCCCTCGTTCGCATCGGGAAAGGCCGTGCCCAGCGGCTCGACCTTGCCGGCCTCGGCTGCCTTCACCCAGGCCTCGACCGGATTGGCCGTCCAGATTTCCATGACGATGTCGACATCGCCGCGCGCCAGGCCGTTGACCAGCGGCGCGATGGCGCCAGGCACGCGCTCGACCTTGCAGCCGAAGCCGCGCTCGGCGATCGCGCTGGCGACGGCGGTGTGGAAGGCGGCGGAATCATAGTCGAGCCCCGCCATCTTCAGCGGGCGGTCGAGCTCGCAGGCCATGGCTGGAGCGCCGAGCCCCAGGCCAAATGCGAGCGCTGCGACTCCAAGAAGGGTTTTCATCGTCGTCGCTCCCCCGGTTGACCATGACAGAGGCCGTCGCGAATGATCGCACAGGCGGTTCGCGCTGTAACGCGGGACCGGGCGAATTGATCCCGGCTCGCGACCTTTCAGCGGGACCATCGCTCATGTGGCGCGGCGAGACTACGCCCTCCCCTGTCAGTGCCCGTCAGGACGTTAGATCGCCGTGCGTCCTACCGGACGCGAAGTGGCGATCTATCCTTTTGTTTGAGCACCGGATTTGCCCGAAAAGCGGATTCCACTTTTCGGTCCGATGCTCCAGGCGCGTGAACGCCTGTCGACACGGCTCCCCCAGAACCACCGCCGGCATTCCGGGTTGGCCCCTGGGCCGAGCCCGGAGCCCATGAACACGACGCTGCAGGCATGACCGTGTCGGGTCGGAGCTCCCTTCTGGCCCGAACAGTGTTCATGGGTTCCGGGCTCAGGCCTTCGGCCTGCCCCGGAATGACGGCGGTGGGGCCGCGAAGCCGGTTCGGCAAGGTCCGCAGACGGCCCATTCCCGACGTCTGGAACGTCTGCTGCTGCTGGGCAACGGGTATGCAGGGAATCGTTACCGGAGCGACATGAGATAAGTCGTGACGCCAGCGTCGATGCTGATGACGGGCTTGTCGCCCGACACCTTTGACCGATCGATTCCGGCATCGCGGAGCTGGGTCTCGGACAGGTCGGCGATGACACGGTGGGTACGCTCTCGAACAAGAGCCCTGCCGAAAGCCCGGCAGATGCGTCCGAGCGCACCGCTCAGATTGAGAATGGAAAATGTGGCGGCTTGCGGAAACGCTTGCGTGATCGGTGACATGGCTCATCTCCAAAGGTAGCGTTCCAACTGCGAACGGGACGAGCGTGCCACCACCGCGCTCGACCCGTGTTCGCCCCGGCGTGAACTCCATGTTTCGACAGGTTGGCCGAGACGTGAAATCGGCGTTAAATCGCAATTTGCCGCGCGATGGTCGTGACTTGAGCGCCGCGAGGTGCCGCATGCGGTTGCGAATTCTGGGCGGATTGGATTTCACGTCGGCCGGCGGCGAGCCCACGCAGGACGTGACCCGCCAGACGCGGCTTCTGCTGGCGTGTCTCGCATTGGCTGGAGCCAGGGGTCTCAGCCGAGCCGAGTTATGCGCGCTGTTCTGGCCGGACCGCCCGTCCGCGCAAGCGCGCAGCAGCCTGCGCCAGGCGCTCGCCGCCATCAGGAAAGCGCTCACCAGCGCTCCCGGCGATGCCGATGCGATATCACTGCAAAGCGATCTGGACATCGTGAAACTGGTGGCCAACCCCACGACCGTGGATGTCTTTGCATTCCGTCACGGCGTGAAGCAGGACGGTCGCGAGGGTTGGATCGTCGCGGCGAACGCCTATCGGGGCGAATTACTTGCTGGCGTCGAGGTGCCGGACGATATCGAGGAATTCCTGACACCGCATCGCCGGGGTCTCAGCGCTCAGGCGCAAGCGGTTGTCGAGGGCCTGAGCAAGATCGATGATGCTGATGGCGAAGCGCTGAGCGCTGCCCAAGCGCTCGCGGAGCGCGTGCTTCAGTCCATCCCCGCATCGGAGGAGGCGCATCGTGCGCTGATGCGCATCCATTTTCGGCGAGGCCGGACGAACGCAGCGCTGCGGCAGTTCGAGCAGTGCAGGGAAGCCCTGCGACGGGAGCTGCAGGCCGAGCCGGACGGGGAAACCAGGCAACTTCTTGGTTCCATTCAGTCATCCGTCAACGACAAGCATGACAAGCCCCGGCGAGCCGAAGCCGGCGAGCCAGAAGCGAATGGGACGGCAAACCTCATGATCAGCGGGCCGTCTGTCGCGATCATGCCGTTCGATAATCTCGGTGACGCCGCCGACGAGTATTTCGCGGATGGTGTGGTTGAGGAGATCACGGCGGCGCTTTCGCGCATTCGCGATTTCTTCGTCATCGCGCGACAGTCGGCGTTCACATTCAAAGGCCGTTTTGTTGACGTGAAGGAAGTTGGACTCGCGCTTGGGGTTGCCTATTTGGTTGAAGGCACGGTGCGACGGGGTGGTGATCGGCTGAGGATCTCCGTGCAGCTTGTCGACACGCTCACGCGAACGCAGTTGTGGTCTGAGCGGTACGAGGGCGCGACCGCCGAAATCTTCGAGTTCCAAGACCAGATCGCGACGCAAGTCGCCGGAGCGCTCAAGCCGGCGATCCGGGGAGCAGAGATCGAGGCCGCGCTGCGAAAGCCGCCGGCGAGCCTGCGGGCCTATGATCTGGTGATGCGCGCCTTTCCGAAGCTGTGGGGCCAGAACGCTGCAGCCATTGAGGAAGCCATCCCGTTGTTGACGGACGCACTTGGGATCGACCCGAAATATGGGCGGGCCCACGCCTTGCTCGCCTGGTGCCATACGCTCAAAGTCACCTATCTCTGGACCTCGGAACCCGACCGCGAACTGGAGGCCGCACGGCGCGCGATCGCAGCGACGGCCGGCCTGATCGACAATGACCCGACGGCGTTGACCGCGGCAGGCGCCGCTACCAGCTTCTGTGGCGACCAGGAGGGGGCATCTGCGCTGATCGAGCGAGCGCTCGCCCTTGATCCAAACAACGCCTGGGCATGGGCGCGCTGGGGGTGGAACGGCATCTACCGCGGACAGCCAGCGTTGGCGCTGGAACGGTTCGAGAAAGCGATGAAGCTCAGCCCACTCGATCCCTTCGCTTTCAACACCAGGATGGGCATGGCAGCCGCGCTGGCTCGTTCGGGTCGCCTAGAGGAAGCTGTCGCCATTGGGAAGGACGTTACCAGGAAGCACCCCGACGTCACCTGGGTCCACCGGCAGCTCGCTGCCTGGGCGGCAATGGCTGGCGATATCGAAACCGCGCGTGCGGCGGCACGCAAGCTGCTGGCAGCGAACCCCGAATTCACGATCAGGCGCTACTTGGCGATTCCGGCATTTCAGGACATGCCCGAATATTTCAACCAAATGGCGCAAGGACTGCGGGACGCCGGGCTACCGGAGAGCTGAGACGCCAAATCAGCTTCAACGCGGATCTGTGCCGCGGGCAACCTCTGCCTTATTCGAACTCATCGCCCTCGTCGCCGTCACTTGTGGCGCGCAGCAGACCTCGCGGCGCGACTCCGACAATGTCGGCTTCCCACCGACCCCAACTGGACATTCACGACGTCGGACGCCTGGAATCCCAACGCCGAATAGAAAACCCGGCAGGCCGAAGCCCGCCGGGTCGTGAATTGAGAGCCGTTCGCTCAGGCTCAGCCGCGCGGCGCGAAGGCCTTGAGCGTCGCGGCGGCAAGGGCCGACTTCAGGATGGCGCCGAGGATGAAGGGCGTCGCGCCGACGGCGATCGCCTTGGGTAGGCCGATGAGGACGGCGAGCCAGGCCACGCCGACCACCAGGCAGAGCGCATTGCCGGCCAGCATCGCAGCGAAGGCGAGCCCGACGCGGCTGCCGTTCCAGCCGCGCTGGGCGAGCCCGCCGGTGAGCGCCGCGGCGAAGGGGAAGGCCAGCAGGTAGCCGGCCGTCGGGCCGGCGAAATAGGCCGCGCCGCCGGCGGCACCGGCAAGGACCGGCAGCCCGACGAAGCCCTGCAGCAGCCAGGCGATCACGGTGACGGCGCCGAGCCGCCAGCCATAGAGCGCGCCGATCAGCGTCACGGCGAAGGTCTGCATCGTCATCGGCACCGGGTACATCGGCACCTTGATCTGCGAGGACAGCGCCAGCAGCAGGCTGCCGACGATCACGGCGCCGGCCTGCCAGGCGAGCGAGCGGCTTTCCAGCCGCAGCGGGCTGAAGGATCGGCTGAGGGCAAGATCGGTCATGGTCACTCCTTCATCGCGGCCAAATTATCTATAATTCTGACCTTTGATCTATGACAAAACTCATATCGCGGTTGAAAAGGCAAGTCGCACTCCCCGCACCAGCAACCAACTCCAGCTAATTTTCACGAGCGTCATTCCGGCCGCAGCGAAGCGGAGCGCCGGAATCCATCGTGGGGCACTGCGCTCTACGATGGATTCCGGAGCGGCGCCGCCTACGCGGCTTGTCCGGAATGACGGCACGGGGATGGTTCGGTTTCGATCAAGGCAGGACCCGGCGATTCGGAAGCCCGGGGTCGTCGTCGAGTTCCCCAGCGCACTCGACGGGCCACGACATCAGCCGACGATCGCGAAGGCCCCGCGCGTCGCGCCGGAGGCCATTCTGACGGGCCGCTCGCCGATCCACTGGGCATGCCGCGCCAGCGTCGCCGTCGCGGTTTCCAGGTCGCCGCTGCGCAGCGCGTTGAGGATGGTGCGGTGGTCGTGATCGGTGCGGGCTTCCCATTCCGAGCGCCAGGCCGAGAACAGGAAGCGCGCGCTCGCCGCGTGCAGATCGTCGATCGTCGCGAGCAGGCGCTTCATGCCGCAGGGCGCGACCAGCGTGCGGTGGAAGCGGCGATTCGCCTCCTCCCAGGCGCGGACATCGGTGGCCGCGTCGCAATCGCGGCGGGCCTGCTCGGCCTGGTCGAGAATGGCGGCAGTGAGATGCGGCGCGGCATGCCGCAGCGCCAGCACCTCCAGCGCTGCGCGCATCGCGGCGACTTCCTTCACCTCCGACAGGTCGAAGGAGGCGACGCGGACGCCGCGGCGCGGCTGGCTGATCGCCAGACCCTGCGCCTCCAGCCGGCGGAAGGCCTCCCGCACCGGGACATGGCTCGTCGCGAACTCCTCCGCGATGTGGTCCTGGCGCAGCCGCGCCCCTGGCTCGATCGTTCCGGCGATGATCCGTTCGGCCAGGGCCCTGGCTATGCGGACGGCGATGGTATCTTCGGCAGGCTTCGTCATGATTTATAGATAATTCACCCGCGCGCCGGTGTCGATTGCGATCGGCCGGATCCTCCCTACATGAACCCCTCGCCGCTGCTGACGTTTTCTGTCAGGACGACGGCAGCAGCCGGCGCGGCTGCGTGCTATTCATGCCGGGCAGATCGTCGCGAGGCTGGAACGGCCCGGCATTTGCCCTATCTCAAGAGGCTAGTATGAGCCATGGGAGTGATTTGACGCAGGCGATTTTGCGCGAATGCAAAGAGTTCGAGGACGCAAGCCTTTCGGCTTGCTACGAAGAACGACACAGCAGTCGCACAAAAGCGCCGCGCCCTGCGGGTGAGGTGAAAACGGGGGAGCTGCAGCGTCGCATCGCTTGCCGATACGGGCGTATCGGCGGCGCAATGCTCCTCCCATCTCCCCCGTTTTGACCTCATCAAATCGCTTCCATGGCTCATACTAGCCTCTAGGCCTTCATCGCAACGGACGCCCCGATGGCCCGCAAGACCGATACCGCCGCCGCCCAAGCTGCTGCGCTGGAAGACATGTTCGACCGCAACCGCACGGCCGATCCGAACAGCCGCGTCATCTCCGTGCGCGGCGCGCGCGAGCACAACCTCAAGAACATCGACCTCGCCATTCCGCGCGACAAGCTGGTCGTGTTCACCGGCCTGTCCGGCTCGGGCAAGTCCTCGCTCGCCTTCGACACGATCTATGCCGAGGGCCAGCGCCGCTATGTCGAGTCGCTCTCGGCCTATGCCCGCCAGTTCCTCGAGATGATGCAGAAGCCCGATGTCGACCAGATCGACGGGCTCTCGCCGGCGATCTCGATCGAGCAGAAGACGACCTCGAAGAACCCGCGCTCGACGGTCGGCACCGTCACCGAGATCCACGACTATATGCGCCTGCTCTGGGCGCGCGCCGGCATTCCCTATTCGCCCGCGACCGGCCTGCCGATCGAGAGCCAGACCGTGCAGCAGATGGTCGACCGCCTGGTCGAGCTGCCGGAGAAGACCCGCGGCTATCTGCTGGCGCCCGTCGTGCGCGGCCGCAAGGGCGAGTTCCGCAAGGAGATGGCCGAGTGGCTGAAGCGCGGCTTCCAGCGCGTCAAGGTCAATGGCGAGTTCTACGAGATTCCGGACGCCCCTGCCCTCGACAAGAAGTTCAAGCACGACATCGACGTGGTGGTGGACCGCATCGTGATCCGGCCCGATCTCGGCGCGCGTCTCGCCGACTCGCTGGAGCAGGCGCTCGAGCTGACCGACGGCATCGCCGTCTTCGAATATGCTGACGAGAAGCAGGAGAACGGCGAGGCGAAGCGTGTCACCTTCTCCTCCAAGTTCGCCTGCCCGGTTTCCGGCTTCACCATTCCCGAGATCGAGCCGCGGCTGTTCTCGTTCAACAACCCGTTCGGCGCCTGCCCGGTCTGCGATGGGCTGGGCCACGAGATGCGGATCGACCCGGACATGATCGTGCCGGACCATGCGCTGACGCTGAAGAAGGGCGCCATCGCGCCCTGGGCCAAGTCGACCTCGCCCTATTACGGCCAGACGCTGGAGGCGCTGGCGAAGCATTTCGGCTTCTCGATGACAAAACCCTGGTCGGAGCTGCCGGAGAGCGCGCAGAAGGCCATCCTGTTCGGCACCGGCACCGAGCCCGTGCGCATGGCCTACAACGACGGCCTGCGCTCTTACGAGGTGAAGAAGCCCTTCGAGGGCGTCATCACCAATATGGAGCGGCGCTGGAAGGAGACGGAATCGGACTGGGCGCGCGAGGAGATCGGCCGCTTCATGTCCGAGACGCCCTGCGCCGCCTGCAACGGCTATCGCCTCAAGCCCGAGGCGCTGGCGGTGAAGATCGACGGCCGGCATATCGGCGAAGTCTCGAAGCTCTCGGTCAAGGACGCGCTGGAATGGGTCACCGCCCTGCCCGCCCGCCTCTCCAAGAAGCAGAACGAGATCGCCCCGCGCATCCTCAAGGAGATCCGCGACCGTTTGACCTTCCTGCTCGATGTCGGTCTGGAATACCTCACGCTCGCCCGCGCCTCCGGCACGCTGTCGGGCGGCGAGAGCCAGCGCATCCGGCTGGCCTCGCAAATCGGCTCGGGCCTGACCGGCGTGCTCTATGTGCTGGACGAGCCCTCGATCGGCCTGCACCAGCGCGACAATGAGCGTTTGCTCGGGACGCTGCGCCGGCTAAGGGATCTCGGCAACACGGTGATCGTGGTCGAGCATGACGAGGACGCGATCCTGACGGCGGATTACGTCGTCGATGTCGGCCCCGGCGCCGGCATCCATGGCGGCGAGATCGTCGCCAAGGGCACGCCGCAGGATATTCTCGACGATCCGAACTCGCTCACCGGCAAGTATCTCACCGGCGAGATGAGCGTGCCGGTGCCGGCCAAACGCCGCAAGGCGCAGAAGGGCCGCAACCTCAAGATCGTCGGGGCGCGCGGCAACAACCTCAAACAGGTCGATGTCGAGATCCCGCTCGGCATGTTCACCTGCATCACCGGCGTCTCGGGCGGCGGCAAGTCGACGCTGGTCATCGACACGCTCTACAAGGCGGTGGCGCGCAAGCTCAACGGCTCGATCGAACACCCGGCCCCGCATGAGCGCATCGAGGGCATGGAGCATCTCGACAAGGTCATCGACATCGACCAGTCGCCGATCGGCCGCACGCCGCGCTCGAACCCGGCGACCTATACCGGCGCCTTCACGCCGATCCGCGAATGGTTTGCCGGCTTGCCGGAGGCGAAGGCGCGCGGCTACCAGGCAGGCCGGTTCAGCTTCAACGTCAAGGGCGGTCGCTGCGAGGCCTGCCAGGGCGACGGCGTCATCAAGATCGAGATGCACTTCCTGCCGGATGTCTACGTCACCTGCGACGTCTGCAAGGGCAAGCGCTACGATCGCGAGACGCTGGAGGTGAAATACCGCGACAAGTCGATCGCGGATGTGCTCGACATGTCGGTCGAGGAGGCGAAGGACCTGTTCAAGGCCGTGCCCTCGATCCGCGAGAAGATGGTGACGCTCGCCCGCGTCGGCCTGAACTATGTCCATGTCGGCCAGCAGGCGACGACGCTCTCGGGCGGCGAGGCGCAGCGCGTCAAGCTCTCCAAGGAATTGTCGAAGCGCGCCACCGGCCGCACGCTCTACATCCTCGACGAGCCGACGACGGGCTTACATTTCCACGACGTCGCCAAGCTGATGGAGGTGCTGCACGAGCTGGTCGACCAGGGCAATACGGTGGTGGTGATCGAGCACAATCTCGAGGTGGTGAAGACCGCCGACTGGGTGATCGACATGGGCCCCGAAGGCGGCGACGGCGGCGGCCAGGTGGTGGCGCAGGGCACGCCGGAGGACATCGTCCGGATCGGCAAAGGCCACACCGCGCGCTTCCTCAAGGAGGTGCTGGACAGGCGGCCGATCAAGAAGGGCAAGGTGCAGCGGCAGGCGGCGGAGTAGCGGCAACAGCCGAAGTTGGGCAATGGCCGAAAAGCAGACCTTCGCGCCCAAGACTCCGAAGATCGGATGCTCCAGGTTCATGCCGCTGATCGACATGCTCTGAGCGGCTCTGTTGGCAGGCGATTTCTGCCAGTCAAGCCGTCGGGATCGTCCCCCCATCGACAACGAACTCGGTCCCACTGATCGAGCTGGCGCGCGGCGAGACAAGGAACGCGATGAGGTCGGCGACCTCCGGAGGCTTCGCCGGCCGGCCTAGAGGTATGCCGCCCAGGCTTTTCATGATGATCTGCTTGCCGCCCTCGTAGTCGGTGCCGGCCTGCGCGGCCAGACGCTCGGCGAGAGCGACCGCGGCCTCCGTTTCGATCCAGCCGGGGGAGACGCGCACCACGCGGACCCCCTTCGGCGTCACCTCCTTCGACAGGCTCTTGCTGTAGGTTGAAAGTGCTGCCTTCGCCGCTGCATAGGCGGTCGTCGACTCGGGCAGCGGCAGGACATGCTGGATCGATGTGACGTGCACGACAACACCCGTCCCTTGCGCGATCATCGACGGCAGCAGCGCCCGGTCCAGCCGAACGGCCGGCATCAGATTGAGGTTCAATTCCTTCTGCCATTGTTGATCGTCCAGAGCGGCGAAACCGCCGGGCGGCGCGCTCGATCCGCCTAAGACATGGACGATGATATCGATCCCTCCCAGGCGGTCGAGCACCCCCTTGACCACCAGCGCGCACCCTTCGGCCGTGGTGATGTCGGAGGCAATGTAATGGAGATGATCCGAGGAGGATTCGGGCACGCGGCGCGCCGTCGCCACCACCCGCACGCCCGTTTCCCGAAGGACCGAGACAACGGCGGCCCCGAGGCCTTTCGTGCCGCCCGTAACGAGGGCGCGGCGCCCCTTCAAATCGAGATCGAAGCTCATGGTGCAATCTCCAGCGAGACGATCGCATCGCCTTCGATGACGAAGACGAAACGCAGATCGACAGGGCTGCCGGGGAAGTTGCCGGTCAAATGGCTCGTCACGATCGTTCGTTCGCCTTCGGTGGCGATCGCGACAGGCTCCACGACGTAGCTGTATTGCGACGAGGCTTCCGCCTTCCAGCAACGGATCGCGTCACGACCGGTGTAGGTCCGGCGTTCGTCGATGACAGTGGCATTCTCGGCGAAACAGCGGGCGACCGCTTCGCCATCCTTTCGATCGGCGGCGAAGTAATCCGCGATCGGCTTCGGGAGGGTGATGGACATCGGGCATCTCCGGCTTGTTGCTTGCGCATGGAGATCGACCTAGACTCCCCGAATGACAAGTACGCACGAAAAAGTAAGGTACAAACCTGAAGGTAAGCCGCATGGCCATACGCGGGAAACGGCGGCGGAAGGCGTCGAGAGAGCGCTGAAGCTGCTGGAGGGACGCTGGAAGCTCGTGATCCTGTTCCATCTCTTCGGCGGACGGATCCTGCGCTTCTCCGATCTCGAACGGGCAATCCCCGCTGTCTCCCAGAAAATGTTGATCCAGCAGCTCCGACAGATGGAACAAGACGGCATCGTCCGCCGCATCGTGCACCATCAGGTGCCGCCCAAGGTCGAGTACGGGCTGAGCGAATGGGGACAGGCTCTCTGCCCCGCTCTCGACGCCCTCCTGACATGGGCCGCTCTGCGCGAGGACATCCGGCCATCGGGCGGAGCTTCCTCGCCTGCGAATCCGGTAGATCAGGCATAGGCGGTCGCTTCGGTATCGTCGCCGTTCCGATGCCTTGCGAAGGCGCGCGCCGGACGGCCCACACTCTTCCAAGCTCGCAGAAGCTGTGTTGGAACTACCCAGACGTGCCTTGGCTTCGGCAGCGCTGGTGCTGCCGACTGGCTCGCTTCGGCCGAGCGCCAAGAACGGACGCTGCATCATCGTACAACGACGGACGTCGGCTTTGCGCCCCAAGGCCTTACCGTGAACACGGCTAACGGAGCTTGGCGATCCCAATGCCATCGAGTTTGGCGCGGTCTTTGATGGATTCTTCGCTGCGGGTCATCGCTTTCGAAATCGCCTTCAGTGCCATGCCCTTCTTGGCGAGCAACTTTAGCTTCTCAAGTTCCTCATATGTCCAGGGTTGGCGATGCCGTTCAAATCGCTCGGTCACAATCTGCTCCTGCTCTGCCGGGACATCTCCAGCATTCGCGCCATCTATAGCAGTGATAGCGACGAATTTGGCCGCACGTACAGATGGGTGCCGAGCCCATCCGGGCGCTCGGCGCCACTTTGTGCATTGGCCTGCGTGCCAACCACATTGCCCGAAAGCAGACTCCCCAGCCGTCGGGAATGGGCCAGTGTCGGAACCGGCTCGCTAAACTTATCCCCGCCCCTCATCACCGGCCCTATCCTGCCCTCGCCCATCACCCAAACGGGGCGGCCGTCCGGAGGTATGCTGGAGGTTGGGTGAGGGTCGGCGCCTGCGGGCGGGGGTTACGCCCCGCTCCCGGGAGGCTTCGGGGCACCGCCCTGGGGACACTACGGTCCCTGTGCGAGGAGCTCGCTGGAAGGCTCGGCCGGTGACGGTGAGGCAAGGCGACGACGCGACGTTCCCGATGAGGGGAACTGGCGTCCAAGCCCGCTCATCCTGAACCGCCCCGCCCGATAAGCGCGGCCCGGAGTCCGAAATCGCCGGAGGCGGAGCGCCACGGGGCGTGCGACGGGTGGCTCAACCCCGCCGCGCCGCAGCCTGGCTCAACGGTTGCGGATCTCCCTCGCGCCTCGCGGCGCTCCGCCAGCCCCGCTCGTTCCCGCCGCGCGTCAGCGCGGGCGGATGATCCTGCGTGCCTGTCCCGACCGGAGCCCCGCCATGCCGAAACGCCAAAACCCCTTCGCCGATATCCCGCCGATCACCGATTTCGAGAGCTGCCAGAAGGCGCGGCCGCTGATCCTGCAGCGTCTCGGCGATGTCATCGGCGTCTGGCGCGGCTGCGAGAACAGAGCCTGCATCCGGGCGCGGAGCTGCCGGCGCGGCGATGGGGCGTGCCTCACCGCCTTCATGCAGGCGGTGCCGGACGAGGAGCGCCGGTTGTTCCGCTATGCGCTGGAACACCGAAGCAGCGGCCTCGAGCCCGGCGAGGCGTTTGAGCGGGCGCAGGCTCGCGTCGCGGAGGAGATAGCCCGGTTCGGGGAGTGAGGGGGCGCTGCCCTTACAGAACCACGCGCGGGAACCCCTCCCCCTCGTGGGGAGGGGATAGGGGTGGAGGGCGGAAAGTCGGAGCGAACTCGCCAGTAAATGGACCGACTCGCTTCTACGAGCAGCCTTGCACCCTGTCGCACGCCCCCCATCCCCATACCCTTCCCCACGAGGGGGAAGGGAGGAGCCAGCACTGGACCGACGTCAAAACCGATCGATGATCGTCACGCCCGTCCCCTCGAACCGGTCCATCGCCATCAGCGCGGGGATCGACTCGGCCAGGTCGATGCGCCGGCCCACCAACTGCTGCGGCGTGAGCTTGCCGGCGCTGATCATGTCGAGCATGGCGCCATAGCGATGCGCCTGCATGCCGTGGCTGCCGAGGATTTCCAGCTCGTTGGCGATGACCTGCGCCATCGGGATCGGCGGCGTCGCCTGATCCGCCAGCAGAAGCCCGACCTGGACGTGCTTGCCGCGCTTGCGCAGGTTCGCCACCGAATTGAAGCAGGTCTGCGGAGACCCTAGCGCATCGAGCGAGACATGGGCGCCGCCGCCAGTGGCGTCGCGGACCGCCGCGACGACGTCGGGCTCACTCAGCGCGTTGATGGTCACCGCGGCGCCGACCGCGCGGGCGAGGCGCAGCTTGTCGTCGGAGATGTCGATGGCGACGACATTGGCGCCGAGCGCATTCGCGATCATGATCGCCGAGAGGCCGACGCCGCCGCAGCCATGCACGGCGACCCATTGGCCGGCCGAGGCCTTGCCCTGATCGACCACGGCGCGGAAGGAGGTGACGAAGCGGCAGCCGAGGCTGGCGGCCGTGGCGAAATCGATCTCGTCGGGCAGGCGCACGAGATTGAGGTCGGCCCGGTCGATCCTGACATATTCGGCGAAGGAGCCCCAATGGGTGAAGCCGGGCTGGAACTGGTAATCGCAGACCTGCTGGTTGCCGGAATGGCATTGCGGGCAGGAGCCGCAGCCCGCGACGAAGGGCACGGTGACGCGGTCGCCCTCGCGGAAGCGCACGACGCTGCGCCCGACGGCGGCGATGACGCCGGCGAGCTCATGACCCGGCACATGCGGCAGGCGGATATCGGGGTCGTGCCCGACCCAGCCATGCCAGTCGCTGCGGCACAGGCCCGTCGCTTCCACCTTGATGACGACGCTGTGCGGCTCCGGCACCGGGTCGGGCAGGATGCGCAGCTCGGGGGCCTGCCCGAAGGCTTCGTAGACGACGGCTTTCATGGCGCGCACTCCTTTGCTCGACAGCCGTGTCATGGGGCACCGCTGCTGGCATCGTCAATTGCGGGGCGTCGCGGGTCGCCTGCATCCCCGTCATGCTCGGGCTTGTCCCGAGCATCCACGTCTTGCGGCGCCCAGGGCGAGCGCCAGCCAATGACGAAGGCCGCGCGCGGTCGTTCCGGCGCAAAGACGTGGATGGTCGCCACAAGGGCGACCATGACGGGGACGGTTCCCGCACTGAACTTATCCCCGTCCCTTCGCGCCTCCCCTATCCTCGGTCGTTCAAACGCCGCAGGCCTTCAGCGCATCGAGCGGGAATTTCAGATAGCGCTGCCCATTGGCTTCAGGCTCCGGCAGGCGCCCGCCATTGATGTTGACCTGCAGGGCATGGAGGATCAGGCGCGGCATCGGCAGCGTCCGGTCGCGCGCCTCGCGCAGGGCGACGAACTCGGCCTCGCTCCGGCATTTGACGATGTGGGTATTGGCGGCCTTCTGCTCGCAGACCGTGCTTTCCCATCGGGGCGGCCGGCCTTCCGGCCGGTAGTCATGGCCGGTGAACAGCCGCGTCTGCTCCGGCAGGGCGAGGATGGCCTGGATCGAGCGCCAGAGCCGGCCGGCATCGCCGCCGGGAAAATCGGCCCGCGCCGTGCCGCTGTCGGGCATGAACAGCGTGTCGTGGATGAAGGCCGCATCGCCGGTGAGATAGGCGATCGAGGCGAGCGTATGGCCGGGCGAGAACAGGACCCGGACCGGCATCTCGCCGATCAGGAATTCCTCGCCATCGGCGAAGATGCGGTCCCATTGCGAGCCGTCCGCCGGAAAGCCGGGCCAGTTGTAGATGGTCTTCCAGAGCTTCTGGACGTCGACGATGCGCTCGCCGATCGCGGTCGGCGCGCCGGTCCGGCCCTTGAGATAATGCGCGGCCGAGAGATGGTCGGCATGCGGATGGGTGTCGAGGATCCACTGGAGGCTGAGGCCCTCGGTATCCAGGTAGTCGAGCAGCGCATCGGCATTCGCGGTGCTGACCGCCCCGGATTTCTCGTCGAAATCGAGGACCGGATCGATGATCGCGCAGTGCCGCGTTGCCGGGTCGGCGACGACGTACTGGATCGAGCCGGTCGGCGGATCGTAGAATCCCCGGACCATCGGCTTGAGCTGCGTGATGTCCACTTCAACGCTCCCCTGCCTGCGTCAACGCCGGATACGGCCGCGGCAACGGCAATGCCTCCGGGCCGATCGGCACCCGCAACGGACGTGGCGGGTGCCGTCTTCTCGTCAGGCAGCGGGGTGCTTCGTCTTGCGGAGATAAGGCAGGACGCGCTCGAAGAGGCCGAAGCGCTTGGTGGCGTCCTCGTCCGAGACCGAGCCGGCGATGACGACGTCTTCTCCCGGCTTCCAGTCCGCCGGGGTCGCCACCGGGTATTTCGCCGTCAGCTGGATGGAGTCGATCGCGCGCAGGATCTCCTGGAAGTTGCGGCCCGTCGTCATCGGATAGGTGAGCGTCAGCTTGACCTTCTTGTCCGGGCCGATGAGGAAGACCGAACGCACGGTCTGGTTGTCGGCCGGGGTGCGGCCTTCGGAGGTGTCGCCGGCCGAAGCCGGCAGCATGTCGTAGAGCTTGGCGACCTTGAGCTCGCTGTCGCCGATCATCGGATAGGTGACGTTGTGACCGGTCGCGGTCTGGATGTCGGCCTTCCATTTGTGGTGGCTCTCGACCGGATCGACGGAGATGCCGATGATCTTGACGTTGCGCTTGTCGAACTCGCCCTTGATGCCGGCCATCGTGCCGAGTTCGGTGGTGCAGATCGGCGTGAAGTTCTTCGGATGGGAAAACAGCACCGCCCAGCTGTCGCCGATCCAGTCATGGAATTGGATCGGTCCCTCTGTCGTTTCGGCCGCGAAGTCCGGGGCCGTGTCGTTGATGCGCAGGGTCATGGGTTCCTCCAATTCTTCCGCTGTCACGGAGACGGGTTGCAGCTCAGTAGCCGGCGGCGTCGCCGATCACCAGGTCACGTCGAACAATTGCGTCTTTGGCAAGAGGTGTTGGGCCTCGTCGGCGCGCAATGCAATTCTGCCACGAACGCCGGCTCCTTCGCGAGCCCCTTACGCAAGGAAACTGCGATCTGCGCGCGCTCAGCCGAGGCGGCGCGTGACCCCGCCCTTCTGCACGCGCCCACCATATGGGGCCGGCGGGCCCAGGTAATAGGCGCCTCCCAGGCCAACGCCGACACCGAGCGGCGGCCAGCCGGGATCGGCATAGGCGTTGAGCTCCCAGCAGCGCAGCATCTGCCGCTCGGCCTCGGTGGTGGCGTCGTTGCAGCGCGAGACCTGGGAGCGCTGCCAGAAGGCCGCGGCCGGCTGCGACGCGGCTGGTACGGCGGCGCCGGCCAGCAGCGCCAGGAGGAACATCCTGTTCATCGCCTCTTCCCGTTCAGGGTTGGAGCCCTATGATGGCCGGCAGGGCCTTGCCGAACGCTTAAGCGGGGCCTGCGAAACCGAAACGCGCCGCCCGGCTGCTTCGTTGGTTTCCGACGAGCGCAGGAGCGCCCCCCGATGCGCCTTGGGGACGGTAGGGCGAGCCGGACGAGCAAAGGAGATCACAACGTGAAGCTGCCCATCGTCATCCATAGCGACGAGGACTACGACCGCGCCCAGCAGCGGGTGAAGGAGCTGAACGCCATGCCGGACACCGCGGACAAGGAGAAGGAGCTGCACGCCCTCGCCGAAGCCATGCTCTCCTTCGAGCTTCGCCGCGAAGACGCCGACGATTGATGCCGGCGCAATTCGCCGGAGGTCATTCCGAGCGACACCCCTATAGCATCGGACCGAAAAGTGGAATCCACCTTTCGGAAAAATCAGATGCGATATCAAAGATGTAGATCACCTTTATCGCGTCCGATAGGACGCGCGGCGATCTAGGAGTCGTTGCTGGCGTTGAGCTCCTCGGGGCGTAGCCCCTCATCCGGCGGACCGCCCTGCCCGCCTTGTGTCGCGGCCCATTGCGAGACGATCTCGGCGATCAGCTCGGCGTGCGTACGGGGCGGGGTCTGCGTCGTGATGTAATGATCGAGCGCTGCCAGAACCTCCCTGCTCAGCGCAACCGTAATCATAGCCGGCGACATTGCAGTCTCCTCCTCAGATGGAACAGTGCCGTGCTCCCGGCGTTCTTCCTCCGCGGCATACGAGCACGGCCTCGTTCCGCGAGCAAATTCTTTCAGAACCGAAGCGAAGCCAGCGTCTTCGGAGAGATGTTCTTTGCCGAAACGTTTCAACACAGCTTCGATAACACATGCTCTGAACAAATTTGACTCTCGATTGTTGTTACGACAATCCGCATCGCTGCGGAAACACTCAGGAGGAAAACATGATCAAACATGTTGTGTTCGCTTCTGTCGCCGCGGGCCTGCTCGCGGCGACCGCGCTCGCCCAGACCACTGCGCCCTCGCCGCCGTCCTCTGCGCCGAAAGCCTCGGCTCCTGCCGAGAAGAGCACACCGGCGCCGATCAATCTCGCCGGCCAGGGCAAGTGGCGCACCACCAAGCTGATCGGCGTCGACATCTACGGCCCCGACGACAAGAAGGTTGGCGACGTCACGGAAGTGATCATCGACAAGACCGGCAAGGTCGAGATGGTGACCGTCGGCGTTGGCGGCTTCCTCGGCATCGGCGCGAAGGATGTCGCGATTCCGTTCGAGCAGGTGAGCTGGAGCGACCAGCCGATCACGCCGCCTGCGCCGGCTCCGGCTCCGGCCGCGTCGGGTAGCGGTGGTGCGGCCGGGACCGGCGGCGCGATGCCGTCCACGCCTCCGGCTGCAGCGGCGCCCAAGGCGCCTGCGATGTATCCGGACCATGGCAAGATCACGCTGACCAAGGATCAGCTCCACGCGGCGCCTGCCGTGACCTATTCGGGCAGCTGAGCGATACGTGCTTGGGTAACCGAGCGAAGCCCGCCCGCAAGGGCGGGCTTCTCCTCGGCGCAGGACTACTTCACCCCGCAGACAGGCTGCGGAGCAATGGCGGAACCGCCTCCGGCAGGTCGTCCGCGATCAATCCCATGCCGAGCGCCTCTCCTGCCCGGCCATGCAGCCAGACGGCTGCGCAGGCCGCTTCGAAAGCGCTCATCCCTTGCGCGAGCAGGCCGGCGATCAGTCCCGCCAGCACATCGCCGGAGCCCGCGGTCGCCAGCGCCGCCGAGCCGGTCGCATTGATCGCCGCCCGCCCGTCCGGCGCGGCGATGACCGTATCCGCCCCCTTGTAAACGAGGATGGCGTCAGCGTGAGCCGCCGCCTTGCGCGCACGCTCCAGCTTCGAGGCTTCCATCGCGATCGCCGGCTCCTTGCCGAACAGGCGCTGGAACTCGCCCTCATGCGGCGTGAACACGCGAGGATAGGTGGGGTTCGAGGCGGGGGCTTCCTCGCGCAGCGACGTCGCAAGCAAGGTCAGGGCGTCGGCATCGAGCACGGCCGGCCTGTCGCTGGCGAGAACTGAGCGGACCAGGGCGGCAGCCCGCTCGTCCAGGCCCAGCGCCGGCCCGGCCACGATGGCAGAGATCCGTCGGTCCTGCAGGAATCCAGTGAACGCCTCACCGTCCGCGACCGGGCGCTGCATCACGGCGTTCGGGCCGTGCGATGCATGAGCGGCCAGGGCCCCCGGCGCGCACAGGATCGTCACGAGCCCGGCGCCGATCCGCAACGCCGCCCGCGCGCTCAAACGCGGCGCGCCGACACCCGTGATACCGCCTGCGGCGACGGCCACCGCCCCGCGCCGGAACTTGTGCGTGTCGAGGCCGTGATGCGGCAAGGCGGCGAGCCAAAGCGCCGGTTCGTTGCGGAAGGTCGCGGGCGCGATCTCGGACAATGCCCTCGCGGCCGGGATACCGATATCGGCGACGACGATCTCGCCGCAGAGCGCGCGCCCCGGCAACAGGAGATGACCCGGCTTCAGTCGGAAGAAGGTCACGGTTTCAGTCGCGCGAACGGCGGGGCCTTCGGCCTGGCCGGTATCCCCGGATACGCCGCTGGGAATGTCGACGGCGATCACCGGGCGACCAGCACCGTTCATGAGCGCGACGGCTTCGGCTGCCTCGCCGGCGAGCGGCCGCTTGAGCCCTGCGCCGAACAGCGCGTCGATATAGAGATCGATCGTCCCATCGCCGAGCGATGCGAGCGGCAGAACCGGCCCGCTCCACTGCGCGAAAGCAAGCGCGGCATCGCCCTGGAGGGCATCCGGCGAGCCCAGCAGCGCTACTTGCACCGTGACCCCGCTCTCCTGCAGCAGCCGGGCCGCAACGAAGCCGTCGCCGCCATTGTTGCCGGGACCGCAGGCGATCGCGACCCTGGCGCCTTTCCCGACGCGCCGCAACGCGGCATCGGCAACGGCGCTTCCCGCACGCTCCATCAGAGTGATCCCGGCCGTGCCGGTGGCGATCGCAATGCCGTCCGCCCGGCGCATCTGGTCGGTCGAAAGCAGGGCAAGATCCGATGGCTGCATCGCTTCGGCTTCAGAAATGGTCATCCGGCATGATGGGATGGCCGGGCGCGATATCGCAAGAGAAGGCCTATCGCGAGAATTGCTATATAATTAGGCACATGATCTATTTTTGTGCTGTTTTTTGCCTCCTGCACGGGCGCGTCGAAGGGGTCTGCCGCATGGCGGGGCGTTTGCGCCAATGCTATGAGCAGAAGTACGGTCGCAATGGTTCGAAGCCGAAGGGCGCCCAGCCCGCGATGACGGATCGTTGCAGTTCCCTTTCCGGCACGTGCCGGACCCTCGAAGCGCAGTGGAGGTCGATCGGCGCATGAAGAAGATCGAAGCGATCATCAAGCCCTTCAAGCTGGACGAGGTGAAGGAGGCGCTTCAGGAGGTCGGCCTGCAGGGTATCACCGTGCTCGAAGCAAAGGGCTTCGGCCGCCAGAAGGGCCATACCGAGCTCTATCGCGGCGCCGAATATGTCGTCGACTTCCTGCCGAAGGTGAAGATCGAGATCGTACTGAACGACGACATGGTGGACCGCGCCATCGAAGCGATCGTCAAGGCCGCCCAAACCGGCCGGATCGGAGATGGCAAGATTTTTGTATCGACGGTCGAGGGGGCTATCCGCATCCGGACCGGCGAGACCGGCGCGGACGCGATCTGAAGTATTTCCCCCGCATCACGGGATCAAAGGCCGGTGGCTGGATTGGAGCCAGCGACGGCCCACGAGTTTGATAAACTGCTGGCAAGAGGAATGCTGAAATGAAAAGCGCCAAGGATGTCCTCAAGGCGATCAAGGACAACGACGTCAAATACGTCGACTTCCGCTTCACCGACCCGCGCGGCAAGTGGCAGCATGTGACGTTCGACGTCGGCATGATCGACGAGGACATCTTCGCCGAAGGCACGATGTTCGACGGCTCCTCGATCGCCGGCTGGAAGGCGATCAACGAGTCCGACATGCTGCTGATGCCGGATCCGACCACCGCGACGATGGATCCGTTCTTCTCGGCCGCCACGATGGTCATCAACTGCGATGTGCTCGAGCCGGCCACCGGCGAGCCCTATGGCCGCGATCCGCGCGGCATCGCCAAGAAGGCCGAGGCCTACCTCAAGTCGACCGGCATCGGCGACACCGTTTATGTCGGCCCCGAGGCCGAGTTCTTCGTCTTCGACGACGTCAAGATCGCGGCCGATCCGTACCACACCGGCTTCAAGCTCGATAACGTCGAGCTGCCGACCAACGGCTATGCCGACTACGAGGGCGGCAACCTCGGCCACCGCATCGCCACCAAGGGCGGTTATTTCCCGGTTCCGCCGCAGGATTCGGCGCAGGACATGCGCGGCGAGATGCTGGCGGCCATGCAGGCCATGGGCGTCAAGGTCGAGAAGCATCACCACGAGGTCGCCTCGGCCCAGCACGAACTCGGCATGAAGTTCGACACGCTGACGCACACCGCCGACCTGATGCAGATCTACAAATACGCGATCCACAACGTTGCCCAGAGCTACGGCAAGACCGCGACCTTCATGCCGAAGCCGGTCTATGGCGACAACGGCTCGGGCATGCACGTGCACCAGTCGATCTGGAAGAACGGCAAGCCGCTCTTCGCCGGCAACAAATATGCCGACCTGTCGCAGGAGTGCCTGTGGTACATCGGCGGCATCATCAAGCACGCCAAGTCGCTGAATGCCTTCACCAACCCCTCGACCAACTCCTACAAGCGCCTCGTCCCGGGCTATGAGGCCCCGGTGCTGCTCGCCTATTCGGCGCGCAACCGCTCGGCCTCCTGCCGTATTCCGTGGACGACCTCGCCGAAGGCCAAGCGCGTCGAGGTCCGCTTCCCCGATCCGATGGCGAACCCCTACCTCGCCTTCGCCGCGATGCTGATGGCCGGCCTCGACGGCATCGTGAACAAGATCGACCCCGGCCCGGCGATGGACAAGGATCTCTACGACCTGCCGCCGCGCGAGCTGAAGAAGATCCCGACCGTCTGCGGCTCGCTGCGCGAGGCGCTGGAAGCGCTCAAGAAGGACAACGCCTATCTCAAGGCCGGCGGCGTCTTCAACGACGACTTCATCGAGAGCTATATCGAGCTCAAGATGCAGGATGTGGCGCGCTTCGAGATGACGCCGCACCCGATCGAGTTCGCGATGTACTATTCGTACTGAGGGCTCGGGCCGGCTCTGCGAGCCGGCCAAGGTCTCCTCCTGGCCGCGGATTCGCGGCTACCTTTCACCGGGGCGGCGACGCCCCGGTTTTTTGTTGCAGTCGAGCGACGGGGCTGACAGATCGTTTGAAAATCCACCAAGCCCTCATCCTGAGGAGCCATTCCGTGAGGAATGGCGTCTCGAAGGATGCTCCAGGAGGCTTAGGAACCCACTGGATCATCCTTCGAGACGCGCCTGCGGCGCTCCTCAGCATGAGGGCTGGAATTTCCAAGCGGTCTCTGAGAGGTAGCGGCTGTGGCAAGGTCGTTGCCGTACTCGACGGTACTGGCACGATCCAGGCTGATAATGGCTTGAGATCAGCTCAGAGTGGCGGTTTCACTGCTTCCCGCTGACGAGACGGCGATAGTTCTCGACCGTACGCCCGACATGCCGAGCTGTCGTCAACGGGTCCGCCCAGTAGCGGCGATAGGCTGCGGCGCCCATCGCCTGCGCGAGCGCATCGTCCTTGAGTCGGCTGAGCGCCGCAGCAAGTCCGGCGGCATCTCCGCCGTCGACGAGGATGCCGTCCTCGCCGTCATCGACCCAGCTTGCCGGCCCCGTGGTCCGCGCCAGAACCACCGGCACGCCGAGAGAGCGCGCTTCGGCGATCACCAGCGGTCCAGGCTCGTACCAGAGGGAGGGCAGCACGAGGCAGCGCGCCTGCGCGATCTCGTCGAAGACCTGCTCCGCAGGCACCCAGCCGCGGATCTCGGCCTGTGGATTGATGCGTGCGATCTCCGCGGCCAGCGGCCCTTCCCCGACGAAGAGCGCGGGCATGCCGGCATCGGCTGCTGCCTGCGCCAGGATGTCGCCGGCCTTCTCCTGGGTGAACCGGCCGAGGAACAGGGCATGCCGGTTGTTCGCCACCTGCGCGGGCCGCCGCTTCTGCGCCTCCATCATGTTCTCGACCACGGCATGGCGCGCCTGTTTCGGCAAGAAGGGCTCGGCGAAGCTGCGGGCGAAATCGCTGACATGGATGAAGAGCGGCGCGGAGAGCTTGCGCATCGCCTCGTCGGAACGCCATTGGCGCGCCACCCGGACAAGCTTGTGGACATACGAGGCTCGATCGCAGTTGCTGGTGATGCAGTCGACCGACATCGGCTTCAGCCGACAGGGCGCATTGGCCCTGAAATCGAAATAGCCGCCGACCGGGCAGAAGGAGAAATAGTCGTGCATGGTGATCGCGACCGGCAGCCCGCTTTCGCCGGCCGCCGCGATCGCCGCCGGGCTGAAAGCCTTGGTCCACTGATGGAGATGCACCAGAGTCTCGCCGCGCGGCTGGCGCGCCAGAAGTTCGCTCAGGAAGGTATGCGCCCGGGCGTTCCAGATGCCTTGCCTGGCTGCCGCGAGTTTGCTGCCGACCTGCCAGATGTCCTCGCCGGCAAAGCGTTCGACGCTGATCAGAGGATGATCGAGCCGGTCGGAAACGGGACCGATGGCGCAGGCGAAGACGATCTCGACACCGGCTTCGGCCAGGCCGCGCGCGCTCTCGATGGCAACTTTTGCGGCGCCGCCATTGACCGAGCCGAAATCGCTGATGATGACCGCGCGCACGAAAGCCTCCCACGAACATTCTGGCCGCGAAAGATTGAGGAAGGGCTGACGCCCCTATTTGAACGACAGGATTCGCTGCGGGCTCAGCCGCGCCCTCGACAGGTCGAGCAGCGTGATGCCGTTACCTTTCAGCTGGCCGCGCCGACCGCGCCCCCTTGCCGCCTTCGCGGCAGCACGGCACCGTTCAGCGAGTCAGCCATTGCAGCATCCGCGGCAGGACGGGAAGGCTCACGGCGGCGACAATCCCGATGGACATGGCGGTCGACAGCCAGAGATGGCCGGCAAGTGCCACGGACGTGCTCCAGGCCGCCGCGAAGGCGGCTAGGGTAGCCGCGATCGGCGCCCACGGCATCTCGAAAGGCAACAGCTGCAGCATGAAGAGCCCTCCCGCCAACGCCAGCGCCGCGCCCGCCGCCGCGCCGCCCGCGACCGCAATATCGGAACCGCCCCAGACGGAAACCGCTGCAATCGCGCCCGCGCAGGTCAGGACGCAATCGGCCACGGCGAGCAACCCGATGACCGAGAGACGGCGGCGCAGATGGGCGGGCGTGGGCAAGAGCGTCTGGGTCAATGCCCGTAGTAACGCCATGACCGTGATCAGCGGTGCCGTGCGCAGGAACGAGGTTCTGAGCTCGTTCGCGATCACCAGCGTGGTCGCGATATCGATCAGGGCGATGATCGCAGCCGCTCCCATGATCGAGAAGCCGGCCAGGAGCGCGTAGTAGCGCCCCAGCTCGCCGCGCATCTCGCCTGCCGCATCGCCTCGATCGAACAGTGAGACCAGCATGGGGTAGCGGATGGCCTGGATGGCGGAAACGATCAGCACGAAGGGGCGCTGGAGCAGATCGAGCGCCAGCATCGGCCCGGCGGCGCCGGCAGTGCCCAGCGCCTGCGCCAGAATGGCCTTGAGCCCGAGCGGCGCCAGCAAGTTCGCGACAGAGGCGCCGGCCGAGACGCTGCCATAGGCGAGATGGCGGCGTATCACGCTGACGTCGCGGCGCGGCGCGAATGGCATGACACGGTGCGAGAGCGCCCAGGCTCCTGCGCAATAGAGCAGATTGCCGGCCAGCACGCCGATGACGACATGCTCGAAATCGGCAGAGGCGAAAGCGCCGGCCAAGGTCGCGACCGCGATGACGCTCGCCCTGGCGCCCTGGAGCAGGGAGAAGATCCGAAACTTCTGCCGGAATCGCAGCATCGTCAGATGCAGTTCGCCGGCCGCCTGCAGGATTGCAACGATGGCTCCCGCAATCCCGATCCAGAGCGGCAGCCCGAACGCTGGCGCGGCCATCCCGCAGAGCATGCAGATGGCGGAGCTGGCGAGAAACTCGAACTGGATGACGCCGCGCTCGGTCGCCTCGCTATGCAGATCCGGTCCGGGATAGAAGCGACTGCAGGCGAAGCGTATCCATTCGAAGATCGCGATCGCGGCGAACTGGGTCAGCGAGACGAACAGCGAATAGGTGACATAGTGCTCGGCCGGCAGCCGATGCGAGACCGCCAGCAGCAGTCCGAAAGCCAGCAAGGCTTGGTAGAGATAGGTCGAAAGAGCCGCGAGCTTGGCCATCAGGCCGTCGCTCCTCTAGCTCTTTGTTTTATCGCATTTTCTTCACGCGAACCGGTGTCCACTTCGCTCGAAAATGCTCTAACGGCCGAATTGTCGGCCCTATGATCGACCGCGCCGAAATCGATGCCGAAATGCATTCACCCTCGCCCTCCAGCCACAGGCCCTAGGGCAAAAAGGTTGATATTTCCGCGCTGTCGAAGCGATTTGCGTCAGTAGAAATGCAGAGCGACCAGCCCTGCCGATGCGGCGATCGCCGCGATCCACCACAACCAACGGGATGAAGCACTATCGGTCAGCGCAGCGCTGACGACATCCTCATGCCCAAAGCATTCTCCCGCGAGGCGCGCCGTGCGCTGCAGACCCGCGATACCCTTGCCCCCTACCGGCTGACGCGACGCCACGCTCTCCTCCCCCTTAGGCCGATCATAGCGCATTGCGATTCTCCGCATAGGCCCGATCGTGACGTCGATCCTCGACGGTGATGGTTAACGCAGGCTGAACACTCCCGGTTCCTGCTCCCGACACAGATCGTCACATCGGCATGACAGGCGGAAGACGTCCCGAGAAGAGAGTTTCGATGCGCGGAGCAGCTGTCTATAAGCAACCCGACCAGGCGCAGCGCCCGGCGATGCGCTAGAGAACGCGCCGATCTGACTGCAACGCAGTCAGATCGGAGAACGCGTTCTCTTACTTAAGTTTAGAGACGGATTCACCGATCAGGTTGTTTCAACCTGATCGGATCCGGCTCTAGAATTTCAGTTCCGCGAATCAGGAAGCATTTGGCAGCGATGGCAGAGAACGGCGATCTTTTCGGCTCGGAATCGGAGCGGCCCCGTGCGGCCGATCCAATGCCGGAAGCGCGCTCGCCGGCCGCGGTGCCGAAAGCCCCCGCGCCCGCAGGGAACGGCGCGCGCAACGGCACGCTTTCCGAGGCCGGCTACGATGCCTCGGCGATCGAGGTGCTCGAAGGGCTGGAGCCGGTCCGGCGGCGGCCCGGCATGTATATCGGCGGCACCGACGAGCGCGCGCTGCATCACCTCTTCGCCGAGGTGATCGACAATGCCATGGACGAGGCGGTGGCGGGCCATGCCACCTTCATCGATGTCGAATTGTTCGAGGACGGCTCGATCGCGGTCACCGATAATGGCCGCGGCATCCCGGTCGACCCGCATCCGAAATTCCCGGGCAAGTCCGCGCTCGAAGTCATCATGACGACGCTGCATGCCGGCGGAAAGTTCGACTCCAAGGCCTATGAGACCTCGGGCGGCCTGCATGGCGTCGGTGTCTCGGTGGTGAATGCATTGTCCGACCGGCTCGAGGTCGAGGTCGCGCGCGGCAAGACGCTCTACCGCCAGATCTTTTCGCGCGGACTGCCGCAGGGGCCGCTGGAGACGGTCGGCGCCGTCGCCAACCGGCGCGGCACGAAGGTGCGCTTCCATCCCGATGCGCAGATCTTCGGCGAGGGTGCGCATTTCTCCCCGGCCCGCCTCTTCCGCATGGCGCGCTCCAAGGCCTATCTCTTCGGCGGCGTCGAGATCCGCTGGACCTGTGCGCCATCGCTGCTGAAGCCGGAAGGCGACGTCGCGGCCGAGGCGGTGTTCCGCTTCCCCGGCGGCTTGCGTGACTATCTCGGCCGCGAGATCGAGGGCAAGGACCTGGTCGCCGAGCCGATCTTCTCGGGCAAGATCACCAAGGAAGGCAGCCACGGCTCGCTCGAATGGGCGGTGGCCTGGCTCGCGACCGGCGAGGACGGCTTTTCCTCCTCCTACTGCAACACCATCCCGACGCCCGAGGGTGGCACCCATGAGCAGGGTCTGCGCATCGCCCTGCTGCGTGGCCTTCGCGACCATGCCGAGCGCATCGGCCAGTCGAAGCGCATGGCGCAGGTCACCTCCGACGACGTGATGGCGACCTGCGCGGCCATGCTTTCGGTCTTTATCCGCGAACCGGAATTCCAGGGCCAGACCAAGGACAAGCTCGCGACGCTGGAAGCCTCCCGCATCGTCGAGGGCGCGGTGCGCGATGCCTTCGACCATTGGCTCGCCGCCGCCCCGCAACAGGCTCTGCGCCTGCTCGACTGGTCAGTCGACCGCGCCGAGGAGCGCCTGCGCCGTCGCCTCGAAAAGGAAGTCTCGCGCAAGACCGCGACGCGCAAGCTACGCCTGCCCGGCAAGCTCGCCGACTGCTCGAATGCCGGTGCGGCAGGCTCCGAGCTCTTCATCGTCGAGGGCGACTCGGCCGGCGGCTCGGCCAAGCAGGCGCGCAATCGCTCGAACCAGGCGATCCTTCCCCTGCGCGGCAAAATCCTCAACGTCGCCAACGCGACGCGCGAGAAACTTAACGCGAATCAGCAACTCGCCGACCTGATCCTGGCGCTCGGCTGCGGCATCGGCACCCAGTTCCGCGAGGACGACCTCCGCTACGACAAGGTCATCGTGATGACGGACGCCGATGTCGACGGTGCCCATATCGCCTCCTTGCTCGTCACCTTCTTCTGGCGGCAGATGCCGCGGCTGATCGAGAAGGGCCATCTCTACCTCGCCGTGCCGCCGCTCTACCGGCTCCAGCATGGCGGCAAGAGCATCTATGCCCGCAACGACGCCCATAAGGAGGAGCTGCTGGAGACGGCGTTCAAGGGCAAGAAGCCGGAGATCTCGCGCTTCAAGGGCCTTGGCGAGATGATGCCGCAGCAGCTCAAGGAAACCACCATGGATCCGGCCAAGCGCATCCTGCTCAAGGTCATGGTGGACCATGAGGCGAAGGAGGAAACCTCGGATACGGTCGAGCGGCTGATGGGCAACAAGCCGGAAGCACGCTTCACCTTCATCCAGGAACGCGCCGCCTTCGCCGGCGAGCTGATCGACCTGTGAGGAGCGAGCCCCGCAACTCTGAGGGGCTGGGCTTCACGGCCGCCGGGCTGTCCGACGATGCGGCTGCAGGCAGGGTTCGCGCATGCCGAACCTGCCCCCGCTCACGGAACGCCATGACCACAAGCGCCGGACCGCGCAAGGCGACTGGCCGCTGACCCCATGGCCGAGCCTGCTCCACCTCCATCTCGACGCGACGGCGATCTGGCGGCAGCCGCCGGGAGCGCCTCCTGGGACGACATCCGCATTTTCCACGCCATCGCCGTCGGCGGGTCGATGGCCGTGGCGGCGGCACAGCTCGGGCTGAGCGAGGCCACCGTCACGCGCCGCCTCAAGGCGCTCGAACGCGACCTCGGGCTTCAACTCTTCACGCGCGAGGCCAACAGGCTCGTCCCGACGGCGATCGGACTGGAACTTGCGGCTGAGGCCGGAGAGATCGAGGCCGCCGCCCGCCGTTTTGCGGTCCGCGCGGAAGCTGCGAAACCGCTTGCCAACGCACCGGTGCGCGTCACCGCGACGACCTCGATCAGCCTCCTCCTGACCATGCATGCGACCGCGATCTCGGCCGCGGCCGGCGGCGTTGAGATCGTCATCATCAGCACGCGCAGCCGGCTCGATCTCGCCCGCGGCGAGGCCGATATCGCGCTGCGCATGAGCAGGGCGCCGACCGAGCCGGGCCACTACGCGCAGAAGCTCGGCCGGCTGATGCAGGCGCTTTATGTCCGGCACGACGTCGATCCCGCCACGGCCCCGATCATCTCGGTCAATCGCGAAACCTCGTCCCGGATCGACGACTACATCATGGCCTATGCCGCTGGCAGGCCGATCGCAGCCCGCGTCGGCGATTCTTCCGCGCGCTACGAAAGCATCCGCTCGGCCGGGGCTCTCTCGATGGCGCCCTGCTTCATGGGCGATGCCGACCCGACCCTGCGCCGGCTGGAGCCACCGCCTGAACAGACCGGCGACGACATCTATCTGGTCTCGCACGACGTCTCGCGCAGCCGGCCCTGCGTCATCGCCGTGCTCGGCGCGCTGCGAAAGCTCTTTCGTGAACAGCGTTCGCTGCTTGCGGGAGATGCCGTCGGGTCCGCGGAGATCACTCAAATCGAACGATTTCGGGCAAGAACCGGCTAACCAAGCTTTTACGGCTGTTCCGTAAGGTCGTCTGCAGTGCTCGTGAGGTCACGAGACGCGGAGAGTGCGCCATGCGCCTGATCGAACTGTTCTGGAAGAACAACCGCGGCACGGTGGTCGCCGATGTCGCCAAGGCCGGCGCGGCCATCGCCTTCCTGTCGGTGATCGCCGCCAACTTCATGTCGAGCCGCACCGTGCCGATGGACAAGGAGCGCATGGCGGCCGTCAGCCTCGCCGCCTCCAAGCGGCAGCCGGTCGATCCGCTGACCACAGGCTCGATCACCAAGGCGGCCAACGACACCCGCCTCGACCCCTGCGCCCTGCCCCGCTGATCTCTCCACGCCGCGAACGGGCACAACCGTCATTGCGAGCGCAGCGAAGCAATCCAGGGGGACTGGGCAGAACGTCTCACCCAGTCCCCCTGGATTGCTTCGTCGCTACGCTCCTCGCAATGACGGTTCCGGCGATCCTGTCGCTTTGAGAGCCTGTCAAGCCAGCCAGCGCGCCAGCTCCGCCGTCACCCGTTCTGGTGCCTCCAGCGTCGAGAGATGCCCGCTGCCCGGAATAATGGCCAGCCGCCCGCGCGCGCCGACCAACCCGGCCATTTCGCGGGCCTCGGCAAGCGGCGTGATCTCGTCCTCCTCGCCGACGAGGACCAGCACCGGACAGGTTGAGCCGGCCAGCGTCGGCCGCGAATCCGGCCGGCGCATGATCGCCCGCTGCTGGCGAATGAAACCGTCCGCCCCGACATCCTCCGCCATCTGCCGCACGAGGAGCCGCAAAGGCTCGTCGGTGAGCCGCGCCGGCGCGACCAGCTTCTGCCAGAGCAGGGTCGTGACGTTGTCGAAGGCGCCCTTCTCCGCCAGCGCGATCATCTGCTCGCGCGGTACATTGGTTTCCGGCGTGGCAGGCTTGACGCTGGTGTCGAGCAAGGCAAGGCGCGTCACGCGCTCCGGGGCCTGCCGCAGGACCTCGAAAGCGACATAGCCGCCCATCGACAGGCCGCAGAGGGCGAAGCGGGCCGGCGCCGCCGCCAGAAGGCGCTGCACGATGCCTGAAAGCGTATCGTCCAGGCTGTGCTCGGCGACCAGGATCGGGCGACCATCGGCGAGCGCAGGCCACTGCGGAGCATAGAGCGCAGCGTTGCAACTCAACCCGGGAACGAGAATAAGCGGCTCCTTCATGGGGCTATCGCAGTCCTTTCAAGGCTAGATGATTGACTTTGCCGCGTTTTCTTTGCATTCCACACGTGTCCGAAGGCGCGCAGGAAGTGTTGTCGCGCCAACGCGGTGGTTGAGCAGGTCATCCCACCGCGTTTCACCGACCCTGAAGAAGCGCCAAACGCGATGTCATTTGCCGAACTCGGCTTGAGCGAAAAGGTTCTGACGGCCGTCACGGCCGCGGGCTATAGCACGCCGACCCCCATCCAGGCCCAGGCCATTCCACATGTTCTTGCCCGCAAGGATGTTCTGGGCATCGCCCAGACCGGCACCGGCAAGACCGCAGCCTTCACCCTGCCGATGCTCACCATCCTGGAAAGCGGCCGCGCCCGCGCCCGGATGCCGCGCACGCTGATCCTCGAGCCGACGCGCGAGCTCGCCGCGCAGGTCGAGGAGAACTTCACCCGCTACGGCGTCAACCAGAAGCTCTCGGTCGCGCTGCTGATCGGCGGCGTCTCCTTCGGCGATCAGGACGCCAAGATCACGCGCGGCGTCGACGTGCTGATCGCAACGCCCGGCCGCCTGCTCGATCATGTCGAGCGCGGCAAGCTGCTGCTCACCGGCGTCGAGCTCCTCGTCATCGACGAGGCCGATCGCATGCTCGATATGGGCTTCATCCCCGACATCGAGCGCATCTGCAAGCTTGTGCCCTTCACCCGGCAGACGCTGTTCTTCACCGCGACCATGCCGCCGGAGATCACCCGCATCTCCGAGCAGTTCCTGCACAACCCGGTCCGCGTCGAGGTCTCACGGCCTGCGACCGCCGCCACCACGATTACCCAGCGGCTGATCGCCTCGAACTCCCAGGACTTCGAGAAGCGCGAGACGCTGCGCCGGCTGATCAAGGGCGCGACCGATCTGCAGAACGCCATCGTCTTCTGCAACCGCAAGCGCGATGTCGCGACGCTGCACAAGTCGCTGCTGCGCCACGGCTTTCCGGCGGTCGCCCTGCATGGAGACATGGACCAGTACGCCCGCATGGCGGCGCTGGAATCCTTCCGCACCGGCGAGAACCCGATCCTCGTCGCCTCCGACGTCGCGGCCCGCGGTCTCGACATCCCGGCGGTCAGCCACGTCTTCAACTTCGACGTGCCGACCCATGCCGAGGACTATGTCCACCGCATCGGCCGCACCGGCCGCGCCGGGCGCGAAGGTGCCTCCTTCACCATCGTCACCCGCCACGACGATAAGCTCGTCGCCGCGATCGAGAAGCTGACCGGCCAGACCATCGCCTTCGAGGGCGGCGGCATCGCCGATCTGCCGCCCGGCGAGCCGCGCGAGGACCGCAAGGGCCGCCGCGACGACAAGCGCGGCCGTGGCCGTGGGCGCCCCGAGCGCGGTGCGCGAGCCGAAACCGAATCCTCCCGCTCGCATGCCGCCGAGAAGGCGGAGGAGAGCCCGCGCCATGCGGGACGTCGCCCGCCCGTCAGGCCGGGTCCCGAGGTGGCGGCAGCGCCTGCCGCTGCTCGCCAGGACGATGCTCGGCGCGGCCGCAATGCGCGTGCGCGGGACGAGGATGACGGGCCGCAGGTCAAGGGGCTGGGCGATCACGTGCCGGCCTTTCTGCTGCGCCCTGCCCGCGTCGGATAACCTTGCGTCATCAACCCGATTTTAACGTCGTCTGACTAGATTGATCGTCGCTGCTGCGGGAACATCGCAGCGGCGGACGGGCGCATGCCGCCGTATAGACGGACAGGATGTCCCGCTTCGATTGGATCAATCGAAGCTGACGTGGCCGAAAGCCACGACCCGGCTTCATACCGGAATGGCGAAGGCATGGACGACGAAGCTTCGGTTTCCGCCCGCACCAACGATCTGGCCGAGCGCGTCGTCGCCGCGATGCGGCATCACGGTTCGCCGAGCTATCCCCGCGCCTTCGAGGTCTGGTACGCGCATCTGAGCGGCGAGATGCCGGCCGTCAGCATGGCGATGAACGCCATCATCGCCGGCAATGAAGGCCAGGTCACCGCAGCCGATATCGACAGCCTCTACGAGCGTTTCATCAGCACGGAACGCTTTTCCCGCCAGGCCGAGCGCACCAGCCTCCAGGTCCTCGGCGAGATCGACGCCATGATGGAGCTGGTCGACAAGGCGCTGGGATCTAGCGAGCTGTATCACGGCCGCCTGACGGCGATGTCGGAAGACGTGCCGCCGATGACGGATCGGCAGAAACTGCGCGAATGGGTCGAGGCGCTCGTGCTCTCGACCCGCGAGGAAGTGACGCGCAAGGCCCAGCTTGAAGCCGAGCTGCGCAACAGCTCCAACGAGATCCGCAACCTCCGCGAGGCGCTGGAATCGACCCGCGCCGAAGCCTTGACCGACCCGCTGACCGGGCTCGCCAATCGCCGCCATTTCGAGGAGATGCTGCAGAAGTCGATCGACCAGGCGACGCTGCGGCGCGAGCCCTTCGCGCTGGTGATGGCCGACATCGACTTCTTCAAGCGCTTCAACGACGCCCATGGCCATCTCACCGGCGATCAGGTGCTGCGCCTGGTCGCCCGCACGATGAAGGACAAGTTCAAGGAAAAGGCGGTCATCAGCCGTTTCGGCGGCGAGGAATTCGCCATCATCCTGCCGGAGGCCGACCTGATCGCCGGCAAGTTCGGCGCCGAGACCGTGCGGCAGGCATTGCTGACCCGCGAGCTGATCAAGCGCTCGACCAACGAGAATCTGGGCCGCATCACCATTTCGCTCGGCGTGTCGAGCTACCGCCGCGGAGACACCGCCGGCTCGCTGGTCGACCGGGCCGATCAGGCGCTGATGCAGGCCAAGCGCGACGGCCGCAACCGCACCGTCACCGAGGACGTGCTGGAGACGACGAGCCGCGTGGCTTGACGTCGGCAGACGCCGGACGCCCGTACCCCCGTCATTGCGAGCGCAGCGAAGCAATCCAGGGGGACGTAGAGCTCTGCGGCCCCTGGATTGCTTCGTCGCTTCGCTCCTCGCAATGACGGGGGAGCCTGTCGTCGAGCGGAGGCCTGGATCGCCTCCCTCAGGAAGCGGCAGCCGTAACGTCGGCGCGCGGCTTGATCTCGACCGACTCGCCGCAGCCGCAGGCGGAGACCTGATTGGGATTGTTGAAGACGAAGGTCGAGGAGAAGCGGTCCGTCCTGAAGTCGAGCTCGGTGCCCAGCAGGAACAGCACCGCCTTGGCGTCGACGATCACGGACGCATCCTTCTCGGTCACGACCTCGTCGCCCTTGTTGACCGCCCGGGCGATCTCGAAGGTGTACTCCATTCCGGCGCAGCCACCCTTCTTGACGCCGACGCGCAGGCCGAGCGCCGGCGCATCGCCGCCAGCCGACTGCGCCATGATCTCACGGATGCGGGTGGCCGCGGCGTCGGTCAGCGAGATGACCTTGAGGCCCGGTATCGAAAACATTCCTCGTCCCTCCTCGACCGAGTTCAAGGCCCGGTGAAGCAAGATTGTCGCTCTAACATAGGGATCGCGACGCCTCGCGTCGAGATGGACGCGGCTTGCCATGCAATCCCCGGTCCCGCACCCATCGCCAGATGCATTGCGCATCGGGCCGGGGCATGCACTCTGGCGGCATCGTCCTGCCTATCCGCCCAACTCCCGGAAGAACCATGTCTCATCGCCTGCACCGTCCCGAATCGCTGCGCGCCCTCGTCCACGACATGGTGGTGAAGGCCGGCTGGACGGAAGCGGAGGCTCGCGAGACCGCCGACCATCTTGTGCTCGCCAATCTCAGCGGCCATGACAGCCACGGGGTCGGCATGATCCCGCTCTATTTCCAGTCGCTGGCCGACGGCAATCTCAGCCCGAAATCGCAGCCGCAGGCCCGGGTCGACGCCGCGCCCTTCCTGATCATCGACGGGGCCATCGCGCTCGGCCAGCCGAATGCGCGCAACGCCGTCGACCGCGCCGTCGCGATGGCCAAGACCGGCGGCGTCGCCATCGTCAACCTGCTCGATTCGCATCATATCGGCCGGATCGGCCACTATGCCGAAGTCGCTGCCGCCGCCGGACTGATCTCGTTCTTCTGGGTCAATGTCGCCGGCCGGCCGCCGATCGTCGCGCCCTATGCCGCCAAGGAGGCGCGCTTCGGCACCAATCCGCACGCCATCGGTATCCCCGTCCCCGGCGGCGAGCCGCTCATTCTCGATTTCGCCACGAGCCGCATGGCCCATGGCAAGGCCCGCGTCGCCCTCAACAAGGGCGAGCAGGTGCCGCCCGGCTACATCATCGATGGCGAAGGCCGGCCGACCACCGATCCGGCCCATGTCTTCGCAAGCCCGGATCATCCGCTGGGAGCGCTGCTGCCCTTCGGCGACCACAAGGGTGCCGGCCTCTCGCTGATCGCCGAGCTGCTTTCGGCCGGGCTGATGGGCGCCGCCCGCATCGACGAGAAGCCGCAGAAGAGCTGGATCATCAACTCGCTCTTCGGCGTGATCATCGATCCCGCCCGGCTGGAGCCCAACGAGGAGCTGCGCAAGAGCCGCACCGAAAGCTATCTCGCCTTCGTGCGTGCGGCGAAGCCGCAGGATCCGGCCAATCCGGTGCTGGCGCCCGGCGACAAAGAGCGCAAGGTCCGGGCCGAGCGCGGCGCCACCGGCATTCCTCTCGACGACGAGACCTGGTCGCAGATCAAGGCCGCTGCGGCCCGCCACGGCATCGACGCCGAGAGCTACTGAGCCGCCATGTCCCCCCAGGCCTACAACGCCTTCTGCGCCTCGCTGCCGGCAACGAGCCATGTCGTGCAATGGGGCGGGGCCGATGTCTGGAAGGTCGGCGAGAAGGTCTTCGCCATCGCCCGGCAGCAGGAGGATGGCGAGATGGCCGTGAGCTTCAAATGCTCAGCCCTCGCCTTCGACATCCTGAGCGAGCAGCCGGGTCTCAGGCCCGCGCCCTATCTCGCTTCGCGCGGCATGAAGTGGATCCAGTGGCTCACCGACGAGAGCATGCCGGATGATGCCTTGCAGGACTATCTGCGCGAGAGCCACCGCCTCGTCGCCGCCGGGCTGACGAGGCGGGTGCGCGTCGAGCTCGGGCTCGGCTAGAGCGTTTTCCGATCAGGTTGGGTCACAGAAGCCGTCATTGCGAGGAGCGAAGCGACGAAGCAATCCAGGGGCGGCAGAACTCTACATCCCCCTGGATTGCTTCGCTGCGCTCGCAATGACGGGTCAGACTGATCGGAAAAGGCTCTAACCAGCACGCCGTCGCTGGAAACGAACTCGTCATTCCGAGCTTGATGATGGATTCCGGATCGGCGCCGCTATCGCGGCTTGTCCGGAATGACGTGGGCGCAAGGGTGGGCAGATTCTAAAGCAGCGCCTCGCCGCGGAACATCGGCGCGCAGGCACCGCCGACGCGGGAGCGGTAGCCATCCGCAGCCCGGCGCGAGGTGACATTCAGCAGGCTCGGCCGACCCATCTCGACGCCCTGGGTGATCGTATAGGCCGCCTCGTCGCCGCCATCGAGCGAGAGCAGCAAAGCGCCAAGCGTTGCGCTGGCGCTTCCGGTCGCGGGGTCTTCCCAGGTGCCGGCCAGCGGCGCAAACATCCGTGCGCGGATCGTGTTGCCGTCACGCGCATAAAGGAACAGCGAGAGCCGCCCTTGCAGCTCGGCATGCTGGTTTTCCAGCCTGCGGAACGCAGGGAGGTCCGGCGCCGCGCCAGCCAGCGCGCCTGAGGCGACCTGCGCCAGCACGAACTTGACGCCGAGCGAGGCCTGGACTGGTTTGTGCGCGGCCGTGACGATATCGCCAGGCTGTAGCCCGGCGCAGGCGGCGATGCCTTCCGCCGGCAATTCGATGTCGAGCGAGAGCGCCTGCGGTGCGGCGATGACGGCGCCCGTCACTGCGCCTGCCGCATTCCGCTCCACCGCGATCTCGACGAGGCCGGCCATCTGCTCGAAGCGCAGCACGCCGTTGCGATCCCGCCCATGGCGCGCCAGCACGCAGGCGGTGCCGACATTGGGGTGACCGGCGAAGGGCATCTCGGCCGTGCGATGGAAGATGCGGACGCGTGCGTCGTTGGCCGGATCATCCGGCGGCAGGACGAAGGTCGTCTCGCTGTAGTTCATCTCCGCCGCCAGCGCCTGCATCTGGGCATCGGAGAGACCGCGCGCATCGGTGAAGACGGCGAGCGGATTGCCGCCGAAGGGCTTGTCGGTAAAGACGTCGACGGTTTCGTAGGGATAGCTGGGCATGGCAGGCTCCACAGATGGGTGGCGCCTATTCCTGCCAGCGAAGCGTGTTCAGCGCCAATGAAGCAATGAGATGTGTTTCATCAACGCGCCGTCTGCCCTGCCGTCATTGCGAGGAGCGAAGCGACGAAGCAATCCAGGGGGACTGGGTGAGACGTTCCACCAAGTCCCCCTGGATTGCTTCGCTTCGCTCGCAATGACGGATGGCGCCGCCCGTCACCACATGTCGAGGGCGACACGCGCCTCGTCGGACATGCGCGACTGATCCCAGGGCGGATCGAAGGTCATGTTGACCGTCACGCCGGCGATGCCCTGCACCGTGCTGACGGCGTTCTCGACCCAGCCCGGCATCTCGCCGGCGACGGGGCAGCCCGGCGCGGTCAGCGTCATGTCGATGGTGACCTGACGGTCATCGGCGATATCGACGCGATAGATCAGGCCGAGCTCGTAGATGTCGGCCGGGATCTCGGGGTCATAGACCGTCTTCAGCGCCGCGACGATGTCGTCGGTCAGGCGATCGATCTCCTCGGGCGGAAGCGACGAACCGGAGCCGACCTGCGGCTCGTTCGGCTTGAAGCCGTCTTCCTTCAACGCGATGGGCTCGGAGGTGGCCAAGGCTCTTGATCCTCGATTGTTGGAGCATTCGGCGCTTCTTCAAAGCGCGAAATGCTCCAATTCATTATCTTATCGCATTTTCTTCACGCGAACCGGTATCCACTTCGCTCGAAAATGCTTTACGCGAACAGGCTTTCGGCCTTCCGCAGGGCTTCCACCAGCTTGTCGACCTCTTCCAGCGTATTGTAGAGGCCGAAGGAGGCACGGCAGGTCGATGTCACCCCATATCGTGCCAAAAGCGGCATGGCGCAATGGGTGCCGGCCCGAACTGCGACACCAGCGCGGTCGATCACCGTCGCGACGTCATGGGCATGGGCGCCCTTCAGATCGAAGGCGACGATCGCGCCCTTCTCCTTCGCCTTGCCGAAGATGCGGATGGAGTTCATCTCGCCGAGACGTTCCATCGCATAGGCGCCGAGCTTGGCTTCATGCGCCGCGATGTTCTCGCGGCCGAGCGCCATCATGTAGTCGAGCGCGGCGCCGAGCCCGACAGCCTCGACGATCGCCGGCGTGCCGGCCTCGAAGCGATGCGGCGGGTCGTTATAGGTCACCGTATCCTCGGTCACGGTGACGATCATCTCGCCGCCGCCTTCATAGGGCGGCAGCTTGTCGAGCCACTCCTTGCGGCCCCAGAGGATACCGGAGCCGGTCGGCCCATAGGTCTTGTGGCCGGTGAAGGCGTAGAAATCGCAACCCAGCGCCTGCACGTCGACCGGCAGATGCACCGCGCCCTGGCTGCCGTCGACGACGAGCGGGATGCCATGGGCCCGGCAGACCTTCGCCACTTCGGCTATCGGAACGATGGTGCCGGTCGCGTTCGACATATGCGTCAGCGACACCACCTTGGTCCGCGGCGAGATCAGCTTCTCGAATTCCTCGATGAGGAAGTTGCCGTCCTCGTCGATCGGCGCCCATTTCAGCACGGCGCCATGGCGCTCGCGCCAGTAATGCCAGGGCACGATGTTCGAGTGATGCTCGAGGATCGAGACGAGGATCTCGTCGCCCTCGCCGATGTTCAGGTGGCGCCCGAGCGAGGAAGCGACCGTGTTCAACGCCCCGGTCGAGGAGCGCGTGAAGATGATTTCTTCGAGATGCTTGGCATTGAGGAAGCGGCGCGCACTTTCGCGTGCCGCCTCATAGGCTTCGGTCGAAGCGTTCGCGAGATAGTGCAGGCCGCGATGGACGTTGGAATAGTCCTCGCGCATCAGCTTCGTCATCGCCTCGATCACCACCTCGGGCTTCTGCGCCGAGGCAGCGTTGTCGAGATAGACGAGCGGCTTGCCATAGACCTCGCGCGACAGGATCGGGAAATCCCGCCTGACGGTCTCGACGTCATAGGGCTTCAGCACGGGCTGGCCGGTGACCGCGTTCATCCTCACGCCTTTCCGGTACCGGGCTGCCGGTCGGCGACGAGCGCGCCGGCATGCCCCCAATGCTCTCGCTCGATCTCCTGGATCACAATATGGGTATTCTGCGGGTTCTTGCCGAGCACGCGCACCAGCGTCTCGGTGAACTCCTTGACGATCTGCGCCTTCTGCTCGCGCGTCGCGCCCTTGGTGATCTGGAGATTGATGTAGGGCATCAGACGGTGCTCACCTCGGAAGCGGCCTCGCGGGCCTGAAGCCAGGCCTCGACCTCGGCCATCACCAGATCGCGCACGGTCTCGTCGGCGATGAACTCGGCCACCTCGCCAGCGAAGGCCTGCAGCACCAGCGCCTCGGCCTGCGGCCGCGGCAGGCCGCGCGCCATCAGGTAGAAGAGCTGGTCGCCGTCGATCTGCGCGACGGTGGCGCCGTGGCCGCAGACGACGTCGTCGGCGAAGATCTCGAGCTCCGGCTTGTTGAACATCGCGGCGCCGTCGTTCAGCAGCAGCGCGTTGCTCTTCATGCTGCCATCGGTCTTCTGCGCATGCGGGCGCACGATGACCTTGCCCTGGAAGACGCCGGAAGCCTCGCCGCCAGCGATCGTCTTGAACAGCTCGCGGCTCGTGCCGTGCGGCACCTCATGATCGACGATCAGCGTGACGTCCGAATGCTCCGAGCCGCCGAGCAGGTTGACGCCGCGCAGGCCGATCTCGCTGTGCTCGCCGGCGAAGCGAATGAAATGCTGCTGACGCAGCGTGCCCGCCTTGGCGACGAGCGCGAAGGAGTCGAACTTGGCGTGGGCGCCAACCGTAGCCAGCAGGCTCTGCACCTGCACGCTCGCGGCAGCCTGCCGCGTGACGAGGCGGATATGCTGGATCTCGCTCTCGTCGCCGGTCTCGAAGACGATGGCGCCACTGATCTGCTGCGCGGCGGAGCCCGCCGCTTCGCTGACCTCGACGATCGTGCCCTTGGCGCCCTTGCCGGCGAGCACGACCGAGCGATGGAACACCGCCTGCTCTTCCTCACCCGAAACCAGCGAGACGATCACGACGGGCTGCTCGAGCTCGACGCCCTCGGCGATCTCGACGAAGACACCGTCGCGCATCAGCGCGGTGTTGAGCATCAGGCCGGTGTCGTCGTTGCCGACCGAGGGGCCGGCGAGGATGCGGGTCAGGTCCTCGCGCGGCGAGACCAGCGCATCGGCGAGCGACTGCACCGAGACGCCCTCGGGGATCGCGTCGAGCGTAGACAGCTCCGGCGCGAAGGCGCCGTCGACCAGCACGAGGCGCAGGCCGTCGAGCTGCAGCTCGCCAAGCCGTGCCTTCACTGCCTCGGTGGCAGCCGCGCTGTCAGCGAGCGGACGCGCCTCACGCAGCAGCGTGCGCAGATCGGTATAGCGCCAGGATTCGAGCCGGCGATGCGGCAGGCCCTTGGCCTCGAAGCCGGCGAAGGCGTCCTCGCGCAGCTTGCGCACGGCCGGGCCACCCGGCAGCTCGGCCTTGCTGTCGGCATATTGCTGGATGAGCTGCTGCTCAGCCGCCGTCTTCAGCGGGGTGACGATAGCCATTACGCCGCCTCCCCATAGGAGGCATAGCCGCTCTTCTCGAGCTCCAGAGCCAGCTCCTTGCCGCCCGTCCTCACGATCTTGCCCTGCGACATGACGTGGACGGTGTCTGGCACGATGTGATCGAGCAGGCGCTGATAGTGGGTGATGACGAGGAAGCCGCGGCTCTTGTCGCGCAGCGCGTTGACGCCCTCGGCAACGATGCGCAGCGCGTCGATGTCGAGGCCGGAATCGGTCTCGTCGAGGATGCACATGGACGGCGAAAGCAGAGCCATCTGAAGGATTTCCATGCGCTTCTTCTCACCGCCCGAGAAGCCGACATTGAGCGGCCGGCGCAGCATATCCCTGGCGATGCTGAGCTTGTCGGCGGCGGCGTTGACCTGCTTGATGAAGTCCGGCGTCAGCAGCTCGTCCTGCCCACGCGCCTTGCGCTGGGCGTTCATCGCCGCCTTCAGGAAAGTCATGGTGGCGACGCCAGGGATCTCCAGCGGGTACTGGAACGCGAGGAAGATGCCGGCGGCGGCGCGGGCATCGGCCTCCATTTCCAGCACGTTCTCGCCATTGAGCAGGATCTCGCCGTCGAGAACCTCATAGTCCTCCTTGCCGGCGATGACATAGGAGAGCGTCGACTTGCCGGAGCCGTTCGGCCCCATGATGGCGGCGACCTCGCCGTCGTTCACGGTGAGGTTGAGGCCGTTGATGATCTGCTTGTCTTCGTCGGCGATCTTGACGACCAGATTGCGGATTTCGAGCATGTTCGTGTCCAGTGTTCTGTCGCGTCATGCTCGGCCCTGTGCCGAGCATCCACGACTTGAGCATTCGAAAGAAAGACGTGGATGGTCGGGACAAGCCCGACCATGACGGGTCTCAGCCGACCGAGCCTTCCAGCGAGATCGTGATCAGCTTCTGCGCCTCGACGGCAAACTCCATCGGGAGCTGCTGCAGCACCTCCTTGACGAAGCCGTTGACGATCAGCGCCACCGCTTCCTCCTCGGAGAGGCCGCGCTGCTGGCAGTAGAAGAGCTGGTCCTCGCCGATCTTCGAGGTCGTGGCCTCGTGTTCGAAGATCGCGGTCGCGGTCTTGGCCTCGATATAGGGGATGGTGTGCGCGCCGCACTGGTCGCCGATCAGCAGCGAGTCGCAGTTGGTGAAATTGCGCGCGCCGGTCGCCTTGCGGTGGGCCGAGACCAGGCCGCGATAGGTCGAGTCCGACTTGCCGGCGGCGATGCCCTTGGCGATGATCTTCGAGGTCGTGTTCTTGCCGAGATGGATCATCTTGGTGCCGGAATCGACCTGCTGCATGCCGTTCGACACCGCGATCGAGTAGAACTCGCCGCGCGAGCCGTCGCCGCGCAGGATGCAGGACGGGTATTTCCAGGTGATCGCCGAGCCGGTCTCGACCTGGGTCCACGAAATCTTCGCGTGCTTGCCGCGGCAGTCGCCGCGCTTGGTCACGAAATTGTAGATGCCGCCCTTGCCCTCGGCATCGCCGGGGAACCAGTTCTGCACGGTCGAGTACTTGATCTCGGCATCGTCGAGCGCGATCAGCTCGACCACGGCGGCGTGGAGCTGGTTCTCGTCGCGCTTCGGCGCCGTGCAGCCTTCGAGATAGCTGACATAGGCGCCCTCGTCGGCGATGATCAGCGTGCGCTCGAACTGGCCGGTGTTCTGCTCGTTGATGCGGAAGTAGGTCGAGAGCTCCATCGGGCAGCGCACGCCCTTGGGGATGTAGACGAAGGACCCGTCGGTGAAGACCGCGCTGTTGAGCGTGGCGAAGTAGTTGTCCGTCACCGGGACCACGGTCGCGAGGTACTTCTTCACCAGCTCCGGATGCTCCTGGATCGCTTCCGAGATCGAGCAGAAGATCACGCCCGCCTTGGCGAGCTCCTCCTTGAAGGTCGTCACCACCGAGACGGAATCGAACACCGCATCGACCGCGACGCGGTTCTCCGGCGTGACGCCGGCGAGGATTTCCTGCTCGCGCAGCGGAATGCCGAGCTTCTTGTAGGTGTCGAGAATCGCCGGATCGACCTCGTCGAGGGACTTCGGCGAAGCGCCCTTCTTCGGCGCCGCATAATAATACAGGTCCTGATAGTCGATCGGCGGATACTGCACGCGCGACCAGACCGGCTCCGTCATGGTCTTCCAGCGGCGGAAGGCATCGAGCCGCCACTCCAGCATCCATTCCGGCTCGTTCTTGCGGGCCGAGATATAGCGGACCGTGTCCTCGGTGAGGCCCTTGGCCGGCTTCTCGACCTCGAGCTCCGTGACGAAGCCGTATTTGTACTCGGTCACGTCGATCGACTTGACCTGATCGATGGTCTCCTGGACCGCTGCCATGTTCAGTCTCCTGTCGCGGGTTCAAGGCCCGCCGGTTCAGTCTTCGTGTTGCGGAACGCTCAGGCGGCAGCCCGGGCGTTCCGATCGGTATCCGCGGCCACGAGCTTGCCGTAGGCCGCGAGGAAAAGATCGATATCCGCCTCGCAGGTGGTCCATCCGAGCGAGGCCCGCAAGGCCCCCGCGCTCATGGCGGGATCGATTTTCATTGCGTCGAGCACATGCGAGCGCTTGACCTTGCCCGAAGAGCAGGCCGAACCCGAGGACAGCGCGGCCCCGGCCAGATCGAGCTTGATCAGCACGGTCTCGGCCTTGAGGCCCGGCGTCGCGAAGGCGCTGGTGTTGGGCAGGCGCGGTGCCGCCTGGCCGAAAATTGCCGTCTCCGGCGAGAGAGCCGCCAGCCCTGCTTCCAGCCGGTCACGCAGGCGTGCAAGCCGCTCCGCTTCATCAGTCAGAAGCTTGCGCGCGACTTCAGCCGCTGCGCCGAAGCCGATGATTCCCGGCAGGTTTTCGGTTCCGGCGCGCCAGCCGCGCTCCTGCCCGCCGCCGCGCATCGGCTTGTCGGCGAGTTCGAGTGCGCCGGTGCGGAAGATGATGGCGCCGACGCCCTTCGGCCCGCCGATCTTATGCGCCGAGAGCGTCAGCACGTCGGCGCCCAGCGCCATGATGTCGATTGCGATCTTGCCGGCCGCCTGCACGGCGTCGCTGTGCAGCAGGCCGCCATGGCGATGCACGATCTCGGCCGCCTCGGTGATCGGCTGGATGACTCCGGTTTCGTTGTTGGCGAGATGGATCGAGACCAGCGCCCGTGCGCCGGGGTGATCCGCCACGAAGCGTGCGAGCCGTTCGTCGAGCCAGGCGAGATCGAGCAGACCGTTCCCGTCGACCGGGATCGCCTCGGCCGCCCCGGCCGGGAAACGGTGCCCGTCGCGTACACAGGCATGCTCGCTCGCGCTGTGGAGCAAAAGCGTAGCAGGCGTACGAACGCAGTCGCGGCCTCCATCGCAATCCATCAGGCTGGGCGAAAGCACCGTGACATTGGCCTCGGTGCCGCCGCTGGTGAACACGACATTCGAAGCCTTGGCCCCGACGAGCGCTGCGACCTGCTCGCGCGCCCGCTCCAGCGCGCCGCGCGCAGCCCGACCCTCACCATGGACGGAGGACGGATTGCCCGGCAGCGAAAGCGCATGTGCGACCGCATCCATCACCTCCGGTCGGACCGGGGTGGTGGCGTTGTGGTCGAGATAGGCGCGTCCCGCCGTCACGATCCTGCCTCCTCCATCATCATTGCCTGGCTCGTCGATACGAAATGCTTGAAATCGCACCTGTGCGCCGTGCTATAGCCGCCCATCCGAACCGGCCGGAACGGTCGAAACGCGGTTCGCTCAGGCGATCCATCGTTTTGTTCCCGACTTGTTCACGGCTGTTAGAACTATTCTAAGCGCCCTTCATCTAGGGCGCGCATGGTGGCGCCGTCAAGGGTGGCCGGGTTTCGAGCAGGCATGCGCCCGCTTTCTGCCCGCTCAAGCCGGTGCTGCCGCAAGAAGCGGTGAGACGATGCCAGAGGTAATCTTCAACGGGCCCGCAGGCCGTATCGAGGGCCGCTACCAGCCCGCCAAGAAGCGCGGTGCGCCGCTGGCGATCATCCTGCACCCGCACCCGCAGTTCGGCGGGACGATGAACAACCAGATCGTCTACAACCTGTTCTACACCTTCGTGAACCGCGGCTTCTCGGCGCTGCGCTTCAATTTCCGCGGCGTCGGCCGCAGCCAGGGCCAGTTCGACCACGGCGCCGGCGAACTCTCGGACGCCGCTGCCGCGCTCGACTGGATGCAGGCGCTCAACCCAGAGGCCAAGAGCTGCTGGATCGCCGGCGTCTCCTTCGGCGCCTGGATCGGCATGCAGCTGCTGATGCGCCGCCCGGAGATCGAAGGCTTCCTGTCGATCGCGGCGATGGCGAACCGCTACGATTTCTCGTTCCTGGCGCCCTGCCCGTCCTCGGGCCTGTTCGTCCACGGCTCGGAGGACCGCGTCGCTCCGGTCAAGGAGGTCATGGCGGTGATCGAGAAGGTGAAGACCCAGAAGGGCATCCAGATCGAGCACGCCGTCGTCGACGGCGCCAACCACTTCTTCGACGGCCGCGTCGAGCAGCTCATGGAGCAGGTCGGCGTCTATCTCGACCGCAAGGTCGGCCCCGAGATCCTCAAGTCCGAGCAGGAACAGGCCTGATCCTGACGATCAGACGGCCGGGGCGGTGACGTCCCGGCTCCCACCGCGGACAGGCAACTTCATGCAGGCTGCCCTCGCCTCCGCCAACGCCCAATCGCGGAATAGCCTGATCTTGCGCTCGCGCTGGCGTTCGCGGGGATAGACGATCCAGTAGGCCCGCTCGTCGCGGACGACATGGTTCACGGCGAAGACGAGCCGACCCGCCGCGATATCGTAGGCGAAAAGCTCCGGTACGGCCATCGCGACACCATGTCCGCGCAGCGCAGCCTGGATGTTCATGGCCTGCATCTGCAGCGCCATCGTCGATCTGCCACCGAGTTTAGGTGCGTCGATGCCGATATCGGCGAACCAGATCTTCCAGAAATCATCGCCGGGGCTGAGCAGTGGTGCGCGGAGCAGATCCGCGGGCTCACGCAATTGCAGCCGCTCGCGCAGCTCCGGGGTGCACAGCGGCGCGAAGTGGCATGCGAAAAGCTTGTCCGCCACCAGTCCGGGCCAGTCGCCGAGCCCGTAGCGTAGGGCTAGATCGACCGATTCCGTCGCGAAATCGACGAGATGCTCCGTCGTTCCCACCCGCACCTCGAATTGCGGGTTCTCGATCTGGAACTGGGCAAGACGCGGAGAGAGCCAGTTGATCGCCATCGTCTGGAGCGACGAGATCGTCAGGACCGTCTGGTTCTCCTCGCAGAGGTTCCGAAACACTGTGCCGATATCGGCGAGCGCTTTCGCCACCGGTCCGGCGAGCCGTTGGCCAATCGCCGTCAGCACGACCTGGCGCGGCTGGCGCACGAACAGCGGCGCGCCGACACGGTCCTCCAGCAGCCGGATCTGATAGCTCACCGCGGCCTGCGTCATGCCGAGCTCTTCGGCGGCGCGGGTGAAGTTCTGGTGGCGTGCCGCAGCCTCGAAGACGCGGACCGCTGCAAGAGGTGGAAGCTTTGGTGGCGGCGGCTGCGCGGGCATGTCGAAGCATAAGCTGTGTTTATGGCAGGTGACAATCTTCCGCTTTGTGACGGCGCCGCGGCTCGTCCAGATTCGAACTCACATCAGCGGGCGCCATCGCCCGCCTTTCCGAGGATCGGATCATGACTTGCCTGTCGCAAACGCCACCGCTCGCCCCGCAGAGCGGCGCTTCCCCCTTACTCGGCTGGCTGGCGGCCTGGCAGCGCGCCTTCGCCGCCGCCCGAGCGCAGCGCTATCTCGCGACGCTGGACGATCGTGCGCTTTGCGATCTCGGATTGTCGCGCGAACTCGTCGACCCACCGCGCCCTTGCGACCCTTCAGGGCTGTGGCTCAGCCGCGTGCCCGGGTGAGCCCGGAGGTGCTTTTGCCGCAAAAGCGGTTTCCACTTTGGCGGAACATGCTCTAGACGACGGCGGACCGACAAACGCCAGATCGCAGCTGCCATGACCACCTTCAAATCCGACCTGCTTCGCACCCTCTCGGAGCGCGGCTACGTCCATCAGATCTCCGATCCGGAAGGGCTGGATGCGGCTGCGCTGAAGGGGCCGATCAGCGCCTATATCGGCTTCGACGCGACGGCGAGCTCGCTCCATGCCGGCTCGCTGATCCAGATCATGATGCTGCACTGGATGCAGGCGACCGGGCACAAGCCGATCGCGCTGATGGGCGGCGGCACCTCGATGGTCGGCGACCCCTCCTTCAAGGAGGAATCGCGCAAGCTGCTGACGGTCGCGGACATCGAGCGCAATCTGCTGGGCATCAAGCGCGTCTTCGCGCGCTATCTCGACTTCGACGGCCCGGCGACGATGATGAATAACGCCGACTGGCTGCTGGGGCTGAACTACCTCGAATTCCTACGCGATGTCGGCCGCCATTTCTCGGTCAACCGCATGCTGTCCTTCGACAGCGTGAAGATGCGGCTCGACCGCGAGCAGTCGCTGTCCTTCCTGGAATTCAACTACATGATCCTCCAGGCCTACGACTTCGTCGAGCTCAACAAGCGCACCGGCTGCATCCTGCAGATGGGCGGCTCCGATCAGTGGGGCAATATCGTCAACGGCATCGACCTCGGCCACCGCATGGCGAATGTCCAGCTCTACGCCCTGACCTCGCCGTTGCTGACCACGGCCTCCGGCGGCAAGATGGGCAAGACCGCTTCCGGGGCTGTCTGGCTCAATGACGACCTGATGAGTCCCTATGAGTTCTGGCAGTACTGGCGCAACACCGAGGACGCCGATGTCGAGCGCTTCCTGAAGCTCTACACCACGCTGCCGATGGCGGAGATCGCCAAGCTCGCAGCCCTGGGCGGCGCCGAGATCAACGACGCCAAGAAGGTGCTGGCAACCGAGGTGACGGCCCTGCTGCACGGCCGCGAGGCCGCCGAGGCTGCCGCCGAGACGGCGCGCAAAACCTTCGAGGAAGGCGAGCTCGCTGCGGACCTGCCGAGTGTCGCGATCGCCCGTGGCGAGATCGAGCCCGGGCTCGGCGTGTTGACCGCCTTCGTCAAGGCTGGGCTCGTGCCCTCGACGGGCGAGGCCCGCCGTCAGGTCAAGGCGGGCGGGTTGCGCGTCAACGATGCGGTGGTGTCCGACGAGCGCGCGATACTCAGCCTCGGCGACCTGTCGTCGGAAGGCGTGGTCAAGCTTTCCTTCGGCAAGAAGAAGCACGTGCTGCTACGGCCGGAATAGGCCGCCGTCGCGGCGGCGAGGCTCGAGTCTTTGCACGGAACAACGCCGTCATTCCGGGGCGGCCCTTGGGCCGAGCCCGGAACCCATGAACACGACGCTCCAGAGAGGGCCGGACCGGCTCGGAGCACTCTTCCTGCTGAGACGGTGTTCATGGGTTCCGGGCTCAGGCCTTCGGCCTGCCCTGGAATGACGGCGGTGACCTAAGGCAGGCGGACGCGGCCGCCTCAGCGCGGCTGCGCCTGGCTAGGCTGGAGCGGGCGCTGTGCCGGCGCGCCGCCGAGCGGATCGACGAAGCGGCGCAGGATCCCGGGTGCGATCGCCGAGAGCGGGTTGATCGTCATGGTCGGCGCGCTCGCCGGGCCCGAAATCCGGAAGTTCACGGCGAACAGACCGCCATACTGGCTGCCGCCGCCAAGCAGGGCGCCGACCACCGGCACCTGGGCGAAGGCGTTATTGAAGGCGTACCCCGGCACGAAGGTGCCGCCGATATCGACCCGGTCACGCCCGTAATCGACATGGCCCTGCAGGGTGAAGCCGACCTGCTGGCCCCAGATCACCATCTCGGAAACGTCGAGCCGGCTGGTCGAACGGGTGAACTCCGCCTTGAGCTTGGTGAAGGCGACCTCGGAGGTATCGATACGCTGCTCCTCGGCGCGATCTCCCGAGAAGGCGTTTGCGGATTGAGCACCGACCACGCGACGCAGAGCCGGCTCGTCGCGCACGATGAAGTTCCGAAACGTCAGATCGCCGCTCTGGCTTGCTCCCGAGCCCATGGTCAAGACGAGATCGCCGCCATGGGCCCGGTTGTAGAGATCGAGGAAGCGCAGGAGCGAGCCGCCATTCTCGGATTGAACGACGAGGCGCTCACCCTGCCGGCCTTGGCGCGCCGTCACATCGGCCTTGCCGATCCGCCCCTGGAAGTTTGCCGACCGCACCTCGCCGCCCCGCTTGGAGAGCTTGAGCGTGCCGTTGGTAATGGCCTCGTTGTTGAAGCCGGTCAGGATCGGCACATCGAGATCGATGTCGTAGTCTCCATCCTTGGACCCCGCCTTGTCTCCGCCCTTGGACGAAGGGGCTGCGCCCTGGATATCCTTGATGAAGGGGCGCAGATCCGCGACGGCGCCGCGCACCGCGAGCTTGGTGACGTTGCCGTCCCGCTTCGCGTCGAGCTTCAGATTGTCGCCGGGAGAGATCCGGAACTGCGAGAGATTGGCGGCATCGAGGCCGTTCTGCCTGTTCAGCTCTACCCGCCCCTTGATCAGGGCGGGGGCCGCATCGAGCGTGAAGTCCTCCAGATCCGGCCCGTCAGGACTGGAGACGTAGAGGAAGCTGATCTTGCCTGCGCGGCCGGCCGGCTTGCTCAGACCCGGAACGACTCCCTCGAGCCCCACCTTGGTCAGATCGATCTCGACGCGCGGCGGCCCATCGCCAGCCTTGCCGAGAACCTTCGTGACCTTCACGGGAAGCGTGCCCGAAATGCCTGAATCCGCACCGAAGCCACGCCGCTGCCGAGCCGCGGCGTCGAGGCTGAGTTGCAGGGTGGCTTCGCCCTGCCCCTTGCCGTTCTGCTTCAATTCGATGGTGCCCTTGTCGCCGCCGATGCGGGCATCGCCCTTCAGAGAGAGACCGTTGCGATCGACATTGACGGAAAGATTGCCGCCTTCGAGCTTCTCCGTGCCCAGAAGCGTATCCGAGCTGACATTCGTCAGCGTGCCCGAGGCGGTTACCGTGACTTCATCCGGCTTCAGGTCGTTCGCGAGCGGCAAGGTTATAGCGACCTTGAGATCACTCGTACCCTTGATGGCGCCCGGATCGATCTGGCCCAGATTGAAATCCTTGAGCGCCGGGAAGGCGAAGAGCGCGGCCAGCGCATCCATCGAGCCCTGCGAACGAAAACCGATGCGGGCCGGGGCCCGGTGCACGGCGTAGTCGGGCATGGCGAAGCTGCCTTCGCCGAGCTGCAGCTGCCGTCCATTGCCGAGTTCGGCGGTGGCATTGCCGATCGCCAGTTGCACGGTCCGTCCCGTCACCTTGCCGGTGACAGTCGCATCCGCCAGCGGCGGCAGGCCGGGATCGGGCAGATAGCGGACCTGATTGGCATCGATCAGCACAGTAAGGGCGCCGTCGGGCAGTCCGTGACCTCGAATCAGGCGGGCATGATCCGCCGCCGGCAGGTCGAGAGCGACGGACAGCGACTTCATCCGGCCGGCTGCGAGCTGGTGGTGCAAGGTCTGGTGCACCTGGGGCGAGGTGAACTCCGGCCAGATCGCAAGCAGCGCACGCACATCGGAATCGCTCGCCTTGATCGCGAAGCGCTGCAGCGGAGATTCGCCCTGCTGCTGGATATAGGCCGTCATGTCGACGGTCGCGGCTGGTCCGCGGATCGCCGCCTGCTCGATCGTCACCGCACCGTTGGCCGGGTCGATCTTGACTGCTGCCTTGAGGCTATCGATCCGAACGGCGGCATCCGTGGCATCGAGGCCAGCGAGCTGCCCGCCGGCGTCGATGGCAAGTCGCCAGGCCCCGTTGTCGGCGCGCAGCGAGCCGGTCGCGGTCAGCTGCGTCGCACCAGCCTTGAACTCGGCCTTCTGGATGTCGAGCTGCGTCAGGTCGGCGCCACTGGCCAGTTCGAGATGGACGGCATCGACCGCCAGCGGTGGCATCGGGCTGTCCGGGAAGCGGACGCGTCCGGCGTGGACATCGATCTGCGCGGTGATCGACTTGCGCCCGTCCGGCGTCTGGAGGAGCGTCGCCTTCCCCTGGAGCGGCAGGCCTTCCAGGCTCACCCCTGTCCCCAAAGCCAGCGCCACGATCTCCGCCGGCTCGAAGCGCAGGATGTTGATGTCGGCCCGCTGTGTGCCGTCAGCCTCCGTCGACAGATCAATGGCGATGTCCTTCCAGCGCTGGCCGGTACGCCCCTTCATCGTCAGCCGGGTGCCGCGCTCGCCCGAGCGGGTGAGTCTGATCTCGACATCCTCGAGGCCGGCCTTCTGCTGACCGTCCGGATCGACGAGCGCCAGGCGGGCACCGTTCATGCCGGCGGTTTCCAGCGAACCGAGCAACCCGTCGCCGCGCGCCAGCATCGAGATCGCGCCCATGATGCCGGTGAAGGCGTTCCATTGCGCGGCATCCGGCAGCGCCGGTGTCGGCGGTGTCTCGGCGGGCGCCGAATCGGCACTGACGACGAGGACGCCTTCCTTGTTGACGCCGAGGCGGACATTCACGCCGCGCAGATCGACCGAAACCAGCCGGATATCGCCCTTGAGCAGCGCGAGCGGCTCGTAGCCGAGAACCGCTTCAGGCGCGCGGATGATGGCGCCGCTGGCATGGCGGAACAGAACCTGGCGAACCTTGAGCTGCGAATGTCCATCGGTCCGGCTGAGCTCCGCCGATGCGGCCTCGACCTTCCAACCCGGCCCCAGACGCTCCTCGATCGCTGCGGAAATGCGCCCCTCGAGGCCCGACAACGGGATGATCCCGGTCGCCAGAAGCGTGACCGCAGCGCACGCCAGAACCACGACGGCCACCGTGATCGCGACGCAGATCGTCGCGAGGCCGGCTTTTGCGCCGCGCTTCACGATCTCGACTTCACAGGCTTCGCGCTCGGCTTGCGTTTCAGCACGCCCCGAAGCCGTGGCCCCTACTTCCTCGTCCGCCAAGATCCGCATGGTCCTTTTCGGCGCCGGGCATCGGCCTGCCAGCAGAGTGCGTCTGTTCGCCTCTTGCCGCAATCCCGCCAGACGGCATGCATGTCGATGAGGCCAGACGAAGCGATTCGGCAATCCGGAAAGGACATGCCGCATGCTTCGCTGACCGATGGTATCGCCGGCCTGCCTTGCAGTGTTCCGCGGTCCATGCAGCGAGAAGGCGACGAAAGGAAGGCAGCGGCCATGACATTGCAGGAAGGTAATCCAGCCCCCGATTTCAGGCTGCCGCGCGACGGCGGCGGCGAGGTCAGCCTGTCCGGGCTGCGCGGCCGGAAAGTCGTTCTCTACGCCTATCCGAAGGACAACACCCCGGCCTGCACCGAGGAGGCGATCGCCTTCAACCGCCTGCGCCAGGCCTTCGCGGATTGCGGCACCGAGATCATCGGCGTCTCGCCGGATTCCGTGCAACGTCACGGCAATTTCAAGCGCAAATACGAGCTGGACTTCGCGCTGCTGGCGGATGAGGAGCAGAAGCTTGCTTCGGCCTACGGCATCTGGGTCGAGAAGAGCCTGTACGGCCGCAAGTTCATGGGGATCGAACGGTCGACTTTCCTGATCGACACTGACGGCCGCCTGGCCCGCATCTGGCGCAAGGTCAAGGTCGCCGGCCATGCCGAGGACGTGCTGGCGGCCGCACAGGCCTTGTGAGCCGGCACCGTCCGAGTTTGCGAAAGATTAACCCTAACGATCTCTAATCGCGGCATCGGCAGCGTTCTTTCCGGTTCCGCGTATGCATCATCAGCCACAAACGGGTCCCGCTCTCTCGACCGTCGGCCTGGTCACCCACAAGACCTACACAATCCGCCGCTCGACGATGCTCGCCGGGCTTGCCTGGCTTACCCTGACCACGGCCTGCACCGGTGGCGCCGGCTGGTACATCCTCAGCCGGGACGACCTCGCCGCCCGGCTGATCGCCCGCGAAACCACCCGGCAATATGCCTATGAAGATCGGATCGCCGCCCTGCGCGCCGATATCGACCGCTATGCCAGCCGCGCCCTGCTCGACCAGGACGGTGTCGAATCCCGCGTCGACGAGCTTGCTACCCGGCAGGCGGAACTCGAATCGCGCCAGTCGCTCGTCACCGCCCTCGCCGACACGCTTCAATCCAACGGCCTCGCGCCGGCCGTGAAGCTGCCGCTGCGCGCGAACGTCATCAAGCCGGGCGAGCCGATCCGCGCCTCCGGCGTCACGAGCTTCGCGCCGATCATGCCGAGCAAGCCGATGCCGGCCCCGGAAGCGCCGCCGCTGCGTGGCGCCGAGGCCAATGCCGCCAATGGCTGGCAGTCAGGCGAGGCACCGGCCGAGCCGCCTGCGAAGCGCGTCGAAGCGACGCTGACCCGGCTCGACAAGGCCATGGCCAGCACGTCCGACGCGCAGATCGCCGTGCTGAAGGATATGGACGAGACACTGGCCGCGACCCAGAAGCGGCTGCGTAGCGCCTTGGCGGAAACCGGCCTCGACGCCGAGCGGCTCACGCCTCCGGGCAATGCAGGGGGCGTCGGTGGTCCGTTCGTCCCGGTCAATCTCGATCCCGCCGCCGGCCCCTTCGAGGCGACGCTGACCGCCTTGCAGCCGCGCATGGCCTCGGTCATGCGCCTGCGCGGTGTGATCGATCAGCTCCCCCTCGCCCGGCCGATGGCCGGCGACCACGATTTCACCTCCAATTTCGGCTACCGGACCGACCCCTTCACCCGCGGCCTCGCCATGCATACGGGCGTCGACTTCCGCGCCGAGACGGGCTCCTCGATCCTCGCCACGGCGCCCGGCAAGGTCGTCGCGGCTGAGTACAATGGCGGCTACGGCAACATGGTGGAAGTCGAGCACGCCAACGGCCTGAGCACGCGCTACGCCCATATGTCGGCGATCTCGGTCTCGGTCGGGCAGATCGTGAAGACAGGTTCGGTTCTCGGCCGGGTCGGCTCGACCGGCCGCTCGACCGGCCCGCATCTGCACTACGAGACCCGAATCAACGACGAGCCGGTCGATCCCACGCGCTTCCTGCGTGCCGGCGGCAAGCTCCTCGCCAGCGCGCTCTGAGACGCCGCCCCAACAAAAAAGCCGCGCAACCCGCGCGGCTTTTTCTGCTTCAGGGGGAACGCTGTCATCCCGGCCGGAGCGAAGCGGAGAGCCGGGATCCATGCCTGAACCTCGATGGACACCGCTACGGCATGGATCCCGGGTCAAGCCCGGGATGACGGCGCGGTTCCGGTAGGAAGCCGGCAGCTTCCTAGTCGATGTCCTCGACCTCGACTTCCGTGCCGTAGACGCGCTGGGCCAGCGACGCCTCCATGAAGGGATCGAGATCGCCGTCGAGCACGTCCGAGGGAGCCGTCGAGCTCACGCCGGTGCGCAGGTCCTTCACCAGCTGATAGGGCTGCAGCACATAGGAACGGATCTGGTGGCCCCAGCCGATATCGGTTTTGGAAGCCTGCTCGGCATTGGCCTTCTCTTCGCGCTTCTTCAGCTCGACCTCGTAGAGACGTGCGCGCAGCATCTCCCAGGCCTTGGCCCGGTTCTTGTGCTGCGAGCGTTCCTGCTGACAGGCCACTGCGATACCGCTCGGAATATGCGTGATGCGCACCGCCGAATCGGTCGTATTGATGTGCTGACCGCCGGCACCCTGGGCGCGGTAGGTGTCGATCCGGCAGTCCGACTCCTTCACGTCGATGACGATGCGGTCGTCGACGACGGGATAGACCCAGACTGATGCAAACGAGGTCTGGCGTCTGGCGTTGGAATCGAAAGGCGAGATACGGACGAGCCGGTGCACACCGGATTCCGTCTTCAGCCAGCCATAGGCGTTGTGGCCCTTGAACTGGAGCGTCGCCGATTTGATCCCGGCGGTATCGCCGTCCTGGTATTCGAGCGTCTCGACCTTGAACTTCCGCCGCTCACCCCAGCGCCGGTACATGCGCAGCAGCATCTCGGCCCAGTCCTGGCTCTCGGTGCCGCCCGCGCCGGGATGAATCTCGATATAGGTGTCGAGCATGTCGGCTTCGCCCGAGAGCAGGGTCTCGACCTGAAGGCGAGCTGCTTCGTCCTGAATAGCCTTGATCGCCTGCTCGCCCTCGGTGACGGTGGCGTCATCCTCCTCCATCTCGCCGAGTTCGATCAGCGTCAGCGCATCGTCGAGATCGCGCTCGAGCTTGGTGATGCCCTCGATCTGGGTCTCCAGCGAAGTGCGCTCGCGCATCAGCTTCTGCGCGGCTTCGGCATCGTTCCAGAAATCGGGTCCCTCGGAGAGGGCGTTGAGTTCCGCTAGGCGGCGCTGGGCTTGATCCCAGTCAAAGATGCCTCCTCAGCAGTCCGATCGACTGCTTGGCGTTATCGAGTTGCGTCTGGATTTCGGGGCGCATGATTCCGTCGAAACGTCCTTGTGAGCTCTGTGTTCGAGCGCTGAGATAGGGGTGAATGCGCCGGGTGTAAACGCCCTTGAGGCAAGCCTGTGAAGCACCACAGGTCCCCTCTCCCCTTGCGGGAGAGGGTTAGGGTGAGGGGTCGCGCAGGTCTGGGCGGTTTCGTCGAGAGTTGCAAAACTGGCCGGACCGGCGCGACCCCTCATCCGGCCCTTCGGGCCACCTTCTCCCGCAAGGGGAGAAGGGAAGCCGCGAGCTTCCGAAATCAGTAGAGGCCGCCGGTTCCCGAGCCGATGGCGCGACCACCGCCACCGGGGCCGACGGAAAGCGGCGCGCTGCCGTCACCCGCCGCACCGATCACCGAATAGCTGTCCGGAGGCGCGGTGCCGGGCTTGAAGGCTTCGAGGATGCCGCCCTCGCCGCCAGCCCGCATGCCGCTCTTCGGATCGACGCGGATCAGCTTGATGCCGGCGGGCACGCGGAACGGCGTGGCCGGCTTGTCCTTCAGCGCGACCGTCATGAAGTCGCGGAAGATCGGCGCGGCATACTGGCCGGCGGTGGCCGAGGTGCCGAGCGACTTCGGCTTGTCGAAGCCCATATAGACGCCGACCGCGAGGTCCGGCGAGAAGCCGACGAACCAGACGTCCTTGGCGTCGTTGGTCGTGCCGGTCTTGCCGGCGAGCGGCTTGCCGACCGACTTCACCACCGTCGCCGTGCCGGCGTTGACCACGCCTTCCAGGATCGAGACCATCTGATAGGCGGTCAGCGGATCGAGCACCTGCTCGCGGTTGTCGATCAGGCGCGGCTCCGACTGGTTCGCCCATTTGTCGGCATTGCAGCCTTCGCAGACGCGCTGATCGTGACGATAGATGGTCGTGCCGGTGCGGTCCTGAATGCGGTCGATCAGCGTCGGGCGGATGCGACGGCCGCCATTGACCAGCATCGAATAGCCCGCGGTCATGCGCATCACCGTCGTCTCGCCGGCGCCGAGCGACATCGACAGCACCGGCTGCAGATCGTCATAGATGCCGAAGCGGCGGGCATATTCCGCGATCAGCGGCATGCCGACATCCTTGGCGAGGCGCACCGTCATCAGGTTCTTCGAGAACTGGATGCCGTAGCGCAGCGTGCGCGGCCCGGTGAACTTGCCGTCGTAGTTCTCCGGGCGCCACATGCCGAGGCCCGGGCCCTGGTCGATCTCGATCGGCGCATCGAGCACGATGCTCGACGGGGTGTAGCCGTTGTCGAGCGCCGTCGCGTAGACGAAGGGCTTGAAGGAGGAGCCGGGCTGGCGCAGCGCCTGCGTCGCGCGGTTGAACTCCGACTGGTCATGCGAGAAGCCGCCGACCATGGCGATGACGCGGCCCGAGAACGGGTCCATCACGACGATGGCGCCGTTGACCTCGGGCAGCTGGCGCAGGCGCACATAGCCCGGCCGGCTGTCCATCGGCTCGACATAGACGACATCACCAACCGAAACTGCCTGCGAGACCCGCGCGCGGCGCGTCCACTTGATGCCGTCGGCGGCAAGGGTGACGGTCTGGCGCTCCTTGTTGAGGTGGCCGGCATTGTCGCGCAGCGGATGCAGGCCAAGCTTGGCGCTGTCACCGCTCGATTCGAGCACAACCGCCAAACGCCAGGGCGCGACGTCGCCGAGCACGGGCAGTTCGCCAATCGCGGCGCCCCAGTCGCGACCGGTATCGAGCTTCTGGATCGCGCCGCGCCAGCCGCGCGCCTCGTCAAAGCGCACGAGACCGTCGACGAGCGCCTTGCGTGCCATCAGCTGCGTCTTGGGATCGACGGTGGCGCGCACCGACAGGCCGCCTTCGAGCAGCTTCTTCTCGCCGTAACGGTCCTGAAGCTCGCGCCGGATCTCCTCGGCGAAATAACCGGCTGCAATCTGATTCGGCGAAACCGTGCGCGGATTGACGCCGAGCGGCTGCTTCTTCGCGTCCTCGCCGACCTCGCGCTTGACGTAGCCATTCTCGACCATGCGGTCGATCACGTAGTTGCGGCGCTCGATCGCGCGGTCGCGGTTGCGGAAGGGATGCAGATCGGACGGCGCCTTCGGCAGGGCGGCGAGATAAGCCGCCTCCTGCAGATTGAGCTCATGCACCGACTTGCCGAAATAGTTCAGCGCGGCGGCGGCGATACCGTAGCTGCCCTGCCCCGGCGCCGGCGCGCCGAGATAGATCTCGTTCAGGTAGAGCTCGAGGATCTTGTCCTTCGAATAGGTCGATTCGAGCTTCAGCGCGACGAGCGCCTCACGGATCTTGCGCTCGATCGACTGCTCGGGGCTCAGGAAGAAGTTCTTCGCGACCTGCTGAGTAATGGTCGAGGCGCCCTGCGGCCGGCGATTGGCGCTGCGGTTGCGATAGTTGGAGATCGCGGCGCGGACCAGGCCTTCCGGATCGACGCCCATATGCTTGTAGAAGTTCTTGTCCTCGGCCGAGATATAGGCGTCGACGACGAGCTTCGGCACGGCCTGGATCGGCAAATAGAGGCGGCGCTCGCGGGCATATTCGGCGATCAAGCTGCCGTCGCCCGCATGCACGCGGGTCATCACCGGCGGCTCGTAATTCCGGAGCTGGGCGTAGTCGGGCAGGTCCTGCGAATAATGCCAGATCAGGCCGCCGGCCAAGGCAGCACCGATCACGAAGGCGATCGCACCGGCGGCGAACAACCATCCGAAGATTCGCAGAATGAACCGCATCTCAGGCCTTGGACCCCATCTCTGCCACCCGACGGGCGCCAAATCGGGGCGCGTCGCAAATCAGAGCTATAACATGACGTAGATGGCGGAACCGTGGCCTTGTGACCACATTCCGCATGATCCGACAATGGGTCGGAACGAGAGCATGCTGCGTTTTCATGGAAGCGCGGGTCATCCCGGACGTAGCGAAGCGGAGATCCGGGATCCATGCCTGAACCCTCATCGGAAGCGCTCTAGCATGGATCCCGGGTCAAGCCCGGGATGACGGGATGTTTCCGCGCAAAAATCAGCAGGCTCTAGTTGCGATTTTCCGCAGCCTTGCCGACGGAGGCACGCTCCCGCGCGAAATAGTCGTCGACTGCAGCGGACACCGCCGTCACGGCCTTGCCGCGCCATTCGGGGGAATTGAGCAGTTCGGCATCCTTCGGGCTCGACATGTAGCCGAGCTCGATCAGCACCGAAGGCACGTCCGGCGCGCTCAGCACCCAGAAACGCGCCGAGCGCAGCGGGATCTTGTGCATCTTGATCGAGCCGCCGAGCTTCTCGACGAGGTTGCGGGCAAAGACACCGGTGAAGGTCCGCGTCTCGCGCCGCGCCAGATCCATCAGGATGCCAGCGACATCCTGCACTTCCTCGCGCGTCTCCAGACCTGCCGCCGCATCCGCCTCGTTTTCCTTGGCGGCGAGCTTGGCCGCCTCGGCGTCGGTCGCCCGCTCGGAGCGGGTATAGACGGTGGCTCCGCGCACATCCTGTGCCTGCATCAGCGAATCGGCATGGATCGAGATGAACAGGTCGGCCTGCTCGTTGCGCCCCGTCTGCACCCTGTCCGAGAGCGAGACGAAGCGGTCGTCATCGCGCGTCAGCACGACGCGATAGCGGCCGGAGGCTTCGAGCTGCTCCTTGAGCGCCTTGCCGAAAGCGAGCACGACCGCTTTCTCGGAGATGGAAGCAACCATGGTGCCGGGGTCGATGCCGCCATGGCCGGGATCGATGACGACGATGCGGCGCGTCTCGCCGGGGGGCTTGGCGGGAGCCACGGAGGGCGGCGTCTCCTGAGGCTTCCTAGCCTTGGCCGCCTCGGCCTGGAAATCGGCGCGCACGGCCTTCTTCAATTCGATCGTGAGCTCGCCGAAACCGCCGCGCACGGGCTTCACCTCGGTCCTGGTGATCGTGGCGGGCTGCGAGAGATCGATGATGATTCGGGCCTTGTCGGCGGTGAAGAGGCCGTAGCGATAGGCGCTGACGAAGCCGGCCGTCTTCCTGGCATTGCCCTGGATCTGGAAATTGGTCGACGGCATCTCGACGATGACGCGGTCGGGCGAGGCCTGCACCCAGGCCTCCACGTCGACCGTCGCGGACAGCGTCATGGTCAGACGCACGCTTTCGCCGCTCTGCTCGAGGCGAGCGTCGGTCGCGACCGGATACTCGTTCTGCGGTTTGCTCTCGCTGCGAGCCGGCCCAGAGGCGAGCGCGAGGCCGCACGCAAAGGCGATCAGGGCGGCGCTCCGCAGGAATGTGCGGGACGGCCGACCTTCAGAACCCTGAACAGCGTGGCGCATGCGCGAAAACAGCTGAAAAATCCCGTTCGATATTACCAAGGCTTAACCATAACGGGGGTGAAATCTTAAGAGGCGGTTACCACCTCTTGGAGAGGGCGTGAACCGCTCGGGGACGGGGTCGGCGAAATGCGGCCGTCATGTGACTTGCAAATCACCATCACCTGTCTGTAATGGAATTGGCTGCCCGTCAGCCTGCCCATGGGACACACCCGGATCGAGCGATCCGTCGGCGTCCGGTCAGGCTGTGCCACCTTCTCCCTCGGGAGCGGCGGCGGGATAGCCGCAACGGATCGTCCGCAGACGGTTGGTATGGGGATTGCGAGTGTTCTGCGCCCCGCCCTGTCTTGCGAGCGTGCAAACGCGATGAGCCGGCCGCCAGGCGGGCGCATCGCAGGTCAGGACAGATGACGGGGCAAGAGACGACGCTAGCACCTAAGGTGAACCGTCCGAACCTGCGGGACCGCGCCGGGCTTCAAGCCCGAGCCGTCCCGAGCCGTATTCCTGTCCAGGCCACTCTTTCCCACCTCCTGCAACATGCCGGCTCGCTCCGGCCTCTACGCGGCGCCCCTGCCCGCGGCGGCGGATTGTCATCCGTAGCCGCGCCTGCACCGGCGACCGCGCCAATGGAAGTTTCATATGGCCAACAAGATGCTTATCGATGCCACCCACCCGGAGGAGACCCGGGTCGTGGTGGTCCGCGGATCGCGCGTCGAAGAGTTTGATTTCGAATCCGCCAGCCGGAAGCCGCTCCGCGGCAATATCTATCTCGCCAAGGTGACCCGCGTGGAGCCGTCGCTCCAGGCGGCCTTCGTCGAGTATGGCGGCAACCGCCACGGCTTCCTCGCCTTTTCGGAAATCCACCCCGACTATTACCAGATCCCTGTCGCCGACCGACAGGCGCTGATCGAGGACGAGGCACGCGCCGAGCGCGACGAGGAGCGCGATGAGGAACGCCGCGAGAAGCGCGGCCGCCGCGATCGCCGCCGTGGCGGAGACCGCGATCATCGCGCCAAGAAGGCTGCCGCCGACGAGACCGTCTCGGCCGAGGTCGAGGCGAATGGCGAGGACGCCGGGGAGCGCGTCGAGACCGACGGCAAGGAAGCCGCCATGGTCAACGAAGGCGCGCCGGCCTTCGGCGAGTACTTCGCTCCGGCCGTTGCCGAATCGACCACCGAGGATGCCGTCGAGAACACCGCGCCGCTGACCTTCGAGACGGTCGAGGCTGCCGCCCCGGCCGATGAGACTTCGGCTTCCACGGAAGATTCCGAGGCTTCGGAGACCGAGGCCCGCAAGCCCTCCGAGGACGAGGATTCCGAAGACGACGAGAACGGCGATGAGGCCGAAGAGGCTCCCGAGCAGCTCGGCGGGGGCGACGCCCTCGACGACATGCCGGAACGCCCGCAGCGCCATTCGCGCCGCCAGTACAAGATCCAGGAGGTGATCAAGCGCCGCCAGATCATCCTGGTCCAGGTCGTCAAGGAAGAGCGCGGCAACAAGGGCGCGGCGCTCACCACCTATCTGTCGCTCGCCGGCCGCTATTCGGTGCTGATGCCGAACACCGGCAAGGGCGGCGGCATCTCGCGCAAGATCACCAATGCCGAGGACCGCAAGCGCCTCAAGGAAATCGCCCAGGAGCTCGAGGTTCCGGAGGGGATGGGCCTGATCCTGCGCACGGCCGGCGCCTCGCGCACCAAGGTCGAGATCCGGCGCGACTACGAATACCTGATGCGGATGTGGGAGAGCGTGCGCGAGCTGACGCTGGCCTCGGTCGCCCCCGCGCTGGTCTATGAGGAGGGCAACCTCGTCAAGCGCTCGATCCGCGACCTCTACAACAAGGATATCGACGAGGTTCACGTCGCCGGCGAGGAGGCCTATCGCGAGGCCAAGGACTTCATGCGCATGCTCATGCCGAGCCATGCCAAGAGCGTGAAGCCCTATCGCGAGCAGACCCCTCTCTTCGCGAGCTTCGGCGTCGAGAGCCAGCTCGACGCGATGTTCTCGAACACGGTGACGCTGAAGTCCGGCGGCTATCTGGTGATCAACCAGGCGGAAGCGCTGGTCGCGATCGACATCAACTCGGGCCGCTCGACCCGCGAGCACAATATCGAGGACACCGCGCTCAAGACCAATCTCGAAGCGGCGGAAGAGATCGCAAGGCAGCTCAGGCTGCGCGACCTCGCCGGTCTCATCGTGATCGATTTCATCGACATGGAGGAGAACCGGAACAACCGGGCCGTCGAGAAGAAGCTGAAGGAGTGCCTGAAGGACGACCGCGCCCGCATTCAGGTCGGCCGCATCTCGGCCTTCGGCCTGCTGGAGATGTCGCGCCAGCGCATCCGCACCGGCGTTCTGGAGAGCTCCTCGGTGCCCTGCCCGCACTGCGCCGGCGCCGGCATGATCCGCTCGACGCCGTCCGTCGCGCTGCAGATCCTGCGCGCGCTGGAGGAGACGCTGATCAAGAGCGCCTCGCACAACCTCACCGTCCGCACCCGGCCGGAGGTCGCGCTCTACGTCCTTAACCAGAAGCGCGCCCATCTGACCGATCTCGAGACCCGCTTCGCCGTGGCGATCACGATCTCGACCGATCCGAACCTGCTCGGCACCCGCTACTTCGAGGTCGAGCGCGGCGAGTTCGTCGGCAATGAAGGCCGGATCATCCCGACCAGCTTCAAGGCCGAAGCCATCGCCTCCGATGTCGATGACGAGGCGCTGGATGCTGCTGCCGAGGCTGCCGCTCTCGACGCCGAGACCGGCGACAACGAGACGACGGCCGGCGAAGCCCAGGGCGAACGCGGCGAAGGTGACCGTGACAGCCGCCGCCGCCGCCGTCGGCGCCGTCGGCGGCGTGGCGGGGAGCGCGACGGCCAGGGCCAGCTGCTCGATGCGGGCCAGGCCGGCGAAGGCGACGAGGACGAGGATGGCGAGGATGCAGCCGAGCCGAGCGTCGTCGAGGTCGTTGCCGAAGCGATGATCGAGTCGCCTGCCTCTGCCGAGGCCGCTCCGGAGCCGGTTGCTGAAGAGGCCGCCCCCGCCGAGCCGGCGAAGCCGAAGCGCAGCCGCGCTCGCAAGCCGAAGGCCGAGGCCGCCAAGGAGGTCGAAGCCGAGGCGGAGACCGCCACGGCCGAAGTCGCTCCGGCGGAGAAACCCAAGCGCAGCCGCTCGCGCAAGAAGGTCGTGCCGATCACCGAAGGTGGCGAAGCCGCTGCTGAAGCTGCCCCAGCCCCGGTCGAGGCCCAGCCCGAAGCTGTGGCCCAGCCTGCTGAGGAGCCAACCGCTCCGGCCGAGCCCGCCGCAGTGCCCGAGCCTGCGCCCGCCCCGGCTCCGGCCGAGGAACCCGTCGCGGTCGTGCTGACCCCGGCCGATCCGAGCCGGCCGAAGCGCGGCGGCTGGTGGAACAGGCTCGCCGGCCGCTCCTGAGCGCGCCGTTTCCGAAACGGTCAAGACGAAGCCCGCCGCTACCCGCGGCGGGCTTTGTTTTTGAGGTGCTTGGCGGCCGCGGCTCGGCCCGGCATTGTGGTCGGTGGATGATCGCCTAGATCGCCGCGCGTCCGACAGGACGCGATAACATGATCTATCTATTTGTTATCGCATCGGATTCTTCCGAAAAGCGGATTCCACTTTTCGGTCCGATGCTATAGCCGGGAAGAAGCCGATGCAGCCGCCTCGAAACAGGGAGCGTGACGTTCTCCTCGTCCTATGCGCGGTCGGGCTGCTCGGTCTGACCTATCTCGCCTGGCGTGCCGTCGGCTGGTTTGGCGTGGGGCTCCTCGGCCTGCTCGTCGTCTTCCTCGCAGTCAGGATCGAGCTCGAAGGCAATCGGCCGATCGGCCCGGAGATGACGGCCGATCTCCACGCCGGCCAATATCGCGCCGAGGCCGGTTTCGACCATGCCGAGCGTGCACATCGTAGCGCTGAACGTGGAGCCGTCACCGGCGGCGCCCGCCTCGCCAGCCTGTTCGGCGGCGGGCTGACGGTCGTGGGCTTCGGTCTGTTCTTCCTGCTGTAGGCGGCGTGGACAGTTGTCGGGATGGATCGGCCGGAACCGCCGCCGTCATTCCGGGGCGGCCCCTTGGGCCGAGCCCGGAACCCATGAACACGACGCTCCAGATAGGGCCGGACCGGTTGGGAGCACTGCTCTTCCTGCTGAGACAGTGTTCATGGGTTCCGGGCTCAGACCTTCGGCTTGCCCCGGAATGACAGAGGTGGCGGCAAGAGACCGGCACAGCCGACTGTTAGAGCATTTTTCGATCAGGTTGGATCGCAGAAGCCGTCATTGCGAGGAGCGAAGCGACGAAGCAATCCAGGAGGACTGGGTGAGACGTTCAACCCAGTCCCCCTGGATTGCTTCGCTGCGCTCGCAATGACGGTTCAGACTGATCGAAAAATGCTCTAGCAAGATCTCGGGTTCAGCTCGCGGCCGGCGCGAGAGGAGTCGGTGGCGGCACTGTCGCGATCGCTGCTGCCGCGCCGGTCTGCGCTCCTCCCTCGCCGCCGCGCACTGTGACGGCGTTGGACGCGAAGGGAATATGCGCCTCGTTCAGCGCGCGATAGACGCGCTTCAGCGCCTCGCGCTGCAGCATCGAGGCCTGATTGGGCTTGCCGGTGAATTTCAGCCGGATCACGATCGCCTGGTCGGTGATATCGGCCACACCCTGCATCTTGAGCTGCGCGATGAAGTGAGGTCCGTATTCGGGGTCCTCCAGCAAGGCGAGGCCAACCTTCTTGATGGCCTTGCGCGCCTGCTCGAGATCGGCCGAATGGTCGAGGCGGACATTGAACTTCACCGTCGCCCAGTCGCGGCTGGCATTGGTCAGCGACTGCACCTGGCCGAAGGGTACGGTGTGGATCTGACCGCTCTGATGGCGCAGCTGCATCGAGCGCAGCGAAATCTTCTCGACCGTGCCCTTGAGCCGCCCGGTATCGACATATTCGCCAACGCGGAAGGCGTCTTCGAGCATGAAGAACACGCCCGAGACGATGTCGCGCACCAGGGCCTGCGAGCCGAAGGAGATCGCAAGGCCGAGAATGCCGAAGCCGGCCAGCAGCGGGCCGATATCGACGCCCAGGCGTGAGAGCACCACCAGGATGGTGAGGCCGAGCACCGCACCGAGCACGACGCCGCGCAGCACCGGCAGCACGGTCGCCAGCCGGCTCGGCACGCCTTCCTCATGCGCCACGTCCTCATCGGCAGGGCCGACCACCCGGCGTTGCGGCGTATAGGCGTCGAAGAACGCATGCAGGAAGACCAGGGCCACCCAGCCGACAAAGGCGAACACCGCGACGCCGGCCGTCTGGCGCATGACGGCAGCGAACTGTGCCGAGCTGACACCGAGGAGCAGCCCGGCCCAGAGGCGTGCGATGACGAAGAAGCCGGCGGCCCAGATCACCCCGACCGCAGAGGCCCGCAGAGCGGCGCTGCCGGCGCGCAGCATGGGTGTGACACCCTGCTTCGCCTCGCGCCGCGCCGCACGGCAACGGAGCAGGCTGGCGACGCCGACGGCCAGGATGGGGATGATCACGATCGCCCCCTGAGTCAGCGCCGAGGCTTCCGCCCAGCGCCCGCCATTCGACATCATCGCCGCGGCACTGCTGACCATCCACAGCAGGACCGTCGTTGCGATGTAGAACCACGCCGTTCCGGCCGCGATCAAACGACGGATCGGGCCGGGCTCGGAGGAGCCGGACAGAACCAGCGTTGCGAGATCGTACCGTCCGTTGTGGAACCACCAGATCTTGAAGAGCGTGACGGCAAGACCGGTCAGCGCGATGAGACCCGTCACCGGTCGCGGCCCGGTACTGACCTGGTGGGCCAGCAGAATCCCCGTCACGATCAACGGCGTCAGGGTGGCATAGACGACCAGCCGACGGAAATGCCGCTCAGCCCGCGGCAGCGGCATGATGCGCCGCTCGGGAGTGCCGGGCGAGAGCAGAAACCGGCCGACGGCGATATAGAGCGCGCCGATCGCGGCGCCGTTTGCCGCTGTCGACAGGGCGAACATGGCGAGGTCGTTCTCTGGCAGCCAGGCGTTGCGTGCGATTCTCACGACAGCAAGGGCCAGCAGGATCGTCGCGACATCCTGGAGCAGCCCCCAGGAGGAGGCGATAAGGCGCGGGGTGAACTCCGGCCCCAAGGGCTGGCGCTTGCGGGCGAACCATCGGGCGGTCGCGATCCGGAACGCGAGGGCGATGGCGAGCGCGAGGCAGACGATGCCGAAGATGCGCCAGCCGGCCGTCGGGCCTTCGCGGCCGTTGAGATTGCGCTGCCAGGTCCGTTCCCAGTCGGCCGGCAGTTCGGTGACCGTCGGTACAGAGGTGGTGCCGTACTCGACGCCGTCGACGAAACGGTCGACGAGCGCAGTGACCTCGGCCTGAAGACCTTCCTCATCCGCCATCAAGGGAGCGGGCATGGGTGCAGCCGACTTGGTCTTGCCGGCCGGCTCCTGCGGGGGCGCAGCGGCGGGCGTGGTCGGTACGCCGCCGACCCTGATCTCCACCGGCCGGCCCGCAAGTGCATCGACCATCCTGCGGATCGTTTCAGGCGTCTCGTCGCCGCGCAGGTTGAGCACGACCGGCGCCTGGGTTTCAGCCTGCGTCGGCCCGGCCCCAATCACGGCAGCCAGGCAGATACCCAAAGTGATCGACGCAACGATCCTGGAGAGGAGGAGCCCGATCGAAGCGCGCTTCGCGGTAGCCCCGCCAGCTGTTGTGCCGTCCATCGCCTGCCTTCCCCGCCTCGCAAATGCAGAATGCGAATCTTATAGGAGTTCTTGCACGAGTTCTTGCAAGTAAGACGCTACGCCATCCCTCAGCGATTCTTAAGCCAGCCGCCGAGGCGGGAGACCGCCTCCTCGCATTCCGCCAGCGAGCCCGCGAAGGAGAGCCGCACCGTGCGGGCGCCGCGCCCTTCGTCGAAGTCGAGCCCCGGCGTGATCGCGACGCCGGCCTCCTCCAGGACGCTGCGGCAGAAGGCCATGGAATCGTTCGAATATCGGCCGATGTCGAGATAGATGTAGAAGGCGCCATCCACCGGCAGGAAATCGCCGAGACCGATCTCGGGCAAGGCCTTGAGCAGGAAGGCGCGGTTCTGCGCATAGCCCGCCTTGATCGCCTCGCACTCCTGCGTCGCGTCGAAGGCCGCCTCTCCCGCCACTTGGCTGAGATAGGGCACCGAGATCGAGAAATTCTGCTGCAGCCGCTCGATGGTGCGCACCAGCCGCTCGGGCACGATGAGCCAGCCGACGCGCCAGCCGGTCATGCAATAGTACTTCGAGAACGAGTTGACGATGATCGCATTCTGATCGGTCGCAAGCGCCGTCGTGGCGGGCGCGTCATAGGTCAGCCCATGGTAGATCTCGTCCGAGATGTACCAGAGCCCGAGCTTGCGGCAGCAGGCCGCGACCTCGGCGATCGCGCCGGGTGCCATCACCACGCCGGTCGGGTTGGCCGGGCTCATCGTCAGCACGCCGGCGAGCGGCTTTTCGCGATGGGCGCGCTCGATCAGCTCGGGCGTCAGCGCGAAGCGAGTCTCCGGCCCGACCTCGATCGCCACCGGCTCCAAGCCCAGCGCGATCAGGATGTTGCGATAGGCCGGATAGCCCGGTGCCGTGATCGCGATCCGCGATCCCGGCTGGAAGCAGGCGAGGAAGGCCAGGATGAAGCCGCCCGAGGAGCCCGTGGTCACCACCACGCGCTCGGCCGCCACGTCGACGCCATAGGCGTGCGCGTAATGGCGCGCGATGCGAGCCCTGAGCGAATCCGTGCCGAGCGCCTGCGTGTATCCGATGCGCCCGTCTTCCAGCGCCCGCGCTGCGGCAGCGCGGATCGAGGCCGGGGTCGGCGCCGAGGGCTGGCCGACCTCCATATGCACCACCGAGCCGCCGCGACGTTCGATCGCAGCCGCCTGGTTCATCACGTCCATGACGATGAAGGGGGCGACACGCTCGGCGCGTTCGGCGAGAGCAGGCAGCGCAGCGGGCGAAAACAAGGGATTCTGCATCGACTTGTCCGGTTCCTCTAGATCGCCGCGCGCCCTATCGGACGCGATAGCGGTGATCTATGTCTTTGTTATCGCATCAGCTTCCTCTGAGAAGTGGATTCCACTTTTCGGTCCGATGCGACAGGGCCGAGCCCGCGTAGCCGAGCCTGCGCCTCCCCGCAACCGCCGCTCGGCTGGCAGAGCTGTGATTTGACCTTCGGGCGGCGAAGACACACAAGCTCGCGTTCACGAGTGCTTTGGCCCGCCGGATCATTATCCCGCCCGGCGGCTTTGAAAGGACAACGAGATGGCTTTCCGGACCCTCACCAGCCTGGCGCGCGCCTGCCTGCGGCCTGCCGGCCTCGCGCTCGGCCTCTGGCTCGCGGCTTCCGCGGCCCCCGCCATGGCGCAGGGCCAGCCTCTCTCGCCCGAGCAGCGCAAGGCGGTGACGGACCTGATCCGCGAGACGCTGCTGAAGAACCCCGAGATCATCCAGGACGCGCTGATCGAGCTCGAGCGTCGCAACACCGTCGCCCAGGCCGAGGCTCAGCGCAACGCCGTCGCCGCCGAGAAGGCGCGGATCAGCGACCCGGCGACCTCCGTCATCATCGGCAATCCCGAGGGCGACATCACCCTCGTCGAGTTCATGGACTACAATTGCGGCTTCTGCAAAAGGGCCATGGAGGATGTGACGGCGCTCGCCAAGAGCGATCCGAAGCTGCGCGTCGTGCTGAAGGACTTCCCGATCCTCGGCCCCGATTCGGTCGAGGCAAGCCGCGTCGCGGTTGCCGCCAAGAGCCAGCTCCAGGGCCAGAAGTACTTCGATTTCCACAACAAGCTGATGGCCGTGAAGGGCAAGGTCAACGCTGCCAAGGCGCTTGAAGTCGCCAAGGAGGCCGGCGCCGATGTCGAGCGCCTGAAGAAGGACATGGAGGCCCCGGCCACCAAGGCGGCGATCGAGGACACGGTCGCGCTCGGCGACCGCCTCGGCCTCACCGGCACGCCCGCCTTCATCGTCGGCGACGAAATCGTCTTCGGCGCCGTCGGCCAGGCCGCGCTGAAGCAGAAGATCGATTCCGTGCGCCGCTGCGGCAAGACCGAGTGCTCCGGCTGAGCGCCCGCCAAGACACGCAAACCGCGCCGTCATTCCGGACAAGCCGCCTCCGGCGGCGCCGATCCGGAAACCATCATAAGGTGCTGCGCTCTACGATGGATCCCGGGTCAAGCCCGGGATGACCGGTTCGCCTCGCGCAGGCGGGTGCCGGAGCGGACTCCTCCCTTCCCCCTTGTGGGGAAGGGTATGGGGATGGGGGTGGCGCCGCTTGGTGAGCGGCCGGCGAATGAGCGCTCACCCGGTCGCTCGACCCCCACCTCTCTCTCCTCCCCACAAGGGGGAGGAGAAGCGCTCATGCCTCGACCCGGGCAGATCGTTCACCCGATTGCCCTGCGGCAGGCGCCGTTCAGGCTTCCCCTACCGGCCCGCAACGTTTATGAGGGCGGCTCCTGCCGCCTGCGCGCGGCGCCGGAATCAACGCCCTTCCATGGTTTGCGTCCGCGTCCTGAACGGACCCCACCCCAATCCGCCCGCACCATGCGGGACGGCGAGCTGCGGCGGCGGGCACGCTGAACCCGTGTTCGACGCCATGGCTCTGCTGCCGGACGGGTGGGCGGCGAAGGCCATCTGAATCCGAATGAACGGGCTTTCGGCGCAGGCCGCGGCCCATCCGAGAATCTAAAGAAGACGGTGACACCCGCCATGGCGACCAAGAGCCCGATCGATCCCGAACTTGTCCGCGAGCTCGCCGAGCTTCTGAACCAGACCGATCTCACCGAGATCGAGGTCGAGAAGGGCGATCTGCGCGTCCGCGTCGCCCGCAGCATCACGGCGACCGTCCAGGTGCCGGCCGCGGCGCCCTTGGCCGTCGCAGCTGCCCCCGCCTCGCTCGCCGCCGCGGCAGCCCCCGTCGAAAGCAAGCCGACCGCCGCCCATCCGGGTACGGTCACCTCGCCGATGGTCGGCACCGCCTATCGCCGCCCCTCGCCCGAGGCCAAGCCCTTCGTCGAGGTCGGCAGCGTCGTGAAGCAGGGTGAGCGCATCCTGCTCGTCGAGGCGATGAAGACCTTCAACGACATCGTCGCGCCCCGCGCCGGCACGGTCACGGCCGTTCTCGTCGAAGACGGCCAGCCGGTCGAATACGGCGAGCCGCTGCTGGTGATCGAGTGAGCGCGGCGCCGCTTGCCGCCGGGTCGGATTTGGATTTCAAGATGTTCGACAAGATCCTGATCGCCAACCGCGGAGAGATCGCGCTGCGTGTGCTGCGCGCCGCCAAGGAACTCGGCATCGCGACCGTCGCGGTCCACTCCACGGCCGACGCCAACGCGATGCATGTGCGCCTCGCCGACGAGAGCGTCTGCATCGGCCCGCCGCCGGCCCGCGAGAGCTACCTCAACATTCCCGCCCTGATCGCCGCCTGCGAGATCACCGGCGCCGACGCCGTCCATCCCGGCTACGGCTTCCTCTCCGAGAACGCCCGCTTCGCCGAGATCCTGGAGCGGCACAACATCGCCTTCATCGGCCCCAAGGCCGAGCACATCCGCGTCATGGGCGACAAGATCGAGGCCAAGCGCACCGCCAAGCGCCTCGGCATTCCCTGCGTGCCGGGCTCGGATGGCGGCGTCACCGAGGATGCGGAAGCGCTGCGCATCGCCAAGGAGATCGGCTTCCCGGTCATCATCAAGGCGGCGGCCGGCGGCGGCGGGCGCGGCATGAAGGTGGCGCGCAACGAGGAGGAGATTCTCGTCGCGCTCCAGACCGCCCGCACCGAGGCCAAGGCCGCGTTCGGCGACGATGCGGTCTATATCGAGAAATATCTCGAAAAGCCGCGCCATATCGAGATCCAGGTGCTCGGCGACGGCCGTGGCCACGCCATCCATCTGGGCGAGCGCGACTGCTCGCTGCAGCGCCGCCACCAGAAGGTCTGGGAGGAAGGCCCCTCGCCCGCGCTGAACGCCGGCGAGCGTGACCGGATCGGCGAGATCTGCGCCAAGGCCATGGCCGAGCTCGGCTATCTCGGCGCCGGCACGATCGAGTTCCTCTACGAGGACGGGCAGTTCTACTTCATCGAGATGAACACCCGCATTCAGGTCGAGCACCCGGTCACCGAGATGATCACCGGCATCGACCTCGTCAACGAGCAGATCCGCATCGCCGCCGGCGCGCCGCTCTCGCTCAAGCAATCTGACATCGTCATCGAAGGCCACGCCATCGAATGCCGGGTCAATGCCGAGCATCCGGCGAATTTCCGCCCCTCGCCCGGCAAGATCGCCTCGTTCCACACGCCGGGCGGCCTCGGCGTGCGCGTCGATTCCGCTGCCTATCAGGGCTATACGATCCCGCCGCATTACGACTCGCTGGTCGGCAAGCTGATCGTCCACGGCCGCAACCGCGACGAATGCCTGATGCGCCTGCGCCGTTCGCTCGACGAGTTCGTCGTGGATGGCGTCGACACGACGCTGCCGCTGTTCCGGACGCTGGTGCGCAACCCGGACATCCTCAACGGCGACTACAACATCCACTGGCTCGAGAAATTCCTCGCCGCCGGCGGCATGGCCGAGCCTGAGGCCTGAGAGCCCGGCAGTCCCGGAAACGACAAAGCCCCTCGCAGCGCGAGGGGCTTTTGCTTTCTCGCATTCCGCGAATGAAATCCGAAGGTCATCCCGGACGCAGCGAAGCGGAGATCCGGGATCCATGCCGGAATGCTTCCGATCAAGGTTCAGGCATGGATCCCGGGTCTCCCTGCGGTCGCCCGGGATGATCCGCCTTTCCTTTGAACGCCGAGAGCGTGACGCGGCGCTTCAGATCGTCTCCAGCAGGCCCTTCATCAGCGCCTGACGCGGTGCGATCGAGGAGATTAGTGCGTATTCCTGCAACGTATGCGCGCCGTCGCCATCGATGCCGAGGCCGTCGAGGGTCGGGATGCCGAGCGCGGCGGTGAAGTTGCCGTCCGAGCCACCGCCCGTCATCGGGCAGTCCTGCAAGTCGAGGCCGATGCCGGCCGCGACCTTCTGCGCCTTTCCAAACAGCTCCGCCACCATCGCCGATTTCTCATACGGCGGCCGGTTCATGCCGCCGGTGATGCGCAGCTTCACATCGGGGTCGTGCGGCTTGAGGCTGAGGATGCGGTTCTCCATCATCACGCCATCGGCGAGCGTGGTGACGCGGCAATCGACGCTGAACCAGGCATGCTGCGGGATGACGTTCGCCGCCGTGCCGCCGCCGACCAGGGCGACGCTGGTCGTGATGCCGCGCGCGTAGTCCGTCATGCCCTCGACGGCGAGGATCTGGTGCGCCGCCTCGCGAATGGCGCTGCGCCCATCGGCATGGCGCGAGCCGGAATGGGCCGGCCGGCCTTCCAGCCTGACATCGAAGCGGCCGACGCCCTTGCGCGCCGTGACGATCCTGCCACCCTGCCGGGCCGGCTCGGTGACGAGCACCGCCGCCGATTTCCGGCCGATCTCCTCGATCAGCCCGCGGCTGGTCGGCGAGCCGATCTCCTCGTCCGGCGTGAACAGGAAGACCATCGGCCGCCTGGCGTTGCCGGAGGCCGCGACCTGCTTGAAAGCCTGCAGCGCGAGCCAGGCGCCACCCTTCATGTCGTAAACGCCTGGGCCATAGAGCCGGTCGCCCTCGATCCTGACCGGCAGGTCCTTGGTGCTTGTGCCGACCGGATGCACCGTATCGAGATGCGACATCACCGCGACGGCGGGCTGGCCGTTGTCGAGGCCGGCGCGCAGCATGACCATGTCGCCGAGCCCGTCACGGCCGGGAATGCGCTCGACTGCGATCGGCAGCCCTGCGACATCCTTCTGGACGAGATCCATCATGCCGTTCAGCCCGGCGGGATGGTTCGTCGGGCTCTCGAGCGCAACCCAGACGGAGAGCGCGGCGGCGGCATCGTTCTGATTCATGGGGTCATGTTCTCCAAAGATGCTGTAGGCCGGAAGGCCGTTTCCATGCATGGCTCGCAGGCTCCCCGCGCGGCTCAGCGGCCGGCCAGAGCCGTTTCCGCCGCCGCTGCGATCGCGAACAGCGCAGCATCGCCGCCGCCGGCCCGCGCCAGCGTCAACCCCGCCGGCGCCTCGCCCGCACGATGCATCGGCAGCGAGATCGCGCAGCCATCCATCATGTTGATCAGCGTCGGGTTGCGCAGCATCAGCAGGTTGATGCGGGTGAAGGCCTCGTCGTCCTCGGCGAGCTCGGCGATGGTCGGCGCGACGGTCGGTACGGTCGGCAGCGCCAGCACGTCGAAGGCCGCAACCTCCTCGCGCATCGCCGCGACGAAAGCGGCCCGTGCCTGCAGGAGATCGATATAGTCGGCGCAGTCCTGGTTGCGGCCGCGCAGCACCCGCGTCCGCACGCGCGGATCGTAGCCATCGCCCTTCGCCTCGATCAGGGCGCGGTGATGGGCGTAGGCCTCCGAGGCCGCGAAGCCGCCCTTGGCGTTGATCCGGGCGACCTCGGCGAAGCGTTCGAGGGGCGTATCGATCACGACCGCGCCGGCCTCCGCCAGCAGCTCCAGTGCCCGGTCGAAGCTCGCCGCGACATGGGCGTCGAGCCCGTCGAGCGCCACCGTCTGCGGCACGGCGATGCGCAGCCCCTTGAGGCTGGTCGGGACGTCCTTCGGCAGCTCGGCTCCGCTCATGATCTCGTGCAGCACGCGGCAGCACGCGACGCTGTTGGCGAGCGGGCCGATCGAGTCGAGCGTCTGCGACAGCGGGAAGGCGCCCTCGCGCGGTACGCTCGCCGCCGTCGGCTTGTAGCCGACGATGCTGCAGAAGGCCGCGGGGATGCGGCAGGAGCCGCCGGTATCGGACCCGATTCCGGCAAAGGCCATGCCGTCCGCGACCGACACTGCAGCACCCGAGGAGGAACCGCCCGGAATCCGACGCGTCGCGCGGTCATAGGGCGAGGCCGGCGTGCCGTAATGCGGGTTGAGGCCGAGCCCCGAGAAGGCGAACTCGGTCATGTTGGTCCGCCCCATCACGACGAAGCCGGCACGCCGCAGCCGGGCGATCGCCGGGGCGTCGCGCTCGGCCGGGGGCGCGTCAGTCAGCACGGTCGAGCCGGCCGTGGTCGGCTCGCCGGCCAAGTCGAACAGATCCTTCACCGAGATCGGGATGCCGGCGAAGCGCGATGGCGCAAGCCCTGCAGCCCGCAGCCTGTCCATCGCCTCGGCCGCGGCGAGCGCCGCCGCGCGATGGACCTTGATGAAGGCGAGCTTCCCCTCTCCCTCCGGCGCGTCGATCCGGGCGAGAGCCTCGCTTACGAGAGCAAGCGAAGTCGTCCGGCCGGAGGCGAGATCGTCGGCAAGGGCGGAAAGGGTGCGAGCCATGATGTTGTCGGACCGGATCGAGGCGATGAATGTCGAGGAGCGGGCAGCCCCCCTCGGAGGAAGAAGCGCATGTTTGGCACGGTGTGGGCCGACAGCATAGCTATGCGCAGGCAAGGCGGCCCCGCCGCGGCCACAGGCGATCCCCGATGCCGCAGCGAGCGACATGTTCCTGTGAACTGTTTCGCGTGCAGGGTGAATTCAGCTCTTGCCAAGCCGGACCTCATTGATTAGACCCCGGCTCACCAACGCGGCGCGCCACCAAGCGCCCCATCGTTGGGGGATCGTCTAACGGTAGGACCCCAGACTCTGACTCTGGTTGTCTAGGTTCGAATCCTAGTCCCCCAGCCAAGCCTTTCGGCATGGCGTTGGTACCAACCACCCACAATCAGGTAATCTCTGAAACAGCGCATCGCTCGCCGGTGATCCTGGTTTTGCTCCGGCGACTTCCGATGCCTGATTATCCCCGGAATCCGAGGCTGCCGTCAGGCAGCCTCGAGATCTAGCCGTCGCGTCACAGGTCCATCTTGAACGAGTAGCTCGCGCCAAGGCCGATCGTGAACTGATCGCGCTGACCGATCGTGCGGACAAGCGGCGAGCGCTCGGCCTGGTCGATCATGCGGTCGTAGCGCGCAAAAAGCGTCGTCGACCACTGCTCGGACCAAGTATATTCGAGCGCCGTCGCAACACCGAGGCTCTTGGCGCCAGCGGACGGTCGATACGGGGCCATGAAGCCGTTGATCAGCGATTCCGGCACGGTCACGCCGAAGTTGGTGCGCATATAGGAAGTGTTCCCCAGCGAGAACCGCGGCCCGGCCGACAGCGTGAAGCGTCCCAGGCGCTCGACCCAGTCGGCCGAGAGATCGGCAACGATGCCGTGATGTCCGTTGAAGCCCTGCCGAATCTCGATGCGCGTGCGCAGGCGATCGAGAATCGGCCAGTACTCGGCGAAAATCCCGGCTTCGATCGCCCAAGGGACGTCTCGCATGCCGAAAAGCTTGGGGCTGGACGAGGAATAGCGCCCGCTTTTCCAGCTCCCCGCCACGCCGAAGCTGAAGCGGTCGGTCTCATAGATCGCGAAATCGAGACTGTCGTCGGGGGCGCTGAAGCCTTCCGGCTCGCCGACGCGGCGCCAGCTCAGCGAAGGCATGAACGACGGGCCCATTGCGTTCGCGCCCTCGTATTTGGGGCCCATCTGGAACGATCCGCCGAGCGTCACGATCCAGCCCTTGGCCGGCGTTGCATCCGTCAAAGCCGGGCTCGGCTCGGCAGCCGCCGCGGCCGCGGCCGACAGCAGAACGAGGCAACCAATCTTTCCAAAACCGATACGCGACACGGTTCCTCCAGGGGCGGCAAACGCGCCAAACTTCGTTCTGGCGCGCTTTCGCGACAATGCCGCTACAAGCCCGTCCATCAGTCGACCACCGTCCGGCCAACCCGAATATCGAGCTTCTTGATTCGATGCCAGAGGCTGCGCTCGGCAATGCCCAGCATCCGTGCCGCCTTCACTTGCACGCCATCGCTGCGCCGCAGCGCCTCGATGATGAAATCCCGCTCGATCCGCTCGAGTTCAGCGTCGAGATCGCGTGGCAGCGCGTCGCGGCCAGCCCGGCGCGACCCTTCGAACAGGTCTTGCGCGAGATCCTGGATATCGATCTGGGCGGTCTTGGCGACGATCAGCGCCCGCTCGACGCAGTTATGCAGCTCGCGGATATTGCCCGGCCAGTCATGGCCCGCCATGGCCGCAAGCGCGGCCGGCGAGAAGCCGGCAACCCGCTTGCCGATCGATTCGGACAGCGTCGCCAGGAAATGCGTCGCCAGAAGCGGAATGTCTTCGGGGCGCTCGCGCAACGCCGGCAGCTGGATCGGAAAAACATTGAGGCGATAGAACAGGTCTTCCCGGAAGCGGCCCGCGGCCACCGCCTGGCGCATGTCCTTGTGCGTCGCCGCGATCAGGCGGACGTCGACGCTCTGACTGCGGTTGGCGCCCACCGGCTCGAAACTGCGCTCCTGGACGACACGCAACAGCTTTGCCTGGATGGCGAGCGGCATGTCACCGATCTCGTCGAGGAAGAGCGTGCCGCCCTCGGCCGCGGCGAAACGGCCGATCCGATTGGCCAGGGCGCCGGTGAAGGCGCCCTTGACGTGGCCGAAGAGCTCGCTCTCCAGCAGGGTTTCGGGGATGGCGGCGCAATTGACGGCGATGAAGGGCTGCCCCCGGCGCGGACTGTTGAAATGGATCGCACGGGCAACCAGTTCCTTGCCCGTGCCGCTCTCCCCGCTCAGCATGACGGTCGCCCGGGTCTCGCAAACCTCGGTGACCTGCTCGATCACGCGGCGGAACGATGCGCTGTTTCCGATGAGCGTATCGAAGCTGTGGCGGCCTTCCAGCTCGCTGCGCAGGCGCTCATTGTCCCGCACCACATCGGCAAGGCGCAGCGCGCGCCTGATCGTCGCTGCGACATCCTCCATCTCGAAGGGCTTGGCGATGTAGTCGAACGCGCCTTCCTTGATGAGCTCGACCGCATCACGCACAGCAGCGAAGGCCGTCAGGATGATAACCGGAATGTCCGGCCAGCGGCTGCGCACCTCACGCAGCAGGTCGCGCCCATCCATGACCGGCAGGCGCAGATCGGTGAGTACGAGGTCGAAGCGCGACTGGTCCAGTGCCGCGAGGGCCTCCCGCACGCTTGTCACCGCGGTCGTGCGATAGCCGAGGTCCTCCAGTGCGGCCGCCAGTACGTCGGCCAGACGCTCCTCGTCGTCGACCACCAGGATGGTGTGGCTCACGAGCCCTCTCCCGTTTCGGCCCGCGGCAATGCGAGGGTAAAGGCCGCCCCCTGGCCCGGCGCACATTCGCACGCAACCGTTCCGCCATGTGCCACCGCCACGCTCTGCACCTTCGCGAGCCCCAGCCCCGTGCCCTTGGCCTTGGTGGTAAAGAACGGGTTGAAGACCTCGCCGCGGATCGCGTCCGGAACGCCCGGTCCTTCATCGCGGATCGTCAGCGACACTGTGTCTGGATTCACGGCCAAGCTCGCGTAGATGGCGCCACCCGAGGGCATGGCATCCATGGCATTCAAGACCAGATTGAGGCAGGCTTGGTGAAGCTGGTCGGGGTCGCCGCTGATCCTGGCGCCTCCGCTCTTGTCGTCGATGTGAAAGGTGATGCCGCGCCGGGAAAGTTCGGCCGTCGCGATGGCAGCAACCCGGTCAATGACATTGCGCAGCGGGAATCTGCTGCGCACGAGCGGCCTCGGCTGAGCGAAGTCGAGAAAGTCGCGCATCAAGGTCTCGATCCGGCGAACCTCGTCGATGACATAGCCGAGCATCTTCCCCTCGGTGGCACCGAGCTTGGAGCGATTGCGCACCACCTCCGTCGATGTCTTGATGATGCCGAGCGGGTTACGGACCTCGTGCGCGATCACCATCGCCGCCTGCCCGAGCGCCGAAAGCCGGTCGCGGCGGCGCAGTTCCATTTCGAGATCCTGCAGCTTGCCCAGCTGCTCGGCCATGCCGTTGAAGCCTGCGGCGAGCTGCGCGATCTCGCGACCGCCGCCGACCGTGACGCGCTGGCCGAAATCACCCGCTGCAATTGCCCTGACGCCGCGTGTCAAAGCACGCAACGGCCGCGCGAGCAGCTCCGACATCAATATGCCGACGACGATCGCTATGCAGCTTCCGAACAGGAATATGCCGAGGAACAGCCGCTCGCGGCTGAGCTGTTCGAAGAAGCCCGCATCGCTGCGCAGGCCGATGAAGCTGATCGCCGCGAGCTTGCCGTCTATGCCACGAAAGCCGGTATAAATGGCTCTGTAGGCGCCCCTTTCGGCGTTCGGATCGAAGATTTCTTCCTCGCCGGCATCGAGCCTCGCCAGGATCGCCTTGGGCACGACGATCTCCCGATCGCTCTGCGTCTGCACGATCGGTTCGAGCTCGCCGTCGAAATCGGAGAACAAGCGCACGTCGAGCGACGTGACCACCTTGATTCCGCCCAGGTAATTGTCGTCGAGCCATGAGCCCACGAGAAGGTTGGCGGATTGCCCGTTGATCTGAATAGACTGGACGGCGCCCGCCATGATCCAGCGCCGGCCGTCGGCAACGATCTTGAACAATCCCTGCCCCGTCTTCTCGGGCAGAGACCCGACCGACGAGAAACGGCGTGAGGAGAAGATGATTTCCCCGCCGGGTCGATAGACCGCCATGAGATCGTAGCCGACCGAGCTCAGCACACCGAATTCGCGCTCGACCGTATGCTGCATCTTGATGTCGTTCGGGCTCCGTTCCAGCCGGCTCCCGATGACACCGGCAACGCGCTGCGCCTCCTGCGCGGCTTCGGCGACCTCCAGCCCGAAGAAGCGCGAAGTCTCGCCCAGCCAATGCGCGACATTGTCCTCGAACGCATTGGAGATCAGCTTCGCCGCGACAAAGGCCGATGCCAGCATCGCCGGCACGATGACCAGCAGGAAGCCGATCACCAGCCTGAGCCTGAGCGTGGTCATCCGTGTAGGCACGACAAGCCCCGGAACGCCGTTCGGCCCCCTCCCCGTTCTGCCTTTCGTGATCTCGCGGCCGTCACGGCTGCCTCGTCCAGGTATCGTCGTCGCAGATCAGGCCGCCGAGGACGCAGCCGCGCACCACCAGTGAACTCGGCGCCGCCAGCTCCAGCGTCGTGCGGTAAGTCTTGCCATCGGCGGGATTATAGCCGCTGCCTGCCAACTTCCCATTCTCGCCCGGAGCAAAGCCGCTCAGAACCTGGATGCCGAGGAGCGAGCGAGCGCGCAGCTTCGCGTCAGGATTGAATTGGTCGAATCGCGGCTCCTTCAGCCAGACGATCCGACCGCACAGCGCGGCGCCGCAGCGGGCGATCGCGATCTCCGACTCCCCGTCGGAATCGCGCCAGCGGCCGACGACATCCGCCATCGAGTCGGCGCTGGCCGGCAGAGCCCCCATGAGCGCGGCGGCGACGAGCGCGATCCCCAAGCTACGGCTGCTCATTCTCATTCTCCCCGCCGAGCAGGACCACTCCGGCGATGATCAAGGCAATGCCAACGGCGCGCAGCAGATCGATCCGTTCGCCGAAGGCCGCCCAGGCGAACAAAGGCACGGTGATATAGACCAATCCGGTCATCGGAAAGGCACGGCTGAGCGGCATGTCGCGCAGGATCGCCATCCAGACCACGAAGGTTCCGAGATAGCCGACGACGGCAAGCCAGACGCCGGGAAGCTCCATGGACCGCGTCAGCATCGCAAGGCCGAAATCCGTGTCGCCGAGCCCGTCGGCTCCCCATTTGAAGGCGAGCTGCGTTCCCGTGTCGAGCCCGATGAAGGCCAGCCAGATTGCAAGCTGGCGCCAGCGCGAGGGCGCTTCGGCAGGTGTGAGGACACTCATGCGGCTTTCTTTCCGGCGTGTTCGGCAAGATCGGGATCGAAGCGGTCGAAGCCGAGCCAGGGGCTCAAGCGACGCAGCGCCCATTGCAGGGGCGCGCGGCGATGGCGGACATGGATGGCGGAGGGAACGAGCCGGCTGCCGAAACGCAGCTTGGATGCGTAGGCAGTCTGGCCACTCTGGAACAGGCGAATGCCGCGTTCGAGACAGAAGCGCACATTCGCCATCCAGCTCACGACATAGAGATTGTGCTCGCGTGCGAGCGGGTAGCGCATCCCGAGGAACTTATCGATGACGCGTTCGGTCTCGACCAGCAGCAGGTTGAACGCCGCAAGCTCGCCTCCGATCCAGTAGAGCGCGAAAACGGCCCGCTCGCCCAGGGCCTGCGAGATCCCGGCGAAATAGCCAGGCGGCAGGAGTTCGAGCTCGCCATAGTCCAGGCCGCTCTGCGCGCGCGTGGATTCGTAGAGGGCGTCGATCTCCTGCTCGAGCCCGGCGATGTCGGTGCGGAACTCGATCCGGACATCGCCTGCCTTGGCGAGCTTGCGCCTGATGTCCTTGCGCGTCGCCGCAGACAGCGATGCCAGATAGGTGGCTTCGTCCCGGAAAGGCAGGTCGAGCACGGCGACCGGCAGGCTGGCCAAGCGCGCGAAACCTGCCCGGGAGAGGAAGGCGCCGGCCTCCCGCTCCGGCTCCGGCGCCAGATCCTTCCAGACGACGAGATGCGCACCCTCAGTCGCGGCCTGCCGCTGCAGCGTTTCAGCCAGTTTCTGAAAGGTGTCAGCACGGCCGGCGGCATCCAGCCGTGGCGAAAAGCCGAGATGGCAGCGCTCGCCATAGGGAGAGCCGACGCAGAGAGCCTTGAGGACGACAAGTCCCGGCAGATGGCGGAACAGCGCATCCCCAAGCCCGCGCAACCGGCCTTGAAGGGGCGTATCGAGCCGGTAGTCCAGCCGGAAGAAGGGCGCGACCCCGACCACCTCACCTTGCGTCTCGACGACGATCGCCGCCATGCGCAGCCCGATTCCGGAAGAAGCTGCAGCCGCCTCGCAGGCGCTGTAATAGACGTGGCACTCCGCCTCGCCGGGCAGGCACGCATCCCAAGCCGCGGGATCGATTGCGGCCACGCTTCCAACGATCCGGGCGGCAGGCGCGCTCATTCCGCTGCGACGACGCGCAGCTCCGTCGCCCTCTCCCGGACTTCCGTCTTCGCGAGCCGTGCCGCAAGGGCCAGCGAGCGCTCGACGACGATGTCGCGCTGCTGGTCGATCGTCACGAGATGATAGCTGTCATCGAGAATCACGGCATCGACCAGGCCGCCGAGCCGACGCTGGATGTAGAACGCGTTCGACAGGCTGGCGATATCGTCCTCGCGCGCATGGACGAGCAATGCCGGGCAGGTGATTGCCGGCATCTCGCGTCGCGTCCGGTCGATCAGCGCCCACATCTCCCGGAGGGCACCTGACGGCGTGCCGAGCAGGCCGGCCTCGGAACTGTCGCCGCGCGTGATCGCGGTGGTGATCACGGCGCGCGTGCGCAGATCCTTGATGCCATAGGGCTCCCGCTCGACGAAGCTGTAGCGACGCCCGAAGGGCGTGTTGATCAGCCATTTCAGCAGGAAGGCGTAGCGCGGGATCGACCAGCCATCGTACCAGAGCGTCGGCGCGTAGAGAGCCAGGCCATCGACGGCATCGGGCCGCGCGGCGGCGACATGCATCGCCAGGACGGCGCCCATCGAAAGCCCACCGACAATGACGCGATCGCAGCTCAGGCGCATCCGGTCGAGCTCGTCCATGACGCTCCGGGCCCAATCGCGCCAGCCCGTGGCCAGCAGCTCGCTTTCCCCGGCACAATGACCGGCGAGCTGCGGGCAATGCACGGTGTGGCCGGCCTGAGCGAGCGCACGCGCCACCAGGCGCATCTCGATCGGGGTTCCGCTCAGACCGTGGATCAGAAGAAAGCCGGTCCGATCACCGGGATAGCGAAGGCTGAAATCGCGCGTCGTCACGTCTCGTTCCGTCAGACTGTTCGAGCGACGATGACCACGCCGCAGGTGATGAGGAAAGCACCGAGCCATTGCCGGGGACCGACGCGCTCGCCAAGCAGAACCGCGCTGGCGAAGGTGATGGCGAGGAAGTTGAGGCTGGCGATGGGAAAGGCGATCGAGAGCGGCACCTCGGCGAGGATCCGCAGCCAGATGAAGAACTCCGCCACATAGGTCAGCACGCCGGCCATCGCCCAGCCGGAGCGGCCAAGCGCGACGGTGAGCTCGCGCAGCCCCGCCCCCTGCGGCAACCGGTCGGCACCGAGCTTCAGGCAGAGCTGGCCGACGACGTCGCAGACAATCGACAGGATGAACCAGAGGACGATGGTCAAGGTCACGGCAACACCCGCGCAAAGCAGTCGATGAGTTCGGCATTCACCCGGGCATTGACGGCAAGCTCTTCCGGAGAAGGTCGCAGCGGCGGCGGGTGGTCGAAGAAGGCGAGCGTCGCGCGGAACGGATCGGAGAAGCGCGGCTCCGACCAGTCGCCGCAGACATCGATCCCGACGATGCGGCGCGCCTCCGCCAGGCGCTCGATCGCGGAAAGCAGGTGGGCGAGCGGCAGATCGCCCTGATCCCAGTTGGTCAGCGCCTCGCCCCGCCCGAGAACGTCCTTGTCGATGCTGAGCCAGATGGCCTTGGTCGGGATCGTGGCGACGAGGTCGTCGAGGAAATCAGCCCAATCCTCATCGGCCAGGTTGCGCCAATGCAGATGATTTCCTTCCTGCCGGAAACTCGCAGCGGTGCCGTACCGGCCCCAGACGCGGGAAGGCTCGTGCCGCCAAGGGTAGAGCGCGATCCGCTCCTCCGCGACCGCCCTGAGATTGGCGAACTGCCATTCCGGGCGCACGAGATCGCCGCTGCAGGGGCCGATGGTGATGACCTTGCGGACCTGGGGTAATTCCAGCGCCCGGTTGACCCAGGCGCCGCAATTGACCGTCGCCGGAAACCGCACCCAGTCGGGATGGTTGTCAAAATGGATAACCGTCACCGGCTCGGTGACTCTTCCGAGCAGCAGCGCCGCAAGGTGATGGAAGTCGCCGGAACCGTAGAAGTAGACCGGTGGTCCGCTCCCCTCCCTGTCCTCGGCGGCCAGCTGCGCGAGCAGGCTCGTGCGCGCTGCGTGGCTCGCCACGATGCGCAGGCGCGCGGCGAGATGCGCCGCGTCGATGCAGGAAGCTTCTCCCGCATCGATGCGGCGGCGCAGCGGCTCCTGGCGCGCGACGCTGCCATCGAGATCGATCACCTGCAGGCGCAAAAGCCGTCTCCGGTCGGTTCAGGCGCCAGCCACGCGGGCAAAGAGCTGATCCAGGAGGGCGATCGCCAGATCGATCTCTTCGTAGCTCATGGTCAGAGCCGGCGCGAGCGTGATGACGTTCTTGTAGTAGCCGCCGATATCGAGCACGAGGCCGTAGCGCCGGCCATCGACCACCAGATCAGCCTTCATGCCCTCGTCGCACATCAGATCGACGAGGCGCTTAGACGGCGTGTAGCTGTCATGCGGCTCGCAGATTTCGATGCGCAAGGCCATGCCGAGGCCGTCGACCTCGCCGACGATCTTGTGCCGGCGCTTCAGCTCCTGCAGCCCGTCGAGGAAATACGCGCCCTTGGCCATGACCATGGTCTCGTAGTCTTCCTCCTGCATCATCTTCATCGCCTCGAGCGCGACGGCGGTGCCGAGCGGGTTGGCGTTGAAGGTCGAATGCGTGGAGCCCGGCGGGAAGACGGTCGGGTTGATCAGCGCTTCCTTGGCCCAGATGCCGGAGAGCGGGTTCAGCCCGTTGGTGACGGCCTTGCCGAAGACGATCACATCGGGCTGGACGCCGAAATGCTCGATCGACCAGAGCTTGCCCGTCCGGTAGAAGCCCATCTGGATCTCGTCGACGACGAGCAGGATGTCGTGATCGTCGAGCACCTTCTTCAAGCCGGTGAAGAAGTTGGGGGGCGGAATGACGTAGCCGCCCGTGCCCTGAAGCGGCTCGACATAGAAGGCGGCATATTCGGCCTGGCCGACCTTGGGGTCCCAGACGCCGTTGTATTCGCTCTCGAAGAGCCGGGCGAACTGCTGCACGCAGTGCTCGCCATACTCTTCCTTGCTCATGCCCTTCGGCCCGCGGAAATGATAGGGGAACGGGATGAAGTGAGCGCGCTCGCCGAAATGGCCGAAGCGGCGGCGATAGCGGTAGGACGAGGTGATGGCGGAGGCGCCGAGCGTGCGGCCGTGATAGCCGCCCTCGAAGGCGAACATCAGGCTCTTGCCGTTCGAGGCGTTGCGCACGAGCTTGAGTGAATCCTCGACCGCCTGGGCACCGCCGACGTTGAAATGGACGCGCCCCTTGGCGCCGAACTTGCGCTGCGCATCCTTGGCGATCATCGCCGCAAGCTCGATCTTCTCGCGATGGAGATACTGGCTCGCGACCTGCGGCAGCGTGTCGATCTGGCGCTTCAGTGCATTGTTGAGGCGCGGATTGGCGTAGCCGAAATTGACGGCCGAGTACCACATCTGCAGGTCGAGGAAGCGGTTACCGACCGCATCGAGCATGAAGGAGCCTTCACAGCCCGAGAAGATCTTCGGGAACTGCGTGTAGTGGACGGTGTCACCATGCGAGCAGAATTCGGCCTCGAGCGCGAGCAGGCGGGCCTCCTCGGCGGCAACCGAGGCCAGGTTCACCGCAGCAGAAGCGGCTGCGGTGCGGCCGTGCTGGGGAAATCCGTCATCCATTGATCAAGTCCTTGATGTGATGGCTCGCTGCGGCCGGGACGACGCCAGTCAGCATGTCGTCCAGGATAGGGGCCGCTTCCGCGAGCCGGGAGAATGGGCGGTATTCCACCCCGGCCTGGTCGCAATGGGCGATCAGGCCGTTCTTGGCGAAGACGATGTCGGCGCGTTCGGCCAGGCAGAAATCGGACCGGCCGTCGCCGACCAGGATGGTGGCGGGCCGCCCCAAGCTGCGAGCCACGCTGCATTTGCAGGTACCGCTGATGCAGCTGCCGTCACGGGCCGCGTGCGGCGAGGTCAAGCGCCAGCGATCCGCTCCAACCGGTTCGAGGTGATTGGCGATGACCGGCAGCCCGGCGAGCCCGGCCCGGCGCAGCACGGCATGGATCGTACGGTCGAGCCCGTCCGAAACCACGGTCACCGGCACGCCGTGGCGCTGGCAGACCCTGACGAAGAAGGCAAATCCCCAGTCGATCGCGAAGCTCTCGACGAAGCTGTCGAAGACATCGGGCGCGGCGCGCAGCAGCGCGACCTGCCGCTCCATGCACTCCCGCGATCCGATTCGCCCCGCGACCCAGTCCTCCTCGATCGCTTCCCAACCCGGCTCGGCGAAGCGGGCCAGGACGCAGTCCGTCGTGTCCTTCTCTGAAATCGTTCCGTCGAAATCGACGATGGCCTGCCATTGCATCTGCGCGGAAGCTCCGTTTCGCGGGGATGCCGTTGGCAAAGGCCATGCCATCATTCAGCGCATTGATTTAATTTGATTTTCTTGCGAACAGACGCGTTGGACGGCCCTCAAAATTGAGGCCACCATCAAAATTTGGAGTATTCGCACATCCTCGCCGAAGACGTTCAGCGACGAAGAAGTGATACGCCAACTCCGCAGCGACCGTTTGGGAACTCCAGCCCTCATCCTGAGGAGCGCCCCCGCCATTGCGAGCGCAGCGAAGCAATCCAGGGGGACGTAGAGCTCTGCCGCCCCTGGATTGCTTCGTCGCTTCGCTCCTCGCAATGACGGCTCCTGCGATCCAACCCGATCGGAAAACGCTAGATGTCTCCTGAGCCTTCTGGAGCATCCTTCGAGACGCCATTCCTACCGGAATGGCTCCTCAGGATGAGGGCTCAGTGAATTCTCAAGCGGTCTCTCCGCTACCGACGGGCGCCCCAAAAACCCGCTCACTCCGCGCTCAGCGTTCGCCGCACGGCGTCGCGCCAGCCCCTGACCTTGCGCTCGCGCTGGCTCGCCGCCATGGCCGGCGAGAAGCGACGCTCCAGCCGCCACTGGTCGGCAAAGCGCTCGGGCTCGGGCAGCAGCCCGGCGTCGAGCCCGGCGAGATAGGCCGCGCCCAGCGCAGTGGTCTCCAGCACCGTCGGCCGGTCGACCGGCAGATCGAGGATGTCGGCGAGACGCTGCATCGTCCAGTCCGACGCGACCATGCCGCCATCGACCCTGAGCACCGAGCGACCACCCTGCCCGGCCTCCGGCCAGTCGGCATGCATCGCCTCGATCAGATCGAGCGTCTGGTAGCAGACGCTTTCCAGGGTAGCCCGCGCGAATTCGCGCGGCCCGGAGTTGCGGGTCAGCCCGAACATCGCCCCGCGCGCATGGGCGTCCCAGTGCGGCGCTCCCAGGCCCACGAAGGCCGGGACCAGATAAACGTCCTGCTCGGGATCGGCCGCCTCGGCCAGCGGGCCGGTATCGCTCGCCTTCTCGATGATGCCGAGCCCATCGCGCAGCCATTGCACGGCGGCGCCCGCAATGAAGATCGAGCCTTCGAGCGCGTAGGTCCGCTTGCCGCCGAGCTGATAGGCGACCGTGCTGAGCAGGCGATGCTTCGAGCGGACCGGCGTGTCGCCGGTGTTGAGCAGCGCGAAACAGCCGGTGCCGTAGGTCGACTTGACCATGCCCGGCGTGAAGCAGGCCTGGCCGATGGTCGCCGCCTGCTGGTCTCCGGCGATGCCGCGCACCGCGATCGGCTTTCCGAAGAGCTCCGGCACCGTATCGCCGAAATGCGTGGCGCAGTCGCGTACCTCCGGCAGAATAGCCGCCGGGATGTCGAAGAGACTGAGGAGTTCGGGGTCCCAGATGCCACGGCCGATGTCGAACAGCATGGTACGCGCCGCATTGGTGGCATCGGTCGCGTGTACCGCTCCGCCTGTCAGCCGCCAGAGCAGGAAGGAATCGATGGTGCCGAAGGCGAGTTCGCCCGCCTCCGCCCGCCTCCGCGCGCCCGGCACGTTGTCGAGCAGCCAGGCGATCTTGGTCGCCGAGAAATAGGGGTCGATGCGCAGGCCGGTGCGTTCGGCGACCCGTCCTTCATGGCCGGCGGCGGCGAGTTCGGCGCAGGCCTGTGCCGTGCGCCTGTCCTGCCACACGATGGCGCGGTGAATCGCCTTGCCTGTCCGCCGGTCCCAGATCAGCGTCGTCTCGCGCTGGTTGGTGATTCCGATCCCCGCGATGTCGCCAGCATTCAGCCCGGCCTTGGCAATCGCTGCGCGGGCCGTCGCCAGCACGCTCTCCCAGATGTCCTCAGGCTCGTGCTCGACCCAGCCTGATGCCGGGAAATGCTGCGGAAATTCCTGCTGGGCCGAGGAAATCACCGCGAGCGAGGCGTCGAACAGGATCGCCCGCGAGGAGGTCGTGCCCTGGTCGATGGCGAGGATGTGTCTGGCAGCCATGGCGAATCCCTTGCCCTTCATGCGTCTTGCCATTCAAGCGTCTTGGCCGACATGCCGGCCGGCGGACACTGGCCGATCAGCCGCTGCTCGCGCAAGACCGGCCGACGCCTCGGCAAGGTTCCTCTTGGCATGGGGCTTGCCCTGCAGTTACCTTGACGACGAAGCAACCGGCCGCGCGACGCTGCGGCCCCTGTCCAGCCCGGTGCTGGCAGGTCGAGGGATTGGAAACGGTGGCGGTCGAGGACCGGCAGCAACGGGACGCCGCGCATGTGGCGCCGCCGCATAGGCATACCACCGATCCGCCCCGGACCGGTGGCGTATCGGTTTCCGCTGCCTTCAAGAGCTACAACCCGGCCTTGGCCCATCAGCGGCCCACGACCTATGCGGCGCTGGATCTCGGCACCAACAACTGCCGGCTCCTGATTGCGCGCCCGGCGCAGCAGGGCTTTCGGGTGGTCGATGCGTTTTCCCGGATCGTCCGCCTCGGCGAAGGGCTCGCGGCCAGCAGCCGGCTGGCCGATGCGGCGATGGACCGGGCGGTCGAGGCGCTGAAGATCTGCCGCGGCAAGATGGCGAATCGCGGCGTCACCCGCGCCCGCCTCGTCACCACCGAAGCCTGCCGTGCGGCGACCAACGGACTGGATTTCATCCGCCGCGTCGCAGCCGAGGCCGAGCTCTCGCTCGAAATCATCGACCAGCGCACCGAGGCGGCGCTCGCCGTCTCCGGCTGCGCAGCGCTGACCGACCCGGCGGCGGAGAGCATCATCGTCTTCGACATCGGCGGCGGCTCGACCGAGATCGTCTGGCTCGGCGGGCGCAGCGAGGCGCGCGACCCGGCCGCCCGCATCCGCGAATGGGCCTCGCTGCCGATCGGCGTCGTCACCGTGGCGGAACGCTATGGCGGCGTCGAAGTCGGCCGCGAGCTCTTCGAGCAGATGGTGCAGGATTGCACGCAGGCGCTTGAACCTTTTGCAAAAAAGGCTGCTGCCGCCTGCGGTTCAAAGGGCTTCCATCTGCTCGGGACCTCCGGCACGGTGACGACCGTCGCCGGCATCCATCTCGACTTGCCCCGCTATGACCGCCGCGAGGTCGACGGGTTGTGGATGCACCAACACGATGTCGCCACCGTCATCGACCGCTTGATCGATATGGACTATGCCGCCCGGGCGGCCAATGCCTGCATCGGCCGCGAACGCGCGGATCTGGTGCTGGCCGGCTGCGCGATCTTCGAGGCGATCCATCGCGCCTTCCCGAGCGAGCGCGTCCGCATCGCCGATCGCGGACTGCGCGAGGGCATCCTGCTGCGCATGATGCACGAGGACCGCGCCTGGTGGCGGCGAAAATAGGTTCGAGACTATGAGCACCGGAAGTTCGGGTGGCAAAGGGGGCGGCAAGTCCAGCGCAGGCGCGCGCGACATGCGCGTCAAGGTGAAGAAGGCCGGCAAGCTCAAGCATTCCTCGCAGCTCTGGCTCGAGCGCCAGCTCAACGACCCCTATGTGAAGCGGGCCAAGGAACTGGGCTATCGCTCCCGCGCCGCCTTCAAGCTCGAGGAGATGGACGACCGCTACAAGTTCCTGAAACCCGGCCAGCGGCTGGTCGATCTCGGCTGCGCGCCGGGCGGCTGGTGCCAGATCGCCGCCAAGCGGATCGGGCTGGAGCAGGGCAAGGGCTACATCGTCGGCATCGATCTGCTCCCGGTCGATCCCATCCCCGGCGTCGACCTGATCCAACTCGACTTCATGGCCGAGGAGGCGCCTGCCCTGCTGACCGAGCGCCTCGGCGGCCGGGCCGACGGCGTGATGTCCGACATGGCGGCCAACACCACCGGCCACAAGAAGACCGATCACCTCAAGATCATCGCGCTGGCCGAAGCGGCGGTCGAGTTCGCGCATAGCGTGCTGGCGCCGGGCGGCTTCTTCCTCGCCAAGCTGTTCCAAGGCGGCGACAGCGCCGACCTCCTCGCGGGCTTAAAGCGCGACTTCACCACGGTCCGCAACGTCAAGCCGGCCGCGAGCCGCGCCGATTCCTCGGAACTCTACGTGCTGGCGACCGGCTATCGCCGGAAGGCAGGCCCGCCGGAAGAGAACGCGTTCGGCGAATGAGGCTGGCACGGCAAGGCGCCGTTAGAGCATTGCGCGAAAAAGTGGGTACCGGTTTTTCGCTTAAAGCAATGCTCTAAACTTTTAGAATCGATCACGTTTTTCGCATTTTGACGATTCCGTCAAAATGCGACGTGATCTAGGGCTGCCGCGCTGCTACGCCCTGTTCCTGAAGCAGTTTGACCGCTTGCCTGTCGAAGGAGACGAAGACGTCGCTTCCGGACCAGGCGCCCTCATAGGCGATGATGCCGTCGGCGAAATCACCCCCAGCTTCCAGGATGGCGAGCCCTGCCTCGACGGCAGGCCGATTGGTCGAAACGGTCCCGGCTGCGACGAGCGCACGGATCGCCGCGGCTATATCCCGGATCGGAAAGTCATAGAGCCTGCGCAACACCCAGACGAACTCGCACAGAACCGGCATGGTAACGGCGATCGTCTCCGCTTCGCGCAGGCAACGTTCCGCGGCGCGGGCCTGATCCGCATCGTCGCGAACGGTGGCCCTGACGAGGACATTCGTATCGACGGTGATCTTCACCGCTTGCCTGTCCAACCTGCCGCCACGGCTTCAGCGATCTCCTCATCGGTCGCGATCTTCGCGCTCTTGCCTTCCAGCAAGCCGATGAAGCGGTCGATCGGTTCACGCGCCGGCGCAGCACGCAGGGTCGCTCGCCCATCCGGCAGCAGGTCGAGCTCGATCTTCTCACCCGGCTTGATACCGAGATGGCGCAGCACTTCCTTGCGGAATGTGACCTGGCCCCGCTCCGTGACCGTCAGGATCGTCATGGTGCACCCTACCGCCGGCATATGCCGTTCTCGTCAAAATAATGCATATTTGCATTATATTCAATCACGATCAGACGCTACTCCAGCGGCTTCTGATCAGCGAGCGCCTCGGCCGTGACCTTGCGCGCGCTGACCGGAACATGGCCCGAAACTTCGGCGCCGGCATCGGGCGCAAGCTGCGCCATCCAGAGGACCGAGGACGCCGACACCAGCCCGACGATGGCGAAGGCCGGCCAGAAATCGCCGGCAGCGAGCGCCTTGCCGCCATTGAAGGTGTTGGCGGCCTCCAGCACGAAGGCGCCGATAGTCACGCCCATGCTGAGCGAGAGCTGCTGGGCGACGCTCGACAGGCTCGTCGCGCTCGACATCTCGCGATTGGAGACGTCGGCGTAGCTCAACGCGTTGATGCCGGTGAACTGCAGCGAGCGGAAGCAGCCGCCGACCAGCAGCACGGAGAGCATGATCGCATGCGGCGTGGTCGGGGTGAACAGGCCGGAGGCCGCGAGGAAGGCCGCGCCGACCACGGCATTGACGGCAAGCACGCGGCGGAAGCCGTAGCGCGCCAGGATGGTCCTCGCCAGCGTCTTCATGATCAGTGCGCCGGCCGCCGAAACGAAGGTGATCAGGCCTGACTGCAAGGCATCGAGCCCGAAGCCGAGCTGCAGCATCAGCGGCAGCAGGAAAGGGATCGCGCCGATGCCGGTGCGGAAGATCGAGCCGCCGACAACGCCGATCCGGAAGGTCGGGATCCGGAACAGCGACAGGTTGAGCACCGGATAGGGCACCCGGCGGGCGTGGAACCAATAGGCCGCCAGCGCCGCCGCGCCGGCCAGCACACAGCCATAGGAAACGAATGTAGGCACCAGATGCCGGCCGCCGGTCGCCAGGCCCAGCATCAGGCTGGCGAAGCCGAAGGAGGACAGCAGGAAGCCCTTCACATCCAGCGGCGCGACATCCTCCTCGCGAATATCCTCGAAGAACAGGCTCGACAGCACGATGCCGACGAAGCCGATGGGAATGTTGATGAAGAAGATCCAGCGCCAGTCGAAATAGGTGGTGATGAAGCCGCCGAGCGGCGGCCCGACCACCGGCCCGACCAGGGCGGGGACCGTCAGATAGGCCAGTGCGCCAACGATCTCCGACTTGCTGACGCTGCGCAGGATGACGAGGCGCCCGACCGGGACCATCATCGCCCCGCCCATGCCCTGAACGAAGCGCGCGCCGACGAAGGCGCCGAGCGAGCTCGATACGGCACAGAGGATCGAACCGAGCATGAAGACGCAGAGCGCCGAGCGGAAGATCGTGCGGGCGCCGAACCGATCGGCCATCCAGCCCGAGATCGGGATGAAGACGGCGAGGCTCACCAGATAGGAGGTCAGAGCGAGCTTCAGCGCGATCGGATCCTCGCCCAGCGACTTCGCGATCACCGGCAGCGAGGTCGCGATCACGGTCGAGTCGGTGTTCTCCATGAACAGCGCGCAGGCGACGATGAGAGGAAGCAGTTTGGCGCGTTGCAAGGCGGTAACCTTCCGCACTCACACGGATGTGAGCGGCGTTGAAATCATAAGCTAGGTTATTAATGCGAGGGTTTCGGCGTGAGGAGAGGCGAAGTTGCGATTTCCGGCGATTTGACGCGATTGCTACGCGCTTCCGCTATGCGCTGGTCTTATGACCCATGCTCCAACACAAATCCGCCATGCGCCCGCCGCACTCCTGCGCGCGATCGGGAGCCACCATCTTGGTGCCGTCCGGCCTAGCCCGGATCGGCGTGAGGGGCGCGCGTCGTAACCTCCGGAGAAGCTGACATGACCCCAATTTTGAATATTTCCGCTCTTTCGCGCCGATTGCCTGCAAGCGTGCGGCTAGCCGGACTAGCCGTCCTCGCAGGCCTGACCTACGGCGCGGCAATGGCCCCGCCGGCTGCGGCGGCGCCGATGCCGGATTGGCGCGCGAGCTGCGAATTCAAGGCCGCTCCCCAAGGCTATGGGGAGAGCATGCGCTATACCAACTGCATGCATCAAAACGAATGCCAGCGCATGGCGAATGCGGCCGGCACGACGATCTACACGGCGGGTTGCTTCGGCGTCGCGCCGGATGCGCCTGCGGCCCCCGCCGCTCCGGCGAGCGGACGCCGCTGAGCAACAATCGCCGGAAACGGCGCCCGCCATGCGCCGACGCCGTTTCCGCACTGCAAAAGAATCCCGCCCGACGGACTAGCGGAGCCGTCGGGCGCGTGCTAACGGGCCTCGTCAACTCGGCATCGGGCTTCTCGCCCTGCCCCCCTGGAAAGCCGGTTCCACCCGGCGTCGGAGTTGACGATGACGCTTTCTCTTGACGGTCTGATTCGCGACGGTTTCACCTTCGACGACGTGCTGCTGGAGCCCGGCCCGTCCGAGGTCATGCCGGCGGATGTCGATATCCGCACCAAGCTCACCAAATCGATCTCTCTCAACCTGCCGATCATCGCCTCGGCGATGGACACCGTGACGGAAGCGCGCATGGCGATCGCCATGGCGCAGGCCGGCGGGCTGGGCGTCATTCACCGCAACCTCGAAGCCGACCAGCAGGCGGCGCAGGTGCGGCTCGTCAAGAAATTCGAGTCGGGCATGATCGCCAACCCGATCACGATCCACCCCGACGAGACGCTGGCCGATGCGCTGGCGCTGATGAAGCAGAACGGCATCTCCGGCATCCCGGTCGTCGAGCGCGGCCCGCAGGGGCACAAGGGCAAGCTCGTCGGCATCCTGACCAACCGCGATGTCCGCTTCGCCGCCAACCCGGACCAGCCCGTTGCGGAGCTGATGACCAAGGAGCGGCTGATCACGGTGCGCGAGGGCGTGAGCCAGGAGGAGGCGCGGCGCCTGCTGCACCAGTTCCGCATCGAGAAGCTGCTCGTCGTCGATGATCACTACCGCTGCATCGGCCTGATCACCGTCAAGGACATGGAGAAGCAGGTCGCCCATCCGAACGCCGCGAAGGACGCGCAGGGGCGCCTGCTCGTCGCCGCAGCGACCACGACCGGCGACCTGGGCTTCGAGCGCTCGGAGATGCTGATCGATGCCGGTGTCGACCTCATCGTCGTCGATACGGCGCATGGCCACTCGTCGAAGGTGCTCGACGCGGTCAGCCGGGTGAAGAAGCTCTCCAACGCGGTGCAGGTCATCGCCGGCAACGTCGCCACGGCCGGCGGGGCGCAGGCCCTGATCGATGCCGGCGCCGACGCGATCAAGGTCGGCATCGGCCCGGGCTCGATCTGCACCACCCGCATCGTCGCGGGCGTCGGCGTGCCGCAGCTCACCGCGATCATGGATGCGGCCTCAGCCGGCTCGAAGGCCGGCGTCCCGATCATCGCCGATGGCGGCATCAAATATTCCGGCGATCTCGCCAAGGCGCTGGCCGCCGGCGCCTCCTGCGCCATGGTCGGCTCGCTGCTCGCCGGCACCGACGAGACGCCGGGCGAGACCTTCCTGTACCAGGGCCGCTCCTACAAGGCCTATCGCGGCATGGGCTCGGTCGGCGCGATGGCGCGCGGCTCGGCCGATCGCTACTTCCAGCAGGACATCAAGGATGCGCTGAAGCTCGTGCCGGAGGGCATCGAGGGCCAGGTCGCCTATAAGGGCCCGGTCTCGAGCGTGCTCCACCAGCTCGCCGGGGGCCTGCGCGCCGCCATGGGCTATGTCGGCGGCAAGGACCTCGCCGACTACCAGACCAAGGCGCGCTTCATCCGCATCACCAGCGCCGGCCTGCGCGAGAGCCACGTCCATGACGTGACGATCGTGCGCGAGAGCCCGAACTACCCGACCCGCTCTTGAGTCGGTGCTGGCTTCGTGCAGCACTGGCCTGAATCATCCGGGCCAGCGCTGAGACGAGGCGATTGCGATCATGACCCTAAAGCTCGTCTACCCCACGCTGGCCCTGATCCTCTGGATTTTCATCGTCGGCGTCATCCTGATGCTGCGCCGGAAGGAGGCCTTTACCTCCGGCGCCGTGCGGCCGGAAGATGTGACGGTCTCGACCGAGCGCTACCCCGTCCCGGCCCGGCTCGCCTCGGCGAATTTCTCGAACCAGTTCGAGACGCCGGTCGTCTATTTCGCGCTGATCATGCTTGCGATGGAAGTCGGTGCCACCGGCTATGCGATGGCGCTCCTGGCCTGGCTCTATGTCGCGACCCGCGTCATCCACACCTTCATCCATATCGGCCCCAACAGGCTGCCCGTGCGCGGCGCGGTCTACGGGATCGGCATCATCGCCCTGTTCGGCATGTGGCTCGGCATTCTGCTCGCTGTCATCTGACCGCCCCCGCGTCCGCCACCTCCCTGCCTGTCGTTAAGCATTTCAGGCGTTTGCGGAGCGTGCCGCGGCGAAAACGTTGAATCTTAACGAAACGTAAATTACACCCAAACAGCGGCGGACGGTGAACAAGCGTAGGTTGGAGTGACGCGATGTTGCGTGTCCGTGAGGTCCCCGTGCGGGCAGTGTCCCGCAGCGGCGAGGCTGGTTACGTCGGCTCTGTCAGCAAGGCTCCGGCCCGCTCGCGTGCCGGCCGCTGGGCTGCGGCGACCGTGCTCGGCATCGCCGTCGGCTGCGGCGGCATGGTGGTGACGGCTTCGCTGGTCCAGGCGGAGGACGACGCCGGCATCCGTTCGTTCTTCCTCGAGGAGGCGGCGCGCAGGGCTGCACGCGCGCCGACGCAGAGCGCCTCCTATGCCTCGACCCGCCCGACCGCCTATGCGCCCGCGAATGGCTGGCGCCTTCCCTTGCTGCAAATGCGGCCGGACGGACGCATCGCCCACCCGCCGATCGCGCTCAACCCCTTCAAGAAAAGCCCGACGAAGGTTGCAGCCCGCCCGCACAAGCCGACTGAGGCCGGCGCCGCCGTGGTTTCCGCGAACAATGCCCAGACCTTCTGCGTGCGGCTCTGCGACGGCTTCCATGCGCCGATCGGCCATCTGCGGTCAGCTAGCGACCTGAGCGCCCACGAAGCCCTCTGCAAGGCGATGAATCCCGGCATTCCGGTCAAGGTCTTCCGCGCCTCTGCCGGCTCGACCAGCATCGATGCCGCCGTCGCCGCAGACGGCCAGCGCTATGCGGCGCTGCCGATGGCCTATAGCCACGAGAAGGCATCCGACCCCGCCTGCCGACCGGCCATCGTCCAGGCCGGCGAGCGGCGCATCTCGCTGTTGCGCGACATCACGCTGCGCCCCGGCGACAGCGTTGTCCTCGACGGCAAGGTTTCGACCTTCACCGGCGGATCGAGCTGGCCCTACAGCCGGCGCGACTTCCGCGACTTTCGCACGGCGCCGGAGCTGAGCACGGGCCAGCGCCAGCAGATCGACGAACGGGTCGGCATTTCGCGCATGGAGGCGGAGGCGCGCAGCCTGCAGCGCCAGATGCGGGTGCGGGAGGCGTATCTGCAAGACGACACAGTGGCCAGCGACGCCGTGCTGCGCGGCTCGCTCGATCCCGCCACACGCGTCGCCGTGCGCCTGATCCCGATCACGGCTGCGTCACGCTGACGCCGCGGGATAGCTCAGGCGGAAGAGGTCCGGCTCGCACGGCGCGGAATCGTCCCGCCATTCCAATGCCATGGCTAAAAGATTAGAATTCATCAAAATATGAGCCAGCCTAGAATTCATCCAAGACGCTGATTTCAAAGGATGATTCCGTTGACAGCAGTGTCAGCGGCCCTTTAACCCTCGCCCGTCGGGCCTTGGCGCCCCCCAACCGACGGAGCGGAAGAATGATCAAGAAGAAGCACCTCCACGCCCTGGCGCTGTCATCCTGCCTGCTTGCCGCGCCGGCCTTCGCCCAGGAGGTCAACCTCTACTCCACGCGCGAGCCCGCTTTGCTCAACCCGGCGCTGGAAGCCTTCACCAAGGACACCGGCATCAAGGTCAATGCGGTCTTCCTGAAGGACGGCCTGCAGGAGCGCATCCGCGCCGAGGGTGCCAACAGCCCGGCCGACGTCATGCTCGTGGTCGATGTCGGCGAGATCAATGCCGCGGTCGATGCCGGCATCACCCAGCCGATCAAGTCTGAGGCCGTGGACAAGATCGTCCCGGCGCAGCTGCGGCCGGACAATAACTGGGTCACGCTGACCAAGCGCGCCCGCATCGTCGTCGTCTCGAAGGAGCGCGTCGCGCAGGACGCGATCACCTATGAAGAGCTCGCCGATCCGAAGTGGAAGGGCAAGTTCTGCATCCGCGCCGGCCAGCACCCCTACAACAACGCGTTCTTCGCGGCCTATATCGCCCATAATGGGCCGGAAAAGGCCGAAGCCTATCTCAAGGCGCTGCGTGCCAACGCCGCCCGCAAGCCCGGCGGCGGCGACCGCGACGTGGCGCGCGACATCCAGTCCGGTCTCTGCGACGTCGCCGTGATCAACACCTATTACATCGGCCTGATGAGCCAGGCGAAGAACGAGCAGAAGGGCTGGTACGACGCGATCAAGCCGCTCAAGACGACCTTCGCCAATGGCGGCACCCATGTGAACGTCTCGGCCGCGGCGCTGGCCAAGAACGCCCCGAACAAGGACAACGCCGTCAAGTTGATCGAGTACATGCTCGGCGAGAAGGCGCAGGCCCTCTACGCCAACGGCAATTTCGAGTTCCCGGTCAACACCGCCGTCACCGACTCCGCTGCGGTGAAGCTGCTCGGCACGGTCACGCCGGACAAGCTGCCGCTCTCCGAGGTCGCCAAGCAGCGCAAGGCCGCCGCCGATCTCGTCGACAAGGTCGGTTTCGACAATTGAGCCTGAGCGCTCCGCTCACCGCTTCGCGACGGCCGCCATTCACATGGCGGCCGTCGACGCGTTTTGCACTGGCGTCGCTCGTGGGTGCCGGGCTCGTTCTGGCGCCGCTCGCAGCGCTCGTCGCGACCGCCCTGTCCTCCTCGCAGGCCGCGGAGATCTGGCCGCATCTTGCCGCCAATGTGCTTCCGACAGCACTGGTCCAGACCGGTTTGCTGCTGGCTGGGGTTGGTATCGTCAGCGCCATTCTCGGTGTCGGGACAGCCTGGCTGGTCACGCAGTTCGAGTTCCCCGGCAGGCGGCATTTCGACTGGCTGCTCGTGCTGCCACTGGCGCTGCCTACCTATCTGACGGCCTATATCTACGTCGAATTCCTTGGCTTCCAGGGGCCGCTGCAGAGCGCGCTAAGGACGCTCACCGGCTGGCGCACCCTGCGGGACTACTGGTTCCCCGATCCGCGCAACCTGCCCGGCGCGATCGCGATCATGGCGATCGTCCTCTACCCTTATGTCTATCTCAGCACGCGCGCGCTCTTCAGCATCCAGGGCGCGACCATCGTCGAGGCGGCCCGCAATCTCGGCGCCACGCCCGGCCGGTTGTTCTGGCGCATCGGCCTGCCGCTCGCCCGGCCGGCGCTCGCCGCCGGGTTGACGCTCGTCCTGCTCGAGACGCTCAACGACATCGGCGCGACCGAATATCTCGGCGTCCGCTCGCTGACCCTCTCGATCTACACCACCTGGATCAACCGGGGCTCGCTGCCCGGGGCGGCGCAGATCGCCTGCGTGATGCTGCTCGTCGTCTTCCTGCTGATCTGGACGGAAGCCCTGCTGCGCGGCCAGCGTCGCTTCGCCCTGCCCGTGCGGCAGCCGCGCCCGCTCGGACGCCGGCCTCTGCGGCCTCGCGCAGCCCTCCTGGCGGCGATCGCCTGCGCCCTGCCCGTCCTGTTCGGCGCCATCCTGCCGATCGGCTACCTCGCCGCCGAGATCCTGCGACGCGGATTGCTCGCGCAGCTCGACCCTGCCTTGCTGCGGCTGCTCGGCAACGCCCTCGTGCTCGCCGGCATGGCTTCCGCAATCGTGCTGCTGCTGGGGCTCGGTATCGCCACGGCCAACCGCGCCGGCCGTGAAACCTGGCTGAAGCCCCTCGCCCGCCTCGCTTCGCTGGGCTACGCCGTGCCCGGCACCGTGCTCGCACTCGGGCTGCTGATCCCGGTCGCCGCGCTCGACAATGTGCTGGCGAGCGCGATCACGACCCTGTTCGGGATCAAACCCGGCCTACTGCTGATCGGCTCCGGCGCGGCGCTGGTCCTCGCCTATGTCGTGCGCTTCCTCACCATCGGCATCTCCGGCGTGGAGAGCGGCCTCAGCCGCGTCTCGCCGCGGATCGACGATGCCGCGCGCGCGCTCGGCGCCGGCCAGCCCGAGATCCTGCGCCGGATCCACTGGCCGCTGATGCGCCCGGCCGTGGCGGGCGCGGCGCTGCTCGTCTTCGTCGATTGCCTGAAGGAGCTGCCCGCGACGCTGCTGCTTCGCCCCCTCAACCTCGAAACGCTGGCGACGGTGGTCTATGGCCACGCCTCGCGCGGGGTCTTCGAGGATGGGGCGCTCGCCGCCCTGCTGATCATCCTCGCCGGCCTCTATCCTGCCATGCTTCTGGCCAAAACCGGCACAAATCGTGCGGGATAGCGGGTTTCCCGGCCTCGACAAGCCATCCACATCGGCTTACACCATGCGCCGCCAGGGGGCTGGCTGACTTTCGGCCGGTGCTGATTCGGAAGTCCATGACCAGACGCGCAGCGATCCTCGCCTTCAGCCTTGTTGCCCTGATCGGCCTGCTCGGATTGCAGCCGTGGGACCTTGCGCTCGGGCGGGTGCAGCGCAGCGCCGTTGCCGCCATCGCGGAGAAGACCGGCTTCGTCGTCAAGACCGTCGAGCGCGCCGAGATCGCGCTCCTGCCCTTTCCGCGCATCAGCCTGTCCCATGTCGGCTTCAGCCAGCGCGACGGCGCGCTTTCGGGCGAAGCGGTTCGCGTACGGGCGCATCTGCGCCTCCTGCCCCTGCTGATCGGCAGGCTCAGCTTCGACAGGATCGACCTCGTCGCGCCGCAGATCGACGTGGCGGTCGCGCCCGGCAGCGACGGCGTGACGGAGTGGCTTGCTGCACCGCTGGCCGAGATCGAGCGGCTGCGCAGCCAGAGCAAGATCGTGGTCCAGGGCGGCTCGCTCTTCCTGCGCGCGAACGGCGCGATCCAGAGCGTGGTCCGCGACCTCCATCTCGTCATCGAGGAGCGCAGCCTGAACGAGCCGCTGGAACTGTCCGGCTCCCTGACCTGGCGCGGCGTCCCGACCGATGTGAGCCTGCGCTGGCCAATGGTCGGCGGCAGCGCCAAGGCCGCGCTCTCGGCCAACTCTCCGCTCTTGAAGCTCAGGTTCGACGGCACGCGGTCCGGACCGGACGAGTCGGTCATCAACGGCCTTCTCGCCTTGTCCAGCCCGTCCGTTCCGGAGCTGCTGCGCTGGTTCGGCGAAGAATCGCGCCTGGCCGCGGCGCTCGGCGCCCTGACGCTGTCGGCCGACCTCCAGCTCAAGCCGCATGAGGCCTCCTTCAACAACGCCATCGCCAGCCTCGACGGCGAGCGCCTCGACGGCGTCCTCAAGCTCTCCGAAACCGGAGCCGGACGCTTCGCGCTCTCAGGCACGCTGGCAGGGGCGACGCTCGACATCGGCCGCCTCGTCAATCGCCTGCCGATCCCGTCGATCGACGCCGGCGATATCGGCCCGCTCGACCTCGATGGTTGGACCGGGCGGGAGATCGATCTCAGAATCTCGGTCGATGCCGCCAAGCTGAACGGCGCCCGCCTCAACGACGTCGCCAGCTATCTCCTGATCAAGAAGGGGCGCTTCGAGACCGGGTTGCTCCGGGCCAGCGCCTATGGCGGCAGCGTCAAGACGCGGCTCCTGGCGGTCAGCGCGCCAGCCGGGGTCGATGTGAAGCTCCAGGCCGGCCTCGAGCGCGTGAACCTCGGGCAGGCGTCCAGCGACCTGCCGCAATTGTCGCGGCTCAGCGGCAACGGCACCTTCCAACTCGCGCTCGACGGTGCCGGCCGGACCTTCGACGAATTGCTCGGCTCTCTGGTCGGACGTGCCAATCTATCGGTCAAGCAGGGCGAGCTCGGCGGCATTGCCTTCGTCGACCTGCTGCGCCGCGCCGAGCGGGCCCCCGCCCAGGCCTTGCGCGACTGGCGCCAGGGCAAGACGCCGTTCGAAAGCCTGACGGCCAATGCCGGCGTCGCCGGTGGGCTGCTGGTCCTGACCGACGCCCAGATGAGCGGGCAAGCCTATCGCTTCATCCTGAGCGGCAACGCCTCGCTGCGCACCCGCATCCTCGACATGGCCGCCTCGCTGGCGTCCCCGACCAGCGAGCTGAAGCTGCCCTTCAGCCTCAAGGGGCCAGTGGCCTCCCCGTTCTTCGAGCTCGAGACCGAGGCCTTCCTGAGCCCGGCCAGCGGCACTTCCTTCCCGTCTCTCCTGACGCGCTAGGCTGTGTTGACAGTTGGCGCTGCGCGTTGAGGAACCTCACCGTCATTCCGGACAAGCCGCGTCAGCGGCGTAGATCCGGAATCCATCGTAAGGCCGGCGCTCTATGATGGATCCCGGGGCAAGCCCGGGATGACGGCGTGTTTCCGCGTAAAATCAGCAGGCTCCAGATCGCCGCGCGTTCTATCAGGCACAAAGTGGCGATCTATCCCTTTGTTTAAGCATCGGATCGATCCGAAAAACGGATTCCACTTTTCGGTCCGATGCGCTGAGCGAAGCCGCTTCCGCCGTGCGCGGAAATCCGCTCTGATGCGGCGGCGGCCGCCTGACGGCCGGAGGGAGGAATCGGTGATGAGGCGATGGATCACGGGCGTTCTCGCCCTTGCAGGATGGGTTGCAGCGGGAATGGCCGACGCACAGGATCTGATGACCGAGAAGAAGGTCTTCGAGCTGCCGAGCTTCACGACCCAATCGGGGCGCACGCTGAAACAGGTCCGCGTCGGCTGGGAGAGCTACGGCACGCTCAACGCCGACAAGTCCAATGCCGTGCTGATCTGCCATTTCTTCTCGGGCAATTCGCACGCCGCCGGCAAATACGCGGCCTCGGATGCTGCGCCCGGCTATTGGGACGCGATCATCGGCCCGGGCAAGGCGATCGACACCGACAAGTATTTCGTCATCTCCTCCGACACGCTGGTGAACCTCAACACCGGCGACCCGAAGACGACCACCACCGGACCCGCCTCGGTCAATCCCGATACCGGCAAGCCCTACGCACTCGACTTCCCCGTCGTCACCGTCCGCGACTTCGTCGAAGTTCAGAAGGCTTTGGTCGAAAGCCTTGGGATCAAAAAACTTGCGCTGGTTGCCGGCCCCTCCATGGGTTCGCTCCAGACCTTCGAATGGGCCGCGAGCCATCCCGAGATGGTCGCCAAGGCGATGCCGGTGATCGGCGCGGCCGAGGCCGATGCGATGCTGATCGGCTGGCTCGATGTCTGGGCCGCGCCGATCCTGGTCGACCTCAACTGGAACAACGGCGATTATTACGGCAAGACGCCCCCGCTTGCCGGCCTCGCCAAGGCGCTGACCGCGGTGACGCTGCAGGCGAACCACCAGGAATGGGCGAACGCCACCTTCGGGCGCCGCCCCGCCAAGGAAGGCGACGAACCGGGCAAGGCGCTCGCCAACAAGTTCCAGGTCCAGAGCGTGCTCGACAATGCCGGCGCGGCCCGGGCGAAAGTCTCCGACGCCAACCACTTCCTCTACCTGATCAAGGCCAATCAGCTCTTCACGGCCGGCGGCACCTCGCTCGCCGACGGCATGGCGAAGATCAGGGCGCCGATGCTCTACATCACCCAGCCGAAGGACCTCGTCTTCACGCCGGACGCGGTGGAACGCACGCTGAAGGCGGCGAAGGATGCCGGGCGCGACATCACCCATGTCACCATCGATGGCGTCCGCGGTCATCTCGACGGGGTGATATCGATGAAGCAGGCGGAAGGCGCGATCCGGGCCTTCCTGGCGAAGTAGGAGCCGGTCTCGTCAAGACGGCGCGCGGTTCCGGCCTATCCCGCGAACCGCTCGCGATAGGCTTGCGGCGTCGTGCCGAGCCGCCTGAGGAACGCGCGCCGCAGCGTTTCCTCGGAGCCGAAGCCGCAGCGGCCGGCGACGCGGGCGACGGAGTGCCCCTGATCCAGCAGGTGGCGCGCCGTCTCGATCCTGATCTCCTCCACGGCACGGGCCGGGGTCCTGCCCGTTGCCGTCCGGTAGTGGCGGGCGAAACTGCGCAGGCTCATATTCGCCCGGGCGGCCAGCCGCTCGAGCGACAGGTCGGTGCGGAGGTTCTCGACAATCCAGGCATGCAGGCTGTCGAAGCGCTCGTCCCGCCCCTGCAGGGCGAGCGTGGTGCTGAACTGGGACTGCCCGCCCGGGCGCTTCAGGAAGACAACGAGCTGGCGCGCCACCGCCAGCGCCGTTTCGCGGCCGAGATCGGCTTCGACCAGAGCGAGAGCAAGATCGATCCCCGCCGTCACCCCGGCCGAGGTCCAGACATTGCCGTCGCGGATGAAGATCGGATCCGGATCGAGGCGGACATCGGGAAAGCGCGCCGCGAACTCGGCGCAGCGCCCCCAATGGGTGACGGCGCGCCTGCCATCCAGCAATCCGGCTGTCGCCAGCAGAAACGCGCCACTGCAGACGGAAGCGACGCGCCGTGCCGCACCGGCCCGCTCGCTGAGCCATCCGACAAGGACCGGGCTGTCGCATGCGGCCTGGACGCCATAGCCGCCTGCGACGATCAGCGTGTCGACGGGTTCGTCAGCTCCGGAAAGCCGCTCCGTCACCAGCGCGAGACCCGCCGAGGTCGTCACATTGGGCTCGGCCGCCACCACCCGTGTCTCATAAGGCAAGCCCGTTCTCGCCATGGCGGCGGCGAGATCGTTGGCCGTGGCGAAGACCTGCAACGGTGCGGTGACGTCGAGAAGTTGCCCCTTCGGGAAAGTCAGGATCTCGATGCGGCGCGGCGTCTTTGGCATGAAGCGAGGGGTGTTTGACAGAACGGCCAAAGGCTGGTCCGCTACCGTCCTCCTGTCAATCAGGAGTCTCGCCATGTCATTTCGCTTCGGCCTTCTCGTCTTTCCCGGCGTTCAGCAGCTCGATCTCACGGCGCCTTACGAGGTCTTCGCCTCGCTGCCCGGAACCCGCGTCGATCTCATCTGGAAAACGCTGGCGCCGGTGCAGTCGGCGACCGGCCTGCCTCTGACACCGACGACGACGCTGGCGGACTGCCCGCCCCTCGATGTGCTCTGCATTCCGGGCGGAGGCGGCATCAACGCACTCCTTAACGACGAGGCGGTGCTCGACTTCCTGCGCCAACGGGCGCCGCAGGTGCGTTACCTCACCTCCGTCTGCACTGGCTCCCTGGTTCTCGGCGCCGCCGGCCTGCTCTCCGGCAAGCGCGCCACCACCCATTGGAACGCGCATGACTTCCTCGGCCATCTCGGCGCGATCCCCGTCAAAGAGCGCGTCGTGCAGGACGGGAACCTCATCACGGCCGGCGGCGTCACCTCCGGCATCGATTTCGGCCTGACCGTCGTGGCGGCCTTGACCAGCCAGGCCGAAGCCGAGACGATCCAGCTCGCGCTGGAATATGCCCCCTCGCCGCCGTTCCGATCCGGCACGCCGGAGGAAGCGACGCCCGCCATCGTGGCCGAAGCCCGCCGCCGCATGGCCGCGTCGCGCGCGGAGCGGGAGGCGATCCTCCTGCGGAATTGAGCTCCGGCTGGCGGCGGAGGCGTGCGCCGAGAGCCCCGTTCGGCTTCTGCCACAGGCCGATCGTCGTGAATCCGGTCAGCGCGCCAAGGACACGGCGAAACGGCCGGCCGCAAATCGGCAGGCTAGACCTGCGCGGAGGCATCTGGCGGGCCTTCCGTCTTGTGAATGATCCGGTCGATCAGGCCCCACTCCAGCGCCTGCTCGGCCGTCATGAACCGGTCGCGGTCGAGCGTCTGCTCGACCTCCTCGTAGCTGCGCCCGCAATGCTCGGCGTAGAGGCGCGTCAGCCGGCGCTTGGTCTGCTGCATCTCCTCGGCGTGGATGAGGACATCGGAGGCCTGCCCCTGAAAGCCGCCGAGCGGCTGGTGGACATGCAGGCTCGCATTGGGCAGCGCGGCGCGCTCGCCCGGCTCGCCCGCCATCAGCAGGAACGAGCCCATCGAGCGCGCCGTGCCCATGCACAGCGTGTGCACGGGCGCGCGGATGTAGCGCATCGTGTCGTACATGGCGAAGCCGCTGGTGACGACGCCGCCCGGCGAGTTGATGTAGAGGTGGATCGGCCGTTTCGGATTCTCCGCCTCGAGAAACAGGAGCTGGGCGCAGACCAGCGCGCTCATGGCGTCGTTGACCTCGCCATTGACGAAGACGATCCGCTCCCGCAGCAGCCGCGAGTAGATATCGAAGGACCGCTCGCCGCGGCTGGACTGCTCGACGACCATGGGGACGAGTTGCATCGTTTCGCGCATCGGCGAACTCCAGAGTTTCTAGATCGCTGCGCGCCCGACAGGACGCGCAGCGATCTATCTATTTGTTATCGCATCGGATTCTTCCGAAAAGTGGATTCCACTTTTCGGTCCGATGCTGTGAAGGAATGCGGTCTCGTGCCGCGTCAGGCGGCGCGCATCAGCGGCGGATCATTGCCGTTGGCCGGATGGGCGAGCCGTCCGATGCCACCCGGCCATTCGTGGATCACCTGCAGGCTGGCTCCGCCCCCCGGATTGGCCGCGATCCGGAACGTGACAATGCTTTCGAGAAAGGGCGGCTCGCCATCGCGTATCCGGTAACGAAGCGCCTCCCCCGGCGCGACGACGCTCGGCTCGGGATCGGCCAGATCCGCATCGGGCAGCCAGTTCTCGCGGATGCCGGGGGTGCTGATGGCGCGCCAGAGCTTCTCGGGCGGTTCGTCGAACTGGAATTCGAAGACGAGGTGGCCGGACGGTTCCAGGCTTTCATCGCCGTTCATTGGTCCATCTCCTTCAGCAAGCCCCTGCGAGCCTCGATGCGCGCCGGCCAGTAGGCGCGGTATTTCGCCAGCCATTGCGCGATCAGCGCCAGCCCTTCCGGGTCGACCTCGTAGTTCACGAAGCGTCCCTGCCGTTCCTCGCGAACCAGGCCGGCTCCCCGCAGGACCGAGAGATGCTGCGACATCGCCGGCTGGCTGATCGCCATGCCCTGCCGCAATGCGCTGGCGTTCATGCCGCCCGCGGCGAGCTTGTCGAAGATCGCGCGGCGGGTCGGGTCGGCCAGAGCCTTGAAGATGTCGTTCTCGACCATGTCATCACATAAGCATTCACTTATGTTTATGGCAAGCCCCTTCCTGTGAGCCCGCCTTCGCGACGGCCCGGCGCTACCGCACGCACCGAAAGCCCCGTCCGGCTTCCGCCGCGAGGTTCTCAAACTGCGATCCCGAGGGGATGCGCGGAGTCCGGGTGACGCGCGACGGAAGCCGCGTGCCGAATGTCGATGTCGAATGTCGATGTCGATGCGGCGCCGACCGGCCCCACCCGAACCCCGCGCGCGGTTCTCTTCGGTGCCTCCCGCCTCAAGCTCTCACCGGGCCTGCCTGTTCGGCCCGGCGGCGGGAAACCCCTCCGGGCCCGCCAGCCAGCAACGGCGGACGAGCCCGGACACCGCATCCCGCCCGGCCGCACGATGCCTCGCGACAGCCCCCTTGGTCGGACGGGACGGTCGGATGATAGGCTGGCGGCGATGCGGCGGGGATAAGTCGGCTGACCTATTGGGGATCGTCCAGGATGCAGCGGCCGTGTGGGGTGCCGAAGTCGACGCCGATCGCCTCTACAAGCCGGATCGCGCCGGTATGCGGATGGCGAGCACGATCGGAAGCCGACCGTCACGACGGCCGCGCGAGGACCAGCCTGCCATCGACGGGCAGAATCGACTTTCTGTCTACTGTCGCGGCAATGTTGCCGATGCTACCTTCGCCAAAAATGGGGGACTGCCGATGACACGCCTTGGGGCTCTCGGGTTTGCGCTTTCAACCATGCTGCTGGCTGAGCCTTCGGCTGCCCAGCAGATTTACAGCCGGGAACCTGCCAAGGGACAGATCCGCCCCGGCCAGAAGGTGCTGGTCGATAATGGAAGGTGTCCGCGAGGGCAAATTCTCGAGGTGACCGGCGGCACGAACCCAAGCCTCAGAGGCCGGCACGGCCAGTCGACAGAGCGCGAGCGCCGCTGCGTTCCGCGCGGGTGAGCACGCTGTCGCATTCGCGCGACAGCGTTTACATCATGGAGCTACTTGCGCCGCGCGGCGGCGCCATCGGTTCGGCGTATCGAAGCCCGCTCCCACATGGGCCCCGGGCCTTCTTTGTTTCCCTTCAGGACGAGACCGTCTTCGCAGGCCTTAACGGCGACGCGCCGACGCGATCGGAGATGGGCGGAGAGCGGGCTGAGGCTATCCCGCCTGCAGCGCCGCCTTCACCCCGTCGATCACGAACTGCACGGCAAGCGCCGCCAGGATCACGCCGAGCAGCCGGGTCAGCACGACATTGCCGGTGACGCCCAGCAGCGTCGCAATCGGCGTCGCAGCCAGGAACACGGCAAGGCAGCTCAGGATCACCAGCCCGCAGATCACCGCCAGGGCGATCAGCAGCAGCGGATCGCCGCCGGCACGGCCGGCGAGCAGGATCATGGCCGTGAGCGCTCCCGGCCCCGCCATCAGCGGGATCGCCAGCGGAAAGGCCGCGACGTTGCGGATGTGGTCCTGCGTGATCGCCGTGTCGGCGGTCTGCTGCTTGCGCTCGTTGCGGCGCTCGAACACCATCTCGAAGGCGATCCAGAACAGCAGAAGCCCGCCGGCGATGCGGAAGGCCGGCAGCGAGACGCCGAGCGCCTTCAGCACGACATCGCCAGCCACGCCGAAGAAGCCCATGATGCAGAAGGCGATGATCGAGGCGCGCACTGCCACCTGCCGCCGCTCCCCAGCCGACATGCCGCGCGTCAGCGACAGGAAGATCGGCGCCAGACCCGGCGGGTCGAGCGTCACCAGCATCGTGACGAGGGCGGATGTGACAAATTCGACGAACATGCGGAGGCGACTTCACCACGCCTTTCGCCCGCCGTCACCCGCCAAGAAAGGCGGGATTGTGGCAGCAGCTGTGGACGTCTGCAAAAATCGCCAACAACATATTGATATCGCTTGGATATTTTTTACTTGGACAGCGCCCGCTTTTGCTGGCGCGAAAGGCCGGAATCGGGTAGCCAGAAGCCTGAAAAATACTGGAGCATTGCGCGAAAAAGTGGGAACCGGTTTTTCGCGGGAGCAATGCTCCAAGATATGAGAATCGATCACGTTTTTCGCATTTTGACGATTTCGTCGAAATGCGACGAGATCTAAGAATCGGGACATTTCTCCTTGAGCGACGATACCGACGACAAGCGCGACGACGCCCCGGATTTCGGCGGCGACATCAAGCCGATCGCGATCACCGACGAGATGAAGAAGAGCTATCTCGATTACGCCATGAGCGTGATCGTGAGCCGCGCTCTGCCCGATGTCCGCGACGGCCTGAAGCCCGTGCACCGGCGCATCCTGTTCTCGATGCACGAGAACAAGAACCTGCCCGAGCGGCCCTACACCAAATGCGCCCGCATCGTCGGCGACACGATGGGTAAATACCATCCGCACGGCAACCTCGCGGTCTACGACGCGCTGGTGCGCATGGCGCAGGACTTCTCGCTGCGCCTGCCGCTGATCGACGGCCAGGGCAATTTCGGCTCGATGGACGGCGACTCACCCGCTGCCGACCGTTACACCGAGGCGCGCCTCGACAAGGCGGCGATGCCGCTGCTCGAGGATCTCGACCTCGAAACGGTCGACTTCCAGCCGAACTACGACGGCAAGGAACATGAGCCGACGGTCCTGCCGGCGCGCTATCCGAACCTGCTCGTCAACGGCGCCGGCGGCATCGCCGTCGGCATGGCGACCAACATCCCGCCGCACAATCTCGGCGAGGTCATCGACGCCTGCGTCGCCTATATCGACGACCCCGAGATCTCGATCGACAGCCTGATCGAGATCGTCCCCGGCCCCGACTTCCCGACCGGCGCCTCGATCATGGGCCGCAGCGGCATCCATTCGGCCTATCACACCGGCCGCGGCTCGATCGTGATGCGCTCGAAGACGCATATCGAGGAGCTGCGCAAGGAGCGCGAGGCGATCATCGTCACCGAGATTCCCTATCAGGTGAACAAGGCGACGATGGTCGAGAAGATCGCCGATCTCGTGCGCGAGAAGCGCATCGAGGGCATCTCGGACCTGCGTGACGAGTCGAGCCGCGAGGGCGTGCGCGTCGTCATCGAGGTCAAGCGCGACGCCGTCGCCGACGTCGTGCTGAACCAGCTCTATCGCTTCACCCCGCTGCAGACCTCCTTCGGCGCCAATATGGTGGCGCTCAATGGCGGCCGCCCGGAGGTGCTCAACCTCAAGGATTTCATCTCGGCCTTCGTCGAGTTCCGCGAGGAGGTCGTCTCGCGGCGCACGCGCTACCTGCTCAACAAGGCCCGCGAGCGCGCCCATGTGCTCTGCGGCCTCGCCACGGCGGTCGCGAACATCGACGAGGTCATCCGCCTGATCCGCACCGCGCCGACGCCGTCCGATGCGCATGAGGCGCTGATGGCGCGCGACTGGCCGGCCGAAGACATCGCCCCGCTGATCGCATTGGTCGACGATCCGCGCCATCCGATGAATGCGGACGGCACCTATCGCCTCTCAGATGCGCAGGCCAAGGCGATCCTCGAACTGCGCCTTGCCCGCCTGACCGCTCTGGGCCGCGACGAGATCGGCGACGAGCTGCAGAAGCTCGCCACCGAGATCGCCGACTATCTCGACATTCTGCGCTCGCGCGCCCGCATCCAGTCGATCGTCAAGACCGAGCTCGCCGAGGTGAAGGCCGCCTTCGCAACGCCGCGCCGCACCGAGATCCAGGACTGGGGCTCCGACCTCGACGACGAGGACCTGATCGCCCGCGAGGACATGGTCGTCACCGTCTCGCATGGCGGCTACATCAAGCGCGTGCCGCTCTCGACCTATCGGGCACAGCGGCGCGGCGGCAAGGGCCGCTCCGGCATGGCGACCAAGGACGAGGATTTCGTCGCGCGGCTGTTCGTGGCCAACACGCACACGCCCGTGCTGTTCTTCTCCTCGGAAGGCCAGGTCTACAAGGAGAAGGTCTGGCGCCTGCCGCTGGCCGCGCCGAACGCGCGCGGCAAGGCGCTGGTCAACATGCTGCCGATCGAGCAGGGCGAACGCATCACCACCATCATGCCGCTGCCGGAGGACGAGGCGAGCTGGGAGACGCTCGATGTGATGTTCGCCACCGCCTCGGGCGGGGTGCGCCGCAACAAGCTCTCCGACTTCGTCAACGTCAACCGCGCCGGCAAGATCGCGATGAAGCTCGACGAGGGCGACCATATCGTCGACGTGCAGATCTGCACCGAGAATGACGACGTGCTGCTGACCACCGCCGACGGCCAGTGCATCCGCTTCGCCGTGCCGGAGGTGCGCGTCTTCAAGGGCCGCGACTCGACCGGCGTGCGCGGCATCAACCTGGCGAAGGACGACGAGGTCATCTCGCTTGCGATCCTGCGCCATCTCGATGCCACGCCCGACGAGCGCGCCGCCTATCTCAAGCGCGCTGCGGCGGCACGGCGCGCCCTGACCGGCGAGGCCGAGGAAGGTGCGGAGGCTGCGGCTCCTGTCGAGGCCGATGCCGAGGAGAGCGCCGGCGATATCGAGCTCGGGCTCGAGAAGTACACCGCCATGGGCGCGGCCGAGCAGTTCATCCTGACCATCTCGGAGAAGGGCTACGGCAAGCGCACCTCGTCGTTCGAGTACCGGGTCACCGGGCGCGGCGGCAAGGGCATCGTCGCCATGGTGGTCAACGACCGGAACGGCAAGCTCGTCGCCTCGTTCCCGGCTGTTGATACCGACCAGCTCATGCTCGTCACCGATGGCGGCCAGGTCATCCGCGTGCCGGTCGATGCCGGCCCGGACAACCGCATCCGCATCGCCGGGCGCTCGACGCAGGGTGTGACGGTGTTCAACACCGCCAAGGACGAGAAGGTCGTCTCGGTCGAGTGCATCAACGACGACGGCGAGAGCGGTGAGGAGGCTGGCGACGAGGCTCCGGGCGAGGAGCAGGCAGAAGGCTGATTTATCAGCCTTCTAGCCGGATCTCTTCATCTTCTCTCTGAAGTTTGGCTGTTGCGTGGCCGTCATCCCGGACGACCGAAGGGAGATCCGGGATCCATGCCTGAACCATTCCTATGGACGCTCCGGCATGGATCCCGGATCGGCGCCGCTGTCGCGGCTTGTCCGGGATGACCGCGCGTCTCTCTTCTCCTCGTTCGGCGGCTCCTTGACGTCGCCGGCACCCCGCGCTCCCATGCGTCTCCATGAAGGCTCGTTCCGTGCCCGTCCGCTCGCCCGCGATCACGCCGGAGATCATGCTGCGCGCCTATGCCGCCGGCATCTTTCCGATGGCGGAAAGCGCCGATGATCCCGGCCTGTTCTGGGTGGAACCGGAACTGCGGGGCATCATCCCGCTCGAAGGCTTCCATCTCTCGTCGCGCCTCGCGCGCACCGTCCGCTCGGACCGCTTCGAGATCCGGGTCGACAGCGATTTCGAGGCCGTGATCGCAGCCTGCGGCGAGGCCCGGCCCGACCGGCCGGAGACCTGGATCAACACCCGTATCCGCGCGATCTTCGGCGAGCTCTTCGCGCTCGGCCACGTCCATACGGTCGAGTGCTGGCGCGAGGGCCGCCTCGTCGGCGGGCTCTACGGATTGTCGCTCGGCGCCGCCTTCTTCGGCGAAAGCATGTTCCACCGCGAGAGCGACGCCTCCAAGGTCGCGCTCGTCCATCTCGTGGCGCGGCTCAGGCGCGGCGGCTATCGCCTGCTCGACACCCAGTTCCAGACCGGCCATCTCGCGCAGTTCGGCACAGTCGAGATCCCGCGCGAGGCCTATCGGCTCAGGCTCGACGATGCGCTGCACCACCAGGGCAATTGGGAATCCTGGCCGGTGGACGCGGTCGTCAGCGGCAAGCAAGCGCTGGCCGAGCTTTAGGCGGCGTGGACAGTTGTCGAGCTGGATCCGCCGGAACCGCCGCCGTCATTCCGGGGCGGCCCTTTGGGCCGAGCCCGGAACCCATGGACACGACGCTCCAGATGGGGCCGGACCGGTTCGGAGCACGGCTCTTCCGGCTGAGACGGTGTTCATGGGTTCCGGGCTCAGGCCTTCGGCCTGCCCCGGAATGACGGCGGTGCCACAACAAGGCCAGCTTGGCCAAGTGCCCACGGGACCTGGAACCGTCCGTTTTGAGTCGAAAACCGGCCGTCATTCCGAGCTTGACCCGGAATCCATCGCAGAGCGCATCGCTCTATGATGGATCCCGGATCGGCGCCGCTATCGCGGCTGGTCCGGAATGACGGCGTGTTTCCGCGTAAAATCAGCAGCCTCTAACCTGAAGCGAGGACAGGCCCCGCGAAGCAATCAGCCGCCACCGGTCGGGTCGCGGCCCGGAACGGGATTGGTCGGGAAGAAGCGCTGACTCGGCCGCTGCGGCTGCACCGGCACGCCACGCGGCGGCTCGACATCGATGCGCCCGCCGGGCGGCGGTACAGGCTGCTGCAAGGGCGGCGGCTGGTTGGGATCGCGTGGCGGCGTGCGCGGACGGCGCGGATCTTCGGCAGCCGGCGGAGGCTCGGGCTCCTTCGGATCGACGACGAGCTCGGTGCCGCCTTTGCAGTCGGTCAGCCAGACGTCGTAGATCGCGTGCTCGACGCCGTGCAGGCCAGGGCTCGCCGCATACATCCAGCCGGTGAAGATGCGCCGGTACTCGTTCTTGAACGTCACCTCGTCAACCTCGACGAAAGCGTCCGTCTGCGGCGCCTCGGTCGGCGGCCGGGTCCAGCAGACGCGCGGTGTCAATTGCAGCGCGCCGAACTGCACCGTCTCGTCCACGGCCACCTCGAAGGAGATGATGCGGCCGGTGATCTTGTCGAGCCCGGCGAAGACCGCCGTCGGGTTGCGGATGCGGTCGGCCTGCGCCGGCCCCATCGCAGCGAGCAGGGCGGCTGCGCTCGTGGCGAGGCCTGCCAGGGTCGAAAGGCGGAACAAGGACGGCATGCTGGCGCGAATCTCTTCCACAGCGCGGAAAGACCGCGACGGCGCGCAGTAACACGGCAAAGGCAGCGGAAAAAGGGCGTCGCGCCCGAAACGGGCATTTCAGCTGCGGCAGCGGCCGCCTTGCCGCCCAGCAAAAAGGCCGCCCCGAAAGGAGCGGCCCCGATGTCTCAGAACTTGTCCTGCGGCCTAGATCACCGCGCGTCCGATCGGACGCGATACCGGTGATCCATGTAGACTGCTATCGCATCGGATTTTCCGAAAAGCGGACTCCACTTTTCGGTCCGATGCCTTGCCTCAGCGGCCCGGCGTCCAGGCCTGGTAGTCGCCGGTCGCGGCCGGGCGCTCGCCTTCGGCCAGGGTCGAGCCCTGCGGGCGATAGGCCAGCGCCGTGCCGGTCCAGTTCTGCTGATGCGGCTCTTGCCACTCGCGCGGCTGGTAGCTTTCCTCGGAAGGGGCGACGTCGACGGTGTGATGCAGCCAGCCATTCCAGCCGGGCGGCACCTTGGAGGCCTCGGCCTCGCCTTTGTAGATCACCCAGCGGCGCTGAAAGCCGAGCGCCTTGTCCTTCACCCCGCCCTTGGTGCGGTAATAGACATTGCCGAACTCGTCCTCGCCCACCTTCTCGCCGAAGCGCCAGGTGTGGAAGCGCGTGCCGATGGTCTGGCCGTTCCACCAGGTGAAGATCTGCAGCAGCCAGTCCTTCATTGCCTTCAGTCCATGCGCTTGCAGCGCCGTGCGGAGAGGCCGGCGCGTCTTGGCCCGACTTATGGCGGCAGGACCCTGCTCTGTCCAGTCCGGAACGCTGCGGCGGGTCTTCACGTAGCGCCGGCACCGCTGGATGCCCTCCGGCAATATCCACAATCGCGATGGCAACAATGGCTAGAGGCTGTTGACAGTTTTCGCTGCAAGCCTGCGCGGAGCTGCGGCGTCATTCCGGGGCAGCCCGGAGGGCTGAGCCCGGAACCCATGACCACGAGGATCGGGGCATGGGCGCTGCGGCAACCGCGGCGAACCTTCGGCAGAGCCGTGGTCATGGGTTCCGGGCTCGGCGCTGACGCGCCGCCCCGGAATGACGGTGAGGTGCCCCAACGCGCAGCGCCAACTGTCAACACGGCCTAGCCGGTCGCCATGTTGCCCACATGGCTCCCGGTTTGATTCCTTCCGTGGTCAACCGCTGATTCTCGCCCGCGCCGCCGCCAGAATTTCGCCGCGATTCGGCTTGCCTGCCGCCATGATTCAGCGCCGAAGCGCACCGACTTCAAGCACTTGGCGCGGTCCCCGCAACCGTCGTCTGCAAGCCCGCGGCCGTCATCCAAGATTCACATTTCATTTACCGTGAATAATGGGGATTTTAAGAACTGCGCTTCGGGCGGCGCTGTGGCAATCTTGCCGCGAGGCGGCGATTCTCCCCGCCATTTCCAAGGCTTAGCCGGGGCCTTGAAACTTATCCCCACAACCCACACATCCCTACCAGATGTCGTGTCCACAAGGATGGCGCTCCACTATTCCTTGACGCGCGGAGGCGATCGGCGCTAGATTTTGACTATCGCATGACGGCCGGCGGCGACGCCTCTGGATGACTGCGAACCCTAGTTTTCCAGAGTGCTTTCGGGCCTGCCGCCGCATCCGTTGACATCAGCGGAAGCGAACGGATTTGCGCGGGCATTTTGGGCGCGTCCGGGACCATCGGCGGGGCGACACCGCGGAGATCCCACAGGGCATCGAACCGAGTTTGGGCTGACATCTGGAGCCGGGGATCAACCGGCCGCGCGAGGCTTTCCGCCCGCGGCATTCAAGGGACGAAGATCATGCGCATCGAGCGCCGCTACACCACCGCCGGACAGTCGCCCTACGCCGCGATCCCGTTCCGATCGGCCGTCAGCGAGATCAAGAACCCGGACGGCTCGATCGTCTTCCGGCTGGAAGGCATCGAGGTTCCCGAGGCCTGGTCGCAGGTTGCGAGCGACGTGCTCGCGCAGAAGTATTTCCGCAAGGCCGGCGTGCCCGCGCGCCTGAAGAAGGTCGAGGAGAACGACGTTCCCTCCTTCCTCTGGCGCTCAGCTCCCGATGAGGCCGCGCTGGCCGAGCTGCCGGAAGGCGAGCGCTACGGCTCCGAAATCTCGTCGAAGCAGGTCTTCGATCGCCTCGCCGGCTGCTGGACCTATTGGGGCTGGAAGGGCGGCTACTTCTCCTCGGAGGAGGATGCGCAGGCCTTCCATGACGAATTGCGCTTCATGCTCGCCACTCAGCGCGTCGCGCCCAACTCGCCGCAATGGTTCAACACCGGCCTGCACTGGGCCTATGGCATCGACGGGCCGAGCCAGGGCCATTTCTACGTCGACTTCAAGACCGGCAAGCTGGTCAAGTCGAAGTCGAGCTATGAGCACCCGCAGCCGCATGCCTGCTTCATCCAGGGCGTGCAGGACGACCTCGTCAATGAGGGCGGCATCATGGACCTCTGGGTCCGTGAAGCCCGCCTGTTCAAATACGGCTCCGGCACCGGCTCGAACTTCTCGCTGCTGCGCGGCGAAGGCGAAAAGCTTGCCGGCGGCGGCAAGTCCTCCGGCCTGATGTCCTTCCTCAAGATCGGCGATCGCGCCGCCGGCGCGATCAAGTCGGGCGGCACGACGCGCCGCGCTGCCAAGATGGTGGTGGTCGATGCCGACCACCCGGATATCGAGGCCTATATCGACTGGAAGGTGAAGGAGGAACAGAAGGTCGCCGCCCTCGTCACCGGCTCCAAGACCGTCAAGAAGCACATGAAGGCCGTGCTCAAGGCCTGCGTGAACTGCGAGGGTGACGGCGACAGCTGCTTCGACCCCGAGCAGAACCCGGCCCTGAAGCGCGAGATCAAGCTCGCCCGCAAGGCGATGGTGCCGGACAACTACATCAAGCGCGTCATCCAGTTCGCCAAGCAGGGCTACAAGGACATCTCTTTCGACACCTACGACACCGACTGGGATTCCGACGCCTATCTCACCGTCTCCGGCCAGAACTCGAACAACTCGGTCTCGCTGACCGACGATTTTCTGCGCGCCGTCGAGACTGATGCCGACTGGAACCTGACCGCCCGCACCTCCGGCAAGACGCTCAAGACGCTGAAGGCCCGCGACCTCTGGGAGAAGATCGGCTACGCCGCCTGGGCCTCGGCCGATCCCGGCCTGCACTTCAACTCGACGATGAACGACTGGCACACCTGCCCGGCCTCGGGCCGGATCCGGGCGTCCAACCCGTGCTCGGAATACATGTTCCTCGACGACACGGCCTGCAATCTGGCTTCCGCCAACCTGCTGCAGTTCTACGATCGCGAGACCAAGTCCTTCGACGTTGCGGCCTATGAGCATCTCTGCCGGCTCTGGACGGTCGTGCTCGAGATTTCGGTGACGATGGCGCAGTTCCCGAGCCGCGAGATCGCCGAGCTCTCCTACGAGTACCGCACGCTCGGCCTCGGCTACGCCAATATCGGCGGCCTGCTGATGACCATGGGCCTCGGCTATGATTCCGACGAGGGCCGTGCGCTCGCCGGCGCGCTGACCGCGATCATGACCGGCGTCGCCTATGCGACCTCGGCTGAGATGGCGGGCGAGCTCGGCCCCTTCCCCGGCTACAAGAAGAACGCCAGCCACATGCTGCGCGTCATCCGCAACCACCGCACCGCCGCCCACGGTCTCGCCGATGGCTATGAGGGCCTGAGCGTCACTCCCGTGCCGCTCGATCACGCCACGCTCGCCCGCCTGGGCGGCTCGGCCGTCACCATGGCGGAGCGCTCGCGCATCGTCTGGGACGAGGCGCTGGAGCAGGGCAAGCGCTACGGCTACCGCAATGCCCAGGCGACGGTGATCGCGCCGACCGGCACGATCGGCCTCGTCATGGATTGCGACACCACCGGCATCGAGCCCGACTTCGCCCTGGTGAAGTTCAAGAAGCTCGCCGGCGGCGGCTACTTCAAGATCATTAACCGCGCCGTTCCGGACGCGCTGCGTGCGCTGGGCTACCGCGAGGCGGATATCGCCGAGATTGAGGCTTATGCGGTGGGTCACGGCTCGCTGAAGCAGGCGCCGGGCATCAACCCGGGCTCGCTCAAGGCCAAGGGCTTCACCGAGGAGAAGATCGAGGCGGTCGAGAAGGGGCTGAAGAGCGCCTTCGACATCAAGTTCGTCTTCAACAAGTGGACGCTGGGCGAGGATTTCCTCACCGGCACGCTCAAGGTTCCGGCCGAGAAGCTCAACGACATGTCGTTCGAGCTCCTGCCCTTCCTCGGCTTCACCAAGGCCGAGATCGAGGCGGCCAACGTCCATGTCTGCGGCGCGATGACGCTGGAAGGCGCCCCGCACCTGAAGACCGAGCACTACAACGTCTTCGACTGCGCCAACCCTTGCGGCCGCATCGGCAAGCGCTACCTCTCGGTTGAAAGCCACATCCGCATGATGGCGGCGGCGCAGCCCTTCATCTCGGGAGCGATCTCCAAGACCATCAACATGCCGAACGAGGCGACGGTCGAGGACTGCAAGAGCGCCTATATGCTGTCCTGGAAGCTGGCGCTGAAGGCGAACGCCCTCTACCGCGATGGTTCCAAGCTCTCGCAGCCGCTGAACGCGGCGCTGATCTCGGACGATGACGACGAGGCGGACGATGCCATCGAGGCGCTGGTCGCCGCGCCGATGGCGGCGCGCGCTGCCCAGATCTCGGAGAAGATCGTCGAGCGCATCGTCGAGCGCGTCGAGCGCAAGCGCGAGCGCGAGAAGATGCCGGACCGCCGCACCGGCTACATCCAGAAGGCGACGGTCGGCGGCCACAAGGTCTATGTCCACACCGGCGAATATTCGGACGGCCGCCTCGGCGAGATCTTCATCGACATGCACAAGGAAGGCGCGGCTTTCCGGGCGATGATGAACAACTTCGCCATCGCGGTCTCGCTCGGCCTGCAATACGGCGTGCCGCTGGAGGAGTATGTCGAGGCCTTCACCTTCACCCGGTTCGAGCCCTCGGGCTTCGTCGCCGGCAACCAGTCGATCAAGAACGCGACCTCGATCCTCGACTATGTCTTCCGCGAGCTCGCGATCTCCTATCTCGGCCGCAACGACCTCGCCCATGTCGACCCTAGCGAGATCGGCCATGACGTGATGGGTAGCGGTGTCGGCCAGGATAAGGCGCCGGATGCGGCTCCGATCGTGACGACCCCCCTCGCCTCGACCGGCTTCCGACGCGGCAAGCCGATCAACCTGCTCGCCATCCAGGGCGGCGGCGCGGCAAACGATGCGGTCGCCCGCTCGGCCTCGCCTGTGACGGCGCTGGCCACCGCCGGCGCGACCGCACTGAAGGAGGAGCCGGAGGCCTATGGCGAGGCGGAGATGGCCAAGCTCGGCTTCTCGGCCCCGGCCGCCCAGCCGACGCAGTCCGAGCGCCGCGCCGAGGCGATCATGAAGGGCTATGTCGGCGACTCCTGCGGCGAATGCGGCAACTTCACGCTGGTGCGGAACGGCACCTGCCTGAAGTGCAACACCTGCGGGTCCACAACCGGGTGCAGTTGATTATTCCGACTGCCAGGGCGCCTGCGCAGCTCGGAGAGCTTATAATTATAAGTACCACCTACAGATTATTCTGAGTTGCAGGCGCCTTGTTTAGGAGAGTTGCTATTCACCACTCAGCCTCGCGCCGAGTGGTGAATTGATTCTGACAAGAAGAAGGCATCAGCGAGTTCGCGAGGTAGCGCCTAACCGAACGTCGACGACCGGTCACGGCTTCCAACAGCATATGTTGGAGCGCCCGCTCCGCCGCCCACATTTGCCTGAGGCTGGCGAGCGCTTCCGATCGAGTTTGTCGCAGCGAAAAGGATAGCGGATTTGGTCGCGCCGCTGTCAGACCGTCTGAGTGCCGACGAAGCTAGGGCCGACGGCGCGAAGACCCCAACATCGCAGCGACGGCGGCCCTGGCGTTCCAGAGGCGTGATCTGGCGCTTCAAAAGCTCGTTCTAACTAACTACATAAACTCAAAAAAAACACTTTGTAGCCTAGTGCGCCCCCCTCTGTGTGCGTTGGTGTGGACGATGGCTACCGTGTTCCTTCCTGATAGCAGCCGGCTGACCGAGCTAGGCTATGGACGCGTTGCGCACGTTCCCGTGCTGTTTGATGCGGAGGGGCGCTACTGTCGCGAGATCAACCGGTACCTGCGCGCTCGAGCGACGCTGGACTGGCATCCGATGATGGACGCCTCAGAAGTCGGCAGAGACTTTCCGCGACAAGCGTCGCTGATAAGCATGGCTTACGAGCTGAAGAATTTTAATGATTGGTGCAGGGACCGAAAGCTCGATTGGCGCGGGCTTTCGTATGAGGACATTCGGGCGTATCAGGCAGACCTTCTAGGAGGCCGGTGGTCAGCTCGCCCCCGACACAAGCTGAAGGCTGAGACGGCGAACGCCCGAGCTGATCAAGCGACTCATTTCCTTCGTTGGGCTGCAGATCAGGGGCTGCGGTCTCCATTCACAATCCCGATGATCGAGAAAGTCCGAGCAATTCGTTCCCGAGGCTCCTCCATTGCCACGCGGGCAATAGTTCGCGTCAGAGCTGGTCGGGCGAAGCGATCAAACACCACCGAAATCGCAAAAGTCGTCATGTTGCCAACTGTGGAGGAGATCAGAGAATGGCTGACCTCGCTTCAAAAAGCTCGCGGGTATGCAAAGGCGCTTGCCTGCCGGATGATCATCGAGGTCGGACTTCGCCGGATGGAAGTATGCGGCCTCACGGTCGACATGATCCCATCAGGTGAGGCGCTGGAAGCGCTTCACCGAAAAGGAATTCCCTCCGCCCCGGTTAGTATTACGCTTACCAAGGGCGGACGACCTCGAACCGTGCAGGTCCCACTCCCTCTGGCAGGCGAACTGCGGACCTGGATCGACACCCGGAGGATGACGCTGGCCCTTCGCTTCAGGCGCCGTACCGGCTCGATGCCTTCAAATGCACTGTTCCTGTCGGATGCCTCGGGATTCGAGGGAATCCCATTGGCGGGACACACGATCTACAAGGCGTTCAAAGCCGAACCGCGCCCGGCTGCTTGGCATCCTCATTTCGGCCGACACGTCTTTGCATGCTTCTATGTGCTTCATGCGCTCAATCTCGACGCTGCGGCAGCTGGCGGAACGATAGCGGATCAGGGCGCGGACTGGCTTCAACTTCGAGGGCGCTTTTGGCTGGATATGCTGCGCCGGCAGCTTGGCCATGTCAGCGATGAAACTACCGACCTCTATTTGCGGTGGCTGGCTACGGCCACAAGTGTGGCCTCCATGGCCAATGGTTGGCACGATTTTCTTAATCTGCCTCACGCGTCCGAGGAAATCGTTTGATGACAACGCACGAAATCAACAATCCTGCGTCGGACAACTATGAACACTTGCGCTTCTGGGTGACGCCGAGTGAGTCTCGCCCCTACGAGATTGACCTCTCTGAATTTGCACGAGGCGGCCGGAAAGAAAATGTCCGCGTATCCGTACAATGGATTTGGGCGGGGGATTACGCGGGGCGCCCCCAATTCGCCGAACAGATCGCGACATACTTTCGCCTTGCCATGCCCGTCGAGCGCTTTGCAACCACCGGGCGCTCCGCGCTGCGCGCCCTATTCCGATTCTTAGATACTACAGATCCGAAGATTGCGAGCGCAACACAGCTGACTGACGCGCATGGCGTGCAGCTTAAGACTTGGCTCGAAACTCAAGGCAGCCACAGGTCCACTTACAAGGCATTAAAGGCTGTCATAGAGCGCATCCGGCAACTGGAAGGCGTTCACCAATTGTGGTGGCCCGCGACCACCAGTGCGTCAACTTCGCTTGAAGCTGACGTCGACTTGCTCGGTGTGCGAAGGCTGTTCAATGCGCTCAAAGCCGAAGGTCGCGACATTAAAGCGATGTTTCGGGAGGGAGAGCGCCTTGCAGAAGCGGGACGCGATCCGAGGGGAGAATCCATTTCGCGAGGGGTTATGGCCTCTCATTGGGAGAGCCGCGAAAACCACGCCTGGCTCATTAGGCATTTAACAGCTGAAACTCTTCCGGAGAGGAGCGGCTTCAATGCTGAAAGAAGCCTGGGGCTTATAAAGGCAAATAGTGAGGGGCAATACCACCTCGGGCCAGCCTACCTCGCGCCGGGGATGACCGAGCGTGGCAGAGAAGGAATCGTTGGCAAGCTCCGCTGGTTTCATCCGAGCTACCATGATACGGCAGTTTTCCTTTGGATTTTTTTATTGGGAACTGGATGGAATCTCGCGACTGCTCTGTCGCTTGATGTTTCATCAGACGAGCAGTGGTTTGACGATCACCCTCATAAGCCACAGTTCAGAGTCCTGCATGGCTATAAGGGGCGGGCTCACAAGCATGTCTTCGCGCTCTCATTAAATAAGCCCGAATGGCATCCGTTTCAGATTATTCGATTCATGACCGAGCAAACGCGGGTGCTGCGAGAGACGATTCGTCGTCGTCTCACCAGTCTACAAACGGATCAAAGCAAAAACCCCTCTCCGGCCATTGCTGCTGAAATCGATCGACTGCAGACAGATCTTCGCAGTCCCTGGCTTTATCATTGCGTCAACAAGACGGGAAAAGTCAGCGCTCTCAAAAATCAAGATAGTGGAAAACTCAATTCGCTCGTGAGACGAGTTGCAGAGCGTGCGGATCTTCTCGAAATGCACCCCAGCCTGGCAGAGATGACTACTTCTGTCGCTCGGGACGCTTGGATCGGATTTGCTCATACGAAGAGTGGGCATAACGCTGTGCTCACGCAGCTCGCCGCGCAGCACGAAAACCAGGCCACTCTTCGGCATTATCTTGGCCGGCGGAGATACAGAACACACTCAGAGGCGGCAATTCGGCGCGTCCAAGACGCCGTTTTCACCGAAATCGAAACGAAAAGGGCTATCGATCCTACGCGAATACGCATCCTGGTTCAGAACGGAGTCATTACACCAGAGCAGGAGAAGCGGCTGCTTGATCTTCGTCATCGAACTAGGCTCGGTATGGGATGTCTCGATCCGATGCATCCGCCGCGAGAGGTCGCGCCTGGCCACCCTCAGGGCACGATTTGCGCTGTTCAGCGCTGTACCGGATGCAGCCTCGGCGTCGTATTCGCGGAGAGTCTTAGTCCTCTCGCCCGAGCGAAGGCTGAGCTGATGCAGCTGCGTCGGCAGCTACCAATGACGAGCTGGATCGGCTCGAGTTTCGAGGAGGAGGCCGATTCGCTCGATAAGACGCTCGCGCAGTTCCCCGCCGAGAACGTTGATCTGGCCACCGCGGAATGGACCAAACGCATCCAGAATGGGGAACTTGTCATCCATGACACCTTCCCGTCCTACTAATCGCGTGGTGGAATTCGACGAATGGCGCGATGATATCGTGTCTGCTCTAGGAGATCTAACTAATCTCGCAAGCACTCCTTGGGATGTCGTCAAGCGAATCGAATGCTTTCCCGGATCGAAGCTCGGCGACGACAACATTGTTGTGCCCGAGGATTGGTTGCCAGCAGGGATAACGCGGCGGCTTTCTCACCGAACAATCAAGCTATCGCCATTGTGCGCGGTGGGCTCGCCCGCTGCTTCAGCAGCGCAGTGGGATGAAAGTTTGCGTCGTAGTATCTTGGCTCTGTGGTTGCCTCGGCTCACCAGTAACGGCATTCGAGCCTATAAGCCTTCGAGTTGGCTCTCCGCTGTGCGGCATCTCGTCCGCGCCGCGGAATGGCAGCGGCGTGAACGCCCCCACCCGGATGGACTGCTGTGGTCCCACCTCGACGCTGCCGATTTTCAGGCGATGCAGGCCGCTGTGTCCGATGGCAGAAGCGGACGAGTCTTGATCAGCCGCATAGTCCAGTGGCTGCGTGCAGCAGGTGTGAGGGGATTGCTCCAAGACGCCCCTCCGCGCGTCAGCGCGAGCGAGGCTAAATCTAGCGGTGACGTTAAAAGAGAGCGTTCACCGAAGGGGCCGGTATTGGCGCGCGTCCAAAAAAGTGAGGAACGAAACTTCCAACCATTTTCCGATGATTATGTTACGGAAATAATACTGAGAGCGCGATGGCTTCAGGAGAACCTCGCGACCCAGCTAATATCGTGTTGGAATGAACAGCGCGGAATCGCCGCGAGATTTGCCCTTCGCGGTTTAGGATCGAACGATCCCGCAGTCATAGCGGCCAGACGGGATGCTCTTGCAACAATCGAGTGGAAGGATGCGAGCGGCCACAGGATTGACCGCCTTCCGTTCAAGATAGCTCAAAAAATTGGAGTATCGTACCAGTTCACTGATGCGTGGCCGCCCACCACGGCTCGCACCGTTTCAATGATGGTAGGAACGCTTCAAGCGCTCAACCTTTGCACCACTGCATTCTGCACAGGTGCTAGGGCCGGCGAGATCGCCTCGGCTACCGACGCATCGCTGGTGTTTCCGCACAGTGGCACTGGCGGCGCTCGCTTGCTTGCGAAAACGTTCAAGCTGGAGGACTCACTGGGAGGTGCTATTCGAGATTGGCCGTTGCACCCAGTTGCGGCCCGCGCTCTCGCGACGCAACGGGATCTCGCAAAGGGTGTGAGACCGGAGGGCGACCGTCATCTTTGGGTAAATCACGCTATGGCGGGAGAAAAAGGGGTTGGTTCGCCCCTTCTCGACCTTACGAGGCTGCTGGTTGCAGCGACTGAACATCTTGGACTTACGGCTCTGGCCGAGGGTAGCCGCCCACATGCGCATCGGTGGCGGCACACGGTCGGAAGGATGGTCGCTCTATCGGTCGTTTCCGCTCCCCAAGTGTTGCTCGACCTGTTTGGGCACCGGGACCTAGAGATGACCCTGCGATACATGCTTTCGCATCCCGAGATTGCGGAGGAGGCGCAGAAGATCGCGCAGGAAACAGCGCTCGCTCTCGCTGAAGAGGCCATTGCAGAGGTTCTGGTCGGGAAAGCGGGTGGACCTGCGTCGGCGACTCTATCGAAAGGTCTAAATGACCTCCGCATGAAACGCGGCGAGGATGTGTACGGAGCTGAGAATCTGCAGGAGCTAACAGAGATTCTGACGTTCGGTGGCAAGCGGTGGGAACTCGTGCGCCCTGGTGTGATTTGCACGAAGACTCCTGGACAATTTGGCCCATGCACTCAAGGTCGAGGCCTGCCAGACGCTGGCTCGTGCCGGACCAACTGCGAGCATCGGCTGGAGACAGAGCGGACGAAAAGTCAGTGTTCCGCAACAATCGGTGCTCTCCTGATCGAACTGGAAGATGCCCTTGCCGGCGATAAGCCCATGCTGGTTGCGAACTTGAGGGGGCAGCTAATCGCGCAGTTGGAAAGATGGGCGGATGTCCGACAGCACTGGCTGGATCAAAGCCCAAGGGCGAGACAAATTTGGGAGGGGCGCAGTCAATGAAGGCAACAGAGCCTCAGGTCGCCTCGGAACTGGCAATCGCTATTGCCGGGCGCGCAGTCGCTGCGGAAAGAAAGGCCTCGACCCAGGATCGCTGTAGAGAGGCCATGTCGGCCATCGAAAGTGATGTCGCTGCTCACAGCGGCGTTTACCCTTTCAATGATGGTCGCATCACGGTGCAGGAAGTACTCCGACGCGCCAACCTCAGCAAAGCTGCTTTAGAAAAGCCTCACCATCGCGGCCTCAAGGACGCCGTGACCCAATGGGTGGCGCTTTCATCAGCAAAAATTGCGCGCGGCGCGAAAAGCATTCGGAAAGTTGTTACGCAACGGGTCGAAGATGCCAAAGACCAAGTGCATCAGATTCAGCAGGCGTGGGCCGAGGCCGAGCTCGAATACATCGACGCGCAGCATCAGATTGCGCGCCTAACGGATGAAAACGCAATCCTCCGGCGCGAGGTGGACGCGCTTCGCGAAAGGCTATCCTGCAATGCGGTCGTGCCGATTAGGGGGAAGCACCGATAATTAGCCGCATGCCGGTCGCTCACAGCCAATCCACGGATCAGGATTCCTGCTCCGGGGCAAAGAGAGGCGACTTGAAATGAGCACGCGAAACACGGGGAGCTGACATCCGTTGCCCGAGAGATCTCGGATTGCCGCGCCTCCGCTAAGGGGCCCTACTCCAATTCGCGCTCCACTGTCCGAAGTCGATCGCGTCAGCGGAGAGCCAACCGATTATTCGGAAGTCAAGAATTTTGCATAAGCGTAACACCTCCGTTTTGCCAAGGAGTTACACTATGCGAAAGATACTTGCATAAGATTGGCTTCGGGATAGTCAGCTCGCATGGCGATATATGGATACGCCCGCGTCTCGACAGACGGCCAGGCCATCGATGCGCAAAGGGTTGCTTTACTGGCCGCTCTCAAGAGGCACAGAGTTTGTCTGTGAATCAGCGCCGAAGTGGGACCCCATGGCTGATTTGGTTCAACGCGCTGATATTTCGCCGGAAATTTCGTTAGCGGCGGGGTTCCGAACGGCACCGACTGCGACCCTACCGTTGTCACTTTTCAAAGTTGTTTCAAGAAGTTGGCTCCGTCTTGGATAGGGTCCCACTTCGGTGCTGTTTCACAGCATGGCCGGCTGATGCTGACGATACTTGGCGGGTTGGCAAAGTTCGAGCGCGAGCTGATCAAGGCCCGTACCAGCGAAGGCCGCGTTCGTGCGAAAGCCCGAGGCCAGCATATGGGCAGACCGAGTGCCCTCACCCGCCATCAATGTATCGAGGCACTGCAGGCGCTGGACGCTGGGACGGCCACGCAGGCTGATTTGGCCAGGCGGTTCGACGTTAGCCAGGCGACCATTTCACGATTGGCAAGCCAGCATGGGAGGGAGAAAATTTTCGCACGAAGGTGAAGACCAAGACTGTGCGGCAGGTACCCCGCCTAGGTTGCGCGGCTACGCTCCTCTGGCTTGTAAGCGCTCGGATGTTCCGCTTTCCAGCGTTAGATTATTTGGCCGGGCTTTCATCTAGCAGCTCAGTAATTTTTACGTTTAGCGCGATTGCTGCACGCTCCACGGTCGTCAGGGTCGGGTTTCGTACTCCGCGCTCCAGACCGCTTACGTAGGTCTGCTCAACGCCCATTCTTACCGCAATCTCGTCCTGAGACAGGCCGGCTGCCATGCGGAGCTTCCGCATGTTTTTTCCAAGGATCTGCCGAACGTCCATGGGTCGAACGAACCGGAGACCCTTTGACGTTTCCAGGTATTATAGTATCTAAATCGCGATCTGCACGACTCGGCGTGCTGGCACAAAGCCGTTTCCGTTTCGGGCCCCTACGATGAATGAACCTACGCGTGGAGAGAGTGCACGCCTGAGCGGTCCTGCGATGCGGGTGTTCGACAACGTCACACGGCGTTGGGGGCTTTCCGAGCGGATGAAGCTCCAGCTGCTGGGGTGCGCAGAACACGAATTTCGCGACTGGGTTCGCGACGCGCGACGGCACAAGCCACTGATTCTGGAGGTGGCTGTCCTGATGCGAATTTCAGCTATCTTGGGCGTCTTTGGCCATTTGCGTCAGCTGACGAATGGAACTGCTGAGGAAAGGTGTTGGCTCACCCGTCAGATTGCGGCTCCGCCATTTGAAGGAAAGGCGCCGATAGAGCTTCTGGGCCACTCACTCGAAAGCCAAATGGACGTTCGGCGTCATCTAATCGCACGCGTCGTTGGCCAACATCCTCCGAACGCGGTGGATGAAGCTTTTGAGAAGTACACCGATAACGATCTCATCTGGATTTGAGCACGTGACCACCATCCGCGCAGTCTGCTTCGATGCATTCGGAACCGTTGTCGAGATAACTGATCGGCGAAATCCATTTAAAATTGTATCGGAACATCAATACCACCAGATAGCATTGTGGGCGATGACACGGCCGATTGGCATCAGACATTTAGCAAATCAGCTTGATATTCGTCTCTCGGAAGCTGAAATTTTGCATTGGCAGGCTGAAGTTGAAGCCGAGTGTGCTTCAGTAAAGTTGCGCCCGAAGATGAGATCAATCTGGAACGCACTGAAGCAGGCTCGGCTAAAAATCGCAGTCTGTTCGAACTTGGCTGCTCCCTACGCACAACCATTGATGGAGGCACTGCCAGCTACGCCTGATAGCTTGGTGATGTCCTTTCAGTTCGGTCTAATGAAGCCACACAAGGACATATATTCGATTGTGGCGTCGCAGCTTGGTTTGAGGCTCTCACAGATACTCTTTGTTGGCGATCGCTTGGAAGACGACATCGTCGGTCCTACCGCTGCAGGTGCTTCCGCCATGCCTATTGGTGAGTTTGAAACGGCCTTCGGCTCTCGGCCTTCGATTTTTGCCCCACCGCACATTGTCAGATTTTTTGAGCAGTTCGCAGCGGCAACAGCAGGCTAGGCGTCCAGCCGCCCAACTCAAATGCCGGATAACTGGATCCAGAATGCGCCTGCTAGTAATTTCCGACATCCATCTTGAGTGCGGCCCCTTCGAGTTTCCCGCCGCGATGCCGGATTTCGACGTTGTCGTTTTTGCAGGCGATGTCGGCCAGCCAATTTCGGCAGCGATATCGTGGATGGTCGATCAAAGAAAGACTGGGCCGCTGCTGGGGCGGCCGGTCGTTTATGTCCCTGGCAATCACGAGTTCTACGGAACGGTGATGCAGCACAACCTTGCTAAAGGTATGGAGGCTGCGGAGCCGACAAATATCGAGCTTCTGTCCCGCCGAACTGTCGTGATTGGCGAGGTCCGCTTTATCGGATGCATCTTATGGACGGATTATCGGCTCTACGGCGCACCGAAGCCATCAATGGTCTACGCTGGGCAAACGCTCAACGATCATCGACTGATCCGATATAAAGAGGCCAGCGGGCATTTTAGCCGGTTTATGCCATGGCATGCCGCAGCCGAGCATCGCCTAGATTTGGCGTTTATTCGGCAGGAATTCTCGACGCCTCACAGCGGTCCGACCGTCGTCGTCACGCACCACGCGCCCCATCCGAATTCGATCGAGCAACGGTACAAAGGCAGCCAACTCACTCCAGCCTTCGCCTCTGATCTGAGCAAAGTCATCGAAGAATTTCAGCCAGAGGTCTGGATCCACGGTCACGATCACGGGTCACATGACTATCGGGTCGGGCGAACGCGCGTCTTTGCGAACCAGGCGGGCTATCCAAATCTTCATGGTGATCGCGAGAATCGTGGATTTAATCCGCGTTGCGTCATCGAGGTGTAGCGAAGGTCAACGAGTAGTCCCTTCGATCATGTCAATTATGCCGCTATCCATTAACGCGGGCGCCCTATATCTCTAGTGCGGGATCGAAAGTATTGTTTCGACTGCAAGGGCCGCCTGTTTGGGAGGATAAGAAATGCCCGAGACTCCGAATCTGGATCGCGCAGGACAGCTGTTTCCCCCATGCCTGCCTCCGCCCCATGAGAAGCCCAGATGCCGCTATCGCGCCGAAATGCAGGCATGTCGGCCGCTCGAGCTCGAAATTTGGAGCGAGCAATCAGTCTTAGCTCTTCGTCAATGGCTAAAGCTCATGAAACACAAGGTCTAACGCGCCTATCGGCGAAGCGCGAAGCGTGGGTCCAGCTCTCGATCAGAATGGCTACTCGCCGAAGCGGTGCCGGCAAAGTAGCTATAGCTCGCATCGACGGAGAGTTGCCGAGATTGTATGTCCGGTCGAGGTCCCTTCGTGATGCCTGGGACCTGGGACGTCTGTTTTCAGGCAATACAATTTGGCAGCCTGTAGCCAGCCGAGTTTGGCCCATTATTTCGGACCGGCTGCGTTTCACAACGAATCCATCTCATCATGCAACCAGCGACCTGGAGTTCCGGAGTGTTGCCCCCGACTTGAGCGGCTTATGGTCGGAGTAGCCTAGCGAGCGTGCCGGCATCGGGACCTTGGCCTGTTGCTGAAACAATACCGCTCGACAGCAGCTTGCCATCAACGACCTCTTGCGCTGGGCGAGCCGGATCGTCTTGGGCCATATAGCGAGCCTTGAGATACAAAAGCCTATCTCTCTGTTTCCTTCTCTTCGTCCGCAGCGCCTTTAGGTCAACCTCGATGATCTCCGAAATGACAGGGATTGATCGAGAGCTATCCTCGCAACTGATCGCGCGGACGATCCCGTCTTCGAGACCGATCTCGACGAAATCGCTCGTTGCAATCTCAGAAGCGATCACCTCGGCGCAGCCAAGCACGATCCTGATAGGACCTGGAGCGCGGGAGATCTGATCCGTACTGCACCGATAGCAGTCAGAGACGGTTCCGATCCCTTCCGATTGCGCCTGTTCCGCGGCTTTGGCGAGAATGCCTGACTGCCCCACAGAAAACAGCGCCGCTCTTGATTGCTCCAGAGCTTGGGCATGGGATCCGAAAAACGTGCGGACATCGCGTTGAATCGACTTCGGCATAGTCGAATGTCGAGGGGCGCCGGGGAAAAGCGTCAGGGCGAAGTGCACAAGCAGATCCTCCCGACGCGCCTCTGCCGCGCGATCCAGATCGGCGTGATCAAACATCTCACAGGAAATCGACAGGGCCCGATCCACCGAGACACGGGCTCGTGCCAACCCGCCGAGCGTTTCCTCAGCAAGCTCTGCCGCCAACGGCAAGCGTCCGAGATCGAGTGCGGTTCGCCAAATGTCCTCGAGCTCTGAGGCAATCCGCTCCCTGACGAATGGGGCAACCACCCGAACCGAGCGCTCTTGCCGCGGCGGCCGGAAGCGTTCGGCGAGGACGGCGGCCTTAGACCGCCGGCGGAAACTGACCTCCTGTTCGAGGTCTTTGTCGCGAAACACCGCGACCATACCAGGGGCAAGCGATATCGGCTCCTCGCCGGTCGCAGTGGCGACCAACGACCGAAGCTCCTCTTGGGTGAAGTACTTCTGGAAGGTCCCGCGGCTTGTCAGGAAGCCATCCTTGTAAGACTTCAAGCTCACAGTCGGGGATTTGCCCCACGGCATGGCCGACACGACGAGTGTCCTGCGAGCGAACCCCCAAGCGTCACGCACAGTCTCGATCCGCTCGGCTTGGTTCTCGATCACGTTCACGACGTAGCCGAGATTGACGGCGTCGGCTTCTTTGCGTGGTCCGTCTGCCGCGAAGTGCGGATCCCAGCCAAATGCGTCATAGCCATTCTCAATCAGGGAAGCGACATCGTGGCCTTGACCGCACCCGTAGTCGAACACCGTTGTTTCTCGGTTGATCATGCCCAATCGCCGCATCAAGGCGATGGGTTGGGAGAGATCGCGACGAACGAGGGCCGTACGATAGCGCTCGACCTTGACCGCCGTTTCGTGGGCCTTTGCGAGTGAATGCCCCCTGAGAACTAGTCCGCCTTTCGCGATGAGTTCGTTCCATCGCTTTCGCGTCCCGATTGTTTTTGTATCGGCGAAGAGCCCGTGGTCTTCTGCCTGCCGGGTTAGGGCCGCAAAACGCGGAACCCTATGGTCGTCCGGACGCAATAGCGTCTCCTTCCGATGCAGGATCGGAGGATTAGCCCGCCTCCTGTAGTCGTGAACCTCGATGGCGCCAGAAGTCGGGTTGAACGTGCACGACTGCAGAAGTGCTGGGAACGCGACGTCGTCGAAGTCCTCATACAGCAACAGCGAAATCTTGGGGCCGCAAACTTTCGCAACGTTCCAATCAATGGCCGAAAGCAGCGCTGCCGCCGAGGCAATCGTTGCTCGGTCCGCTGGCTCAAGCAGATCGACGGCCGACTTATGGATGTAGAGAAAGCCGCCGACGCGTTTTCCAGGCATCCGCCGTGTCGTTTCGGAGTTGACGCCTGGCATGTGCTAGTCTGGAATCTCTCGCGCGCTGCTCATTTCCAATGCGCTTTGATCGCCATGGCAAGATCGAAGGCTTCGTCCTCATCAGCGAACGGAACTTGGCCATAGATCAGGCTACTTTGATTAGAAACGCGTTCGTTCGCCAGCTTTGCAATGAAGTGTCCGTGTCCAAGCAAATTCTCGCCACCGCTCTCATCGAGCACGATCCTGGAGTTCGACGCAGTTGACACCTTAAGGCAGATCTTGTTCCCGAGGTTGGCCTTGACCTGCCCGGGCATCGCATCTTTGTCTGGGCGCTGCGTGATCATGAAGAGGTGAATGCCGGCAGCGCGAGCCTTCGAGGCCAGCCTGACGACGTAGTTCTCGACGGCATCGCGATAGTCAGAACTAGAATCTGCCAGCCAATCGCCGATTTCGTCGTGGAACAGGAAGATGCGCGGGAGCCTGGCTTCAGGCGGGACCTTCGCGTTGAATTTGTCGATGTTCGATGCAACCTTCGTTATCTCGACGTAACGACGATCCATTTCGTCGACGAGATCCTTAAGCGTCTCGATCGCCTCGGACTGGGTCGAGACAATGCCGCCATCGAGATGCGGCATCTGATCGATCCAACGATAGTCGCCGCCGAACTTCGGATCGACGAAGCGCACCCGAGCGTTCTGAGGTGAATTCGTCGCAAGCAGATCAAGCAGCAGATTGCGGGTTAGAATGCCCTTTCCCCCGCCGGATTCACCGGCGATTAGCGTGTGCGGCCCGTGTTGGGGCTGTCCGTTAAACTCCTCGAACAGGTTGAGGTAGAGTAGCTCTCCATCTTGCTCCTTCTCGCCAATGAGGAAGCTGCCGTTCTGCATTGGCGCCGAGTTCGGCAATTTGCGCCTGCGCCATAGGTCTTCGAGCGTTAGCTTGGCTCGCTTCGGGCGCGAGATCGTCACAACGACCTCGCCGCTACCCGGGCGAATGTCGATGACGTCGAGCTGATGCGTCGTCAGAAGGACGCCTTTCCTCTTTTCAAGATCGGCAACCGTCAGGTTGTCCGATCCCTTCAGCCTGACAAGCGCTGCGTTCGGGGTCAGCCGATCTCCGATGATCTCCGCAGCGAGGCCATAACCTCGCAATGCAGTCCGAAGCTTTGTCTTCGTGGCTTCCAGCCATTGCAGCGTCGCGTGGTCATCAGTCTCGGGCTTCTTGCTCTCGATGAACTCGATGACAGAAGGCGGATAAAGCCCTGGTCCGCCTCTGACAGGTTGGGGTTGCTCATCGACGACGGGGGCATGTTTCGCCCCCTCAGCAAGTTGGGATGTCCCCTCCGGCTTCGTCGCCGTCGCGACCTCGACGACGGCAGCTTCCTGCGCTGGCACGCTCTCTTTGGCGACGCCATCGCCCGCGGGCTGGTTCGAGACCGGTACAGGTAGCGCGATCGTCAGCGGCGCAATCGTCGGGTCGGTGATCCGGCGTAGTGTGCGAGCTATCTCCGCACGGTCGAAGACATACTGCCGCTGCTCGGCACTGTCGGCTTCGAGCGGCTCGATCTTGGTATCGGTGCAATCGTGCACGAACACCATAGAGGCGCCGCGAATGCGAATGTCAGCGGATCCTGTTCTCAGAAGGCTCGCCCACTCTTTGGGACTGCGCTCGCCGACACGCTGCCTGAAAAGCCCGTGCTCGAGAAGGAGATCAGCCAGCCGGCCGCGCCAAGTCGCCTTGTTGAGATGGTCCTCGTCCTGAATGACGCGATCACGCAGATCGTTCGTGCTGGCCTGCGTTTGCTCGAGTGAGGACTTCGCCTCGGCGGCGTCTGCGTCCTTACCAACGAATTTGGCTTCGACGATGATGAGGTCGAGTACCGGCTTGCCGTTCTGCTCGCCGATGCAGAGCAACAGGATGTCGGCCTTCTTGCCCTTGTGCCCCAGCCAATCCGCGAAGTCGTCAAGCAGGAGCCAGCAAACTGGCAGCATCCCTTGTGGCAAAGAATCCGTGATGATCTGCCGGCTGAGCACCAGGCCAAGCAGTTCAAGCGCATTGCGCTCCAGCCGAGCGGCCCGCAGGACGACGCGCCCGGAAATATGGGCAGCGTGATCGATGCAGGTGTTGGAGAGCATATCAATGGGCTCACCTACTCCACCGACGATCGGGCCAATGATCCCGGTCAGGCGCTGCCGTAGGGTTTTGCTGTTCTGCTTGGTCGAGACAACTAGGTTGTGGCTGGAGCCCGGTCGCGTGATGAACCTAACGATCTGAACGCCATTGTTCCTCAGCAGTTGCAAATCAGCGATGCCATCGTAGGTAACGACCCAGGTCGCGACCGCATGCGCCTGCTCGATCGCGTTCTTAACGGTGTCCTCGTCGAAGGAGACCTCGCGGACCGGGACGAAATGGTCGAGAGAAGTGTCACGATGATCGCGATGCAGGTCGTGGATCAGGTCTACGTAATGCTGCACTTCAACCGGTCGTTCCGACGGAATGAGCAGAACCTCGGTCTTGCGAGCGCCGACCTCGAAAGACTGCCGCCTGGTCTCCGCATCGGGAACGTGATCGAGGAAGCTCGGCCATCCGCCAAGAGGGGGGACGCATTTGCGCCAGCTTGCGTGGGCGTTGCGGGCAATGACGTCGTGGAGGAATACCATGTCGGAGCTGCGCCCTTCTGGGGCGCCGCGCTTGACCGAGTCGACGTCGAGGAAGCCGACGCGTAGGCGCGACAAGAACGTCTGCGCCGCTTCGGTGGCAAGAACCCCGTCCATTTCCCGGCTAATTGTGACGTTCTGCTCCGAGTAGATCTGCCGAAGCCTGTTCTGATCCGTGTGCGTCAGGACGAGGTCGCAGCGCAGATCGGTCTCAGCTTCGATCTTGCGCGCGAGCTGATCGGCAAGGCGGGACGGAAGATCGCGATTGTCGGCGTTGTAGAGCACGATCGAGAAGTTCGCTCGCTCGTGCGGGTTGAGATCGAGATACTCCTGAGCGACGTTCAGAAACTCAGCTGTCGCCTCCTTAGAATAGCCGTCAAAGGCGCCCTCCGCTCCCTCATCTGCCGTTGGAGGCTCGAGCAGCCCGAAATCAGCGAAATTCTCGGTCTCGATGAGCAGACGCGGGCGTGGGGTATCGGGGGCAATCGACAATGCCGGATGCCAGCCGCGATCAACCGATGCGGTGACCTCCTTGGCGAAGGTGCGCAAATCGGTTCCACTGCCGCCGGCCTCAATCAGCGCCTTGAATGCGTTTGCCAGCCGCAATGCCTTTGCATGCGCTTCGGCCAGCCGGAATGGATGCCAAGGGCAGGAGATCGAGACCGATGGCTTGTCGATCGAGCGCGCCATTCCGATCGAGAGAATCGGCTCCCAAAGCTTCGAACGACACTCGTCTTTACGGGCCTTCTCCCGCAGCAGTGCGAGCAGCTTTCCATAGAGGACGGACTGCTCGATCAGCGCTGGCTCGGTGAGACCTTTGCCATCGTCCTTGATAAACGCTCGGACGGCGGCTGAGTAGGAGACGTGGAAGGCGTCGAACGCTGCCCGAATCTCCGTGACCACGGAGCTGTCGAGGAGCGTGCCGCTCAGTCCGGTGAGCGCCCCCTCGAACGAGGCGCCCATGTCGAGTTCGCGCGCGTTGACATCGACGAGACGACCGTCTGGATTGTCGAAGGCATCCTGGACCGTAGAGCGATCCTCGAGATCGATGATTCCGTCGATGGCACGTTGCGTGTTCTGCGCTCTGGAGAACCGCCCTCGAGCCAGCAGAGCCCGCGGAGCCGGGCTTTCTCCCTCCGTCCTAGCGACCTCAAGCATGTTCTCGGAATAGGCGTTGGCGAATGAGTTTGCCGGCAGAAGCCACGTCAGCTGCGTGCTGTTCGCCGGTAGTTTGCCTGGCGGATCGTCGGCCGAAACGAGCGAGATGTCGAACTTGAAGGTCCTTGCCGCTGTGGAGGACCTGTCCCTCCCCTTCGTTCTGTCGATCGAATGGGTCCAGCAGATCCCGAAATCGATCCCGACGACAGGCGCCAGCAGCTCTGAGAGTCCCCGATAGCGATCACGCAGGAACGTCACGATGTCGGTGTTCCTGGCCTTCCAGAACGCCAACTTGTCGGAACCATCGAGGCGAATGACGAGCTTGGGATTCGCAGGAAGTGACTCGGCATCACGGATGAGGTCTGCCGCCGAGAGCAACAGTCCTGAAAGCAGATCAGGGTGCGTGCCGATCTTGTTGAATACGAACGCCTCCCATTGCTTGAGGATCTTCTTGTCCTCCTGCAGCTGCTCGCGATAGCGAAAAAAGAACTCGCGCTCCTGCTCGTCCGCTTCTCCGGTCCCGGTTAACGCATCGAGCAGCGTCTTATCGGCCTGATCGAGAACTTTCGGCATATTGGTTTTGAAGAACTCGGCAGTCGCTTCTCCGAGCTTTGGCTTCTTCGTCTCGCGTGTCGCCTTTAGGATACGTTCGACAACGTCCCAACGAAGTTGGGTGGCCGCATCCTGGCTCGGGCGCCATCGGCCAGCTTGGAGGGTGGTGTCGTCCAAGAGGTCGCCAAAGATGTCGGCTTCCTCCTGGGTGATCTTGGCCTCTCCCACGAGCACTGGCAGGCGCTTGCGGATGATCTCGCGATCAAGCGGAGCGCCGCGGTCATTCCGCAGATAAAGCGCGTCTTCGGCGCGCTCGTGCAAGGTAACGAATTCACTGCTCCAGGCCTCCTTGGATTTCAGTCGTCCCTTCGCGCCAATATCCTTAAATCGCCCCGCGCCCGCCGGAATACGGAAGGCCGGCAGGGCCTCATCGAGCGCACGTTCGATCGCGACCGCTTTGTACTTCTGATTTAGCAAGAGCATGAAGCGCGCCATCATGTTGATGCCGTCAGTCAGGACCCCTGCGCTGATCGCTCCGAGCACCGCGTTGCGCACATACTGGCGCATACGAGCCTCCATCGAAGACAGCTCGGGGCAGCAATCGAACCAGAGGTCTGGCGCAGCGCAGAGGGATTCCTGCGAGATCTGCTTGATTTCTCCGACCGTAGCGCCAACTACGTCGAGGTGATCGGTTGGGACCGCAAAAACAATCAGCCCACCGCCGGCACTCCGCTCGGCGTTGCGGAAGAAGGTCGCGCTCTTTGTGGTCAGCAGTTCGGGCGGCAACGACCCATCATTCAGGTCATCGTGAACGTGCACCTCGGCGCCCTTGATCGCGGCGAACGTCTTGGCGATGCTCGACGTCACAGCCGGGTCAAATCCGACGATCCGGAACAGTGATTTTTGGGTGGTCGAATCCGCGGCTTCCGATTGAGCGCGTGCGACGGCGACCTTGGCGATGAGGTTTAGTTCGGCCGAAATGGCTGATAGCACTGGGGCATTCATCAGCTCACTCCACAAAGGGGTTAGTCACAAAGGCACAATCGTCTGAGAGGCGTTTCAGCAACCCCAAAACCCTCAACCGGTCTTCGAGGAGGCGTTGATTGGCCTTCAGATGTGCGTAGTTGGCGGTCTGAAATGCCTGGCGTCCAACGCCGCTGCCGATGACGATCCGGTACCGCTTCCAGAGCGTCTCAAGGAACGTCTCGAACTCCATCGGGTGCTTCACATTGGCAAGGACCAATGCCTCGATCAGCCCGTCGCTCGCTGCGTACCAACGCCCAGTCCCGCGCCGAGCGACAGCAAAACCGATCTGCTCGGCATAGAACCCGACGACGCGTCCCAGATGCTGATCGTGGTTTGAGATCGCCTGCTCTTTCAGTTCCGCCGGGACCCTGGCAAGCGGCGTGGAGGCGAGCCCATAGTTGAACCGTTTCTCGACGAGCTCTTTCATCGCCCGGAACGGGTTCGCTTGTTTCGCCGCATCTAGGTACTCAGGGCTTTTCGCGAACTCCTCGACGATTTTCCCGATCGCCAAGCGCGACTGGTCACGATGGCGCCGGAAACAGTCCTTCGAGATCCGCTGCACGGCCAGAGTGTCGGGACTGATCATGTCCACTGGGAACTCGGTTGGCGAAACGCCGAGGACCTCGGCCGAGCGCAGTGTCATATAATTGATCACAGCGAGCCCGGAGAGGCGCATAAGCGGCTCAGGGAGGTTGTCTTCTGGAAGTCCCCTCAGCGAAAGAAGCGCCAACCAATCCTGGGCGAGCGTGTCGTAGACCTCATGTTTAGGAAGCGGCAGATAGCCGACCTCGAATCCTGCGGTCGGCTGTTGCCCCTCGGGTTGGAGGATCTTGGCGAGTGCATTCCAGCGACTGCCAGGCGAGAGCAATCGTTCGCGCACGGCGTTTTCGAGTTTGTCCCGATGCTGGCTACGATTGAGCATCAGGTAGAGCAGTTCACCCCCGCGCGCGAAGAATCGGCGGTCCTTGTTGATGCCACCGTTCGTAGTTTCGCCGAAGTCGGCCGCAAGCATGTCGGGACCACGCGGTGCGAGATGGCGCGAGTTTGGCCTCCGCTTGCGCTCACTCTCGACTTCAGCGCCACGGAGCAGCGCGACTGCATTGCGAAAGGCTGAGAAACGCGTGAATCGGTCTTTCAGATATCCGAACTGAGGCTCTCCGCCGGGAACGAGATCAAACCAGCGCGACCACATAGAGTTGTCGGAAACGGCCTGAGAATCGGCGATCTCGTCGATATGTCGGTCCTTGAACAGCAGTATGCGTAGTGCCGGTCTCGTCGACATCGAGTAACTGAATTGCTCGTGCTTGCCGTCAGCGGGTTCCCCCGGGAAGATCCGGTCATGGTTCTTGTCCGCAGCACGTGAGGCGATGACACCGAGCGCTTCTAGCAGAAGGAACCAAGGGGTCTGATCCGAGAAGAAGCGATGCCCCCAGATCTGCTGCTCGAGCCAAATCTCGATGTTGCGGATTTCAAGTGAGCCCGGCAGCGGCTTGGCGCCGGGAAGGATGTTCGCTGGCATCTCAGATCGCCCCCGTCACGCCGATACTGTCGCGTTGCAGGCGACCTTCCGTGCCAAGCTTGACGATCGACATCTGCGTGAGGTCGTCGAGTTCGATCAGCTTGAGATGGGAGAGCTTTGCAACAACGCGCAGGCGAAATTGCCGTAACTCTTCGAAGCACTGGCGAGAGAAGCTGCCTGGAAGGCTGCCGCCTTGTACGCGCAGAAGATACTCAAAGAGAAGAGGTTGGAGCGGGTTCGACTCGATGGGATGCGAGGGGCCACCGATCTTCTCTCGCATCAGAACGACAATCTGAGGGCGATTGAAGCTTCCTTTGGCATCGAAGTTGACGGTGATTGTATCCCTGGGCGCATCCCCTAGCGGCAGATCGATATCGAGGACACGCCCAATTCTGCTTTGCGTGTTGGCAGCGGGCGCCGTAAACCAGACCCGATCATGATCATCGCACATCGCGCCGGAGTAGCTGCGATTGAGGCCGATAACGAGTCGGCCGATCGTCTTATCGGTGCGCTGCCCATTCTTCAGTGCGTCGCAAAACTCGACATAGGCGCCCCCGTGCATGAATACGGAAAGGCGCCACGGGTCCATCTCGCCGAATTTCGGGTCATTCGGGAGAACGAAAAAAAGTCTTCGGCGCTGGGCCTCTAATGCCTCCTGGAAGCGCTGAAAGCTATCGGCTTCACCCTTGCGATACTCCTGCCTGATCGCCTCGAAGCGCTTCGAACCATGCAACTCGTCGCTGCCGACAAAGCGCTGATAGAGATCGGAGGGAGCCCCGTCGATCAGGAGACTGTCGATTGCGTTGTTCGTTTCCTGCCCAATCCCGAAGTTCTGGAAGACGGTGAAGGCAAGGTAGTCGCGATTGCCGTCAAGCTTCAGATTCAGACCCAAGGCGTTGTCGTACGGGTTCGAGAGGTGGGTTTCGTCCTGATCGGCAAGATGGCCTGACAGCTTGCAGTCCATTAGCGCCGTTTTCTTCCCCGAGACCCCGAGGATGATGTTGACGATCAGGAGCAGGAGGTGGCGCATCGGTAGATGCGTGTCATTTGCCGCGGCGATCCGGATCAAATCGCGAAGGCGATCACGCATCGAGGTCTTCGCGAGAATATGAAGGTTGCGTCTGATCGGATCGCGTTCGGCGTAACTGGATGGGCAGGTGACGCAATCCTTCCAGCCAGGGTGGTTCGCGACAGCATCGACCAATTGATCAAACAACTCATCCTGCGGCCGGCGGCTGAGATTATGCATGGTCAGATGAAGCGAAGGATCGGGCTTGCCGTCTTCCTTCAGCATAGTCCGCAGCTTCTCTTCGACCGTGCTCGCATCAGGGTGCTTGCTCACATAGGTCCGAAAGAACCGCAGCAGCTGCCCGTCATTGGCACAGAGCAGGAAAACCGAGTCCGAGCTGCTCTTAAGGATCGCCTGCAGCATCTCGCTGAGGATCCCTTCCTGCCGTGGGTCCTCGTGAAACTGGCTGAGGTCCTTGATGATGACGAGCCTATGCCCGGAGGGCAGAGGGAACTCGACGATACCCTCCCCTGCATTCCACTCAGCGATCGTCCCTCCAAGTGCGGTAAAAACCTGGCGGCTATGCCAGGTTTTTCCGTCTCCGGCTGTGCCGGTCAGGATGATGTTGCGAGGGTCTAACCCCTGAAAATTAGTGATTAGCTCGCCAACGAGCGGCCGATCGACATGAATCGGATCAACACCGTGCTCAGTCGACGATTGATAAACGTGTTCGTCATAGAGCGCCTTGGACGAGGCGCTTGGACCATAGGTGCGCAGAAAATCGACGAAGGCGTTGCTAGCTGTCATCGCTCATACTCGCCGGTTAGAGGTGACAGATCACGCAGCCGTCATCGTCCGACTTCGCCTTCACCGCCCGGCGCGGCATTTTGGCCACGTCGTCGAGTGTTCTACCGTCCACCCAGGAATAGCGACGACCGTTCTTGCCTTGCTCATACGACTTAGCGATTTCATAAAGATCAGGATGCCTTTCTAGCAACCCCTGCCACTCACCTATCTGCTGATAGAAGCAAAAATAACAACCAGAGCGAGATCTCCACTCGTAATACTCCGGAAAACCTAAACCAGAGTCGTCCAGGAGCCTCTGCACGTCTCCGATTGTTATCCCCTCATCTTTAAACGGATAAACCGGCGTGATATTCGGCTCTTCCGAAAGCAGGACAGGCTTACCGTTTCCAAGGTAACCAGAGCGGTTCTCGTCAGCACGAATTGCAATGTATGAGTAGGCTCGATCGCTTCCGATGTGTCGCTCATAGGGATGAATCTTGAGCATTCTAGTACACCAACGCGAACGCGGAGAAGGCAGAAAGCCAGAGAAATGATCGTACAATACTACGTCAAACGGTGACCTGCCCGGCTTCTCTTCGACACCTAACATTTCAAGTGCAGTAATACGCGTAACCTTCTTGCCAAGGACGTGTTCCAGACGCTCGAAATACGTATAGGTCTCCGGAAGCTCGGCGCCGGTATCGGAGAAGACGTATTCGAAGTCGATTTCCGGATATTGCTTGGCGAGATAGATCGCCATCGCGGTGCTATCCTTCCCGCCCGACAGAGGAACGATGTGGCGTGACGCTCGGTCGATTGCAGCGTCCGCCATTTTGCTTGCTACGGCCGTCATTCGGTAGCTCCCCCAGAATGCTTTTGGCTACGAATACGCGCCAGTTGTCCTTGCAGATGACGAATGCGCGCCTCGATTACAGGCGCAAGTGCAGCAGGTGGGTGATCAACATCCATTGCAGCTGCTTCAATGCGGAGCTTGCATTCGCGCAACTCTTTGCGCAGCTGATCGCCGGTATCGTCTTGCCATTTTTCGATTCCGCGCTGCAACAGCACTGAACTCACAGTTCGGGCTAGCGTTTCCGGCGAGTATCGCCCGCCGAGTGTGTCCCTCGCCGTCCTGAGAATGGCCTTGTCGGTCATCTTCAGGTCGTCGCGTCGCATCAGATCAGCGACATCGAGGCAAGAAATCCAGTCTCTTATGCCGTCGACGACATCGCCAGCTGCGCCCACACGAAGAATATCGGCGAGGACCTCGACCGCATCACGTAGATAGCCATCGACCAGGCCATCAATTACGTTTCGCGCCTTTTCCAGAGCTCGGAGCGTGTTCGAATAGCGCTTGGCGCCCTTCGAGAAATCACCGAGCCGATTTGGCAGCGTATCGACAAGGAAGGTGGCGGGATCCGTCGCCTCGTTGAACGCCCGCAGAAACTGCCTCGCATCGTCAGTCATGCGTTTCGAGCGTGTGGCACCGTCGGCGATGCTCGAGCGCCAAGCCCGAAGCGCATCGCGTGCAAAACGCACCATCTCGTCGTGCGGCCCAGGTCGCTTGTGCAGGAAGATGTCAGAGACTTCGGCCAAATAGTCCAAGACAATCGGATCGTCCGTGTGAACCTCGACCATATGCCGCTCGGGTTCGACGAACATCCGGACTGGCTCGAAGCCTAAGACATCCGCGACATAGTTGCCGTCGGTCCAAAGCGATACTGCTCGACCAAACGCCCGGTAGCCGGCCAGAACAATGAGCGGGAGCACGCCTGATGGAAGCCCATATGGCGGCGCGCTGAGCACCTCGACGATCTCAGTGAGCGGTTTTCTGCCAGGCTCCGTGAAGAAGTGCTGCACCTTCTCCCAAACATCCGCGAGACCCGGATCTCGGATTTCCGCCGGCGACGCAAATCGACCGCTGTCGCCGGAGCTGCGGTGGATTCCAGTTCGCGCAAAAATGGTCCGGAAAACCGAAGCTTCGGCCGAGCTGTCGTCTTCCGCATAACCGAGGTTCGGTTTCGTCGATTGTTCCATCAGCCGCAGGACGGCCCGGACCCGCGCGGTCTGCATCTGCCTGGAGACCCGTCCCCGCATGATCTGATCGTTGACGATGCGCGGCGTCAGGGGGAACCACTCATCCATCAGATCAGAGACCATAATCCCCGCAGGACGCTCGGGCGTGATCTCGAGCCGCTTGCCGAGATGAAACCAAGTAGCAGCGTTGGGACGGTCACTCGTCAGACGGTGCAAGGCGAGCGTCAACTGCCGACGTGCGACTGCCAGCAGCTCGTCGAGCTCTTGAACGACGAGTGGATCTTCGCTGAGCAGATTCGAATCTTTGCGAAGCGCCGTGAGGCACTCGATCTCAAGCGCAGTGTCGAAGGCCGGAACGGGATCGGCAGGGACGACGAGAATGGTCCGGTCGAATTTGGCTTTTTCCGCGAAGCTGGCCGCCTTGCGGACATCGTCGCCGGAATTGCAGATGACATAGATCACCCGTCCCCAAATGCCTGAATCGATGTTCTGATCGATCGAGGCAAGGTCCACTAGCTGAACATAGCTGCCGACCATATAGCGTGACGTCCCGTGCTCGGCGTTGTGCCGAGAGGGCCGCAGGAAGGGAGCTGGGTGCTGCGCTTCCAAGAAGCCGCTGAGATCGAAGGATGTGATGCGACGAATGCGCTCGTCGCGCAGCCTCGATGCGACATCGAGATCAGCGCCGTGCCAAATCGAAATGTCGTCGTTGAGCTTGCGATAGAGCAGCAGCTTGCGCTCGATTAGCGCCTCGACTGCGGCTTCGGCCGAGTCGGAACTGTGGCCCTTTGATCGGACCGCGAGCTCAAGGATTGACCGTGGCAGATGTCGGCGCTCGCCGTGAGCGCCGATCTGAAGCATGAATGCGGCCGACAAAGCCTCGCGTTCGACCGCATCGGTCACCTTACTGCGAGCGCTTTCTGCTTCGACCCATCTGCGATGAAGCCCGCCGACGCCGACGTCGGAACGCAAAGACTCCGAGAAAGCAAGGTAAACTTCGTCCAGACCAACCGGCGCAGTTGTGTCGATCGACTCCAGAAAGGCAAACAGGCTGCGCTCGTTTTGGCCAACGCGGGCGACGAGCCGCGGCAGAACTTGCAGAGCTGCGCCGCTGATGGGGTGCGCCATGGTCAGCAGGCTGATGATCCGCTTGGGATCCTCGATGCCATCGAACCAACGCGCCTCGACGGCTCCCTGCGCGATTGGCGCAACTGCTACGAGATTTGCCTTCCGGGGAGGACGCCTGGCATCGACCACCGAGGCGACGAGCGCGTAGAGCTCGCGGCTGTCTTCGACGAAACGAACCTGGCGGAATCGCCCCTCGATCTTTCGCCACTCATTGCGGGTCGTCTGGTTCAGACTCCCCGCATAGGCGAGGAGATTTTGATGGAGAAGAATCGTCAGGCCGACTGTCGGAGATTTTGCGCGGACCGTGAACTCGGCAAGCCGCTGAATGATATCGAGGTCTCGCGACCGCCCTTCAGTCACGAGCCCTTCGAGGTGGCGCCCGAACTCGTCCCAAACGATCGCGATGTGATCGATACCCTGCAGCCTTCGCATCGCTGCGATCGCCTGCTCGATGTCGTCGACTTGACCGATGTCAAGCGAGGACGCGAGAGATCTCGCCACATCGCGAACGTAGCCCGAAAGAACGACAACCCGTCCGCGATTTCCATCTTGTGCGCGCTCTTCGTAGACCTTCGCGAATTCCGGATCGACGGGTTCGATCCGTCCAGCGATTTCAGCGAGAACTCGCTTGTTGGCCGGATCGTTGTCGACAGCCATCGCGCCGATGCCTGCGGCTAGGGATTTTCCACTACCATAGGCCGCAATCACCATGCTGGCCCCGCCAGCGAGAACAGCGGCCGCAACAGGCAGGGAACGGCTCGTCGGCTTATAGTGATCGAGTCGCGAGGGAACAAAGGCGTCTTCGCGCAGATTGACGGAGCGCAGGGTCGGTTTGCTCATGCTGCAAATCCGAGCCGGGCGAAATGCCTCTCCAGCCACTCGCTCGCATCAAACCGAGGGAGGCTAAGCGTCCGGTTGGTGCCAAGCATCGCGATGCCAACGCCGTCCTGACGATAAAGCGAGGCCGCTGCGCTTGCCATCTCGTCGATCGCATCTCCGTCCAGGCCGAACAGTCGTGCTGGTGAGTTGCGAAGTCTCATGAGATCGATGAACGCAACGCTGTCGCTGCCTGTATCGCTAGCGACGAAGCTACAGCACGCAAGGAAAGCCTCGACAGGGATCTGATCGAGCGGGCGCGTCTTTTCGAAGCGCCCGGTATCCGGGTGTTTGACGACGAGCGAAAGTGCCCTCAGCGGACAGGTCGTGGCGTCTTCCGGATCAGACCGCTCGCTGCCCGACGTCGTCGCATAGGCGTTGAGAAGACAGGCGACATCGCGCTGCGCGACCGCCGGCGTAGCGGGATTGAGCGCCCGCTCGCGAATGCTCTTCAGATAGGCTTCGGCGGCAGTGGTGCGATCAAAGATCCGCTCGGAGAAATCATTGAAGAACCAATTCCAGACCGATCCCTCCCGCCGGGCCAACAGGATATGCATCAGCCACCACGAAACCGGGAACTCGAGGTAGCCATCGCGCTGACTGACGGCTTCCCCAAATCGGGTCGTCCGGAACGCCTTCTCCTTGCCCTCGCGGGTTCCGACAGCCAGTCCAGTCGCCTCTAGCCAGTAGCTCAACGACTTCACCATGTTGCTGCCGAGCCCGAGGGCATCGGCAGCGCTCAGATCAGGCCTGAAGTGCCCGTGGAGCTTTCGTGTGAGATCGAGACCTTTGGGTATCCACCCTTCGCGAACCGCAAAGGTCTCGTGCCGCCCGAACTCAAACTTGATGCGCTCAGTCGCGCTAGAGAGCAGCTTCACTGCAATTCCCTCGCGACACGGGCGACTATCTCAGCCGCTCGTAATGCTTCGTCGATCGTGTTCATGATCGAAAACGAAAACCTAACACTCTGGAAGGCCTCGGTCTCTGAGCACCCCATCGCAAGCAGTACCTGAGAAGGCTCAGGGCGCCCGCTTGAGCAGGCGGCACCGACCGAGCAGTAAACGCCTTCCTGATCGAGACGCCCGACCAGAGCTATCCCTTCGACGCCGGGGAAATGAATGTTCGAAGTGTTCGGGACACGGGGTGATCGTGCTCCATGGGCGCTCGCGTCCTGAAATTTCTCGCATACCGCGGTCTCGAACGTGTCTCGCATTTGCTTCATGACAGAAATAGCGTCTTCGAAACCTTGAGCCCGCTCCTTAAACGCCGTCCCGAGCCCGGCGGCACCAGCAACATTCTGAGTGCCAGAACGATGTCTCCGCTCCTGCCCGCCACCCAAGATGAGCGGAGAAAGCCTATCTTCATCGGGATCGCCAAAGACAAGAATTCCAGTCCCGGGTGGTCCATGCAGTTTGTGACCTGAGCAAGTCAATGCATCGATTCCACTCATCTCGATCGGGATCCGGCCGATCGCTTGTGCAGCGTCAACATGGATGAATGCGTCGGGCCGAACACGCCTAATCGTTTCGATGATCTCATGAATCGGCTGTACCACACCTGTCTCGCTATTCGCCCACTGAATGCTAGTGACGAGCAAGCCGTCTAATGGCAGCAAGTTGCGAAGTGCCTCTTGGTCCAGAAGCCCAAAGGTGTCGACGGGAACGGTGATATGCTTCCCATTAGCCGAAGCGGGAGCGGAGACCGATGGATGCTCGACATTACTCGTCAGGATGGTAGCAGCGGTAAGGCCGCGCAGGACGGCATTATTTCCTTCTGTCCCCCCAGAATTGAAGATCACAGCTTCTGGAAAGGCCCCACGTATAAGAGCGCAGACATCATCGCGCGCCTGCTCTAATGCCTCCCTCGCCCGAGCCCCATAGCCGTGGATGCTAGATGGATTGACAGGTCCCGAAGCCAGGACAGACCTTACGGCCGCTGCGACACCGGGACTGCAAACAGTCGTTGCATTAGCATCTAGGTAGGCCATTCGAACTTCGCGAATCAGTTAATACTGCCGGAATGCTAGCATCTTCGCATACTGCCGGGCTGGCCATGAACGCCCGGTTTCGCGCATCGCCCAAAGTCCTGTTCCGGCGCGCCTACGGTTTGGTCCGGCCGTTTGCGACCGGCACGTTTTAGGCTCGCCTAACCGAATGCGTTCCCATTGCTACTGAGAAGGAAATAGCTGAGGTTGGTCGAGATGGTCGACGATAAGGAGCTTGGCTATGGCGGGCGCTCTACGAACGACTTTTGGACGAGTGTCGATCACTCTTTTAGTCATGGCTCTCGCCGCCATAGCATGGCTCCTGATTTATTCGGAAAAATACTCCGTCGACATGAAGGAAGAGGAGTGGAAATCTCTGAAGAGATCATTAGGCACATATCATGTAGATGAAGGGAACCGATCCGCGATTGTCCCGATCAAGAGCGATCCAACAGCAGAAAGCCAAGCGGTTTCGATCTTAGGATCAGACGTTGCTTTGTATGTCTCGCAGCGAGGTTTCGACCAGGCGCTTGCTTTGGCGAGAGGTACAAAAATATTTGAATCACCTAAGGTAAATTCCGGAGAGGACTTGATCGCCGAAATCGTCGATGTTGGCATATCGTTCAGCAAGGGATTCCCAACCGGACCGATCAAGATAAGAGCATCTTCAGCCAAGCGCGGGCTCGCAGTCGATTTGTCGGGTGAAGTAGCTCTTGTTTTTACCAAAATCATCGAGCTCGACGACGGCGGAAAGGCCGCAAACTTCGGTATTCGGATCCTAAAATTGAGTCCAGACTTTACTTGGAACGCACTTCGGATCGGATTTAGGGGCTTTGTTGCGGAGCTGATATCGAGAAGCACGGCTGTCGTATTTGCCGAGAAGTTGAACATTCCAATTCCGCTACCCGACGTTCACGAGACGCCTCCCGAGTTTAAACACGTAGAGAAGATCCCAGTTCGTAGCCCAAAGCAGTCAAATTGGGTTGACCTGCAATTTTTGGTGCCAACCGGTAAGCAGAAGCTTAGCCTCACGTTTGGATATCCCCTTTTTCTAGACGGAGGTATTTGGATTGCTGGGCGGGAGAGTGAGGCCGGTCAACTCAATTTTGCGGAGGTTGCGCGATCTGGAAGGTCCGATGCTCGACTGGACGAGGAAATTGCCGCCGCGAAGGCCCGCCTTGCGAGGGTTGTCCGGCCGGCTGTCGATCAATCGGACTTCTCGTTGTGGCTGAACGGGCGCACCTTTTCGAGCCTCGTCCAGAAGATCTCTACTCTCCAGCCTAATCAGCGAAAGGCGACCGTGACGTCCACTGCCGCCGAGGGGCAACTCTATTTGAGTGAGAAGACCGACCGTATTCTCGGAAAATTCAAAACGGCTGTCGTCTTGAATGGCGCCCGTGCGGTCACGGGCTCCATCTCACTCTCTTCTATCCGCGCGAACTGGACCTCGAAAGATGTGCACTTCGACGCGCAGCTGAATGCGGGCGGAAGCGCCGACATTAAAGTCCATATCGACCCTGGAGTGGGCGGAGGGATCGCGTCAGCGGTGAAGCTCGAATTCCCCGTTCGCCCTATCCCGCTTTCTGGCTCATTGCAGATTGAGGCTGTTACCCTTGAAGGTAGAACGGTGCTCGGCCTGTTTCCAAGAATTGATTGCACACCGGTTACCGTTGAAGCCAAAACCGACGGCCAGCTAGTTGTCGGATCGAAGTGGACACGCGTGCCGATCCTCGGCGCAAAACTGACCGCTCCCGGCCTGGCAGCGTTCGGCAAGCCAATGATCATTCTTTCGGACGCCCCTTTAATAGTGCCCGGACGCGCGAAGGATGGCTCGCCTCTCCCCCTCTCGAAGGAATCGACCTTTGTCGGCTTGCCTCCATGGGAGATCGCGGAGGTCACTTTGGGTGTAATGGCTACGAAACCGAGCGCTGACGGAATCGTTGTTTCCGGCACCTTGAGGGCCGTCGGAAGCAAAATCGATAAAGAGCGGATAGCTGATCAGAAAAGGCAGAGTGAAGAGCTCAAATCAAGATTTGCAGAGCGGATTCCGGCCGGAAACTGCCCGGGGGATATGGGCATTGCCGTTCTGATGGGGAACACGGAATTCGGCCCCAATAACGAAATCGTCAAATGGGCCCGGAATGCCTGGAACGATATTACAAGAGGGCTTGGGAAATCGAACGAAGCAGTGAAAATCCTGAAACGGGCCTCAGAGGGGGCTAAAGAAGCCGGCGAGGCCCTCGATGATGCGGCGAAGCAAGCCATCAAAGAAGCGGAAGAATTGACAAAACAATGGTTTGGTGATGGCAGCGTCGCTGCAACTTTGGCAGGCGAGCTAGTCCGCGGCATTTTTCCTCCTGCCCCATCTGCCCCACAGGTCGGAGGCGGGAACCTAGATCTGGGCATCCCCGGGACACCGTCCGTCCAAGGCGGGACAGTCACCATACCCGGCCCGCCCGGAACCAATCTAAACATTCGGTTCCGGTATCGCCGCTGACACCGTATCGCGTTTGGCTCTCTCCCTTCTCGCGGAGTATTAGTTGCTACGAACCTTCCGGAAAGGCTCTTGAGTGCGTGCAGGAGGAGCTCCTCATCAACGATGCAGTCTCGGGAAGCGACGCGGAAAACTCTAACCAAAGCGATCCAGTTTTAAGGGACCAGATCACTCGGGACGTAGATTGGCTGCTTGCTCGTACTTAAGCGAAAATTGACGCATGGTCGACATTCGGAACGTCCGCTGCGCGGCAGCTCATTATAGCTACTGGCTGTCGCTCCGAAAATTCCTTCGAGTGCCAATCTGAATTGGCTGCACCAAGCTAAGAATGCTCGCCTATTGCGCCTTGGGTCCATTATCGTGCCGTTGAATGAAAGAGGTCAAAGCAGTGGCTATTCTGGCACTTGAACCCGACAAGGCTTTGGTGGCACGTGAGGCGGGGTGGGCGTCGTGAATATCACCACGCCCAACGCAGTTTATGGCGGCCTTGACGGGACGCAGCTCTCTTTCGTGCAAGCGCCGGAGCGCGACATCCGCCTGCTAGCGCCGGCAGGCAGCGGCAAGACGCTGTCGCTGCTGCATCGCTGCGCCGAACTGTATCGCCGCGCACCGGATTCCAGATTCCTCATCGTATCGTTCACGCGCGCGGCGCGCGACGAGTTGAAGGCGAGGCTGAGCGGACCGGATTTTGTCGACTTTGCCTCGCGGGCCGACGTGGTGACACTGAATGGCTGGGGCCACAGGCGGCTGAAAGCCATGTCGGCGTCGCCGCGCCTGCACGTCTCCGAGTTCGAACGCGCCCTCATGATCAAGACCGTACTTGCACCAGCCTGGTCGGCCGTTCCGGCGCTCGAGCGGGGTATGAAACACCAGCCCTTCAAGTTGCCCAAGCTGCTTGCCGGGCTGCTCGATATGATGAAGACGCTCGGTTTCGACCATGAAGATGGCTCACTGCGTATGGCCGACGATCGGTTGGACGCGCTGACCGAACTCGGCCTGATGCCCCTAATGCATGAGTACATTGAGCGGCTGGAAGAGCTAGGTGTGTTGCCGAACAGGCGCCAAGAGCCCTTCCTGGAAGTGGCGTTGCCATTTTTCAATAATGCATGCGCTCAGCAGTACGCAACCGGCTCATTTACGCTCGAGGATCAGAAATACGGCGCCTGGCTCGACCAGCGGCGCCAGCTCAACGCCGGAATGGCCGTGGCGAAGGATACGTCCATCACTCAGATCCTGGTTGACGAATTCCAGGACATTAATCCGCTCGACCTCGCGCTGATCATGAGCGTTGCCGAGTTAAATCAGTCGGCGCTAACGATCGTCGGCGACGACGACCAGGCGATTTTCGAATGGCGGGGCGCGGCGCCTGACTTCATCCTTGAGCCCAACCGGCACCTAGGCCGGCACTTTGCCACCTATATCCTCGAGAAGAATTACCGCAGCCCGCGCAACATTGTACGGAAATCGGCGCGGCTGATCGCCCATAACAAGCGGCGTGTCGCTAAGACGATGCACCCGGTGTCGACCACAGATGCCGTGGTGGACATGCACAGAGGTGCGACGTTCCTGGATTCCACCGAGAATGTGCTATCCGAGATTCACGTCTTCGTCCGCAGCAAGGCGCCCGGCGCACGCATGGCGCTGCTGTCGCGCAAGCGGGCGCAGTTGATTCCCTACCAGATCCTGCTGGCGCGCGATGACATTCCGTTTTGCGCCGCCGAAGACCTGCACCTTTTCCTCTCCGAGACCTTCGATAGGCTGCTTGGAGCGCTGAGGACGCGGACCATGGCGGGGCTGGGCGTGGCGGTGCCAACTATCGTTGACGATGTGATGTCGCTCTGTAATTCGGTCCAACGCTATCCGCTGCGCAAAGCGGAAGCAGATGCGATGGCGCGCCACATCCGGCTGGCGCGACCGAAATCGTACGACGCAGCGATCGACCAGTTGGAGACCTATGGCGGCCCGATCCGTGGGCAGAGCGACGAAGGCGCGACGGCGGCCAACTTCGCCATCAAGCTGCGCCAGCTGATCCATGCGCCGACAGTACGCGCTGCGATAGAGGCACTGCAGAACCTTTATTCCGGTTTCCGGCAAGACTATGGGCGCGGCGCTGAGGACATTTTCCTAGCCGATCCGCCCTTCCTCTATCTCGTCGAATTCTCCGAGCGCTATGGGACCGACTTCCAGGCCTTCGTTGACGATCTGGAAAAGGCCAAGGACACGCTGGTCAAGCTACCCGGCATGGACAGCGACATCGATAGCGACGTCTGGAAGAAGCCTGTGCACCTGATGACGGCGCTGCGCGCCAAGGGCCGCGAGTTCGACACCGTGGTCATGCTCGACGTCGTCGACGGCATCTGGCCGCTTCGCTATGCCAATGACGAGCGCAAGCTCGAAAGCGAACGGCGGCTATTCTACGTGGCCATGACGCGGGCGCGCAAAAGGCTGATCCTTACCGCGTCGGGGCGCATCGGCGACAAGGTGACGATCCTTTCGCCCTTCCTTGCGGAGGCAGCGCTACCCTAGCCGCTTCGCACCGTCTGACCGAACAGCTGCTGGACGTCGCCATCAGCGACCGGCGGCATCAGCATGTCGCGCGACAGCTGGCGCTTATTTTCCAGGAGTTGATCCAACTTCACGTCGAAGGACGCCTCGCCATAGTGCGGATGCACCGCGATAGGCACATGCACCGTCACCGGCTTTTGTTGACCGATGCGATAGCAGCGATCGTTGCACTGGTCCTCGACCGCGGGGTTCCACCAGCGCGACAGATGGATGACATGATTGGCCGCCGTGATGGTCAGGCCGACGCCAGCTGCCTTGGGCGACAGCACGAGAAGATCGAACGGCGCCGGCGAAGCTTGGAAGCGGTCGACGATCTCCAGCCGCTTTTCGCCCGGAACCCCACCATTAATGATGGCGGGCTGTCGCTCGAGGTCGAGATGCGTTGCGATCGCAGCGGCGAACAGCGCCTGGATCTCCAGGTCTTCAATGAAGACAAGCGCTTTTTCCTTTGTTCTGTTCAGCTCTCCCAGCACGTCGACGGCGTGGTGCATGCGCGCTGACTGCGAGAACCAGCGCCGAACAGAGTCCTTGTCGAGTGGGTCGCAGTCGCGCGCGCCGCTAGGATGAAGCGACACACCGCGAAAGGCATGGATCGCCCGCAGCATGTCGCCCTGCGTCGCGCCGCCAATCTGTGCTTTGCGCACCGCGTTGCTGTAGGCCTGAGCCTGCTCGGCCGGCATCTCGACCCGCTCGTTCTTGAACTGGCGGGTGGGCAGGCCTTCGAGAATCTCGGCCTTCATGCGCCGCAACAGCACCGCAGGCGCGCGGCTTCCCTCCGGAGCTTTGTCGAGACTTTCCTTCAGCCGCATCAGCTCTTCATCGCCGCCCTGCTCGTAGGTCGAGACAAAGCCCTTCAGGTCGCCAAGATAACCAGGCACGACCCGATCCATGATGCACCACAGATCGGCGAGCCGGTTCTCGATCGGCGTGCCGGTGAGGCCGAGCACGAAGTCGGCGTTCATTGCCTTGGCGGACTGCGTGTTAATGGCACCGGGCGACTTGATCTTTTGCGCCTCGTCGAAGACGGCGACGCTGAAGGCAACACGTGCAAAGGCGCGGTGATTGTCGGCCAGCGTTTCGTACGTGGTCAGCACCCAGTTGGCCTTGCGCAGTTCGTCGACATGGATCGCTGTCTCCGGCGTCCAGTGCTCGTCCTTTGGCCCCTTGAGGTGGCGCAGCTTCGAGCCGAACGCGTCGACGCGCTCGCCAAGCGCACCGGGCCCGAGATGCCGTTCGGCCTCATCGATCCAGTTGCGCAGCAGGGCCGTCGGCGCGACGATCAGGATGGGCTTGTTCTGGGCGCCGCGATCAAGACCTGCCTTGCGGCGGTTCTTTCGCACCCAAGCCAAGAACGCCAGTGCCTGGAAGGTCTTGCCGAGACCCATGTCGTCGGCGAGCAGAACGCCGGGCCAGCCGGCCCTGTAGGCATCCACGAGCCAGGCGAAGCCGGTGGTCTGATGCAGTTTCGGATGTGTGGCAACGAGCGGTGCGGGGGGAAACGCCACGTCAGCGGCGACCACGCGCGGCGAATAGGAGACCCAGAACTCCTTGCCGTCGATGTTCTGCCGGATGACGAGGCGGTCATCGACATTGACGCTCGGCGGGGTGCCTAGATCGGGTTCAGCCTGCTGCGGCATGTCCGGACGCGCCGGCGGCTCCTCCATCTGGCCATTGCCTAATGGGTCCAGGCCGAGCTGCACAAACGCGGCCTGAACGTCGACAACATGGAAATGCTGGCCATCTACGGTGATTTCCTTCTCATCGCTGGCCGTGGCGCGGGCGACTTCGCTCTTGAGCGTCTGGAACGACTCGCGGTCGAGTTCGATGACTTCGTTGCCGATGCGACAGGGAAAGCGCTCGGGCAACCACTGGCCGGACTTAGTCATGAGCCACGGAATCGCTGGCGGCTCCCACACGCCGAGCCCCAGCACGCGCTCGGAATATTGCCAGGTCTCGACCAGCAGCGACAAAGCCGTCTCGCCGCTCTCGTCGCCAATCGCGGCGGCGATCTCGGCTCGCGGGTTCTTCAGGAAGGCAATACGCTCCGCTTTCGGCGCGGCGCGCTTGCGGCGGATGACATCGAGCGCAGTCTTCAGCGACGGATCAAGCACTAGGAAGACATTTCGGTCCAGCACATAGGCGTCGCGGCTTCTGGACTCGCCGGCAAACATCTCGCGCGAGAAACGCTGCTGCATGGCTCGCGGTAGCAGCGCGTCCGAAATGAGGTCACGCTGCGCCGGCGGCGCTTCACCATCCTCATCAGGCGCCGCTGTATTATCTGCGAGGGTAGCGGCCTTCTCGCGGCCCATGACCACCGGGAAGAAATCGGGTCCGCTCGCGGTCTCGATCACATCCAGCGCCACCGCGCCGGCTTGGTAGACGGTCAGGCTGGTAAGATAGTTGTCGTCGCTGCGCAGCTCATCCTCGGTGGTGTGTTTCAGCGCTGCCTGGACCACCCCCCATGCGGCAATACGGGTCTCAGCGTCCTTTCCCTCAGTCTTGTTGTAGCCGTCGATCGCTTCGGCAAGCTCGTAGAGAGGCCGCGACAGACGGCCTTCGATGGCGCCCCAAGTGGCGAGTGCGCCGACCCGCGTGATGCGGATCCGATTCTCCTCTTGATCGTACCAGCTGGCACGGATACGCGCCTTGGGATCGGTCATGATGCGCTCGAAGGCTAGCGTGATCGACAGCGTACCGAGCGCCGGGAGACCGGCAGCTTCGGCGACGGTCGCCGGCAGCGATGCGACCAGCAGGTGAGGCACAAAGATGCCACCATCGCGCTCGACGCTGTCGCCTGCCTCCACACCTGGAAGCAAGAAGCGAGCGGCGGCACCCTGCTTGCCGTCAGCCAGGCGCCAGTCCTTCACCGGCAACGGCTGCCAGCTGAGCAAGCGCCGCCGCTGGAGCTTCAGCAACACGCCGTCGGGCTGCACCAAATGGGTGAAGGTGGCTTTCACATGTAGTCCTTGGAATTGAAGCGTTCGCCGGTCATCGACGAAATCCGGCGAGCAGCCTTGTGCTGCCAGGCGTTTTGACCCTGATGGGGAATGTGGACGATTTCCTCGACCGGAGCGTAGCGGTTGCCGGTTCTGAGTTCGTCGGCGTCATACTGCGGCTTATAGAGCTCCGGCGCCCCTTTGCGCTGAGAATCGGCCCAGAAGCGGCATTTGCCATCGAAGCTCCACTCGGCGCACATGCCCGATCCAATCCGGAGCAGCAGCACGGCGTGGCCAGCCTGCACGCCGCTGCTGCCATAGCCAAATCGCCCGAATGGCACGTTGCGACCGAAGCGCCGATGAGCCTCCTTTGTTCCCTCACTGTCCAGCACCACCCACGCGCCGCTTATCGCGCCGGACTTGTGCATCGCCTCCCAGAACCTGCGGCGGTACGGCCAGTTCACATTCGGGTTGACCGCTGCGACAACATCGAGGAATTGCCGCAGCGCAAGCTCGGTGAGCCAGTTGATCGCGACATCACGCGCCTGCGGGATGCCAACCCAGTTGCCGCTCCTCGTACGGGGATCGCCGAGGCCCTCCAGCGACACTAAGAAGTCGAGTGTGCGATCCTTGATATTCTTTTCTACTTCGCGGTCACGGTGCGGGAGCAGCAGCGCGTTGGCCACCAAATCCTTGTGAGTTGGAAAATTCAGCTTGCCGCCTTTCACCGCAACGAGCTGGATGAAATCCAGGCGCTCCAGCGCCGGTAGGCGCAGATCCTCGGCGGCGCGCTGCAGGACGCGCCGGGCGCAGGGCTCCACATAACCGCCGGCAAGAACCTGCTGCAGCCGCAGGCCGCTCTCTTCGAGAATTGCTGCAGGCGATTTGCGTTTGGCGAATGCCGCATCGCCTATCAGGCGAGGCCCCCGTTCCTCGTCGAAGATCTGCAACTTGTGATGCAACACTTCAAACGGCTCTCCCATCACAGATGCCAGGTCTCGCAACACCGAAGCGACGGCGGCGAAACCCGGTCCGCCAGCCTGGAAGCTGATCAAGTAGGAGAATGCGAGCGCACGCGAGGATGCCTTGTGCCTGAGCGCCCGAACCTGGGCTAGGAACGCCTTGAGGAGATCAGGCTCTTCAGCGATCGCGACCTCGGTTTGCCAAAGACACCATGCACCATCGCGCGCCTGCGCTTTGGTAAGGCGCTCGCCACGCCCGAGCGCAGTCTTGAGCCGGACCGCGATCTCCTCGTAGTTCTTGGCGCCACGCAGATCACCCCTGCCCTCCGGAAGCCTGCGCGCCAGTCTCAGTACGGACGGTTCGATTGCCGGGGCTCTCGACGGACCGTGCCGTATCAACAGCTCGCTGATTGCGTCCTTCAGAAGCGTGCTCACGGAGCGACATTCGGTGCTGGTTGTTTTGAAACTGGCAATCCTGCGCGCGCCGATTCCTGCAGCGTTTCGACCTGCTGCTTCATCTGCTCAAGTAGGTTTGTTAATTCTGTCAGACGTTTCTCGCGATCGGCTTCCATGACGAAACGAAGGTCGATTCGGCGGTTTATCTTGCGACCGTCAGGGTCTTCTCTGTTGGTCGCCGGTCGCGTGTAGGCGTACCCCGAGACAGAAAGCACCTCCCGGCTTGCCGAATTCTTCAGGTTGCGAAGACCGGGGAAGTTGTCGACGATCCGCCGATACGTATTGACCGCTCGTTCGGTTGACAGTTGCCAGTTGCGGTTATCCTGTCCCGTTCGGTCGGTATGTCCTTCGATAAACACGGTCTCGACCGTGTATCCGCTGTGCTGAGGGCAAATTGCGTCTGATGCACAGGCGGAATAGGCCGGCAAGACGTCGAGAAGTACCTTCGACAGCGCGTCGACATTGGCCGAAGCGGTCCTGTCGAGCGTGGAGTTATCAGACGCGAATTCGATCGCATCCTCCGCCAAACGTAAGACGCCAGTGGCGCTGTCGATTGTCACTTTTAGCCCCACGGCCTCGAGCCGAGCCCGGATAGTTTCGAGCAGGGTAGCCCGCGCCTTGTCCGCCTTGTTGATCTCGCTTACTTCGGTATCGATGCGGGTCTGGAGGTTAGCAATTTGCCGAGCCAATTGCTGTGCTCTCTCAATTTGCTGACGCTGCTGCTTGGTGAGCATCTCTGTCTGGTCAGTCTGCTTCTGGAAATTTAGCGCAAAAACCATTAGCATGATGATGAAGATAAACAGGATTCCGACCATCATGTCGGTCATTGAGACGAAATAGTTTTCGTCATCCTCGGCATGACTTCCGGTGCTTTCGTCGGTTTCGGCTGCGATCATGTTTCCGCCCCGGTCGCTTTGACCTTATTCCGCTGCTTCCAGTGACGCAGTCTTTTCCAAGCTGTCAGCGATTGACTCTGCGCTGTCTGAAATGCTCGTCAGCATTGGCGACATTTTTTGGATGGCCTCGGTTAGCCCCTGGTCAACTTGGCGCACATGCTCCTGAAGGCGCTGCTGGTGGTCGAGTGACGTTTCCGACAGCATCTTGACTGCCTTGCCCAGCGCAGTATCGACCTCATCGAATTTCAACGAAAAGCCGTTCCAGAATTCGTTTGTCGTCGTGTTGGTCGCATCGAGGTTTGCGGCGAGCGCCGCGATCTCGTCCTTGGCGCCGTTGAGCGTCTCCAGCGCGGTCGAGACGCTAGTCGCCAGCTGTTCTGTAGCGCTAGCGAATTGCTCACCGGCCTTCGCAAGCGGGACAGCTGCTGTGCGGACGCTGCCGGCCGTTTCAGTGAACGCCTTCGCCGCGTTGTGCGCCTCCGCCGACGCGCCCTCCAGCGCGGCGCGCTGGCTGGACAACGCTCCCTCGATCGCCTTCATCGAACGCGCCAGCGCGGCGAAACTTTCGCCAACTCCAACAATCTGCTCGTCGAGCTTTCCCATGACCGTTCCCATTGCCGTCTCGAGCTTCGCCGAGGCGCCGCTGGCCGCTTTGCCCAGCGCAGCATCCATGTCGGCATTCGCCTTTTCCATGGTCTGGCGCAGCGTCTCGACGACCGAGGCCAGCGCGTCGCGGCTCTGTCCCGAGCTCGTCTCGAAGCTCTGGCCGGCGCGTTCGATCATGAGGTTGAGATTGTCGGCCGCCTTCGAGAGCTTGTCGGAGAAGGCGTCGCCGCTGCCACGGACGTTTGACTGCATCTCGGTCATCGCCATCTGCAGCTGTTTCAGGGTAGCGGCGAGCTCGCGCATCTCGGTGCCGGCACCACTCTGCAGCGAGCTGACAAAGGACTCCATCATCGTTGCAACGCCATTCTGGCTGTTCGTGGCGAGGCTGCCGACCGCGCTGCCGATCTGCTCAGTGACAGGGCCCATGGCATCGCTGATCGCCGTATTGAGGCGCGGTGCAATCTCCTCGCCCATACGTGTGAAAAAGTCGCCCTGCGTGATGTCCTTCAGCTGAACTAGCTGATCGCGCATGGTGCGATTCATCTCCATCGCGATCGATTGAGGCGCGTGGTAGAGCAAGGCGCGCTCGAGCGTGGCGTTGAAGCGATCGAAGGCGCTTTCGATCAGCACAAGGAACCAGCGAAAGACCATCGACAGGATGATTGACGCGCCAAGTCCGGCGATCGACGTCGAAAACTTGAACGTTGCGATCTGCAGCAGCTTGCCCATCTCTGCGGCCATAACATTGGCGTCACCGGCCGCGGCGGCGGTGCCCGCCTTGTAAAGTGCGAGCACCAGACCGACGAAAGTTAGGAGCAGGCCAATACCCACGAAGTAGCCGGGCACGGCGTTCATCATCTTCAGCCCTGGCAACCTTTCGCGCGCGACGCTAGCGTTAAAAAAGGCCTGTGGGCGCACCGTGTTGCCAATTGCGTCCGGACTGTCGATGTCGAAAAGGGTCTCCTCGAACTCGACCCAAGCGTGACCGATCAGCCAACGGCGCGCGAGGCGCTGTCGCAGCAGTTCAAAGCCGGATGCGAAGCTCTTGCGGACTTCCCCGCGGTTCCTGCTCGTGCCCCCAGCAGCCTGGACCATCTGCCTCGCCCGCGAAAGCGCGAGGATGACCGGGAGAACGTGAAGCAGCAGGAAGGCTGCCGCCAAGCCAATGGCGAAGACGAATAGTATTGCGGCCAGCGCATAGGCGAATTTCGGTTGGCTGATACCCTCGATATTTCCGCCTGCGGCGCTCACAATGGTGTCGTAGGCAAGCCGATAATCCACCTGTGAAAGGAGAAGCTCGGCGGTGAAAACAAAAGCAACGGGTATCGCCCAGAACAAAATTAGTCGCGTCGTCGCGACAATGAACCCGCGCATGCTTTGCCCCCCAAACCCATCTACCTTTTAGGCCTCGCGCTTTTGCTCGCGCAAGTTTTCCAAGCACTTCACCTCAGTTGGTATTGCGGGTTGCCCATATATCGATCCCCGTTCGATCGATCCGGCGTCGCCCTGCCGACTTGATGGGAAGTCTCCGAATGGCGCACGCAGTCGAGTTGGTGCGATCGCCAGTCTGGCTTCTCAAAGGTTCGCATTGTTTGCAAACCTCACCATTTCTACCCGCCCGGTGGTTGCAAATACAATCAGGCCAACGGCAACGCCGGTTGCGTTCAGGTAGTCCGTGACCTGTGCCCGATAGCCGGAGACGGTCTTCTCATCAGGAGCGACATCGCTCTTCCAGTCGATGACTAATGACGCCCCGGCATCGTTGAACCCGATTGCGTCGGCGATACCGAAAGTCACGGTGTCCGCGCCATCTCCCTCCGAGAAGGTGTAGACTTGGCACTCGGGGACGAGTGAGCCACGGACCGCAGCGACCTCTGACAGGTTCAAGGCCCTCGACACGGCGGCGGCGAGCTCAGCCGGATTGCAGCCTTGTCTGGGATGATCCGCCGACGCCCGCCCGAGTTCACGGATGAGTACTGCGGCGCGCGCTGCGAGACTGCTCTGGTCATCTGCCGTTTCGCCGGTCAGTACCTCCTCGAACAGCTTGTGCATGACGAGACCGCGCTCGCGGCCGCCACGAATGTCGATCACCACGGGCAGGTCGTCATCGTTTGAGACTTCTCCTCCGCCAATCACCGTTGGCTCGTCCGCTACGGGATCCGCCTTGTCGGCGTCACGGTGATCGCTCGGTGCCTTCCAGAACAGTCCCCTGGACGCGGTGGTGATCAAAGCCCCCTCAGATTCGAACGCCGTGCGCGTCTGACCGTTCACCGCAGTTGCGAGCGGAGCCGGAACTGCATCGGCATAGGTCGAGACATCAACACCAGGGAGATCGCCGATCGTGAGATCAACCACGCCGAGCCAGCTGCGGGCGTCAACCCCGCTGGACGAGCGCGGAAGGATTAGTAGGTCGCGTGCCCTTGTGGCCGCGACATACCAGAGCCGGACCCGCTCACGAGCGATCTCCTCTTTCTCATCGCTGGTCGCCCGGTCATGGCCGGCCGGCGCGACACCAAAAATCTTGCAGTAGAGATGCAAGGTGCCGCGCTCGATTACTGCACCAACCGAATTCATCATCCCAGTGGAGGTATTCACTGGCAGGACGATGGGCCACTCAAGCCCCTTGGCCGCGTGCATCGTGTAAAGCGAGACGGATTCCTCCTGGGCGTCCGGACGGCCTTCGCCGGCCTTGCTGTCATCCTCCCAAGCGGATGTCATCGCCTCAGCAAAGGCGCGCAAGCCTCGGATCGCATAGGGGCGGGCCATCGTCAGATAGAGATCGACGTTGGCGAGCGCGCGCTCGGCCTGGCCTTGGTGCCTGGCAAGCAGCGTGGGCCGCACCCGCATCTCGGCTATGGCCTGGGACAAGAGATCATAAGGCGTCGTCGCGTTACCACGCTTGGCGAGGCTCTGCAGGCGCGCCAGGACGTCTTTGGCGACAGGGTCAGCAACAAGGTCGAGTTCCGCCCAGAGCGTGAAGCGGCCGGGGCCTTCCTGGCCGTCGCTACGTGGCAGCGCCCAGGCGATATCAAGCAGCACCTCGTCGGTCAGTCCGACGAGCGGTCCACGCAGCAGCGCGCCGAAAGCGAGTGTATCGCGCGGGTCCGCCAGAACACGTGTCAGCGCGATCAGGTCTTGGATCTCCTGGCGCCAGAAGAAACCCTTGCCCGCCTGGGTGGCGACCGGCACGCCGCGGCGCTCCAAGGCCTCCTCGAAGCGCCAGAGCCCATTGCCCGTCGGCGCCAGCAGAGCGATATCGCCCGGCCGGCAGAGGCGGATCTCGCCGGTCTTGTGATCATGCACCTGGTGGCTGCCGATCAGACGCGCGCAGAATTCCGCGACGGCCTCCGCCTCAGCCGCCTTGCTCGCTTCCGCGTCCTTTTCCGCTGGCCCCTCGAAGTCGAGGGCCGCCACGCAAGGATGCTCGCCGCGATCGGCGTGCCAATGATCGAGTGCGGTGAAGCCTGGCTGATTGTTCTCGATCGAGAGCGGTGTTTCGAAACGCCCGTTCACGAACTCCAGGATCGACTGGCACGAGCGAAAGTTCGTGGCGATCGAAAGGACATTGGCGGGATCCTGCGCGGCGATGGCTTCGCGCGCGGCGACATAGGCGCGGACGTCGGCGCCGCGGAAGCGATAGATCGCCTGCTTGGGATCGCCGACCAGGAACAGCGCGCCCGGCCGCAAAGCACGTGCGGACCAATCACCGGAACCGTCGACATCCTCACCGCACAGACGCCAGAAGATCTCTGACTGGGCCGGATCGGTATCCTGGAACTCGTCGACAAGCACATGCGCGTAGCGGGAAGCCAGCGCCTGCCGGACAGGCTCATGATTGCGCAGCAGGCCGCGCGCGGATTCGATCAGGTCGTCAAAGTCCAGCAGGGCGGCCGCACGCTTGTAGTCGCGGAACTGGTCGAGCAGCGGCCGCAGCTCGGTCATGAGCGTCGCTAGCAAGCGGCCGGCCGCGTTCGAGACAAGCTCCGTCCAGGCGTCGCATGCAGCCTTGTAGAGGGTTTCCGCCTCGCCGAAGAGTCGATCGCCCTCAGCCTTGGAGAGCCCTGCCGCCTTAGCTGCAGCGCCCCACGCGCCCTTGCGACGATAGGCCTTGAAGCCGCCGGTGCTGGTGCAAAGCTCATCGCTGGGCACCTCGTTGACGAGGCGGACCAGGACTGCCGGCCCCTCCTCTGTGAGTGCCGGCAGCACAGTTGCCGCCATGCGTTCGAACGCAACCACAAAGTCGGCCGTGTCGGGATCCACACAGGGTGCGCCACTCATGAAAGCGCGCAGCGCGCTGACGGCCTGCCTGAAGTCGCGGGCTGTGCCCGCCACGGCCCGCGACGGCGGGGGCAGGATCTCGCGCGAGCGACGCATGCAGTCGGAGACGCGCTCGATCGCAGCAACTGTTTCGCCAGGATCGGCTGCGACCATCTCGATCAGGAGCGGGCTGCCGTTTGCCCCGAGCCGATCGCGGATCCAGGCATCCCTCAGATCCATGAAGGCGAAATCGGCGTCGTTGCGATCGGCAACAGATGCGCCGGGGTCGATGTTGGATTCGGCCGGATAGGGCTTGATCAGCTTCTGGCAGAAGCCATGGATCGTCGAGCAGGTGATCTCATCGATTTCTTGGCTGGCACGCCGAAGGTACGCCTTCTGCTGAGCGTCGGGCTCACCTTGGATGACGCTGGCGAGTTCGACCGGAACACGGCCGGCCGACAGCTCCTCGACGAAATGGCGGACGCGCGCCAGCAACTCGCTGGCCGCAAGTTCCGTGAAAGTGACGGCTGCAATGCTGCGCGGGCGGATGCCTGAGACCAGCATCATGGCGATGCGTCCGGCCATGATTGCGGTCTTGCCGGATCCTGCGCCGGCCTCGATCAAGAGGGAACGGTCATGCGCGGTCATGGCGACAATACGGTTCGCCTGGTCGGGTAGGTTTCTCGAAACGGCAGTCATCAAAGCGCCTCCCAAACAGCTGCCGCCGGTCCGAGCATTGTTGTCGACGCTCCTTGCTTTCGCGGGTGGTAGCCGTTCTTCGCATTCGCCGGCAGCGCGAAGAGAAGGTCGTTGTACTGGTCGGTGGTGTCCGGGCCCGGCAAGGCGCGCCCGGCCTTCAGGCTTTCCCGCGCTGTAGCAAGGTATTCGGTCAGGTTCCCCAGCACAGCGTTCGCGTTCTCAAGCGGGACCGTCCTGCCGAAGCGCGGATAGCGCAGCACGGCCTCGACCTGGACTTCGTCGCCAAGCAAAACCTTCACGGCAAAGGCGTAGAGGCAGCGCTGCAGCTCCTTGCCTCCGTTGATGATGAAGGGCTCGCTGGCCTTGGGCGGCTTGCCCGTCTTGTAGTCGCTGACCCTGGCGATGCTGGTGTCACCCGCGAGGTCGATCCGGTCGATGAAGCCGGAGATCAGGAAGCCGGTACCGGGAATCTTGACCGACTGTTTGGGATCCCAGGGCAGATCGGCAGAGGCCTCGTGGTCGGCTCGTGCGAACGGCACTTCCGTATAGCTCTTCTGCCCCGGCAAAGGCTCCTCGTCCTGCGGCCGCACGGCAATGCCTGCGAGATCGCGCACATCGTCGAGAGTCCGGTTCCAGATCGCTGGCGGTGGCACGGCCTGTGTCGCCTCGAACTGTGCCGCGACCTCATGGGCCGCCGCCGTGATCGCGATCCGGACCAGCTCCTGGCTGGCGCCGGCCAATCCACCCGCAGCCTCGAGGCGCTTGACGGCGCCATCGAGCGTCGCGTGCAGAATTTCACCGTAGCCTCGGTTGTCGAGGGTCAGTGGCTCGGTGCCCATGCGAGGCGCCTTGAGACCCAGGCCATAACGCCAGACGAAGCCGAGGGGATCGCGCAAAAGCTTGCGCAACGAGGTCGCCGACTGGCTGCGGGCCAGGACGAATTCGAGTGCCGGATGATCTGCTCGCACTAGGCCGTCGTGAGGTGTGATCTCAGCGACATGCCAGTCGATCCAGCAGCCCTCGGCCGAGGCTGCGAGCGGCGTGATGCGGAACTCCTCTACCCTGGCGGCCAGACGGTCGACCTCGCTCATCGCATGCGCCGGCGTCCGGTTTCGCTGGAGATAGATGTCCTCGCCACTGAGCCCATGTAGGAGCGGGCTTTTGCCGAGCATGCGGCCTTCGCCGTCGCGTCGAGGCCGCGATAGCACGACCTCCTGGCGCGTGGTTGCAAGGATGGTCTCGAAGTCGCGCCGGTCCGCCGTTCCGATCGGAAGCGGGTCGATCTCATTGCTGGGGATGATGTGGTCGGGCAGTAAGCGATCTTCTGACGCCAGCCTCGGCCAAGCGCGCGAAGTCAGCCCGAGAAGGCGAACGAAGGGCCGCGGACTTGCCGATAGTGCTGAGGCCGGCATCCAGGCGATAGAAGCGGGCGCCGGCGCGCTATCGTCGAGGCGGATCCCGCCAAGCGTGATTGGCACCGCGACCGCCGGCCCATTCTCCAGAGCCTTCAGCCAGATCCGAAGCGCCGGCTTCGGCAGGATCTCTCGCCCGATCTCCTCGGCCTTTGTCAGCCCTCCAGCGAGCGTCTGGATGATCGCCTTGAGCTTCTGACCGTGATCGACGTCATCCGGCCAGTCCTTGGCGGAGGTATGCGCCAGGAACCGGTTCCAGGCCGACACCGACGACAGCGGGGCATCCTCCGGCAGGATGCGAGACCAACCCTCAGGCAGGTCAGCAAACGGTTTAGTGTTCTTGCACAGCGATGCCAGGCGCCGGAGCCTGGCCTGCGAAAGGCCGCGCGCGAGAATGTCGGCGAGAGCGGCTGCAGCCTGTCCGTCGCGCGTTGCCATGGCGCTCGTACCGTGGACGAAGCAGATATCGAGATTGGCATCGCTGCGCAGCGTCAGCATGTGATCGTCGTAATCGGCAGGGCTTGCTGCGGCGATTGCGATCTCTGAGGGCTTGGCTCGCCCCGAGGCAACGCACTCCCGCGCCCAGCGGATCGCCTCGATCACTTCGTGAAGCGCGGTCGCGGCGCTGACGCTCGCTACCGTCGGCGATACAGGATCCGCGCGCGCGATTTCGACGCCGCCGCCATCGAGCCAGGCCGGCACATGCCGCGGCCCGGCCTTCCAGGTGACCGACACGTGCTTAGTCAGTGCTAGCAGAAGCGGGCGCCAGCACGGCGACATCTCGGTCTGGCCAATGATCTCGATCGGTCCAAGCACCGCGGGAGCGTGCTCGATCCGAGCAATCGCACGCTCTACCAGGTCTCCCGGCCGCATCATGCCGGCGGGGAGCCTGGTGATGACGGCCCGCTCAAGGGCTGCAACTGCCGCAATGCGCGCGTTCTCGCCCGCTCTTGTCTGGAGATCGATGCCGGCCCGCCAGACCTTGTGCAGGGTCTCGGCCGCAGCGCTCGTCATGCCCGGCAGCAGCTTGATCCCGTCGAGCTCGCCGAGGTCGGTGGACGGCAGAGCTTCATGGATCGCGCCGGTGAGTGTGTCGTTGTCGATGCCGCGAGAAAAGCCGCCGGCGAGGCGGGCAGCCGCCTGCTCGAAGGTCATGACGGAGGTGCCAAACGCACCGTTCTTGGCCATGTCGACGCGGATCGAGCGCGTTGCCATACGGCCACTCGTGATGACGGTCCGACGAATTGCTTTCACAGAAATCCTCACCGTCTAAAGCCTAGTCTCGTTATGCGAGTTCGGCTGGAGATTGAAATCAGCAATTGTGCGAGATGCTCGCTCGCGCACCGGATTGAAAACTGACATTGTCACGACGGTGCGTCAGAATCGGTCGTAGAGTTCTCATGGATACCTAGATGGTACCTGACCGAACGGTTTGCGCTTAAAGCGGATCGAGGGTGACCGTTGCGATTCGAAAAGACGCGAGCACTTCTTGATTTGGCCAGGGCGCTAGCCGGTTCGGCCGAGGGGCTGACCCTGGATGAAATGGCACAGATTGCCAGAGTTGGTCGACGCACCGCAGAGCGCATGCGGGACGCAATCGAGCAGATCTTCCCGCAGCTCGAAGCGGTGGACGATCCGCCCTACAAGCGTTTCCGCATCAGCAATGGGCTTGATCGGCTGTTCCAAGCTCCGACAGCCGAGGAGTTGGTTGCTCTCAACACGACAGCGCTTGCCTATCAGGCCGCTGGCAATGTCGACCGCGCCAATGCGCTTTTGTCGCTTGAAGGCAAATTGAAGGCCTCGCTGCGCTCATCAGCCTTGCGACGATTGGAACCCGACGTGGAAGCGCTGCTCCAAGCTGAAATGGTCGCCATCCAGCCGGGGCCCAGAGCCATCGAAGATGGCAGTCTGCTTCTACAGCTTCGTCACGCCTTGAAGGCATCTCGCGAAGTGCGATTCGTCTATAATGGTGGATCACGGCCGGGCGAACAACGGCACGTGGTGCCGTACGGTCTGCTCTTTGGGCGAACCAACTATCTCGTTGCGGCCGAGAGACTGCAGGTCGGGCCAAAGACCTGGCGTCTGGATCGCATTCAGGAGCTGGAGATCCAAGACACACCCGCTGTGCTGCCGCTCGACTTCAGCCTCGCTGAATTTGCCCGCCGCTCATTTGGTACTTTCCACGGGGCGCTGGAGCACGTCGTACTTAGGATCAAGCCGGATCGCGCTCAGGACGCACTGCGGTGGATTTTCCATCCAAGCCAGCAGGTGACAATGCAAAGTGACGGATCCATCCTTGTCACCTTCCAGGCCAGCGGCATGCTTGAACTGTCTTGGCACCTGTTTTCATGGAGCGATCAGATCGAAATCATCGCGCCTGAGAGCCTTCGAGCTTTGATGGTTGATGAACTGCGCCGGGCACTTGCGGTCCACGTTGCCACGGGCGACCAAAACTGACGTATCGTCGGGATAGCTTACCTGCGATGAATTGGATGCGCTTGGCTGTTGGCAGGCCTTGAATCGGCTCAGGCAAGCATGGCTGTCAGTTGCTGGAGTTTGGGAAACATGACGATTGCAGATTTAACGGCCAAGGAGCTCGGCAATCTGGAAGCCAACTACGTCCGGCTCGGCAAGACGACGGGCGGAAAGTACTCCCTCCATGAGGTCCGGCTTGAAAAGCTGCGTCGGCAACCCAATCCGTTCGGGACGCGCGAGAGTTTCATCAAGATCATCGAGCTCGCGAAAGTTTCGACCGATGCCAAGCTGACCTATGGCGACCTCTGGTCGGCTTTTCGGCCGAACGAGAAGTGGAAGGGACAGGGTACCGCGACCATCGTCAAGCAGGCCCTGGGACGTGTCGCCGCCTACTGCGTTGACCACGGTCTCCCGATCGTCACCGTGCTGGTGGTGCATTCGGCGAACCGTGAACTCTCGGCCAAGGCGAAGGAAAACATTTTCAACGCTGCGCGGGACCTGGGCGTTGACGTCGGCGCCAATCCAGAGGCGTTCGTCGAGCGGCAGATCGTCGGCGCGATGAAAATCTCGACGGACGACCTGCCGGCCCCAGAACCCAGCGCGTGATGGAATATCGCTCAGGTGCGAAAGCTGAACGGAATGTCCAGCTACCTTCTTCACCAGTGGTTCGGATTGGCTTGGTCTAGAGTAGATGTCTCGAAAGACCCGGCGGCGCGTGGAAGTGCTCATTCGTTGACCGAGCGCTCTGAAAGGCGTGGATTGCGCGGGGCGCTAGGTACCGAAGCTATCCATCCCGGGCCGTGCTGAGAGGCTGGGGTTGCGAAGCTCCAATTCCTGGACCGAATAACCCCGGATGAACGTCCATCAGAACGCCCGACTGACGCCTGGGCTGGCCGGTCACGGCTGCACGGTGGCGGCTGGCGCCCGCTGCAAGGCGCGGTGGTGTTTTGGGGCATCGTCGGAGGGTGAAGATGGGGAAAGAATGCAGCCTGGCGCGAATGCGGCGGAGGTCGGAACGACATGATGTCTTGGGGAATACTAGCGCCGGATACGGTAATCACCTCGCGGCGGCAGCAGAATCTGGGGCTGGCGGTCGCTGTGCGCCATTTCAACGACCGTGCAGTGCCGGGACTGGGTGGCATGTGGTTTCCCATGCCGGTCCTATGGTCTGTGCTCGCCGTCTCGATTGCCGAGGAACTCGGCCGGCCCGCACTTTCTGTCGGCAATGCTGTCGAAGCGCTGATGATGCGGCAAGCCATAGAGGGGCCAGCAGATCGCCGGGTGCGCGGCGCCCGCAAGATGCAGGGGCTGACCGACTGGAGTTTTCGCAACCTGACCCGGCGCGGCACCTATGTGGTGCAGCCGATCCGCATGGCTATGGTGCAGCCCCTCGTCGCCCTGAGCTTTGTGCAGGGCAGCCGCTATGGCGCATTCCGCATCCACCACGCCGGCCGGCAGATGCTGGAACTGCCGGTGATGAAGGAATACCGCCGTCTGCTGTGCGCTTGGGGGCGTGGCGTTGAGCCTCGCGGTCTTCGCGAGGTGATCTCGGGGCTTTCCCCCACTGGCAAGGTGCCGTCCGAGGTCCGCAAGCTGATCCAAGCACGGTTGATCGAAGGCGATGATCCCAACGTCATGCGGCGGCGCAATCTCGTCGCCTTGGGAACCGGCCCAAGCGCCGCGCAACTCGAGTTCGCCGAACCTCTGCCGGGCATCGACGCTGCCCATTGGACCGACCTGCGCGCCGGGGGGGCGTTCATAGCCCTGCGAGATGCCGCCCTGGCCGTGCTGGACCGGCTGGAACAGAGGCTGCTGCAATTGCGCGATGACAACCAGCCCGTGCGCCTGTCTACGGAGGATGCAATGCGCGAGGCAGCTGGTCAGATCGAAACGCTGAGTCGACTTGCTGAGGACAAGGGCGATCGGATCGATGCCGGAGGCGAGCGAATCAGCCGCGCCTTCCTAGCCGAGATCAGGAGCCTGCCGGTGCCGCAACTTCTGCAAAAACTCGCCGAACGCGACGGCACTGTGATTGCTTGGCGCGGGGATCGTCTGGGTCTCGGCCCGGCGGCGGGCGATGCCCTGACGATCGAGAATCCCGATGTGACGTCCCAACCGCTGCATGTCGACACCTTCGCGCCGCAGTTGTTCCGGCTCTACAACCTGTACTGTCTTGCAGCTGAACTCGCCGGCAGGGTCAATCCGGGCTGCAGCGATACCCGCAGTCAAGAGGCCGCCTGATGCACACAACCCTCTACACGCTGTTCATGCCGCCACAGGACTGCTTCGGCGACTTCGGCTTACTTTGCGGCTTTACTGCGACGCCACAGGTGCTCGGCCAGATCCGGCGCATCTTCACCGGTGAGATGGCGCGACCTGCACTGGCGGCCTTCATCCATCCGACGGTCAATGCCGTTTCTGACGTCCCGGGGCTGGCATGGATTTGGATGCGCTTGCGTGACCGGGGCTACAACCTGCTGCATGCCAAGGTGGCGCTGTTGGGCTTTCGCAGACGCGCGAGTGACGGCTATATCATCCGCCTCGCTGTCAGCACCGGCAACTGGACGCAAGATCCGCTCACCGACAGCATCGACCTGTTCTGGTCGATCGACGTGGATCCGGCGCGTCCCGACCTCCAGGATGTCGCCGATCTGCGCGCCGCGTGGGCAATGTTCGAATGGCTGCGCGGGCGGGCCGATTGCGCGCTGATCGACCGTGACTATGACGGCCAGCGGCCCGATACTCGGCTTGCTGCCGCCGTCGACAGCCTGCCCGCATCCACGCAGCGGCCACGCTTCATCGACAGCCGCACACAAGCACTGGCCCCGCAGGTCATCGCGAGACTCGGTTCGTCGAGGAAAGGGAATCGGCTGATCCTCGGGTCGGGCTATTTCGAGACCAAGGGCGACGGCGGTGCCGGCCTCCCCGAGCGGCTGCGACAGGCCCTGCTGCGGGACAAGGCTCTTACAAAGGATGCGGAGTTGGACCTGTTTCTCAATCCTGCGTCCTGCCAGAGCCTTGCCGCACGCGCGCAGGCCCTGACAGATGCGGGATGGAAGCTACGTCAGCCGGTTTCCATGGTGCATAGCCAGGATGCGCGACTACATGCCAAATTTGTACTGCTGGCCTCAGGCGAACAGGAGATCACGGGCCGGCTCTACCTCGGTTCAGGCAATCTCAGCCGCGCCGGATTCGAAACTGCAGCTGATGCGGGCGGCAATCTTGAAGCAGGGGTGATCTTGGACCTGCCCAAAGGGCTGACATGGCGTCGCCGAGATGGCATCCGCAGCCTGCTGCCCGTCCAGTTCAACGAAACAGTAAAACTCGGAACGCTTCTGCCAGGCGAGGATTTCGAGCGACCGGAAGAGCCCGCTTCATTGCCTCCGGTCTCGTGGTTGTTCTGGCAAGACGGCACGCTATCGGCCCCCGAAAACGCGCTCCTTGCTGTTATCGGCCCCGATGGCGCGCCCCGCAATACGCCCTGCGACTGGCCCGCCCCCGCCCCCGCAGTCGTCACGCTCGCAGTAGGTGGCTGGCGCCTGCCTGTGATCGCTGAAGGTGTTCTCGTTGTACCGCGCCAACCTGAAATGACCGTCGAGGATGTGTTGGCTGGCCTCGGCTCGTTCCCCGAGCCGCCTGATCGCGACCAGCCCGCGGACGGTCCCGAAGGCGGCGAGCCGCTGGCTGATGCCTCCGACTCGCCCGAGGCGCCGCCGGCAACCTATGCCATCCGCAGGATGATGCACCTGTTAGTCCGTCTAGGTGAAACGCAGGCTCGAATCGACCCGCGCGACTGGCAACGCTGGTGCCGCGAATTACGCCAGAACCTTGATGCAATCGCGCCGCAGGAACAGGCGATGATCGGGTTTTTTCGTCACGCCTTGGCCAATCCGCTACCCGTGCTGGCCGATCCGCGCATGTGTCCCGATGGCGCGGATGAATCGTTGCTGGAGGCCGCACTCACCGAGGCGGCCAAAGAATGGCAATTGGGCGACTGCCCTTCGCTCTGGGCTGCGACGGCTGTATGACAATGGATTGGTTGAAAGTCGCGGTTGAACTGGAAGGCTTTGCGCAGAGTCAGCCTGAGCTTCTGGACACGGGACAGCGCGCCAGCCTTGCCGAACTGGCTCGGCGCATCCGCGCGGGCCAGCGTGCCGTGCTGCTGGCCGATGAGGTCGGCATGGGCAAGACCCGCATCGCCATCGCTTTGATCGAGGCTGTCCGGCAAGCCGGAGGGCGCAGTGCAATCATCGTACCTGCAGGGCTTGGTGCGCAATGGCAGGCCGAACTGCGCCTTTTCAATCCCGATAATGCGACGTTGCTTCCCTTGCGCAGTTATGATGGCTTCATTGGGGGGTTCCTTGATGTCGACGATGCAGAGGGCAGCAACAGACGCAAGCGCAGCCATAAAAAGTGGCTGATGGACCGGCGCCAGCAGCGCGAATTGCCCGAACATGGCTGGGCGGCCGAGCCGATCCTGATGATCTCGCACACTTTCGCTGCAATGCGTTTTCCCAACCGAGGCGAAGGTCCGGCCGGTGGCTGGCGGCGTGAATTGCTGCCGAATGTTGCACGCCTGGTTGCAGGACGACGCCGCAATTTCATCCGCGAGAACTTTCGTCCGGGCGAAGTCGGCCAAGTCTATGCTAGCCGCCGTGCCGCCCACGCGATCGCCGAGGCCATCAAAGCGCACGGCCTTGATTATGATCTCGACGGCGACCCGAAATGGCTTTCGGCCGATGACTACAAGCGCAAGATTCTGCCCCTGATCGGCTACGGCCTGGGTCGGTTCGACCTCGTCGTCGTAGACGAGGCGCATAAGGCCCGAGGTGCTGATTCCAGCTTGTCGCGCATCCTTGGCCCGGTGACCTGGGAAGGCAACGATCCCTTCCGCCTCGGCTTGACCGCGACCCCGGTCGAGCTGGACGCTGCGCAGTGGATCGACACGCTGGGACGGATCAGCGGCAGGGACGATGAACGAGACGTGGCGGCTCTTGGCGGTCTCTGGGAATGGATCCGCGGTTATGTCGATGATGTCAGGCGCGCACAGACCGAGGAACTGGACGAACAGCTAACCACTGGCTTCGAGAGCTCTGCCGCCCGGTTTCGCGACGCTCTGCGCCCCTTCGTCCTCCGCCGCGACAAGCGCGACGACCCCGAATACCGTGCCTTTCGGGACCGCCACGGCGATTATCGCGTGGTGACAGATGTGCCCGTTCTGCCCGAGACCGAAGGCTTCACCCGAGACTGGCTGCGCCGCTTCTGCGCGGCCGAGGCACTATCGCTGCTGCCGCAGGATGATCCGCGCATCAAGCGGGCGCGGCTTTCGGTCGCTCAGGGTTATGGCTTCGGCCTTGCCTCGGACGACGAAGCCGAGGCCCCGCTGCCTCCGGATGATGCGGAGAGCCGGCATTCCGTCTGGCTGGATGCCTTCGAGCGTCAGCCAGCAGATCTATACAGCCATCCTGCGATCCTTGCCGCCGTCCGGCTGATCGAGGATTACACGGGAAAGGGTGAAAAGGTTCTGGTCTTTGGCCGCTTCATCAAGCCTCTCGGCGCGCTTACCCGGCTACTGGACGCGCGCGAGATGTTGCGGCGTCTCGAAAAAGGGCACCACTGGCCTGCCAGTTCGGTGCGCAAGGAGAACATCCCCGCCGTCCAGGCCGCCACGCGCGATCCTGGCCTCTGGACCAAAGACGGCGAGATTGCCGGAATTAACGCTCTGCTGGCCGAGCGCTATCGCGCATGGACCAGCCAGCGCCGCACCGATCTGACTCGGCTACGCCACGATCTGGCCAACATGCAGACGAATCCATCGGCCGTGCGGTTACTGTCGCTGTTGCAGCACGACGCCGGGGATGATTTGCAGGGGGATATCGGGACGCTTCTCGAGGCGTTGGCCGACTTACGTGATAGCCCCCACGATCAATCATGGACTGCGGAAGAAGCGGTCAAGCGGTTCAATGCGCTGCAAGCCTTGCTCATGGGCGATGACGAGGCCGATGGAGACGAAGCGTTACAAGCGCGTTTGGAAACGCATCTGCGCGATTATTCCGGTCGCGAGGGCAATTTTGCCCGCATGATGTGGGGGGCGACCGCGCCGCAGACACGGCGGTTGTTGCAGGCCTCCTTCAACCGCGCAGCAACGTGGCCCATGGTGCTGCTCGCGCAGTCCCGCGTGGGCCGCGAGGGGCTGAACCTGCATGAGGCGTGCCGCACCGTCGTCTTGCTGCATGCTGAATGGAACCCCGGCATTGTTGAGCAGCAGATCGGCCGTGTAGACCGCAAGAATAGCCGCTGGCTACGGGACCTGCGCGACTGGCAGAACAGGGGGGGTGGGGGCGATCCGCCGCGCATCCGTATCCATCCGGTCGTGGTCAGCGGGACCTACGACGACCACAACTGGCAGGTGCTGAAAGCGCGCTGGCTGGAACTGCGGGCGCAACTTCACGGTGATGTGCTGCCGCATCTGGCGGGCCGGCCCGCTGCCACGCCCGAAAAACAGGAACTGGTCGAACGCATCCTACGCGCCACGCCTAACTTTGCTCCGCCCAGCATTGGAGGAGCATCCGAAGCGTTTTCGGCGGCCATGCCCAGTGGTGCAACTCAGAGCGGTGCGAGGTCTTGAGACGTCCAAACCCCCTTGGGTGCCGCGATCGCGATCAAAGCGACACGCACGGCTGGCTTGATGGACCCAGATCACGAACGAAATCGATCGAACGCCATTCGCCATATACCGGGGGCTGCGATCGGTCATATGGCGGCGAACCATTTCGCGCCCGCGGAGCAACATCCACGAGGCGCGCCAGGCTCAGGTTGGTATCCCGTGAGAAAAGCGATGCTCGCACTAGCGCTCGGGTTGGTCATGCTGTCAGTGCTCGGCAGCGCGATGATCGTTTTGACCAGCTTCAAGTAGCGGGTAGCTGAACGACGCTGACCAGGTCGATGGCGTCAGACTGATGGCTTCTTCCAAGGGCGGCTTGAGCGTGAATATCCTGGAAGCCTCGCCGAACTCGAAGACGCGGTAGATCCGCCAGGCTTCTGGCCGCTCACCGGCAACGGCTAGTTCATTGCGGGTGAGATAGAAGGGCGTGGTTCTGGCGCCGCGAGTGGTCTTGACCTCGATCAGCGTTTCGCGGCCGTCTTCCTCGAACGACCGGATATCGAAACCCGCGCCGTCGCCGTCATCTCGAGCGATCCACCGGACCTTGCTCATCAAGTCACGACGGCCAGCGCCGAGCAGGCGCCGCTCCTCAACCTCGACAACGAACTCCTCGCCGGCCTTGCCAAGGGTTCTGTTGCGCTCATCGCGCTCGGCTGGATCGAATTTCCGCACCAGGCGCTCCAGGGGTGCGGAAGCACGCTTTCGATGGCGCTCTGGTGGTGGCACGAATAAGTCGCCCACCGGTATTGCTGGAGCTGGGCGATCTGCCGGGACCGCCTGCAGCCAGATTGCGGATGGCAGGTGCCTGCCGACCTCCGCGACAAGTGCCTCCTGGTAGTTCGCTCTGGGTTTGTAGCCGCGCAGCCAGGGCAGCCCCAGTTCGGACAGTACCGCGCTGATATTCTGGTGCTTGAACTCGATGGAGCCAGCAGAGCGGCCGGTCAGCGCCTGTAGCGCCCGATTGTGCTCGCGCTTGTTGTAGGGGCGGTCGGCGAACTCATCGGCCATCATCGCGAAGTAGTCAGCGACGACGGCGGCGACTTCGGCTGGCTCCCAGTCGGAGCCGGCGGCACGGGCTTGAGGATCGGGCATGGTCGGCGGTGAACCGCCCAGAAATCGAGAACGGGGATATCGCTTTCTCTCGGCGAATAGCCGCACGCCTCGGACGTCAGCTGTCCTGTCATCCGGGCTTCACTCAAGCACGCGTCTCCTTGAGATTGTAAGGCCCGATTAGATGTGGCCACGAGTACGAAATGAGCCCGGAAACCCCAACATCCGCATCGGCTGGCATGACACGCGAAAAGCTGTACGAGCGCGTCTGGGCCACGCCGATCAACCACCTGGCCGCGGACCTCGGCGTGAACCACCACCTCCTCGCGCGTGTCTGCGAGGCGCTCAATGTGCCCAGGCCACCAGCTGGATACTGGCAGAAAAAGGCTGTGGGTAGGGAAGAGCCCCGTCCTGAACTACCCGCCGCATCGCCTGGAGATCAGGTGCGTTGGGAAAGAAACCAACCCTTGGCAGCGCCTCGGCCGAAGCGCGTCTATCAGCGCGCGGAACGAAAAACAGCCGATCGCCCGCATAGGCCGACGCGCCATCCGATGCTGATCGGTGTCGAGGAGTCCTTCCGAAAATCGCGCTCCGACGAGAAGAATGAATTCCTCCGGCCGTACAAGTATCTCCTGCCCGACATTGTGGCTTCGGCAGACCACCTGGTCGACGCGCTCGATCTCGCGAACGAAATCTACAGCGATCTCGATCTCAAAGGGCTTCGCGTTATGTTCGCGCCTGCAGACCAGGAGATGCGGCGCATTCACGTCGACGAGCAGGAAGTCCCGCGCAAAGACCGCAAGTACGGGCGCTATCAGACAGGCAGCATCTGGTCGCCACGCCGTCCCACGATCACCCATGTCAGCTCCATCCCCGTCGGCCTGGTCCTAACCGAGATGACCGAGCGTGTGACAATGCGGTACCTCGACGGCGCTTACGTGCCCGAAGACAGCAAGCTGGCACGCTCAGCCAAGCCCTGGCAGCTCACGCACTCATGGACCAGGGAGCAAGACCTGCCGTGCGGCCGCTTTCGGTTCGTAGCGTACTCTCCTCTCGCCAATATCGACTGGTCTGTGAGCTGGCAGGACACGCAAGCGGCTGACCTCAAGTCGCTCGTTCCCTCGATAGTCGCACGGATTCAAAGCTCCGAGGCAGAGCTCCAGGCTTTGATCCTCGCCGAAGAAAAGGCGGCCGCCCAGCGGCGCAAGGAGTGGGCTGAGGCGCAAGAACGGTATCGCCGCCAAGAGGACCGTAGGTCTGTCGAGCGAGCGCTGGCAGACAGCAAAGAGCAGCTTGCTGAGATCATGGAAAAGTGGGCGGCCGCTACCGTTGTTGAGCGCTTCTTCCAGGAGGCCGAGCGGCTTCTAGAGCAGGTCGATGACGAACGCCGTGCCCATATTCGGGCGCGCTTGGTGTTGGCGAGAGCGATGCTGGGCGAGCAAGACCCGCTTGGCTTTCTCGCGGAGTGGCTCGCTCCCGAAGAAAGATACCAATCCAAGTATTCTCAGCCTTGAGCGGATTGTGTCGGGACAGCAGTGGCGATCGCCGGCATCCAATTGTCCGACGCTCTCAGAGTTCGACTATTCGGCTAGGCGCGCCCGCGCCGCAGGCCGAGGCGCCTAGCACGACGGATCGCCGCAGGATGCCCCGCCCAACTCGCTGGCGGAAAGAACCTTGCCATTCAAACCGACCGGCAGGAGCAAGCGCCATGCCTATCTGCTTTACACCCCGGCATTCTCAACCTCGGCGCAAGTGCGCCCGAGACGACGCAATGCCGTCGCTAACTTAAGGGAATGTGTTGTGTAGAGTGGCCACTTTGTAAGGCCTGATCTTGACTCTGTTCGTTTAATATCGTGAAAGTTGCATACCATGAAACTGAGAGGGTGTTTGGATGCCTTATCCCCTTCTTGGCAGCGCACCACGTGGCGGTCCTTACAAATTGTCACTTCGACGTTGATTGTCTCGCAGGATGACTGCGCATTAATTTTACGAAAATAGACGCAATTCGTGCGGATTATTTGAATATTATTTCGCTGCTGAGGCAATTATACAGAAGTAAGTGATGGATTTTCGTATAGGCGTGAACCATCGCTAATCAAATTGATTGAACTAACTTATAGTCGCGCTTGATTTATTGGGCGCGATAATCCGATCTGCGATCACTTTCGAATAAAATGAGGTAGCACAGGTATCCGATCTAACACTGGGGGGGCGAATTATGGGACTGACGCGGCGAACCGTGCTGGCTATCCCCAGCCTTGCAATAGCAAATCGCGCCTTCGCAAATTCGTTGCGCGTCGAGCGAACAGAGGACGGCGGCTTCCGAGTGCTCGGCGATACGCAAACGTGGGGCAAGACAGCGGTCCAATTGCAAAGCGCGCTAGGTGACAATGCGCGCGCAGAAGTCTTTCAAGACAGTCTGGAAATCAAACTAACTGGCACGCTCGCCGGTGAAGCCGTGCAGCTCGATTTTAAGTTCGGTCAAAGTGCGGCTGGCCTAATGGTTACCACTCAATGCCGTATTGGAGCTAAACTCATCGCAAACGGGCATCCCCGGCGTTTTCCTGCGCTGCTGGCCGAGCCTATCCCCGCCTCCCCGCTTCTCAAGGGCTTTGGCATCGCTCCAGCAGGCTCAACGTTCTGCAGACTCGATAAAGAACTGGCCTTTCACCTCGGCAGCCAGGGCGGCTTCTCGCTAGGCCATGGTTTGACCCTGGATGGCTTGCTCCAATTGCTGCCCGGAAGGCCTGACAACCCTGTGCTCGCGGCATTTGAGGAACCGCAGTTCAAAAGCAGTCGGAACCTGGGCAAGCGTGGAAAAGCAGCGATCGTCATTGCGCCGAAGCCGAAGCATTTGTCGGTTGTTCAGGCAGATGGCGGCTCTCCGCATTTGCGCCTGAAAGGTGGAGGCCAGCTCACAGTCGCTAACACGCGACTTCACTACGGTGAAAACAGCGTCATTCGCCTCTCGGCCACGGGGCCATCAGCAGGGGCATGGTGGCTCGATCTCCGGCTTCCCGAGCACGAACAACGCATTGATACACCAGAAGGTCGCGTCGAACTGTCCGCAACAGGATCCTCCGACATCGTCGGCGAGGGACGAGCGGGTAAGGTGCTCCACTTAAGTGCCAAAGCGCAGCTGCGCCACATTGGCTTGCGTTTGCCGGTCCATGCGAATGCCACCGGCTTCGCGGATCTCGGACGTCTCGACTTTCGTTCTGGAACGATTGTCTCCCTAGCGATCGCCGCTGCCCACGGCGCAAACGAGCAAACGGGTCGCATTCCCCTCGCCAAGCAGGCAGGGCCGCTGCGGGTCTCGCTCGATTCCGCTGACTTGTGGACACGTCGCGACGCCGACATGTTCCACGCCCGCTTCGGCTTCCGCGGCCTTGATCTTGTCGTAAGAAAACGAGCGGCAGTGCTGCAGCACCCTGCCGGGTTACCCGGCCAACCTACGTTGATCGTCCGACTGCCTCCGCAGCACGTCATGGAGGAAGCCTTCCCCAGACTGGCACCAACGTTACCAGGCCGCCAACTACGCCCAGAGGAACTCTCGGCGGCCTTTGATCCCCCGGCACGGGAGAAGCTTGCCAAGGAGATGACCAAGGAGTTCGGGGAGAGCTTTACGAAATTCAGCGGTGAATTTTCCACGCGGTATGCGGGGTCATTTCCTGATAAAGATAAGCGCGGCGCTGGATACCCAAGCGAAAGAACACAAAAACTCGAAAGCATCTATATCGGACAGGATGGTCTTATTACGCCTTTAGGCCGCAGGGCTGCGCGTGAGGCCGCTCAGAAGCTAGCCGAGCTTCCTCAACTCGGGGGAATCTCGCTAGGGCTCGACGAAATTCTCATTGCAGACGTACTGCGCCGGAATGGCCGATTAGAGGCTCGTCCAGTGGACGCTGCGTCCGCCCAAGCAGCGTCCAGAGCCCTTCTCGAACTTCTCGATGAAGCTGCGAAACGACAAGCGGATCTCGCCAATATCTTGCGCGTGTGGAGGGGTACCAAGGCGCAGGCCCCGCTTCTTCTCCAGACATGGCGCGACAACTGGCCGGTCGCTGTCCGGGAAGGAAAGATACGAGCTGCGCTCGCCTCGACCTTGAAAGAGGTGCCGATAACCGCGGAACCGCTTCCCTCGCTCGAAAAGGCTCTTCAAGACGGATATCGCTCGCGATCGCCGCAAGCGTTGCCGATTGCAGCCCGAGCCGCCGAGGAAACGCGGCTGGCCTTCGAAATAAAAATTGCGGCGGGAGGCACCTATCCTTGGTCGTTGGCCTCGCTGTTGGACTGGGGCGCGATGGAGCTCCGTGTCAGCAGCCGAGCTGAAACGAGTTTAGCGGCCGCCGAAACGGCGCCAGCTGAAGAACTTAGTCGCCTGCTCGCCTATCAGTTGGGCCTCAAAAGCTCGACGACAGTCGAAGAGCGTCTCCGGCGCCTAAGGGAAATTCTTCGCAAGGGGCCGGCAGATGACCAGACGGCCATTGAGCTTCCCGCGCGGCTAATTCTCTCGCCCGACAGCGGCGGCATCGCTCCCGGCAAACCCGGGCTCGCCCGTTCGGCTCGGTTTCAAGCCAGCAATGCTCATGTTGAACGGCGAGGCCGTGTGCCGCTATGGCGCGCGGACCTGCGCGAAACGCCCGGGCATGCCTTCAGCTTGCGCGCGATCCACACTCCCGATTTCGAACCACCTCGCCCCTGCAAAGATTGTGACCCGCCACACGATTGGCTCGACGAACCGCTCAAGCATCCTGAGCGGGGCCTGCAGGTTGCTCGACCACAACCACCGGTATTTGCGCTTGATGACTTTGACCGACGCCAGATAGTTGCGCTCTCCAGCCTGCATGGCTTGCCGGTACTGGCACGTCGCGGCGCAGGCGGTGTTCTTCAAACAAGTCAGATCAGCCCGCCAGAAGATTTTCGGCTCACTGAGGGACTGCAACCCCAAGACCTCGACGAGCAAGGTCTCTATGTCCCGCGTACTCTGCCAACGCGGTTGCTCCGGATCACGCCAATTGGCGGAACGCTCGACCTAGAAGCGCCCTTTGTGCCGCCCGCGGCGCTTCGCGATCTCAAAGGCAACAACATCTTCGATGCCTATAGCCTAGAGCGAATTCGCATTCTCGTTTCGCTCGGAAGAGAGGTAACAACAGAGGTCGTATACAAAGGCTTCCTCTATCCTCTAGGCTTCCGGGCAGCCTTGCTGAAGGTCACGGAGCGCCATTACCTCCCCTGGCCCGACCCGTATAATACAGCAGCCACCGCCCTGCGTGGTCCAGTTGCCTTTCAGGTACAGCGCCTTTTCATTCAAGTAGCCAATCCTGAGAAGACATTTCCCGGCGTGGCGCACCCGTTCGAAGGACGCGGTTGGCCTGCCCGCGCTCTCACGATGTTAACGCAACAAACGCCGGACCTGCTTGATCCCACGAGGACCGCGCGGGCGGGTGATTCAGAAAACTGGCGCGAAGAACTCAGCGGACGCCTCGATCAGGATGAGCGCTCGGGCCTTGTTTTCTGGCCGCGAACCGCTCCGGGAGAGAAAGGGAATGTGCGGTTCCGCTTTGCGGTCGATGGCCGACCTGAGCCGGTGTCCATGCCGCTCATTTTCGTGGACAATCAGGCGGCCCACGACGCACGAACCATGCGTCAGTTGCAGCGCTACTGGAACCACCCTGGCGCTCGCAGTTTTGTGCCCCGCGCGAGCGATCAAGAGGCGGACATGGCCGCTTGGAGCGCTCTACGGCGCATCGACCACTCTGGCGCGCTACGTCGTTATGCGGAAGAGGACGTCAGCGGCGATACTACCTTCGAAACGCTCTCTTGGGATGTAAGGGTTGATAGCCGCGAGGCCGTACAACCGCCCCGCTTCATTCTGTCTTCTCGAGGAGAAGGCGATCCCGCCAGAGAACCGTCCATCGCTTGGCAGATGAATGCCGCGATGGAGAGTGATGATCAGCCACCATTCTACCCGAGGTGCCTTGAAGCCACCATTCGACACGATGGCGTTGCCCGATTCACGGGCAATCCCCAGAAGGCAATCCACGTACAATTTCTGACGAACTACCTCGAGACGGGCTTGCCGATACTATTCAAAAGCGAGATCGAAGGAAAAAGTATCGAAGAATTTGAACAGCTTCGGACCGAGAGGTTAGCGAAACAACGCGAGATCGCGGACGCTATCCTGCGTGGCGAAACCCCTACTTCGGACCCCCGCCGGGAAGCCATTCTTCGAGTCCTAGGAGAAGAGCCGCCGAACCAGACGATGGGTCAAAACGGCGAGCGAGCAGCCGGGTTGGTCAGGCCCGAGATTGCTTACCCCTTCATCGGCCGCAAGGGCCCAATCGGAGGAAAGACACCGGCGAACCCCGAGGACGTTCCCGCGACGGTCGATAGAAACTTCGTAACACCCGACGCGCGCATCTTAGGTCTTGTTAGCCTCAGCTCGTTGCTTGAAGCAGCTAAAGGAGCTGCTGCTGCTCCGCTGCTTCGTCAGACAATTGAATTTGGCCTTGGAGACGCGAAGGGTTCGGCCGATGTTGTGGCGAAGGACTTTGCCCGGGCCATTCGCGGTTTCCTTACCCCAGTTCTGCATCGCTTCTCAGAAAGCGAAGGGGAGACCGCAGCGCTGTTGCGGTCTGCTTATCGGAGCGTTTGGTCGACGCTTTCAGCACTAAACGCCTCTCTGGAGCGAATGGAGACGACTGGCACCTCAGCATTGCCTGAAGTGGTGACAGCCGGTCGTACAGTTCGGTCGGAATTGGACCGGCTAGCTGCCAACCCGCTCGGCCCATTGACCGAGCTTGGGCAATCAGAGCTCTCTACAATTAGGGACAATATCGAGCAGGCCTCACGGGTCGCCCTCCAAAATGGCCTTGCCGATCTCCTATCTCAGGAAATACCGCAAAGAATTCGCGATGCATTTCTCCCAGTGGGTGAAGCATTCTTTGCGCTAAACGCTGCTCTTGGCGGCCTCCAGCCTCCGCCTTCATCCAAAGAGGAAAAATTGCTGGTCGACCACGTCGGCCGAGCGTTCGACGAGGCCACATCGGAAATACTCGCGCTGCGGCCGAAGGAGCTGCCGGAAAGTCTTATCGCACTTAGGCGGCGGTGGTTTGAGCTGGCGCAGGCCAAGCTTAAGGCAGACCCCGTGCCGGACGTCTCGCATGAGCGTTTGCAAGCCCTTCGCAGCGGGATTCAGCGGGCCTCTAGTGCGTTCGATCAGCTTCCGCACTCGCCACTGCTCGCTCGCTTCTACTCTGCACTGCGCTTGCTCGTGAACGCCGATTGGCGCGGAGCATTGGCTGCGCTCGAGCAGGAAGGCGTTCATCGACTACGGCGTTGGGCTAATTCCCGACTGGATGATGCTTGCACTGCTTCCGGCACAAAAATGGCCGTCGCAGCGAAGCGACTGCGCGATGCGCTATTGGCGAATGCTGTTGGAAGGCCTTGTGAGCCAGCTGTTTGCGGCGGAGGAACGCCGCCGGCTCCCGCGGCTGAGATCTGCGCGCGTCTTTGGGCGCTTTGCACAAAGGTGGATTTGAGCGAACCGGCCAAATCGACAGGCGCGGCCCTAGGACAGCTTGCCGCGGCGTTGGCAAATTTTGGAACAGGCAATCCCTGCGAGCCGACTGCTGTCGAAGGAGCGAACCGGCTAATTAAAGAGCTGCGCCGTCTGGATGCCGCGCGCGCTGCATTCGGCTCCGCTCTTGGTAGCTTGCTCCAAGCCATCACAAAATCGGCCCAGAATGCAATGGAAGCAGCGGCCGCGCGTGAGGCTGCACTCCTAGCCGCAGCTCTGCTCAGGCTCTTGCGCCCGCCGGAGGCAAATTTCAGCCAGCTTGCGTCAGCGCTCGAGCCTGCTCTTGGAACGGCGGGCGCCGCCGCGATCGTCGAGCCCATGCGGACCAGCGATAGCTTCATCGGCGCTGCCTGTGACGACCTGGAAAAGGTAACGGATACCCCTGCCCTTCTGGCGGCCCTGGCAAAGCTCGACGGCACGAAGCCTCTGATAAGGCTGGACGCTTTGATGGCTGCGGGAAGAGCTGCGGTCGATGACTTGGTGTTCGCAGCAGCGCTGCCTGCTGCGGCGGCTGCTGATGCGGCCGCCAAGAAAATCTTGAGCGCCATGAGCGCATTCTTGAGCAAAGCGCAGGAATTTAGAACAAAGGGATTGCTGAATCTGCGCCCAATTGATCAGCGTCTCGATCTTCGCGGCGAGGAGCGGCTCTCGGTACTACTGTTTTTAAATTTGACACCGCAGCTACCCAGCGCTCCTGCCGATCCGATCGTGGGTAAAGACGACCTTGATCGGGAGCGCGAACACATAGATCAGGCTTTAAACAGCAATGCGAGCGCGCGTGCGGACGAGCTTGTAGAAAGAATCGCCGCGTGGTTTCTTCCCCAAGGTGCCGGATCAAGCGTCCAAAGAATTCTGAACCAAGTAGGCGACCGGCTGCTCGCGGCTGCTAGGCACAAACTGCTAAGAACGCTCAACATCGACGCATTGCGTGAGAAACTCGAAAACGAACTGGCTCGGCTTATACCGACGCGGAAAATCCTCGACTACGCCTGGGCCGCCCCGCCACTGAAAGACGAAATAACGCTGGGTGACATCGTCTCTTTTAGAGGCGGCGGTTACGAGGTCCGCGCCGAAACTGCCCTTGATTTGCGGGATCTTACAGCACCGGTCTCGGCGCGAATAAACGGCTCAGTCGGCGATTTCGACATTAGCATTCAGCTGAAAGCGAAAAAACTGCTTACATTATTCTTCAGCGGTGTTGGATTTGAAGGAACGCCAGGCTCACCCGCTCGAATTGACGAGCCAAAGTTAAAGAGATTTGAACCAACAGGGTTTCTACTTTTCTTGGCAGGCCTTGCCGCATACTGCAAGCTCCAGGAGGGAGATGCAGGTGGCGGCGCGGCCTCTGCGGCTGATACCCCGGTCCCGAACGGCATCTACTCAATCCCTCGCCCGAACGGCAAACCTGGATTGCGGGCGGGATACGGATTGGGGTTTGGAGCTATACAACTCGGCACAATGGCAGTGCTCGATGTCACCTTCGATGCACATGTCGAATTGCCATTTAATGGTGACGCAGGGCACGCTCAGCTCTCGCTTTCCACACCTGAAAAGCCAGCAATGCTGGTGTGCGCGCCTTATGGCGGCACTGCTTATGCCAGGCTCCGAAGTATAGCGAAGGCAGGCAAAGCCGATCTCGCGACCGAATTTGATATCGCATTTCAGTTCGGCGGCGCAGTCGCGATCAGTTACGGAAGCCTCCAAGGCTCGGGCCGAGTTATGACCGGGCTAAGGGTTTTCGACGGGGGCGGCAGCCCGGGATTCTCCGCATTGTTCGTCGCGGCCTTCGAAGGACACATCGCCTGCTTTGGTATTGCGGCCAGCTTCGTGTTGGCGATGGACTACGTTAAAGAGAAACTGAAAGGAACGGCCGCTCTAACGTATAGTTTCTCGGTCGGCCCCGTTACGAAGAGCTTCACGGTTCATGCCAGTCGCGATGCGGGAAGTGGTTTAGAGAATAACGCGAGCTTGATGCGCCCGCAGCTTGGTGATCCGCTAATCATGCTTGCGGGCGGATCGACGCCACATGCATCGCTTGTTCCCGCCGGAGCGGCGGTGTTGCATTCAGATGTGCCCGGCATGATGCAAGACTGGACGGCATATTCGGCACGATACGCCAATCCCTCAAACGTGCTTGGCCGGAGGCTACGCGCATGAGCGAAACTACGCCGCTTCTTCACGTGGTTCCTAACGGAATACATGGGCGTCTCCCAAATGGTGGATATACTCTACGATTAATACTCCTTTTGCTACCGGGGCGGCGGGTGGGAAGTACCGACCAAAAAGAAGAATGCGTTAGCTGGCCGATTGAAGAGTGGCCCAAAAGAGCCCACGCATGGCTCGATGCGTTACAAGGGGCTCAACGGCCGGTGTCGCTACAAGACGCACGCTTAGGACGCGCTCTTGGAACGGGAAGGATTCAAGACACCGTTCATTCGCTCACCACTAAGGAACGCGATCGTATCGAGGTTCTGTGGGGACGAGCGTTCGGCGGTTCGTCGGGACTTGCTGATTTCCTCCGCGAAGCAACGACCTCTGATGAGCCAGGTCAAACTGCCTATGCGATACCGACGCCAACCCTGGAAGCGTCGCTGCTGCTGCCACTGGAACGCGCCCGCACGGCACTTGAAACAGTCGGAGGACAAGCGAGCCCGCTCGCGATGCGGCCACTAATCCGCCCTTCCATGCGGTCGCTCGCGGCGATCGGCAGGCCGTGGTTGGGAGCCGCGGAGCCTATGATCCAACTCGCTGCGGCGGGAGTGGGCGCGCTAGACTTGAACTTGGCACGCCAACTCATCGGTCCGCCAGATGTCGCGGAGTGGCTAGCTCAATGCGAGTGTGGTCACGCCAACGATGATCATCCCTATGCGCGCATGCTGGATTTTGAAGCAATAGTCGCGGCCGCTCTGGGACGCGGCAACGAGGATCTACTGTGGCTCAGCGACAGAATGCACGCGCTGCACCACGCCTCGTTCCATCTCGTGGCCGCCAACGACAAAGAACTCGAAAAGGAGTCTGGTCCGGGAGGCCGGCGGCTTCACCAACTTCTCGCTTCGCCTGCGCTAATGCGCCTTTTTGGATTCGCGCGCGATATGCTTCTCGATCTTCCTCCCGTGCAAGCTAAGGGTGAGACCGCGGTCCGCTGCGAGTTGCTTCCGCAAGCCGGAGATATGTCCCAGAAGCACGTTGCGACGATTTTGGACTTGGAGGCCGCATCGTTCTTCCCCGCCGTCCCAAATGACTGGGGACGCGTCCTGAAGGATCCGACAACTGCTCCATGGGGAAAGTCTGGACTGCGCGTGCTCTCGCCGAAAGGGCACCCTCACGCTCATGCGTGCTCGATAGAGCCGACGCTTTGTGTGGAATCGGATCATCAGTGCCAGGCAAATGGTCGGCCAACGCGCCTGATCACTGGTCCACTATCGCTCTACCCCCCGGAGAAGTCAGATCCCGGGACCGCTGATAATGCGATGGTTTATGCGACGGACCTTCGAGCCCCCTCGCGTCTCCTCATTGGCATCGACACCGCGAACAAAAAAACGTCCTGGTTTCCCACCTCGGTCCGGACGGTGAGCTTTCTCGACCCTTGGCTTAAAGCGGCCGATGCGAACTGGCCCCAGGCAGCGCTTCGGACCTTAACGCCAAGCTGGCTGACAGACCTCGAGAGAGATGCTGCCGGCGTAGCTGCCAAAATCCAATATCAAATGCAGGCGGGCGAGAATGCGCCTTTGCATCCCACCTACGACAAGCGGATAGCGGCATACAATGGCGACGATTTGGGCGGCGCACCCAACGAACTACCCGCAGCACCTCCTGTCGGACAGACCGCCCCTTGGAAGGTCGCCAGGGTGGAGCTCAAGCAAGCCGAAGACATTCTCGTTGGACAACGCGTTAAGGTAGCCTCGGCGGCAGAGCTGTGCCCGCTGATGTTCGGCTGGACATATCGATTGGCGCTTGACGATCGAACCATCGGCGGTGGCGGGCCGACACTCGATCACGCTCGCCAAGTGCTATCAGACCACGAAAGCCCGTTACCGTGGCCGCCATACGATAAGCCAGGCTTCCGCTACCTGCGCCACGAACCTATTGCAAAACCAATTGTTCTTTTAGCTCCCGGAACCAAACGCGAAGGCTCGCTGGAGCACAAGCTGCAAACGTCCGAGCGCATGATTATCGTTCGAGCAGCAAATCCACAGCCGGATGATGCGCGCAGCCTCAACCGAACATCGCGCATTCTTCTCGTTCCTGCAGTCGCATGCGCTTCGGCGGCGCGACATGATGTCTTTGACGCAGCAGTGGAACAGACGTTTATCCGAGTTCGAAATAAGCAGAACAAGTGGGCAAATGTGCCCGTGAAGATCCCTCGGCAGGGCTTGCGAGACGCCTACATCGAGGGTGACGAAGCGATAGTCGCAAACAGCAAGGGTGTTAAGCTTCCAACCCGATTCCGCGTTCGTGGGCAACGAGAGAAGCGCGAAATCCGCTGCACGCCCTATTATCCCGATCCGGCGGCCGCCATACTTGTCGTGCGTCTTGTTCATCCAGAACACGGGGGGTGGCTCGATGACCCCCCTTTGCTCATACGAGTTCGCCAGCCCATTGAGTCCAAAGCGCCAGATTCCTGGCCCGATGTGCTACCGGTCCGCATCGACTTGATGGCCGTCCCCAAAAGTGAAACTCGCCGACTGAGCGATGGTGGCTGGGACAAGGCATCCTCTTCTCCGGCCGCTCCCTCCGTCGATCTCCGTGTTGTCACCGTTAAGCTCGCGCCGGGTGAAACGGTGAGATTGCGCGCTTGGTTGGTCCCAGATGCCGCGGACCTCGCTGCCTGGTTCGACGCGGTAGATAAGGCGGCAACGCTTGCGCAGGCAGAAGGCCACGCTTGCGGAAGCAATGGCGCGACTGCTCCTCTGATTGGCCTTGTTTCCCTCCTTGGCGACCGGGCATGTGCCGATCGATCGGGGCTAGATGCCGTAGCCGCCTCGTTCCATTTACACATGAGAGCCGAGCCACTAGCGGAAATCGCCGATACGCTGGATCTCGATCTCATTTACGCCAGCGACAAGTCAAACTTTGCCCCGGAGTTCCTGGCCGGGTCAGCAGGATTTGCTCGCCCAAGTACTTTGGATCAGCCGGAACTTGCACGCTTCCTTAACGAGAGCGGTCCCGCCAGCGAGTGGCAGTTGGGAGATGCCGCGGAGGACGGAGCAACTGCGGTAGTGCCTGGGGGAACCATCACTTTTGACCCAGCAACGACCCACGAAATCATTATTGAGGCTGAGCTCGTTGCACCGGGGAACAGCACCCTCGATCTGGAACCAAGAGTGCTTCCGCCCCAGCTCGCGCCTTTCGCTCCGGAGTCATTACCTTTTAATCTCACCGCCGAAGATACGGCCCATTTTGGCTGGGATGATGGTTCGAAACCAGTTCCTACGTCGACAAGCGGGGCGCCGCTCCAACCCCGCTGGGTGGAGCTTCTCAAAATCTCGAATATACCTTTACCGCCCGACGCCCGAGCTGGTCTCCGCGAGTTGCGCCTTGAAACCGTGATGTCGGCTGTCGATGCGACGTTTGCCGGGGCCGCAATAGCCTTCACAACCATACTGAGCCAGTCACAAGCTCGGCGAGCTCGGCTCCGGGCACGATCCCTACCGCGTCACTCAGCTTTGATTACCTCTCCTAACAAAGCGGATGCCCCGGCCCCAGCAGATCGATCTGTGTCGGGCAAACCAACTGAGCTGCTTTGGATACCGTCGACGTCGCGACCAGCACCTGTCGCGGTCAAAGATGTGCTGCCGGAGTTTAAATGGCCGAAGCTTGTCAGGCGCCAGAGCGGCGCCCGCCTGACAATTGAAGGCGAACGTACGTCCAGTCTGCGACTGTGGCTGCACCGTCCCTGGTTCTCCAGCGGCGAAGATGAGCGTCTCGGGATTGTACTCTGGCCACCCCCAACGCTGAGTCTAGTGGACGGAGAGGCTGCTACCTTCGTTCCAAACGACAAATCACTACACGGACTTCACGAGGCTGACTTAGGTCCGTTAGGAGGCTTCGTCTCAGTTTGGGGATATGATCCTCTCGGCGCCGGCCCGGCGCCAGCGAACCCGCAGCAGTCAGACGCCGGCCGCGACTGGCGCAGCATTTTCCTAGACAACTCGCATATCGATCTAGGGACAGGCTCGCGGTTCCACCCCCATCTTCTTATGCCTGTGCCAGGTCAATTTGACGTCGAAAGCCTCACCATGCGGGAGACCATGGCGGCGGTGTCGGTTCTAAGCGCACCTGCAAAGTTCGCCCATGATCTGCCAGCAGTGACCGGCATAGGGCCAAGCGTCTACGCTGACCTCAACATGCTCCTGCCCACAGCGCACGACACGATATTCAAGTTGGGACTCGTTCGCCTGCAAGAACACGCGCGCAAGGACCACCGCGGTGCGCCACGAGCGAACAACAGGGCTGGCATACGCCTCTCCGCGCCGACCACCGTCCAGGGCCGCATCCCGCCCCCGCGTCAGTTCAGTGTCAATGTGACGCCGATCGATGCGCGGCATGGGGCGGCCGGAACGGCAAAGATGATCAGCGTGATGCTCTCCGGTCCACGCCCAGCGATAGACGGAGGTGCAAAACAACGACGAGTTCGAATTGCCGTTCGCGAGCGGCGTGGCGGCGACGAGTTCCCTATTATCGACGATTCAGGGCGCGATTGCACAAGCCTATGGGTCGGAGGAGATGCGTACCACGGCATCGACTATCGCGTATCCGGGAGCGAGGAACGATGGACTGCCACTTTCCGTGTCGCAGATGACATCCTGCAGAAGTCTCGGAACGTCGTGGCCTCCATTGAAGAGGAGGCTTGGCTGCCCCCCTCCAGCGGCGGCGTCCCAACGGTCGCCTTACCCCGCTTCTCGGTGACCGTAGCACTGCACGAGACTTGAACCTGTTACTTCACATTCTGGAGTCTGAGAACTACTAAAATCTCAGATTGGCAAGCGGAGGATGCGATGGCAAATTCTCTATTGAGCATCTCGAATATTTCTCGCGCTATCAAATTCGTCCCCACTATGTTATTACTATTATCTGGTGCTGCCTCTGCCGATGTGGCGTCGGTCCATTTATTGTGTTCAACTAATGCGACAGGCGTCGACGGCAAGAATGAGACATTCGCTCTAAACATTATATCTAACGAAGGAAGATTTAATTCGAGTGGCGCCTCGGTGTTGGGAGCCGCCAATGGAACCTGGAAGACGGACGCAAGCGGGACCGCATTGTTTCCGGCTCTTCAGAAAGATTCCGTGCGCATGAACGGGTTTTGGCCATCCAAAGCCTCCGAACGCGATATGGTCACCAATAATCGTGCCGACACGACTGGAAAGACGTTCCGGTGTCAGGTCGACAGTGTTGTTAAGGGCGTCTGGCCATTCTGATGGCCTGAGCCGACAGAGCACAGATCCGCCGTTTCTCTGTAGCAGGGCGTCGGCGAGAGCCGTTGCGTCGCGCTCAAACTCGGCCAAACCTGACGAACCTGTCAGCCTGATCCCGCATTGTGACGTCGCTGGTCTCGAAGCGTCTGGAGGATGGCGAGTTCCGCTGACTCAAGATAGAGGACGGAGCCCTACGGCTGGCGTCGGCCCAGCTTCAGGCCCTGTTCGAAGGACTGGATTGGCGCCGGGTCGAACGCAGCGGGAGGCGGCGCCGGTCGCCGCGAGCTCAAAGCGCTCGCAAGCATCTGACCCAATATGGTTGAAAACGGCCTCATGGCCTGGCTCCCGTCAGAGCTTCCCCGTGACCCCGAGACGCTTCAGGCGACGCTGATCGCGCGAGAAGCGAAGATCATGGAGCCGTGGCTGCGTGAAAAGCTCAGACTAATCAGCCAGAAGACGAAACTCGCCGAGGCGATCGTTTGGGCCCTGGCTCACGCTGTAGAAGACACGAATTTCTCCCATTCGCGGCTTCGTTGCTCTGCGGGCAATTGGATCGGTTTGATGTATTTTTTGTACGCCTCGATAACCTTCGGATTTTGCAGGATGGCTGGATCGACGCGCTGGCCGCGCTTCATCGGCCCGAGCGCTCCTAAGGATCCGAGCGTCACAATGGCTTGATTGAGCCCGTCGCATGTCTGGTAGCAAGCTGCGTTGCTTCCGACCACCTTCTGGCCCGATGCGATAACCCGGTTCACGTAGGCGTAGAAGGTGAGAACCTTGAGTTTGTCGGACTTGTTCGAGCCTTGTACGTAGCCGACAGTCGTTAGCGTGATGTCGATGCCGCTGTCGAGAAGCTGCTTCGCCAAGTCCTTCGCGCAAGTTGCTTGGCAGCTGCTATAGGCAGCAATATCCGCCTCTAGGCTAGCGTTGTCGATTTTCTCGGCTTGAGCGCGAGCTCCCGGCGACAATCCGAGACTTAAGCCAACGACAGCCACCGCGAGAAAATATCGCATAGCCCCTGCCCCTGCTTCCCTGAAGGCATGATAGGCGGACAAATTGCACCGTCAATAGATTGCATTTGACCTCGCCACTACTGGGGTGGGTTTCATATCAGGCCGCGGCCCACTGAGCCTTGGCGCGGTTCTTGTAGAAATCCTGGATCTTGTTGGCCTTCCAGGCATCGAGGCGACGCTCCTGGATCTCGCGCGCGACGTGTTCCTTGATGGTAAGCGTCGTCCTCAGGCCACGTCGCTGAGAGTGGGGTGTGCCGGATAGGCCCAGGGCAGCAGTTCATCGATGCGGCTATTCGGATGACCGTTGACGATCCTGGTCATGATGTCGGCGAGATAGGCGTGCGGCTCGACGCCGTTGAGCTTCGCGGTTTCGACGAGCGAGGCGATGACGGCCCAATGCTCTGCGCCGCCGTCGGAGCCGGCGAAGAGTGCGTTCTTGCGGGTTAGGGCCAGCGGCCGGATCGAGCGCTCGACGGTGTTGGAGTCGATCTCGACGCGGCCGTCATCGAGGAAGAGGCTCAAGCCCTCCCAGCGCGAGAGCGCGTAGCGGATAGCCTCGGCGAGCTTCGTCTTCTGGCTGATCAGGCTGAGCTTCTCCCGCAGCCATGGCTCCATGGCCTCGAGGATCGGTCTGCTTTTTTCCTGGCGCGCGGCTCGGCGTTCATCGGCGTCGAGGCCACGGATCGCGGCCTCGACGCGATAGAGCTCGGCGATGCGCTGGAGGGCTTCGCTGGCGATCGGCGCGGGGCCGGCCTGGGCGAGTTCGTAGAAGCGCCGCCGCACATGGGACCAGCAGAGGGCCAGGCGAACCTCGCCGCGTTCGGCCAGCACCTTGTAGCCACCATAGCCGTCGACCTGGAGGATGCCGCCGAAGCCGGCGAGATGAGCGATCGGTCGTTCCGCCTTGCGGTCGGGAGCATAGACATAGACGACGCCGGGCGGGTCGACGCCGCCCCAGGGCCGGTCATCGCGGGCATAAGCCCAGAGCTGGCCCGTCTTCGTCCGGCCCCGGCCAGGATCGAGCACGGGCGCGGTCGTCTCGTCGGCGAACAGCTTGGGCGAGGCTTTCAGCACCGCCAGCATCCGTTGATGCACGGGCCGCAGCAGGAAGGCCGCGCGCCCGACCCAGTCGGCCAGCGTCGAGCGGTCGAGCGCGACGCCCTGGCGCGCATAGATCTGGGCCTGACGGTAAAGCGGCAGATGATCAGCGTATTTCGAGACGAGCACCTGGGCCACTGTCGCCTCGGTCGGGATGCCGCCCTCGATCAGCCGGGCCGGTGCCGGCGCCTGCACCACGATGCCCTCGCAGGACCGGCAGGCGTATTTCGGCCGGCGCAGCACGAGCACGCGGAACTGGGTCGGCACGATGTCGAGGCGCTCAGCCACATCCTCTCCGATGCGATGGAGCTTGGCGGCACAGCAGGGGCAGATGTTGCGCTCGATATCGACCACCGTCTCGATCCGCGGCAGATGCGCCGGCAGCGCGCCGCGGTTCGCGCGGCGCTGGCGCGCCCGGGCCGCCTTCTCGGCTGGCACTGTCTCCTCAGACGCCGCGAACCCGGCGGCTTCGACCTGCTCGACCTCTTCCAGCCCCAGCAGAAGCTGATCCTCGGGCAGGCTCTCGGCCCGGCGACCGAAGCGATGCCGCTGCAGTTCCTTGATGATCTGGCGTAGACGCGCAATCTCCGCTTCCCGTGCGATCAGCATCGCCTGAAGCGTCTCGGGGTCACGGGGAAGCTCTGGCGGGAGCGAGGCCATGACGCGGATTCAATCATATTCGTCAGATGCTTGCGAGTTCTTTCAGCTCGCGGCGACCGGTGTCGCCGTCCGCTGCGGTTCATGGACCCGGCGCCAGTCCAGCCCTTCGAACAGGGCCTGAAGCTGGGCCGCCGTCAGCCGCAGGGCTCCGTCCTCGATCTTGGGCCAGCGGAACTCGCCATCCTCCAGACGCTTCGAGACGAGCACCACGCCGGTTCCGTCCCAGAACACCAGCTTCACCCGGTCCGGGCGCTTGGCGCGGAACACGTAGATCGTGCCGGAGAACGGATCGGCGCCCATCGTCTCGCGCACCAGCGCGGCCAGGCCCTCGGCGCCCTTTCGGAAGTCGACCGGCTTCGTCGCGACCATGACGCGGACCGCGCCGGTCGGGCCGATCACGACCCAGCCTTCAACGCGCCGAGCACCGCCGCGATCGTGGCCGGGGAGGCCCCGTTCTCGATCGTCACCCTGACGCCGGCGACGTCGATCTCGATGGCCGCCGCGCGGCGCTGCCGAGCGCGCCGTGATGTGGGCGCCGGCCGCTGCGGTGTAACTGCAGGTTCCGGCGCGACCACCGCCGACACGAACGCTGGCACCGCATCTGCGGCCTTGCGGATCTCGCGGCGCCAGGTGAACAGTTGCTGCGGCGACAAGGCATGGCGGCGGGCGACGGCGCTCACCGTCGCCCCAGGCTCGAAGCTCTCCGCCACGATCCGCGCCTTGTCCTCGGCAGACCAGTCCCGCCGGCGCCCCGCGCCGGTGAAGACCTCAAACCGCCGAACCGGATCGTCGATCTCGGCGCTGGTTTTAAGCGTAAGCTCTGAAATCGTCATATGTCCAAGCCCTCCAGGCTCGGAACATCAACGTTCAAATCCCCGCACGAAAGGTGGGGCCAGGATGACGCTTACCCTTGATGTGGCGCTCCCGAGCGGCGGCACGGGCTGCCGCGGCCCTCTTGAGGCCGCAGCGGTGGCTGATAGCCTTGAGCTGAGCGGGCGACCGGGCGATCTTCGTCTCAACGGTGTTGGTCATGGGAGTTCTTTCGGGACGCTTGGCTCTCAAGCAAATTCAAAGGCTTAGTCGCAGGCCATAGTTGAGTGCATGCCACCGACGTCATCAGCCGCAAGTCACAGGCCATCTCCGCAAGAAAGCAGAAGCGATGCGACTGATAGATGTTCCGGCAGAGCAATGTCGACCGCGGGGAGGGCACGAGCATGCCCTCGGAATCGATTGGATCGAAGACGGCTGACTGCCCCCTCTTGACTGTATGGTTTCAGCTGAACACCCCTTGGTATCACGAGTGCCCGGCCTTAGAGCCTTCTGGGACGGGCTCTCAGAGACAGGCTTCTACGCCTTATCGGGCGGCCGCACTCGCACCTAGCCAGGTCAACCCCTTGAACGGCTTTCGCTCACGCAACTTTCCGTTTTCAAAGAGCTCATGGTTCGCAATCTGAAGATTCCGAACCGGAAGGAACGTGACATCGCAATTGTAAGTCGAGCTTTGACCGCGAATCGGAATGTTAGCGGCAGGTACCGTGGCTGGCTCGCAGGTGGCCTGATCGATGAATTGCCCGAAGGAATGCGTCTGCTTCCCCCTAAAGGTGATGGTGGGCGTTTCCAGACGACTGGGTGTCGATAGGATAAGGCAGCCAGGCGAAGACCATGCATCGATCTCCTTCCTAAGCTCGTGAATCTCTTCTTCGGCACCCAATTTGGAGGAGCCGGGCTCAGAGACCTCCTTCGTGATACTGTAGCGCAAGATCCGCCCATCAGATACGATGGGCTCAACAATAAATCTGACCTTCATCCACTGACCGATCCGTCCATCCCCCTGCCTGAAGTTGCTGATTCCATAAAATTGCGTCTTGGGCAGCTGGATGGGCGGGCTCACACAGCTCGCTTCGAACTTAAGTGGAAGGTCGGTGTCCAATACTGAGGACGGTGGCGTGACATAACCTGCAAGTTTGCCGCAACTAGACTTCGAGCTAGGCCGCGTCGTCGGATAAATGCATTCTTCAATGTCGAGCCGCAGAGCATCGCGCACACGCTGAATTTGATCGCGCGCCGATACCAGCAAGGGGTGATCTCGCACATTGATGTCGTATTGAGTTGGATCCGAAGTAATATCGTTCAGTGTGTCGAGCTTTGAGTTGAGTGCAATGAGCTTATTGGACGCCGCATCGACCTGCGCGCTACTCGCATCCAATGGCATGTGAGGATACGGCGACACGACTATGTATAGAACCGCGGCTTTTGGATTCTTCTCGACCTGAGCTCTGAAGCCTTGAACTTCGCTTGCGAACGTATCGAGGTTATAGGCTGCCGTGTCGCCGCCTCCTGCCTTCCTGCCCTGAATCCTCAAATAGCTGTGCTTGCTGAGTTGCTCCTTCGTAGTCCTTACATCGCCAGATCCGGACATTGCCGACGACGCGGCCCTAACGTTAGCTTCGAACTGCTCTTTCCGCGCCTCATCACGCTCGGTCGCCTGAAGAGCCATGATCAGTTCGCCGCCGTATATAATTGTGCTCACAAAGTGAGTTCCGCATTCGCGCCGGAATTGCGGGGCCTTCACTTTCGGCGAATTGTAGCCAGGGAGGATGTCACCGACTGTGGAGCCGATCTCGACTGTCGAGATGACATGCCGAATAAGCATCGTAGTGTCGTTCCGCGAAATGCTGACTGAACGCGCGAAGCTCATGCGCGCAGATGCGCTCATGACCGCAAACTTTGCCTGTCCGCTTGCGCTGGCAACCAAGGTCGAAATTAGCTGTTCCTTGCTGTCAATCCTCTCGAGATGAATGCCATCATGTAAGCCAGTGCCAAGTATCCTCGTTTCGGGAAGCGCTGTGCTGCTGATGCAGGTGCGACGAACCAGATCACCGCGTGCCGCATCATATCCCATGCCGATCGAGGCCCCATTTAGCCATGGAATATGGACGTCTGCCGCTTTAATACTCAACGGCACCAGAAGAGCTCCCATCGCAGTAAATCCGAGAGCTATCCCTTTGAACAGTAACGACATGTCGATTACCCATCACATCGGTGGAGCTCTTAGGGGCTGCAGACCACCGCGCCAGCTCGGGCGGAACAGGTGATTGCCTGGCTCTTACTGAGCGATAAAGCCGGGTCCCAATCGGAGCGGTCCTCTGCCTTGGGGCGCCCACAGCAGGGCATCGCGGCACGGGAATTGAAGAGGTAGAATGCCCGCAGCTCTCCCGCCTGCAGTCCGTTCCTGGAAATGCTCTCATCGTCTTCGGTCCATTCAAGGACGATCAGATCGCCATTCCTCTTCACTGTCATTAGGCTGATGACGTCAGGCGCGCGGTCGACAGCTGCCACGCAGGAATCCGCCTTGTCGAGCAACGCGACGGCCCTCGCAGGAAAGCCGCTTTTAGCCAGTGCGGCCTTCTTCGCAGCTAGTTTCGCCGGAAATCTGGGATCACCGGTGCAGAAGTCCGGTCCGCAGGCGCATTGCGCCCAGGAAACTCCTTGAGCGGCGGCTAGCATGAAACCTGCGAGAAATGCGCGACCGTACGTCCTCATCGCCGCAATCCCCCAGTCAGGGCCACGCAAACAAAGATCAGCACACTAGGGAATATTGAGGCAAAGCCTCACAAATTGCAACTACCTCAGGACAGTTCTGATAGAGATGACGAGGGTCGAATTCTTGCAGGTGCTTGCAAGCAGCCATACGCTTGGACCCAAATTTTCGGTGACCTGGGAAATCTCGTTACAAGTCGGGTTGCGCAGGGTGCGACCGATCATTTCTAATGCAAATGGCGGAGTGTAAGCGCCCCTTATCGTACGCACACTCCAGATCCGCCCCCCCCCGAGCAGCTTTGACCGTCACAGCACAGCGCATAATGTGGCGTATTAGACACCTTGTCATATTGCGTTTAGCAAGCTTACTTCCGTGGCGCGAGTCTATAATGCCGTTCTGGAAGACGGCAATACTGTCTCACAGGCCTATGCCTGGGCCTTAGGTGAAATTTTTTACATCTCCGCATGGGGCGGAGCCTCTCCTCATCAACCTCCGTTTCGGAGAGCTTCGATGCGGATAAGGACATTACGGACTTGGCTAGAGGACCACGGCCCGCCCCTCGAGCTTTTGATGCCGCGCGCGGCTAGCTCCTGGCCGATGGAGCGAAGCGAGTATGGCCAGCGGCCTCAATCGTACGAATGGTAGGGATGAGGTCACGCGCCCGCTGGTCGGCAAGAGATCTCTGCGCGGCTCTGGCGCGCTCACAATCGGCAGAAGTGCCTGCCCTGCCCCTGAACCCGCCTAAACGCGTCCCGCGAGCCTTGGCGGCGGCTAGAGCGGCTTTGGTGCGGGCAGAGATGGCATGAGCTTCGTGCTCGGCCACGGCCGCGGGGATGTGGATGGTGAGCTTATTCGCGGTCGGGAGGTCGCAGGCTACGAAATCGACCCTGCTTTCCATAAGGGCGGACACGAAGGCGACGTTACGCGCCAGACGGTCGAGCTTGGCGATCACGAGGGCCGCTTTGTACAGCCGGCACGCCGCGAGCGCGGCTGCTAGCTGGGGAAAAGCAATCAAATCGCCTCATGATCGACTGGAGCGTCACTCGCGGCGCCGTCCTTATTTCGGGGTCCCGAACCGGTCTGGGTTCAACCAGATCGTCCCCTTTCGATCTCGGAAAGTTCTCCCTGCCGAGCTCGTTGGCATTTCGCTTTCAGGCGGCGGTCGCTGCCGTTTCGGGATGAAATTCGACAATTCGGACGCTGCGCGAGCGTCCGCGATTTCGAGTAGAACTACGCCATTGATCTACCGGATCAGCGTCAGATCGCTTGGCTTCGTCCTGAGCCATGCTTCAGCGAGCAATTGGGGCTATTCTTACGGTATTGCGAAGCGCATTATTCCGAGCGCGATACACGGCATAATCGGGTCGGCATATTCCTTCCTTCAACCCACTGATATCACGAACAAACCCCGGCACTCTGGTTTTATAACTTGGGTTCGACGACGGGTTGCTCGTAAGGCTCACTTCGCAATGTTTCTGATGCCGGACCTGTGAGTGGAACGATAGTTTGCCTTTTTGACGCATCAGCTCACCGCAAATGACGCAACTGTGAGTGAAACCAAAGTTCGCCTTTTTGACGCATCCGCGCGCCGCAAATGACGCATCAGCCTGCCGCAGTCGCAATGGCGCTAGACCTCAATACAGGCGCCTACAAGAAAGCCCGGCTTCGGCCGGGCTTTGAATTTCCAGATATGATCCGGACTAGTAGCCGGAGAATGCGGAAGGTAACTGCCATCCTGTCAGCCGGACGCTGATCGAGCGCGACTTTAGCGGCAGCGATCTTACGGTAGCCGACTGCATTGGGATGGAGCGGCCAGGCCGCGGAGATGGATGTCGCGACGTACGACAATTAATCTCAGCCGAATTTTATGTTCCTATTATGTTCCATTTTTGCCGTGACCTGATAGGCTTTCGCAGAGTCGGCGGTCGAGGGTTTCGAGTGTGCCTGTTGCGATTTTTCTCATGACGATTTCGCTCGGCGACCGTTGTCTCACCAAGTCGCGAGCCATGGGACGCATCGATGGCTGACATTTTGGATCCCGAAGCACGCAGCGTTCGCATGCGGTCAGTTCGGCGACAGCATACCACGCCGGAGCTGGTGGTCCGTAAGGTGGCGCACGCGATGGGCTTACGGTTTCGACTGCATCGTGACGACTTGCCCGGCACGCCCGATCTCGTCTTTCCGAAGCATCGGACGGTCGTCTTCGTGCACGGCTGTTTTTGGCATCGCCATGCCGATTGCCGGAAGGCGACGACGCCGAAGACCAACACCGATTTCTGGGCCAAAAAATTCAAGCGGAACCAAGAACGCGACGCTGAGAAAGTCGCAGAACTCGACGCGCTTGAATGGCGTGTCATCGTGATCTGGGAATGCCAGACCCGCCGTCCGGAGGAAATTGCGATTGCGCTCGCGCGGGCTTTTGACTTTCACGGTCCTCGGCGCGAAATGCTTGCAAATGACTAACGCTCTTCCCGCTGATTCTGCCACGCAATTCTCGGGTTCTGTCGAGACGCCGAGTTGCACCTACGCGTTCGAAGGGTCAGGACGCGTGGTGCGCCATGTGAGAGCGGGTGGTTGCACTTATCGCTCCGACATAAGCGGCTCGAGCCTAGCCGACGACGCTACCGCCGCGTTCGACGCCGCATGGCTGCGTTCCAAAGAATGGCCGGTCGTGCATCGGCCATTGGGGAAGCTCGTCGTTGCGGACCTATTCTGCGGATCGGGCGGGCTAACGCTTGGGGCCTGGGAAGCCGCGCGCGCGATGCAGCTCGAATTTCAATCGGTCCTGGCGGCGGACAATGACGAAGACGCGATGTCCGTCTATCGACGAAATTTCGCGCCGCGCGCGTCGTTCGTGGCACCGTTGGAAGAGCTCGTCGACGGCGACGTCGGATCAGCTTTGTCAACGGGCGAAAGAGCGATTCTGAAGGGAATACCGGCGGTCGACGTATTGCTCGCAGGACCGCCATGCCAAGGGCACTCCGACCTCAACAACTTCACGCGCCGCAACGACCCGCGGAACGAATTGATCTCGAAGGTCGTTCGCTTCGCCGAGATCGCCACGCCGACGCACATCGTGATCGAGAACGTCCAGGGAGTTCGTCACGACACCGGCGGCGTGTTCCAGAGGTCGATCTCGCAACTAGAGGCGATGAAGTACGAGGTCAGCAGCTTCCTTCTTGAAGGCGATGAAATCGGACTGGCTCAACGGCGGCGGCGCTGCTTCCTGGTCGCGTCGAGGTCTGGTCCGTCTTCAAGCGACCGAATCTACAAGCTCGCTTCGGCGAGGGCTAAGACGTTCGACTGGGCGTGTGCCGATCTTGAAGGAATCGACGGGCGTTCGGTCTTCGACACAGCGGCCAAGGTCTTTCCGGAAAACCAACGCCGAATGGACTTCCTCGTTGAGAACGACCTGTACGATCTTCCCGACGAAGAGCGGCCTGACTGTCATCGACTTAAACATCACGCATATAAGTCGGTCTACGGAAGGCTGTGGGCAGATCGGCCGTCTCCGACCATCACCACCGGCTTCGGTTCGCCGGGACAGGGCCGATACACGCACCCGCGCGTCGCGCGGACGATCACGCCTCACGAGGCGGCGCGCCTCCAACACATTCCCGACTTCTTCAACTTTGGCCTCTCGAAGCGGAAGCGCCTGCAAAAGCTGATCGGCAATTCCGTTCCCTCCAAACTCGCCTACGCCGTGGTATTGGACCTCTTGGTACATGAATGAGTATCGAGAAAGGAATGAGGGGGCGGTCTTGCGCGTAGCCAGTCTGTTCAGCGGGATTGGCGGTTTTGAACTCGGGTTCAGGGACGCGGGGATGACCCCCGCACTGTTCTGCGACGTCGATCCGGACGCGAAGGCCGTGATCACGGCGGCGTGGCCGGAGGTTCCGTTCTGCGACGACATCCGCGAGCTCCGATCGCTTCCCCAGGTGGAGGTGGTGACCGCCGGGTTCCCCTGTCAGGATCTCAGCCAGGCTGGAAGGAAGACGGGAATTTCCGGCGGCCGATCCGGGCTCGTAGATCATCTCTTCCGCTTGCTAGAGACGGCCTCTCCCGATCTTAAGTGGGTCGTCGTCGAGAACGTCCCTTACATGCTTGGCCTCGACAAGGGGTTCGCCATGCGGAGCCTCATCGAGCGCTTTGAGGCGCTGGGGTATCGCTGGGCGTACCGCGTGGTGGATTCCCGAGCTTTCGGCATTCCGCAGCGTCGCCCTCGCGTGCTGCTGGTCGCTTCAAGAGTCGGATTCCCGGCGCACGTCCTCGACGGAGAGGCGAACGAAGTGCCGATCGACGAAAAGCCTGCGGTCATCGACGACGAAGCGGCATACGGCTTCTATTGGACGGAGGGCAATCGCGGCCTCGGCTGGGTCAAGCACGGCGTCCCGCCTATCAAGGGCGGCTCGGGGCTTGGCATTCCTTCACCTCCGGCCGTCTGGATGGTGCCGACGGGCGAGTTGGGCAAGCCCACCATCACGGATGCCGAGCGACTTCAAGGATTTCCCGCAGGCTGGACGGAGCCCGTGATGTCGCGAAGTGGGACGCGTGTTGGCGCGCGTTGGAAGCTCGTCGGGAACGCCGTCAACGTCGCGACTGCTCGATGGCTCGGGCGAAGATTGTCCCGCCCATTGTCCGCGGTAGACGACGCCCGACTCGGCCACTTCGACGCTGGTAAGAGGTGGCCTAACGCCGCGATGGGCGAAAGAGGCAGTCGCGCGAAACTGAACTTATCGCCTTGGCCGGAACGACGAGAGCCGGTGGCTATCCGCGACTTCCTCTCCGAGCCGCTGGTGCCGCTATCGCATAAGGCCGCGCTTGGCTTTCTTAATCGAGCGCTGACGACGCCGAAACTCGTCTACTCGGACGCCTTTCTCGATTTCCTACGCGCATATTGCGGATTGGAGGCCAGCTACGATCCTCCGATACGCCTCAAGATAGCGAGTTGACGAGCCGACGCTCCCGCCCCTTCTCCGGAACCCGAACCGTGACCGACACCTCGCCGCCCGAACCGCACACGTCGACTGATCCGGAAGTTCTTTGGGCCGCCGCGCAGGCATGTGCAAAAAACGACGACCGAAGCGACGGAGCGGAGCTTCGGGAGGAAGTCGCCGAGGCGGTCTCCGATCTGGCCGGTGCAGGGCGCAAACTCACCGTGTATGTGACCAAGACTAACCATTCAGGCTATCGAAATCAGGTCTGGCAAGGCCAAGGAAACTCGCGCCGCAACGACGTCATGGTACTCATAAACACCTCCGGGAACGAGGCTGGAGTCTGCGACGAGGCCAAGGCGCGCCTGAACCCGGCTCGCAAGAACGGATTCGACGCAGTGGTCGTGTGCGAACCTGCGGACGACGGCTTCGAAGTACGAGCGGTTGTCGAATATCCCAGCGGATCGCTCGGCCGAGACCTTCGAGCCGAGCTGCGGTCGGATCTCGACCTGCGGACGGTCCGTGATCCCGCGATCGCGTCTTCACTCAAGCCGATCTTTCCCGCGGAACCCGAAGATTCCTCGGCCGACGAGCGAGTCTTCGTCGATGCGCTCAGCGCCCACCTGCTAGAGGCGAAGAACGTTATCCTCGCTGGTCCTCCGGGCACCGGGAAGACCCATCTTGCATTGGAAGCCGTGTCCATCCTCGCCGAAGGAGACATGAATGGCTGTAGATTAGAGAACATTTTGTCGGGCCGACCGGTTTCCGAGGTTGCGCTGTCGGAGGTCGGGGCGCCGCCGGTCGTCTGGGAGATCGTCCAGTTCCACCCGTCCTACGGGTACGAGGAATTCATTCGCGGGCTCCGCACCGACCCCGATTCTAAGGGGTTCAACCTCAAGAGCTTCGACGGTATCTTGCCGATCATGGCGCAAGTCGGAGCAAGACGAGGCGACAAGCCAACTGTTCTAATCATCGATGAAATCAACCGATCGAACCTCTCGCTCGCGCTCGGCGAAGCCATATTCGCGATCGATCCCAACCATCGTGGACGACCGGTGAAGTTACAGTACGCCGCGTCCGATGGTGGAGGCGACGCGCTGGTCGTGCCGCCGGCCTTGTACATCCTCGCGACGATGAACACCGCAGATCGATCAATTGCGATGATGGACTTTGCGGTGCGGCGGCGGTTTCGCTTATTGTCGATGCGGCCGTCTCGCTCGATCCTGGAGGAGTTTTACGGCCATGGACGAGCGAGGGCCGACCTCGCGTGGATCATTCTCAACACCATCAATAAGTCGATATCGGATCCCGACTATCACGTCGGGCAGTCCTACGTGATGGCTGGCGCAGATCTCTCGGACGAGGCTTGGGCTCGGGACCTGTCGCGGAAAATCATTCAGGAGGTGCGACCGCTACTTGTGGAATACGCGCACGAGAACATATCGAGCGGCGCCGTTGTGCTCGCGGCGGCCGGCGTCGACCTAGATCTGATGCACTGCTCGGCGCAGGAGCTAGCTTTCTCCTTGCTAAACATGGTCTCGCCGGATGCGTAAGGACGAAATTCTGAGCATCATCTCTAGGGTAGCGAACGTGCCGCTCGGCGAGATCGTGTCGAAGGAACGCGAAGGCCGACAGATCAAAGCGAACGCCCTGTTCGAAGGGAGCTCAAGTCCCAACAGTCCGCGCGTTTCGGTTGGCGTCTTCTTCGCCACCAAGTCTCCGGAGCTCGCCGTCGAGGGCGCGATACGCCGCATGGCGCTCGACGTCTCGTATCCCGAGGCGATCGTCGCGCTCTTCGATGTCGAGGGCGAGCAGCGTGCCAAGGTCTTCGGCTACGGCGACAGCGTTGTAGCTAAGAATTTGGCTACGGCGTTATCGGTCGATCTGGAGGTCATCGCGCGGCCCGCTGTCTCGGTAAGCAAGTCGGCGACGGGGATCGACGCGTCGGCGCTACGCGAAGCGCTTGAGACATCCCCGAACGTCATCCTGCAAGGCCCCCCCGGGACGGGCAAGACCAGCGTCGCCATCGAGTTAGCTCGCGCCATGGTCGAGACCGTGGAAGGCCTTACGCTCGATCGATGCAGGTACGGAGCCTTGGTCGATGGTGCGCGTGGGAAGGTCTCGGAAGACGACACAGCGCTGAGCGTCCCGTTGGTGTGGGAGATCGCCCAGATGCATCCGAGCTATGGTTACGACGATCTGGTGCGCCGCGTGCGTCCCACGTCCGAAGACGGCGACTTGCAGTTCGTCGTCGAAGACGGTCTCCTAATCAAGCTGTGCGCATTGGCGGAGGCACGAGGGCCGGACGCTCCAGTGCTGCTGATCCTCGACGAGATAAACCGCTGTAATCTCGCAGCGACGCTTGGGGAGTTCATCTTCGCGATAGATCCGGGTCACAGATCCCAGCCTGTGAGGCTACAATATCAGGGCGCAGGGTTGAGGCCATCAGTCGCCGTTCCGCCGAACCTCTGGATTGTCGGAACAATGAACACGGCGGATCGCTCGATCGCCTTGGTCGACCATGCGGTCAGGAGGCGTTTCCGTTTCGTCGACGTCCCGGCCGACATCAACGCGATCGACGGTTGGTACGTTTCGGATGCGACAATGCGGGAGGTGGCACGCGAACTCTTCCTCGCGGCCAATGACGGCGTCGATCCGCCGATGATGATCGGTCATTCGGCCTTTCTGGTTGATTCCTCGTCCTCGAAGGAATGGCCTGCGAAACTGGCTCGGCAGATCGTTTACAATGTGATGCCGACGTTGGCGGAGTATGAGCGAGAAGGGTTGAGACCGAGCGCCGGCATCGCCTGGATGGGAGCCGACTTCGACGGCTTCGCGCCCGTGACATGCGAACGAGCACTCAGGCGCGCGATTGCAGCGCGAACGGCCGATGGCGCCCATTGACGTCCTGGTGGCCGCCGGTGCGGCCCAGCCCGGACCGCCCGGATATTCAGCGGTAATCGAACGTTTCGAGCACCAGACGAGCGTGCACGATCTGCCGATCGACCTATCTACACGAGAGATCGTTGATCTGTACGCCGCGTTGAACGCACAGTCCCTGCAAGGCATCATCAAGGTTTCAATAGTTCACCGATCCGACGGCCGACCTCAACTGCGGATCGTTACGGACCGGCGCGTTGGTTTCGGCTCTGTCGGGCGCGGCGCTGATCGCCTGTTCGTCCGGGTGCGGCCGAAGATCGATACGCAGCGGTTTCTCGAACTGGCGTTCATCGCGGGAGTGCTCCCCAAATTCGACCTCCAGACCGACGTGTCCGTTGCCGACTTTGCGGACGTCCTTCGCTGGATGCTCGAACTCTTCGTCGGCTCGATGGAGAAGATGATCGCGACGGGCGGGCTGCGGCCGACGCACGAGCGGGTGAACCGCGTTCTTAGTAATCGCATTCGTGGCAAGCTGTCGATTCCGGGTTTCATGGCGAGCTTGGCTAAAGGGCGACCGGACCAGATTCCTTGCGAGTTCTCGGCGCTCGTGCTCGACAATGCGGCGAACCGCCTCCTCAAATGGGCACTGGCGGCGACCACGAAAATGTCGCGAGAACTCCATGACGACGCTCTCGTCCAGGCCAGGCTCGCTTTGATCGAACGCCATTTTCGCGACGTGTCGCTCGTCCGACCATCGAGAACGTCTCTTGAGCGGGACACGGTCCTGCCACCTAATCAACGACACTATGCCGGTGTAGTCCGCATTGCCAAAATGCTCCTGCTGAACTTCCATGTCGACAGTTCGCCTGGATTCTTGCCGTCACTTTCCCTGTCGATGAACATGCACGAGATATACGAACGTTCGTTCTGGAATCTCGTAGCGCGACACGAGACAGATGCTCATTCGAAGCCGGCTTGGAGGCTTGGATTCAACCCGCTCGAAGGTCGAGCCTCGCAACTGTCAGTCCAATTCGAGCCCGACATCTTTGTCCGCGGATCCACCGGACGGCATCCAATGGTGATCGACACGAAGTGGAAGAACGCAGTCCAGCCGTACCAGACAGAAAGCATGGTGCGGCCATCGACATCCGACATTTATCAGGTTGCGACCTATGCGAGCACCGTTCTGCGCGACCAGAGCACGACGAAGAAATGCCTCGCGGTACTAATGTACCCGTCGCTCGTCGACTGTACGCCGATGGAGCATCGGATTGCCGTCGGCGACTTCGAAACCGTCATCGTAGTAATGGGCTGGAATGTTTCTCGGCCGCCTCACGAAGAGATCAAAGCGATATGGGCGCGGCTGGAATCGCTTCGTTCGATCGAGCCGGCGATCATTGTTCCGCCGAAAGACGAAGGTCCCGTACGCGGGACCATGGTCGACGTCGCACGATAGTGCTCGCGGCGGCGATTTTCGATTCCACGGCCCATACGTTCTGATAAATCCCTTGAGGTCCGAGAGTTTCTCGCTGAGACGCTGCCACTGCGAGATTTAGGCTGCCGGTAACCATCTTCCCGGAACGCCTCCGGACACGCCCGAAGAAAACGGCGATTGGATCTCGCGGCTCGGCGGGAGCCTGATCGCCACTCGGCGTCAGGTGAAATCCCTCAGCCGCAAACATTCAAAGCGCCGCGGCAAACGCCGCGGAATATTCAGGCCGACGCTCGGGAAATCTTTCGAGCGAACGCGGAGATTTGCCATGGACCTTATGCCTCCAACGACGTCGAATGAACTCAACATCGCTAGACTACCAGAACCCGATGGCCAGCTCGACGACATTCTCGATGCCCGATTGCTCGCGGAGCCCAGGATTCACGATTTCCACCGGAGCGTCCGAGAGGATTCAGTCCTCCTATCTTCCGATGCCCCGCCGGGTTCGATCGCGCGTATCGCCCGATTGATCGATCGCGTTCTCACCGTCGTCGCCGTACCCGGCGGCCCGGATGATCTCCCCGCTCTTCGACGATCCCTGCGAGACCATTGGAAGCGCAAGAATGTCGTTGTGGTCAGCGAGTGCTGGCTCCGGCGCCGACCTCACCTCGACGGCTCCGCCCTGATTGCTGACAGCGCTCGATATCCGGTTTCCCCGCTGGCATACGTCCGGATTGCGGAACACCTGACGGATCATGGCGGCAGCTCATACCTGAGCGATTGCGCCGGTCACCTGCCCAGAAGCCAGGACCCCGTTCGAGCAGTTCTTTCTCTTGCTGCCACCAAGGCAACATCGATCGACATCACCCGGCCAATCGGTCCGTGGACGCGAGTGTTCCTACCGCCGTCACGCTGAAGGCATCTCCCCCAATATCTGGACCACTGTCCTCGTCCAGGAACGCCTTTCTCCTTCTTCCTCAACCCAAACAACGTCGATCTCCGCATTGCCGGGACCGCGCGCGATGGAGCACGCCCATGATCTATCCTTTCGTCGATCGGCGCCCCGTGTCCGAACTTGCCCCTGAAACCGAACGTCTGCGCAGCCTGCTGGCCGACCTTGAGCGGATACAGATAGGGCACCATCCCGATGGGATAGAACTGGCCGGCGCACCGACGATCGAGCATTGGAGCCTTGCCGAGCGCCGCACGGTGGCTCTGGTCGGCAAAGTGAATGGCCACCCCACGATCCCGAATGGCCGCTCCGCTTGCACATCGGATCTCTGGTTCATTGCTCCAGCGTTGGGATATGCGCGTACGCTCAATCGGTTCTACGCTTTGGGAGAACGGCACCATCTCTCCGACCGGTGGGATTTCCGATGAGCCCGCGTTCCGAAAAGCGCGGGCCGGGCAGGACCGCAGTTGACCGCGACGCCAGCACGGTCGTGGCCAAGTCTCTGATCACGCGGGCGCTCCGTCGCGCCAATACCTACCATCTCCTGCACGGCCAGCCCGGAATCGTCGCGTTGGTGGTTCCAGAGGCCGATGCCGACATCTATGTCGACGTGGCGCACAGCATGCTGAAGCGTAGCCTAAAGCCCTTCCATCCCGACGATTTCGAGGTGGTCCGCTGGACCGGAAAGCCGCCGAAGGCGGGGTTCCGATCGGAAGACGAGGCGCTTAAGGCACTGCTGCCGAAGACCGAGAGGATATTCGGCATCGCGTGCCGGACCGACGACATCCCCTCTCTCTTCCGCAACGTAGCCGACGCAATCATTGAGGTAGACTCTGTCGATCTGCGAGCCCTGCAAGGCGTCTTCGGTGCGATCCTAGGTCATGTTCCAGCGAAACATGACCTCGCGCCGGTGGTAGGAGCGCCACTCCACCTGCTTGGTGCGGCAATCAAAAGCGGTCGCAATCCGGGTTGGGCTTTGAGAAGGTTGCGGGGGTTCACGACTGCCGCTTCCGAGCCTACTCCCCAGAAATCACTGTCCGGGCCGTCCCTTTCCGACCTCCACGGGTATGGGGAGGCTGCGGCGTGGGGACATGCCCTCGCGATCGACATAGCAGACTACCGCGCGGGAAAAATCACCTGGGCCGATGTAGACCGAGGCATTGTCCTGAGCGGCCCCCCGGGTGTGGGCAAGACAATTTATGCGAGAGCTCTGGCGAATACGTGCAGCGTCCGGATCTTCGTGCATTCGTTGGCCCGATGGCAGAGCAAGGGCTACCTCAGTGATTTAATCAAAGCGATGCGAGCTGCATTCGACGAGGCCAAGAAGAATGCGCCGTGCATCCTTTTCCTCGACGAGCTCGATGCTTTCGGTGATCGAGAACAGCTCTCTGGTCACAACGAGAATTATTGTCGCGAAGTGATCAACGCGCTTCTCGAATGCCTGGACGGAGCAGAGTCGCGCGAGGGCGTAGTCGTCGTTGGCGCAACCAATCTGCTCCACAAGATCGACGCGGCGATCCTTCGACCCGGTCGGTTGGACAAGCATATTCGCGTTCCGTTGCCGGACACCGCAGCACGCATCGGTATCCTTCGTCACTATCTCGGTGACGCGTTTCCCGAAACCGCCCTCTCCGATATCGCGGGACGGCTCGAGGGGGCGACCGGGGCAGCGATTGAGCAACTCGTGCGCAATGCCAGGAGATCGGCGCGAGCGGCACGCCGCGCCCTTCTCGTCGAGGATGTCGTCGCAAGCCTGCCGGAGCGTATCCGCCTCTCGGAGGCTGCTTTTCGGCGCGCATCGGTGCACGAGGCCGGACATGCCGTGGTCGGCCACGTGCTACGCGAGGAGACCGGCAGCGTTCCGACGGCGGCTCGTCTTTTCCGCGAGGTCCTGCCGGACGGATCGGGCGGCCGGACCGACTTCGACCATGAACTCGGTGCCGACCGAACCCGGGCATTCTATCTGGCTCAGATCACCACGCTGCTGGCCGGACTGGCCGCCGAAGAGGTCGTCTTCGGCAACCATGGCGGTGGAGGTGGTGGAGGAGACCAGAGCGACTTGCACGTCGCGACGGTCTTGGCCGCGAGCATGGAGACGTCGCTCGGCCTGGGGCAGAGCCTCACCTACCGGTCGTCAAACCGTCCCGCGGAAATCATGGCGTCGGTCCGCGCCGATCCCGAACTCCGCCGGCGCGTCGGCGCTCGTCTCGAGGATCGCTTTCGACGCGCCCGGGACATCGTCGGCGGTCATCGCCCAGCCTTGGACTGGATAGCCAGCGCCCTGCGCGACAGCGGTCGCGTAACAACCGAGGACATCGAAAGCGCGCTGACGCGCTCAGCGATCCCGGCTGATCGATCGCATTCGCCGGACCTTCTCAAGGCCGCATCAACCATAGGCATCCCCGACGGGAAATGAGGCGAAATTGATTCCCAAAGGGATCTAGACCCGCATCGTGGGAGGCTTTACGGAGCGTGTCTCTCACGGTGTCGGTTGATGCCGCATGGGATACGTTACCTCTTCCGGCCCCGCCGTGAAGAATTCGCCAACCGAGCCGCTTCTTGCGAACCGGCCGCAGCCAGAGGAGGCAACAAGATGTCGAACGCATTCGCCCGCGCCCCTCTCGGCGCCAAGCACAACACGCTCCTCGTCATATCGGCCTGACGCCACCGGACCACGGTCCGTTTCGTCAGTTCCACCGCAGGCGTTCGCTCGCCTGCGGCGGTCAGCCCTCGACGCGTGCCGACGCGTCGGGACGATGGAGGTTGTCATGAGCGCCAGGCAGAGAAAACTGAAACGCATCACCGACGAGCGCCGCGGCGTGGTCAGCGCGGGACGGAGCTTGTCCATATAGCGCTTCGCTTGGCGCGGTCCGTCCCCTTGCGTCGGCATCGGGAGATCTCCGCGGATACAACCATGTCTCCACCTTCCCTGATCGGCGCCCTGCCCCGAAGAAGCACGGTGCGTCGATTGGCGAGTTCACCGATGCCTTCCGGGGCACCACCCACATCTTCGAAAGCGAGCCCGAGCTGTCCGTGCTGACCCTTCTCCTTTCGCTGCCGGGCGTCGGGAAGGTCCGCGAGCAGGTTTCCGTCCGCTATGGGTGGCACGGAATCGTGCGGACCTACACGATCGACGTCGTCGTCAGGCTTCGCAACGGTCGCCGCGTCGCCTATGCGGTGAAGCGGTCCGAGCGGGAATTGCTGCGTGACGACACGATCGCGATCATCGAGGCGATCGCGGCCGAGCACGGTGCCCGGGTTGCCGACGAGTATCGGACGGTGACCTACGAGACGCTGGACCCGGTCGCACTCGAGAACGCGAAGCTCATCCTTGCTTGCGGCCGGGATCACGACAGCGCCGGGCAGAGGCTGGTCAGGGAGATCCTCGCCGATCTCGGTCAGACGGTGTCGCTGCGGGAGATCGCCGAAGCCAGCGGGCTTGGCGGTCGCGGTGTCCGAGCGGCCATTGCGCTGATCCAGTCGGGCATCCTGATGCCCCCGCGCGGCCAGCATCTGGCGCTCGATCTCCCGCTGGAGAATCGCGGCATTCCGGGGTCAGCAACCGGTAACCACTCTCGTTAGCGAGATCTCCAATCCTTGGACGGGAAGTTGGCGGCCTCGCCGTCCCGTCCCAGCAAGGGCAAGCAATGCAGCCGACAAGTTACCGGCTCGGTCGACACGATCGGATCAAGATTTCGGGCGCCGCCTTTCGGCCGGTTCACAAGGTCGGCCGCGGTCATCTGCTCCAGCTCGTGAAGGACGGGGTTCTCGAGGACCATTACAGAATGGTCAGCGATGAGGAGCTCGACTCGCTCATGCGCACCCGGAAGCTGCGGATCGAGAAGGATCACTTCTCTCTCGCGCAGCAACTGCTCACGGCCCGGGGCGACGATTCCGATCTCAGCGACCTCAGGGAGGAGGAACTTCGGACGATCGCCTGGAAGGTCGAATGGTGCACCCGGTTCGAAGGGGCGCATCGCGACGGCCGATTCTCGCGAACGCCGCGAGATTTCGGGAACTTCATCGAATGGAACAAGGATTCGATCCATCGATGGTACATCGGCAAGTTCGGCGCCGCCCGCCCCCTCGGGCGTGAATTCAAGGGAGAGGAGCGCAAGACGTTCGACTTTCCCAGCCCCACGACACTGCGCAACTGGCTCGACCGCTTCGCGGCGGCGGGCCATCGACGGCAGGCCTTTCGGCCACGCTACGACGAATGCGGGAACAGGCATCAGCTAGACCCCCGCGCCTTGAAGGTCGTCGAACGGAACGTTCTCCGCTATGCGAGCCGGGCCAAGCCCACCATTGCGGACATTTACGAAGCGGTCGAAGCCGATATCGACGAGCTGAACCGCAGCCGGCCGGAAGATCCTCGGGTCTACGTGAGCGAGCGGGCGATACGACGCCGAATACGGAAGCTCGACCCGCTCTTCGTCGACCTGGGCCGCATGGGGCCCGACCGCGCTCGGAAGAAATATACGCCCGTCGGCGACGGTCTTGGCGAGCTGGCCCGGATGGAGCGCGTCGAGATGGACGACTGGGACATGGATCTCCATGCCGTCATTCACCACAAGCACGCGCGATACTATGTCACCGACCGGGCGCTGGCGAAGGCGAAGAGTCTGCGAAAGCAGAAAGTCACCGTGCGATGCACCGTGACCGCCGCGATCGACGTCGCCACGAAATGTATCGTGGGGCTGGGCGTGAGCCCATTCGCTCCCTCGACCGCGGGCTCAAAGTCCGCGCTGCGCACCATCGTCGCCGACAAGAGCTTGCTGGCAAAGTTTTCCGGGGCCACGGAGAACTGGCCCATGCTGGCCCGACCGAGGGAGATAGCGACCGACGGCGGCCCGGCATTCCAGGGCGACTTCCACCAAAGCGTCGTCGACCTTGGGATCATCCATCGCATCGGCAACGGCGATCCGCGGTCCAGGGGCACGATCGAATCCTTCTTCAGGACTTTCAAGCGCTTCTGCCGCATGTTTACGGGACAGGCCTTCTCGAACGTCGTCGAGCGGGGAGATTATCCCGCCGAACTCTTGGCCAGCCTTGTGGTCGAGGACCTCGATCGACTGCTCACCCGCTTCATCGTCGACAGCTATCATCATCGCCCGCACAGCGGTCTCGGCGGACAGCGTCCCTACGAAGCCTGGGACAAGGCGACCAACGATCTCGATCCGCCGCCGGATCATATCCAGCGGCAAATCGCCTTCGGCATTCCGTTGCACGACAGAGCCATTTCGGCGGCAGGCGTCCGCTACCTCCACGTGGACTACAAGCATCCGAAGATGGGCGTCCTCCATGGCCTCGTCGGTCGCGGCCGATTGACCGCGGTTGTCGATCCTCACGATATGGGTGCGATCCACGTCCTCGTAAGGGAGGACCATCGGTGCCATTTTTCCGGCGACGGCCACTACCTGACGTTCACGGCCGAGGGCTTCGAGGGCACCAGCGTCGCCCAGCATCTCAGTTCGAACCGGATATTGCGGGACTTCGAGCGCCAGCAGAATGAGCTGGGGAAGCCGTTTCGCCTCGGCGCTTTTCGGGCAATCCGAAAGGAGGCGGAGGAGCTGCGGATCAGGGCTGGCGTTCCCTCGGAAGAACTCGATGCGAAGGTGTTTCGGAAATTCGTTCGCGAGATCGAGGTCAGGGGCGGACTTGCCGCCGAACCGCGAATGCGGCCGACGGGCGCACCGATGAACGGAGACGACGGAACCTCCGGGATCGGCACCCTCGTCGTCGCCGTCTCCCCCGAACCAAAGGCAGCGCCTTCTCCCCATCCATCTTCCCCGAAGGCATCGCTGCCCGGTAGGTCGATCAATCTCTATGATGACGAGGAAGACGCATGAGCCAGGACACCCGGACTGGGAGACCCGGTCGCCTCGCTGCGGCGGATCCATTCACTGACGACGCCGCGTACTTCGACATGATGCGGTCGCGGATGCCGGAACGCGACCAGCGCATCATGGCTCGGCTCGAAAAGGTCAAGTCCGTCTACGTCGAGTGCGGCCGGGACAAGGCGTTGCGCGATGCGTTCGATACCTTCACGCGAAATCTTGTGCCCGGAGCCAGCGGGGGCTGGCGACGGTCAGGTTGAGGGGTGGACCAGTATCACCATTCGGGAGCGTCTGACCGGCGAGCAATGAAGGATCGCAGGCCAGAACGATGCGGCTCCTCCTGATCGAAATCAATGAATCCGCGCGCGGTCAACAATCTAATTTCGGCTAAATAATTAGGCACATCACGGCATTTGGCAGCGACATAGTCCGCGTTTATCTGGAGGCTAGGTGATATCCCCTTATTGTCAAACTCACTCTCATCGACCATCCACCCAAATAACTCGCGAGTCATTCTTGGTAAGCGAGCAATTTCGTCAATGAAACGGTCAAGTACTGATTGCGCCTCCTCTCGGTCGTTAAACAACCCGGAAACATCCTCATGGGAGGCGAAGGCGGATGCGTCAGATCGTCCAACGTTGGGATTGGCTTCAATGAAGTCGAGCATGCTCGTCTTGAAACTACCGTCTGGCAGCTCGGGCTCCAATTCGATCACGATGCGTCGCTGCTCATCGGAGAGCTTACGGTGGACAGCCTGTAGGTCCGGAAGCGAAAGGTCCATGATGTCGCGGCACAACTCGGTGATGCCCACGATGTCATCGTTCTCGTTGAATTTATACTTTGCAGTCAAAGTGGTGTCGAGCGAATAACTTCCCTGCCGTTGGCCAATTATCAAAACCTTGAATCGATCGTAAGAGACCGCATCGATCGGCGATATTTTACTCAAAGTGCCATTAATCTTAGATGAACCGGCTTGTGAGGTAACTTGATAAGCGATTTTTGCACCAATGCTCTTGTCACCCAAATCTAATCCAGGCGTATTCACTCTTTCCTTATTCAGATTTTGAAGATTGTATCCATAGACTAAATTGAGAATTTCCTTGAAAAAATCTTCAAGAACTCGATTAAGATCCATCTGATTGAGCTTGCATCGTTGACGCACTTGGCTCGCGATTGCATCAAGGTCATCGATGATCTGTCCGACGAAGTAGCCCCGACTCGACATTTCCACCCCCAAGCGTTGGAAGCGCCTTCTACTTCGCCGCAGAAGAGAGTTCCAGCACGTCCGCACCAACTTTTAGGCACACCCCCCGCGAGCACTCCCAGTGCGGAACTTTGCGTCCGTTTAGAACAAAACTTTGGGTCGGAAGGGGCCTATTTGGGGGTGTTTTGGAACAAAACTTTGGGTCGGGCCTCAGTTTCTGAAAACGAAGGCATAGTGTTGCCTCGATTTCAGGATGAGTTCCGCAATCACTAAAAGCGCCCGGTTACGGCCGGGCGCTTTTCAATAGGGCCAACGGGCCTTGATCAGTCCCCATCAGCCGCGAAACGTGTGCGCTGAGAGCGGATTTTTGGCTGCGTCCTGCACGCGTTGGTCGAATCCGCTGAAGCCGATCCGCACCTCTCCACTGCGCCGCTGCTGGCGAACGAGCAGTATCCCCGCGCGGGTCGATGGCGAGGCTAGGCAGACAATCGACGAGATGCCCGAGCTGCCGGGAGCGATGACGATCAAAATAGGAACACCAGACCTCGGGAACCGGCGCTCCTTCCTCAGCCTGGCGCAGGATGAAGGCGATCTGCGCCTTAAGTGAACTTCGACTTCTTCATGCCGAAAACTCCGTCCGCAGCCCGTGCTGCTAAACTTGAATTTTCCAGATCTGAACGGTCCAGGAAACCGAAGGCACGTCACTATCGAGGGCAGTGCTCGGCCTGGCCGGCGGCCATGATCGGCTTGCGGCAGGTGACGAGCTCGCGGAGCGTGTTATCCGTTTCCGCGGCAGGGCGGGGCTCGCGGGAAGTTCAGCTTCGGCGAAGGCCAGAAGCAGGCAAGCGTCGCGGACAGCAATCTTGGCCATCGCGCGGCACTTGCGCGCATGTTCAGCGCCGGCCAGCGCGGTTCACCGGCCCGCCCCTGTTCATCGGTGTGCCGGGACGCACGCCAACGCCGGCGGCGCCCACGCCGGGCGTGACCACCGCGCGGCGAGCGACGGGCGCCACAGGACGCGCAATGCAGCCTTTCGGGATGCCAACCGTCTTGCAGTACACCACCGCCTCGGCGGGCTGGATCGGAGCCATGACCAGAAAGCCTGAGAGAATTGCTGAACCAGACAGGATCGACAGTTTCGCTTTCATGGGGCGTCTCCCTTGCTTGCTCGGAGTTGGTCGTCCCGAGTGATTTGGCATTCGACTGCTCTCGCGTGATTCTGAATCGAACGGTCATTGCGCAATGATCTTCATCGGCAGGCCAAGGATCTGAACGGGGACTGATACGATTGCCTCTAGTGAGCCGCCCAGCGCTTCCTGTGCGGCACCGGTGCCAGGCCGCCGGTGGACGCCATGCGCCAACGTGCTCTCCAATTGAGGTGCTATTTCAGCGAGCTGGGCGAACTTGTCGTGATTGGTCGAATCCGTGGCCTTGACGTCCGACAGATCGATCACGACTGCGCCCAGCTCCGCGAGTTCGGCCGTGTGGCTCTCAGCGCCCAGACGCTCCTGGCCGCCGGCGATGAAGCGCGACGCGCCCAGCGCCTTATCGTCCTTCGATAAGACGATGTAGAACGGCTTCCTCGGCTTTCCGAAACGACGCATTTGCGACTTGAACACATCGACGTCGATATCGGGCGCGGCCAGCACGAGGTTGCCAAGCTTGCCGATCGGCGGCAGATCGCCGGAGATCTTGATCTGCCGCAGCGCCTCGACCGTGACCCAGTTGCCCATCGAATGCGCCAGAATGTTCACCTGCTCGGCGTCGCTCGCAAAGATCAGGCGAATGGTGCGTTCGAGGTCGTCGCGCGCCGTCGTCGCGCTGTTGGTGTCGTAAACATACTGCGTCAGCTCGCCGCGCGACGCCCAGGTGAACAGCACCGGCACGGCGGGCGATTTGGCGTCGTGGACCAGCTGGGCGAAGCGATAGAGCCCCTCGGCGAACATCGTGTTGTAGCCGTGGATGAACAGCAACACCTTGCGGCTGCCGCGGGGGCGCGTCGCAAGCTGGGCATTGAGCGCCCTGACGAAGGCCTTCTCCCCTTCGAGATAGCCGGCCTGACGAACGACGAAATCGGTCTTGGGATCACCGGGCGCGGTCGAGGCCCACTCGATCTCGCCGGGCTTGTGCCTGGCAGGCACCGACACCTCGATCCTGGCGAAATCGAGCGGGCTTGCGCGCTCGCCGTCGAAGAATGTCCCCGGCGGTTCGTCCCGCTTGCGCGTCGTCGCGACCAGCATCGTGTGGGCGGCCGCTCCGGCCTCGATCCCAGCACCCGGGGCGAGGAACCCTGTCTCGGGGCGCGCGGCGCAGGCGCCAGAGAGCGACGCCGCCGCGAGCGCTGCGACAGCCGACAGGCGACGCGCCAGGGACACAAGGGCTGCGGGTGTGCCTCGGATGCAGACGCAGTCTTGTGCGTCCATGAGCGAGATCGTCACCATCAGTCAGTTCCGGAAACATTCGATACGCGTTACGAGCCAGACCATGAAGATGGTGCCGTCGAGTTGGCCCTTGCTCACGGCTGCCGCCGACGCTGTGGCGGTGCGGTGGAGGTGTCGCCTTGGTACATCTGCAGGCACACAAGCAGATCGACGTAGCTCGGCGAGCCGACGAGTTGGGCGCTCGCAGTGCAGGTTTCCCGGTGGGTCGCGGCTGTGCCGCTCCAAATCGCCTGAAGCTGACGCTCTGCATTCGCCTCGTCCCGTATGCAGGCTTGAACCGGATCGCGATCCTCCGGAGTCAGTGGCTGCGCCGTCCTGCAACTCGTCGTGATGTCGAAACGAGGAAGCTGCTGTGCCACGGCGGCGAAGCCGCAGAAGGCCCCGAGCGATAGCGCATAAACCAGGGAAAGGGCCTTCATGAGAGCCTCCTAACGATTAAGGTCTAGTATCGCTTCGAGTTCGGCCACGAGATACCGCACCAGGTCTCGATACTCGGCACATCGCGCCTGCTTCACCGGCGAGGACGAGTGCTGCCATTGCGCCAGCGCCGCGTCTGCCTCGGCGAGATCCGAGCAAAGCGCCCGGAAATCTTCGTCCCTTCTGGCAAGCCCCTCGATGGCATGCCCTCGGTCCGGGAAGTGGGCGATGGCGACCGAAATGGTTTGTGCCATGATGGGACCGGGTGCGTGCGGGAAACGGCGCAGTGCGCGGTCGCACAACTGTCAGCCTTGATCCATATCAAGTATTGTGGAAGTATCTTACTGTAGGGTACTGCGGTCAAAGCGCTCTCTGACGTTATGGTAGGGGCAGACCCATGCTTGGCGGCAGTGACAGCGCGGTCGGTGAGGTGCTGCCGGGATCGCAGCCTTCGGCAGATGATGTACGTGCCGAACTCGAACGGCTCTGCGCGAGCCCCGAACTCGACATTCCGGCCCGAGCCCGCAGGTTCCTGCGCTATATTGTCGAAGAGACACTTGCCGGTCACGCGGATCGCATCAAGGCCTATACGGTCGGAATTGAGGTTTTTGAGCGCGATCCGAGCTTCGACGCGCAGAGCGATCCGGTCGTACGGATCGAGGCAGGCAGGCTGCGCCGGGCACTGGAGCGCTATTACCTCGTCGTCGGCCTCTCGGACCCGGTCATCATCTCGATCCCGAAAGGCGGATACGTGCCGCGCTTCGAACGGCGTAACGTGCCGGTCGTAGACCGTTCCACTCCGGCCAGGCCTGCCGAGAGGCCGGTCGTCGCGCCGCCTCCGTGGCGGTGGTCACGCTGGCTCGTCACAGGCACGGCTGTATTCGTCGCCGCTCTCGCCGGTATGGTCCTGTGGCACACCTTGCCTGACGTCTCGAAGTCCGCAATCCCGGCATCGGCGGCGCCTACCCTCATCGTCATGCCGTTTGCAAACCTCGGCGAGCTTCCGGAAGCGAAGGTCTATGCCGACGGGTTGACCGAGGAAATCGTGAGCCAGCTTGCCCGCTTCAGGGAGCTGATCGTCCTGGGACGGGAGACATCGCGGAGCATCCCGCCGGGCGCCGATACCGCCCGTATCCGCCGGGAACTCGGTGTCCGATACGTGCTTGAGGGAAGCGTCCGGACCGCGACAAACCACCTGCGCGTGACGGGCCGCCTACTCGACGCGCAAACGGGGGCGGTGCTGTGGTCCCACACTTACGACGATGATTTGCGGGTCCGTGACCTGTTCACCATCCAGGACGATGTCGCGCAGAAAGTTGCAACCGCCGTGGCGCAGCCCTACGGCATCATCTTCCGAGCCGATGAAAGACGCACTGCCCCAAGCCCGCCTGACGACCTCCGTGACTATGCCTGCACCGTGCAGTTCTACACGTACCGGACAGCGCTCTCAGCGGAAAGCCATGCAGCGATCCGGACCTGCCTCGAACGAGCGATCGGTGCTCACCCGAGCTACGCCACCGCCTGGGCGATGCTGTCAATCTTGTACCTCGACGAGGACCGATTTGGGTTCAATCCGAAGGTCGGCTCTCCCACAGCAATCCAGCGTTCCATCGAGGCCGCACACCGGGCGATCCGGCTCGACCCGGAGAACGTGCGAGCGCTCCAGGCCCTGATGATGGCGCTGTTTTTTGCCCAGAAGCCGGCCGAGGCGCTCGAGGTCGGTGAACGCGCGATTGCATTGAACCCGAACGACACCGAACTGCTCGCGGAGTTCGGCAGCCGCCTGGGCCAGGCCGGTGCCTGGGAGCGTGGCACCGCACTCCTGGAGCAGGCTCTTGCCCGCAATCCCGGGCACTCCGATTTCTACAACGGGTCGCTGGCTCATCACGCCTACATGCAACGCGACTACCGACGCGCCGAAGCCCTCATCCGGCAGGTCAGCTTGGAGAAGTTTCCACTCTACCATTTCGTCGCAGCGATTATTTACGCTCAGCTCGGCATGAAGCCGGAGGCGGCCGAAGCACGAGATCAGTTTCTCCGGATGCGTCCAAAATTCTTCGACAACTGGGATCAGGAGGCGGCCAAGCGCAACTACCGCCCGGAAGACACCATCCATCTCGCCCAGGGCGCGCGCAAGGCGGGCTTTCCCGTACCCAACAGAACGGCGGCGGAAGCGGCCCTCGAGGCGGGTATCCCTCAGCGCTGAACGCGCTCAACCACCCCAGCATACAGGATGTTACAGGCCATCCCACTCGGCCTTTGCTAGACGGAGACAGGTGGTCGTGCCGTTACCGCGTCCCTGCGGATGGAAAAGTGAAGGGCGAGACCATTGGCACAAAACCGGAGGCGTCGATCGTGAGTCTACGTACAGCCCTAGCCGCAGCGTGCCTGCTGGTTCCCATGGCGATCCCGCTCGGAGCATCTGCCCAGACGCTCAGCTTCGCCGAAGCCTACGACCGGATCGCAAAGTCATGCGGCTCGGACATCGACAAGTATTGCTCGAAGGTCTCGCTTGGGGGCGGCGCTATCAAGGCTTGCCTGGATCGCAACCAGGCGAAGCTTTCGGCGGGGTGCAAGTCAGCCTCGGCCGAGACGTTCCAGTCCCTCGCGAAGCGAGCCATCGCGCAGGCTACCGCTGTCAAGGTCTGCGAACGCGATGTCGGCGAATACTGCCGCGGCGTGCAACCCCATGACGGCTACCAGCTACAGTGCCTGCTGACCGCGTCGAAGGTCGTCAGCAGTGCCTGCAAGCAAGTCATCGTCGATGCCGGTTGGAACTGACAGGACAATGCATCCCATGAAGCCCATCGCCCTCGTCTTCTCCGCCGCGATCGCCCTCGCTTCCGCAAGCTCGGCCTTGCGCGCCCAAGCGCGGCTCAACGATAGCCAGCTGATCGAGACGCTGAACGTCCTCGATCAGTCTAAATCGATCGACGTCGCAGCGCTCCGGCGCCAGGCTGTCGACAGCGTCGCCGCCAATCGCGGGCCGAATGCTTCCCTGCGCGAGCCTCTATCGCAGGAACTGGACAATCTCTCGCAGTTCACTGTCGAGATTCTGTTCCGGACCGGCTCGGCGGTGATCCGCCCAGCATCCTTCCGGACTATCGGCGTCATTGCCGACTCCCTCCACCACCCGAGCTTGCGGGAGTACAAGTTCCTGATCGTCGGCCACACCGACGCGGTTGGCGACCGGAAGTCCAACCTGACGCTCAGCCAGAATCGGGCCGACGCGGTTCGCGAGGCGCTGGTCACGACGTTCGGGATCTCCCCGACCCGGATTGTCGCGGTTGGTCTCGGCGAGGAGCAGTTGCAGGACCGGAAAAACCCTGACGCGGCGGTCAACCGCCGTGTCCAGATCGTGAATGTGGGCCGGTTCCGCTAGGCGGGCCGGGACCTGATAGCCGGGAGGCAGACCAGGACTGGTCAACCCGGCGTGGTTTCATGGAGGTGAGCGCGGGGACCGTATGCGACATCGTATGATTGCCATGCCGTCCCACGACCCAGCGGACGGGGGAAGCCTGACCGAGATGGACGAGCGCGGTCTTCTTGCATCAGAACGGGGAGTTAGCCATGCAGTGCTTCAAAGTCTCTACCGCGATCGGCGCCCTGGTCGTTGGCGCATCGCTCGGTTCGCCTGCCGCCTTGTTGGCGCAAGACACCGGAATCCTGGACCGGGCCTCGGCAGAGCGGGTTTCGCAGAAGCCGGGCTATTCTCCCTATGCCGGTCGCAATTTTCCGACGCGACCGTTCTTTGGCGACACCCATCTGCATACGGCCTTCTCGATGGATGCCGGCGCCTTCGGCGCGCGGCTCGGACCGAAGGAAGCCTATCGCTTCGCCCGCGGCGAGGAGATTACGGCGTCGGCCGGCGAGCGGGCCAAGCTGTCCCGTCCGCTGGACTTCCTCGTCGTGGCCGATCACTCGGACGGGATGGGTTTCTTTCCACTGCTTGTGGGCGGCGATCCCGTGATCATGGCGAGCCAGCAAGGCAAGAAGTGGCACGACATGATCGATGGCGGCCAGGGCGCGGCGGCTGCGATCGACATCATCACGAATTTCGGCAAAGGCACGATCGATAAAGGGATCATGCCGTTGCCTGGAACCCGCACATTTCAATCGGCTTGGCAGCAGACGATCAAGGCAGCCGAGGAGGCCAACACTCCCGGTCAGTTCACGGCCTTCATCGGCTATGAATGGACCTCGAACACCGGCGGGAACAACCTGCATCGCAACGTTATCTTCCGCGACAATGCTGCGCGCGCCAGTCAGGTCGAGCCCTATACGACGCAGGCACCTCTGGGCAGCGACAATCCTCGCGAACTCTGGAAGTGGATGACCGGCTACGAGGCGAAGACCGGCGGCAGCGTTCTGGCGATTGCGCATAACGGCAATCTCAGCAACGGGCGGATGTTCCCGCTGATCGAATCCTTCACCGGCAAGCCGGTGGACAAGGAGTATGTCGAGCAGCGGGAGCGATGGGAGCGCCTGTACGAAACGACCCAGACCAAGGGCACTGGCGAAGCCCATCCCTTCCTTTCGCCCAATGACGAATTCGCCAATTTCGAAATCTGGGACAAAGGCAACCTCGACGGCAGCGCCGCCAAAACGAAGGACATGCTCGAATTCGAATATGCCCGCTCTGCGCTGAAGAACGGCCTTTTGCTGGAACAGCAACTTGGCACGAACCCCTACAAGTTCGGTCTGATTGGCAGTTCCGACGCCCATACCGGGCTCTCGGCGATGGAGGAGGACAACTTCTTCGGCAAGACGACGCCGCAGGAGCCGAGCCCAGAACGGATGACCAAGACCTTCTTCGACAATCCGCAGACGGGTGTCAAAGTCATGGACTGGGAGGTCTCGGCCTCGGGCTATGCCGCGGTCTGGGCCCAGGAGAACACGCGCGAATCCCTCTGGGACGCGATGCAGCGCAAGGAGACCTATGCGACGACCGGGCCGCGCATGGTCGTGCGTTTCTTCGGCGGCTGGGAGTTCGACGAGAACGACGCGCGTAACCGGCTGCCGGCCCATGTCGGCTATGCCAAGGGCGTACCGATGGGCGGCGACCTGAAGGGCGCGCTTGCCGGCAAGGTGCCGACCTTCCTCGTGGCCGGGCTCAAGGATGCGATCGGCGCCAACCTCGACCGGATCCAGATCATCAAGGGCTGGCTCGGCAAGGATGGAAAGCCACAGGAGAAGGTCTTTGACGTCGTATGGTCCGGCGATCGCAAGCCCGGCCCTGATGGCAAGGTGCCTTCGGTCGGCAGCACCGTGGATATCGCTAACGCGAGCTGGACGAACACGATCGGTGCGCCGGAGCTGATCGCGACGTGGAAGGACCCCGATTTTGATCCGACCCTGCGTGCCTTTTACTATGCGCGCGTGCTTGAGATCCCGACGCCACGCTGGACTGCCTATGACGCCAAGCGCTTCGGCACGAAGCCGCTTCCCGGCACGCAGATGACGATCACCGAGCGCGCCTACACCTCGCCGATCTGGTACACGCCGTGACCCGGTCGCCGCAACGTGCAGGATATCTGATTCCGGTGGCCGCTTTCGCCGCCGGGACCATGGCTGCGTCCGCTTGCGGGTTCGAGGACCCCAAGGGAGCCGATGCTGCGCGCGGCGCGCTCAACTGGATCTACCCGGAAGCGCTGCACGTGACATCCGCAGTCTGGAGGGCCCAGCTTGAGGGCACCATCCTGCGTGACGAGCGGCCGGAAGCAGCCAAAGCCCTCCTGGGTTATCGCAAGGCGGCGGCCGATCTCGCCAAGCTGCGCGACAGGCTCGTCTTGGCGATGGACGGGGAGGCTGTGCCCAGCCTTTCCATCTTGCTGATCGGGCCCATGCTCTGGACCCGGTTTGCGCCCGCGCAGGACGGGATGAGCATGGTCACGCATGTCCACGGAGCGCAGACATCCGACATCGTCATCGTGACGGACGAGCCCGTCGTCGCCGCGCTGGTTTCAGGACGGATCACGCCGCTCGCGGCACGACAGCACGGCTTGCTGCGACTCTATGGTCCTCCGGAAGGCCGAAGCCGGATTTCAGCCTGGCTTGATCGCCTATCCGCGCCAATGACGGCCAAGGCCAGTCGCGATGACAATTGATCCACTCGCAAGGCAATTCCCGATCGCGGCCAGCTAGGGTGCGGTCGCGCTGACGCCATCCAACCTCAAGATCCGAGTTCTGCGATGATCGGACGTCTGCTCAAAGAACCGCTGGCACATTTCCTGGTTCTCGCGCTGGCGATCTTCGCGCTCTATGGGGCTCTCAAGCGGAACAACGAGCCACGGGCCGACGAGATCGTCGTGACCGGGGCCAAGATCGAACAGCTTTCTGGCCTCTTCGCCAAGACATGGCAGCGCCCACCGTCCGCGAGTGAGATCAAGGGCCTTATCGACGATCATGTGAAGGAGGAGATCCTCTACCGTGAAGCGCTCGCGCTTGGGCTCGACAAGGATGACACGGTGATCCGCCGCCGCCTGCGCCTGAAGATGGAGTTTCTCAGCCAGGCGCAAGCCGAAGCGGCGACGCCGAGCGAAGCGGAATTGGAGGCCTTTCTCAAGGCGAACCCCGATCGGTTCCGGATCGACCCGACGCTGGCCTTTCGTCAGGTCTTCCTGAGCCCCGAGCGTCGTGGCGAAATGATCGAGCAGGACGTCGCGTCTGTGCTCGAAGTTCTGCGCGCGAAGCCCGATACAGATCCCGCGACGCTGGGCGACCCGACCATCCTGCCGCCCGAACTGCCGTCGACGCGGAAGTCCTCGATAGGCCAGATTTTTGGCAGGGCCTTCGCCGAGGCCGTCGCCACGACGCCGTCCGGAGCATGGGTTGGGCCGCTCAAGTCGAGCTACGGGCTCCATGTTGTTCAAGTCGACGAAAGCAAGCCGGGCAGGCCTCCCACCCTCGCAGAGGTTCGCGACAATGTCGCACAGGAATGGGCGAACGAAAGGCGGCGGCAAGCGGAGGAGGCGCAACTCGCCGAGCGGCTGAAGCGCTACCGGGTGAGGATTGAGACGCAAGCGGATAACGCAGCCCCGACGGGGCGAAGCCCGTGATCCGCCTGCTCTCTGCTCTGGTCTGTCTTTGGCAAATCCTGTCGGCCGCACCGGCGCGTGCGCATGAATTGCGCCCGGCCTATCTCGACATCCGTGAGACAGCAGCCGGCGACTTTGCCATCGTCTGGAAAACGCCCGCGCTGGGTGAGATGAGGCTCGGGCTCTATGTTCGCTTGCCGGAGACGTGCAGTTCGAAGGGGGAAGCGGTCAACTCCTTCGAGGCGGGCGCCTATTTCGAGCGCTGGACAGCACGCTGCCCTGGGGGCCTGAAAGGCCGCAGCCTAACAATCGACGGCCTGCGCACGAGCCTGACCGACGTGTTGGTGCGCCTGGCCAATGCCGATGGCTCGACCCAGGTCGCGCGCCTGACGCCCGAGACTCCGAGCCTTGCCGTCACCACGTCGCAGACCATGTTCGAGGTGGCGAAAACCTATTTCCTGCTCGGCGTCGAACATATCCTCCTCGGCTTCGACCATCTGCTATTCGTGCTGGCGCTGATGCTCCTCATCCGCGATCGCTGGATGCTGCTGACGACAATCACGGCCTTTACGCTCGCCCACAGCATCACGTTGGCGGGCGCGGCGCTCGGTTATCTCAGCCTGCCGCAAAAGCCAGTCGAGGCGACGATCGCGCTCAGCATTGCCTTCGTCGCCAGCGAACTCGCCCGGTCCAGACCGGGCCAGCGGCGCACCTCGGAGACCTATCCCTGGCTTGTTGCGTTCGCCTTCGGGCTGCTGCACGGCTTTGGCTTCGCCGGTGCATTGAAGGAGACCGGCTTGCCCCAGACGGACGTTCCGATGGCGCTGGTGACCTTCAACCTCGGCGTCGAAGCAGGGCAATTGCTGTTCGTCGCGGTCGTTCTCATCGTAGCGAAGGCCGCGACCGCGCTGGTCGCCCTCCCGATCAGGCCCACACGCATCGCGGCCGCCTACCTCGTCGGCACTGTCTCGATGGTTTGGCTCGTTGCGCGTATCGATAGCTTCTGGAGCTGACAGATGCGCTCCTTCATTCCAGGGCTCACGCCTTCGGCGGACATTCTGCCCTCAAAAGAACCGCTCGACGAGGTTGTGCGCACTAAAGCAGATCGGATCCTTGCGATTGCGTTGCGACGGAATGTTCGCCCACAGCGAATGACCCACAGCAGACCTTGGCGAAGGTTGAGGCCATGACTAGGCAAATAGCAATCGCCCATAAAAATCCCCTAGACGTTTCTAGTAGCGAAGCCTGCGCCCCTAAAAGCGCCGGATTTTTTTTATGATCAAGCGGCGTGTCAAAGAATCAAAATGAGGAAGAGCTATGTCTTAATTTGCGTAACCGAGGACGTTTACTCGATTCTACTTCGCAATTATTTCAATCATTTAACCTGCCGACTGCGGCAACCCTATGCCAGCCTCTTCAAACGTTCTGAAAACGAAGGCATAACGTTTCCTCGATTTCACAAAAAGTTCCGCAATTGACGAAGGCGCCCCGCTCATTGCCGGGCGCCTTCAAATTTGAGCCCACGCGCAAACACGGCTCCTTCTCGACGTTTCAGGCAGCTGAGCTTGAGGCCTCGAATGAATCGGTTTCTCGCCATCACATATTCACCATGTACGGCTGGCGAAGCCGACGCATGTTGAAAGCACCAAAGCAGTGCTTTATATTGAGCCTATGATTTCCAAACTCCAGAGCACCATGCTGCTCAACCTGTCGCCCTCGCAGGAGGATCTTGCGGCGCTTCAGGCGACGCTCAACGCATATCGGGCTGCCTTAGGCATTCTCGAAGGCACCAGCGGCGCTAACCTCGTCGCGTTGCACGAGGAGGCCTACGAGGAGATCCGCGCCAAGACCGGTCTGCCTTCGCGCATGGCGACCCTGGCCCTGCGCGACCACAGCCGACGTACCGCCGGCGCGCCCGTCGACGATATCCCGCTCGACTCGAAGCTCTTCTCAATCAAAGGCCCCGACAGCCTGAGCATCGCGACCACAGGCGGGCGTGTCGTCGTTCCCTACTCCGTGGGCGGCTATAGCAACGGCTGGGACGATTTTTCAGAAGCCCGGCTTTGCTTCAGCAGCTCTTCCATCAGCATCCTCGTCGGCGTGCAGGCCGGCCTCCATCCGCAAAAGGAGACCACCATGTCCAATGAAGGTATCTTGGCCCGTCTCGGACGCGTGATCGCCGGCGTCGTCAATACAGCGGTCGATGCAGCCGAGGGTGCTAATCCGGTCGCCGTCGCACAGCAGGCCGTTCGCGAGATTGGAAAGATCTCTGAGGAGGCCCGGGGGGCGCTCGGCGTCGCATTGGCTGCCGGCCATCGATTGAAAGCCAAGGCTGATGATCTCGATGCCGAAATCCGCGACCTTGACGACAAGATCAGGACTGGCCTCGAAAAGGGACGGGACGATCTGGCTCGTGCCGCAACCGGCGTGCAGATCGACCTGGAAGCCCAGCGAACGGCGCTCGCCAAGGCCATCAACGAGAACGCTCACGAGATCGGCGAGGCGGAAGCGACCCTGCGCAGCATCGCATCGGCTCGCACCGACGCGATGAAGCGGCTGGAGGATGCCAAGCGCGCCGAGCGCGCAGTACCTGCCACAGCGACACCGTCCCAGCGTAACGACCAGCGCCTTGCAGCTGCTCTCGAAGCAGTCGAGCGGGTGACAGGCGTCCCGGCAAAGCCAGTTCAGGGCGCAGCCGAGGTAGAGGAGCTCGGGCGGATCCAGCGCGAGGATGCGATCGAGGCACGCCTCAAGGCCTTCCGCGAGGGGCAGCGCTGATGACTTCCGTCATCCAGCCGGGCACCGGGCCCTTCTGGCTGGCGCTGATGGTCGTCGCCGGACTCGGCGTGGTCGAGCTCGTCTCGGTCCTACTCGGGGCTTCTGCCTCTGGCATTCTCGACGACGGCCTGGGGCATCACGGACCAGATGGACACGAGGCCGGCCTTCTCGGCGGGTGGATGTCCTGGCTGAACGCCGGCGGCGTGCCGATCCTGGTACTCGCGGTCATCCTGCTCTCGACCTTCGCCGCCTTCGGGTTTGCCATCCAGGCTCTTGCGGCCGGTTTGGCCGGCCCACTTCCCGTCGTCGTCGCCGTGCCAGCTGCGCTAGCCGCAGGCGTCCCGGCAACACGATGGCTCAGCCGGGCGATTGCCCGGATCATCCCCCGCGACGAGACCGCCGCGGTTAGCCAGGTCGACTTCATCGGTCTTGTTGGCACGGTCACGATCGGTCCGCTCGACCAAGGCAATCCCGGATCGGTCCGCGTCAAGGATCGGCACGACAACATCCATGTCCTGAGGGCGAATGCCGCGCCAGGCCATGTCATCGAAACCGGCGCGATCGTCATCGTCGCCGACGGCTCTGATGGCCTCTTCCAGGCCATTCCCGCGCCACCCGAACTTCAGCAACGCTGAGACCAACAGGGGCTGACAATGGACTTCTTCTCATTGGGTATCATCGCCGCCGTCATCGTCACGGCAATCGTCGTCATCGGCGTCATCATGACGTCGCTCTACACCCGGGCAACCGGGACAAGGCCTATGTCCGGACCGGCCTAGGCGGCAAAAAGGTCGTGCTCGACGGCGGCTCTGTCATCCTGCCGATCTTCCATTCCTATTCCTGGGTCTCGCTCAGCACGCTCAGGCTCGAGGTCAAGCGCGCCGAGAACGAGTCGCTGATCACCAAGGACCGCATGCGAGCGGACATCACCGCCGAGTTCTATGTCCGCGTGAAGCCGGACGCCGACAACATCGCGCTCGCTGCCCAGACGCTCGGTGACCGCACCAACGATGCCGATGCCCTCAAGGCGCTGGTCGAGGCCAAGTTCGTCGACGGACTGCGCTCGGTCGCCGCGACCATGTCCCTGCGTGACCTGCAAGAGCAGCGTGCCGAGTTCGTAAAGTCGGTCCAGGCCGCGGTCGCGCATGACTTGCAGTCGAATGGCCTCGAACTGGAATCGGTCTCGTTGACGCGCCTCGACCAGACCGACATCAAGCATTTCAACCCCAACAACACCTTCGATGCCGAGGGCTTGACCGCGCTCACGAAGATCACCGAGGAGCGCAAGCGCGAGCGCAACCAGATCGTCCGCGACAACGAGGTCGAGATCGCGACCAAGGATCGCGAGGCCACGCTGAAGCGCCTCACCATCGAGCGCGAGCAGCGCGACGCCGAGCTGACGCAGGAACGGGACATCGCCAACAAGACAGCGGAGACTCGCGCCGAGGCCGCCAAGGCCGAGCAGCTCGCGCGGCTTTCCGAGGAGACCGCCCGTCTGGAAACCGAGCGCGGCATCGCCGAACGGGATGCCGAGGCGCGCCAGGCACGTGAGTCCGCGCGCATCGCGGCCGAGCGCGGCATCGCAGAGCGAGAGGCTGAGGCACGGAAGATCACCGAGACGGCCCGCATCGATGCTGCCATCACCGTCGCCCAGAAGACCGAAGAGGAAGCGGCTGCCCGCGCCAAGGCTGACGCCGCCAAGGCGAGCGCAATCACCGCCGAGGAGCAGGTGACCACGGCCCGCGAGGTTGAGATCGCCGAGCGCGCCAAGCGCATTGCCGTGATCGCGGCTCGCCAAGAAGCCGAGCAGCAAGCAACCGCCATCACCGTCAAGGCCGAGGCGGAGCGTCAGGCTGCCGAGGACCTCGCCGCGGCAACAAAGATTCAGGCAGAGGCCGAGGCAGAAGCCGCCAAGGTCCGCGCCGTCGGCGTGATCGAGCTCGGCGAAGCCCAGGCGCGTGCCGAGCGGGCCAAGAACGAGGCGCGAAACGCACTGTCCTCGACCATCATCGACTTCGAGCTGGCGAAGGCCCGCGTCGACATCGTGCCGCTGGCGCTGGCCGAAGCCATGAAGCCGATCGAAAAGATTTCGGACATCCGCATCTTCAGCACAGGTGCTGTTCCTGGCCTCAACGGCAGCGCTGGTGAAGGCAACGGCAATGCACTGGACGACCTATCCGGCCAGTTGCTGAAGTTCACCGCCCAGAAGCCGATCGTCGACGAGATCCTGAGCCAGGCCGGCTTCACGGGCGCCGACCCAACGCAGGCGCTTCTCGGAGCATCCCTGCATACAGCGGCAAAGAGTGTGACCAAGCCGAACGGCGCCGGGACGGCATCGGACCAGAAATAAAGTGCGTGCCCCATCTCACCGGGCCGCTCCGCAACTGGCGGCGGCCCACGAGCGAAGAGCGACATCATCGTACTGAGGAAGATTTATGCCTGCCATTGCGGAAATCCAAAGGTGCTAATGACGAAAGCGCGCAAGGCAATTTCAAAGACTTAGTCGGCGGCCTGCGGCAATATTATGCCAGCCTCTTCAAATGTTTCTGAAAAGAGAGGCATAATGTTGCCTCGATTTTAGAAAAAGTTCCGCAATCTGACCTGCGCCGCCCGGCCACCAAGCCGGGCGGCGCTTTGCTTTTCAGCCGATCAAGACGCGAGCACTTGGAATCGTTGGCTCTTCCAACGGGCCGGAACGCGACGCGTCAGCCGGCATCTGTCAGGCCGGAACTAAATGTGCAGGTCGGAGAGGACGACGAGCTTCATCACTGACTCGTGGATGTCAGATACTCTGATCAACAAGAGCGGCAACGGGACATGAAGAACCGAGCGGTGGCGAACAACAGCATCCTCGCAATGGTGAAAAACCGCCTCGGCGACAACCTTCGTCAGCTCAATCACAAGATTCCCGAGGAGGACGCTGTTAGGTTGGCTCGATACCTGCTCGAGGACCTGGATACCGCCGGCTTGCGGCTCGTTCCAGCAGAGCCGACGCGAGATATGGTCACCGCATCGATGACCGCCATGCGCAAGCGCCGCAAACGTGAAGGCAGGGTTGCCGAGAGGCTTAAGCATGCGTGGAGGCTGGCCGGATCAGGTCTTCGGCCGTTGGTAGTGAGAGATTCCGGACCTGGCCCACTCCCGACGTCTCGAAGGTCCGGTTTCAGGCGCTTTGCTTCGGTCCCCCGACTCCAGACCAATCTCCTGCAGCTCCCGCTAGGAACGCGTTCATAAGGGTCGCCAAGCAGCGGCTGGCCAGCTCGTTTTGATCTGAATCAACGCACAGCTCCACCAGGATGGTAGCGTTTTCTAGCGATGATTTTTGAGGTCATCAGCCTAGGCTTGGCGGGTTTGGGCGGAACTGCGGAAAGTTGCAAGGCGGCCCCCGTCAAGGGACAGATGCGGAAGGAGTATGGCTATGTCCAACACCACCTTCCAGGCTGGCCAAAGGGTGGTCGAAGCAGCACCTCTGCGCTTGCCCATTGCGGTATTGGGCGCGACTCTGGCCGCCTTCGCCTTGGTTTCATTCTTGCTTTGCATGCTCTTGGGCCTGATCGCCCCGGACTGGGGGCTCCATAAGCCATGGTTGCAGTTCTATCTCGGTTTGACGGGGTTTGATCTGCGAAGCTTGCTGCTCGGAGCTATTCAAAGCGTCGTCTTTGGCGGCTATACTGGTGTGACGACCGCCTCCCTGTTCAACGTGTTCAATCGCTGGTTCGGTTGAAGGGAACAGAAGCGCCGCATGACCGGGATCCGTCATCTGACTCGCAGTGTGAGGGCCTTGCTGGCGGTGCTGGTCGCAATGGCGCTACTCGTCGCGCCGATGCCGGTCGCACAGGCTGCTCCTTGCGAGGGTCATGTCGGTCAACCGCATGAACATCGGGACCATCGGCATCCGCCCGCGCTGGAGCATTCCAGTCCAACAGCGAAGTTCCAGTCTCAATCGGTCCCGGAACACAAGACCGCCGATTCCAAGAACTGCTGCGGCACAATGTGCAGTGTCCACCTTGTGATAGTTAGCAAGGAGGATACCGCGGTTCTCGAGCACCTAACGGCGCATGCTCGGCTTGAATGGGGCAATCAGGCCGGTACCGGTATTGTCTTCCCGCCGATACTCGGTCCTCCCCGTTTCCCGGTCTGAGAGAGTCGGACCGCCGCAATCGACGGCGATCCGGCCAGGGGCTCGTAACCACGCGGCCCTGATCGGACACATCGGCTTCGCCGATAGGGATACCAGGACTGAAAGCCATGAACCGTCGTGAATTTCTTTACGGCTCGATGGCCGGCTCCGTTGGGCTCGGCACGTCAGCCACCGCTTTTCCGATCCGCGGCTGGGCGCAACCCTTAAGCGCTCCCGGATCCTCCGAGACGCCTGCGCCCCGGCGTCTCGCCATCGTGAATCGGACGATCGACGTCAACGGCAAGGCGGCGCGGGTCTTTGGCCTCGTGCAACCGGACGGAACGTCCGGTCTCACGCTCGATGCGGGAGGGAATTTCGACATCGCCTTGGCCAACGGCATCGCCGAGCCGACGCTGATCCACTGGCACGGCCTGGCCCCGCCATGGGCCATGGACGGCGTGCCAGAGAACCCGGCAGCGCTTCTGCGCCCCTCCGACGAACGGCGCTACACCTTCCCAGTCGGGAGGGGGGGCACGCATTGGATGCACGCCCACACCCTCCAGGAGCAGAACCTGCTGGCGGCGCCTCTGATCGTGCGCAGCGCCGAAGAAGCGAAGCGGGACGAGCAGGAGGTCGTGATCCTTCTGCACGACTTCTCCTTCACTCCAGCGGGGGAGCTATTGGCGAAGCTAAAGGGCAGCGCGCAGGCGACCGGTGGAATGCCCATGAACCACGGCGCCATGGGGCATGGCGAGATGACGGGACGCATGAGCCAACCGATGTCCTCCGGCGCCGTGCCGCAAGCAATGCGGGGACACCCGATGGGTCCAGGCATGGCTGGGATGGACCTCAACGACATCGACTATGATGCCTATCTTGCCAATGACCGGACCCTCAACGACCCGCAGGTCGTCACGGTCGAGAAGGGCGGGCGGGTCCGCCTGCGCATCATCAACGGCGCGACGGCGACGGCCTTCACCATCGACTGTGGCGCCCTGCCCGGGGAACTGATTGCTGTCGACGGACGAGAGGTTCAGGCGGTCTCCGGTCATTCCTTCCCGATCTCGATGGGCCAGCGCCTCGACATCCGGCTGACGCTGCCAATTGAGGGCGGGACCCATCCGATCCTGGCGCTGCGGGAAGGGGCGGTGGAGCGGGCGGGCATCATTCTGGCGAGCGCCGGAGCGCCGATCCGCCGGATCGCCGCGACGGGAGAGGCCAAGGGGCCGATCGTCGGGCTCGATCTGGAGCAGCGACTGCGTTCCCTAACGCCGCCGCAGGCGCGACCGATCGATCGCCGTTTCGCACTGACTCTGACCGGGACCATGGCGGGCTACCAGTGGGGGATCGAGGCCGGCGAGGCGATCAAGATCAAGCGCGGCGAGCGGGTCGAGATCGCGCTGGTCAACATGTCTAAGATGGCGCACCCGATGCACCTGCACGGGCATCATTTCCAGGTGACCGCAATCAACGGCGCGCCGATCAACGGGGCAGTTCGGGATACGGTGCTGGTGCCGCCGATGGCGCGCGTGAGTATCGCGTTCGATGCGGACAATCCCGGGCGCTGGCCGCTCCACTGCCATCACCTCTACCACATGGCCACGGGCATGATGGCGTACGTCGCCTATTTGTCGTGAGCGGGGGAGAGCACCATGACCGTACGGCCAAGCGTCGTCGTCAAGCTCTCTCAGGAGGCTCTACGCGCTAAGAAGCGCGCCCGAGACGCTGAGGTAGCGACCCTCACTGCTGCGCTACCGGCATCCGTGACGGGCCTGGCGATCAGGGAGCTCGGCCTGCATTCGACTCAGCCGGTCTCGAAGACTTCCTGCTTTGGACGCACAGAACCCGAGTTCTGGCGGAGGAGATTGTCGGCGACTGGTACGTCATGGGGCCCGGAAATCCATTCCGGGTGCAGGACGAACGTTTCGTCGGCAGCATTACCGATAATGGTCCAGGCCGGACGGCGTATGCGCGACTCCGACCGGGAGCGGGGCTTCGACAATACCTACGCGGGGGCCCTGCAACCTCACAACGACAGGCCAGTCCGCGACGGGCAGGCCGTTTCAGCATGACTGAAGGGAGAGGGACGATGATGACAATTCGCAATCTGATGTTCGCTGGGGCTCTGATGTTCGCCGTGGCACCGGCGCTTGCCGAGGACGCGCATCATCCGCCGCAGGGCCAAGCCTCCGCCCCTGCCGCCACACCTCAAGCCCCAGCGGCCACGCCGGGCATGGCCGGCGGCGGCATGAGGGACATGATGGGCGCCGGGCCGATGGGAATGATGCGCGGCAACGCCATGGGCATGATGGGCCTTATGATGGCACCGGAGCGCATCGAGGGGCGTATCGCCTTCCTGAGGGCCGAGCTTAAGATCACTGACGCACAACAGCCGTTGTGGAACAGCTTCGCCGAGGCTCTCCGCTCCAATGCGCGCGATATGATGGGCGGGATGCAGCAAATGATGGCATCCATGCAAGGCGGGACGGCGCCCAATTTGATGCAGCGCCTGGATGGTCACGAGCGCATGGTCGTTGCCCACCTCGAGGCTCTTCGCCGGATGAAGGCCGCGCTCAACCCGCTCTATGGCGCGCTTGACGACACGCAAAAGCGGACCGCAGACCAGCTTCTCATGCCTGGAGCGATGGGGCCGATGTGACCGGTCGTTGGAGGCGGCTCGGCCGAGTGCGCCTCCGCCATCGCGAAGATCAGGGAGTATGCCATGTCGATGCATCATGGCGCGGATCATACGCCGCAAGCCAAGAACGATAATTCGGGCGGTGCCTTTGAACAGTCGCGGCCAAGTTTTTGGCGATCGAGGGGCGGCTGGATCGCTATCGGATTCCTAGCGATCGCCGCCTTTTTGCTGTTCTCCGAGCATCGTGCTCATGCGCTCGGGTATCTCCCGCTTCTTCTGCTGCTCGCATGCCCCCTGATGCACTTGTTCATGCATCATGGACGCGACAATCACAGCGGCCATGGCCATTCGAGCCCGAGCTCCGAAGCAGCCCACTCCAATCCAACCAGGGAGCGGAGAAATGCGTGAGACCTCCGCTTACGGCCTCTGGAGTCTCGTGATCATCAATTCCGCGGTGTTCATCCTGTTCGCCGCGAGCTTCACCAGGCTCAAGACCAAACGCGATTGGCGCTCGCTTGGGGCCTTCTCAGCCTTCATCGTCGCGCTTTTCACCGAGATGTACGGCTTCCCGCTGACGATCTATCTCCTGTCGGGATGGCTTGGACGGCAGTTTCCGGGCGTCGACTTCTGGTCGCATGACGCCGGCCACCTGCTGGAGGCGATGTTCGGCCGGCGCGTCCACCCACATTTCGGCCCGTTCCACATTTTGAGCAACATCTTGATCTTCGGCGGCTTCTGGCTGCTGATCGCTAGTTGGCACCGTCTTTACCCCGCCCAGCGAGACCATCGCCTCGCAACCGATGGGCCCTACGATTACGTCCGTCATCCGCAGTATCTGGGCTTCATCATCATCATGGTCGGCTTCCTGCTACAGTGGCCGACGCTGGTGACGCTCGCCATGTTCCCAATACTGGTCTGGGTCTACGTGCGCTTGGCCAGGAAAGAGGAGGCCGCCTCCCGGGCGGAGTTCGGCGAAGCGTGGGACGCTTACGCCAACGCTGTCCCGGGCTTCATTCCCAAGTTCGGGCGCGGGCCTTCTACAACGGTTCCGCCGCAAGGAGGTCCCACCCGTGGCTGAGCAACTCAACGGTCAGTCTCCGAGCCATGCTCATCATGGCGGTCGCGCGCATCAGGGCCACACTTCCGATGGTGGGACGGATCAGGGGTATGTAGGTCATGCCAAGATGGTCGCGGCAGCGGGATCGAGCCATTCGGAGCACGCTGGTCATGGCGGGCACGATCACGCGGCAATGGTGGCGGACTTTCGGCGCCGCTTCTGGGTCACACTGACCCTGACACCGCCCGTCCTGCTGCTTTCTCCGATGATCCAGCACTGGCTGGGTCTAACTGAGGCATTGACGTTCCCGGGGGATCGCTTCGTGCTCTTCGGGCTTTCGACTTTCGCCTACCTCTATGGCGGCTGGCCCTTCTTGACAGGTTTCACCTCCGAGCTGCGCAAGGGCCAGCCCGGCATGATGACGCTGATCGCTCTCGCGATATCGGCCGCCTATGTCTTCTCGGCGGCCGTCACCTTCGGGTTTCCGGGAGAGGCCTTCTATTGGGAGCTGGTGACCCTCATCGTCATCATGCTGCTCGGACATTGGGTCGAGATGCGTTCGGTCATGGGCGCCTCGCGCGCCCTCGAGGAGTTGGTCCGGCTCTTGCCGGACAGTGCGACACGGATAGGCATCGATGGCACTGCGCATGAGGTGCCGATCTCCGAGCTCAAACCCGGCGATCACGTCATCGTCCGCCCCGGCGCCAAGGTCCCCGTCGATGGCGAGATCATCGAGGGAGCGTCCGGCTTCAACGAAGCAATGCTGACGGGCGAGTCGCGGCCCGTCTCCAAGACGGTCGGCGCAACTGCGATCGGCGGCGCGATCAACGGCGCCAATGCGGTGACCATCAAGGTGACGGCAACCGGGGACTCGACCTATCTCGCCCAGGTCATTGACCTCGTGAAGAAGGCCCAGGCGACCCGCTCGCACACTCAGGACGTTGCCAACCGGGCGGCGGCATGGCTTATCTATATCGCCCTTATCGTTGGCTTCGGCACGCTGCTCGTCTGGTGGATTGCACTCGATGCCCCGCTTGAGTTCGCGCTCGAACGTATGGTGACGGTGATGGTCGTGGCCTGTCCGCATGCGCTCGGACTCGCCGTTCCGCTGGTCGTGGCGGTAAGCACCTCTCTTAGCGCGAGCAATGGCTTACTGATCCGCGACCGCGCCGCCTTCGAGCGCGCGCGCAATCTCAACGCTGTCGTCTTCGACAAGACCGGTACGCTGACCGAAGGGCGTTTTGGCGTCAGCGACATCGTGCTGCTGGGCGGTGGTGACGAGGACGAGGAATTGGCCTTCGCTGCAGCCGCCGAGAGCCAGTCGGAACACCCGATTGCTCATGGCATCGTCGCCGAAGCAAAGCGTCGCCACATGACGGTTCCGAAGGCGAGCGGAGTCAGCAATATCACCGGCGAAGGGATTGCCGCGAAGGTCGACGGCGAGGACGTACGAATCCTCAGCCCAGGTCATCTGGCTCGACAGGGCAAGCCGATCAGCCATCCGCGGCTCAAGGAGCTGGAGACCCAGGGCAAGACCGTGGTCGTGCTCGTCCGCGATGGCGAACCGCGCGCGCTCTTTGCCCTGGCTGACATCGTACGGCCGGAATCTCGGGCAGCGATCGCGGAGCTTTCTCGCCTTGGCATCAAGTCGGTGATGCTGACGGGCGACGCCAAGGGTGTTGCCGAGACAGTGTCGAGGGAGCTCGGCATGGCCGAATTCTTCGCCGAGGTCTTGCCAGATCAGAAGTCGGACAAGATCAAGGAGCTTCAGGCACGCGGTCTTGCCGTTGCCATGGTCGGGGACGGCGTGAACGACGCTCCTGCTCTCGTGCAGGCCGATCTCGGCGTGGCGATTGGCGCAGGCACGGATGTGGCTGTGGAATCGGCCGACGTCATCTTGGTCAAGAGTGATCCTCGCGACGTCGGCGCGATCCTCGGCCTTTCACGCGCCACCTATCGCAAGATGGTGCAGAATCTCATTTGGGCGACCGCCTACAACACTGTGGCAATTCCGATGGCGGCCGGGATCACCTTTGGCACAGGCTTCCTCATGACCCCGGCCGTTGCTGCTGCCTTCATGTCGGCCAGCACCGTGATCGTCGCGATCAACGCGCAGTTCCTGCGCTTCTACAGGCGCCACGCATGAGCCCGACTGACAAGGCAGACACGGCGATCCAGCTGATGAACATGCTCGTCAGCTACGCGCCGAAGAAGCTCGGCTTCTTCTGAGAGTCCTCACCCAACTGGCACCGCGTGGCTTCGCGCCATGCGGTGCATTTTCAGAATGGAGGAAGCGTTGGAGAGAACGTCGCAGGAACTCGTTGACGCGACGCCGGCTGCGCGCGCCCTGCTCGCCGAAATCATCGCCGATCACGGTCCTGTCCTCTTCCACCAGTCCGGCCGCTGCTGCGATGGCTCGTCACCGATGTGCTACCCGGAGGGAGATTTCATTGTCGGCGATCGGGACGTGCTGCTCGGTAAGATCGGCGAGACGTCCTTTTACATCGGCGCCTTGCAATTCGAGGTCTGGAAGCGCACCGCGAGCGACGCTTCCTCGCGCGCTCTAACTTGTGCGCAATCGGCTGATACTGCGGTCGAGCTGGTCGGAAGAATGGAAGCATGCGGGCAAGATGTGACATTGGCCGCCTGCACGCATTGCTACCGCAACAGGCCCTCAGCCGACGTCGGGGATGCCTGCTCGGACGGGTTGGCTTTTCGGTCGCCAGAGGCGTCCTCTTTCCAGCATTCCAACTGCTCGGAATGATGCCGGCATTCTTCGTGTCCTGTTATCGGTCCTGTCTATTGCCAGGATGATGCATTTCCCAGTCGCGGACGGCGTCCTTGAGCGCTATCAACTCGCGGAAACTGCTTCCATCCTGTACCAAGAGCGCCTTGATACGATGCGTCGCGAGTGCATAGTCTTCGACTGTCTCGATCGTGAACCTAGGCGGGTCTGACCGGCAGGATTCCGGCCCGTGTTTGATTGCCGTTTTCATGGGCGACCTCCGCGGACGATGGAGTATTGAAGACATTGTACTCCAACTGTGAGAGCTCGCGTTTGCGTCAAATCAAACCAGTCGCTGCTGCATGAGGGTCCTGCACCGATAATGGAGCCGACGATGTACAAACAAATCCTCATCGCCACAGACGGGTCGGAGGTTGCCCAGAAGGGCGTGAATCATGGACTATCCTTGGCTAAGCGCGTTGGTGCCAAGGTCACCATCGTCACCGTGACAGAGCCATTTCCGATCTATGCAGGAGCAGCCCCCGGCGCCGGGTGGGTGCCTGGGCCGTTGGAAACGGTGGAGCATGAGGCGAGACAAAAGGAGGCGGCTGCGAAGACGCTGGCTGATGCCAAAGCCGCTGCGGATCGGCTTGGTGTTGACGCCGAGACTATCCATGTTCCCGAGGCACATCCTGCCGAGGCGATCATCGCAACCGCCAATGGCCGTCATTGCAACCTCATTGTCATGGCCTCCCACGGCCGGCGCGGGATCCGTCGTCTTCTGCTGGGCAGCCAGACCTCTGAGGTGCTCGCCAACAGTTCGGTTCCAGTCCTAGTGGTCAGGTAGGCAGGAACACGAGATCGTCGAGGCCGACAAAGAGAACCTTGCCACACCCGGCCCTGACCCTCGCCTTGATCTCGCTCAAGGCATCCTTCGCGGGCAAGGCCCAAGATCAGAACGCTCCGAATTTCGGGGACGTCGACATGCGCATCATACCAAACGCTGCTCCCCGAGCCGCCAATGATCTGGCGGATCCTCGTGGTCAACACGCCCCTGGGCTGGGTCTGCACGCTCGCGCTAGCGGCTCTTGGTATTTGCCAGTTCGCGAGCCACACGGGCCAGATCGTGGCCGCCCTGCCCTACCTTCTGCTATTGGCCTGTCCGCTGATGTACTTGTTCATGCACTGCAGTCACTGCTGCCGTTACGGAAAGCGCGAGTGCCCCCTGCCGGCCAGGCGGCCTGCGGGATGGCCGAGTTTACGTTGAGGCTCATTGCGCGCCCCGCGCTTGTGGTCGCGGCACAAAGGCCATCGGCATCATCTGATCAGCACGCCCTTCGCCCATGAAACGAAAGATGCGCTGAGATCATTTTTTACATTGGTCGACTGACGCGCAAAGGAGAGCCTGCCATGAAAACGCTTGTTCTCGCTACCGTTCTGGTTCTCGCCGGACCCGCCCTGGCTCAGGCACCAACCTCCCATGACCAACACCATCCGGGTGGTGCCGCCGCAACGCAGGCCCAATCCACAGCCCCGACACAGCCTCAGGCGACGCCCGGCCAATCCGGAATGCCAATGCCCATGGGTCAGATGATGCAGGGCCAGATGATGGGCCGGGGCATGATGCAGGGCCAAGGCATGCCCGGTGGCATGATGAGCAGAGGGAAGATGGGCCGATTCTCGGCCGAGGACATGAGCGCCTTCATCGATGCCTATGTCGCCGCAATCCATGCCGGGCTGAAGCTGTCCGCCGACCAGGAGAAGCTTTGGCCCCCCGTCGAAACTGCGATCCGCAACTTGGCCACGCTACATCTCGGCCATATGCAGGCCATGCGCCAGCCCCGCGGGATGGCAGCGAGCGATCCGGTGGGTCTGCTCCGCGCTATGGCCGACCGCATGAGCCAGGGAGCGGACGCCATGCGCAAGCTCGCGGACGCCGCGTCGCCGCTCTATGCGACGCTCGACGAGGCTCAGAAGCGGCGGCTGCAAGTGCTCGTCCGGATGGGCGGCCGCGACATGATGGGGCAAGGTATGATGGGCCGGGGAGTGATGGGCCGGGGGGTGATGGGGCCCGGCCGCGCCATGATGCCCGGCGGATCCGGGGACGATGACGACGCCTACGAGGACAACCGCTGACACTCCGACCCGGATGGTGCCGGGAATGGAACGAGTTCACCTCCTCGCTCCGAGCCGTCCGGCCGTGGTGTGAGCGAAAGCAGGCGAGCCCCCTCTCATCCATCCCAAGTTGATGGCCAATGCGCCGGCAAGTCAAATCTCGATGGATCTCGGTGAGGTGGCCGAGAATTCGACGACCTGCTCCCTTGCGAAAGCGATCGGGGCGATATCATGCCTAGACCCGCTAACCCGGTGTCCTTCAGCTTTCCGAGCCGGCGTTTTTGATTTTTCTCAAAGCGGCAGAGATCGATGCGTGTTTGAATCGTTCATCATCCCCGGCTGGCCGGATGCCGTGCGCCGGGCTTCGATCGAGCGGCGCAAGCGCGACGATCCGCGGAGTGATGCCGCCCGCCATCTCTCACAGGAGGCGATCATGGCAGAACCAGCAACCAGGCTCCCGATCAAAGGTGAAACGCACGAGCCTGGCTCCCCTCAATCCGAATTGGCCGGCTTCGATCGCTTCTGGAGCGAGATGGATCGATTGTTCGACAATTTCGGCTTCCGCTCTGGCCGGCGGCCCCTTGCAGCTCCGCTGTCCTTCGATTTGTCTCTGCCCCGCTTCGAACGCTGGGGAAGCGTCCCTGCCGTCGACGTTTCCAAGACGGACGAACTCTACAACATCACGGCGGAGCTTCCAGGGATCGCGCCGGCTGATGTGCAGGTCAAACTATCGGACGGGCTCTTGACGATCAGTGGAGAAAAGAAGAGCGAAAAGGAGCGCATGGACGAGGATGCCTATGTCTCTGAGCGGCGCTACGGCTCGTTCTTTCGCTCGTTCCGGCTGCCGGATGATATCGTCGCGGACAAGATCGAAGCTCGGTACGCCAATGGCATTCTGAGCATCACCGTACCGCGGCGGGCGAAGGCTCAGCCAAAGGAAGACATTATCCCGGTCAAAGCGGCCTGATTCACCGGAAGCGCCTGACGGCCGGCGCGACTGGAGTCTCATGACCCAGATGGCTTGCCGCGCCGGCCGTTCGAACTGAAGACGGCGGTATCGCACGACAGAGCGTCGGCCGCGGCCATCATCCGGCATCATAGCAGGACTGCTCACGCGCTTTCGTCGGCCAGCTTTTTCTCAAGACGTTCAAGAAGTTCGCCTTGCGCCGCCAGGATGCGCAGTCGGGCCTCCGGAAGCGAAAACCACGCCGCCTGGTCGATCTCGGGAAAGCGGCGGATATGACCGCTACCGCGCGGCCATTCGAGCTCAGCCTCGCTGCTGCAGCGAGCCTTTTCCGCTTCCAGTTCGCCCCTCAGCGCAAAGGCTTCGACGACCTTCCCCGCCCGTTGCCGAATGCGCCCGAGCGGTACAAGAGGGCCTGACGGTACAGCTCCCAGTTCTTCTGCGAACTCCCGTCGCGCGGTTTCCTGCGCGGTCTCGCCCGGCTGCGGCTCGCCCTTGGGGATGGACCAGACGCCGAGATCCTTGCGCCGCCAGAACGGGCCGCCCGGATGGACGAGAAGGACTTCGGCTCCTTCTTCCGCAAGGCGATACATCAAAATGCCGACACTGCAGGAAGCCATTAAAAAAAACCTCGGCCAGTGTCCGAATTTGCGATGCGTCAAGGACCGGGCGACGCGCCGCGAGGAAACTCCCACCCGTCGCAACTTAGGCGGCAGAGACAATTCAGGAGGTTCGCATGGCTACGAAGCCTGTCACCGACTCCCTTGCTGCCGACCAGACCGGGGCCACCGCCATGGTCGATGAAGGGATGCAGATCGTCAAAGCGCAGCTCGCCTCGGCAACCGTGTTGCCGCAAAAGATCTGGGAAACGCAGCTCGCGATGACTTCGGAAATCCTGGCCTTCATGGGACGCAGAATGGAGGCCCAGGCCGAACTCTGCGCCAAGCTCGGCCGCTGCAAGGAGATTTCCCAGGCGGTCGACGCCCAGCAGGATTTCGCTAAAAGCGCCGGAGGCGCTTACGCCGACGAGGCCGAGAGACTGTCCACGCTCGCCCGCAAGAATATGGATGCCTGGACCGGGATCAGCGCCGAGTATGTGTCGAACTGGACGGGCGCCCAGAAGGCTGCGGCCTGAAGGTCTGCGCGGGAGCCCGTCTGAGCTGCCGCGCTCGCCGGCCAGCTCAGGCGGCGCGTCCGGCGGCCTTTGCAGTCCGATGTCATCATGCCGGAGCGAATGAGGCGCCGCGCGTACTGGATCAACTCGATCAGGTGGTTGCGGAAGACGACCTTGCCTGGCGTGACCGCCAGGTCCCGGCCGACGACGAAGCGCTCCGTGCCGACGGGTGGCTGGCCGGCGAGCTGCCGCTGCAGGTCTTCGACCCAGTTCCTCCAGCCTTCGATAAAATTGGCCCCTCCGGTCCTGCGGGCGCGCTCGATCACCTCCGGATTGGTCAGCGGATTGTTCGAGGGGGAAAAGACGTCGAGGATCTGACGGGCGACGAAGGAGACGACCTCCTCGTGATGACGCTCGACGCCCGGCACCTCATGCGTGACGTTGTGCCACCATTGCTGATTGAGCAGGAACGCCTGCGCCAGGAAGCTGAAGGGCTGCGTGCTCCATTCCGCCGCCGCGAAGCGGCGATCGCCGGGCAGCGGCGCAATGCAGGGACCAGCATCCGCCTGGAAGAGGCCCGACGCAAGGTGAGTTCCAAAGCGAGCGGCCTTGCGTGCGGCCTTGTTGGCGAGTTCGAGCTGCTTGCCGGGCGCGGCCGCAAGATGAACGGCCCAGTCGAGATAGGCCAGTGTCAAGGCCATCGGCGAAAACCCGCCGGTGAACTTCGCGCTCCACGCCTGCCGCATGCGGTCAATGGCCGAGAAGGCCTCCGAGCCGAGCGCCTCCTCCCGGCAAGGTTGTGGTCGTTGGGCGTTTCCGGCCAAACCGGCTCGCGGCGAGGACTGCATGGCTCTTTCCCTATGGCATCGGACCGAAAAGTGGACTCCACTTTTTGGAAGAATCCGATGCGATAACAAAGATGTAGATCATCATTATCGCGTCCGATCGGACGCGCGGCGATCTAAAAACTGTTCGCCAACATGCGCCCTGAGAGCCATATACTCCTTGAGCTTGATCAAGGCCGGCTCGGTATCGCGCCGGTATCATTCCGTTGCGCGTTGGCCGGAGAAGCCGATGAAAGCGATGGTTCTGACGGTTCCGGGTCAACCGCTTGTCGAGGAGCGACGCTCCGATCCGATGCCGGGCTCCGGGGAATTGCGGATAAGGGTCGAGGCCTGCGCGATCTGTCGCACGGATCTGCACGTCGTCGACGGCGAACTGCCAAACTTGCACTATCCGCGCGTTCCCGGTCACGAAGTCGTGGGCCGTGTCGAACTGGTCGGACCGGGCGTCGCCGGTGACCTGCTCGGCCGGCGTGTCGGCCTCGGCTGGCTGGGGCACACATGCGGACATTGCCCCTATTGCCGCAGCCTTCGGGAGAATCTCTGCGATTCACCGGAGTTCACCGGCTATACGCGCGACGGCGGCTTCGCCAGCCATGTCATCGCCGACGCGGCCTATGTCTTTCCGCTGGACGATTTTCCCGATCCGGTCGCGGCCGCGCCGCTGATGTGCGCAGGACTCATTGGATGGCGCGCCTTGCGCAGCGCGGGCGCAGCCCGGCGGATCGGCCTCTACGGCTTCGGGGCAGCCGCTCATATCCTCGCGCAGATTTGCCACTGGCAAGGCCGCGAGGTCTACGCCTTCACGCGCCCGGGCGACGAGGCAGCACAGGCCCATGCCCGCTCGCTCGGCGCGCACTGGGCTGGCAGCTCCGAGGAAAAGCCGCCCGAGCCGCTCGACGCCGCGCTGATTTTCGCGCCCGTCGGCGCGCTCGTACCGCTGGCCCTGAGCGCCGTCGCCAAGGGCGGGCGCGTCGTCTGCGGCGGGATCCACATGAGCGACATTCCGAGCTTCGGCTACGACCTGCTCTGGCAGGAGCGTGAGCTGGTCTCGGTCGCCAATCTCACGCGGGCAGACGGTCATGAATTTCTGTCGGTTGCGCGGCAAGCTGGCATTGCGACCAAAACGACCGTTTACCCGCTGAGCCAGGCGAATGAGGCGCTGTCGGATCTGCGCGCCGGGCGGTTGCAAGGCGCGGCGGTGCTCATTCCATGATCTTCTCGCAATTCATCGCGTCGATCGCCGAACCCCCTCGCCCGCATGCACAGGGCTTGACCCTACCGTCCTCGTTCCTGCGCTTCGTGCTCTGGTCGGGCGGCTGGCATCAGGCGGCAGTCTGTGCCCTTTCCGTTGCCGTCTTCCTGCTCAATGCCGCTCCGATTGAAACGCAGCGGCGCATCATCGACACGGCCGTCCATGCCGGCAGCCTCTCAGCCATCCTGACGCTTGTCGCGCTGCAATTTGCCATCATCCTGACTTTCGGGTTGGCGAAGCTGGCCATGAACGTCTACCGCGCCTGGCTCGGCGAATGCGCGACACGGGATCTGCGCCTCGTGGTGACCCACAGGCTGGAGGGCATGGGCGCGGAAGACTCCGCTCTCACCAATGGGACCGGCCTCGCCATGATCCTCGGGGAAGCCGACGACATAGGCGTTTTTGTCGGCTCAAGCCTCAGCCTTCCGATCGTCGAGATCGGCTTTCTGGCGAGCGTCTTCGTCTATCTCGCCGTACTCGACCTCAAGATGATGTTCGCCAGTCTTCTGATCCTGACGCCGCAATTCGTGTTCGTGCCGCTGATGCAGCGAGCGATCAACCGCCGCGTGGCGCAGCGGACCCGCATTCTGCGGCGCTTTGGCGACGAAATCCTGTCACCATCGAAAGTGGAATCGAGCGCACGTCGCCTGGACGAGGTGTTCACGCTCAATCTCGGCATGTTCGAGATCAAATTCTCCCTCAACTTCCTGATGAATCTGACCTATTCCCTGGGCAACCTGCTCGTGCTCGGCATCGGCTGCGTGTTGGTCGTACAAGGGCAGACCGAGATCGCCACTGTCGTCACCTTTCTGTCCGCGACCGGACGGATCGTCGACCCATGGAACGACGTTGTCGACTGGGCGCGCGGCCTCGCGATGACGACCGTGAAGTACGGCCTCATCACCCGAGCGCTTGAATCCTCCCCCGGTGACATTCCTTCCGTAGCCGTGGCCGCCTGCTGAGGTCGCGACGCTCAGAACGGGCGGAAGCGGCGCGTGGTGGAGTGGTGAGCGCGCGACGCTCTCCGGCTCCCTCCCGCCCGCATCGCCTGCGGCTTCAGCATCTCGGCGAATGCGAGATAGAGGGCCGCAATCGCCAGGATGGAGAGCAAGATCGGCACTGGCAATGTAACGAAGCCAAACGGATGGCCGAGCGGCGTCAGCGCCAGGATCAGCGCGACGACGAGAGCGCCGAGCGAGGTCATGACGAGGAAGCGATGCGGCCGGCTGAGCGGGAGCGGACGCCATGCGCAAGCTCGCGGACGCCGCGTCGCCGCTCTATGCGACGCTCGACGAGGCTCAGAAGCGGCGGCTGCAAGTGCTCGTCCGGATGGGCAGCCGCGACATGATGGGGCAAGGGATGATGGGCCGGGGGGTGATGGGGCCCGGCCGCGCCATGATGCCCGGCGGATCCGGGGACGATGACGACGCCTACGAGGACAACCGCTGACACTCCAACCCGGATGGTGCCGGGAATGGAACGAGTTCACCTCCTCGCTCCGAGCATCCCTGGCTCCGGCAGTACTTCGCAGGCGAGCGTGGCCGCACCATTTTCTCGGATGAGATGCGCGGCCCTCAAAGCAGGGTCGGCGACCTGCACGGTCTCTAGGCCGACGATTGCCCTGTGAAGACGTAGCCGACTCCTCGCACAGCTTTGATCAGCGGGAGCGCATTCTTGTCAGATTCGATCTTCTTACGCAGGCGCGAGATCTGTGCGTCGATCGCTCGGTCAAATGCCTCGTAGTTGCGGCCTCGCGTCAAATTCATCAATGTATCGCGTGAGAAGACGCGCCCGGGATGCTTGGCCATCACCAGAAGAATGTTGAATTCCCCCGTCGTGAGACCCACTTCCGCTCCCTGTGGGGTCACCAATCGGCGTTGCAACGCGTCAAGCACCCATCCATTGAATCGGATTACCTCCCCCTCTTCGGTATCGATCGATTGAAGGGGCCGGGGATGGCGGCGGCGCAGCACAGTGCGCAATCTTGCCAGGACTTCCCGCAGATGAAACGGCTTTGCGATGTAATCGTCGGCTCCGATCTCCAATCCGACAATCCGATCCACAACCTCGTCGCGCCCTGTCAGCATGATGATCGGCACATCCGACCGTGAGCGGACCTCGCGTGCTAGCGTCAGACCATCCTCGCCGCCGGGCAGAACCAGGTCCAGCAGAATTATGTCGATCGCGAAACGTTGCAGCGCGTCCCGCATCCCGCGCCCGTTGGCCACCGCGCTGACGTGATAGCCTTCCTCCTCGAAGTAGCGGCTCAACATCTGGCGGATGCGCGGATCGTCGTCCACGACCAAAATATGGGCGTTGCGGGACGCCGGTTCGGCCATGGCGGGCTGTTCCGGATAGAGCCAAGGATCGGCTGTTACAATCGGTAACGAATTTATACAGACGCTAACACGCAGACCGTCGTAGCGCCATTCGGCGTCGCTTTCCTCCCTCCCGTCAGTTCGATGTGGAGGACAGAATTATGCTTGTCGCAAATGCAGCGTTCCAGCTTCCTTCCCAGCCTTCGGCTGCTGCAAACGATCAACCAAAGCCGGGCCTGCTGAGCCTCTTCAGCCAGCAGCCGCTGGAAACATTCGAGCGCGGCGAAACGGTTTACCGGGATGGCGATCCGGCGACGCATGTCTTCAAGATCGTCGCTGGCGTCCTTCGTGTCGCGAAGATCCTTAGCAACGGCAGCCGCGTCATCACCGGCTTCTTCTACCCGGGAGAAATCTTCGGCATTGCGCCGGACGAGCACTACCTCGGCGACGCCGAAGCCGTCAGCGAACTGAAACTCCGTCGGTTGAGCCAGAGCCGCTTCCGGCAGGCGGTCGATAACTCCGAGCAGTTGCGCTCTCAATTCGTCAACTGGCTGTGCCGGGAAATGGCGAGCGCTCAGGCGAGAATGGTGCTGCTCGCCCGCAAGAATGCCGAAGAGCGCGTGTGCAATCTCCTTCATACGTTGCTGCGCCGCGCCGGCAATGGAAACCCGTTCGCGAAGGCAATCGAGCTTCCGATGAGCCGCGTCGACATGGCGGATTATCTCGGCCTGACGATCGAAACAGTGTCGAGGACGATGACGAGCCTCATCAATCGAGGCATCATTCGACCGACGGCGCGCTACAATTTCATCATTCGCGAGCCGGCGTTGTTGAGCGCTCTTGCTGGTGACGCCGACGAGGACGATGATCTGGCGGGCATGCCCCTTGGCCCTGCGGGCCATGCGATCGCATTGACGGGTGGCAGGTGACCGGAGCGCACAAGCCAAGGGCTATCAGCCAGCAGAGCCTAGACGAGATCGTGCAGGTTCTCGACGACGCGAATATCGTCGTCCATGACTTTGGCGGCAAGATCAGCCGCTGGAGCAGCGGCTGTGAGGAGCTTTACGGCTGGACCGTACAGGAAGCCCTGAATCAAGACGTCCACCGCCTCCTCAGGACGGAATTTCCGCGGCCGCTCGACGAAATCCTCGTGGAGTTGCGCTGCCACGGCACCTGGAAGGGAGAGCTGACGCAACGTCGCAAGGACGGGCGGTCCATCTTCGTCGTAAGCCGCTGGGTGGCCGTGAGCAGACATCCCCCTGAAGTCTCGGTCGTCCTGACAACCAATGTCGACATCAGCGATCTGAAACATGCGCAGGCGGACCTTGCCGCTCGCCAGTCGCATCTGCTCTCAATTCTCGAGACCGTGCCTGAAGCCATGGTGGTCATCGATGAAGCTGGCGTCATGATCTTGTTTAGCAAAGCTGCGGAGAAGCTATTTGGCTATGCTGCCGATGAAGTCTGCGGGCGAAACGTCAAGATCCTCATGTCTAATCCTGATCGTGACCGGCACGATGGATACATCAGCCGCTATCTGAGGACGGGCGAGCGGCGCATCATCGGCTTCGGGCGCGTGGTGACCGGGCAGCGCAAGGACGGAACAACCTTTCCAATGGAACTGGCGGTCGGGGAAGCTGCGGCGAACGGCAAGCGCATCTTCACCGGCTTCATCCGCGATCTGACCAGCCGGCATCGCATCGAGGAGGAACTGCGCCAGTCCCAGAAAATGGAGGCCATCGGACAGCTGACTGGCGGAATCGCACATGATTTCAACAATCTGCTGACCGTGATCAGCGGAAATCTCGAAATGGTCGAACGGCGCCTCGAAGAGGGCCGGCTCAGGGATTTGCTGCGCGAAGCGCAAGGCGCGGCGGATGACGGCGCCAAGCTCACAGGGCAACTGCTGGCCTTCGGCCGACGGCAAGCGCTCGATGCGAAGCAGGAGGATATCGGGCAACTCGTCTCCAACTTCACCGAGTTGCTGAGGCGAACACTCGGCGAAAAAATCGAATTGCAAACGGTCATCACAGGTCATTCGCTCACGGCGCTTGTCGATGCGACGCAGTTGCAGAACGCACTGCTGAACCTCGCGCTGAATGCGCGTGACGCCATGCCACGCGGCGGCCGGCTCAGGGTCGAAGTCGCGCGCATCCATCTCGATGCCGACTATGTCCAGATGTATCCGCAGGCCCGGCGCGGAGACTATGTGCTCGTCAGCGTCTCCGATACCGGCGCTGGAATGACCGAAGAGGTCAAGCAACGGGCATTCGAGCCATTCTTTACCACCAAAGGGGTCGGTGCCGGCACCGGCCTCGGGCTCTCCATGGTCTATGGCTTCGCCAGGCAATCCGGCGGTCAGGTCCAGCTCTACAGCGAGCTCGGCCAGGGAACGACGGTGAGGCTGCTTCTCCCGACGGCGAGTGCTGCGGCGGCCGAACGCAGCGCCCCGGATCCTACTCCTGCGGCCAGGCCGCGCGCAGGCGAATGCATCCTCGTGGTCGAGGACGACGCGCGTGTGCGCAGGGTCGTCGTTGCCCGCCTCGAAGAGGAGGGATATCGCGTCATCCAGGCAGCTGCTGGCGCGGAAGCGCTTTCCCTGATTGCCGCCCACCCCGACATTCGGCTCCTCTTCACCGACATCATCATGCCGGGCGGCATGCTCGGCGACGATCTCGCCAGAGAGGCACGCACGCTGCGTCCTCACCTGAAGATCCTCTTCACGTCAGGTTATGCGGAGCCTAGTCTCATGGGGCGCGAGCTTGCCGACGGAAGCTGGCTGAAGAAGCCGTACACATCAGAGGAACTGGCGGCGCGTTTGCGTCTGCTCCTCGATTGAGAGCGCCCTCCTTGGCAGAAGCGATCCGAGACGGCATTCCCTGCCGCCTATTTTTCGACGGACCTCCGGCGCCGCCACGCGGAAGCTCCGGGCGCGCGGTCCCGTCCTTGAGAAAAGCGCCCGAGCGAGGCGGGCGGCGCCATTGGCCTCTCGCTCATGGCACTCCGTGGATTTCCGGCCGCGTGCACACCGGATTCGGCCAGATGGCCTGCGCGGTGGTGTGAGAGCCGATCGCGGCAAGGGCAGCGGTCGCGACGACGTCGACCTCCCCCCGCGCCGGGATCCTTGTCCATTCCGTCGCTGCCCCATGCCGGGCGATCTGCGCCATGACGACGTCCGGCGTGGCATCGGATGGATCGCCATGGCGGGCGGCCACGCGTTGAACGAGAATCTGTTCAGGCGCTTGGAGCCAGAGGCCACAGAAGGGTACACCGGCGCGCCTGGCACCCTCCTCGATCCGCTCACGCGCGGCACGACGGTCGAACACGGCGTCGGCGACGGCCGCTTGGCCCTGTGCCAGCGTGACCTCTGCGAGCTGCATCATCGCGCGATAGGTCCGGGCAGAGATCTCGTCGCTATAGGCATCCGCGGATAGCCGGGTCTCGGCGGCGACACCGCAGAGCTTCTTTCGGATCCGATCGCTGCCCGAAATGCGAGCGCCGGGCGGCGGTCCGAGCGTCGGTGCGACTTTCGCTGCAAGCGTCGACTTTCCCGAACCCGAATAGCCCCCAATGGCGACGAGCATGGGCGGCCTCGCCTTTAGGAGGCTAAGGCAAAGCTCAAGATAAGCTTGTGCTTCGGACAATCGCGAAGCCCGCGTTTTGCCGCTATCGATGGCGGTGACATGTGCGCGCACGGCAGCCCTCACCGCCATGAAGAAGGGCAGCAGGCGGATGCCGGTCTCATCCCCCGTGGCGTCGAAATAGCGATTGAAAAGGATGTTCGCGAGGGGCTCGAGCTTGCGGTGCCAGAGATCCATCAGAACGAAGGCGAGGTCATAGAGGACATCCACGGTCGCGAGGTCCTCGTCGAACTCCAGGCAATCGAAAAGCAGCGGCTTGCCCTCGACCAAGCAGATATTGCGCAAATGCAGGTCGCCATGCCCGCGCCGGACCTTTCCCTCCCGAGCCCTCTGGTCGAGCAACCCCACATGGCGCGCCAGCGCTTCGCGGCAAGCCGAGATGACGGGTTCGACCTCGCTCCGCGACAAGATATCTGCATTCGCGAAGGCTCGTTCGTTGACGGCGAGCACGCGTTCCATTCGCTTTGCTCCGTCCCCGTCCGTCGAGACGGGCGCCGTCCTGTGGAAACGTGCAACAGCTTCTGCGAGCTCGGCCATATCGGCTGCCGTGAGGCGCCCTCTCTGCGCCATCCGGTCGAACAGGAAACCGTCGTTGAAGCGTTCCATCTCCAGCACGGCGTCGACCAACTCGCCCTGACCGTTAAGCTCCAGATCGCCGTTCTGCTCACGCGTGATCCGATGAACCGCGCGATACAGATCGGGCGCAGTCCGGCGGTTCAGCATCAGCTCGTGCTCGCACATCGCCAGTCGCCGTTCCGGAGTCGACAGATCGACATAGGGCAACTTGACGGAACGTTTCAGCTTGAGGGCGCGGGAGCCGATCAGCAGAACGATCGAGATATGGGTAGAAACCATCTCGATCCAGTCGGCGCCACCACCGAAGGCGTCGGACGATCCCAGAAAGCAGATCGTCTCATTTTGGCTGGCAATTTGCATGGCGAGCCTCCGTTCGGGCGAGATATCATTCTCCAGCCGCCCGAAACGGCATTGATCTTCGTCAAGTTCAGCAGTCTGAAATCTCTTTCCCTTGGAGGAAGCCCAACACCCGAACAGCGCAAACCGAAAAAGTGTCATGGCGCAGTTCTCCAATCAGCCCGCTTGCTTGATTCGGATCAATGACAGCGGCCGGCTCTGCGCCAACTTGTAATCAGAGCCCTTTTGAAGGCCGTCGCCATGCCCGAGCGAAGCGCATCCAATCGGACTGCCAAAACTAAGCGTTCCTGGTCGGCCGATCACTGCGATCGTGCCGCAGTGATCGTGAGCGAGTTACTCCAGAAGCCCGTCTTGGCAATCGTGATGCATCTGCGAGCATTCGTGAGCCTTGTGCGGGAAATTTTGTCCCGCTAGCTAGCCTAAGTTCGGTCGCCTCTTCAGCTCAATCGGCAGCGCGTACTCTCGGTATTTCTCAGCTCTCGGGAGAGAACAAATCATCGAACTGCTTCTCGCTCATGCGTGGTTAGTAGCAACGCTCGATCAGAACTGAGGATTCCGTTTCAACGTACTAGAAGGGGTTCTGATACCCGAGGCGGACAATCGGGCTACCAGGTCACCGTGTCTTCAGGTTTGGGCAGGCTCGTTCGTGGCGCCAGTCGGCGTCGCCGTCATTACCTTGAGCGCTTGGCGCGAGTTGAGCTACGTTGCGGAACGCCGAGATCGACGTGGCCAACCTTGCAGCACGGGTACGCAGACGCTGACCGGTACCAGCAGTGGCGTCACCACGATGGTTTCGTTTCGGCCGACGAGCGGCGCGTCGACGGCGCGTTGAGCGGGCTGCGGCCATTACGGTGGCAGCCGGCGCGACGCTGTCCGACATGGGCAGCGTCGCGGGCGCCGTGACCGTCAGTGGCACCCTGTCGGTGGGGCATAGCCCTGGCACGCGGGGCCCTATCGCGCCTGACGTTTGATGTAAGCGACGAGATCCGCAATCTCGGAACGCGTGAGCGACAGGTTCGGCATGCGCGAATGATGCGGGTTCGCCAGGAAGGCTGCGAGCGTCGCTTCGGTGAAGCGCTCGGACCTACCAATCTGAGCAAAAGTCGGGACAGCGTCGGAGGCGCGCCTCTGCCCAGACGCAACAACGTGACATTCCGCGCACCAGCGCTCGGCAGTTCGCTGTCCTTTGGCACTATCGGCCGCCGCCGCCTCGCCTGCAGGTGCCATGAGCAAAGCTGCAACGACGCTCAAACACGCGCGGCGTCCACGTCCCATTCCCATAGCCATACCCTCCCCCGAGTTGGCTTCCAGCGGCTCCGGCAAGCCTCACGCTGGCAGCGAGTCTCAGCAGGCCGAGGAGACCTGCCTGGCCGCGATTGCTGCCCGGATCGATGAGGCGGTTACATGTAGCCCTACGCGCAGCCGCTCCGCGCGTCGGGATATTGGGAGGCTGCACGGCAAGTTCGCCACACTCCGCCGTGAACGCCTTCGATTGACAGTCACTGGCCACCCTTCAAGCTGAGGATGTAGGCGGCAACATTAGCGATTTCGTCTGCCTCCAAGATCAGATTCGGCATTGTAGGGTGAGATGTCCGGAGGAACGCATACAACGCCATCCCAGTCATGCCGCGCGTGTTCGCGATTGCGTCGAAAGGCGGCGCCTGCGGGTTGGGGGAAGAAGGCTGCCGGCGCTCCACTGCGTGACAAGCAGCGCAAGCCTCCCGCGCGAACGCCAAACCCTGCTGCGAGTCACCTGTCTCCTGTGCGCTCAAGGTTGCCGGCACAACGGACAGGACGGCACTAACCGCAAAGCTCCGCAGGTGTCCCATGATCAGACCCTCGCTGTCGTTCCATTTTATTGAATGGAACAGTGGATGGCCATACCAACAGCGTCGCGGCAATCTTCCACCAAGGCTCAGATCCCGTTTCCAGAGATGACGCCTTTAGCAGTTGCGCCGGGTTGGTAACTTGTAGATCGCAGCGTCCGGAAGCGGTCTTGCCAGCATCAAGAAAGACGCAACTTCGGATGAGGCAGCCCGCCTCTAGCCTGTGTCGCCGCCAAACTTTGTGAGGCGGCGCGCGCGGCTGCAAGCCTCTAGCCCGCAAGCCATTTTTTCAATTCGACAGCGGTCTAGGCTCAGGACTCGTTGATCAGATCCAGAAGATGACGGCAGCGGCGATGCATATTGCTGAGAAGAAGGTGTGTGCGCATCGATCGTAGCGTGTGGCGATGCGGCGCCAGGAGCCAGCAGACTGCGAAGAGAAGCGTGATCCGCGTGAACGATAAGGCCGGAGCAGGTCTAACCAGAGCTTGACCCTCATGCCCGATTAGAGAAGCGGAAATTAGCCTAGTGCCTGGAAGCGCACGCCCGTTCCTTTGCTGAGCAAGGCTCGCTCCACTCGGACATCAGGCCTTGCGCCCAATCTTACCAGGACAATGCGCCCTTCTGCCTGTAGCGAAGTCAGCGTCGCTTTGCTGCAATGACCTCGATCTCCACGAGCCAGCCCGGCCAGACGAGACTGGTAATCTGAGCACGCGTGCGTACCGGAATATTCAGGTTCTGGGATGTACAGAAGAATTCGAGATACGCCTTTCGTTTCGTCCCATCGGAGAGCGCCTTTGCGTATTTTGAGACGTTGGAGGGCTATCTGACGAGCAAGGGACGCCCCCTCGCCGGGCATTGTGCCGAAGGCCGGAAGCAGACCGTCACATGCAGCCTCATTGCGTGCCAACACATCGTTTCTGGCAGCGGAGGTTCGATCCGCTGCCAGCGATGTTTCAACCAGTGATCTGCTTATTTTGCCGGGGGCTTGTAGGAAGATGCGATTTTGCCCGCCTTCTCTTGCGCAGCCTTGAATTCCGCGCCCGTGTAGGCTCGCACGGTTTTAACATTCGATACGGCTCCCGATGCGCTGACGACGAGAAGTGCGGGGATCAGGTCAGCGCCATCGTCGAATTCCGTGATTGCCATCCAGTCGGTTTCGCCGGTCGTGACGTAGAATGAATGCAGTTTCCCGCCCGCTGCTTCCATGATGCCACGGGCCGCCTTTTCTCGGTTCGATGGATTGTCAATCATTCCCTTCGCTGACGTGGCTGTATAGCACCCTGTGGTTACGAACAGAGGCATAGGACATCCTCCCTCGATAATTGGGCCGATCGGGTGATCTGCCGAATACTCAATATCTCAAAAAACTTGGCGTTAGACGAGCGTCGGACCGCAGAGCGCTGGATTGGTCGCCGCCTATCTCGGCGCTCTCATGGGGACTGGCCCCGATGGCCTGCTTGGCGCAGCGATCTGCTTAGTCGCGATCTCTCTGCCTGGATTCTTGCTGCTGTTGGGCGCGTTGCCGTTCTGGGACAGCGTACGGAAGCGCCCGATGGCTTAAGCCGCCTTGCGTGGCGCGAACGCTGCCTCAGACGGCATTCTCGGCGCGCAGGTGCGTCGCGGCTCCGTCGCCCGACCAGCTCCTAAGCTAGCCTCGCTGAGCCTTGCAAACGAGATGCGGAGCACCGCGTTCGGTGACGGGATACGCTTCGAGAAGCTTGACCTTTTTTCCACCGAATGCGCGATTAAGCTCCCCATCGCAGACGTTGTGCGCGTTGGCGGCACCTTCGGGGTTATGCCAGCCATCGCGGAAAAACGTCACGACGTCCTTAACGACGCAGAGGGCATCGCTGCCTTTACGCTCACACTTCACGCCATTCTCAGCTTCGAAGGCATCGATAATGCTCTTTATTCGAGACGTAGCTACAGCCACTGCGTCGAATGCTGTCTTATCGACAAAGATTGTCGCGTTGTAGAAGCAGTCAGGCGCTTTGCCGCCCTTCGAGCCAGAGATCTCGTATCCGTGACGCTCGATTGCGTCGCCATCCTTGCGGAGAGCCTCATGCATCGTCGCGATGACGCGGCGCCGCTTGTCGGCAGGGACGCCCATAAGATCGGCGACCTCGCCAAGTGGCGAGTCAGTCGGCTTACAGGCATTGACAGCGACGGAAGCGGTCAGCGTCGGCCCATAGAGGGCGCATTTGATCGATAACTCCCCTACAGGCGTGAGCGTCGTCTTCGGCTCAACGAACACGGTGGAGGATGTCTGACGCTTGACGCGATAGCCGAGCGCGTTGATGCGATCGACAAGGGCAGGCGTACACGGTGCCAACTCTTTCGGCGCCTCACCCTTGATGGCGTAAGGGCCGCTCGCTTGGATCAGACTGCTGGCTTCGTACTCACACGTCAGCTTGCCCTCAGCGAATGCGCTGACGGGCATGCGTGAGCCCTTGAGACGGGCAAGCATTTCAGGATCGGTTTCGCGGAAGAAGCGCGCCTGCTGTGCAGCGGGATTGTCGGCATAGAGGCGGCATCCCATCTGTGCCGTCTTTGGGAGGCCAAATTTCTCAAGAACAGGCAGGACGTCGCCAGCAGTGGAGACAAGCTTGAACGTCGTAAAGTTGGCAAAGCCTGACGCCTTGACGGTATAGCAAAGCGACCCCTGCCGATCGGTTTTGCAAGACTCCTGAGCAGCAACGTTGCCACAGGTTACGGCGAGCAGGACCGCAGCAATGGAGAGGGAAGCGGCGCGGTCCATTGTCAGAACTTCCACTTGGCGATCGGCGGGGCCGCTAATAGCCGGCGTTCGCAAAACCTGGCCGGGAGCCGGAACGGCCGATCGAAAAGCAGGCGCATCACATCAACGCCGCGCCTGCCGCAGTAAAGATCGCACATGGGGGCCCCAAGTCCTCGCCAACGACGGAGCTCGATTTTGCGAGGCTCGTCAGGAAGCAAATATTCCTTCCCGCCGTCGATCACCGTCAAGCCGCTGGCTCGATCGTCCGGGCAAAATGCTCTGCATCTGAAGCCATAATAGAGTCCCAGGAGCGGACATCCGAATTGGTGCGGCAGAACTTTGCCCACTATTGCGGAAACAACCGCTGAAGAAAGCGCTGGGGACGGCGTGCAATCTCAGTGAGGTAGCGTGCCGTTTGAGGGAAACTATGCCCCGCACCAGAGTAGGCGCTCCGGAAGTTTGGTCAGTGTGAGTGGAACCATAGTTTGCCTTATTGACGCATCAGCTCCACGGAATTGACGCATCAGCCTGCCGCACCTCGCGGCAGGCTTTCATTTTGGCAGAGACGACTGGTCGGCGATCGTGCGGCCGTACTCTAGCGATAGCGGCGTTGATTGAAGCAGGAGCGCCTCTCCTCCCGGGGATGGGCGCCCTTCACGAGCAGTCAGGCGAACCGTCCCAGGGACACCAGACACCTTCAGGCGAAGGCGTCAGACCTTCGCAGGGCTATCCGCGCGGTGAAGCGGTTCGAAGCCATCATGGCTTCGGCCAGGCAAAGCCGAGGCTCGCGTCCGGCGCCTATGCCGGAGAGCGTCGACGATGACCTTGAGGGCCGGGAGGTTCTGCCGTCGGCTCGGATAGTAGAGGAAATAACCGTCGAAGAACGGAGACCAGTCGTCCATCACCCGAACCAATTCCCCCGATGCGACCTGACGCTCCACGATATCGTTCGGGACGTAGGCGATGCCGTAGCCGTTCACCGCCGCATCGATCATGGCGTAGGAGTTGTTGAAGGTGAGCTGGCCGCTCACCCGGACACGCAATTCCTTTCCATCCTTTTCGAACTCCCAAGCATAGAGTCCGCCGGCCGTCTCGTGGCGCATGTTGATGCAGACGTGTCGAATCAGATCCTTCGGATGCACCGGCACGCCATGCGCCTTCAGATATCCAGGCGATGCCACGGCAACCAGCCGCCAATCCGGGCCGATCCGCACGGCGATCATGTCCTTCTCGACGCTCTCCCCCAGCCGGACACCGGCATCGAAGCCCTCCTCGATGATGTTGCGGAAGGTGCTGTCGAGGATCAGTTCGACATGGATGTCGGGATAGTCCCGCAGGATCGGCTTCAGCTTCGGCCACACGACGCTTTCGAGCGCATGGTCCGATAGCGTCAGCCTGATCGAGCCCGACGGCTTGTCGCGCAGCGCCGTCAGCGCCGCGATCTCGTCCTCGATCTCCGCGATCCGCGGGGAGATGGTCTGGAGCAGGCGCTCGCCTGCGGTTGTGGTCGCGACATTGCGCGTGGTCCGGGTCAGAAGACGAACGCCCATGCGATCCTCGAGCTGCTTGATCGCGTAGCTGAGGGTCGATTGCGCGACGCCGATCTTTGCCGCCGCCCGGGTGAAACTGTGCTCCTCGGCGACGAGCTGGAACCACCTGAGCTGGTTGAGATCGGTTTTGTCCATGAGATCCCTCAATTCGCACGGCAGTAGATTAATCGATCGGGTCGATCAGTTCATCCTAATTCAGGCGGGTAATCGTTTTGCCGCGAGATGGCTAGTTTGCACTGCAACACCGGATGCAGGAGCGAACACCCATGGCGGTTGCCGCCGTATCGAATGAAGCAAGCAAGCCGACCGCCGCCTGGGGCGCCGTCATGTCGATGGCGCTTTGCGTGGCGATGCTGATCGCTTCCGAATTCATGCCGGTCAGCCTGCTGACGCCGATGGCGGAAGGGCTACGGGCCACCGAGGGACAGACCGGACAGGCGATCTCGATCAGCGGTCTCTTCGCGGTGGCGTCGAGCATGGTCATCACCACCGTCGCCGGGACGTTGAACCGCAAATGGGTCCTGGTTGCGATGACGGCGTTTATGCTGGTCTCGCTGGTGCTGGTCGCGGCCGCTCCGAATTTCACGGTGCTGATGCTCGGCCGCGCCCTGCTCGGCATCTGCATCGGCGGTTTCTGGGCGCTTGCGACCGCCGTCATCATGCGGCTGGTCCCCGAGAGCGAGGTGCCCCGCGCGCTGGCCCTGATGTATGGCGGCCAGGCGATCGCGGCGGCCTTCGCCGCGCCGATCGGCAGCTATCTGGGCGGCCTGTTCGGCTGGCGCGCAGTGTTCTGGGCGCTGACGCCGATCGTCGCCGTCAACCTCCTCTGGCATGTGACCGCCCTGCCATCGCTCCCGGCACGCCAGCGGCAGGATTTTCGGACGATGTTCGGCCTGCTGAAGCGCCCGTACTTCCTGCGCGGCCTGATCGCCTCGATGCTGTCCTGGGGCTCGGCCTTCACGATGTTCACCTATCTGCGCCCGTTCATGGAGCAGGTGACGAGAGCGGATGTGACGACGCTGTCGATCCTGCTGCTGGTGCTCGGCTGCGCGGGCTTCGTCGGAACCTGGGCCTCTGGCCGCTTCGTGAGCGGCAGCGTCGCGCCTCTTCTCAAGTTCCCCGCGCTGCTGATGGGCGGCTGCACGCTCGGCCTCTTGCTGCTTGGCGGTTCGGTCGTCGCGGCGGGACTTTTCCTGGCGCTCTGGGGCGCGATGAACACCGCCATGTCGGTGATCTGGATGACCTGGATGTCGCAGAACGCGGACGATGCGCCGGAGGCCGGTGGCAGCCTGATGGTCGCCGCGATCCAGGCCTCGATCCTGCTCGGCGCGGTGGTCGGCGGGCTGTTGCTCGATGCCCTGTCCATCTTCGCGACCTTCACGGGAAGCGTGGTCCTGGCCGCCATCGGCATCGCGGTGATCGGCAACGGGCAACGCCTCCTGAAGCCCGAATAATCACAGAGAATAGGGAGATCACGATGGATTCCACCAAGACAACCACCGCGCCGGCCACAGACATCGGCCGTCGCGATTTGATGAAACTGACCGGCGCCGGCGTGGCGACGCTGGCCGCCGCATCGCTCTTCAAGATTTCCAACGCAAAGGCTCAGAGCATGTCAACGGACTGGGACAAGACTTTCCCGAAGAGCGGGAAGGTCGACCACCAGAAGATCATCTTCAGGAACCGCTACGGCATCACCCTGGCGGGCGATCTCTACCTGCCCAAGGACCGGGCCGATCGGCGGCTGGCGGCGCTGGCCGTCGGCGGTCCGTTCGGCGCGGTGAAGGAGCAGTCGTCGGGCCTCTACGCCCAGACGATGGCGGAGCGCGGCTTCGTGACGCTGGCCTTCGATGCGTCCTTCACCGGCGAAAGCGGCGGAGAGCCCCGTAACGTCGCCTCGCCGGACATCAATACCGAGGATTTCAGTGCGGCGGTCGACTATCTCGGCCTGCATCCGTCCGTCGATCGCGAGCGGATTGGCGTCATCGGCATTTGCGGTTGGGGCGGCATGGCCTTGAATGCCGTCGCCGTGGACAAACGGGTCAAGGCCGTCGTCGCCAGCACCATGTATGACATGACCCGCGTTATGTCGAAGGGCTACAACGACAGCGTGACGCCCGAACAGCGCACGCAGACGCTGGAACAACTGAGCCGGCAGCGCTGGGAAGACGCGGCGAACGGAACCCCGGCCTACCAGCCGCCGTACAACGACCTGAAAGGCGGCGAGGCGCAGTTCCTGGTCGACTACCACGACTATTACCGGACACCGCGCGGCTACCATGCGCGCGCGGTCAACTCGGGCAACTCCTGGACCCGGACCACGCCGCTCTCATTCATGAACATGCCGCTCCTGACCTACATCAAGGAGATTTCGCCGCGCCCGGTCCTGCTGATCCACGGCGAAAAGGCCCACTCACGCTACTTCAGCGAAACCGCTTACGCGGCCGCCGCCGAGCCGAAGGAGCTCATGATCATCCCGGGCGCCAGCCATGTCGACCTCTACGACAAGCTGGACGTGATCCCGTTCGACAAATTGGCCAGCTTCTTCAACCGGCATCTGGCCGCGTGACGAAAGTCTGGATCGGGGGAAGCGTCACGCGCTTCCCTCCGACGGGGGGCATTGAATGAAACTCGGGCACAAGGCGTCGTCTCGCCGGACCATGCTGGCAGGCATTGCAGCCAGCCTCGCCGTTGGTTTGGCTGCCCGGGCGCAGACCAGTGCGCCATCGGATCGGAAAGGGGTCGCCATGCGCCTTCGACTTGCCTTCGCGGACCAGGAGTTCACGGCGACGCTGGAGGACAATCCCTCGGCCCGGGATCTGCTCTCCACGGTGCCGCTCGACCTGACGATTGACGACTACGCGACCAACGAGAAAATCGCCTATCTGCCGCGCAAGCTGACCGAGGAAGGCAGCGGAGCCTTCGGCAACGAACGGCCGGGTGACCTCTGCTACTATGCCCCCTGGGGCAATCTCGCCTTGTTCTACGCGGGCTATCGCTGGTCGCGGGGCTTGATCCGCCTTGGACGTCTCGACGGCGGCTTCGAGCCCTTGCTGGTAGGCGGGAAGTTTCCGCTCCGGATTGAGCGCTTGTCCTGAATCTATGGGGCCGCCTGATAGAGTTCCGCCGCGAACTCCTGTGAGTGGAACCATAGCTAACCGTTCTGACGCATCAGATCGGCGCAAGTGACGCATCAGCCTGCCGCACCCGGGGCAGGTTGATTTACGGCCCACAGGAGATGGCCATTGCAGTCGGCGTGAGGCCCCGTGAGCAACGACACGCGGAGATGCCAGAGTTCCCAGGTTCTGAGGACGATCAAGATCTGAACATGATGCCAACCTGATGGCCCAAGGTCTTGGTAGCGGGATCGCGCTCGGCATCCATAAGCTCTCGATTGACGACGGGCTCTGGAGGGAATTCGCACCTTCCGAGGGGATGAGGTCGATCATGCGGATGTGATGTCAATCCCGTTCGGACGATACTAAGCCCGATTGTCGGCTAGCGGTGAGCTTGTCCTGATCTTGCCGATTGGGTCTTAGACAGGTCCCTACCTCGTAGACGCGTGTTCGATCCCGTCTTCGATCCAAGCTCGCGTCTGTTCCAGGATTTCATCCGAAAAGGCCGGATCGTCGGTCGCTCGGGCGAGGATCATTGCTCCCACCATTGCGGCCCAGGTTCCGATCGCCACGCGGCGTCTGTCTGCCGCATTCACTTCCGGGAGCGCCTCGCTGATGCGGTCGATCTGCGATCGAAGCCCGCTCGTCATCGCCCCCTTGGCCTCTGCACTCTGATGGCGGATGTCAGAGGCCAGACCAGCGGTCGGGCAGCCGTCGGCAGCATTGTCACGATGTGCGGGCGAAAGATAAGCGTCGAGATAGCCGCGAATACCTCTCCCGTCGCCTCCGCCCCCGGATAGAACATGGGCGACAGTTTCCGCGACAAGGTCGTCCTTCGAGCTGAAATGGCCGTAGAATCCGCCATGCGTGAAGCCTGCGGCCTTCATCACTTCCGCTACGCCGACGGTGTCGAATCCCTTCTCGCGGAATAGCCGGCTGGCCGCGTCCAGTATCCGGCGACGATTCTCCGCCATCTGCTCCCGACTCACTCTCATTCCAAAAATTCTCCGCCGACGTCGTTGACATATACATGATGGCCATCATATTTAACAGCAATCATGATGACCATCATGAATATAAGGTTCGCGAGAGCGGAGAGCAATCCCATGACAGCCATTCCCTCAGTTCTGATCACCGGAGCATCCTCCGGGATCGGCGCCACCTATGCCGAGCGCTTCGCACGTCGCGGCCACGACCTCGTTCTGGTCGCCCGCGATCGAGCCCGGATGGAGGCGTCGGCGGCGCGTTTGCGCCGGGAGACAGGCGTGGCCATCGACATCATCCAGGCCGACCTCACGCAGGTTGGCGAGCTTGCGGCGGTCGAGGCCCGGCTGCGCGACGACATGCGCATCGGAATCCTCGTCAACAACGCCGGAGCAAGCGTCGGCGGAAGCTTCCTTGAACAGGCGACCGACGACGTCGCGCGCATCGTCGCGCTCAACACGACAGCGCTTCTCAGGCTCGCGAGCGCCATCGCTCCGCGTCTCGCGCAGGCCGGCGACGGGGCGATCATCAACATCGGCTCCGTGGTCGGGTTGGCGCCCGAGTTCGGCATGACCGTCTACGGTGCGACCAAAGCGTTCGTACTGTTTCTCTCGCAGGGACTCAGCCTCGAGCTCGCCCCCACGGGTGTCTACGTCCAGGCCGTGCTTCCCGCCGCAACCCGGACAGAGATCTGGGAGCGCGCCGGCACCGATATCAATACGCTGTCCGGAGTCATGGAGGTGGGCGAGTTGGTGGATGCGGCCCTCGTCGGCTTCGACCGCCGCGAGCCGGTGACCATTCCGCCGCTGCCCGACGTCGGGCAGTGGGACGCGTTGCAGGCGGTGCGTCAGGCCATGCTTCCGAACTTTCGGCAGGAGCACGCGGCCGAGCGGTACCGGACAGCCGCCTGAGCCCCGCCGCGACAATTCCGATGACCGCCTCCATCGAGGCGCGAACCACTGGTGACCTATGAACGACCGTACCCTGTTCGAGCCCTATTCCCTCGGCCCGCTCACCCTCTCCAATCGCATTGTCATGGCGCCTTTGACGCGCAATCGCGCCGGTACAGGTTTCGTACCGGGCGACCTCGCAGCGGAATATTACAGCCAGCGCGCCTCGGCCGGATTGCTGATCTCCGAAGCCGCCCAGATTTCGCGTCAGGGACAGGGCTATCAGGACACGCCCGGCATCTACACCCGGGCGCAGATCGATGGCTGGCGCCGGGCCACCGAGGCCGTGCACGCCAGGGGCGGCCGCATCTTCCTGCAACTCTGGCATGTCGGCCGCGTTTCGCATGTCGATTTGCAAGAGCACGGCACCGTGCCGGTTGCGCCCTCGGCGATCCGGGCGGCGACCAAGACGTTCGTGAACAACGGCTTCGCCGACGTATCGCAGCCGCGTGCGCTGGAGCTCGACGAGCTTCCCGGGATCGTCATTGATTTCCGGCAGGCGGCAGCGAACGCCATGGCCGCCGGTTTCGACGGCGTCGAGATCCACGGCGCCAACGGCTACCTGCTCGACCAGTTCGCCAAGGACGGCGCGAACACTCGTACGGATGCCTATGGCGGCTCCGTCGAGAACCGCGCCCGCCTGATGCTGGAGGTCACGGCCGCGGTGGCCGGCGAGATCGGAGCAGATCGTACCGGCATCCGGATATCGCCCGTCTCGCCCGCCAACGGCGTGTCGAGCAGCGCGCCCCAGGCGCAGTTCGACTATATCGTCGATCAACTGAATACCTTGGGCATCGTCTATATCCATGTCGTCGAGGGGGCGACGGGTGGACCGCGCGATGTCGCGCCGTTCGACTTCGCGTCGCTGCGCCGACGTTTCAGCAAGACCTACATCGCCAACAACGGCTATGACCTCGAACTCGCGACGTCGCGGCTTGCCGAAGGCAAAGCCGATCTGTTCGCCTTCGGACGCCCGTTCATCGCCAATCCCGACCTTGTCGAACGGCTGAAGACGCGAGCGCCTCTGGCGAACTTCAACCCAGCGACGCTCTATGGCGGCGGTTCCGCAGGCTACACCGACTACCCCCCTTTCAGCGCTTCCAGCCATGCATGACCGATCGGTGGTGACATCCGCCCCAACACCGCTCGGCGACGAAAGCCCATAACCTGGGAACCATTGCAATGCGCATCCTGAATCGATCCGCCTCCTTCGCGCTCGTCATGGCCGCGACGCTGACAGCCGCGGTCGCGTGGGCGGACAATGCCTCGCCCGTCGGCTTGTGGCGGAATATCGACGACGCCAGAGGCAAGCCCAGGGCACTGATCCGCATCACGGAAACCAACGGTGCGCTGCAAGGCAAGGTCGAGAAGGTCTTCCTCGCCCCGGGCGAAAGCCCGACCTGCGCGAAGTGCGAAGGCGCACTCAGGAATGCACCCGTCGTCGGCCTGGTCATCCTCTCCGGACTGAAGAAGGACGGCGGTGACTATACCGGCGGCCAGATTCTCGATCCCGACTGCGGCAAGATCTACAGCAGCAAGATCTCCCTCACCGACGGCGGCAGGAAGCTCGACGTGCGCGGCTTCGTCGGTGTGTCGCTGCTGGGTCGCTCGCAGACCTGGGTCCGCCAGGAATAAGGCGCCGGAATCATCGGGAAGACCACCAGTCCAGAGTAAGCCACTCGGAAAAGAAAACATCATGAAAGCCTTCATCGTCGATCGATACCGGAAGAAGGGTCCTGTGCGGTTCGGCGAGATGCCGGAACCGGCGCTGGGGCAAGACGACGTCCTGGTCGAGATTCACGCCGCCGGGCTCAATCTCCTAGATTCGAAGATTCGGGACGGCGAGTTCAAGCTCATCCTGCCCTATCGCCCGCCGTTCATCCCAGGGCACGACGTGGCCGGAATCGTCGTTCGAGTCGGGGCCGGGGTTCAGCGTTTCAAGCCGGGGGACGAAATCTACGCTCGCCCCCGTGACGGCCGGATCGGCGCCTTCGCAGAGCGCATTGCGATCAACGAAGCCGACATGGCGCTGAAGCCGAAGAACCTCTCCATGGCGGAAGCGGCGTCCATCCCCCTGGTCGGGCTGACCGCCTGGCAGGCGCTGGTCGAGCAGGCTGGTTTGCGCAAAGGGCAGAAGATCCTGATCCATGCCGGCTCGGGCGGCGTCGGTACATTCGCGATCCAGTTGGCAAAACATCTCGGCGCGACGGTCGCGACGACCACGAGCACGGCGAACGTCGAGCTGGTCAGGAGCCTCGGTGCCGATGTCGTGATCGACTACAAGAATCAGGATTTCGAGAAGGTCCTGTCAGGCTACGACGTCGTGCTCAACAGCCTGGATGGCGACACGCTCCGAAAATCCCTGGAGGTGTTGAAGCCGGGCGGCAAGCTGATCTCCATCTCCGGCCCCCCCGACTTGGCTTTTGCCAGGGAACAGGGGCTGAACTGGCTCCTGCGGCAGCTCACGCGTCTGCTGAGCTTCGGCATCCGGAGGAAGGCGAGGCGCCATTGCGTCGGCTATTCATTCTTGTTCATGCGCGCGAATGGCGAGCAGCTCGGCGAGATCACGTCGCTGATTGAAGCCGGAGCCATTCATCCTGTGATTGACCGCGCCTTCCCGTTCGAAGCGACCGCAGAAGCCTTGGCTTTCATCGAGACCGGACGCGCGAAGGGCAAGGTCGTCGTCAAGCTGAGGTGAACCCCGCACCGCCGGGCACCCGACATCACGGGCAGCGCTGCAAAAGCAGGTCGGCCTAGCAATTCGAGACATCAACATGAACATGTCCATCGCACGCACCAATCGCATAGAGTGGAAGGACGCGCCGACCAGGAGCGTCGATGCCGCCGGGACGAAGTTCGCCTACCGGCAGCTCGGGTCCGTGTCCGGTGTTCCGCTGATCCTGCTGAATCATTGGGGCGCGACGCTGGACAACTTCGATCCGCGTATCGTCGACGGGCTGGCCGCAACCAGGCCCGTGGTCGCCATCAACTCCCGCGGCGTCGGCGCATCAGGCGGCGGGGCGCCGCTTACCGTAGCCGAGATGGCGCTGGACGCGATCGCCGTGATCCGGGCACTGGGCTTCGCGGAGGTCGATCTGCTCGGCTTCTCTCTCGGCGGCTTCGTTGCGCAGGACATCGTGCTGAAACAGCCCGGTCTCGTCCGAAAGCTCATCCTGACCGGAACCGGCCCGGCCGGGGGCACAGGCATCGACAAGGTCGGGGCAGTGTCCTGGCCGCTCATCCTCAAGGGCCTGCTGACGTTCCGCGACCCGAAATTCTACCTCTTCTTCACATCGACCGCGAATGGCCGCCGCGCCGCGAAGGCCTTTCTGGAACGGCTGCGGGAGCGCCAGGCGGACCGCGACAAGCCGATCACCCTGGCCGCGTTCCTGAGGCAGCTCAAGGCGATCAAAGCCTGGGGCCGGCAACCGCGCCAGGACCTCGGCGCCATCCGGATTCCGGTCCTGGTAGCCAATGGCGACAACGACATCATGGTGCCCACCGCCAACTCGCTCGATCTTGCACGCCGCCTGCCGAATTCCGAGCTCGATCTTTACGAAGATGCCGGGCACGGCGGCATCTTCCAGCACCACGAGGCCTTCCTGCGCAAGGCTCTGGAATTCCTGGCGAGCTGATGCCGGAAGAACTCGCCAACGGACGCTCTCAGGCAGCCCGCATGATCCCCATGCAAGAGCTCGCCCGTTCGATACCGGTTCAACATTTCATCGCCAAACCAGCTCGATGCAGGAGGATGCGGACATGAAATACACGCCCTTTGGGAACACTGGCCTCCGGGTCTCGCAGATCGCGCTCGGCACTGGGAATTTCGGCACCGGCTGGGGCCATGGCGCCGACCCGGAAACGAGCAAGGCGATCTTCGACGCCTATGCCGAGGCTGGCGGCAACTTCATCGACACTGCCGACATCTATCAGTTCGGGCAGTCGGAAGAACTCCTGGGCACGCTGCTGGAGGGGCGACGTGAGAGTTTCGTACTCGCGACCAAGTTCACCAACGGGGCGGCCCCGAACTCCGATAGGCTCGTCACCGGTAACAGCCGTAAGGCCATGATCGCATCGGTGGAGGCGAGCCTCACGCGGTTGAAGACTGACCGGATCGACCTCTACTGGGTACATCATCCCGATGGCGTCACTCCGGCCGAGGAAATCGTTCGCGGCTTCGACGACCTCGCCCGCGCCGGCAAGATCCTGTATGCCGGCCTCTCGAACTTCCCTGCCTGGCGGCTTTCGCGTGCGGCAACGCTGGCGGAATTTTCTAGGGCGGTGCCGATCGCAGCCGCGCAGTTCGAGCACAGCCTGGTCCATCGCGAGCCCGAGGCCGATCTCTTCCCGGCATCCGAGGCACTCGGGCTTGGCGTCGTCACCTGGTCACCGCTCGGCGGCGGCATGCTGACCGGCAAATACAGGCAGGGTGAAAAAGGCCGGGCAGAAAGCATGGGCGGCAGGGTGTTCCAGCCGGAGAATTCACAGCAGCGCACGAAAACCCTCGATACCGTGCTCGCGGTTGCCGACGAACTCGGCGTCAGTGCCGACCAGGTCGCTATTGCCTGGGCCGGAACGCATGGAGCGATCCCCATGATCGGACCGCGCTCGTTGAAGCAACTGACCAGCAACCTGGGAGCGCTTGCGGTCAGCTTCTCCGCGGAACAACTGCATCGGCTTGACAGCGTCAGCAGTCTCGACCCCGCCTCGCCGACACGGACGGTTCGGTCTCGGGCAGGAGAGGAGCGCGCGCGGCGGATCGTTGCCTGAACGCGCCCGCATTCCAACTGGCTCGGCAAGGCGGGGGGCGCCGCGTTCTCGGTTGCGCATTGCATCGCTTCCGAAGTCATACCCGTCTGCCGGAGAGCGTCGATGATGACCTTGAAGGCCAAGAGATCCGGCTCGACCGGGGAGCCGAACCGCTGCTGATACGCGGCGAGCATCCGCTCCGCGTCGCGGCGATCGCTGAATAGCCGGAAGCTCATTCGCTCTGCGGCTATCGACGATACCACAGGGCCTCGACCAGCAGGGCGAAAGCCGGCGTTGGCTGGCGCCGGCTCGGGTAGTAGAGATGGTAGCCGGAAAAGGGCTCGCACCAATCGGCGAGAACGCGAACGAGCCGGCCATCGGCCAGATAGGGCGCGACCTGGCGTTCCGTCAGATAGACCAAGCCATGGCCATCCAGCGCTGCCTTCAGCATCAGGCTCGCGGTATTGAAGATCAGTTGGCCATCGACCCTGACGTTGAGCTCCCTGCCCTTCTTCTCGAATTCCCAAGCATAGAGACCGCCATGGATCGGCAGCCGCAGGTTGATGCAGTTGTGGTCGGTCAGGTCCTGCGGCGCGACTTTGTCTTCACGACCGACCGGATGAAGGCTGCGCGGTAACATGGCGCCCTCATCCTCATCCTTTGGCGCGGAGTGTTCGGTTGCCGTCACGCTGCTGCCGATTATGGCAGCGGTGCTCACCGGTTTCCTTGTGATCGGCATCGCCCTGCCGGTTCTGCCGAGAGCCACTCCCTGCCATCATGGAATCCGCCAAGCTGAAGCAGTGGCTCGCCTGGCATTCGGCCCCGCAAAATTGCTCTGATCGCCAACTCAAACTCGAGGCCGAGTTTCAAGCAGACCGTCTGGAAATGGCCTCGACGCGCGCAATGACGGCGGCGATTTCGTCCTCGCTGTTGTAATAGTGCGGAGATGCACGCACGACCGGTGGCAACCTGCGCGTGGTGGCGTCGATCGGCGTGCTCGCGGGTGGCGACACCGAAACGTTGATGCCAGCCTCCGACAGCTTCTGCATGACCGTCGAGGCGTCGATCCCTTCCAGCGTAAACGAGACGATCGCCGCTCTCTGTCGTCCAAGGTCATGAACCGTCACTCCTCGAATCTCTGCAAGCCCAGCTCGCAGGTTGGTCGCAAGCTCCTGACATCGCGCTTCGATAGCGCCGAGACCGACGGCAAGAGCGTATTCCGCAGCAGCGCCCAATCCGAGCTTCGTCGCGTAATTGGTTTCCCACGTCTCGAACCGACGAGCATCCGCGCGCATCTCGTAACCGCCCAACACGTCCACTCTCGCTCCGAACAGGTCGAGCATGACCGGCTCGGTGCGTTCGAGCAGGCTCCGGCGCATATACAAGAAGCCGGTTCCACGCGGGGCTCGGAGAAACTTCCGGCCGGTTGCTGTCAGAATATCGCAACCCAATGCATCGACGTCGACGGGCATCTGACCAATCGCCTGGCACGCATCAAGCAGGTATGTCACGCCGCGCGCTCGGGCCACACGACCCACCTCCGCGGCAGGGTTCGCGAGGCCGCCGTTGGTGGGTATCCAGGTGATCGCAATCAGGCGTACGCGATCGTCGATCATCCGATCCAGTGCTTCAGGATCGAGCGCCCCAAATGCATCGTCTGGGATCACCTCTACCGAGGCTCCGGTCCGCTTCGCCATTTGCAGAAATGCGATGTAGTTCGCCGCGAACTCGGCCGAGGTCGTCAAGATGCGATCACCGGCTTTGAAGTTCATCGCGTAGAACGCGCGCTGCCAAGCAATCGTGGCATTTTCGGTGACGGCGATTTCGTCGCTGTGCGCTCCGATCAAGCGAGCGATGCTGTCGTACACTGCGAGCACCCGCGCGGCCGCTTCGGCAGAAGCTTCATAGCCACCGATTTCGGCCTCGCGGCGAAGATGCCCCATTACGGTGTCGATCACCGGCACCGGCATCAGGGCCGCCCCGGCGTTGTTCATATGATTTCGGTGTTGCGTGCCCGGGGTCTCGGCACGAACGCGATGCAGGTCGATCAACATGGCGACATCCAATCGATGGTAGGCTTCAAGACTGCCTTGAAGAAAAGCATTTTCACTTTCAAGGCTGAGAAATACGAGCGCGACTTCGCTCTGCCGTCGGTGCGAAGGCCAACGCTCAGAAACTCATTTGCCGTCGGCATTCCCGGCAGAATGCCGAGCCAATGCAGCGTCATGGGCGGTCAATTGAGTGGTCGCTGAATGACGTTCGGCGCCCGGCCGGAAAACCGCCAATATGCCTCCGCCCATCAGCGCGACCGCCGCGATTGCCAGGGAAAGGTCGAAAGACTGCCAACGCGAGTAGATCGCGTCAGCCGCTAGCGGGCCTACTATCTGGCCGATGCCGTAAGCCGTCGTCATAACGGCCAATATGTTGAACCGGACCGTTTCTGCGACTTTCCGGGCCGCCGGCATGGCGATCGTCACGGTTCCCATGAAGGTTCCGCCAACCAGCAACGCGCTCAGAATATATGCCGCGGGCGTATGCAGGATCGGCAGCATGACGCCGACCGCCTGGACCAAAAGATTCGCTGTGAGGCTAAGGCGGACGCCAAATCGTTCGTGCATCGCGTGCCAAAAGAAGCACGAAGGCACGGCTCCCAGACCGAATACGGCCCAGATATGGACCGGATCGGCAGACTTAAGGACCTGACCGACGAGGAGCGGCAGATAGGTCGCCGTAACGATATACCCCAGCCCGGCCAGACCGTAGATCGCGATGAGCCGTTTGGCACCTAGTGGTTGCGACTTCGCAGGTGCGGAGTTGGAGGGCTTCTCCGACGCCGAGAGCGGAATGCGATCGGCTTGCCTCTGCATCAGGATGGCTGCGACGGAGATCACTCCCGAGGCGAGTGCCAGCATGAGCCAGATCGTTCGAGCCGCGAAACCGACGCTATGCGCAACGGCAATAATTTCTGCTGAAACCAGGATCCCGATCCCGACGCCGGCGAAAAGGGCGGGAGCCCCATGGTGGTATCGGCGATCATGAATCAGCCAATGCGAGGCGGCGACCATGGCAAGCGCGCTGGAAACACCGGAGAGCCCGCGCACCGCTACGATCGCCCATTCAGGTAATCGAAGCGCCAGAACACCAAGCAGGCCGACCGTCGAGACGACCGCAATATTGCAAAGCTGCCTGCTCGGAACGCGAGACAGAAAGGCACTCAACAACGCGCCGACCAGATATCCGGCGTAGTTGCCGGAGGCGGCATACGATCCGGCCCGCACTGAGAGATCGTGATCGGCGATCATCAGCGGGTAAAGGCCTGTGAAGGCAAATCGACCAAAGCCCATGCCAACGATCAGCACTAGCGCAGCAGCGACCGTCGCCGCGCCATCTCCCCTTCTACGCATCTGCGTTGTCCTCGATATCCGAGAACGCCGCGAGCGTGTTGCGGAACTCATTGAAAGCTGGTGTTGAAAATCCCGGCCGGCTGGCAAGGTAAGTATCCACGCGCATCAGCGCCTTCTCCGCGACGGTGCCCATGTGGCACATCAGATCGAGCACGGTGCGGGGAATGACGCTGAAGCACGAGCCCGAAGCTGTGCAGGCAAACATTGCGTGGTACGAGCGCACCTCCTGGACAGCGAAACGTCCCTTGAGCGTGCCGAAACCCGTGAGCCATTCTTCCGCGAGCATGCGGTAGGTGCACCCGGGCGCGAAGGCCGCCAGCGACTTCGGCTTGATATCGTCGGCATAACGCACCTCGGGATGCCCCGGCGGTAGAACAAGGACAAGGTCTTCCCGGAAGACTGGAACCTTGTCGAGCTCATGCGGTCCCAGCCACCAATCTCCTGAAGGGACGGCGATCAGCGCGCAGTCGATGCGATGCGCGAACAGGGAGTCGATAAGCTGCCTGGTGGGCGCCGTCGAAAGGTCGATCGTGACCTCGGGCCATTGTGAATTGAAGCGAGCGAGGGGAGCGGGCAACCGGCTCGCGACGGTACATTCCATCGAACCAATGCGAAGCACCCCCGCGGGACCAGCAGGATTGACGACCTGAACGGCCTCGTCGGCGAGGTTTAGGATGCGATCGGCATAATCGAGATAGGTCCGCCCCGCATCGGTCAGCGTCATGCCCTTCCGCTCGCGCAGGAACAGCGGCACGCCGAGCTCTTCTTCGATTTGCTGGATTCGGGTCGTGACGTTCGACGGCACGCGGCCAAGCAGCTCCGCGGCGCGCGTGATGCTCTGCTCCTTGGCGACGGTTCGGAAAACCGCAAGCGCGGCGAAGTCCATATGAATTCTCCAACAAAGAATGTTATTGACTCTGTATTCTCTTTTTGTGAATTTTAGTCAATGAATTTTGCCGAGGAGGCCGGAATGTTGGATGCACTGGGCGTCGAAGTGCCGATCGTGCAGGCGCCGATGGCGGGTGTTTCGACCCCAGCCTTGGCGGCGGCTGTGTCAAATGCCGGCGGTTTGGGTTCGATCGGAGTCGGTGCGACGGATGCCGCCGGCGCCAGAGCGGCGATTGCGGATCTGAGATCGCGCACCGATCGTGCCTTCACCGTCAACGTGTTCGTACATGGCCCGGCAAAGGCCGATCCGGCGCGCGAGGCAGCTTGGCTGGATTGGCTTTCGCCCCTGTTTGCCGAATTCGGCGCCGAGCCTCCGAAGGCGCTGCGAACGATCTACAAGAGCTTCGCCGACGACGAAGAGATGCTGGCGATGCTCATCGAGACGAAGCCGCCTGTCGTCAGCTTTCACTTTGGCGTGCCGGCGCTCGATGCGATCACGGGATTGAAGCGGGCGGGCGCAACTCTGCTCGCAACCGCAACGAGCCTTGAGGAAGCCCGCAAGATCGAGGCCGCTGGCATTGATGCGATCGTGGCGCAAGGCATTGAGGCGGGCGGGCATCGCGGCGTGTTCGACCCGTCCGCTCCAGACGATGGGTTGGGCACGATCGCTCTGACACGCCTCCTGGTGCAGAACATCAAGCTGCCCATCATTGCCGCGGGCGGCATCATGGATGGGGCGGGGATTGCCGCCGTGCTCGATCTCGGCGCGAGCGCCGCCCAACTGGGCACGGCCTTCATAGCGTGCCCGGAATCGGCGGCCGATGAGGCATACCGGGCAGCATTGACAGGTCCTGGCGCCGATCACACTCGGCTGACGACCCTCATCTCGGGCCGGCCGGCGCGGGCTCTCGCCAATCGCTTTACGGGGCTTCACAAAAGCGTGGCTGACCTCCTGCCTCCCGACTACCCGATCGCCTACGACGCCGGAAAGGCGCTCCATTCCGCGGCAAAGGGCAAAGGCGAACATGGCTTTGGCGCCCAATGGGCGGGTCAAGGAGCTCCTCTTGCCCGAGCCATGCCGGCGGCCGAGCTCGTCGCCACCTTGGTTCGCGAACTCAACGCAGCGCCTTCCGGTCCTGCCCGGAGCCTGTGACATGCCTCTGCTCAGAATTGACGTCGTGAGGGGGCGCCGCGAAGAGGAGCTAGTCCTCCTGCTTCAGGGCGGCACGACGCCATGGTCGAGGCGTTCGGCGTGCCGGTGCGAGATCGCTACCAGATCCTGACCGAGCGCGAGCCCTCGCGCCTGATACTCGAAGATACCGGGCTCGGCTTCGAACGAAGCGACAAGCGCGTCCTGATCCAGGTGACGACCCGGCCGCGCTCTCGCGAGATGAAGGAGCGCTTCTACGCTCTTGCGGTAAAGTATCTCGGCGAGCGCTGCGCTATTCGGCCTGAAGATATCGCAATCTCCTGCGTCGAAAACTCCGATGAAGATTGGAGCTTCGGCCACGGCAGGGCGCAATTCCTGACAGGCGAACTCTAATCCTTATCATCGCCGCGCGTCTTTCGCGCCAACGCGTGACCTCAACAATAAGCGCCCGGCAAACGGGCCTTTCGCAGCAACGGGAGGAAAACATGGCAATTTCGACGCGGCTGACGCGGTTTTTTGATATCGAGCACCCCATCATCCTAGCTCCGATGACCCCTGCTGCTGGTGGAGCGCTCGCTTCCGCGGTCAGCCAGGCGGGAGCGCTTGGACTGCTGGGCGGCGGATATGCCGATCGGGCCTGGTACGAGGAGGAGACCCGCAACATTACGCATCCGCGCGTCGGATGTGGCTTCATCACCTGGGCGGCCGAAAGGGATCTCGATCTTTTCGAACGCGCGCTGACGGACAGGCCGACGGCGATGATGCTGTCGTTTTCTGATCCCGCCCTTCTGGCGGCGCGGGTCAAGAAGGCAAAGGTGCCATTGATCTGCCAGGTCCATACGCCGGATCAGGCGAGGCGCGCGATCGACGTCGGAGCGGATGTTGTCGTCGCACAGGGCACGGAAGCTGGCGGCCACGGGCTCGACGAATACACGATGCTCTCGCTGCTGTCGCTCGTCATAGAGCTCGCGAGCAGGAACGCGGCTTCGCCACTGGTGGCGGCTGCCGGTGGGATTGCCGACGGTCGCGGGCTGGCGGCCGTGCTTGAGCTCGGCGCGGACGGGGTGCTCATGGGGACGCGGTTCTGGGCAACCCAGGAATCGCTCATCCATCCTGCTGCCAAGCAGAAAGTTATCGCCGCCGATGGCGATGCCACCATTCGCACGTCCGTCTATGACATCGTCAGGCAGAAGGATTGGCCGCGGGGATACACGGGCCGCCTCTTGAAGAACGCCTTCATCGAGAAGTGGCACGGCAGGGAGGCTGAACTTCGCAAGATGCGCGCGGAAGAACTCCTGAAGGTGGAGGAAGCCTGGTCTGCCGGTGACTACGACACCGCCAACGTCACCGTCGGACAGGCCATCGGACTGGTTCACGATGTGCCGCCGGCCGCCGAGGTCATCTCGCGGATAATGCAGCAAGCCGCGGATCTGGTGGGCAAATTCGCACCACAGAAGGCGAGCGCCTGATCTGCACCACCCTCGCTCTGATCCCGGCGATAGCTCCTCTAACGCCGGGATCAGAGCACCTGTCCGGGCGGCGCATGGCATGTCCGCTTGGCGGCAATGACTCAATGTCTGGAAGCTACCCTTCTGCGACCTTCGGAACGTCTGCTCGGGGGCGAGATCCCGGCGACCTTCCAGGAGCGGGTGGATGCCGGGCGAGGCGGGCACGCGTCACCGAAACTCTCGACCGCGCCGAGGAGGCGGAAACCCTTCCAAGTCAGATACTTACTGAGATATCGGTGGTCTTTGCTACCTAATGCCGGATCTATCAGGCTTGAACGCCCTCTTTGTCGTGAGCGCGGGCGTCGCACTTGCCGCAGCGATCGTTGCACTCAGGCTAGCCCGAACAAGAGACATGAAAGCACAGTCCCCGCCCTTGCGAACCGGATAGAACGACCGCCGCTCTTTAACAGAGAGTTTCACTCGGCGGCGATTGCCATCGGCGACAGCCGTTCCTCCGCCGAAGTCTCATGGAGACCATCCGCCGTCGGCTCGATCCGGAACCACGCCGTGTAGAGGGCCGGCAGGAAGAGCAGGATCAACACCGTGCCGACCGCGGTGCCCCCGATGAGCGTATAGGCCATCGATCCCCAGAACACGGAATGTGTGAGGGGTATGAACGCCAGAACGGCGGCCAATGCGGTCAAGATTACGGGCCGCGTACGCTGCACGGTCGCCTCGATCACGGCGTGGTAGTCGTCGAGTCCCGCCGCCTGGTTCTCCTTGATCTGTTCGGTCAGGATCAACGTGTTGCGCATCAGAATGCCAGCCAACCCGATCAAGCCCAAAATGGCGTTGAAGCCGAAGGGCTGATTGAAAGCGAGCAGCGTCGGCACGACGCCGACGAGTCCGAGCGGTGCGGTCAACAGCACCATGGCCATCATCGAGAATGATCGCACCTGAAGCATAAGGACGATCAGCGTTGCCGCGATCATGATCGGGAAAACCTTGCCCAGCGCGATATTGGCCTTGGCTGCCTCCTCGATCGATCCGCCCATTTCAATTCGATACCCGGCCGGAAGGGAGGCGATCACTGGCTGAAGCGCTGCCATGACCTGCTTCGATACCTCGGGAGGCTGCGTCGCCTCGTTGATGTCCGATCGGATCGTGATAACCGGCGTTCGGTCCCGACGCTTCAGGATCGGCTCTTCCAGACGGATCTCGGAATGGCCGATTTGGTCGAGCGGAACCTGTCGTCCATCCCGGCTCATCAGTGAGAAATCCGCCAGGCGCGCTGGATCGAGCCTCTCTGCCCCAGCGCTGCGCGCCACGACAGGAACATTGCGGATGTCTTCGCGGACCTGTGTGACGGCCACGCCGGTGAGGAGGAACTGGAGTTGTCTGCCGACCTCGGCTGGCGAAAGACCGATGAGGTTGAGTCGATCCTGATCCGGGACGAAACGCAGCGTGGGCGTGCGGTTCCCCCAATCGCGGTTGGCTTGCCGCACATCGGAGACGTCGCGCATGAGACCAAGCGCCGCTTCGGAGATGCCGTAGAGCTGCACAGGGTCTGGCCCCATGACACGGAATTCGACGGGGAACGGTGTGTACGGGCCGAACACAAGTTGTGTGACGCGGATATAGGCTTCCGGCGCAAGTCCTTGTGCGACCGCCTCTCGCAGCCGGTGCTTCAATGCCTCGCGTGCCTCTGCGTCCGGAGTGCGAACGACGACCTTGGCGAATGCCGGGTCCGGCAGTTCCGGCGCCATGGCAAAGAAGAAGCGCGGAGCACCCTGACCGATGTAACTCGTGATGGTCTTTGTCTCGGATTGGCGATTCAACCAGTCCTCGAGAGTCTTAACCGTAGCGGTCGTTGTCTCGATGCTGGTGCCTTCCGGCAGGCGGACCTCCACCAGCACCTCCGGACGATCGGAGGTCGGGAAGAACTGCTGCTTCACTCCGCCCATGCCGACAACGGCCAACGCAAAGGCGATGGCGACGACGGCGCAGGTCAGGAACTTGTGGCGCACGGCCAGGCTGATGACTCTCCGGAGGCGCCGATAATTCGGTGTGTCGTAGATCGCGTGGGTGCCGCCTTCGATCGGTTTGATCGCGGGCAGCATTTTGACGCCGAGATAGGGCGTGAAGACCACCGCGACGATCCAGGAGACGATGAGGGCGAAGCCCACGACCCAGAAGATGTTCCCGGCATATTCGCCGGCGGTCGAGCGGGCGAAGCCTACCGGGAGGAACCCGGCGATCGTCACGAGCGTTCCCGACAGCATCGGCGCTGCCGTGTGGCTCCAGGCATAGGCCGCAGCTTTGATGCGGTCCATGCCCTCCTCCATCTTCACCACCATCACTTCGATGGCGATAATGGCATCGTCGACGAGCAAGCCGAGCGCGAGGATAAGGGCGCCTAGCGTGATCCGATCGAAGAACCGGCCGGTTTCGAGCATGATGAGGAATACGACGGCGAGCGTCAGAGGGACCGCCGCCGCCACCACGATACCGACGCGCCAACCGAGGCTGAGCAGGCTCACGAGCAGCACGACGCCGAGCGCCATCGCGAACTTCAGCATGAACTCGTCCACGGCTGAGGCGATGTTGACGGCCTGATCCGAAACCTTGTCGAGCGTCATCCCGAGAGGCAGCGTTTGCGCGATGGCAGCGGTCTTCGCCTCCAGCGCCCTGCCCAGGGCGAGGCCATCCCAGCCTTCCTGCATCACCGCCGCGAGCATGATGGTGGGTTCGCCTTCGTGCCGAATGAGAAAGCTCGGAGGATCCTCGTAACCACGGCGGATATCGGCCACATCGCCGAGCTTCAGCGTTCTTCCCGCTGCAACGATCGGAGTGTCGGCGATCGCTTGGACGCCATCATAGGCTCCGTCAATCCGGATGAAGACCCGCGGTCCTCGCGTGTCGATCGAACCCGACGGAGTGACGGTGTTCTGTCGTTGCAGGGCGCCGACGATGTCCTGCGCCGAGACACCGAGCGTCGCCAGCTTGGCGAATGAAAACTCGACAAAGATCTGTTCGGGGAGCTCGCCCAGGATGTTGATCTTCTTGACGCCCGGCACGTGCAGAAGGTCCTGGCGGATCAACTCGGCCTGCCGGACCAGCTCGCGCATCGGCATGCCCTTCGCCTTGAGCGCATAAAGCGCGAAGCTGACATCCGAATATTCGTCGTTGACGAACGGGCCGAGTACGCCTGGCGGCAGATTGCGAGCTTCATCGCCCAGCTTCTTGCGGGCCTGGTAGAACTCCTCCTGCACCGCCGACGGCGGAGTGCTGTCCTTCAGCGTGACCGTCATATAGGCGTAGCCCGGACGCGTGGTTGTCTCGACTCTGTCGTACCAGGTCAGCTCCTGGATGCGCTTCTCCAGCGGTTCAGCGACGAGATCCTGCATCTCTCGCGCGGTCGCGCCCGGCCACGCGGTCGTGACCGTCAAGGTTTTGATGGTGAAGTTGGGGTCCTCCGCCCGGCCCAGCATGAAGAAGGCGTACGCACCGGCGGCTACGAGCAGGAGGATGGAAAACAGCGTGACGGCACGTTCGCGAACGGCAATCGCGGAAAGATTGAAACTCATCATTTGCTCCCGTCGTCAGAGCCGGTCCTGACGCGAGCCCCCTCCCGTAGGAGATGAGCTCCAAGCGAAACGATCGGATCGCCGGGATTCACTCCGGTAATCGTGGCGGTTTCCCCGCTCACCCGGGTGAGCTTGACGGGCAGGAAACGGACGGTCGAGCTGGCGCCGTCCACCACCCATACCCCGGTCTTCCTCCCGTCATCGAGAACGGCGCCGAGCGGAACCTGCACTTCGGGTCGGTTTGCCTGACTGGCAACGCGAACGGTCACGGTCGCGCCGAGTGGAGCCGCTGCGGCCTCTCCGTCCAGGACATAGCGGGCCTCGTACGTCCGGGTCAGGGCATCGGCTGAATCCGACAACTGCCGGAGATGCGCGGTATGAGGACGCCCATCGCTCCCATACACACTCGCTTCGGCTGCCGACCCGATCGCCGGCCGGATCGTTTCCGGAAGAGCGACCACGGCTTCGCGCGGACCGGCCTGGGCCAAGCGGACGACGGTCTGCCCGGCGGAAACGACCTGCCCGGGTTCTCCAAGAGCTTCGACCACGGTCCCATCCGCATCCGCTACCAGGACCGAATAGGTCGCCTCGTTCTCGGCGACCCGGGCTTCGGCTTCAGCAGCCGCGAGTTGCGCCTTGGCCGTGTCCAAGGCGGCCTTTGCCTGCTCGTAGCGTTGGCGAGAGGCCCAGCCATTGTTGACCAGATTGGCATAACGCCGCTCATCCGCGTCGGTCTGAACGACGGCGGCTCGCGCTGCGGCAACGGCGTTTCGTTTCGCCGTAAGCGCCAGGCGAAGGTCCGTTTCGTCAATCCGCATGAGCGGTTCGCCAGCCTTGACCTGCTGCCCGACATTCACGAGCCGCTCGACGATCTTGCCGGGAACGCGAAAGCCGAGATTGCTCTGCACTCTCGCTCCGATGACGCCCGTAAAGCCGCGTTCCGAGCCGGAAACGCGCATCGCTTTCGCCAACCTGACGATCGGAGGTTCCTGCCGTGGATCTCCCACGGCGGAGGCCTTCTGCGGACGCGTGGAGAGCACGATGAATGCAGCCACCGCCCCTGCTGCGACCAGGACGCTTCCGAACGCGATAACCGACCTCTTCCTCTTGCTCATCGCCTTGCACCAATTAGATTGCGTTCGCACTCTATATTCTCTATAGATGTCAAACGCAATCTAATTATGGAGGTCTCGATGCGGGTCAGTCGCGTTCAGGCGGAGGAAAATCGGCAGACGGTGATCAATGTGGCGAGCCGTCTCTTTCGGGAGCACGGGTTCGACGGCATCGGCCTCAAGGACCTGATGGAGAGCGCCGGGCTCACCCAGGGGGCCTTCTACAAGCAGTTTGCATCTAAGGACGATCTCGCGGCGCAGGCCTCGAGGCGAGCGCTGGAGAGTGCTTTCGGCCGATGGGCCGCCGCAGCCGAGACCAATCCGCAAGATCCGCTCCACGCGGTGATCGCGTTTTACCTCAGTTCGGGACATCGCGAAGAGAAGATGGATGGGTGTCCGATCGTGGCGCTCGGCTCGGATGCTGCCCGGCAAGGGAGTGAGGTGAAGGCGTCGTTCGAGGCCGGAATCCGGGAGCATCTCGAATTGCTCGGCCAATGGGTTGGCGAAGCCGATGGCGAGCAGCCGCTCGGCAAGGCCATGGCCATTCTCTCGACCATGGTCGGCGCGGTCGTCCTATCCCGGGCCATCAACGACGAGCGGCTGTCGAAGCAGTTCCTCCAAGCGGCCGCGGACAGTGTTCTGACGGAGGCACATGCGAACAACGAACCGTCTCGGTCGCATCAATGACGATGTCGTCGGCCGGAACGCTCACGCACGGCAACAGAGGACACCTTTTCAAATGATCCACTCGAATTTGCAGCGTTGTTTTCACGAACCACTTGGCGCCGATGGCTGGAGAACCTTCGGCAGTTTGAGCAAGCCATGGAGATCACTGAACTCGACTTCGTTGAGAGGCGGGTCAGGACTCTCGAAGCGCAAGTGGCTGAACTTCGTGCGCAGGTCAGGAAGCCCTGATGTCCTCGCTGCCGACCACGCCCTCGGTTGCCGAGCGCCCGCTGACGAGAGGTACCATTTTCCTCCTCGCGGGATTGGCTGCCCTTGGCTCACTCGCAACCAACATCATCCTGCCCGCCTTCCCGCGGATCGGCGCCAGCCTCGGCGTATCGTCTCAGGAACTCGGCCTGACGCTGAGCAGCTTCTTCGTCGCCTTCGCACTCGGGCAGCTTGTGGTCGGTCCCTTCTCCGATCGCTTCGGTCGCAAATGGCTGGTGCTGGGCGGCCTCGCGGTCTTCGCCGCCGGTAGCATCTTTTGTGCTCTTGCGGAAACCTTGTCCCTCCTCGTTCTCGGCCGCGTCATTCAGGCACTCGGAGCCTGCGCGGCCTCGGTCCTGTCCCGCGCGATCGCTCGTGATCTGTTCGATGGAGAAGCGCTCGCGCGGGCTTTGGCGCTGACCATGATCGCCGGAGCGGCCGCACCTGGCTTTTCGCCGCTACTCGGTGGTGCGCTCGACGGTCTGTTCGGCTGGCGGGTCACGTTCCTGGTCGTGGCGGCGTTTGGCATGATGCTTGGACTGCACTATTCCACGAGCGTCGGCGAAACCCATCCCGCAGACCGCAGAGCAACCCTTACGGCTTCAGCCGTGGCATCCGCCTACGGTCGCCTCGCCTTCGATCCGCTCTTTCTTTTCCCCGCTCTGTCGGTGGGCCTCGTCATCGGCGGACTTTACACCTTCTTCGCTGCGGCTCCGGCTATCCTGACCATCCATGGCCGGGAAGCCATAGAAGCCCTGCCGCACGCCTGTCGCCCAGATGAAGACGGGCGCGTCGTCCCAGGCGGGGTTGCAGCCGCATCCAGGCCGTACCAGTGCAGGATTTCGCGCGTGGGGCGCAGCAGGCCCTCGAAAGTGGGACCGAGCAGCTTGCCGGCCCAGGCTCCCGCGCTCACGACGAGGCGGCCGGCGCGGATCGTGTCGTGGTCGGTCCGCAGTTCGACATGATCCTCGTGCGGAACGATCTCCCGGACGTGAGTGTCAAGCGCTAGGGATGCGCCGGCCGCGACGGCGAGGCGCAGTTGCGCGGCAATACAATTCTCCGGCCGCAGATAGCCGCCTTCCGGCTCGACATAGACATGGTCGGCGGCATTCAGCCAGGGATCATTGCCCGGGATCCAGCGGTGATGCTCGACCATGGCGATCCGCAATCGCTTCGCCCGGGCCAGCGTGTGCGTGCCCTCAAAGCCTATGTCGAGCGCTATGGCCGTGGCGGTTGGCGCGGGCTGAAGACGCCTTCGATCCAGGTACGACGCTTCGCCTCGGCTGAGCTGACACAGTCAGTAAATGAGCTTTGGGCAGGCGGGGTAAGCTTCGAACTGAGAAGCAACAAAGTTCGTTCTCGTCCGCGCCATTTGCGGACTCTGCCTCGCCGCCCGTAACCGGACATTTCAGGGCTATCCGCATATCCTTGTCTCGGGCCGGGGCGACACGCGCACGCCGGTCGACGCCGAATGGGTAAGCCGTGGCCTGTCACGGCGCCGAACTTCCAGATGGTGCCGGGCTTGCTTCTGGGCTCGGACATGATCGCCCTGCTGCCCTCGCGCATCCTGCCCGACTTCGAAGGGCTCGTATCCTTCCTGCCACCTGTTCCAGTGCCCGGTTTTCTGCTGCATCTCGCTTGGCATCGCTGGCGCGCGAAGGATGCCGCGCTTCAGCACGTCGCCGTTCATGAGACGAGCCGGACCGTCCAGCAGGGATAAATGTCACCGGAAAGCGGCAAGCTAGTCCTCGATCGTATGCAGCGCGGCCGCAACCTCATCAGCGCCGCGCAGGTGGCACTGCGACTGTCGACTTTCAGTGGCGCCACCTTTTCGGTGGCACCTGCGATCTCCTGGCAGGAGGCGGACGGTTCGACCGTCGTTCACATCGACGATTTCGAAGGGGGCCGCTCAGACACGATGGCCAATCTTCGACGGCACTCCGACCGATATGTCACTGCTCCGTTCCGCGCATGTCAGTTGGATATCCGGCGATATGCAGTGCCGCGGAGAGCGTGCTTAGCTCTTCCGCGGTCGCGGAAGGCTGCGGCGGCCGCACTGTGTCGTGCGACAGACGTCCGAGAAGCTTCAGGCAGGCTTTGAGACGCGCGGTGGCGCGTCCGCCGGGTGCGTCGCGATAGACCGCGACAGACAGGGGGTAGAGCCGCTCATGCACGGCGCGTGCTTCCGTCCAATCCCCCGCCTCGGCTGCGTTCCAGAGCGCGACCACGAGCTCGGGCACCACGGCCGCCAGGCTGACCTGACTGCCGGCGCTGCCTATGATGTAGCTTGTCAGTAGATGCTCGTCGCCCGAGCCTAGCACGCTGAAATCAGGCCGAAGCCCGCGGATCAACCGCAGATTCTCCTCATAGGCGGCCACTTCCCAGCTGCCATCCTTGATCGCGACGAAGCGCGGATCCATCACCAAGTGCCGCAGCACCGACGGAGAATAGGCCATCGCGCCTGCGCCTACCGGCGCGCCATAGAGCATGAGCGGCGCGTGCGTGGCATCGCGCACGCGCTCATGGTGCTCGATCACACAGGCATCGGCATGGCCAAGCGCCCAGCTATTGGGCGGAAAGACCAGCAGGCCGTCGGCCCCGGCCTGCTGAAGCATGGCCGCCTCGCGTGCCGCTTCGAGGCTGGCTTCGTGGTTCACTCCGGCGACGATGAGACAGTCCTCTGGGGAGTGCTCGCGTGCGATCTCGACGACGCGCCGCTTCTCTGCAAGCGACAGCACGAAATTCTCGCCAGCATGGCCGTTGACCAGCAGCCCGTTGATGCCCGGCACGGCTGCGACGCGAGAGATATGTGCCGCCAGAGCATCCTCGTCGATCGAGAAATCCGGCTTCATCGGCACGATCGTCGCCGCATGGATGCCGCGCAGGCGGTCGAGAAAGGATCGGATCATGCATGGTCTCGCAGCTGTTCACCCGTCGTAAGCAGGCGATCGATCGGAAAGAGCGGAAGTTCGGGCTCGCGTCCGAGCAGGTGGTCGGCGAGCAGGCGCGCGATGTAGGGGCCGCTCGTATAGCCGGAGTGGACGCTGCCGCAGACATAGGCGCCTTCGACGCCCGGTACCGGTCCCACGGCCGGCAGCGCATCCCGGGTCTCCGCTTCGAGCCCGGCCCAAGCGCGCGCCAGCCTCGCGCTCCTCAGCGCCGGGATGGCGTGGCAGGCAAGCCGCACATTGCCGACGAGCCGCTCGGGCAGTAGTTCGACGCCGCCGCGCTCGCGATCGCCAATGCCCTGCCAGCCGCCGCCGATCACCACCGTGCCGTGTGGATATTGCTTGAGCGAAAGCAAGCCGTTGGCGATGCCGACGACCGTGCGCATGACCGGCGCGACGCGCTCGCTGACCGCGAGCTGGTTCACCAGCGTCTTGATCGGGAGCCCCACGCCGAGCCAGGCCAGCATGGGCTCGAGCCAGACACCGCCTGCAAGCACGATGCGGCGTGCGCACACCAGCCCGGTCGGCGTTTGCAACGTGAAGCTCCCCGCGTCGCGCTCGACGCCGGAAACGGGCGTGTATTCGCGCAGTGTGACGTCCGCGTCGAGAAGCGCCCGACGATAGGCGACGCCAGTCAGATAGGCATTGGCGAAGCCATCGACGCGGCAATAGCCCGCCAACCGCACCTTATCGGAGACGCCGGGCTCGACCGCTTTGGCCTGAGCGCCCGAGATCAGCTCGATCGGTGCTCCGGCCTCGCGCCGCTTGCCGGCGCGATAGGTAAGGAGCTCCTCCTCCCGCTCGGTGAAGGCAAGGGAGAGGCCGTCGCAGACGCCGACGCCGACATCGTGCCCGAGCCAATCGGGCGCCGAGGCCCACATCGCATGGGCGCGCAGCGCATAGGGGATGAGCGCGACGCGGGTCATCTGCATCGTCAGCGTGCCGGCATTGACGCCCGAGGCCTCGCGGCAGAGCGCGCCCCGCTCCAGTAGGACGACGTCCATGCCGCCGCGCGCCGCGAACAACGCGACGGTGGCGCCATGCACCCCTCCTCCGACGACGGCGAGATCGTGGATCACAGCGGTGCGGGCTCCGGTATGGGGATGTCGGAATAATCGAAGGCGCCCATCAGGGCGTCGAACGGCACGGGCCGCAGCGGCGGCCTTCCGGTCCAGTAGCCGACCTGCTCGCGCGAGCCGACCTTGCTCGCCAGCAGTTCGGCCGCGATGTCGCCGCACATACGGCCCTGGCACGGGCCCATGCCGCAACGGGTGAAATGCTTGAGCTGGTTGACGTCCTGCGCGCCCGCCCGATGAGCCGCATCAATTTCGCCGCGCGTCACGTCCTCGCAACGGCAGACTACCGTCTCCGGCGCGATCGCCGCGACCTGTGCCGGACGAAGCGCCATGATGCCGGCCATCGCGTCCGAGAACGGGCGGGCACGCGAAATCGCGGCCAGGATCGGACCTGCGACTTGAGCAAACCGGTCGTTGGGCACGACGCCAGCATCATGAGCAGCGGTGAATCCCGTCAAACGCCCGGCCTGCTCGGCAACGATGGCGCCGCGAAGACCGGCGCCGTCGCCGCAGGCATAGAGTCCGGCGATGGAGGTCCGGCCATAGGCGTCGAGCACCGGGACGAAGCCGCCCCGTAAGCGATCGAAGCGATGTTCGGCGCGCAGGAGCTTCGTGACCTCGGCGCCCGGAACGAGACCATGGCCGACACAGAGCGCGTCGGCCTCGATGGCGAGTTCCGGCCCTGCCGCATATGCCCCGTCGCGATCGACTGGGGCGATCACGACGCGCTCCAGCGCATGTTGACCCTGCGCCGCCTTCACAGCATGGCCGAAATGGACAGGAATGCGCGCCGCGCCGATCTTCAACCCCCAGCCCGCGCCGCGCCCGAGCAGCCTTGGCTGCGTGGCCAATGATGGCAGAGCCGCGAGCCAATCGCGGCGGCCGGCGAGATCGACGATTCCCGCCACGTCACCGCCAAGCTTTAGGATACCAGCCGCGACGGCGACGAGAAGTGGTCCGCAACCGGCGACGACGACCTTCCGCCCCGGTGTCACGCCCTGCGACTTGATCAGCACGGTCGCGGCGGCCAGGCCAATGATGCCCGGCAAGGTCCAGCCCGGAAATGGCACGACGCGCTCATGTGCGCCCGTCGCAGCGATCAGGCTCGGCGCCTCGACGGTCTCGTTGCCCTGTGGACCGAGCGCATCGACGCGGAACCGTCGCCCGACCGACCAGATCCTGCGGCCGAAGCGCAAATCCACATCCGCGGCGGAGAGCTGAGTCCTCAGGGCGTCGCCGCTACGTATCTCCGGCGAGACGGGCAGTCCCTCGAGGCCGGGCAGCGGCTGGCGCCAAACCTGCCCGCCGGCGCTGTCCTGCTCATCCAGCAGGATCACCTTCAGCCCGGCCCTCCGCGCCGCCATCGCGGCGTTGGCGCCGGCCGGACCGGCTCCAAGCACGATCAGGTCATGCGTCACGGGACACCCCTCAGTTCGACCGCCATGCCGGCGCGAACCGGCGTCAGGCAGGCTTGCCGCAGGGCCCCATCGACGTGGAGCACGCATTCCTGGCAGACGCCCATATGGCAGAAGGCGCCTCTCGGCGCGCCGGCATTGGGGCTCGCCCGCAGCCGCATGCGCCCAGCCAGCGCAAGCGCCGTCGCCAACGGGTCACCAGCGCGAGCGTCCACGACCTCGCCATCGACCATGATCGCGACGAGCGGTCGCCCATCCTGCACAAGACGCTTCATCACCGCGCGAACCCATCCTCGCCTGCCTGCGGATCGAGCAGGACGTGACGCCATTTGGCACTTTACAGATCGCATGAATGTATACAAACTGTCTACCGTTCATGCAATGGCGGCGGCGCTGAATCCTGCCATCGCGCAACGGCTCTTCGGGAGAATGCAAGCATGTTGAAGAAGTTGCTCGCCGCCGGCGCTGTCGCCATCGGCTTGACGGGCCTGGCTGCCCCGGCTTCCGTCGAGGCGCGGACGCTGGACGAGATCATCAAATCGGGCACGATCCGCGTCGGCGTGAACCCGACCTTGCCACCGCTCGGCAAGTTCGACGACAAGAACGAGATCGTCGGCTTCGATGTCGATTTCGCCACTGAGATCGCCAAGATACTCGGCGTGAAGCTTGAAGTGGTTCAGACCGGCTCGCCGGACCGCATCCCCTTCGTGGTGTCCGGCAAGATCGACTTCGTGATGGGCGCGATGACGCGCAATCCCGAGCGCGCCAAGGTGATCGACTTCACCGTCCCGGTCCACACCGAAGTGCTCGGAGTGCTGACCACGAAGGACAAGCCCTTCACCGACTGGAAGCAGTTCAACGATCCGGGCGTCACCTTCGTGCAGGTGCGCGGCTCGACGCCGGTCAAGTTCATCGAGGACAACCTCAAGAACGCCAAGGTCACCCTGCTCGACAACTATCCCGACGCCGTACGCGCGCTCGCGCAGGGCCGAGGCACGGCGATGATCGATGTGATTGATTTCATGGGCGAGCACATGGCCAAGCACAAGGTCGAGTGGAAGGTCGTAGAGACGCCAATCGACATCTATTATTGCGGCCTCGGCGTCTCCAAGGCTTCGACCGGCCTGAAGGATTGGCTCAACGTGGCGATCTTCGAACTGCACCGCCGCGGCAAGACCGACGAGATCTGGAAGAAGTGGTTCGGCATGGACATGCTGAAGCCCGTGGGCGTTACGCCCTACTTCTGATCGCCTTCGGAAAAGCCCATCGTCCGGCCGGTATCGCCGGCCGGACGCAGCCATTCGGGTCGCCATGAGCTACACGCTGCAATATGGCCAGATCTGGCCGTTCCTTCCGCGCCTTTTCGACGGGGCGTGGATCGCGTTGCAGATCGCGGTCCTTTCCTTCTGCGGCGGCCTCGCGATCGGGACGGCCTGCGCGGCGGTGAAGTCCTTCGGGCCGCGCTGGCTCACCCGGATCGTCAACGTCTATGTCGTGTTCTTCACCAACACGCCGCAGCTCGTGCAGATTTATTTCCTCTATTTCGCGCTGCCCGACATGGGCGTGTTGCTCTCCTCCTTCGCGGCCGTGCTCATCGGCATGACGCTGAACGCCGGCGCCTATCTCACCGAGATCCAGCGAGCGGGCTTCGAGAGCCGGCGCGTCTCCGAGATGGAGGCGGCCGAGGTGCTCGGTTTCTCGCGGCTGCAGCAGATTCGCTACGTGATCCTGCCGCATATGGCGCGCGTGCTGTTCCCGCCGCTGTCGAACCATTTCATCATCATGACATTGGGCACGTCCATGGCCGCCGTCTTCGGCGTCGAGGAATTGACCGGCCAGGCCTTCAACATCAATTCGCAGACCTTCCGATCGATCGAGATCTTTTCGGTCACTGCGCTGTTCTATGTCGCGCTGACTCTTACGGCTTCCGTGCTGCTCGCGGCCATCGGCCGCTATGCCTTCCGCGCTCGCACGGGGCTGATCTGATGCTGTCGCAGATCATCGAGGAGTGGCCGCGCTTCGCGACCTATTACAACCTCGTCTTCATCGCCAAGGCGGCCCTGACGACGCTCGCGCTCTCGGCGCTCGGTTGCGTCGTCGGCTCCCTGCTGGGCCTTGCCCTGGCCATGACGCGCCTAACTCATAGCCCGGCTCTGCTGCCGTTGCGTCTGCTTGCCATCGGCTTCACGGAGTTGTTCCGCCGCGTTCCCTTCCTGGTTACGCTGATGCTGTGCTTCTTCGCCTTCCAAGCGACGGGCGAAGATGTGCCGCTCTTCGTCGTCGCGGCCGTGACCGTGACGCTCATCGCAGGCGCCTTCTTGGGCGAGATCATTCGCGGCGGCCTGAATGCGGTCCATCGGAACCAATGGGAAGCTGCGGCGACGATGAATTTCAGCCTGTTCGAAACCATCCGCTACGTCGCGCTGCCGCAGGCCTGGCGCATCATCCTGCCGCCGGCCTTCGGCTTCTTCGTGATGTTCATCAAGGACACGGCGCTGGCTTCGCAGATCGGCGTGGTGGAGCTCACCTTCGTCGGCAAGGTCCTCAACAACAAGGGCTTTTCGGCCGCGCTCAGCTTCGGCGCGATCCTCATCGTCTATTTCGCCATTTCCTATCCGCTGGCACGGTTCGGTGCCAGGCTGGAGGCCAGACTTGCATCATCTCGACATCGCGGGGCTTGACGCCCACTACGGCAAATTGCCCGTACTCTCCGGCATCGATCTCACGGTCGGCCGGGGCGACATCATCGGGCTGATCGGGCCGTCAGGCTCCGGCAAGAGCACGATCCTGCGCGTGCTCATGGGGCTGCTGCCGCCATCGGGCGGCGCGGTCAAACTCGACGACAAGTCCGTGAACTACGCCGATCAGGCAGCGCTGCGCCGCCTGCGAGACCGCATCGCCATCGTGTTCCAGCAATACAACCTCTTCCAGAACATGACGGTTCTGGAAAACGTCACCATCGCGCCAGTGAAGATCAAGAAGCGGCCACGCGCCGAGGCCGAGGCGGAAGCCAAGGCCTTGCTGGCCAAGGTCGGCCTGGGCGACAAGCTCTCGCGCTATCCCGACGAATTGTCGGGCGGCCAGCAGCAGCGCGTCGCCATCGCCCGCGCGCTGGCGCTGAAGCCGGAGATCCTACTGCTCGACGAGGTGACGGCTGCGCTCGATCCGGAACTGGTCTCGGAAGTCCTGGACACGATCCGGGTGCTGGCGCGGGAGGGCATGACCATGCTGATCGTCTCTCATGAAATGGCCTTCATCCGCGAAGTCGCCTCGAAGGTCGTATTCATGGCTGGTGGCCGTGTCGTCGAAACCGGTGCGCCCAAGCAGATCTTCGACGCCCCGCAACAGCAGCGCACGCGCGATTTCGTGTCGAAGATCTTGCGCCACTGAGCGACGGACACACGGATGCCCGCAGTTCGCGGCAAGCACGAGGCTCAGCGAACCGTATCGAGCGCCGACTTGCCGAGGCTGCGGACATGGTTCTGCGCGGCCCGGCGCGCGGCCTTGGGATCTTCCCGCTCCAGAGCCTCGACAATCGCGAGATGCTCGACCAAATCCGGCTCCAGTCGATCGGCCAGGCGCGCGATCTCGAACAGGCGCGTCGTAACCCTGAGCTTGCGGATCACATCGGCAAGCACCTCGTTGCCGCAATGACGGGCGAAAAGCTCGTGCAGATTGTCGTCGGACGCCCAATGCGCGTCGGTATGATAAGGCACAGCCGTGCGCAGCTGATTGATCTCGGCCCGCACCTTGACCATTTCACTCGCCGGGATGCGCCCCGCCGCCAGCGATGCTGCTTCAGGCTCCAGAATCTCGCGGCATTTCAAGCTCTGCAGATATTCCCCCAGGTCGACATTGCGTACCAGATAGGAACGCCCAGTTCCCTTGATGACAAGCCCTTCGCCTTCCAGACGCTGCAAGGCCTCGCGCAGGGGTGTGCGCGAGATACCGAGGCTCTCGGCCAGGCGCGCCTCGACGATCATCTCCCCGCCGCGCAAGCGGCGGCGGCGGATCATCTCCGAGATCGCGTTGTAGGCAAGGTTCGAGAGGTTGAAGGCGCCGGAACGCACGACTTCCGCTTCTCCGGTCTCCACTGGATCGGCGTCGCTCATGACGGCGTCCGCATCGTCGCGCTGCGCGCCGCAAAGGGTGAGCGCGCCCGTGACAGGTGGATGCCGTGTCCCTTGCGGCCAACGAGGCGGCCATCCTCGACTACGACGCTGCCGCGCACCATGGTGACAACGGGCCACCCGGTGATCTCGCGCCCTTCATAGGGCGTGTAGTCGGCGCCGTCGCGGATCAGGTCGTGGGTCAGGGTCACGCGCTTGTTAGGATCCCAGATCGCGATGTCGGCGTCGGCACCGACGGCAATCACGCCTTTGCGGGGATAGAGACCATAGGTCTTGGCCGGGTTCGCCGCGGTAACCGCGACGAAGGTCTCCAGATCGATGCGCCCCTTCGAGACGCCTTCCGAGAACAGGATGGGCAAGCGGGCCCCCACGCCCGGAATACCGTTCGGCACCCAGCGGAAACTCGTTTTGCCCTTGGGGGTGAGCTTGCCCTGCGGGTCGTCATAGCGGAACGGGCAATGATCGGAGGAGAACACCGTGAAGGTCCCGTTGCGCAAACCCTCCCAGCACGCCTCCTGGCTCGCGGTGTCGCGCGGGGGCGGCGAGCAGACATATTTCGTGCCTTCCATGCCGAGCCCGTCGAGATCCTTCTCGGTCAGCACGAGATATTGCGTGCAGGTCTCGCCCAAGATGGTCAGGCCCTTGTCCTTTGCCCAGCGGATCTGTTCCATCGCCTCGCGGTTCGAGACATGGACGATCATCACCGGCACATCGACGAGTTCGGCCAGGGAGATCGCGCGGTGCGTCGCCTCGCGCTCGACCGGGATGGGGCGCGAGGTCGCGTGGTATTTCGGTGCGATCTTGCCGCCGCGCTCAAGCTGCTCGGTCATGAAGCGGATGGCGTCGTAATTCTCGGCGTGGACCATGACGAGGGCGCCGGTCTCGCGTGCGATCGACATCACGTCGAGAATCTGACGATCGTTCAGCGCAAGCCCCTCATAGGTCATGAAGATCTTGAACGAGGTGTAGCCATCCTCGACCAGCGCCGGCAGTTCCTGACCGAGAAGCTGCTCGCTCGGATCGGAGATGATCATGTGGAAGCTGACATCGACATGGCATTCGCCATCAGCCTTGGCATGATAGGCCTTGAGTGTCTCGCGCATCGAGGCGCCCTTTTCCTGCAGGGCGAACGGCATGATGGTCGTGGTGCCGCCCAGCGCCGCGGAACGCGTGCCACTCTCGAAATCATCGGCCATCACGATGCCTTCGCCGGAAGACTGCGCGATATGGACATGCGCATCAATTCCGCCCGGCAGCACGAGCTTGCCGGCCGCGTCGATCACCTGCCGAGCCTCGCCGAGGCCCTCGCCCAGCGTGACGATCCGTCCGTCGCGAATGCCGACATCGCAGATGATGCGGTCCGCAGCTGTAATCACCATTCCGCCGCGGATGATGGTATCGTAGCCTGACATCTCTGTTCCGTTCCGATCTGCCGAAGACACAACGGTATACAATTTGCACGCAATCGGTCAAACGGCCCGCAATGTTGCCTCCTGATTGGAGTGCGCCTTTGAGATCGTTCAGGAAGATGAGAGGGAGTGGCCTGCCCCATTAGGTGGCCCGGTTCGAATCTAATGCATGGTGGGCTTTGGTCCTGACCCTGTTTGTGGCCCAGGAGCTATGCAAGCGGTTCGAGGAGATGAGCATCGCTCTGATCGGGAACTGCCCTCTCAAATTCTCCGCCACGATCAAGGCGGAGCTTCCCAAATGGGCCGGTCTCACCCGAGCCGCCGGCATCAAGATCGACCCGCCCTGAGCGGCGGAACGCTATATCCGTCGCTCCCTTTCCAGCAGTAATGTCCAAAAACCGATTGGCCTAACCAAGATTGGGGGCATCGCGCCGACCTAAGACTCCGACACCGAGGCGGCGGAACGTGTCGTCGCCATCCCGGTTGCCGATGTTGATCGCGCGAAGAGCTTCTACAGCGGCCTGGGCTGGCGGTTGGACGCCGACTTCCCGGTGAGTGACGGCTTCCGGGTCGTACAGTTCACGCCTCCGAGCTCACCGGCTTCGATCCATTTCGGCACCGGGATCACCGCGGCCCCGCGCCGGGCTCGGCGAGCGGGCTCTACCTTGCTGTCTCCGACATCGAGGCGGCGCGGACACAACTCGTCAGGGGCGGCGCCAAGGTGAGCGAGGTGCTTCACCGGGCTGGCCCGGGGCAGCCGGCGATCAACGGCCGCGATCCAGAGGGGCGCAGCTACCTCTCCTATGCCACCTTCAGCGACCCGGACGGCAACAGCTGGCTCCTGCAGGAGATCACCCAGCGGTTTCCGGGGCGTGTGGACGGCGGCGATACCACTCGCATGGAAAGCCGATGACATACGATCAAAACGCCGCGACCAACGCTATTCCCTGTCCAATATAACGCCCAGAATAAATTCGCGATGCGATCTAGCAGGGCCGCTTCGCGCAACGAGGTGGCGATCATGATCACGAGACGGTTTCTTCTGGCAGCGACAGCCGCCGGCGCGGTCGGTGCCAGCCTAGCTTGGCGCCCGCGCGGGGCCCACGCGGCAGGAGAGTTTTCCGTCAGGCACAGCGACGAGGAATGGCGCAAGCTTCTGACACCGGAGCAATTTGCAGTACTGCGCCAAAGCGCGACGGAACGCCCCTATACGAGCCCACTCAACAAGGAGAAGCGCCGGGGTACCTTCGCCTGCGCCGGCTGCGACCAGGAGCTGTTCTCCTCCACGACCAAGTTCGAGAGCGGTACCGGCTGGCCGAGCTTCTGGGCGCCGATCGCAGATACCGCCGTCGGCACCGAGCGCGACACGTCACTGGGAATGGTCCGGCTCGCGGTGCATTGCAGCCGCTGTGGCGGTCATCTCGGCCATGTCTTCGATGACGGCCCCAGACCTACGGGGTTGCGCTACTGCATGAACGGGGTCGCCATGGCCTTCAAGCCTCTGGCGACCTGAGCGAAGACGCCACGCCGATGACCCTGCTTCTGCTCGCCTATCTTGGCGGCGTGCTGACCATCGTCAGCCCCTGCATCCTGCCGGTGCTGCCCTTCGTCTTCGCGCGGGCCGGCCAGTCCTTCCTGCGCAGCACGCTGCCGATGCTGCTCGGCATGGCGCTAGCCTTCGCTGGCGTCGCGACGCTGGCGGCAGTCGGCGGCGGCTGGGCCGTCGAGGCCAATCAGTACGGCCGATTGGCCGCCATGGCGCTGCTGGCGCTGTTCGGCATCGCGCTGCTGTTCCCGGGGCTGGCCGACAGCTTCGCGCGCCCGCTCGTGGCACTGGGCGGACGGCTGTCGGAGGAGGCAGAGCAAGGCGGCAGCGGCTCCGGCGCTATCCTGCCCTCGCTGCTGCTGGGCCTCGCCACCGGCCTGCTCTGGGCGCCCTGCGCCGGGCCAATCCTCGGCCTCATCCTGACGGGTGCCGCCCTGCAGGGCGCCAATGCAGGCACTTCGCTGCTGCTCCTCGCCTACGCAGCCGGTGCCGCGACCTCGCTCGCGCTGGCGCTTCTGGCCGGCGGCAGGGTTTTCGCGCTGATGAAGCGCTCGCTCGGCGCCGGCGAATGGCTGCGCCGCGGCGCAGGTGTCGCGGTTCTCGCCGCGGTGGTGGCGATCGCGCTGGGGCTCGACACCGGTTTCCTGACGCAGGTTTCGCTGGCGAGCACGAATTCGCTCGAACAGCGGTTGCTGAGCCGTTTCGACACCGCTGCCGCACCGCAGCCCTCCACGCCCGCCATGACGGCCGGCAACGGCCCGGCCATGATGACCGGCGGCCCGGCAATGATGAGTGGCAACACTGCCATGACGGGCGGCAACGCGCCCGCGATGATGAGTGCCAATCCGGCGATGATGGCGGCCAAACCTTCGGGTGCGGCGACCGACCTGCCGGTCGAAGGCGCCCTGCCGTCGCTTGCAGGCGCGGTCGAATGGCTGAATTCGCCGCCGCTCACAGCCGGCGGGCTCAAAGGCAAGGTCGTGCTGGTCGATTTCTGGACCTATTCCTGCATCAACTGCCTGCGCGCCATCCCCTATGTCCGTGCCTGGGCGGAGAAGTACAAAGATCAGGGCCTGGTCGTGATCGGTGTTCACGCGCCCGAGTTCGCCTTCGAAAAGCGGATCGGCAATGTGAAACAGGCGGCCGCCGATCTGAAGATCGCCTATCCCGTCGCGATCGACAACGATTATACGATCTGGCGCGCCTTCAAGAACCAGTACTGGCCGGCGCATTACTTCATCGATGCCGAGGGCCGCATCCGCCACCATCACTTCGGAGAAGGCGGATACGAGGAGTCGGAGAAGGTCATCCAGCAGCTTCTGGCCGAAGCCGGGCGGGCCGATGTCGCAACCGGCTCCGTTTCGGTCAGCGCATCCGGGGCGGAGATGGCCTCCAACGAGGCCGATGTCCACTCGCCCGAGACCTATCTCGGCTACGAGCGCGCCGAGAACTTCGTCTCTCCGGGCGGCGCCGTCGAGGATGCCGCTAGCCGCTACGAACCCGGCATGCCGCGCCTCAACGAGTGGGGCCTCTCCGGCCAATGGACGATCGGCAAGGAACATGCGGCGCTCGATGCGCCGGATGGCGGCATCACCTATCGCTTCCATGCGCGCGATCTACATCTCGTGCTCGGCCCCGGTGCCGATGGCAGGCCGGTGCGTTTCCGTGTCGCCATCGATGGTGCGCCGCCCGGCGCCGATCGCGGCATCGACGTCGACGCCGAGGGCAACGGCACCATCACGGGCCAGCGCCTCTACCAGCTCATCCGACAAAGCGGCCCGATCAAGGACCGCACTTTCGAGATTACCTTCCTCGATGCCGGCGCCCAGGCCTATGCCTTCACCTTCGGCTGATCACGGAGATCCCGCCATGCCCGTCAAAGCTCCTTCCTCCATGCACCGGGTCAGCCGCCGTGCCCTGATCGGCGTCGCCGCTGCCGCGCTCGGCGCCGTCGCCCTGAAACTCTCGCCGCTGGCTGCGGCCGAGGAGGCCCGCGCCATTCCAGCGCCCGTGATGGACGAGCCGGCGGCGCCCGGCGAGACGCAGAAGGTCGCGGTCCTCGCCGGCGGCTGCTTCTGGGGCGTCCAGGGCGTCTTCCAGCATGTGGAAGGCGTCAGCAGCGCCGTCTCGGGCTATGCCGGCGGCGAACGGGCCACAGCCGAATACGAAAAGGTCGGCACCGGCCGCACCGGCCATGCCGAGGCTGTCAGGATCGTCTACGATCCGCGCAAGGTCAGCTACGCGAAGCTGCTGCAGATCTATTTCTCCGTCGTCCACGATCCGACGCAACTCAACCGGCAAGGCCCGGATACCGGCACGCAGTATCGTTCGGCGATCTTCCCGGCCGATGCCGAGCAGGCGCGCATCGCCAAGGCCTACATCGCCCAGCTCAACCAGGCCCGCGCCTTCGACGCAGCGATCGTGACGAAGATCGAGCCGGAGCGTACCTTCTACCCGGCCGAGGCCTATCATCAGGATTTCCTGACGCGGCACCCCTCGCATCCCTACATCGTCATCCACGACCTTCCCAAGGTCGAGAGCCTGAAACGCTTCTTTCCGGAGATCTACAGGGCGAAGCCGGTGCTCGTTTCGCAGATGGCGAACTGAGAGGCCAACTCGGCCTGTTGAGGCTGCCGTCTCGCCAGGTATGCCTCTGTTAAGCTGTGCCCGCCAGGGCTTCGCGCCCGATATGTTGCAGCTCGCGCGAGACGGATGTCTGCTTTTAGGCAGAAGTCCAATGACCGGAATTGGCGCGAGACCGACAGCGGTCTACCGGCACTGACTTATCTGGAACGAAGGCTTGTCCGAGGCAGCAACCACTCCCGTTCTATTGCGTCGGATTTTCAACTCCACTCGCACGCCGCTCCATTCGTAGAATTGCTTCGGGCAAGTTGCGCGTGCCGTTATGAAATGCGCTTCGGCCTTTGAGCAATCGTCCCGCAGGAGATCTCGCTCGGCTGGTATAGAAGTTCGCTTCACAGACTTGCTCCCAGCCCGGACTCAGCTGCATTGACTTTGTCCACAGCGTCTCGACGGCGACGGACCGCACGTCATCGCTTCGCTCTAGTTGAAGCCCCAGCCAGCACCGCCTCCGACAAGACTCCGCCTCAACTTCCGGCGCCCACACAGGCCAGCAGGGCGAATCCAACCACCAGACCAAACTCGCCGCTGGGTAAAACTTGGGCGCGTCGTCACTACATTCTTGTAGAGCCGCATAGAGGCGTCAGTGGATGGCGCTGCGGATGATCTCGGGCCGGAGCCGCCCATGGATAGGCAAGACAAGGACTTCGTGCGCGCTGGCAGTCTTCAGGAATTGAAGGCCAAGGGACGGCTCGTCGTGCACGGCCCCCATCGCCCGATCCTTGTCGTTCACGACGGCGGGCGCGTCTTCGCACTCGACAATCGCTGCCCCCATATGGGCTTTCCGCTCGATCGCGGCAGCGTCGAGGACGGCATCCTGACCTGCCATTGGCACCACGCCCGTTTCGATCTGGCGAGCGGCTGCACCTTCGATCTGTGGGCGGACGATGTGCCGACCTGTCCCGTCGAGGTGCGCGCGGACGGAGAGATCTGGGTGAGCCCGTGTTTTGGCTATGCCGATCCCGCTGGACACTGGCGCAGCCGCCTCGAGGATGGTCTCGCCCACAATCTCAGCCTCGTCGTCGCCAAGGCCGTGCAGGGGGAACTGGCGGCGGGCGTGCCGCTGCACGACATCCTGCGGCAGGTTGCGCTGTTCGGCGCCGCCAACCGCGACGGCTGGGGCATAGGTCTGACGATCCTCACGGCCGTCGGCAACATCTTGCCGGTATTGGGCGAGGACGACGTCGACCTCGCCCTGTTCCACGGGGCCCGCCGCGTCGCCGCGGACTGCGACGGGCAAGCGCCGCGCCGGGAGCGCGCTCCGCTCGCAAGCCGGCCCGCTCGCGCCACTCTCAGGCGCTGGCTCCGGCGCTGGACGGAAGTGCGCCACCGCGAGGCAGCCGAGCGCACCGTGCTCACCGCCATCGCAGCAGGCGCGGCGCCGAACGCGCTCGCGGAGCTGTTGGTCGCGGCCGCCACGGATCGCGCCTACGCCGACGGCGGGCATTCGCTCGATTTCATCAACAAGGCGCTGGAATGCCTGGACCTGATCGGCTGGGAGCACGCAGCTGCCGTCTTGCCGACGGTGGTCGGTCAGATGGTGGCGGCGCGTGGCGCCGAAGAGGCGACCGCGTGGCGCCAGCCGGCCGATCTCGTCGCATTATGCGCTAAGACCGCCTCCGAGTTGCCGCACCTGTTCGACGCCGCCGGCAGCGCTGGCCGCTGGGCGGATCACACGGCCCTGGCTGAAAGCCTGCTGGGTGACCAGGCGGACGCAATCATGGCTGCGATCAAGACGGCGGTCCGTGCAGGAGCATCTCCCGTCGATCTCGGCCGGTCGTTGGCCTATGCGGCGGCGCTACGCGTGGCGCGTTTCGGCAGCGCCAATGAGCACGCCGACTGGGAGACCGCCCACCATGTCTTCAGCTATGCCAACGCCATTCACCAGGCGCTCAAGCGGATCGACGCCGGGGCCGCGGACCATCGCGGCCCCGGCGACGGCGTGCGGGGCATCCTGCATGGGGCCATGGCGCTTTATCTTGCGCGCTATCTCAACGTGCCGCCTGCGCGCATGCCCGGCGAGGACAGCGACAGGCTGGATGACCTGCCCGCCGATGCCGCCGAGATCAGCGCTGCCCTGCTCGATGCGTTCGACCGGCAGCGGCAGGTCGATACGGTCGGGCGCTTGATTGCGCGCCATCTGACGCGCGGTCACCCGCCCCGCGCACTGATCGCGACCCTGGCGCACGCCCTGTTACGCGAGGATGCGGGCTTCCACGCCTATCAAATGCTCGAGGCGGGCGTTCGGCAGTTCGCCGAGTGGGGCGATACCGATGAGGGCCGGCGCATTCTGATCGCGGTCGGGCGCTACCTCGCCGCCCATTCGCCGACCGAACGCGCCGCCCTGCAGACAGCCGACATCGCGCGCCGGCTCCTGCGCGGCGGCCAGCTTCATCAGGATGCCGAGACGTGATGAAGGGCGGCGGCCTGTTGCGCCCCAGGCGCAGCATGTCGCGGGCCTTAAGCCCCCCACCGCTCCCGTGGCGTGAGCTCGACCACCTGCCTGCGGCCATTGCGCAGCAGATCGAAGGCGGTGGGCCGGCCGATCTTGTCCTCGGCCAAGAGGCGCACGAGTTCGTCGGCCCCGGAGACGCGCGTGCCGTCGACCGCCACGATGATGTCTCCTGCCCGCATGCCGGCCATATCCGCCGCGCCTCCGCTCTCGACGGAGTCGACCATGACGCCCGCCGCCTGAACGACGCCCGCCGCGACCTGGATGCGGCGCGTGATCACGGCCGGGTGCGCCGCGATGCCGATCGAGGCCCGCCGGACCCGGCCGTGGCGGATGAGGCCGCCCATCACGAAGCTCGCCGTGTTCGAGGCCACCGCGAAGCTGATGCCCTGCGCCCCCATGATCATCGCGGTGTTGATGCCGACGACCTCGCCCCGCGACGACACCAAAGCCCCGCCGGAATTGCCCGGATTGAGGGCCGCGTCGGTCTGGATCACATCGTCGATCAGCCGGCCGTTCTTGGCGCGCAGCGAGCGGCCGAGCGCCGAGATCACGCCGGCCGTCACCGTCGCCTCGAAGCCGAGCGGGTTGCCGATGGCGATGGCGATCTGTCCGCGCTTCAACAGCCCGCTGTCGCCGAGCCGGGCCGCCGGCAGGCTCACGGGCTGTTCGACATGGACGAGCGCCAGATCGGTGTCCGGGTCGTCGCCGATCAGACGCGCATCGAAATGCCGCCCGTCCGGCATCTGCACGCCGACCCGCGCCGAGCCCTGCGCCACATGGCTGTTGGTGAGGATGAGCCCGTCCGGCGACAGGATCACGCCCGACCCGGAGCCGGAGCGGTACCCGTGCCTGCGGACATCAAGCCTCACGACGGCCGGGCCCACCCGCTCCACCACCTCGGTGACGGCGAGCGAATAGGCATCGAGCAGCGCGCCGTCGCCTGCGGGGGCGAGCGGGGGCGTGGACGAATCGAAGGCGTCTTCGTCGAGAACGAAGCGAGGTGTAACGTCGAGCATTGGCGGAACCGCCCTGCGTTGTTTGCCAGGATATGGCGACCCGGACCCCGCTGCAAAAGGGCTGAGCCCGGCGCGCTCCCGGTCGCACGCCCACCCGGTAAGCCGCCCGCTCCCGCCCTCGCCTGCCCATCTGGCTAGTGGACGAGATCCAGGCCCCGGCGCATCTCTACTGCATGCGTTTTCGCCAGCATTCCGGAGGCCCCATGAGCATAGACCTACAGGATGTTTCCACGGCGCTGGCAGGAATCGTCCAGAGTCTGGCGCCGAGCCTCGTTTCGGTCATATCCCATCGCATGCAGGCGTCAGGCTTCGTCTGGCGCGAGGGTCTCATCGTCACCTCGGACGAAAGCCTTGCCGAGGACGGGGACGTGAGCGTGACCTTGCCCGGTGGCGAGAGCATTGTCGCCCATCCCGTTGGGCGCGACCCGAGCACAGCCATCGCCGTGCTCAGGATCGACCGGTCTGATCTGCAGCCTGTCGCCATGGCGTCACCCCAGCTCGCGCCCGGCGCTCTCGTCCTTGCCCTGGGGGCGGAGGGCGGCGCACCGACCGCGGCCCTCGGCGTTGTCTCCGTAAGTAGGGAGCCCTGGCAGTCGATGCGCGGCGGCGACATTGACGCGCGCATCGAGCTCGATACCCGCCTGCGGTCGACGGCTGAGGGCGGCCTTGCGGTCGACGCCGCCGGGCAGGCTTTCGGCATGACGGTGTTCGGACCACGTCGGCGCGTCCTGGTGATCCCCTCGGTCACGATCGGCCGCATCGCGGCGAAGCTGGAGACCGATGGCCGGATTCCGCGCGGCTATGTGGGTCTCGGCCTGCATCCGGTCTCGGTCGAGGGCAATGGCTCAGGCGTCATGGTGATGAGTGTGGACCCCGAGGGCCCCGGAGCGGCGGCCAATATTCATCAGGGAGACGTTCTGGTGAGCTGGGACGGCAAACCCATCGGCAAGCTGCAATCCTTGCTGAGATCGCTCGGCCCCGACAGCATCGGAAAGCTCTTGGAGATCGAGCTGCGGCGCGGCGGCCAATTGCACCGGACAAAGCTTCAAATCGGTGAAAGGCCAGCGGCTTGAGAGACCCGCGCGCGAAGGATCGGTTGCGGCTGGCGGTCGACGTGGCCGACCCTGCCGTCGCTGATCGGATCGCGTCTGTTCTGGCCGATGCCGAAGAGGTCGAGCTGGTCGGCAAGGAGGATGAACCCGACGCGCTCGTCGTCGCGCCGGGAGCGGCGACGGAGCTGCAAGCCAGCATCGCACTCACCGCCCGGGAATTGGAAGTCCTCGCGCTGCTGGCGGAGGGGGCATCGAACAAGCTGATTGCCCGCCGGCTCGGCATTTCGGCGCACACCGCCAAGTATCACGTCGCATCCTTGCTGGAGAAGCTCGATGCGGTGAGCCGCACGGATGCCGTCGCCCATGCAGCAAGGATCGGTGTCCTCCACCTTTGACACGCGCTCGCCCACGGCTGCTTCGCGCCAGGCTTCCCGTTTTGCGCACTCCTCCAGCATCGCTGATCACGTCCTGATCGAGCTTGCCGTTCTCGGCGATGAGTGGCCGCTTCGAGGACACCGCTCCGCCTCAGGAATGCCTGCTCCCGTCACCATCGGCCATACGCGGAGCAACTGGCAGACGTCGGCTTGGGGTCGAGAGCGGGCTTAATTTGCGCCAGCCACTAATGTCTGTTTCCGGGCGATGTCCTAATGTCCGGTATCGGCGCTTCCACACCCTAGAGCGCCTGATTTGGGTTGTTGGCCGCACAATCGCGACGTGCCGGCCGTGCCTTCATATCTACGGCCAAAGGCCTCTTGACGTTGCTGGCGCGCGCGAACGAACGATCCCCAGGCCGTAAGTTATTACTCCTGATTAAAAATCGAGATGAAACCGGCGCTATTTTTCGATAGCGATACGCAATAGCGCGGCTTATCGCTTGTGAGGAGATGATGGCTCCGACCGTCCAGGGCAGCGAATTTGCACAACTGCGAACCTTCGTGACCGTTGCTGAGCAGTTGAGCTTTACCCGCGCCGCCGAGCGGCTCGGCATCACGCCGTCGTCCCTCAGCCAGACGATTCGTAGTCTCGAAGAACGACTGGGCATCCGTCTGCTCAATCGCACGACTCGTAGCGTCGCCTTGACCCCGGCTGGAGAGGCCCTGCTGCTTCGCCTGCGCCCGGCGATGGACGAAATCGGTGCTGCGTTGGAAAGCGCCATCCGCTTTCGCGACACCCCGTCCGGGACGGTACGTGTCCATGCCGCGCGCCAAGCCGCGCAGACATTCATCACGCCCATGCTCGGTACCTTCAGCCGGTCCTATCCCGAGATCATCGTTGATGTGACCGTTGATGACGCGGTTGTCGACATCGTTTCGGGCGGGTGGGACGTCGCCATTCGCCCGGGCGAGGTGGTCGAGCGAGACATGATTGCGGTCGAGATCGGCGGCGCGCTTTGCCAGCATCCGGTGGCGACGCCCACCTACATCGCGGAACATGGCGTGCCGGAAACGCCGGAGCAGCTCCTGGACCACAATTGCATCCGGTGGCGTTGGTCCGGCCACAGCCTTCCGTACGCCTGGGAGTTCTATCGCGACGGAAACTGGTTCGAGCTGGTGGTGAAGGGCTCGATCATCGCGAACGACCGCGGGATGATGCTGGCAGCCTGCCTGGACGATGCTGGCATCGCCTTTGCGACGAACCGGGAAACCGATCACCTGATTGCGGCTGGCCGGCTCGTCAAAATGCTCGATGCCTATTGCGAGCCGTATCCCGGGTTCTTTCTCTGTTATCCCCGGCAAAGGCAGATGGCCCCCGCTCTGCGTGCTTTCATCGATGCCGTGAGGACCACCGCTCATCACGAGTAAGAGGATTGAGAGCTGCAAGCGTTTCGTTAGCGTCGGATGAAGATCGGGGCGGCCGCTGTTCTGCGACCGTCCCGTCGCGATCGATCAGCCGATCGGAACGCTCATGCCGCCATCGGCCATGACGACCGAGCCGACGATAAAGCTCGCGCGGTCCGAGGCCAGGAAGGCGACGATCTCGGCGATTTCCACCGGATCAGCGGCACGCCCGATCGGAGCGTTCTTGCCGTGCTCGGCGAGGAACTCGCGCCCGTCATCCCTGAAATGGTTCAGCAGGTTGGTGACGACGTCGCCGACGCCGATCGCATTCACGCGGATGCCGTGCTCGATCGCTTCGAGCGCCTGCGTCCGGGTCAACTGCGCCAGCGCTCCCTTCGAAGCCGTGTAGGCCGCGATGCCGGGGAAGGCGAAGTAGGACGCATAGGAGGCGATGTTCACGATCGCACCCGCGCGGTTCGGCATCATCGCCTTGGCCGCTTCCCGGGAGTGAAGGAAGGCGCCGGTGACGTTCGTCTCCATCTGCCAGTTCCAGTCCTCGCGGCTCATGTCGACGAGGTTCTTGTAGATGATGCGGCCGGCATTGTTCACGAGGATGTCGAGCTTGCCGAACCTGTTCACTGCGAGCGCCACCGCCTTCTCGGCCGAACCGTCTGCGGTGATGTCGGCCACGAAGGCGACGAGCCCGTCCCGCTCCAGCTCCTTGACGGCCGGGTCGATGTCTTCCGCGACCACCTTCGCGCCGCGTGCATGCAGCAATTCGGCGATCGCGCGGCCGATGCCGCTCGCCGCGCCGGTGACGAGTGCAACCTTGCCCTCGACCTCGTTCACGTTCGCTACGATGTTGGTCATGGTAGCTCTCCTTGCGGGATGCGGTTGAGAACGGCCAAATTCGCCCATCCCGCAGCGATTTTGGCCCGCCGTGTTGGCGTGGAACCGATATGCCCCCGGCGGGCGTTGCCTTCTCTCGGGCCTTTGCCGGGACTGTCGGGGTTTTGCGCAAATCGGCTGGGCGGCAGGCGAGGCGTCCGCTCAGGACGGAGGTGAAGCCAGTCCGCCGAATACGGCCTCGATCAGCGCATCGATGAACGCGTCGGTGAGATCGGAGCCGAGATAGGGGATGAAAAAGCGGTGGTAGATCGGCCCGTAGAGGAGATCGAGGACGATGTCCGGATCGAGGCCGGGCCTCAGCTCTCCCGTCGCGATCCCTTCACGTATGATCTCGCGAGCGATGGCTCGGCGCGGCTCGACCCAGCGCAGCTTCATCGCGTCGAGTAGGCGTGAATCGACCTGCGCTCGTCCGAGCAATGTCCGCATGATCCTGCCTTGCTGGCCGTTATAGGCGCGTACCAGCAGCTTCATCGAAGCCCGGAAGCTCTCGCGCGCGGTGGCATTCTTTTGGATCGGTGCCGCCTTGGTAATCTCGCCGAGGAAAGCGTCCATCACGATCGCCGCGACGTTCGGCCACCGGCGATAGATCGTCGTCTTCGCGACGCCGGTGCGGCCGGCGATGCCTTCGATCGTCAGGGCTTCGAAGCCGACTTCCTCGCCGAGTTCGAGTGCGGCGCGGAGAATCGTCGCGGTGACATCGGCGCGATGAGCGCCGGGGGGCTTTGCAGTCGCTGTCACGGATCTGGCTACCATCGTGTCGTCCCTGAGCGCCGAGGCCGGGGGTGGGCGAAAGATCGATTGAGCTTGACGAGAATACGCTACGTAGCGTAGCGTGACAATGCGAAAATCGACACTGCGGTGCCGATCCGGGCATGGGTACGGCCGTTGCCGAGAGACCGAGCGAGCAATCACTGAGCATTCCGTCAGGAGAAGCGAAGTGTCACAGGTCACCAACATCGCTTTCATCCGGGCTCGAAGCGGCCGTTCAGAAGAGCTGGGCCGGCGGCTTCTCGATCTGGTCGTGCCCTCTCGACAAGAACCCGGATGCATCAACTACGACGTGCATCGGTCGGACATCGATGCCGACCTCTGGTGCGTCTACGAGAACTGGCGTTCTGCGGACGATCTCGCGGCCCATTTCGATCTGCCGCATATGCGGGCCTTCGTCGCCGACGTGCCCGAGCTCGTTGACGGGGATCTCGATCTGCGCCGCTTCCTGATGATGTCAGAGCCGGCGCCGTGGCGCCTTTGATCCTTGAGATAGACCATCGGAAGTGATCCGCGCTCAACCTGATGGCGCTGCTGCTGTCCCGGCCTCGGAGCGAAGCAGATGACACTGGAATCGATGCCCCCGAGCAAGGCCTATCGTCTGCTCGAACCTGGTCCGATTGTGCTGGTGACGACAGCGCAAGGTGGCCGCCCAAACGTGATGACCATGGGCTTCCACATGATGATCCAGCATTCTCCGCCCCTGATCGGCTGCATCATCGGCTCGTGGGATCACAGCCACCGGGCGCTGCGCAGCACCGGCGAGTGCGTGCTGGCCGTGCCGACGGTCGATCTCGCCAAGACGGTCGTGGATATCGGCAATTGTTCCGGCAGCGAGGTCGACAAGTTCGAGCGGTTCGGCCTTACGCCACGACCGGCCGAGAAGGTCGCCGCGCCACTCATCGCGGAGTGCCTCGCCAATATCGAATGCCGCGTCGCCGATGACAGCATGGTCGCGACTTATAACCTGTTCATCCTCGAGGCGGTCGCGATCTCGATCGATCCGGAACGGACCGAGCGGCGGACGCTTCACCATCGGGGCGACGGGACCTTCGCGGTCGACGGCCGGATCCTCGATCTGAGGGAGCGGATGGTGAAGTGGCGATATCTGCAGGACTGAACGAGGTCGAGGCCTGCGCCGTCGGCATTTTTTCGCCGGCTTCCGAAGTGGCGGCGCGTCTCGGTCGCTTCCCTTCGTAAGATCGAGAGCGCAGCACGCGGAAAGGCAGTCGGATGGCGTTGTTCGAGAACATGCTGATCCTGGTGCTGCTGGCCGTGGTCCTGCTCCAGTTGTCGCGGCGGCTGGGCATTCCCTACCCGACGATGCTGGCGCTGGCCGGCGTGCTGGTCGCGGCCCTGCCCTGGGCGCCGGGCGTCGCCATCGATCCACAGCTTGCGCTGGCGCTCTTCATCGCGCCGGCGCTCCTCGATGCAGCCTATGATTTCTCGCCGCGCGCCGCGCGCAGCAACTGGCTGCCCTTGCTGGCCCTGGCCGCGCTGGCCGTCATCCTGACGACGGCGGCCGTCGCTTGGGTCGGGGTTGCGCTGGCGGGGCTGCTGATCGCCGCCGCAATCGCGCTCGGGGCCATCGTCGCCCCGCCGGATGCCGCGGCGGCCGCGGCGGTTCTGGGGCGCTTCGCCCTGCCGCGCCGAACCGTCACGGTTCTCAAGGGTGAGAGCCTCTTCAATGACGCCATCGCGCTGCTGATCTTCAGCGCCGCGGTGAGCACGGTTTCCGCGCCAAACGGGTTGGGTTCGCAAATTCCTCAGTTTGCCGTCGCCGTGCCCGGCGGTGTCGCGGTCGGCATTGGGCTGGGCTTTATCCATCTGAAGCTGGCGCCCGGCTTTGCGGGCACGCTCGGAGGCCGGCTGTTCGAGTTCGTAACGACGTTCGGTGCCTGGATCATCGCGGAGCGGCTCCATCTGTCCGCGATCCTCTCCGTCGTCGCCTTTGCCATGACGGTGGCGCGCTATGTTCCCGAGCGGCAATCGGCGCGCGATCGCGTCCATTCCTACGCTGTCTGGGAAGCTGCGGTCTTCATCCTGAACGTCCTGGCCTTCCTGCTGATGGGCTTGCAGGCCCGGGGGATCGTCCTGCGCCTCGCGCCCAACGAAATCTGGCAGGCTCTCGGCTTCGCCGGAGCCGTGCTGGTCACGGTCATCGTCGTCCGGATCGCCTGGGTGCTGCTCTTCAACCGGGCCGGCTATCTGAGATCACGCCGCCGCGGCGATCATGATGCGCCCAGCCTCGCACAGGGGCTCGTCGTCTCATGGTGCGGCATGAGGGGCGTCGTCACGCTCGCCGCTGCGCTCTCGCTGCCGGCTGGGTTCCCGGGGCAGGACCTGATCGTGCTCAGCGCGCTCGCAGTGGTGCTCGGAACCCTGATCGGCCAGGGCCTCACGCTGGGCCCGTTGATCCGGCTCCTCGGCCTCGAGCCGGACGACTCCTTCGATGCCGAACTCACTGCCGCGCGCGTGACGCTGCTCGACGCTGCGATCGCGGAGCTCGGCAATGAGGCGGGCGAGGCAGCAGCCGACCTCAGGGAGACTTATCTTGCCGACAGGGCCATGGCGGCGGAAGGGCACCATCCCCGCGCGGTCGGCGAAGCGGAGCATCTGCGGCGCCTGACGCTCGAAGGCATGCGGCTGCGGCTTGCCGGGATGCGCCGCACCGGAGACGTCGAGGATGACGTGTTCCACGCTCTAGAGGAGGAGCTCGATTGGGCCGAGCTGGCGGCTTCGCCGCCGCATTGGCATCAGCTCGAAGAGGCGTGATGCCGATGTCGAAGCCAGCTCGGTCCCCAGATACCGCGATGCAGCGGACGCTTTCGGGAGGCGTCGCCAGTCGATCGCCGATTATGTCATTCTGGCTAATAGGACAGTTCAAATATGAGAAGATTATAAGCTCTTAAAACACAATCTAATCTTCCTTTCAGAGCCGGTGAGCCAGTCAGGTCTGCACCGCCGAAGACAGGAGACGATCATGGCCAACAAAGTCTGGTTCATCACCGGAATATCGCGGGGCCTGGGACATGCCCTCGCGCAAGCCGCGCTTGAACGTGGCGATCGCGTCATCGGCACGACGCGCGAGGGGCTCGCGCCGGAAGGGCTTTCGACAGAGAAACTCGACGTCCTGCCGCTCGAAGCGGGTGATGCCGCCTCGATCGAGCGGGCAATGACAGCGGCCTTCGCGCTGCATGGCCGGATCGACGTCCTGGTCAACAATGCGGGATACGGGCTGATCGGCCCGGTCGAGGCCGCCTCCGACGAAGAGGTGCGGCGGAACTTCGAGATCAATGTTTTCGGACCGCTCGCGATCCTCCGTCACGCCTTGCCCCGGATGCGGGCGCAGGGGCGCGGCCATATCGTCAATATCTCGTCGATCGCCGGCATCGCGCCCGGCGCCGGTTCGGGCATCTATGCGGGAACGAAGGCGGCGCTCTGGGCCATCTCGAGCGCCCTCTCGCAAGAGCTCGCTCCGTTCGGGCTTTGGGTGACGTCGGTCGAGCCCGGCTCGTTCCGGACCGATTTCCTGTCGGGCCGCTCGATGCTGCGGACCGCGGCTCATATCGACGGCTATGCCGCGAGCAGCGGCCGGGCGGTCGACACTCTGCTCGACAAGGACGGCAAGCAGATCGGCGCCCCGCACCGGGCCGCGCTGGCCATCCTCGCAGCCGTCGATGCCGACGAGCCTCCGCTCGACCTGCTGCTCGGCAGCGATGCGCTGCAGCGCGCCCAGATCCGCCTCGACCGCTTCGACGACGATCGCCGGCGCTGGGAGGATGTCAGCCGGGGCACGGATTTCCCGGAAACCGCCTGACCGCTCTTCCGATCAGGTCGCAGTCGACGCTGGTCCGAGCCGCGCCACGCCGCGCGGCACCACCCCACCTATCCCAACCCATCTCGCACGAAGGAACATCCCATGAGCCATCTCGCGAACAAGATCGTTCTCATCACCGGCGCCAGCAGTGGTATCGGCGAGGCGACGGCCCGCGCCCTCGCCAAGGCCGGAGCCGTCGTCGTGCTCGGCGCGCGCCGCACGGACCGCCTCGAAACCCTGGCTGCCGAGATCAACGCGGCCAGTGGCAAGGCGATCTATCGGAGCGTCGATGTCACCTCGCGCGACGATGTCCAGGCCTTCGCCGATGCCGCGCTCGCCGCCTTCGGGCGCATCGACGTCATCATCAACAATGCCGGCATCATGCCGCTTTCGCCGATGGCCTCCCTGAAGGTCGACGAATGGGATCGGATGGTCGACGTCAACATCAAGGGCGTGCTCTACGGGATCGCGGCGGTGCTGCCGGCGATGAATCGCCAAGGCTCCGGCCAGGTCATCAACGTCTCCTCCATCGGCGGCCTTGCCGTCTCGCCGGCGGCCGCGGTCTACTGCGCCACCAAATACGCGGTGCGTGCGATCTCGGATGGGCTGCGGCAGGAGAACGACAAGATCCGCGTGACGTGCGTCTATCCGGGCGTCGTGGAATCGGAACTGGCCAACTCGATTACCGATCCCACCGCAGCGGAAGCGATGGTCGCCTATCGCAGCATCGCCCTGAAGCCAGAGGCGATTGCGGATGCCATTATGCACGTGATCGGCCAGCCTGCCGATATCGACACCAACGAAATCGTCATCCGTCCCACCGCAAGCGCTTGAACGGGGGCCGCGATGTCATTCGCAAGCCGCTTTCCATTTGCGACGGCCGCTGTCGCCATCGTGCTTTTTGCCGCCGCGACGGCGGCCCCGCTCAGCAAGGACACTCGCCGATGAGCAAGGTTCGAAATGCAGTCTCCGCGCCCGGCATGACCCACCCCTATGTTGGCATGTGGATCACGAAGGACGGCCACATCCGCCACAACCTGCTGCCCAATGGCCGTTATGACGAGGCACGCGGCCGCCGCGAGAGCGCCTATCAAGGACGCTACGAAGTCCGCGGCAATCATATCGATTATTGGGACGACACCGGCTTCACCGCCGATGGCGAGTTCATCGACGGCGTGCTCCACCATGCCGGCATGATCCTGTATCGCGACGGCAAGTCTCCGCGATAATCGCAGAACCGGGGAAGAGGATCGTGCCTTGAACGAACCGTCTCCGCCGTCATCCGTCCCTGAACGGACCTCTCCGGCCGGGCTCGAAAGCTATATCAGCGGGACCACGCTGATGAGCGGCGACGGCCCGGCCTGGAAGGACGTCTTCGTCCAGATCCTGTCCCGGGACCGCGTTCAGGCGCCCTTCCTGGTTCCTGCCGTGGCGGAGCCGCTCATCGTCTGGGTCATGGCGGGCAACGCCATCGTCGAAGAGCGTGACCTCGGCGACCAATGGACGGCCAACCGGGTGAATGTCGGCGACTTCTTCCTGACGCGCTCACCGGTTCCTTATGAAATGCGGTGGCAAGCCGACGGCGATCGGCCCTTTCAGGTGATGCACCTTTATGTCTCCGTCCCGCTGTTCGAAAGGGCGGCGCGAGAGATGCTGGGCAAAGCCGTAGGCAACATCACCCTGAAGGACGTCTCCGGCGCCCGCGACGAAACGCTCTCGCATATCCTCAGCCTGCTCCACGGAGAACTGGTCGCGGAAAGCGGCGGTAGCGCGCTGTTCGTCGAAGGGCTGGCGCAGAGCCTCGCCGTGCATCTCCTGCGCCATTATGCGGTCGCAGACGCCGATACGCGCGCCCAAAATGCCTTGCCGAGCTCCAAGCTCAGGCGGGCGATCGCCTTCATGGAAGCCCGTCTGGAAGAGCCGTTCGATCTTGGCCAACTGGCGCAAGCGGCGGGAATGAGCGAATTCCATTTCAGCCGGCTGTTCAAGAAGGCGACGGGCCTGCCTCCCTCGCACCACTTCATTCGGCAGCGGGTGGCCAAGGCCCGGCAACTGCTCCAGGAAACCGACACCAGCATCATCGAGATCGGCATGGCCGTCGGCTACTCCAGCCCCAGCCATTTCGCCCAGATCTTCCGCCGCGAGACCGGCGTATCGCCAAGCGATTATCGCAGAGGCTAGGACGGGCGCGGCGGCTACGCCTTTCAGCCCACCGTGCCGGCCTCGGCGGCGACACTAGGCACCTGTCCCCGAAAGCGCTCGATCAGCCATCGGCCCGCCGGCCCTGGCGGCGTATCCGTGCGATAGATCGCATCCATGACGTAATAGCCACCGATGCTGTCGGGCATGTCGAGATGGATCAGGCGGCCGGCGGCGAGATCGTCGCGGATCATCGGCTCCGGCATGTTGCCCCAGCCGATCCCCGCCTTGAGCAGCATATGCTTGGAGCTGAGATCGGCCAGCCGCCAGGTGCTTGTCCCCACGACCGCAACATCCCTGCCTCTGGTGAGATCGGATCGATCGGTCAGGACGAGCTGGACATGCTCGCGTCCGGCGCCCGGCGGGATGTTTTCCGCACTGGCCAGCGGGTGGCCGGGCGCGGCGACCGGGATCATGCGCACGCTGCCGATGCCGACCTTCTCGATGGCATCGACCGTCACCAGCGGACCCGCGACGCCGATGGTTGCGACACGATCGAGGACCAGCCGCGTCACAGCGCCGAGGGACTCGACATAGAGGTGCAGATTGACGGTCGGGAAATGCTCCCGAAAGCTGGTCAGGGCATCGACTACGCGATGCTCGGGCAGCAGCGTGTCGAGAACGATGTGCAGTTCCGACTCCAGCCCCTGCAAAAGGCCCTTCGACTTGGCCCGCAGGTTGTCGATGCTGTTGCTGACGCGCCGCGCCTCGGCCAGAACCATGCGCCCGGCCTCCGTGAGCTGCGGCTTGCGGGTGGTCTCGCGATCGAAAAGGGTCAGGCCGAGCTGCGCCTCGAGATTCGCGATCGCATAGCTGACGACGGAGGTGGCGCGGTTCAGCTTGCGCGCCGCGCCGGCAAAACTGCCGACATCGACGACGGTCAGCAGGACCTTGAGTTGGTCGAGGGTGGGAGTGCCCGGCTCCGAGATCATGTCGATTTCCTCGAACGTAATCGTCTATCTTATGCCGGTTTTTTCGTCCGCCTCGCGAGCATAGATTTTCCTCACCGCAAAGATCACGGGCTTTCGAGCCGAGATGAGGAAAAGCCCATGAGCATCCTGATCAAGCCGGACTGAAGACAGCCGGCGCTCGGCACGAACCCATCCTTCACAACACCCAAAGAACCGCGCGATCGCGGAATGCGGTCGCTCGCCCAGGAGACAGACCATGAGCGATATCCTGAAGGACAAGACCGTCGTCGTGACCGGCGCATCGAGCGGCATCGGGCGAGCGATCGCCATCGCGGCGGCGCGCCACGGCGCCAAGGCCGTGATCGTCTCGGACATCACCGAGACCCCGCGCGAAGGCGGCGCCCCCACCACCTCCGAGATCGAAGCCCTCGGCGTAGCCGCGCGCTTCTTCAAAGCTGACGTGTCGAACCGCGCCGACAACGACGCCCTGGTCGCCGCGGCGGACGAATTCGGCGGTGCCGATGTGATGGTACTGAATGCCGGCATCTCGCTCCGCTCCGATGGTGCCGACGTCAGCGAGCAGGATTACCGCCGGCTGATGTCGATCAACCTCGACGGCACGCTGTTCGGGGCGCAGGCCGCGGCCCGGCGCATGAAGGAGCGTGGCAAGGGCGGCAGCATCGTTCTGATGGCCAGCATGGGCGGGATCGCCGGCGCCGGCATCACCGTCGCCTATTCGACGAGCAAGGGCGGCGTCGTCCTGATGGCCAAGGCCCTTGCCGATGCGCTCGGCCCAGACGGCATTCGCGTGAACGCCATCGCACCCGGCACCATCGACACCGAGTTGCTGCGCAAGACGCCGGACATCGCCGCGGCCAGCGAGGGCTTTCGCCAGCGCACGCCGCTGAGGCGCCTCGGACAGCCGTCGGAAATCGGCGATGCCGTCGCGTTCCTGGGCTCGGATCTGTCGAGCTATGTCACGGGCATCACGCTTCAGGTCGATGGCGGCCTGCTCGCCGTGATCTGAGCCGCTTGCCGAATTCATCGAACCTAACGCTCGATCGTATTCGGATTTCCAACAGGGCTGCCGAACGGCAGAAATACTCCGGCAAGCCCCAGTTCAAGACTAGTCCCTCACGAAAGGAAACTTCCATCATGGCCAAGGTTCTGGTGCTGTATTACTCGTCCTACGGGCACATCGAGACCATGGCGAACGCCATGGCCGATGGCGCCCGGGCCGCCGGCGCGACTGTCGACATCAAGCGCGTGCCGGAAACGGTGCCCGAGGAAATCGCCAAGAAGGCCCATTTCAAGCTCGACCAGGCCGCGCCGGTCGCCAGCGTGGCCGATCTCGAGCACTATGACGCCATCATCGTCGGAACCGGCACGCGCTTCGGCCGGATGTCGAGCCAGATGGCGGCCTTCCTCGACCAGGCCGGCGGGCTGTGGGTTCGCGGTGCCCTGCACGGCAAGGTCGGCGCAGCCTTCACCTCGTCGGCGACGCAGCATGGCGGCAACGAGACGACCCTCTTCTCGATCATCACCAATCTGCTGCATTTCGGCATGACGATCGTCGGCCTGCCCTACAGCCATGCCGGCCAGATGACGCTGGAAGAGATCGTCGGCGGCGCTCCCTATGGCGCGACGACCGTGGCCGGCGGCGACGGCTCGCGCCAGCCTTCGGCGATCGAGCTGGAGGGCGCCCGGCACCAGGGCGGACTCGTCGCGAAGACGGCCGCCAAGCTATTCGGCTGATCCGATAGGCCGGGCCGCATAGCCCGGCCGCTCCAACCAAAATCGACGGGTCACCTCAAGCGAAGGAAGAACCTCCCTTCGCAAGGGAGGAACTCATGCCCGAAGACTTCAAAGACAAAGTCGTGCTCGTGACCGGCACAGGCTCCGGGACGACCATCGGCGGCTTCGAACTCTAACCCAGGAAGCACAATCCCATGACACAGGACATCAGCGAACAGGCGAAAGCCATCATCCGCCGCAATACCGAAGAGGTTCAGGGCGGCGGAGACTGGGCGCTCTTCGACACGCTGTTCTCCGACGATTTCCACGATCACACCCCCCAGCCGGGCATGAACAGCGACAAGGCGAGCGTGCTCGGCCTCTACAAGCGCCTGCGCGTCGCGTTCCCCGACTTCAGGCCGGAAATCCACTGGCAGCGCGCCGATGGCGACGTCGTCACCACCTTCAAGACCTATCACGGCACGCATCAGGGCGAATTCCTCGGCATCCCCGCCACCGGCAAGACGCTGAGCTTCGAGACCGTCGACGCGATGCGCGTTGTCGACGGCAAGATCACCGATCACTGGGGCGTCGCGAACCTCTATTCGGTTCTCCAGCAGCTCGGCGTGATCGCGCCGCTGTCGAAGTAAAGGGAGAGCGTGCCATGAGCACCGTCATTCGCATGCACGAAACCGGCGCCCCGTCGGTCCTCGTCGCTGAAGACGAGAAGGTCGGGCATCCCGGTGCCGGCCAGGTCAAGCTGCGCCACGACGCCATCGGCGTGAACTTCATCGACACGATGTTCCGGTCCGGCGCATTCGGGGCGCCATTACCCTTCGTGACCGGCGTGGAAGCTGCCGGCATCGTCACCGAGACCGGCCCGGGCGTTCGCCAATTCGATATCGGCGACCGCGTCGCCTATTTCTTCGCTCCGGGCGCCTATGCGGCCGAGCGTCTGGTCGACGAGGCCGCCCTCATCAGGCTGCCCGACGATGTCGCGACCGATACCGCTGCCGGCTTCCTGACCAAGGGCATCACAGCCTGGCTCGCCGTTCGCCACCTCCACCAGGTCAGGCCGGGCGACAAGGTGCTGGTCCAGGGGGCGACCGGCGGTGTCGGCTCACTCGTCACGCGCTGGGCGAAAGCTCTGGGCGCGACCGTCATCGCGGTCGGCTCGGCCGCCAAACTCGGCGGGATCGCATCCGAGGTCGATCACGCGCTCGCCTCTGACGAACCCGATCTCGGGCTCCGGATCCGCGCCGTCGCGCCGCAAGGGGTCGACGTCGTCTACGAGTTCGTGGGCAAGGCAACCTTTCCCGCCTCGCTGAAGGCGGTGCACGACGGTGGCGAGATCTTCACGATCGGAGCCGCATCCGGCGCACCGGAGATTGATCAGGCCGAACTGACGTCGCGCTTGATCACAGTCGCGCATGCCAGCGCGGCGGCCACCGTCAAGGGAGCCCTGCTGGCGCAGGCCTCGAACGAGCTGTTCGATCGCTGGAGGGAGGGCATCTTCGGTGACATCGCGCTGCATCGCTATCGCCTGCTCGATGCCGCGCAAGCCCATCGCGACATCGCCGACCGCACCATCGGCCCGAATCCGATCCTGGTTCCTTAACGGGCCCTTGCTTGCTAGCGTCAATGGCGTTCCCCTTTTGGGAGCGCCATTGACGCCTTTCACCTCATCCTCCTGTGAGCGACGCCATGTCCAGCACCCTGTCGGCCTTGCTGCTTCGCAATCTCCACGACGTGTTCGGGGAGCCCGACCCTGACCGCCGCCGCGCCGCGATCGATGAGATCTTCCACGAGGATGCCGTGTTCCATGATCCCAATGGCGGCGTCTTCCGCGGCCGTGCCGAGATCGACCGCATCGCCGGAGTGATCAAGGCCGGTCATCCCGACTTCCGATATCAACCGCTTTCCGAGCCGGAAGTGGTCGGCGATGCCGGCCGCGTTCGCTGGGTCTCGGGCAGCCCGGGCCACCCCCCGGCCTATGCCGGAACCGATTTCGCGATCGCGCGCGACGGCAAGATCGCCGCCGTCTATCTTTTCTTCGACGCGTTGCCTTGAGTGGGGCGCGAGGAGCCAGGCGGCTGACATGATGCCGCAGCTGGGTTACAGGCGCCGATCCGACTGACGTTCGAAACTCTGAAAACGGTCATCCCAACCTTCCGACAAGAGCGGTTGGCTTCCACGACGCTCCAGGCGCTTTTCCACGATCGTTGCATTCGGGCTTGAATGCCCCAGCTCCGGAGCCATAGTAGCTCCAAGCGTCGATCGTGGAGGCGCGTGATGATCGTTCGCGCCGCCCTGTGCCTGGCGTTGATGCTGCTCCCCGCCTGCACCTTCCAGGGGCGTCCGCAAGCCTTGCCCTTCGAACGGCAGGAAGGGGCCGAGGTCGCCGGCTACGGCACGGTGCGGTTCTGGGCCGACGGCATCGACAGCCGCGTTCCCGCTTATCTCGACAACCAGTATCGGCAGATCGCGGCATCGGGCTGCCGCGCCTGCCGGAACGAGGCGAGCTTCCTGGCGATCTCCGGTGGAGGCGCGGATGGCGCCTACGGGGCTGGTGTCCTGAAGGGCTGGAGCGAACGAGGCGACCGGCCGCGCTTCGAAGTGGTCACCGGCGTCAGCACGGGCTCGCTGGCAGCGCCCTTCGTATTCGCCGGACCAGCCTATGATGCCGCCCTGGAAGAGATCTATACGCGCTATGGCGACAGCGACCTGTTTCGCAACAGGGGGATCGTCGGGCTCCTCGGCGACTCGCTCTACGACACGGAGCCGCTGCGCCGCCTGATCGAGCGTCACGCCGACGACGCCCTGCTCGATACGATCGCAACCGAGCACCGCAAGGGGCGACGCCTGCTCGTCCAGACGACCAACCTCGATGCGCAGCGACCGGTGGTCTGGGATCTCGGCGCCATCGCCGCCAGCGGCAATCCGGAGCGCCGCAAGCTGTTCGTCGACGCGCTCCTCGCCTCCGCGGCCATTCCGGGCGTCTTCCCGCCGGTCGCGCTCAATGTGGCCAGCGAAGGCCGGCTCTACGACGAGCTGCATGTCGATGGCGGCGTCTCCGCCCAGATCTTCTTCGCACCGCCGGGGCTCGACCTGAACGGCGCCGCCCGCCGCCATTTCGGGCATGAACGGCACCTGAGTCTCTACGTGGTCCGCAACGGCAAGCTCGGCCCCGAATACAAGGCGAGCGAACGCAGCGTGATGGCGCTGGCCTCACGCTCCATCACGACGCTGGTGAAGTACCAGTCGCTTGCGAACATCACGACGCTGTCGGAGGTCGCGCGGCAGATGAAGGCCGATTTCGCCTTTGCGGCCGTGCCCGAAAGTTTCGCGGTGCAGCCGCGCTCCGAATTCGACCCGCTCTACATGCAGGCGCTCTTCAGGATGGGCTATCAGGACGCCCTGCGGGGACAGGCATGGCGCAAGACACCGCCGGCCTCGCCGATGCTCGCATTGCGGCGCTAGAGCAATTCCAGCAAAAAGCGCGTAGCGGTTTCGCGTTCGGAGTTGCCGAAAGCGGAAGCTGCCCTCCGCTGAAATCCGATGCCGAAACAAGGAGTGAGTGCCGCTCCCTACCCGCGCCTTGCCGGCATCAGCAGACTCTATGAGATGGAACGTGGGCTCGCTCTCTCGGGCAGGCTCCAGCGATAGCGCGAAGCCTTTGCTTGACTCCTACCGCCCCAAAAGAGAAGACCCCGCCAGCCGAAGCTGACGGGGCCAAAATCATGCGGCGGCACATCGTCGGTATCGCTCGATGGCCCGGCGGGTCAGGTCGTCTTCGTCTTCAGCGACATGGACCAACGCGGCGACAATGTAGGCCAGATTGGTGCGTTCACGCTCATCAAAGGCATCGGGAATGGTCGATCTGACTTCGTTCCAAGCAGCCTCCAAGGCCGCCTGCGCCCGAGCGAGGTCAACGGGGTCGCTCAACGATGAGAACGGCATGCTCTTCCTCCGAAGTGGTTCTCGCATCGGGGAATTTAAGGAACGGAGTAATCACCGCAATGTCAAAAAATGGCCCGATCCCCTTTCGGAGACCGGGCCGGTGACCGTCGCCGATCAAGTGTTGAGGCGGGCAGCTCCCACGTTGGGAAACGTCATTCGATCGCGTCACTCGACGATATGAACGATGCGACGGCTTGAAGGCTCGACCAACACGACATGATCGTCGGTATAGATGGAGCGATACCTGCTGACGCTCGGCCCCCAATCGGCGGGCGCCGCGTGGAGTTCCACATCGGCCGGCAAGGTCGCTCCGACGGTGACCTTCTCCTTGATCATCGCGGGCTTCACCTTCTCCTTGACCACATACTCCTTGATACGGGTTTGCTCGGGCTGGCCGATGGTGGTCTCGGCGCTGACTTGCGCGACAGCCGCCGAACTGGCCGCCAGAGCCGTCGCTACGACGAATCCAAGAACCGGACGCTTCATGGCCCGTCCTCTGCCGCTGCCTGCCAAGCCATCCATCGCCGTGTTGCCGTTCACCAACTTGAGCGGGGAAACGGAGCAGAACGTTTTCGCAGACGGGTTGACCGAAGACCTGATTCTGCGAGTAGAGAAGCCCCCTTCCCTCCCTCGCTGTCGACGGCACGCCATAGAACCAGGCGCCGCACCTGGATCGAGACGACCATCTCGTCCAAATGCCACGTGTCCGTCGCTCGGGGCCGGAGCCGGCGCAGGTTCCGGGAAAACGCGGGTCCGAACTTGCACACCCACCGTCGGATCGTCTCGTAGGAGACATCGAGGCCGCGCCCAGCCAACAGCTCCTCGACATCGCGGTAGCTCAAGGTGAACCGCAGATAGAGCCAAACAGCGTGCCGGATGACCTCGGGTGGGAACTGGTGGCGAGCATAGGGGATTGACTGCATGCCCCTACCCTACGACGAGCGAGCTCAGACCGTCAGCGTTCCCGTGACGATGCCCCTCCAGCCACTAAGGTTGCGGCTGCGCCAAAGCGACGGAATCGCGCAGGATGAGTTCGAAAGGTAGTATCTCGCGAACTGGTTCCGAGGCTTTCTGTTCGATCAGATCGATCAAGATCAGAGCGAGCTGCTCGCCTGCGCTACGGATCGAGGTCGCAGTCGCTGTCAGTGGGGGGACAAACTCGGCCGCGCTGCATCCCCTCACGCCGTCGTCATGGCAAACGACCGAGACATCGGCGCCGATTTTCAGCCCACGCTCGCGTATGGCGCGATACACGCCGCGAGCCTGGAAAACCGACCCGCAGATGAAGGCTGTCGGCCGCTCCGGATCGTCGAGGCGGCGCATCGCGGTCTCATAGCCCGTGGCTTCGGTCATCGAGACGAATTCGATCGCATCCGGCAACGGGGTCAGCCCGCGAGCAGCGAAGGCGCGCAGGAAGCTCGCGGCACGCGCGGCGGCGTAACGGAACTTCTCGAGGCCGTTCACCGCCACGATGCGACGGTGCCCATAGTCGAGGAGCAGGCTCGTCAAACGTTCGAATGACGTATCGTTGTCCGTGTCGACGAAGGAATAGGGCTCCTTCACCTCGCTGCGCCCGTGCACGACAAAAGGCAGGCGCAGCTGGTTCAGCAACGCGATGCGCGGATCGTCGACGAGGGGGCGCGTGATGATGACCCCGTCGACGGCCTTCGATGAAGCCAGCTTGCGCAGGACGGCCGCCTCATCATCCTCGAACGGGGAAAGAAGCAAGCTGTAGTTGCGGCGCGTAACGGCCGTCGAAATGCCCGCCAGCACATCCACGAAATTGGTTTCGGGCAGCTGGAGCCGCTCGAGCGGGAAGACGAGCCCGATCGCCTCGGCCCGACCGATCGCAAGACTGCGCGCCCGCGCGTTCGGCCGGTATCCTGCCGCCTCGGCGGCTGCAACGACGCGCCGCCGCGTCGTCTCCGGTATGCCGGGATGGGCACGCAGAGCCCGGCTGACGGTGGATTGAGAAAGGCCGAGCTCGAGGGCGAGCGTTTTCAGATCCGCAGTGTGTTTATGCAAGCGCTTGCCTTCTTCACGCACCTGAAGTCACCTCGTCGCCTTGCACATCCGTGTCGCTCACCGGGATCGGCTCGCGGAATGGCTGATATGGCCGGCGCAGACCCGGATTTAGCCCACATCAACCCTGGTTGACAAACGCCAATGTCAACGTACCATGCAAGCGCTTGCATAATACACTGGCAAACAGTGATGCACCCGGGAGGATGCCCCTGATGAGTTTTGCGACAATCGCCCGTTTCTCGATTCGTCGGCTGCTCTTGGCCGCGGCCATGGTCTTCGGCTTTCTGGCGTCCGGCTCCGGTCGTGCGCAGGCGGTCGAGATTCAGTATTGGCAATATGTCTTCGACACCCGCGTCCAGGCCATGACCGAGCTGATCAAGCAGTTCGAGGCCGAGAACCCCGGCATCACGGTCAAGCAGGTGACCTTTCCCTATGCCGACTATCAGACCCGGCTGATCGCGGCCAAGGCTGCCGGGCGCGGCCCGGACGTGATGCAGCTGTTCTATGGCTGGCTCGACACCTTCATTGCCGGCAAGCTGGTCCAGCCGCTGTCGAAGACGGCGTTCAAGGACGCGGAGATCGAGCGGGACTTCTTCTCCATCGTCTCAGCGATGAAGCGCAACGGCCAATATTACGGCCTGCCAACGGCCGTGCGGGCGATGGCGCTCTTCTACAACAAGGATCTGTTCCAGAAGGCCGGGCTCGACCCGGAGAAGCCGCCGCAGACGCTGGACGAGTTCGTCGCTGCCGCCAAGGCGATCGTCAAGCGCGACGCCGCCGGCAACTATCAGCAGGTCGGCATCGCGCTCGACATCGCGCGGCAGGACCATAACTGGTGGCGCGAGATCCTCGTCCGTCAGTATGGCGGCGAGTCCTATTCGGCGGATGGCGGCAAGGTCGCCTACAATACCGAGGCCGGCAGCAAGTCGCTCGAATTCTACACGGGCCTGCAGAAGGTGCACCGCGTTGGCCAGGAGGGCTTCATGGACGAGGGCCAGGCGGCGTTCCGCGCCGGCCTTGCCGGCATGGTGGTGGACGGCACCTTCCGCGTCGCCTCCTACAAGACGATCCAGAACTTCAAATGGGGCGTCGCCGAACTGCCGACCTATAACGGCACGCGCGCTAATTTCGGCAGCTATTTCGCCAACGCAATCGGCGCTTCGGCCACGGGCGAGAAGCAGGCGGCCGCCGAGAAGTTCCTGGCTTTCATCTCCTCCGAGAAGGCGATGAACATCTGGCTGGAGAAGGTGGGTGAACTGCCGGCCCGCCGCGCTGTGGCGCTGACCGAAGCCAACATCAAGGACCCGATCTACGGGCCCTTCATCCGCGCGCTCGACTATGCAGCGACCCCGCCGCTGGTCGACGAGTCGGCCCAGCGCCAGGTCTCGATCGACATGATCAACGGCGTGCTGCTGAAGGACGTGCCGGTCAAGGATGCTCTGAACGCGGCGGCGGCACGCGAGCAAGCCATCCTCGACAAATTCAAGGCAAAGTAAGAGGCCGGCGCATGACCGCGACGACATTGCCGCCTCGGAGCGCGGGCTCCGGAGGCGTCTGGGGACGGCTGTCCATTTCCACGAAGCAGATCGTCTGGGCCTGGGCGTTTCTCGCCCTCCCCGTGCTCTTCTTCGCCATCGTCCGCTTCTATCCGACTCTGGAGGCCTTCTACCTGTCGGTGACCGACTGGGATCTGCTGAACGAGGCGCGCTTCGTCGGCCTCGACAACTACCGCAAGCTGTTCGCCGATCCGGTGTTCTGGCAGGTCTTCCGCAACACCTTCGCCTATCTGATCTTCGGCACGCCGATCGCGATCGTGCTGTCATTCGCCATCGCCTACTATCTCGACCGCGTGGTGTTCTTGCACGGCCTGATCCGCGCGCTCTACTTCCTGCCCTATCTCACCACCGCCGCCGCGATGGCCTGGGTCTGGCGCTGGTTCTACCAGCCCCCGCCGATCGGGGTCATCAACAGCCTCCTCGGCTTCGTCGGCCTGCCGGCGCAGCCCTTCCTCCGGTCGGTCGACCAGGCGCTGCCGGCGATCATGCTGACCGCGATCTGGGCGCATCTCGGCTTCCAGATCATCATCTTCATGGCCGGGCTGCGCGCCATCCCAACGAGCTATTACGAGGCGGCACGCATCGACGGGCTGGGCGATGGGGCGATCCTGACCCGCATCACCATACCGCTGCTGAAGCCGACCACCGTCTTCCTCGTCGTGTTTTCGTCGATCGGATTCCTGCGGATATTCGATCAGGTCTACAACATGACCAGCAACGACCCTGGCGGCCCGCTCAACTCGACCAAGCCGCTGGTCCTGATGATCTATCAGACGGCTTTCTCCTCTTATCAGATGGGCTACGCAGCGGCCCAGACCGTCGTGCTGTTCACCATTCTGTTCTCGATCTCGATGGCGCAGCTCTGGATCCTGAGGAGCCGCTGAGATGAGCAGAGACACCGCTAAGCCCCTGCCCGCCTACGGAGCCGTCCGCCCCGGCCGGATCATCGCCTGGACGATCCTGTTCCTCGGCGGCATCGTGATGATGACGCCGCTCCTGTTCATGTTCTCCACCTCGCTGAAATCGGCCGGCCAGGTCTATGACCTTCGCCTGATCCCCGATCAGCCGACGCTCGCCAACTACATCAAGGTCCTGTCCGACGGGCGCTTCGGCCGCTGGTTCCTGAATTCGACGCTGATCGCCACGATCGTCACCCTGTCATGCCTGTTCTTCGACAGCCTCGTCGCCTACACGCTGGCGAAGTTCAGCTTTCCCGGCCGGCGGGCGGTCTTCCTGGCGATCCTGTCGACGCTGATGATTCCGACCGAGATGCTGGTCATCCCCTGGTACCTGATGGCGAGCAAGCTCGGCTGGATCGACACCTATTGGGGCATCATGTTCCCCGGCATGATCACAGCCTTCGGCGTCTTCCTGATGAAGCAATTCTTCGAGACGGTCCCGAACGACTTCCTTGAAGCGGCGCGGGTCGACGGCCTCAACGAGTTCGCGATCTGGTGGAAGGTTGCGCTGCCGCTCGTCACGCCCGCGCTTTCGGCGCTCGCGATCTTCACCTTCCTCGGCAACTGGACGGCCTTCTTCTGGCCTCTGATCGTCACCACCGACCAGTCGCTCTACACGCTGCCGGTCGGGCTTTCGAGTTTCGCCGTCGAGCAATCGATCCAGTGGGAGCTGATCATGACGGGAGCGGCGCTCGCCACCATCCCGACGCTGCTGATCTTCCTGTTCTTGCAACGCTACATCGTGCGCGGCGTCATGCTCGCGGGAGTCAAGGGCTAAGTCATGGGCATTCTGCAGGCCAGCGACCGATCACGCTTCCCCGATCCGGTCTACCGGGAGACCGTCCTGCGGCCGCTGTTCGACGGTGTCCGCAGCCATCATGCCGAGGCTCTGGGCAGGATAGACCGCGCCCATCTCGTCATGCTGGTCGAGACGGGCATACTCGATGCGACTCAGGGCGCGGCCATCGCTGGTGCCCTGCTGGCGATGGAGCGCGAGATCAGCCTAGCGGCCCTCACCTATGGCGGCGACGTCGAGGATTACTTCTTCCATATGGAGCGCGAGCTGAAGGCGCGCGTCGGGCCTGACATCGGCGGCCGGCTGCACACGGCGCGCTCGCGCAACGACATCGACCACACCTTTCTCAAGCTCGGCTTCAAACCCCGCATCGATCGCCTGCTGACGGCCTGCCGGACGCTCCTGACCGCGCTGATCGAGGTGGCCGAGCGCGAACGGGACGTCCTCATCGTCGCCTACACTCATGGCCAGCCGGCCCAGCCCACCACCTACGGGCACTACCTCGCCGCCGTGATCGAGGTGCTGATCCGCGACATCGAGAGGCTCGAAGCCGCCCGCGCGATCGTCGATCTCTGCCCGATGGGCGCGGCAGCGATCACCACCTCGGGCTTTCCGATCAGCCGGCAACGCGTCGCCGAGCTCCTCGGCTTCGCGGCGCCGCTGCAGAATTCCTATTCCTGCATCGCAGCGACGGATTACCTGACCTCGGTCTACAGCGCGGTCGCGCTCCTGTTCCTGCACCTCGGTCGCCCGGTCCAGGATTTTCAGTTCTGGTCGAGCTTCGAGGTCGGACAGCTCTATCTACCGAATGCCTTCGTGCAGATTTCGTCGATCATGCCGCAAAAGCGCAATCCGGTGCCGTTCGAGCATCTGCGGCATCTGTCGAGCCAGACCGTCGGGCGTGCCCGCGCCGTCGTCGACGTGATGCACAACACGCCGTTCACCGACATGACCGACAGCGAGGCCGAGACGCACGAGATGGGCTATCAGGTCTTCGATGTCGCTCATCGCGTGCTCGATCTCCTGACGGCCACGGTTCGTGCCTGCCGCATCGACTCCGAACGCGTCGCGGTCAATCTGAGCCGCTCCTGCGCCACCATCACGGAACTCGCCGACTGGCTCGTGCGCAGCGAGGGCCTGTCCTTCCGGCTGGGGCACGAGATCGCCGCCGATGTCGCCCGTGCCGTCGTTGCCATGTCGGGCGATCTGCCGACAGACGGCTATGCGGCCTTTGCCCTGGCCTTCGAGCGCCATGTCGGACGCAAGCCGGCGGCCGACGCGGCCGAATTCACCCAGATGGTCTCACCCGAGCACTTCATCGCGGTTCGCGACCGGTTTGGCGGCCCAGCGCCCGCTGCTTTGGATGCGGCTCTCGAAGGCTATCGCGTTGCGCTCAACACGTTCGAGACCCGCGCCGCGGCGACCTCTGCCCGGGAGGCCAGTGCGGCCGACGAACTCGAACGCCGTATTCAAGATGTCGCGAAAGGTGGATGATGGCCAGGATCGAGCTTGAGAAGATCGTCAAGCGTTACAGCAGCGTCACGACCGTCCACGGGATCGACCTTGCCATCGAGGATGGCGAGTTCGTCGTCCTCGTCGGCCCTTCTGGCTGCGGAAAATCGACGACCTTGCGCATGATCGCAGGGCTGGAGGCGATTTCCGGCGGAACGCTGCGCATCGGCGGCCAGGTCGTCAACGACCACGAGCCCAAGCATCGAAACATCGCAATGGTCTTCCAGAACTACGCAATCTACCCGCATCTCACCGTGGCGCAGAACATCGGCTTCGGGCTTTACACGTCCAAGCTATCCAAGGCGGAGAAGCAGGCGCGCATCCGCGAGACTGCCCGAATCCTGAGCCTGGAGCCCTTTCTCGAGCGCCGCCCCGCCGCGCTCTCCGGCGGGCAGAGGCAGCGCGTCGCCATCGGCCGCGCGATGGTGCGCGATCCCGTGGCCTTCCTGTTCGACGAACCTCTCTCCAACCTCGACGCCCAGCTGCGCGGGCAGATGCGGCTCGAGATCAAGCAGCTGCATCAGCGGCTCGGCAGCACGATCGTCTTCGTCACCCACGATCAGGTCGAGGCGATGTCGTTGGCCGATCGAATCGTCGTCATGCGCGACGGCCGCATCCTTCAGGTTGGTGCACCGATGGAGTTGTACAACCGGCCCGTGGATATCTTCACCGCGCGCTTCATCGGCACGCCGGAAATGAACATGATCGACGCGACGATCGACGGCGAGCAGGTGACTGTGGGAGCCAACGCCGTGGCCGTTGACTTGTCCAGGGTTACAGGTTTGCCTTCGGGCATCGGCACAGGCCGATCAATCGTCGTGGGGGTGAGGCCGCAGGAGCTCTACCTGCTGACCGACGGGCGGGATGATTTCCCTGTTCGAATCGAAGGCAAGGTGCGAGTGGCCGAACCGCATGGCTCGGAGACATTCGTATTGATCGACCTGCCTGCGGGCCACGTGGTCGCCCGGGCCCCCTCTACCGTCGTGTTCAAACCCGGCGATGCAGTCGCATTCGGGGCGGGGGCCAACAGCCTGCGAATGTTTGATAAGCAGACCGAGAAGCTGATCAACTAAGGCCAGCGTAAGACTTTAGCGTGCGAGGACAACGCTCCTTTGAGATGCGCGATGTAGGAGATCTTGCCTCGCAAATGCGCTTCAAGGTTGCCCTTGCCACCGCCATCGTCATGCTTCTTCTGAGCGGCAGCCAGACCGATGCTTTGAATCGAATGCAGGATAGCCCAGATGTTGCGGACATACCGTCGATCTACGTTTAGGCCTGCATTGATCTTCACGCCGGTGACTATGCGGCGGGAATTCCGATCGGCGTAGTGGGTCTTTTCGGGATGGATCGTGAACCCGTTTCCTTTGAAAGCGGACGTGACTGCCGGCACGAAGATGTCGGACGAGAACCGTCCCGCCGCCGGAAGCGGGCCTTGAAAAGCGGGCTGGGCGGTTGATAGGCGGAAAATGTGATGTCGTCCGCATACCGCGTGTAAATGACGCGTGCGCTCTTCGCGATCCTCAGTAATTGGGAATCCCTGAGCCGTTACGCTGTCGAGATACGCCATTCCGTTGCGCTCACCGATGCCGACAAGGTGATCGGGGTTCGTGGCCTGCACCGTGCGCCGTGCGGCGGCTGGAGAGCTGCCTGATTGGATGCAGCTTGTCGTGGCAGAGCTCCTCTGCGTATCGCCGTGGGTCCCCTACCGTTGCGTCAAATCAGGGTCGCGCTCCCGCTGTTTCCGGGCAAACCCCGATAGCCGCCACACCGCAGCTAGCCAAACATCCAGGCCGGATGTCGGAGGCCGCCGTGATGGCGCAGATCCAATTGCAGGCGACGCCAACGCTTGCTGCAAGAGACAGGGAACCTGGCTTCCCGGTGCCCATGATCTTTATTCCGGGCGGCACGTTCCGCATGGGGTCTGACGCTCACTATCTGTGCGCACCCGACCACTGCCGCCGCTACCGCCCGGCGGCTCGCCACCCCCAACTCGTCGACACCTCGGCAAGCCATATCGGCTTCCGATGCGTCCGACGAGGAGTTCCAGAGAGCTGAAAGAGGAGGAGATGTCGTGCAACATGGAATTCTCGCTGAAACGAGCAACACCGCTTCCACGGATAGTCGATCCAGGCTGACGTGCCTGCTTGCCGGCGCGCGCGACGCGTCGCGAACGGCTCTGCTGGGCGCGTCCGCGCTGATCTGTGCGGCGGCATTGACACCAGCCGGAGCGCAAGCCCCGGCACAGGCGCCACCACGGCCGAACATCCTCGTGATCATGGGCGACGACGTGGGCTGGTTCAATATTGGCGCCTATCACCGAGGGATAATGTCCGGGAAGACGCCCAACCTCGACAGGCTGGCTGGGCAGGGAATGATGTTCACTGATTACTATGCCGAAGCCAGCTGCACCGCAGGCAGGGCAAGCTTCATCACCGGCGAGATCCCGCTGCGCACGGGCTTAACCACCGTCGGACAAGCGGGTGCGGATGTCGGCATGCCCGCCCAGGCGGCGACGATCGCTTCTGCTCTCAAACCTCTGGGATATGCCACCGGCCAGTTCGGGAAAAACCATCTGGGCGACCTGAACAAGTTTCTGCCGACGCTGCACGGCTTCGACGAGTTCTTCGGTTATCTTTACCACCTCGACGCGATGTCCGATCCGTACTGGTATTCGTTCCCAGACGACCAATCCTACCGCGACAAGGTCGGCCCCCGCAATTTGCTGCACACCTGGGCAACAAACGTGGACGACGCTACCGAAATGCCGCGCTGGGGCAAGATCGGCAAGCAGAGGATCGTGGACGAGGGACCTCTGGCGCCCTTCCCCAACATGGCCAACGTGCCCAACATGCACGACATCACGCCAAAAGCAAAATATGACATGACGACGTTCGACGAAGTGCTGGTCAAGTCGTCGTGCGACTTCATGGACAAGGCCAAAACTGACAGAAAACCGTACTTTGTCTGGCACAACACGACCCGCATGCACGTCTGGACGTTCCTGTCGCCAAAATATCAGGCGCTCATGAACAGCAAGACCAACTACGGCCTTGAAGAGGCGGGGATGGCGCAGCTCGATGACAGCGTCGGCGCTCTGCTGAAATGCGTGGAAGATTCAGGCCAAGCAGACAACACGATCGTGATCTTCACCACCGACAACGGAGCGGAAGTCTTCACTTGGCCCGATGGCGGCATGACCCCTTTCAAAGGGACAAAGGGAACGGTCATGGAAGGCGGCTTCCGGGCGCCTGCGATCATCCGTTGGCCGGGCAAGGTCAAGCCGGGCACGGTCGAGAACGGCATCTTCTCGGCGCTGGATTGGTTTCCGACGCTCCTCGCCGCGGCGGGCAACAGCGACATCACCGGCCAGCTCTTGAAGGGTGTGGCGTTGGGCGACCGGACCTACAAAAATCACCTCGACGGCTACAACCAGCTTGATCTCCTGCAAGGCAATGGCCCGTCTGCGCGGCGTGAGTTCTTCTACTTCGGCGGTCCGCAGCTCGGCGCCGTTCGGATCGAGAACTTCAAGTTCCAGTTCTATCAGCAGCCGCAGGGTTGGCCGGGCGCGAAGGCCACCACCGATATGCCGACCATGGTCAATATCCGCCAGGACCCCTTCGAGCGAACCCCGTCGATCGGTGGCCAGAGCCTCAATGACCTGGGCGGCGGTTACATGAACGACTTCTACGCCCGAGAATTCTGGCGGTTCGTCTCCGTTCAGGAAGAAGTCGCCAAGCTGGCTCGGACCGCGATCGATTACCCGCCGATGCAGGACCCGGCCTCTTTCAATCTGGAAGCTGTGAAACGGCAAATCGATCAGGCAATCAAGAACAAGCCCGGCAACTAGGCAATGCGAAGTGAACGACGGGCAGCTCTATCGGAGCTGCCCCCTGACGAAAGCCACAACGCGGCTGTCCCGAATGGGGCGGCCGCTTCCCTCGCTCTTCGTGCGTACGACTGTCTGCCATGAGCACTCTGAGGCAGTTTGGACAATTTCGATGCCTGGGTCATCGCAGCCGAGCGCAGATGAGACAGAAATCCGGTCGGAGACCGTTTCGCCGGCACCCAGGCGATCGTTGGTGGCTCGGCAATCATACCCACCAGACCTGGTTTCAAAAGGGAGGCACGACAATGACCGTCATTCGATTGATATGCCTGCCGCTCCTCGCTGGCATTGCCCTGTCAGCCTGCCAGACACCGCAGGCCAGGCAGACCGAGCTCGCCCGGATTTGTGCCGATCCCGTCAATCGGCAGCCCAAAAGCGCTTACTGGGCAGAGTGCCAGTCGCTCCGTCCTTCGACGAGTCGGCAACTGCAAAAGGACTACCTACTCGGGGCCCCTACGGGTGATTGAGTTCGATGCCGAGCCGGACCGCAACAGACTGACGCGGCCCGGCTCAGCATGAGGGCCGAACGACGCAAGTGAATGCCTGCTCGCTCTGTGCCCGAGCCTGGCAGGAAAGAAGACCGGGAGGCTGCAATGCAAGCGTTCAGGTCGAGTTGGCGCGTGCAGACCGTAATCATGGGAGGACGTCGTGACGAAATATGCCGTAGCCGGATTTGCGATCGCGTTCGGGCTGGCCCTGGCAGGCTGCCAGTCCACACAACAGGTGGTGCAGCAGAAGGAAGACCTGCTATCGGCGGCCGGCTTCACGCCACAGCCCGCGAACACGCCGCAGCGCATCGCGGCGATGAAGAAGCTGCCGCCCAACAAGTTCGTTCAGCAAACCAAGAACTCACAGATTGTCTACGTCTACGCCGATCCGATCGTCTGCCAATGTGTCTATTTCGGCAACCAGGCAGCCTACGCCCAGTATCGTAGCATGGTGTTCCAGCAGAGGTTGGCCGACGAGCGGCAGATGACCGCCGCGATGATGCAGACCAGCTTCGACTTCGGCCCCTGGGACGCGCCTTTCATGTATTGAGGCGGATTTCTCACGTGTTGACGGGAGACCAACATGAAGCCCACCAACTCCCGGGTCCATCTCAGCCGCCGCGTGCTGCTTGGCACGCTGGCTGCTCTGCCAACTCTCATCCCGCCCCTATGCCTTCCATCATCGTCGGCGAACGCACAGACGGAGCAGCTTCCGTCCTGGAACGACGGTCCGACCAAGACGTCGATCACCGATTTCGTCAGACGCGTCACGACCCGGGGCGATCCCCGGGTGGAAAGCTGACGTTAAGAGCAACGTATCGGCAAATCCGTTCTCGTTCCAGGACAAGACATTCGAAAGAACTGCACTGACAGAGCAGCTAGGCGCGCATCGCCAGACACACCACGCACCAGCCCGTTAGCCCGGCATGAGCCAGCACCGCTGGCCAAAATGCGAGGCCGACTGGCCTCAGGCCCGCCCAAGCAACGACGAGGACCGCGACCACGCCGACATTGTAGAGCAGCAGGGCTGTGACCAACCCTTTGGCCTCGGGGGATGCTTCATCGCGGGCGAGCCAACAGGCAACGCCGAGCGCGAGCAACGCAATCCCCGTCACACGGCCAAGGGTCGTTCCGGCGGGTGTGCCGAGTGCTGCACCCAGCAGCAACTCGACGACCACCGAAGGCGCCAGGAGCAGCCCCAACCCTGTCGCAGCCTCCAGTGCGCCCGTGACTGCGAGCAGTGGCCTGCCGATTCTGCGTTCGGACATGAGCATGTCGACCAAGCGACGCTATTGTTTAGCCTCTTCGATAGGATCCGGCTCTGGTGCTTGCGTAGGTCCCAATTCTGCCTTCGAGTCCGCGACGGCCGTGACCTGCGGCTCAAGCTTGAATGTCAGCTTGTTGATCTTGCCCGTGAACTTGAACGGCGGGTCGTAGCGGTACTCCAGCAGCGCAACCCCGGTGCGAGTGTCCTGGCCGACGTCAAAACTCTCGTCTTCCGGGAAGGTGACAAGCATGGAGTGCTGCATCGATTTCCGATCCACCTCCTGGCCATCGACGTAGAGCACCCCGGTCCCTCCCTTGCCCAGGCCCGGACCGTCCGACTTGAAGTCGAAGGTAATGGTGTGCTTGCCGGCGCTCAATTCCGGTCCCGACCACAGCCGCCGAAACGCCCTCCTTCGGTGACGATCATGCCTTCCGCGCCGCCCTCGGGAACATCGACCTCGGCGGTGATGGTGTAGGACTTGTTCAGGATGCTCGGCGCGGCGCTAGGCGGCACACCGGTCAATTCGCCTGAATAAGTGAAGACAGTTCGCCCGGCCGTGAGACTTGGGCGCGGCGTGTTCCAGCGCAGCAAGGTGGTGTTGTCGAGCGGCAGGACGTTGTACTTCCTCGCCTCCGAATCGAAGAGCGCCCGCAGTTCCTTCACCTCGTCCGGCATCGCGGCCGCACGATCGTTGAACTGGGTGGGATCCTCCTTGAGGTCGTAAAGCTCCCATGTGTACGCGTCGAGATCGGGGGGCGGAGCGGTGCTCAGCTCCCAGGGGCGTGTCACAGGCGTCGTCGCCGCGATCCAGCCGTTACTGTAGATCGCGCGATTGCCCAGCATCTCAAAATATTGCGTCGCGTGCCGCGTCGGGGCCTCAGCGCTGGCCTTGTCCCATGTGTACATCATGCTCACCCCTTCGACAGGGCTCTGCCTGATGCCATTGATCATTTCGGGCTGCGGAATGCCGGTCGCCTCGAGGATGGTCGGGACGATGTCGATGACGTGGTGAAACTGGCGCCGAATGCCGCCGACATCATTGATGTGGCCGGGCCAAGAGATGGCCATGCCCTGGGCGGTCCCGCCGAAATGCGACGGCACCTGCTTGACCCATTTGAACGGCGTGCTCATCGCCCAGGCCCAGGGCGCAGCAAAATGCGGGAATGTCGTGTCCGAACCCCAGAACGGGTACCAGAGAAACTGGGCGTTCACTGGCACGGGGACACCGTTGAAGGTGGTGAACTCGTTCGGCGTGCCGTTGAGCATGCCTTCCGCGCTCGCACCGTTATCGCCGCTGATATAGATGATCAGCGTGTTGTCGCGCTCGCCGAGGTCGGTGACCGCCTGGATGACCCGGCCGATCTCGTTATCGGTGTAGGCGAGATAGGCCCCGTACACGTCGGCCTGCTTGATGAAGAGCTTCTTCTCCAACTCGCCCAGCGAATCCCATTCAGGAAGCTCCTTGGGCCACGGCGTCAGCTTGGCGTGCTGGGGCATGATGCCCAACCGCTTCTGATTGGCGAAAATGGTCTCCCGCAGCTTGTTCCACCCCTCGTCGAACAAGTGCATGTCGCCGATCTTCTTGACCCACTCGGGCGTCGGATGATGTGGCGCATGGGTAACCACCCGGCACATAGTAGACGAAGAACGGCTTGTCAGGCGCGATCTCCTTGAGTTGCTTCATGTGCTGGATGGCTTCGTCGGCCATCGCGGTGGTCAGATTCCAGCCGGGATTGTCCTGGAAGGGATAGATGGCCGTCGTATTGCGATACAGGTTGGGTTGCCATTGGCTCGCGTCGCCGCCGACAAAGCCGTAGAAGTATTCGAAGCCCATTCCGTTGGGCCATTGCTCGAACGGCCCGGCCTGGCTCGACTGGTACGACGGCGTGTTGTGGTTCTTGCCGAACCATGAGGTCGCATACCCGTTCGCCTTGAGGATCGTGCCGATCGTGCCTTTTTCGATCGGGATGATCGAATCATAGCCGGGATATCCGGTCGCGATTTCCCCGACGACGCCAGCCCCCACCGAGTGATGATTGCGCCCCGTTATGATCGCCGCCCGCGTCGGCGAGCAGAGCGCAGTCGAGTGGAAATTAGTATACCGCAGCCCCTGTGCCGCAGATCTTCATCGGCGCCATCCACATTGGCGGCTCCGACAGGCTCCAGACCCTTGAGCAAGCTGGAGGTCTGGGCCTTGCTTGGAAGGTAGCGACTGAGTGAACCTCTCGATCGTACCAATGGCCCTCGCGGCTCTCGCGGAGGTCAGTATCGTTGTTCAGCAGAACCAACGAAGCGATGGACTTGTGATCTGCGCCTTAAGAGAGGGACCGCCGCGAAGCACACATTCTCGAACCGCAGGGGGCCCTGGAAGCAAGCGCAGGTCAATCACCGGGCTGTCCTATGCGGTCGGCTCGTTCCGCCGATCGATAAAGACTGCGAGCTCGCTGCCTCGGTTCGATCGTGGCGACTAGATCTCGATCTCCACGCCGACCTCGACGACCTGCGTTGCCGGGATGTGGAAATGGGCGGCGGAGCGCTCGGCATTGCGCTGCATGAAGGAGTAGAGCGACTCGCGCCACACGGCCATTCCCGCAATGTCCTCGCGCGGAATGATCGTCTCGCGGCCAATATAGTACGACATTTGGTCGAGATCGACGCCCGGCAGAAGGCCGCGATCGGCGCCGCAGCGCAAGCCGTCGGGAATGCGTGGTGTCTCCATGAACCCGAAATGCAGGATCACGCGGGTGACGCCGGGGGCGAGTTCGATGACCTCCATGCGGTCTTCGTCGGATACGCGCGGGATTTCCTCCAGCTTGCCGGTGACAAGAAGAATGCGCTCGTGCAGGGCGTGGTTGTGGCGGACGAAATGCGTGAGCGAGAGCGGAAGCCCGCGGGCGGCCGAGGCCAGAAAGGCGGCAGTGCCCGGCAGGCGCACTGGCGGGTTCGTCGCCAGCATGGCGAGAAACGCCTTCTCCGGCTCCCGTTGGCGGCCGCGCGCCGCCTCCACCAGAGCGAGGCCGCGCCGCCAGGTCAGCATGATCACCACCAACACCAGCGCCAGGACCAGCGGATACCAGCCGCCTTCATGCAGCTTTGGCAGGTTGGCGGAGAAGAAGGCGAGGTCGACCAGCAGGAAGAAGCCGTTGACCGCCACGACAAGGATCAGGCTGTAGCGCCATTTGAGGGCGATCAGCGCTGCGAGTCCGGTGGTGATGGCCATCAGCAACGAGACCGCGATGCCATAGGCGCCGGCCAGCGCATCGGACGAGCGGAACATGAAGACCGAGGTCAGTGTCGCCAGGCAGATCATCCAGTTGACGATCGGGATGTAGATCTGCCCCTTCTGCTCATGAGCCGTGTGCTTGATGTGGACCGCGGGGAAGAGACCGAGCTGCACGGCCTGTTGAGTGAGTGAATAGGCGCCGGTGATCACCGCCTGCGAGGCGATGACGGCGGCCGCCGTGGCAAAGAAGATCAATAGGTAGTGCGCCCAGTCCGGGGCGAGCTGGTAGAACGGGTTTTCGATGGCTGCCGGATCGGCCAGGAGCAAGCCGCCCTGGCCGAAATAATTGAGCATCAGCGCCGGCAGCACGATAGTGAACCAGGCAAGGCGGATAGGCATCGGGCCGAAATGGCCCATATCCGCGTACATCGCCTCGCCGCCGGTCACAGCCAGAAAGGTGGCGCCCAGCACGGCAAAGCCGACGAGCGGGGACGCGTGTGTGATGAAGTCGAGGGCATTGAACGGGTTGAGCGCGACGAGGATGCCCGGTGCCATCAGAATGCCCCGGATGCCGAGAAGGGCGAGCGCCAGGAACCACAGCAGCATGATCGGCCCGAAAAGCCTGCCGATGAAGCCCGTGCCCTTGCTCTGAACGAGGAAGACGCCCATCAGGATTGCGGCGGTCAACGGCACGACGGCCGGCGCCAGCATCGGTGCGTCGACCTTAAGGCCCTCTATGGCGCTGAGCACGGAAATCGCCGGCGTGATGGCGCCGTCGCCATAGAGCAGGGCGGCGCCGACGAGACCGACCACGAGCACATAGGCGCGCATCGAGCCTGGCTTGGCATGGCGTGCCCTGAGCAGCGCCAGCATCGCCATGATGCCGCCTTCGCCGCGGTTGTCGGCGCGCAGGATCAAGATCGAGTACTTGATCGAGATGATCAGGATCAGCGCCCACAGGATCATCGAGACGCAGCCGATCACCGCCTGCGGTTCCAGCGTCCCCCCGGCGCTGGCGGCGCGTGCGGCCTCCTTCAGTGCATAGAGCGGGCTGGTGCCGATGTCGCCGTAGACGACGCCCAGAGCCCCAAGAGCCAGGGCGGGGACGGAGCCGCTGTGATCATGATCGGACGGCATGCCGTCCTGTGACAGAACCTCATGGGCCATGAGCCGTCCCTCCCCATTATGATGGAAATAGGACACGCTGCTGCGCTTGCAGCAAGACAGGATCGGCGCATTTGCTGCACTGCTGCGGCGACTTGAGATTGCTATCGAGCCGCTTTGCCTCCGCTCGCGGTGCGCGGCCTTTCCCGCCACTCGACATGCGGAGATCAACTAGGATCCAAAGGGGACAATGGTAACCTCGTTCCGTCTTATCCATGCTTGTGCCGATAGGGTGCCGCCCCCTCGACCAACGTTCCCGTCCCATTGCCGACTCTCGCCGCCCAATCTCCTTGCTTGAGGGCGGACATTCGGTTGAGCCGGGTCTACAATCACCGTTGGGTCAATGCCTGGCGAGCACCGACGTGGGGCGGCAATATCCATGCGCTGCGCGGCCTGCGACGTAGACAATCTTGCTGCGGCTAAATTCTGCGGGGCCTGCGGCGCGAGTTTGGGCGCGCCGTGTCCACGCTGCGGTCACAGCAACCGCCCGAACAGCCGCTTCTGCATCGAGTGCGGCGAACAATTGGCCGGGCCGACGCCGGCATTCGATCGTGATGCGAAGGCGCCGGCCCCTTCACCATCGAGCTACACGCCCCCACACCTGGCCGAAAAGATCCTCGCCTCTCGGGGTGGGGTCGAGGGCGAGCGAAAGCAGGTGACGGTGCTTTTCGCCGACATCAAAGGCTCGACCGAGCTCATCAGGGAACTGGACGTCGAAGAGGCCCAAACGCTTCTCGACGGCGCCCTCAAGGTCATGATGGATGCTGTCCATCGCTACGAGGGGACAGTGAGCCGCGCCCTCGGCGACGGGATCATGGCTCTGTTCGGTGCGCCGATCGCTCACGAAGACCACGCCCTCCGGGCCTGCTATGCCGCACTGGCGCTTCAGGACGGGATGCGCCGCTACACGGAGCAGGTGCGACGGGCCCATGGGACTCTGGTGGAGGCACGTGTCGGGCTGAACAGTGGTGAGGTGGTCGTACGCATGATCAGCGACGACCTGCACATGGACTACAGTGCCATGGGCCAGACCGTCCATCTTGCGTCACGCCTGGAGCAACTTGCCCGCGAAGGCAGTTGTTTGCTCGCCGCGGACACGCTTGGGCTGGTGGAAGGATACGTTCAGGTCCGGACGGTGGGGCCTGTCGCGATCAAAGGGCTGGACGGACCCGTCGAGCTCTTCGAATTGCTGGGCATCGGTGTCGCACGGACGCGTCTGCAGGCGATGGCGGCCCGCGGCCTGACGCGTTTCGTCGGGCGTGACGCCGAGATGAGCGCAATTCACTCGGCTCTGGAACCAGCGCGTGCCGGTCATGGCCAGGTGATCGCCTTGGTAGGCGAGCCTGGCGTCGGGAAATCGCGGCTCGTCTGGGAGGTCACCCATTCTCACCGCACCCGGGAGTGGCTGGTGTTGGACAGTGGTTCGGTCTCCTACGGCAAGGCCACATCGTGGCTGCCGGTGATCGAAATGCTCAAGGCCCATTGTCGGATCGAGCCCCGTGACGGCTCCCGCATGATCCGCGAGAAGCTCACTGGCAAACTGCTCACGCTGGACCGCGAACTGGAGCCAGACCTGCCGGCCTTTCTGGCCCTGCTCGACGCGCCCGTCGAGGATGAGGCCTGGCAGGCTCTCGATCCGCCGAAACGGCGCCGGCAAACGCTCGACGCGCTCAAACGCCTGCTGCTGCGCGAGAGCCGCGAGCAACCGCTGCTGCTGGTCTTCGAGGATCTGCACTGGATCGATTCAGAGACCAAAGCCCTGCTGGACAGCCTTGTCGAAGGGCTACCCACAGCCCGGATCCTGCTGCTCGTGACTTACCGCCCCGAATGCTCACATAGCTGGGGCGGCAAGACCTACTACACTCAACTGCGGATCGACCCTTTCGGAGAGGACGGCGCCGAGGCGTTGCTGGATGCCCTGCTGGGGACGGCCGGCGACGGTCGAGACGGGGCCGCGTCCCCACTCGCGAAGCAGGATGCGGCGGACGGGCGGAAGGCGCCGCCGCCACGGGACCTGAAACGTCTCCTAATCCGACGAACCGAAGGGAATCCGTTCTTCCTGGAGGAGTGCGTCCGCACGCTGGCCGAAACCGGCGCTCTTGTCGGTGAACGGGGAGCCTATCGGCTGGCGGCGGAAGTCGCGGAAATCCGGGTGCCTGCAACGGTTCAGGCTGTCCTGGCGGCTCGGATCGACCGACTTCCAGCAGATGAGAAGCGACTGCTCCAGACAAGCGCCGTGATCGGCAAGGACGTGCCCTTTGCGCTCTTGCGAGCGATCACCGTCGAAACGGCGGATGCGACGGCACATCCGTCCGAGGAGGAAATCCTGAGGGTCGGTCTGGCCCATCTTCAGGCAGCGGAGTTTCTCTACGAGACCAATCTGTTCCCGGTGCTCGAATTCACGTTCAAGCACGCCCTGACCCATGAGGTGGCCTATGGCAGTCTGCTGCAGGAGCGGCGCAAGGCCCTGCATGCCCGCATCGTCGGTGCCATCGAGACGCTCTATGCCGAGCGACTGGCTGAGCACGTCGAGCGCTTGGCCCACCACGCCCAGCGAGGAGAGTGCTGGGAAAAGGTGGTGAGCTACGCGCGCCAGGCCGGGCACAAGGGCGTGGCCCGCTCGGCAAATCGGGAGGCCGCGGTCTTCTTCGAGCAGGCGCTCGCTGCCCTTGCTCACCGTCCAGAGACGCGTGTCACGCAGGAGCAGGCCGTCGATTTGCGCTTCGATCTGCGACAGCCGCTGCTTCCGCTCGGGGAGTTTCAGCAGATCCTTGACCACCTTCGCAAAGCCGAGGCCATCGCCGAGAGCTTGGGCGACCAGCGCCGGCTCGCTCGCACCCTCTCCTGGCTGTCCTATTCCTACTGCTTCACGCTGGGCGACAACCAGCGCGCCATCGAGACCGGTCAGCGCGCCCTTGCGATTGGCCGCACGCTCGACGACGTCCCGCTCCGCGTCCTGGCAACGTTCTATCTGGCCTTTGCGCACTGGCAGCAGGGTGATTATCGGCAGGCGATCGACGGTTTCAAATGGATCGTGGCCACACTCCAGGGCGAGCTGATCCGTGAGCGCTTCGGCATGACCGGTTATCCAGCGGTGCTCGCTCGCGGCTTGTTGGCCTTGTGCCTGGGCGACACCGGTGAATTCGCAGAAGGACGAACCCATGCCGCAGATGCCATCCAACTCGCGGAAGCCTTTGACCAACCCTTTAGTCAAGCCGCATTGAGAACATGGCTCGCCCATTTCTACATCACACAGGGCGATCTCCCCGCGGCGATGCCTTTGCTCGAGCAGTGTTGCGCACTGGCCGATCGCTGGAACCTCCCGCGCCAAGGTGCCCTTGCCAGCTCACTGTTGGGCGTCGCACATGCCCTTGATGGCCGCCCCACCGAAGCGGTGCCGTTCCTAGAACAAGCAATGACCCAACTCAGCTCCAAGACCGGGTCGGCCGAGATCCGCCTTGGGATTTCGGCCTGTGAAGGCTTTCTGCTGGCTGGCCGGCTGCAGCAAGCAACCCCACTCGCCGATCGCGCCCTGAACGCCGCCAGGGAAAGCAGGGGACGCGCTTACGAGGCGCAGGCGCTCCGCCTTCTCGGTGAAATCGCCGCGCGCCGCGATCCGCCCCACGTCGACGAAGCCGAGTCTCGCTACGGCGAAGCGCAGAAGCTGGCCGAGGAACTGGACATGCGCCCCCTTAGGGCCCAGTGCCATCTCGGTCTCGGTAGGCTCTATCGTCGCACGGGAAGAACGCATGAGGCTCATATTGAGCTGAGGGCTGCCGTCCAGATGCTGCGGGCCATGGAGATGAAGCTGTGGTTGCCGGAGGGTTGTGGCGCGTCTACGACGTGACGAACCGGAGCCCCTGTTACTTGCCCCCAGTTGCCGATGGCAGGGGCGGCTTCAATCGGGCTGCGCCTCAGCGATTACCGACGCGCTAGAACAAATTCCGAGGTCTGCTCGATGGGACCGCCAGGAATGAGGTTGTCGGCGACCGTAATGCGGAGGGTAAACGCGGCCGCTTAGTCAGCGCTATGGGCAAAGCCGTGTAGAGACCGGGGATCTTTTCCGCCATGGACCGGAGAAATCTCGGCTACTCCGTCAGGAAGCGAACTGACCATGACGCTTCGCTCCAGCATCATCGACAGCGAAGCTAGAGCCGGATCCGATCAGGTTGAATCAACCTGATCGGTGAATCCGTCTCTAAACTTAAGTGAGAGAACGCGTTCTCCGATCTGCTGCGTTGCAGTCAGATCGGCGCGTGCTCTAGCGAAACCGATCAAGCGATGGGAGGATGCGGAGCAGTTCCTCCTGCCGGTCCTGTAGGCTGGGCGGAAAGATCAGACGCGCTCCCAGGTTCTCGCGCGTCTCGTCGATCAAAAAGCCGGGACCATCCGTCGAGACCTCGATCAGCAGGCCGTCCGGGCCACGAAAATAGATCGAGCGAAAATAGTAGCGGTCCTTGATCGGGCTAGCGCTGATGTCGAAGCGCTCCTGCAAGCTTTCCGCTATGGCAGCCAGATCGGCGTCGTCTCTGGCGCGGAATGCGACATGATGAATCGCCCCTGCTCCGAGTCTGGGGCGCGGCCGGCCCTGACGTTGGTGCAAACAGAACCATCCGCCAGCATTGCCATGCGCGGAGAATTCGATCCGGTCAGCTTCACGCCCAATTTCCACAAACCCAAGAACATCCGTGAGAAGCCGGGTCATCAGCTCCGTCCCGCGTATACTCAACGTCACTCCTCGGAGCGCGCGAACGGCGAAGGCCAACGGAATATCCGGACATGCCCATGGTGCTCCGGAGGCAAACTCGGAGGCCACGAATGTCAGCACCGTCCGATCGGGATCCTCAAAACTGAGCTGAGGGCTTCCGTCCGGCGCAAGCCCTCGCAGAAATGGCACTTCCGAGGCGGCGAACCGCCTTTCCCACCAGTCGACGGCATCTGGAGCGATGGCGAAAGAGATCGATTCATCGCTGCGCGCCCACTGGCGCGCGTCGACCGCGCTCGACCAGGAAAAAAACGAGAAGCGGCTGCCTGGGCCTCCTTCGGCGTCGCCATAGGTCAGGTGATAAGCCCCGGGATCCTCATGGGTCACGGTCCTCTTCACCAAACGTAGCCCGAGCACCCGCGTATAGAAGTCGAGGTTGCGCGAAGCATTCGTCGCAATGGCCGTGACATGATGCAGTCCGCGCACCGTCATCCTTGCAATCCTCCGCCGTCACGGCGTGGCTGCTCAAACGCCCGGGCTTGGCTGCAATGTGCCAGATTGATCCGCGCCCGCACCGCGATCTCAGAACAGATTTTGACGGGCGTCTTGGATAATGGCGCGGTCATTTGGACGAGAGCGTCGGGCCTCCCTCTTGCTTCGGTAATACTGCGAAATCAATCGGACCAGGTTCCGCAGTAGCAGCTCTGCCGCCCCCGCGCGGCGCAGAAAAATGGCAAATCATGCGGCAGACCGACAAGCCGCCTCGCGGTCCTTGATCTAGGCTCAGGACTCGTTGATCAGAGCCAGAAGATGACGGTAGCGGCGATACAGATTGCCGAGAAGAAGGTGTGGGCGCATCGGTCGTAGCGTGTGGCGATGCGCCGCCAGTCTTTGAGCTTGGCGAAGAGGTTCTCGACCTTGTGGCGCTGGCGATAGAGCGTCTTGTCGTAGGGATAAGGGGTTTTCCGGCTTCTGCTCGATGGAATGCAGGGTTCGATGCCTTTGGCGACCAGCGCCTGGCGGAACGCGGCGCTGTCGTAGCCGCGATCGGCGATGAGGGTTTTGGCTGGCGGCAGGGCCACGAGCACGAGGCTTGCGCCCTTGTGGTCGCTCATCTGGCCTTCCGAGAGCAGCATGATGATCGGGCGGCCGGTATCGTCGCAGACGGTGTGGAGCTTGGAGTTCAGCCCGCCCTTGGTGCGCCCGATACGACGGGGAAGAGCCCCTTTTTGAGCAGGCTCGCCGCCGTGCGGTGCGCCTTCAGATGCGTCGCGTCGATCATGATCCGCTCCGGCTTCGGCCCTTCGCCGGCAAGACCGGCGAAGATGCGGTCGAAGACGCCGAGCCGGCTCCAGCGGATGAAGCGGTTATAGAGCGTCTTGTGCGGGCCATAGTCCTTGGGCGCGTCCTTCCACTGCAGGCCGTTGCGGATGACGTAGACGATGCCGCTCACCACGCGACGATCGTCGACCCGCGGCACGCCATGCGAGAGCGGAAAATGCGGCGATATCCTCGCCATCTGGCGCTCGCTCAGCAAAAACAAATCACCCATCACGGCATCCTCCCAGACACCGTGAATCACAGATCAAACCAATTTAATAGGTCCTGAGCCTAGCTTCTCGAACGAAACCAAAGCGGCAGGTGCCGCACCGCGCGAGAGGCCCGATCCGACATGGCGACAGTAAAGACGAAGGATGGCACGGACATCTACTTCAAGGACTGGGGTACGGGCAGGCCTGTCCTCTTCAGCCATGGCTGGCCGCTGAGCGCTGACATGTGGGACGAGCAAATGCTCGCCGTCGCCTCGGCCGGCTATCGCGGCATCGCCTTCGACCGGCGCGGCTTCGGACGCTCGGGCCAGCCCTGGTCGGGCTACGATTACGACACCATGGCCGACGACATCGCCGTACTCATGGATTCACTCGACCTCAAGGACGCGGTGCTCGTCGGCTTCTCGATGGGCGGCGGCGACATCGTGCGCTATGTCGCGCGGCACGGAGCCGGCCGGGTCTCCAAGCTCGTGCTGATCAGTGCCGTGACGCCGCTGTTCATGAAGACCGCCGACCATGACGGCCCCGACAAGTCGCTGTTCGACGGCATCCGGGCCGGGCTCCTCAGGGATCGCCCGCAGTTCCTCGAGGACTTCAATCCGCTCTTCTACGGAACCGACCGCGGCCAGACGGTCTCGCCCGGCATCTTCAGGCAGACGGTCCAGATCGGGCTGCAGGCCTCGCTCAAGGCCACGATCGACTGCGTCACGGCCTTCTCGGAAACCGACTTCCGGCCCGACATGGCCAAGATCGACGTGCCCACCCTCGTCATTCACGGCGGCGACGACGTCGTCGTGCCGCTGCAGGCGACCGGCGCGCTAGCGGCCAAGATGATCAAGGGCGCGCGGCTCGATGTCTATGAAGGCGCGCCGCACGCGACGACCGTGACGCACAAGGACTGCCTCAACCGTGACCTCCTCGACTTCATAGCAGAGTGAAATCCCGCTGGCCGGAGCGCGGCCTGCGCCTTCGGCTAGTTCCCGGACATTCGGTCGGAGGCGAGCGATGGACCAGAAGCGCTATACCATCCAGGCAAACGGCATCCGCCAGTTCGTCGTCGAGGCCGGCGAAGGTGCGCCGGTCGTCCTTCTTCACGGCTTCCCCGAGACCAACTACGCCTGGCGGTATCAGATCCCGGTCCTGGCGGAGCGCTACAGGGTGATCGCGCCGGACCTGCGCGGCTACGGCGAAACCGACAAGCCAACGAGCGGCTACGACAAGCGCAACATGGCGAAGGACATCCGCGAGCTGATGGCTGCGCTGAACCTGCCGAAGATCGCGCTCGTCGGGCATGATCGCGGCGCGCGCGTCGCCACCCGCTTCGCGAAGGACTATCCGGACCTCGTTAACCGGCTCGTGGTCATGGATAACGTCCCGACCCGGATCGTCGCGCGCGACCTGAATGCGGCCATCGCGAAATCGTACTGGTTCTTCCTGTTCCACCTTGTCCCGGATCTTCCAGAGGCCTTGATCGCTGGCCGGGAGCACATCTGGCTGCGCCACTTCTTCTCCGACTGGACCTATGATCCGTCCACGATTTCCGGCGAGGCCTTCGACACCTATGTGCGGGCTTATCAGGCGCCGGGCGCGGTGCGCGGCGCCATGTCTGACTACCGCGCCAATGCCGAGGATATCGCGCAGGACCTCGCGGACGCCGACGTGAAGATCCAGTGCCCGGTCATGTCACTCTGGGGCAACGATTTCCACGCCGTCGGCCGGCTGTTCGACATGGCCAAGGTGTGGGCGGAGTTCGCCGACGATCTGGTGGCCTACCCCATCGAGAAATGCGGCCATCTCCCCCAGGAGGAGCAGCCTGCGATCGTCAATCAACTCCTGCTCAATTTCCTTGAGGGTTGGGTTGGCTGACACGACGGCCGGCACCGCGCACGTTATCGGCATCAAATTTGGCGAAGGAGCTCGAACCGCAGCTCCTTTGGCTCAAACGCATTCGGTCAGAGGGGGCGCGTCTGCGTCACGTAGATCTCGAAGAAATCGGAAAAGGTCGCAACCCGCAGCGGCAGGCGTTCGTAGGGCGGGTAGTATAGCGTCAGCCACAGATCACCCGGCCGCCACGGCTCCAGAACCGGCACGAGGCGCCCCGCAGCGAGAGCGTCGGCGACGATGAAGCGCGGCAGCAGCGCGATGCCGTCGCCGTTGACGGCCAATTCGGCCAACAGATCGCCGCTATCGGCGCGGACGCGGCCGGCCGCGCGCTGCGTGCTGCCCGCCCCCTCGTGCCGAAGCTCCCAGCTTTCGCCCGCGGGATCGGCGCCATAGGCGAGCAATTCGTGCTCCGCAAGCTCTTCAGGGCTTCCGGGCGTGCCACGCGCCGAAAGATAGGAGGGAGCGGCGACCAGGAGTCGTGGCACGGGGCATAGTTTGCGCCAGATCGTCGATTTGTCCGTCGGCACTCCCGAGATGCGGATGGCGAGGTCAACGCTCCCATCGAGGATATCGACGAAGGCATCGGTCAGGCTCAGCGCCACCCGGACGGAGGGGTGGGCCAACCCGAACTGCGTCAGCATCGACGGCAGCACCTTGAGCCCCAGCGACAGCGGTGCAGCGATGCGCAGAGTGCCCGCGACCAATCCTTGCGTTTCACGCGTCTCCTGCGCTGCCCGCTCCAGCCCTTCGGTGAGCGGGCGCACGCGCTCGGCATAGAGAGCCCCGGCGGCGGTCAGCGCCACCGTCCGCGTCGTGCGGATGAACAGCTGCACACCGAGCCGCGCCTCCAGTGCCGCGACGGCCCGGGTGGCTGCGCTCGGTGTCATGCCCAGAGCGGTTGCGGCGGCGGCGAAGCCGCGCTTTTCGGCCACCGCCAGGAAGACGCGGACCGCTTCCAGTTCGCCGATCACCAGGCACCTCCATTATCGCGATTCTTGCAATAATAAGGTGAGAAATTCATCTATTCAAGCAACGGAAGGATTGGCCCATCTTTCGGAGGAAGCCGGGGCGACGCCCTGGCCCAGGAATTCGGAGGCAAAGCCATGCTCAAGCAGATCAAGGGTCTTCATCACGTCACCTCGATGGCGGCAGATGCCCAGACCAACAATAGCTTCTTCACCCACACGCTCGGCCTGCGCCGCGTCAAGAAGACCGTCAATTTCGACGCTCCGGACGTCTACCACCTCTATTATGGCGACGAGATCGGAACGCCTGGAACGGTGATGACCTACTTTCCTTTCCCGCATATCGCCAAGGGGCGGCGCGGGACGGGCGAGGTCGGCGAGACGCAGTTCGCAGTACCGCCGGAAGCCCTGCCCTATTGGAAGGAGCGGCTCGAGAAGGCCGGCGTCGGCGGGCTCGGCGAGGCGACCCTGTTCGGCGAGAAGCATCTGCGCTTCCAGGGGCCGGACGGCGACAATTTCTCCCTGGTCGGCATCCAAGACGACAAGCGCCTCCCCTTTGCAGACGGGCCGGTTCCGTCCTCCGAGGGCGTTCACGGCTTCCGCGGTGTCACCCTGCGCCTGCGCGACGAGGGGGCAACGGGCGAGTTGCTGAAGTTCATGAACTACGAGGTGGTCGACAAGCAGGATGCGGTCACGCGCTATGCGGTGCCGGGCGGCAATGGAGCCGACATCGTCGATATCGAGACGCTGCCGGGCGCCGACGGCGCCAGGCAGGGTGCAGGCTCCGTGCACCATGTTGCCTTCGCCGTCGATAACAAGGCCGCCCAGGCGGAGGTACGCAAGGCCCTGATGGATACCGGCTATCAGGTCACCCCGCAGATCGACCGCGACTACTTCTGGGCAATCTATTTCCGGTCGCCCGGCGGCGTACTCTTCGAGGTGGCGACCAACGAACCCGGCTTCGCACGGGATGAGGACACCGCCCATCTCGGCGAGGCGCTGAAGCTGCCGCACCAGCACGCTCATCTGCGCGAGCAGATCGAGCGCGTCCTCCCCCCGATCAAGGACTGAGCCGAACCAACGACCCGCCCCCGCGGCGGGTCGCCATACACGCCCAACAAGGAGCTGCCCCCCGATGAACGCCCAGGTGGACATGACGTCCGATGCGAACGCCTACCACCACTACGCCAAGCCGGCGGAGCCCGGCGCGCCGCTGGTCTTCGCCTTCCACGGCACGGGCGGAGACGAGAGGCAGCTCTCTGGCCTCGTATCGCAGATCTTGCCCCGCGCCGGGATCGTCGCCCCCCGCGGTGACGTGTCCGAACATGGCGCGGCCCGCTTCTTCCGCCGCAACGGGGAAGGTGTGTACGACATGCCGGATCTCGCCGCACGCACGCAGAAGATGATCGGCTTCGTCCGTGCACATCGCGCGGCGAATCCCGGGGCCAAGGTCTATGGAATCGGCTATTCGAACGGTGCGAACATCCTCGCCTCCACCATCTTCGCCGCTCCCGGGCTGTTCGACCGCGCTGTGCTGATGCATCCGCTGATCCCCTTCGAGCCGGCACCGCAGCCGGAATTGTCGAAGGTCGACGTGCTGATCACCGCGGGCCGCCGCGATCCGATCTGCCCGGCGCCACTCACGGAGCGGCTGGAAAGATGGCTCCTCGGTCAAGGCGCCAAGGTCGAGATGCTGTGGCATGAGGGGGGCCACGAGATGCGCGAGGCCGAAATCGTCGCCACCGCGCACTTCCTATCCGTGTAAAGGCGCCGGCCCCGTCGTCGCTCGTCAGCAATGGGCGGCCTGCATCGCTGCGGCCGCCTGTCGATTGCACGCGTTCGAACGCGGCAACGATCAACTTGGCCGCAGGCGCGCGGGATCCCCGGCCCAGCGGTGCCGGGATTCCGGTTAGTCGGTGCTTCCAGCCTGTATCGGCGTGAGCGGAGGTTTGGTTCGCCAGCTTCCACGGCGCCCTTCCTCCTGCCCCACGGCAAAGAGCTGCTGCATGTAATCGCGATCGAACTCGGATTTGGCGCTCAAGGTGAACCGATCCGGGATCGCCGCATAGAACAGCCTGGCGCGCGCGGCCGTCGTTTGCAGCTGCAGCCTGACCAAGTCGGAAACCGTCTGGTATTTGACGAGTGTCTCGATGGCGCGCCGGGCGATCCCGATCACCGTTTCCTCGGTCGTCGCATATTGCGGAAGCAGTCGCCCGTTGCGGATCAGATAGAGCGTCCGCGAGCGGGTGCCGCCGAAGCGCCGGCGCTCGAAACGGCTGAGCCCGATGTCAGGCGGGGCAAAGAAAATCTGCGCCACCGTCCCGCCATCGACATGCAATTCCTCCCGACGCGCACCGTCCACCTGCACATCGATCCGTACAGGCGGAAACACGGCCGGAATCGCGGCCGAAGCAAGCAGGATGTCGATCATGCGCTCGCGGCGTTCGGGCCACTGGCTTGCGGCGACCGCCGAAAGATCCCAGACCACGGGGCGCTGAGCGTCGATATTGGTGGTCTGGATCAGGAGGCGCCGACCGCGTTGGTATTCCGTCGCGATCGCCTCGATCATTTCGTCGATGAGATAGCGGCTGATCAGCCTGCGCAACGGCGCGCTGTCGTAAAGGCCGCGGCCAATCACGCCCGCCAGGCCGAGGCTGTTGTAGATATCGCTGTCGCCGTAGAGGGTGAAGACCTCCTGCAGCTGCCCGTCATAACGGGGGCCGAGGAAAGCGAAGGGAGCCGCCAGCGCGCCCGTGCTGACGCCGGTCACGACCTCGAACTGCGGGCGGTCGCCCCGCTCGGTCCATCCCGTCAGATATCCGGCAGCAAATGCCCCATCCGCGCCACCTCCGGAAATCGCCAGAAAATCGGCATGCCGCAAGGCGCTGGCCGGCCGCCGCCCCGACAGAACCGCCTGGTATGCCTGCTCGTATTGCCGCTCGATGACGGAGCGGATTTCCGGGGTGACCAAATCACCCCAGAAGCGAGCGAGGTCGACATGTTCGACACGTGCAGCAGAGGCAAGGGAGGCAGGGACAGAAGCCCGGTCCGAACCGCCGACGCAACCGGATGCGAGCGCAACCGATAGGAGCACCGCGCATAAGCGGCGCTTGCGGATTTTTTTCGTTGGCGGCGACGGCATGGCCTTCCCCCCGGGGCTCGTGCCAAAGGCTTCGGCGTCTAGCTCGGCTTGATCATGTCGCGGGCATAGGCCAGGCCAATGCCGTAGCCGCCGGCGTGATCCTCGACGATGGCGCGGGCGCCGTCGTAAGTGTCGTGGCGAGTCCAGTCCCGCTGCAGTTCCAGCAACACCTGGATCCAGCTCGTCATCAGGATTCCGGCAGATTCCATGCGCCGCAGCGCGAGTTCGTGGCTCTGCGGCGTCAGGCCGCCACAGGCATCCCCGACGACGAAGACCTCATAGCCTTCCTCAGCAGCGGAAAGCGCAAGCATCGTGACGCAGGCTTCTGTCAGCAGGCCGGAGACCAGAAGTCGCCTGCGGCCTGTCGCGATGATGGCGTTGCGCGCGGCGTCGTCCTCCCAGGCGTTCATGCTGCGCCGGTCGATTGGCACGACCTCCGGGATGTAACGGTGCACGGCCGGCATCATCGGGCCGCTATAGACCTTGGTCGCGGAAATCGATGCGACGATCGGCAGCCCGAACACCTTGCCCGTCCGCGCCAGTCCCGACGCGTTGTTGAGCAGCGTCTGGCGATCCTCCGAGCCGACGCCGAAGGCGAGCCCGGCCTGCTGGTCCACGAAGACGAGCGCGCAGTTGTCCTTGTCGAGAAGCGACTTCACCATGATCCGATCCTCCCCGGCGGCCGGCTCCTATGGGGTCTCGGAGCAGGCGCGCGCTTGGCATATTGGGGGCCATGCCGCTGCGGGCGCCGGTGCGCCCGCAGCGGCATCATCGCTCGCTCAGCTCACCTTGGCGGCGTTCGGCCCGATGGTCTCGCCATGGGCGACGCGCTCGGGCGCGTCGTGGACCATGGTGTAGGCGTAGTCGACGCCCATGCCATAGGCGCCGGAATGCTCCTTCACGATCGCCATGACCGCATCATAGGTCTCGCGATGCGCCCAGTCGCGCTGCCATTCGAGCAGCACCTGCTGCCAGGTCACCGGCACGGCGCCGGCCTGCACCATGCGGTCCATCGCGTATTTATGCGCGTCGCTGGAGGTGCCGCCGGAGGCATCCGCCACCATGTAGATTTCGTAGCCTCCTTCCAGCATGGCGCAGAGCGCGAAGGTGGTGTTGCAGACCTCGGTCCACAGGCCGGAAACCACCACCTTCTTGCGGCCGTTGGCGGCCAGCGCATCGCGCACGTTCTGGTCGTCCCAGGAGTTCATCGAGCTGCGCTCGAGGATCTTGTTCTGCGGGAACACCGCCAGCAGCTCCGGATAGGTATGGCCGGAGAAGCTGTTCGTCTCGACCGTGGTGATCGTCGTCGGGATGTTGAAGGCCTTCGCCGCCTTGGCCAGGCCGACGACGTTGTTCTTCAGCACCTGCCGGTCGATCGACTGGACGCCGAACGCCATCTGCGGCTGCTGGTCGATGAAGATGAGCTGACAGTTCTTCGGGGTCAGGACTTCCAGGTACTTGGACATGGTGCTCTCCGGATAACGATCCGCTGATCAGACGTCTGGCAAGGCTGTCGCCCTTGTGCGGGCGACAGCACTATCACTGGGAATGGGCCGTTCGGATTGTCGATCTGCTGCGCGGATTGACGATTTCCGCGAAGACCGTTCCATCTCTCTAGAAGATCAGAGTAGCCCAGCCGGCGGCAAAGGACCCTGAGACGCCTCCTGCCTGCTGGATGCGTTGACCGGGCTCGTAAGCGACATAAGTGCCACCGAGAGTCAGGTGCTCTGTCGGGCTCCATTCCAATGTGGTCGATATCTGATGGCCGAGATAGCGGCCCGCGCCGCCTGCGGTGCGCGGAACGGGCGTGATCGCCGGACCGTAGAAGGCGTCGGCCTTGGCCTGTTTCCAGAGCGGGTTCCAGCCGACGGTCAGCTTGACCTTGGGCAGGAGCGTCAGCGTGATGTTGGGCTGGATGTCGATGAGGTTGGCCGGCGCCGTCAGATTGGCTTCGGAGAAATAGGGCAGTTTCGGGAAGAGCGGGTTGAAGGTGCCGAGCGTGTTGTCGCGCAGATTGCCGTCGCCGCTGATCGCGTCGGCATTGAAACCCAGCCGCGGCGCGAAGGGCAGATCCGTGAAGGTGTAGCCGAACTCGCCGGAAACGGTCCAAGCGCGAATATCGGAGCGCCCGAAATGGCCGAACTGCCAGGCGGCCTCGACATTCCAGTCGAAGCCGCTCGCCTTGCCGAAGAGCCGGGTGCCGACTGTTTGGCGATGCTCGTCCGCCGTGCCCTGAGCGAAGCGGGCGTTCTGCCGGTTCAGGCCGAGATAGTAGAGATCGGCCTTCAGCGCGGGGATGCCCGGGACCGGGCTCGTGCCATAGACGCCCCAGAACGCCTGCCCGGGGTCGGACTTGTCGTCGAACAGGCCGGTCAACGGCAGCACCGGCCGCACCAGGAAGGCGTCGATGCGCGCTTCAGGTGAGGTGATCCAGGCGGCGCGGATGCCGTCGAAGGCACGCCGCACGTTCGGGCTCTCTCGCACTGAGACGAGACGAGACGAGCCGAAGCTCATTTCCTGCCGCCCGCCACGCAGCATCAGATTGCCGGTCGGGATCGGCAGGCTCAGCTCGCCATAGCCCTGCAGGAAGTCGAGCCGGTCGAGCTGGGTCGCCGGCGGCGGCCCGTTCCAGATCGGCGCCTGGCCGCTGACGAACTGGACGAAGGTGCGCAGATAAGGCCCCAGGCGCAGATCCGCCGAGAGGAACGAGCGGATCAGCAGGCCGTTGTTGTGCTCAGGCAGTGCCAGCCCGAAGACGGGATGGCGCGAAAATTCGGAGCGGACGCGCAGTTGCCCGCCGAGGCTGAGCTTGACCGCGCCGTCCGGCGTCAGGGGAATGTCCTTGAGGGCCGCGAACGGGTCGCGCTCGGGCACGGGATCGGGCGCCGTGGCCTTGGTCTGCGCGACGGCAAAGCTGCTCAAGGCGAGCCAGCACAGTCCCGCCGGTGCGATCGAGCGCAGCCACCTCATGCCGTTACACCTTGCCTGGGCCCGATGGCACGGAAGATGTCGATGCCAAGCGAGTTCAGCGCCACGGCGCTTTTGAGGTCGACCTTGCCGACGAGCTCGGGCACGACCGCTTGCCAGGTCGGCGCCATCAGCGCCGCACCGATATTGCCGATGATGGTCGCCGCCCAGAGCACGGCGAAGACGGTCTGGCGCAATGGCGCGAAGCTGGAAGTTGCGGCCGGAGATGTGGTGACGCTCATCGGTTCGCCTCCTTCTTGCGGGCGAGGTCGTCGAGCGCGACCAGGATGAAGCCGCCGATCAGGCCGAGATGTTCGAAGAAGGCGTTCATCGCCATCATCCGCCCTTGGCCCTCCGGCATCTCCCAGAAGCGCACGGCGATGAAGGTCGCAACCAACGTGAAACCGGCAAGCGCCAGCGCCGCGAGCCAGCGCCAGCGGCCGATCAGGATCAGCGCGCTCGCGCCGAGTTCGAAGACGATCACGCCGACGGCGAAGGGCGGCGCGGGTGACAGGCCGAAATGGGTCATCTCGGCGATGGCGCCCGGAAAATCGAGGATCTTGGTCACCGGCCCCTGGATATAGGCGGCACAGAGCAGGAGCAGCGCGAACCAGCGCAGCGCGCCCGTTCGCGGCACCGCCGCGCGATGGTCGTTCCCCGCCATCTCACACCGCCCAGCAGGCGCAGCCGAGCGCGCCCCAGAAGCTGCGCAGATCGCCGACCGGCAGCGTGCTCGACCAGGCGCCGGCATGGTCGTGGCCATGGACGTTGCAGGAGCTGGCACAGCCGCAATTCGTCATGGCCGTACGCCGCAGCGAGTTCTTGCCGGCGCCCTCCGGCTCGCCCCAGGCGGCATAGCCCTTGAAGGTGCGCACCGGCGACCAGTCCGGCATCGCCGGCGGCGGCGTGCTCTCGTCGAGCTTGGCGAACTCGCGCGCGCCATAGACGACCTTGCCGCCGACGATGGTGAGGTCCGCGCTGATGAACGAGATCTCGTCCTCCGGGCAGGCGAAGAAGTCGCGATCGGGCACGATCAGGTCGGCGAACTGGCCGACCGCGATCTGGCCCTTCTTGCCCTCCTCGTTCGAGAACCAGGTGACCTTCTCGGTCATCATCCTGAGCGCCGTCTCGCGGTCGAGGCAGTTGCGCTGCGGCGTGAGGCGCAGGCCCCCGACGGTCTTGCCGGTGACCATCCAGGACAGCGAAACCCAGGGGTTGTAGGAGGCGACGCGGGTGGCATCGGTGCCGGCCGAGGTCCTGACGCCCTTCTCCAGCAGGCGCGCCACCGGCGGCGTCGCCTCGGCGGCAGCCGCACCATAGCGCTCGACGAAATACTCGCCCTGATAGGCCATGCGGTGCTGCACGGCGACGCCGCCGCCGAGCGCGGCGATACGGTCGATCGAGCGCTCCGAGATCGTCTCGGCATGGTCGAAGAACCAGTTCAGCCCCTTGAGCGGAATGTCCTTGTCGACCTTCTCGAAGACGTCGAGGGCGCGCGAGATCGTCTCGTCATAGGTGGCGTGCAGGCGCCAGGGCCAGCGGTTCTCGGCGAGGATGCGCACGACGCCTTCGAGATCGCCCTCCATCTCGGGCGGCATGTCCGGGCGCGGCTCGCGGAAATCCTCGAAATCGGCGGCGGAGAAGACCAGCATCTCGCCGGCGCCGTTATGGCGGAAATAATCGTTGCCCTGCTTGTAGGTCGAGGTCTTCGTCCAGTTGAGGAAGTCGTCCTTCTCCTGCTTCGGCTTCTGCGTGAACAGGTTGTAGGCGAGGCGGATGGTGAGCTGGTTGTCGTCCGAGAGCTTCTGGATGACGGCGTAGTCGTCCGGATAGTTCTGGAAGCCGCCACCGGCATCGATCGCGCCGGTGACGCCGAGCCGGTTGAGCTCGCGCATGAAATGCCGGGTCGAGTTGACCTGATAATCGAAGGGCAGCTTCGGCCCCTTGGCCAGCGTCGCGTAGAGGATGGCGGCATTGGGCCGGGCGAGCAGCAGCCCGGTCGGATTGCCATTGGCGTCACGCGTGATCTCGCCGCCGGGCGGCTGCGGCGTGTCCTTGGTATAGCCGACGGCGCGCAGCGCGGCGGCGTTGAGCAGGGCGCGATCATAGAGATGCAGGATGAAGACCGGCGTCTCCGGCGCGACCGCGTTGAGCTCCGCGATCGTCGGCAGGCGCTTCTCGGCGAACTGATGTTCGGTGAAGCCGCCGACGACGCGCACCCATTGCGGCGGCGGCGTCACCGCGACCTGGCGTTTGAGCATGCTCATCGCATCAGTCAGCGAGCGCACCCCGTCCCAGCGCAGCTCCATGTTGAAGTTCAACCCGCCGCGAATGATGTGCAGGTGGTTGTCGATCAGGCCGGGCAATGCGCTACGGCCCTTCAGGTCGATGAGCTTCGTATTCGGCCCGGCATGAGCCATCGCCTCGGCCTCGCTGCCGACGGCGAGGAACACACCGTCCCTGACCGCGACTGCGCCCGCGGTCGGGTTGCTGCGGTCGAGCGTGGTGAAGCGGCCATTGCGGAGGATGAGATCGGCGGTCATGGGGCGAGATCCTTGGCCGGGAGTTTGGGCGACGGCGCTGCCGAAAAGGCCGGTCAGAGCTCCGGCTGCAGCACCAAAGGTGGTTTGACGTCGCGTCGGCATCAGCTGCGCTCCTTTTGCGACATCTCTTGCGGGGGCTTCGCACCACCGGGCAGATGGCCGAAGACATGCGGCTTGACCTGATGCTCCCAGGACTGCGCCGCCGGCGCCTTGGCCCAGAAGCCCCGCAGCAGCGGCGGCAGCTGCTCGCCGATCAGGATGCCGAGCAATCCGACCAGCGCCACCACCGGCGGCGCCGGTGAACGCACATTGATCAGGCTGTAGATCACCCCGACCAAAAGGCCGGCGCCCAACGAAAGCAGATAGATTCTCGTCATCGAACTTTCCGTCCGGGCCGGGGTGTCGAGCCCCGGACGCCAATCATGTCCGTGGAGGCTGGCGGTCAGACCGATCGATGTCTTGTCCGATTTGACGATTCTTTGCCGGAATTCGCTAACGCGAGTTCACGGGGCGCGCGCCCGGCACGTCAATGTGGTGCCGCCTCGGCCAGCAAGCGGATGCCCCGCGGGCATGATGCAGGACAGGCGCGGGCGGACGAACAGCCACTGCTTTACCCCGCTCACATCGATCTCGTCGGAGGTGAGCCCGAGATCGAACGCCCCCGAGATGACGCCGTCACGGATGTCGCGCGACGGCAGGACCATCAGCGTGACCTCGCTCTGCGGATGCCGCTCGCGGAAGCGATGCAGCGCCCTGGGGACCAGCGACGAACTCAGCACCGACTGGCGGCTGACCGCAGGCCGCCCGATCCGTGATCGCGGATGCAGGCCGCAGTGGCGCGCCGCAGGGCATCGAGCGCGATGCGGAGCCGCCCCCCAGCCGCCGGCGTGACGCCCTGCCCCACCGCCCTGGTGATCGACAGCATGGCGACCTGCAGTGGCTGCTTCAGGTCGTGCCCTGCCACAGCCATCAGACGGGCCATCGCGCGGCGGGATGCTTCGGCGAAAGCCAGCGCTTCGTCGTCGCTCTTTCGCGAGATCTCGATCTTCATGCCTGCATTCCGATCCAAACAGCGAAGGATGTCGTCTGCAGATAACTCCGCCGATTTCGCGTCGAGCGAAATCATACAGGAGTTTAGTCCCGCTGAACCAAGCTCTTAGCTTATGGCTTTCTGGTCGCTGGGGATCGACTGCCCCCTTGAACGCTCCCGCCCTCTACGTGCGGTCCAACCTGCCTTCCGCGGCGCGCGCTACTGTCCGCGCGCCTTTCCGATGGTTTCCGCGAGATAGTCGATGAACAGGCGAACCTTGGGCGAGAGGAACTTGCGGCTGAGATAGACGGCGTAGAGGTGGAAATCATCCATCCGCCAGCCCTGCAGCAAGGGCGTCAACCTGCCGGCCGCAATGTCCCGGGCGACGATGAAGTCGGGCTGGATGATGATTCCGCAACCGGCGATCGCCAGTTCGCGCAGCAGGTCGCCATTGGTCGCATGCACCCATGGGCGCACGCGCACGGTGACCTCGGCGCCCCCGGCGTCCCGGAACGTCCAGTTGTCGCCGCAGGACAGGTAGGAATAGCTCAGCACCTCATGATGCTCGAGGTCCGCAGGAGCTTGCGGCATCCCGCGCCTTTCCAGATAGGACGGGGCAGCGCAGACCATCATCTCGATCGCTGCGATCCTGCGGGCGATCAGGCTCTGGTTCAGCGGACGAACGATCCTCAGGGCGACATCCATGCCTTCATGAGCGAGGTCGACGATCCGGTCGGTCAGGTCGATATCGAGCCGCAGATTGGGATAGCGCTCCCGGAAGCCGGGCAAGACCCCAGCCAGTTCACCGATGCCGAAGGACAGTGGCGCACTGATGCGCAGGACGCCGGACGGCATGGCGCTGTGCTGCCCGACCATGGCTTCGGTATCGGCCACATCGCCAAGAATCTGCAACGCACGCTCATACAACACCTGCCCGGGTTCGGAGACCGAGAGACGACGCGTGGTGCGATGCAGCAGCCGCGCGCCGAGATGATCCTCGAGCGCCGCCACCTGCCGGGACACAGCAGCGCCGGAGGTGTCGAGACGCTCGGCGGCAGCGGTAAAGCTGCCGCCGTCAATGACGGCAACGAAGGTTCGCATGGCGTAGATCAGATCCATGCCGACCCCACTATTACGCTAGCTGTATCGATCATATGCCGGCGACCGCATTTTTCCGTTTGCTTCGTTCGGCTACCCCTCGAACGAGCGATCCGATGGTCAACCCTTCGAGAAGAAGATCGTGCCGGATGCCGGCTCAGGACCGCACGCTGTTGGGTCGGGACCGTCGGCAGAAAAAGGGGAAGGCGGCCATGACCTATCAAGCGATCTCTGCTGCTGTCGGACGGGCTTGCACGAACTACCCGGTCACGATGACTGCCTTGGCCGGCATCGTCGTTCTCTGCGTCGTCGTCGCCGGCGCTTAGCAGAACGCCGGCAGATAGGCCCCGCGAAAAGTCCGCCCATCAGAGTACGCATCTTGCTGCGTGGCCGCCCGAGAGGGACGGCCGACGCTGTTCGTATCAGACCCCGCCACTTTTCACGCGGTCGACATCGGCTTCCAGACCGAAGGCCCGCGCCGTGTTCGTCGAGACCATGTCGTGGACTTCGGCATCGGAGAAGCCGAGCTCCAGGCACATCCTGACACCGCGCCGGAAACCCTCCAGAGGGCTGAAGACGCCAGGCTGTCCGAGATCCGAGCACAGGATCGTCTGCCCGACGCCCGCCGCCGCGATATGCTGGCGCATCTCCTCGGGGCCGGCGACCTTGAACTTCGATCCCTCCAGGAACATGCACAGCGAGTGCTCGACGAAGGCGCCCATGGCGGCGATGCCCTTCACGTCGTTGAGGCTCGCGCCGACGATTTCCTCCGGATGGGTGAAGATCAGCCGCTTCACACCCCGCTTCTGCGCCTCCTCGAAGATCTTCCAGGCTTCCGTCACATGCAGATGGCCGCTGGCGAGCGCCATGTCGTTCTTCGCGACAATGTCGAGCACCTCCTTCGCGGCGTCGAGCACTGCTCCGGTGGAGTCCAGCACGGGAACCGGTGTCGCGGCGCGCATCTTCTGGGTCGAGGCCGGGTGCGACCAGCTCGCCTGCTTCTCCCAGCGCAGATGGTTCTCGGCCGCCAGCGTCGGCATGAACACGACCTTGCCGCCCATGGCCGCCGTGTGCTCGACCGCATAGGGATTGAGGCCGCCGACGACGTTGTTGAGCGTGATGCCGGAATAGACCCTGGTCGGCAGATCCGGATGATGACGCGCGATCAGCCCAGCGGTCATGACGCCGCTATAGTCATGGTCCTTGGTGATCACCGCGGCGAAACCAGCCGCCGACACCTGCTGCGCCAGCTCGAGATGATCGACCGCCCGCGGTGCGATCGACGGGCCGGAATGAACATGAGGGTCGATCGCGCCGACCAAAATCGCATCGATCCGGGCTTCCATGCCGAGAGGCGCCTGGGAGTTCATGGTCGTCACCTTCCTTGCTGAGCCGTGGACTGCCGTCGGGCAAGCCTGCCGGGCGCCATCGCGCCCGACGGAAACGCGTCAGCCCTGCTGCATCGGGTAATCGCCCGCGTTGAGCACGAAGCCGGGCTTGGAGGAGAAATCGACGCGCGGCGGGCCGAAGATGTCGACCAGCCAGGTCACGCCCTCGCCGATATCCTGCGTCGTGTGGATGACGCCGGCCGGGATGACGAGGATCGATGGGCTCGCCTCATAGGTGACGTGCTCATCCTCCTCCCATTGGGTCAGGTCGGGACCCCAGGGATAGCGCAGGTGGTGGCGGAACGTGCCCTTCACGCCGAGCGACATCTGCTCGAAATCATCGTGCCAATGCGGGCTGAGCTTTGTGGGGTCGCGCCGCTGCTGCCAGGGCTCGAAGATGTTGATCATCAGGTTCGTCGAGCGAAACACCCGCATCTTGAGCGGGCTCGGATCGGGGCTGGCGAAATCGGCGAGGCGATAAACGCGGATGCCGAAGCCGCCAGCCGGGTCCGGCCAGGGGACGATGGGCGCCACTTCCGGGGCGCCATCGGCATAGGTCGCCGCGTTCACCGACGCCGCCAGGATGTCCTGCACCTTGCTGGAGAAGATGCGGACGATCATGCCGTCCTCGCGCATGACGATCCGGCTTTCACCGGGCGGCATAATCAGCAGCGTTTCCGACGCGACATCCCTCCCCTCTGTTCCTGCAGTCGCGGAAGCGGCTCCCGAGACGACGAAGGCCATGTATTCGTCAGGGTTGTTGGTCCGCTCCAGCACAGCTCCCGGCTTCGTCTCCGACACCATGGCGACGAAGTTCGCGGCGCGCGTGATCCAGTGCCGGCTGCCGTCGGCGTCGATGCGCTGCGGCGGCTCGCTGAAATGCCTGGCATGCGTGGCCTTGCGGCGTGCGATGGTCATAGGCGTATCGCCTCCGGGGCGAGTGTCTTGAGGTCTGCGAGGGCCTTCGCGGCGGCCTGCCGCATGAGGCCCTGGTCGGATGCGTAGACGAAGCCGCTACCGCCGATGCCGCGCATCGCGGTCGCGTCAGCGAGGCTGCCGACGAAGAACAGGACAGGCTTGCCGACGGCGCGGGCCGCGCGCGCCACCGTTTCGGCAGCCTTGCGCACCGGCGCCGCTTCGGGAGAGGCTTCGCCCATCGCCACGGCCAGATCGCCGCGGCCGACGAACAGGGCATCAATGCCATCGACGCGCGCAATCTCCTCGACCACCGCGAGCGCTTCGGGGTCTTCGATCTGGGCGATCACCGTCGTCGCGGCGTCGGCCTGCTCGATATGCTGGGCGAGGCTGAGCCCGCCATAGCGGCCGGCGCGCGGCGAATTGGAGAAGCCCCGCGAGCCGTTGCGGTAGCGACAGGCGGCCGCGGCCTCACGCGCCCGCTCGACGCTGGTGACATGCGGCACGAGCACGCCGGTGGCGCCGCTGTCGAGCACCGAAAGGAAGTTCGATGCGGTGCCGGATGCGACCCGCACCAGCCCGGCGATGCCGGCCGCGCGAGCCGCCACCAGCGCCTCGTCGATGGCGCGCCGGTCGAAGGGCGCATGCTCCTCGTCGATGACCACGAAGTCGAAGCCGAGATCGCCGAGGATTTCGGTGGCATGGCCGGAGGGGGTCTTGACGAAGCTGCCGCTCAGGAACTCGCCGGCGGCGAGCCGCCTGCGGAACGCGGCGGGATCGGGCTTGGTCATGGGCGACATCCTATTTGGCCGATCCGAGGATTCCGGACGGCCGGAAGAACAGGAAGACCAGCAGCACGGAGAGGGCCGCGGCGTTCTTGAGGCCGGAGCCGAGGGCGAAGACCGCGAGCGCCTGGGCCAGCCCCAGCGTCAGACCACCAAGGAAGGCGCCGAAGGGCCGCCCGAAACCGCCGACGATGGCCGCGATGAAGCCGGTGATGGCGAAGGGCGTGCCGACATTGAAGGCGGTGTATTGCGTCGGCGTCACCAGGATGCCGGCGATCGCTCCCAGGCCCGCGCTCAGGCCGAAGGACAAGGCAAGCATGCGCGGCACGACGATGCCCTGCAGCGCCGCCGCGTCGCGGTTGATGGCGCAGGCCCGCATGGCGCGCCCGACCAGCGTGCGCTTGAAGAACAAGGCGAGCAGCGCGATCAGGACCAGCGAGGTGCCGAAGATCCACAGCGTCTGGTAGCCGATCGCGACGCCTGCCACCCGGATCGGCGGATAGTCGGTGAACACCGGCAGGCTCTTCGGCTGATCGCCCCAGGCGATCAGCGTCGCGCGCTCGATCACGATCTGCACCGCGAGCGTCGCCAGGATCATCACGAACATCGCGGCGTTGCGGTCCCAGAGCGGCCGGACCACGACGCGCTCGATCACGACGCCGATGAGGCCGACGATCAGGATCGCGATCACTGCGGCCGGCAGCAGCGGCACGTGATAGGTGCCGAGCACATAGGTCAGCATGCCGCCGAGCATCACGAAGGCGCCCTGGGCGAAGTTCACGATGCCGCTGGCGTTGTAGATCACGCAGAAGCCGATGCCGATCAGCCCGTAGATGCAGCCGACCGACAGGCCGTTCAGGATGGTCTGACCCAGGAAGGCGAAATCAATCATGGAGCAGCTCCACTCCGCCGAGATAAGCCTCGACGACCTGGGGGTTGGCCTGGATTTCGGAGGGTGTTCCTTCGGCGATCTTGCTGCCGAAATTGATCACAACGATGTGGTCGGCCGTGTTCATCACCAGCCGCATGTCATGCTCGATCAGGAGCACCGTGGTGCCCGTCTCCGCGATCTTGCGGATCACGCCGGCCAGACGTTCGGTCTCGTCGTGGTTGAGGCCCGCCGCCGGTTCGTCGAGGAGAAGGAGTTGAGGTTCGGCCGCCATCGCGCGGGCGATCTCGAGCAGCCGCTGCTGCCCATAGGGCAGGACAGCGGCCTTGACGCCGGCCAATCCGTCGAGGCTCACCAGCACCAGAAGCTCATGTGCCTTGCGCTCGGTCTCCGCCTCCTCACGCCGCGCCCAGCCCGGGCGCAGGAGCGCCGCCAGGATGCCGGCCTTCGTGCGGACATGGCAGCCGACCTTCACATTCTCCAGCACCGTGAGCGCCTGGAAGAGCTGCGTGAGCTGGAAGGTGCGGATCAGCCCGCGTCCGGCGATGTCCTCGGGCTCGCACCCCGTGATCAGCTCGTCGCGGAAGAAAACGCGGCCGGATGTCGGGGGAATGAACCCCGAGATCATGTTGAACAGCGTCGTCTTGCCGGCGCCGTTCGGGCCGATGACCGCCGAGATGCCTCCCGCCGGGATCGCGAAGGAGATGTCGTTGTTGGCGACGAGGCCGCCGAAGCGCCGCGTCAGGCCTTCCACGCGCAGAATGCTCATGACGCGGTCGCTCCCGCCTTGTTGGCCGGGGCCGGCTTGCCGGCGGGGCGCGGCAGGCGCAGGGCCGCGCCGAGCGAGGCGATACCGCCGGGCGCGTAGATCAGGATGACGATCAGCGCCACGCCGTAGATCAGGTCCTGATAGTCCTTGAGCGTCCGGAACGTCTCGGGCAGCAGGCTGATGACGATGGCGCCGACGAGCGGGCCGATGGTGGTGCCGATGCCGCCGATATAGAGCATGGTGAAGGCGAGGATCACCATGTGCATGCCGACGATCTCGGGGCTGACGAAGCCGACGAAATGCACGAAGAGCGAGCCGGCGAGCGAGGCGTAGACCGCCGAGATCACGAAGGCCGCAAGCTTGTAGCGCCGGACATTGATGCCCAGCGCCCGGGCAGCTTCCTCGGAGCCCGACAACGCGACGAGCGCCCGGCCGAAGCGCGAGTTCCGCAGCAGCCAGGAGGCGAACACGCCGAGCGCCGCGACGATGGCGAGGAAGAGGAGCTGACCGCGCTCGCTGGCGATCTCATAGGAGCCGATCCCGATCGGCGGAATCCCGGAGATGCCCATGTAGCCGTTGGTGAGCGAACGCCACTGCACGATCGCCTCGTAGACGATCAGGCCGATGGCGAGCGTCGCCATGGCCAGGTAGTGGCCCTTCAGACGCAGCGTCGGGAAGCCGACCAGGGCGGCGCAGACCACCGAACCCGCCAGACCGGCCGCGACCGCCGCGAGCGGAGGCCAGCCATAGGTCGCGGTCAGCACGGCCGAGGCATAGGCACCAATGGCGGCGAAGGCGTTCTGGCCGAACGAGGTCTGCCCGGCATAGCCCATGAAGACGTTCAGGCCGGTCACGAACACCGTGTAGATCAGGCTGAAGCCGACCACGGTGATCAGATAGCCGCCGTCATAGACCGCATAGCCGACGAGGCTGGCCGCGAGCGCCAGGAGCAGGTGCCGCAAGGCGGCGCCGAGATCAGTGGAAGTAGTATTGGGCGAGGTCGTCATGGGACTTGATCTCTCGCGGATCGATCTGGGTGGAAACGCGCCCGTTCGACACGACGTAGACGCGCGAGGCGAGCTTGAGGGCGAGCGGCGCCTTCTGCTCGACGAGGAGGATGGAGAGCCCTTCGCGATTGAGCGCGGCGAGGGTTTCCAGGATCTCGGCCGTCACCTTGGGCGCCAGGCCGAGGGAGGGCTCGTCGAGCAGGATCAGCCGGGGCTCGGCCATCAGGGCCCGCGCCACGGCGAGCATCTGCTGCTCGCCACCCGACATCGAGCCGGCGACCTGATCCATGCGCTCCTTGAGGCGCGGGAACAGGGTCAAAACGCGGTCGAGACGGCGCTCGTAATCCGGGCCGCGCCCACCGATCATATAGGCGCCGAGCTGGAGGTTCTCGGCGACGCTCATCGGCCCGAAGATGCCGCGCCCTTCGGGAACCAGGGCGATACCGGCCGCCGCGACGGCGGCCGTGCCGGAGGACAGGGCCTTGCCCTGGAAGCGCACGCTGCCGGTCGCCTGGGCCAGCCCCATGATCGAGCGCATCAGCGTCGACTTGCCGGCGCCGTTGGGGCCGAGGACGGCGACGAGTTCGCCGTCCCGGACATCGAGATCCGCCAAGCGCAGGGCGACGACCTCGCCATAGCGCGCCGACAGCTTGCGCACCTCCAGCAGAGGCGCCTGAACCGCTGCGCTCACGGCAGCACCTGGGCGCGGCCGTTCACGATCGTCCCGATGAAGAACGGGTTTTCCGTGATCCCCTGATGCAGCGTCTGCGAGAATTTGTAGATGCCGCCCGTCCCCTGGAAGGCGGGCACGTTTTCGGCCGCATCGCGGATCTTTGCGCCGTCGAAGCTCTGCGCCTTCTCGATCGCGGCGACCGCGAACATCAGCGCGTCCCAGCCCTTCCCGGCCCACATCGGATCGCGATCGCCATGCTTGGCCCGCCAGAGCGGCAGGAACCGGGCGATCTCCTGCTTGAGCGAACCTTCCGGCAGGCTGTCATAAACTTGAGCCGGCGAAGCGACGAAGAGGAACTGCGGACCGAGAACTTCTCCGGCCGGCTTCCAGACCGCCAGATCGTCGATGCTGCCCATCAGCAGCGTGTCCTGCCCGAGCTGCTTGATGTTCTTGGCCGCCGTCAGGGTCGAGCCGCCGAGCCCGATCTTGATGATCGCCTTGCCGCCAGCCGAGGCGGTCTTCGAAATCTGGTTGCTGAGGTCGGCGTCGTCCTGCCGGTACTCCTCGACGGCCGGCACCTGAATTCCGAAGCCCGCCGCCTCCTTGACCGCAATGTCCTTCTGGAGATTGGCGTAGGGCGTCGGGTCATGCAGGATGCCGACGGTCCTGATCTGGGTCTTGTCCTTGAGGTAGCCGTAGCGCTTCTCGACCTCGAAACGCGGCGGCGGCAGGAAGCTGAAGGACCACGCCACCTGCTCCGGCTGCGGCGGCAGGATCGAGCACAGCATCGCCGGGATCTTGGCCCGGGCATAGAAGGGCGCGGCCGCGAAGTTGCCGGCTGAGACGCAACCGCTGATGAACATGCCGACCTTGTCGGAGCCGATCATCTTTCGATAGATCGTCACCGCCTCCTGCGGCTCCGACTTGTTGTCCTCGACGACGAGTTCGATCTTGCGGCCAAGCACGCCGCCCTTGCCGTTGATATGGGCCGCGGCGATTTCGAGCCCGTCGCGCCAGCCACGATCGACCGCCGCCGCATAGCCGCTCAGACCTACCGAAACGCCGATCTTGAACGGCTCCTGAGCCATGGCGGGCAATGCCGGCAGAGCCAGCGACAGAATGGACAATGCTGCGAGACGTGCAGGTTTCATGCGGCGTTCCCTCTGATTGTTTTGTTCGCGACAGCGAAACTTTGTTCCACGCTAGCATCCTCGAATTTCTGATGTCAATCGAGAATCTTGCTAGAAAACGGCCTATGGCAGGCCTATCCTGCACATCCAGCGTTTCACCCTCGCGAACAGGATCAGGTCATGACAGAGGCTAGCGACGGCGGCGTCCGGTCGGTTCAGGTGGCGCTCGACGTGCTGGAGACGGTGGCTTTCGCGCATGAGGAACTGGGCGTCACGCAGATCGCGGAGCGCCTCGGGCTGACGAAGGGGTCGGTGCACCGCCACCTTCTGACCCTGGTCGATCGCGGCTATCTCAGCCAGAACGCCAAGACCGCCCGGTATTGCGTGGGGCCGAAAAGCCGGGTGCTCGCCAATGTGGCGCCCGAAATCGATCTCAAGCAGATCGCCGAAGGGCCGATGCGCGAGCTGCGCGACAGGACAGGGCAGACCGTCGTGCTCTCGGCGCTGACACCGCGCGGCGCGCTGGTGAACCTGACACTCCCGAGCACGTCGCCGATCGAGATCGGCGTACGCTCGGGCAGCGAGCTTCCGTTCGCGACCTCGGCGCAAGGCCGTGTCCTGCTGGCCTATTCCTCCAGGCCGTTCCAGGAGCGCATCCTGGCGCAGAAGATCACGCCGCTGACGGCCAAGACGATTCACGACAGGGACGCGCTCGACGCCGAATTGTCGCGGATCACGAAGGACGGCTACGCCTCGGCTCCGGAGGAGGTGCTGCTGGGCATCAACGCGGTCGCCGGTCCGATCTTCAACGGTGACGATGCGATCATCGGCTCGGTCGCGCTCGTTGGCTCGATCCAGTTTCTTCCAGCGACGCCCGACGAATCGACTGTGGCGGCACTGGCTGATTGCTGCGACCAGATCTCGCGGCGGGCGGGGCATCGCCGGCAGACCGACGCCAAGACCCCAGCGAAAACAAAGACAGCTCCTTCCGTTCGGCTCTCCCGTTGACGGCGGCGTGGCGCGCGCGGCTAGCGTCAGCTTCGCGGGAGCATCGGCGAGGCGCGGGCGGGACGCTTCGGCGGAGAGTGTGCCGCTGCACGGCGTGAAGCACCATTCGGTTGTCGCAGACTCTCGGGGTGGTTAGCGTGCTGCCACGCGGACGGTGTGGGTTGGCAGGCACCCAACCGGACCATCGCCGTCAGGATCAGGAGGGAAAGCGCATGCTGACCCACTCCGAGCCCGTGAATATCGCCGTGCAATCGGCTCGCGCTTCCCCTGCAATCTGCCGCTCGAGGCTCGCGAAGATGGATCGACTTGAGAGCATCGAGACCTTCGTCCGCGTTGCGGAAACCGGCAGCTTCGTGGAAGCAGCGCGCCAACTGCGCGTGTCCCGTTCCGTCGTAACGGACCGGGTCAAGCAGCTCGAGGATTATGTCGGCGGCCCGCTGCTCCATCGCAGCACCCGCGCCGTGCGGCTCAGCGAGCTCGGACAGTCATTCCTGCCCCAATGCGCGGCACTGGTCAGGCAGGCGAAGGACCTGCTCGGAGAAATGCGGATCGATCCGGCAGGAACCGCCGGCACGCTGAAGATCCATGCGTTGACCGGCCTGGTGCTCGGCCGCTTCGCTTCCCTGCTCCGGGATTTCCAAAGCTCTCACCCCGAGATCCAGATGCAATTGACGGTCAGCGATGCCGTCGTCGACCCCATCAAGGCCGGTGTCGACTGCGCGCTGCAGATGTTCCAGCCGACATCCGGCGAATTCATCTCCCGGAAATTGTTCTTCGTTAGGCGTGTGTTCTGCGCCGCGCCGGGATATCTGGACGCCCATGGCACGCCGCTGCATCCGCGCGATCTGCATCACCACCGGCTGGGCCTCTATTCCGGCTACCCGACGCGCGATCGTTGGACGTTTCACCATAACGGGCAGGCCGAGATCGTCGATCTTGCCCCGACACTGCTGACCAACAGCGTTCATCTGCTCTGCGAATACGCGCTCGAACAGGGCGGCATCGTATGCCTGCCGACCCTGCTCGCCAGCGAGCAGATCCAAGGCGGCAGACTGAAGCTGGTGCTGCCGCAGCACTCCCTGTCATCTTTCCCCCTGAACGCGGTCTACGCCGTGACCTCACGCCAAACCCTCAAGCTCAAGCTGTTCATCGATCACATCCGTTCGGCCTTCGGTGGATTGCCGCCCTGGGACGAGGTCCTGATCAATGCAGGCCTCCTGTCGGCAACGCCGCATGACGAAAGCGGCGCCACTCTCTCCGAGGATTTCCCGGCGATTGAGCGGAAACGCCGAACAATGCGCTCGGCATGAGGCAGCTACCGAACGCTGCGTATGCGCCCTAAAGTCGGCCTGTCACCACAACACAGCTGCCCGGCGAAGCCTTCTTCGCCAATCCCGACATGACCGCCATCGAGCGGCTGTGACGGGCGCTGTCATGTCGCGAGAGAGCCATGGGACACGGCAATCGCTCACCCATCCCGCAACCGAGCATCGCATCATGAGCCTCGCCGATCTCGAAGCGAAGCTCGGGCTGACGACGCCTATTCGGCACCAGCTCTTTATCGACGGACGTTTCACCGACGCAATCTCCGGCGAAACCCTCGCGACGCTCAATCCGCACGACAACAGCGTCATCGCGCATGTTGCGGTCGCTGGCAGGGAAGATGTGGACGCCGCCGTCGCCGCCGCCGAGCGCGCCTTCCCGGCCTGGAGCCGCATGGCGGCAGCCGAACGCGGGCGTATCCTGCTCAAACTCGCCGATCTGATCGAAGAGCACGCTGAGGATCTCGCCCGGCTGGAAACGCTCGACACCGGCCATCCGCTGCGGGACTCCAGGCGCCTCGACGTGCCGCGCACCGCTGCCTGCTTTCGCTATTTCGGCGGGATGGCCGACAAGTTCCAGGGCGAGACCATCCCGGTCGAGCCCGGCTTCCTCAACTACACCTTGCGCGAGCCGGTCGGCATCGTCGGCCAGATCGTGCCGTGGAACTTCCCGCTGATGTTCACCAGCTGGAAGATGGCGCCCGCATTGGCCGCCGGCAATTGCATCGTCATGAAGCCGGCCGAGATCACGCCGCTGACCTCGCTCAAGATCGCCGAGCTGATGGCGCAGGCCGGCCTGCCCGACGGCGTCTTCAACATGCTGCCCGGGCTGGGCAGCGTGGCGGGGCAATACATCGCCGAACACCCCGGCATCGCCAAGATCGCCTTCACCGGCAGCACCGCCACCGGCCGACGCATCGTCCAGGCCAGCAGCGGCAACCTGAAGAAGGTTCAGCTCGAGCTCGGCGGCAAGGGCCCCAACATCGTCTTCGAGGACGCGCCCCTGCAGGCGGCCGTGAACGGCAGTGCCTGGGGGATCTTCCACAATCAGGGACAGGCCTGCATCGCCGGATCACGCCTGTTGCTGCACGAGAAGATCGCCGATGCCTTCCTCGACCAGTTCCTGCCGCTGGCTCGTTCGATCCGGCTCGGGAATCCGCTGGACGAAACCACGGAGATGGGCCCGCTGACCAGCATGCAGCATCGCGAACGCGTCCTGACCTATGCCGACACCGCGACGCAAGAGGGCGGCGAGATCCTGGCCGGCGGCAAGGCTCCGGCGGGAGTCCTCGCCGGGGGATGCTATGTCGAGCCGACCGTGGTGCGGGCGAAATCCTTCCGCGACCGCGTCGCGCAGGAAGAGGTGTTCGGCCCCTTCGTCACGGTGCTCACCTTCGCGACCGACGAGGAAGCGCTGCAGATCGCCAACGGCACCGACTACGGCCTGGGCAGCGGTCTGTGGACGCAGAATTTGAGCCGCGCCCATCGGGTCGCGCGCGATCTCCATGCCGGGATGGTCTGGGTCAACAGCTACAAGCGGGTGAACCCCGGCTCACCCTTCGGCGGCGTGGGCAAGAGCGGCTACGGCCGTGAGATGGGCTTCGACGCCATGCACGAATACACGCAGGTCAAGAGCGTTTGGGTGAACGTGGACGCCGAGATCCCACCCCATTTTCAGCGCTGAAACACCAGGGAGGAAACAACCCCATGATCCGTAAGGCCATCAGGCTGGCTGCCGCCGGCGCCGTGTTGATGATGCTGCCTGCGCTCGCGCAGGCGCAGAGCTGGCCGAGCAAGCCGATCCGCCTGATCGTCGCCTTCCCCGCGGGAGGCCTGGTCGACACCGTCGCGCGCCAATTGCAGCCCGCTTTGCAGCAGGCGCTCGGGCAGCCCGTCGTCATCGATAACCGCGGCGGCGCCGGCGGCACGATCGGATCGGCCGAGGTCGCGCGCTCCGAGCCGGACGGACACACGCTGCTGATGATCTTCGACAGCTATGCGACCTACCCGCTGGTCTATCCGAAGCTGAGCTTCGACTCGTTGAAGGATCTGAAGCCCGTCACGCAGATCGCCAGCAATCCGCTGGTCCTGGTGGTCAATCCGCGCGTACCGGCCAACGACCTGAAGTCGTTCGTCGAGCTGCTCAAGGCGCAGCCGGAACGGTTCAATTACGCCTCTGTTGGCGTCGGCTCCAGCAACCACCTGACTGCGGAGCTATTTCAGGAGGTCACCGGCTCGACCATAACTCACGTTCCCTATCGAGGCGGCGGCCCTGCTCAGCAGGATCTGGTCGGCGGCCAGGTTCAGATGATGTTCCTGTCGGCCTCGCTGGCCCATCCGCATGTCAAGGCCGGCGCCCTGCGCGCCCTGGCCCAAACCGGAGTGGAACGGGTTTCCGCCTATGCCGACACCCCGACCGTGGCGGAAAGCGGCTATCCGGATTTCACCGTCAACTCCTGGGTCGGCCTGCTCGCGCCGGCCGGCACGCCGCAGCCGATCGTCGAGCGGCTGCACGCGGAAATCCGCAGGATCGTGATGGAACCGGCCCTTTCGGCACGGCTTCAGGAACAGGGCCTCACCGGTGTCGCGAGTACGCCGGACCAGTTCGCCAAGACGCTCAGGGCGGAACAGGACAAGTGGGTGCGCCTCGTGAACCAGCGCAAGTTGAAACTTGAGTGACGAAAGATTTGGAACCGGGACAAGTCGCGCTCAGTCTCCTGCTCCAAGGAATGGGAAGGACGAAAGCTCCGGGGCCGGATCTGATCGGGCTATTCAACCTGCGCGGCGCGTCCTCCGGACTTCCCCATCGTCAAAGAAAGCTGTGGCCGGGCGTGCCGCCTACGGCAAGTAAGGCAGGCCGCCCCCCGGCAAGCTGCGAATCCGACCGCAGCAGCAATCATGTCGACCAGATTTCCCGGCTGGATGTTCGGCGCACGTAATCAACGAGGAAATCATTGAAGACCCGGATCTTCGCCGGTAGCCGCTCTCGGTTCTGATAGGCGATGTTCATGGTCAGCATCGGCAGCTGCCAATCGAGCAGGACGGGAAGCAGACGCCCGGCGTCGATGTCGTCCTGCACGATGTAGAGAGGCTGGATAAGGATGCCTAGGCCGGCGATGGCTGCCTGGCGGATCACCTGGCCGTCATTGCAGTCGAGCGCCGCGCCGATCCGGACGACCCGCTCCGCGTCCCCCTTTGTCAGACGCAGCGAGAACGGGTCGGCGGCGAGGTTGTAGACGAGCATGTCGTGCTGGCTGAGATCGGCCGGCGTCCGGGGCCGGCCGCGCTCTTCCAGATAGCTCGGAGAAGCGGCCAGCACGCGCCGCATCCGCCCGAGACGCCGCACAACAATATTCGTGTCGGGCTCGTGCAGCCGGGTACGGATAGCAACGTCGATGCCGGCCTCGATAAAGTCGAGATAGCGGTTGGCGACGGCGATGTGGACGCTGAGCTTGGGATAGAGCTTGCGGAAGGCCGGCAGCATCGGCGCGAGATAGATCGTCGCGAAGGATAGCGAACTGGTGACGCGCAGTACCCCCTGCGGCGCGAGCGTGTGTGCGTTCACCGCATTCTCTGCCTCCGCGAGATCGTTCAGCAGCGCGCCGCTGCGTTGATAGAATTCCTGCCCGGCTTCGGTCAGCCAGAGGCGACGCGTATTGCGCTCCACGAGCCGGGCAGCGAGCCTTTCCTCCAAGGCCGCCAGATGGCGGCTGGCGGCGGCGTTAGACATGCCGAGCACTTCCGCCGCCCGCGACAGGCTGCGCAGCTCCGCCGTCTTCACGAAAACCTCGATCTGCGCGAGCCGATCCATATTTCCGATTTCCGCAAAAGAGAGTTCCTAAAACTCTGCTTTATTTCCGAATTCTGCAAGTCTTAACTCTTTCCAACAACGACGACCCAAGGTCGAGGAAACGCACATGTCAGGTCCGGTCCGCCACATCGTGATGTGGCGCTTGCGCGGTGACACGCCGCAGGAGCGCATCGCTGCGCGCGCCAAGGTGAAGTCCGCTTTCGAGGGGCTCAGGGGCCTCATCGACGGCCTCACCCATGTCGAGATCGGTGTCGACGTCAGTGGCGTCGACTATGCCTGCGATGTCGTGTTGGTCAGCGAGTTCACCGATCGCGCCGCGCTGGAAGCCTACGCCACCCATCCCGAGCATTTGCGGGTCCGGCAGGAGCTCGCCGATCTGCGGATCGCGCGCTTCCAGGTCGACTATCTCGCCGACGAGGAGGCCATGGCCTTCGCCGGGGGCCCTTCGCACCGTCGCAGCGAAGTCGTCGCCGGCGAGTGAGCCGGAAGCATCCACCCCAATCCCGTTCCCAGAGGAGCGCCCGATGATCGAGACCTTCACCTATGAGGCTCTCCCCTCGCGGGTCCGCTTCGGGCGCGGCACGATCAGGGAGGTCGCCACAGAGGTGGAGCGTCTCGGCGCCAAGCGGGCGCTGGTGCTGACGACGCCACAGCAGGCGGGCGCGGGCGAGCGGCTCGGCGCCCTGCTCGGCCCCGCTCTCGCCGGGTATTTCACCGAGGCGACCATGCACACGCCGGTCGAGGTGACCGAGCGGGCCCTTGTCGCCCTGCGCGAAACCGGGGCCGATTGCGTCGTCGCGCTGGGCGGCGGTTCCACCACCGGGCTCGGCAAGGCGCTGGCGCTGCGCACCGGCGTGCCGCAGGTCGTCATCCCGACCACCTATGCCGGCTCGGAGATGACGCCGATCCTCGGCCAGACGGAAGCCGGCCGGAAGACGACGATCCGCTCGCTCGACGTGCTGCCGGAGACGGTGATCTACGATGTGGACTTGACGGTCAGCCTGCCGCCGATGCTCTCGGCGACGTCCGGCGTCAACGCCATGGCCCATGCAGTCGAGGCGCTCTATGCCCGGGACCGCAATCCGATCATCTCCCTGATGGCGGAGGACGGCATCCGCACGCTGTCCTCGGCCCTGCCGATCCTCGTCCATGAGCCGGCGAACATGGAGGCGCGCTCCAACGCGCTCTACGGCGCCTGGCTCTGCGGCTGCTGCCTCGGTGCGGTCGGGATGGCGCTGCATCACAAGCTCTGCCACACGCTCGGCGGCAGCTTCGACCTGCCCCATGCCGAGACACACACCGTCGTGCTGCCGCACGCCGTCGCCTACAACGCCTCAGCTGCGCCGGAGGCGATGGCGGCCATCTGCCGGGCGCTCGGTGCGCCCGACGCTGCGCAGGGCCTGTTCGACCTGGTGCGCGCGCTTGGCGTGCCGCTGTCGCTGGCCGAACTCGGCATGCCGGAGAGCGGCATCGAGACGGCGGCGGACATCGCCGTCGAGAACCCCTACTGGAATCCGCGCCCGATCACGCGCGACGGCATCCGCGACCTGATCGCCAACGCCTTCGCCGGCGAGCGGCCTCGCGCCGCCGTGAGCGAAGACGAGGCGGCCTGAGCCATGGCGCGCCGCATCCTCCTTTCGGGCGCCACCATCCTCTCGATGGACCCCGCCACGGGCGATCTGCCCCGCGGCGACATCCTCATCGCGGACGGAAAGATCGCCGCCATCGCGCCGCGAATCGAGGCCGGGGATGCCGAACAGGTCGACGCAACCGGGCGGATCGCGGTGCCGGGCTTCGTCAACGCCCATATGCATAGCTGGCAGACGGGCCTGCGCGGGCTCGCGGCCGACTGGACCCTGCTGGAGTATTTCCGCTGGCTCCATGCCGGGCTCGCCACCCTGTTCAAGCCGGAAGACATCGGCATCGCGACCTTGATGGGGGCGCTCGGCCAGATCGATGCCGGCACCGCGACGCTGGTCGACTGGTGCCACAACAACCCCACCCCCGCCCACACGGATGCCGCCGTCGAGGCGCTGGCCGAGAGCGGCATCCGCGCCGCCTTCTTCCACGGCTCGCCCAAGCCCGACCCGAAGCCCGGCGAGCCGCATTTCTCGGAGGTGCCGCATCCGCGCGCCGAGGTGGAGCGGCTGCGGCACGGCCGCTTCGCCAGCGACGACAGTCTGCTGACGCTCGGCCTCGCCATCCTCGGCCCGCATTACGCGACGCTGGACGTCGCCCGCGCCGACTTCCGTCTTGCGCGCGAATTCGGCCTCATCGCCTCGATGCATCAGGGCGGCGGCGCGGCCAAAACGCCGGGCGGATGGGAGAGGCTGATCGCAGAGGGACTGGTCGGGCCCGGCATCAACATCGTGCACGGCAACGACTTGCCCGACGAGCTGTTCGGGCAACTGGTCGATCTCGGCGCCTCCTTCTCCGTGACGCCGGAGAACGAGATGACACAGGGCCACGGTTTCCCGATCACCGGCCGGCTGCTCGCGCGTGGGGCCGCGCCGTCGCTGGGTGTCGATCTCGAATCCGTCCTCGCCGGCGACATGATGGGTGTCGCCCGCATCGCGCTCGGCATGCAACGCGCGCTCGACAATGCCGAAAGCCGCCGGGAGACCGGCGCCATTCCGCCGACGTCGACGATCCGCGTCCGGCAGGCACTCTCCTGGATCACCATCGAAGGTGCGCGAATGCTGGGCCTTGACCATCGCATCGGCTCGCTCGCGCCCGGAAAACAGGCCGACATCACGCTGATCGACACGCGCGCGCTGCATCTGCAGCCGGTGCACGACCCCGCCGCCACCGTCATCATGCAGGCCGGGCGCGGCGATATCGAAGCCGTGATTATCGCGGGACGTTTTGCGAAGCGGGACGGTAGGCTCCTGGCCGGGGGGCTGGACGAGAAACTCGCCCGCCTCGCCGCTTCCGGTATGCGGATCGTCGAGGAGCTTCGCCGCGGGCAGCGGGCGGCTTGAGGGTAACGGAATGACGGACAAGCAAACCATCGGCTGGATCGGGCTGGGCAAGATGGGGCTGCCCATCGCGACCCGCCTCGCGGCGGCCGGGCACGACATTGCCGGCTTCGACCGCGACCAGCAGCGCATCGCCGAAGCCTCGGAAGGCGGGGTCAAGCCCGCCGCCACGCTTTCGGATGCGGCCGGGCGCGATATCGTCTTCACTTCACTGCCGGACGACAAGGTGCTCGCCGCCGTCGCGCTCTCGGGCGGGCTCTTCGATGCCATGCGCAAGGGCGCGACCCTGGTCGAGACCTCGACGGTCAGCCCCACCATCTCGGCCGAGGTCGCGCGGGCGGCCGCGCAGCGCGGCGTCGCCTATCTGCGCGCTCCCGTCTCCGGCAATGCTGCCATCGCGCATACCGGCAACCTGACCTGCTTCGTCTCGGGGCCGCGCACGGCTTTCGACGCCTTCCTGCCGATCGCGCAGGACTTCACCCGCGCCCAGAAATATCTCGGCGAGGCCGAGGAGGCGCGCTTCGCCAAGCTCGCCGTCAACCTGATGATCGCGGTTTCCGCCGCGATGATGGGCGAGAGCATCGTGCTCGCCCGCAAGGGCAACCTCGCCTGGCAGGACATCCTGGACGTGCTGACCAACAGCGCCGTCGGCTCGCCCATGGTTCACTACAAGGCCAAGAGCCTGGAGACGCGCGACTTTGCCTCGACCTTCTCCTGCCGGCAGATGGCCAAGGATCTCGACCTGATCATCGGCGCCGGCCACGCCGCCGAGATGGCGATGCCGCTGGCGACGCTGACGCGTGAAACCTACGGAGCCCTGATCGGGCGCGGCGACGGCGAGGCCGATTTCATCTCGACCGTGCGCCTCGCCGAATGGCTCGCCGGTCTCGGCGAGCCCGAACTCGACAGGAACGAAGGGAGGCTCGGATGAGGAACTTCGACCAGAACAGCATCACCCAGGCGGTGCTCGAGCGCGTCGCCGCCGCTCCCGACCTGCGCATCAAGCAAATCAGCGAGGCGCTGGTCCGCCATCTGCACGACTTCATCCGCGAGGTCCGCCCGACGCAGGAGGAATGGGCGAAGGGCATCGCCTTCCTGACCGATACCGGCCAGATGTGCACGGGAACGCGGCAGGAATTCATCCTGCTCTCCGACACGCTCGGCGTCTCGATGCTGGTCGATGCGATCAATCACGACCATCAGGGCGCCGTCACCGAAAGCACAGTGCTCGGCCCCTTCTATGTCGAGGGCCCGCCGGAGGCCGCCCTGGGCACCGACATCTCTGGCAACCTGCCGGGCGAGCCGATGTATGTCTCGGGCTCCGTCGCGGCGGCCGACGGCAGCCCGCTCGCCGGCGCGATCGTCGATGTCTGGCATTCCGACGAGGACGGCTATTACGACGTGCAGCATTCGGACGAGGCGGCCGACCTCGTCGCCCGGGCGCGCTTCCGCACCGACGCGCAGGGCCGCTTCCACTTCTGGTCGATCAAGCCGGCGGCCTATCCGATCCCGCATGACGGGCCGGTCGGGAAGATGCTGGAGGCGCAAGGGCGTCATCCCTGGCGTCCGGCGCATGTCCACTTCATGATCGAGGCGCCCGGTCACGAAAAGCTCGTCACCCATGTCTTCGTCGCCGGTGACCAGTATCTCGATTCAGACGCCGTCTTCGGCGTGAAGGATTCGCTCATTCGCGACTTCACGGAGCAGCCGGCCGGCACCGCCCCTGACGGCCGGGCGCTCGATCGGCCATGGCGCCACTTGGCCTACGACTTCCAGCTCAACCCGGCATCGGAGGCTGCGCACCGCGCGGCCTGAACGCGCCGACCATCGACCGCAATCGAGAGAGCCCGGCCAGCGGGCCATCGCGGAGGGAGAAACCATGTTGACCAGACCGTCCCCCGACGGGAGAGCCGTGGAAGCGGCGCTGGCGCGGCTGAGCGAGACACTCGGGCCCCGCGTCACCCGCGCCGCCGGAATCCTCGCCGATCACGGCCGCAGCGAGGCCTACCACCCGCCCTGCCCGCCCGACCTCGTCGCCTTCCCGGAAACCACCGAGGAGGTGCGCGACATCGTCATGCTGTGCCGCGAGCTGAGGCTGCCGGTCGTGCCCTTCGGCGCCGGCACCTCGCTCGAAGGCAATGCCGGGGCCCCGCTGGGTGGCGTCTCAATCGACATGTCCCGCATGGACAAGGTGCTGGCGACGAGCCCCGAGGACATGGATGTGCGCGTCCAGCCCGGCATCACCCGCAAGCAGCTCAACGCGCAATTGCGCGACACCGGCCTGTTCTTCCCGATCGACCCTGGCGCCGACGCCTCGATCGGCGGCATGGCCTCGACGCGGGCCTCCGGCACGATGGCGGTGCGCTACGGCACGATGAAGGACAATGTGCTCGGGCTCGAAGCCGTGCTTGCCGATGGCCGCGTCATCCGCACGGCGCGCCGCGCCCGCAAATCCGCCGCCGGCTACGACCTGACCCGCCTGCTCGTCGGCGCGGAAGGCACGCTCGGGGTCATCACCGAGGTGACGCTGAAGCTGCACCCGCAGCCGGAAGCGATCTCCTCCGCCGTCTGCGCCTTTCCCGATCTCAAGGCCGCGGTCGACACGGCGATCGCCGTCATCCAGTCGGGCGTTCCGGTGGCGCGGATCGAGCTGCTCGATGCGGTGATGATGCGCGGCATGAACCTGCACGCAAAACTCGGCCTGCCGGAAGTGCCGCACCTCTTCTTCGAATTCCACGGTTCGAAAAGCTACGTCGCCGAGCAGGCCGAGACCGCGCAGGCGCTGGCCGGCGATTTCGGCGGACAGGGCTTTGCCTGGGCGACCTCGCCGGAGGAGCGCAGCCGCCTCTGGCAGGCCCGCGACAACACGCTCTATGCCGGGCTTGCCCTGCGGCCGGGCACGCGCGCGCTCGTCACCGATGTCTGCGTGCCGATCTCGCGGCTCGCCGAATGCCTCGTCACCACCGCCGCCGACATCGCGGAGAGCGACCTCGTCGCGCCGGTCGTCGGTCATGTCGGCGACGGCAATTTCCACCTTCTCGTCCTGCACGACCCCGACAGCGCCGAGGACCTCGCGCGGGTGAAGGCCTTCAACGAGCGCCTCGTCAGGCGGGCGATCGCGCTGGACGGCACCTGCACCGGCGAGCACGGCATCGGCCTCGGCAAGATGGATTTCCTCGAGCTGGAACTGGGCGAGGCCGTCGATGCGATGCGCCTCGTGAAGCAGGCGCTCGACCCGCTCGGGATCATGAACCCCGGCAAGATCTTCCGCTCCTCGCCGTCGATGGGAGGCGCAGCATGAACACGATGACCGCAGCCAAGCCCCGCTTCGAGGCGGAGCCCCCGCCGCCCCGCCCGGCCGAGGGCAAGCCGCTCCTCGAGCTCAAGGGCATCGCCAAGTCCTTTCCGGGGGTAAAGGCGCTCGACGACGTCTCCTTCGCCGTCTGGCCCGGCGAGGTGCACATGCTGCTCGGCGAGAACGGCGCCGGAAAATCATCCCTGATGAAGGTGCTGTGCGGCGCCTATCAGGCCGATGCCGGCGAGTACTTCCACAAGGGCGAGCAGGTCGAGATCCGCTCGCCCGCGGATGCCCGCAAGCTCGGCATCGCCGTGATCTTCCAGGAGTTCTCGCTCGTCCCCTATCTCGACGTGGCGCAGAACATCTTCCTCGGCCGCGAATTTCCCTCGCGCATTCCCGGCCTCGTCGACCGCCGGCGCCTTTATCGCGAGGCGCAGGCCGTGCTCGACCTGATCGGCCTCGACGTCGATCCGAGGACCAAGATCCACACGCTCGGCGTCGCCCAGCAGCAGATGGTCGAGATCGGTAAGGCCCTGTCGCAGAACGCGCGCATTCTCGTCATGGACGAGCCGACCGCTGCGCTCTCCGACCGCGAGACGGAACGCCTCTTCGAGGTGATGCGCCAGCTCCAGGCCAAGGGCGTCGCCATCGTCTACATCTCGCACCGCATGGCGGAGGTGTTCGCGCTCGGCGACCGCATCACCGTGCTGCGCGACGGCAAGCTCGTCGGCCGGGCGCAGCCGGGCGAGACCACGCCGGACGAGCTCGTGCGCATGATGGTCGGCCGCAATGTCGACATGAGCTATCCGCGCAATTTCGCCGAGAAGCCGGGTGAGATAGCGCTTGAGGTCAAGGGCCTCTCGGCGAAGAACGGCATCCGCGACATCGACCTGACCGTGCGAGCCGGCGAGATCGTCGGTCTGTGCGGCCTCGTCGGCTCCGGCCGGAGCGAGGTCGCGCGCGCCATCTTCGGCGCCGACGAGATCACGGCCGGCGAGGTGCGCATCTTCGGCCAGGCCAAGCGCGGTGGCCCGGACGTTTCCGCCTTCGCCGGCGTCGGGCTCATCCCGGAAAGCCGCAAGACGGAAGGACTCGCGCTGATCCGTACGGTCAGCGACAACCTCGCCCTCGCCGGCCTGCCGAAGCTGTTCCCGAACAAGCTGTTCTCGCCCGCCCAGGCGCGGCGCTCGGCCGAGGAGCTGATCAAGCGGCTGCGGATCGCGACGCCCTCGCCGAACCAGAGCGTTGCGCTGCTCTCCGGTGGCAACCAGCAGAAGGTGGTGATCGGCAAATGGCTCGCGGCCGGCACGCGGCTGTTCATCTTCGACGAGCCGACGCGGGGCATCGATGTCGGCGCCAAGTCCGAGATCTTCGCGCTGATCGACCAGCTCGTCGCGGATGGCGCGGCGGTGCTGATGATCTCCTCCGAGCAGGCCGAGATCGTCCATGTCTGCGACCGGGCCTACGTCATGCGCGGCAAGCGCATCGTCGGCGAGCTCTCCCGCTCCGAACTCTCCGAAGAGAACATCGTCAGAATGGGGATGCACGATGAGTGATCAGGCCGTCTCCTCTCCCGCGCCGCGCATCCCGGCCGTTCCGGGTGTCGCGGTCGCGCTCGCCGGGCTAGCGCTGCTCTTCGCTGTGGCGAGCCCCGGCTTCCTCAGCGCCGGCAACCTCTCCAACGTGCTGGTGCAGTCGGTCATCCTGCTGCTGCTCGCCCTGCCGATGACCCTGATCATCATGACCGAGGGGCTCGACCTCTCGATGGGCGCGGTGCTGACGCTGGCCTCGCTCGTGCTCGCGCTGATCGTGGTCTCGACACAGTCGCTGGTGCTGGCGCTCCTGGGCGCGCTCGCCGTCGGGCTGGTCTTTGGGCTCGTCAACGGCTGGCTGATCGCCGGGCTGTCGATTCCGCCCTTCGTTGCCACGCTCGGCACGCTTGGCGCGGCGCAGGGGCTCGCGCTCGTCGTCAGCGACGGCCAGAGCGTCGTCGGCATCCCGCGCTTCGTGCGGCTGATCTATTCCGGCGACACCTTCGGCATCCCGACGCCGATCCTGATCGGCGCGGGCTTCTACGCCCTCTTCCACATCCTGCTCTACCACACCCGCTTCGGCACCTATGTCTGCGCGCTCGGCGGCAATCGCGATGCGCTGACGCTGGCCGGCGTGGCCTGGAAGCGGATGCTCGTCGCGGTCTACATGCTCGGGGGCGCGATGGCCGGGGTCGCGGCCCTGCTGATGACCGCGCGCATCAATGCCGGCCACCCGACCGCGGCGATCGGCATGGAGTTCGACGCCATCGCGGCGGTCGCGCTCGGCGGCACCTCCTTCGACAAGGGCAATGGCTGGCTCTTCGGCACCTTGCTCGGCGTGCTCACGGTCGGCGTGCTGCGCAATGGCCTCAACCTGATGGCCGTGCCCTCCTCCGTGCAGGTCGCCTGCATCGGCGCCCTCGTCATCGCCGCCCTCCTCATCGACAGCCTGCGGAGCCCCCGGTCATGAGCCTCGCCAGCGACGCCGCCGCCCGCCCCTCCGGCTTCCATGTCTCGCGCGAGGTGCAGCAGCTGGCCTACCGGCTGCTCGCGGTCGCGCTGCTATGCGCGGCGTTGAGCTTCGCGACGGAAGCCTTCTTCACCGCCAACAACATCCTCAACGTGCTCAGGCAGGCGAGCCTGCTGTTCTTCCTGGCCTCCGGGCTGACGCTGGTGATCCTGACCGGCGGCCTCGATCTCTCGGTCGGTGCCAATATCGGCCTCTCCGCCTGCTTCGCCGCGACCGTGATCAAGGCGACCGGCTCGCCCGCGCTCGGCACGCTGGCGGGGCTCGCCACCGGGCTCGCCATCGGCATCTGCAACGGGCTGATGGTGGCGAAGCTGCGCATCCCGTCCTTCATCGCCACCTACGGCATGCTCTGGGTGCTGCACGGCATCACCTATTACTACATGGCCGGCGAGACCATTCACGGCTTCCCGCCCGGCTTCCGGCAGATCGGCTCCGGCTATTTCCTCGGCGTGCCGATCCCCGTCTATCTGATGCTGGTCTTCCTGCTGGCGGGCACGATCTTCGCCCAGCGCACGATCTGGGGGCAGCAGATCTACGCCATCGGCGCCAACCCGGTCGCAGCGCGCCTTACCGGCATCCCGGTCGATCGCCGCCTGATCCTGGTCTACGCCTTCTCCGGCGCCATGGCGGGCGTCGCCTCGATCGTCTTCCTCGCCCGGCTGAACTCGGCCGAGGGCGATATCGGCGAGGCGATGACGCTGCCGGCGATCGCGGCGGCCCTGATCGGCGGCGCCTCGCTGTTCGGCGGCGTCGGCAGCGTGTTCGGCACCTTCATCGGCGCGCTCATCCTGACGCTGGTGCTGAATGGCATGAACCTGCTCGCCGTCAACGCCAACTGGCAGCCGCTGGTCACCGGGCTGATCGTCATCCTCGCCGTCTGGCTCGACATGGTCGGCCGGCGGCGCACCTGAACCAACCAACAGAAACCAAAGGGAGGGAACCCATGTCCAAGTCGAAGCTTCTGGCCGCCACGCTGCCCGCCATCCTGATCTCGACCGCGGCGCTCGCCGCCGGCGAGACCATCGCGGTCTTCACCAAGAACCAGACCAACCCCTATTTCCAGACCGTGCGGATCGGCGCCGAGGTCGCGGCCAAGTCGCTCGGCGCCAAGGTGGTGCACTATATCCCGACCAAGCCGGACTCGATCCCCGAGCAGCTCAGCCAGGTCGAGGACGTGATCGTCAAGAAGCCCAGCGCCATCGTCTTCGTGCCCGTCGACTACAAGGCGATGGTGCCCGGCGTGGAGCAGATCAACGACGCCAAGATCCCGATCGTCAACGTCACCGACCGCAGCGCCGGCGGCAAGTTCCTCGCCTTCGTCGGCGCCGATGACTACAGCCTCGGCCTGGAGACGGCGCGCTTCCTGCTGAAGTCGATCGGCGGCAAGGGCAATGTCGTCATCCTCGAAGGCGTCAAGGGCTCGCTGACCAATATCGACCGGGTGCGCGGCTTCAACGACGCGATCAAGGAAGCCAAGGAGGTCAAGCTCCTCGCCAGCCAGCCGGCCAACTACCAGCGCCTGCAGGGCCTGCAGGTGATGGAGAACCTGATGCAGTCCCACCCGCAGATCGACGGCGTGCTCGCCGCCAATGACGCGATGGCGATCGGCGCGATCGAGGCGCTCGACGGCGCCAACCGCAAGGCCAAGGTCGTCGGCATCAACGGCACGCAGGAGGCCGTGGACGCGATCAAATCCGGCAAGCTGCTGGCCTCGGGCGACTATAACGGCTTCCTGCAAGGCTGCATCGGCACCATGGTCGCGATCCGGTCCTTGCGGAATGAGCCGACCGTGACCGAGGTGGTGCTGAAGCCGACCGTGGTGAACGCCTCGAACTACCAGCCCTACGATTCGCCGCTGGAATCGCGCAGCTGCCCGAGCTGGAGCGAAGCGGCGGCGATGGCCAGCAAGTAGAACTGAACCTCGACAAGGACGGCCGGCGCATCACCCGGCCGCCCATGCGCCCATAGGAGCCTTCCCACATGCTGTTCGCGATCCACGCCCTCGACAAGCCCGGCGCGCTCGACGCCCGCCTCACCAACTATGACGCGCACAAGGCATTCCTCGCCGACACCTCGGGGCTGAACGTCAAGATCATAATGTCCGGCCCGCTGGTCGGCGACGACGGCACGACCATGATCGGCAGCCTCTTCGTGGTCGAGGCGGCGGACCGCGCAACAGTGGAACGCTTCAATGCTGCGGACCCCTTCCATGCCGCCGGCATATGGGATCGCGTCTCGATCACTGGATTCGTTCGGCGCCAGGGCTGACCCAGCCTCTCGCAGCCATCTTGAGGGCACGGAGGCATCGCAGCCTGGATGGCCGATCTGCACCGCCGCCGAATGAACCGGAAGCGCGATCATATGGTGCCGAGGCTCCGGGCGACCTAACAATGGCTCAGGCCGGCTCCATGCCAACGGCCATTCTGTCAGGAGGAGACCACGATGCTGGACTGGACGGGTTATCGCGCGGAGTTGAAGACCCGCGTCGGCGATTTTGGCAAGGCGGCGCCGGAGGCGCTCAAAGGCTACGCCGCGCTCAGCGCCGGAACCGCGAAGACACAGCATCTCGACGCCCGCACGCGGGAACTGATTTCGCTCGCCGTGGCCGTGACGACCCGTTGCGATGGCTGTATCACCAGCCATGTCGAAGCCGCGATCAAGGCCGGGGTGAGCCGGGAGGAGATCTCCGAAGCTCTCGGAGTTGCCATCGCGATGAATGCGGGCGCGGCTCTCGTCTATTCGGCACGGACACTCGATTGCTTCGAACAAACGACGGCCCGCAACTCTGCCGCGGCGGAGTGAACAAACCGGTGCCGGTGGCTCCCGCATAGCGGGCGCCACCGGGCTGTGAGCGTGGGCGATGCCTGGGTCTATTCAACTTCAAGCAAGGGCGAGCGGCCGCCGTACAAGCTTCGCGAACCTTTGCGGTACTAACGACGGGTCGTCCGTTTAGCCGCGAGACGAGCCTCCGAAAAATGTGGAGGCGTCCGGCATGTTGAGTTCCGCATCCTGCCTCACTGCGTTGCAGTCAAATCGGCGCGTGCTCTAGGTCCGAGCCTTGGCCAGACGAATTGCGGATGACGTGAATGGACTCAGTTTCTCTTGCCGTTTTTGTCGAAGCCGTTTCGGCCGGAAGCCTCGCAGGGGCAGCTCGGCGCCTGGGTCTGGGTTCGCTGGCCGCAGGGCGCAGCCTTGCATCGCTCGAAAAGCGCCTCGGCGTCAGGCTGCTCCAGCGCAACACCCGATCGCTGTCGCCGACCGCCGCCGGCATCGCCTTCCTGCCGCACGCTCAGGCCATGCTCGAAGCGGAAGCGGCGGCTCTGGCGAGCGTTGCGGGAAATGCGGACGCCAGCGGGCTCCTGCGCGTAACGGCCTCGGCCGCCTTCGGGCGAAAGGTTGTCGTGCCCTTCATCGCCTCGTTCATGGACCAGTACCCGAAGATAAAGGTCGATCTCCTGGTTACGGACCGCCTGGTCGACCTTGTCGGAGAGGGCTACGACCTTGCGATCAGAATCGCGCAGCTGCGCAGCAGCGATCTCATCGCCCGGCGCCTGTTCGACAGCATACGAGTGTTGGTCGCCGCACCCAGCTATCTGAAGCGGGCTGGGTCCCCGCAGGAGCTGCGCGATCTCGTGGATCACGAATGCCTGGCCCTCGCGGGGCAGAACCATTGGTCGTTCAGCCAGGGCGGCAGGCAGGTTTCGCAGCATGTCTCCGGGCGGTTCACCGCCAATTCCATCGAGATCCTGCATCGGGCCTGCACCGAGGGCCTCGGCATCGCGCTCCTCTCTGAATGGGATGTCCATAGCGAGATCTCCGACGGCTCGCTGGTCAACCTGACATTGAAGGATGCCTTCGCCGAGACGCTGTCGATTTCCGCCGTCTATCCCAGCCGCCGGCTTGTGCCGGCGAAAGTCAAACTGTTCGTCGAGCAAATGCGAGCCCGGCTGGACAAGGCCCCCTGGCCGCTGAACTGACTCGGATGCATCGACACAGCGACATTCCAGGATCGGTCCGCTTGGCTCGATCCCGGAATGCCGATGGGCTCGCATCGTGGCGGAGAAGGCTCCTTTCAGGCTCCGCCCCAGCGAGGGGCTCAGTTCGATCGTCGCTCGATCAATGTCTGAAGCCTGCGCCCCGGCCGGTGCGGAAAACCTGCAGAGCCATTGCGAGAAGCCCGATCACAAGGCTCAGAGCGACGACTCCGGTCCACCCTCCGGCCTGCCAGGCGGCCGTGCCGGCAGCGGATCCGGCCGCTCCTCCGAGAAACATGGCCCCCATCAGGATCGTGTTCAGGCGTGCCCGCGCCTCGGGGCGCAGAGCAAAAACAAGATGCTGGTTCGAGACGAGTGCGGACTGCATGGCGAAGTCCAGCAGGATGACGCCGACGACGAGCCCGGCCAGGGACGTCCACAGCCCAAACACGAGCCATGAGGCCACGACGAGCGCAGCTCCCAGCGCGACCACGGGTGCCGCACCTCGCGAATCCGCGAAACGACCCGCCAAGGGCGCAGCGAAAATGCCGACAGCGCCGACAATTCCGAACAGCCCCGCAATATCAGCGCCCAGGCCGAAGGCAGGCTCCTGAAGGCGAAAAGCCAGAACGGTCCAGAAAACCGTGAAGGCGGCGAAGATCAGCGCCTGCGTCGTCGCAGCCTTCCGAAGCTGGGGAAACTCCCGCCAAAGATCGGCAATGGACCCGAGAAGCCGCCCATAGCCGAGTTGGGAGTCGGGTTCGCTGCGCGGCAGCGCCAGCATCACGGCACCGGCCGCCAGGAGAGCCATGGGAACGCCGAGCCAGAACATCTCGCGCCAGCCGCCATGAGTCGCGACGAAACCCGCCAAGGTTCGGCTGAGCAGGATGCCCGTCAGGATCCCCGCCAGGACCGTGCCCACTGTCGCACCGCGCCGCGCAGGCGGCGCCAGGTGCGCAGCGAGCGGAACGATCTGTTGGGCGACGGTCGCCGAAAGGCCCACAGCAACCGAGGCGAGGACGAGCATTGATGCGCTCGGCGCCATCGCCGCCAGGATCAGGGACAGGGCGAGCAGCCCGAACTGGAGAACGATAAGCCGCTTGCGTTCGACAATGTCGCCAAGAGGCACGAGCAGGAACAAGCCGGCCGCATAGCCCAGCTGGGTCGCTGTCGGGACGAGCGCGGTCAATGGACCGGGAATCTCCGCCTCGATCAGCCCGAGCATCGGCTGATTGTAGTAGATGTTCGCGACTGCGATGCCGGCTGCGCCGGCCATCGCGAAGGTCGTGAGGAGCGGAAGGCCTCTCGTTTGAGTCTCCGCGGTGACGCTAGACATGGTCGATCTCTTTCGTTCCGATATGACCTGGACTTGGTAAGTCGGAACTTAGTCGATCATCGCGATTTGATTTATTGCACTATTTTGATGCTCCGGAGCATCTGATATTGATGCAATCCGAACGCTTGGGAGCGAGCGTTCGCAAGGCCTCATCTGGCCGGGCTAGCGGAGGGCATCCGGTTTGATGGCGGATCGCAGGCGTCAAAGCGTGTCGCCCTGAGCCAGAAACAATCGACACTTAAGGATCAACGACCGCTTGCGAGTCCGCCCCCGATGGTTGGCTGGCATCTCGTCGAAGGCATTCTGGCTTCAGAACCAGAAAGCACCTCAAAAGGCGTTCATCCAATCCTCGCCTCAAGCCGATCGCGAATTGCGACAAGAGCTTGCCGGACTTTTTCACGCTGTTCTTCGGACTCACCGACAGCGTCGGCAATCGCGATATTGATGGGCGGAATCTTTTCGAGGAGCTTTCTGCCTGCGACAGTGAGCTCCACATTGACGATACGCTCGTCCGTCGCGGCCCGTACGCGGGTGATCAACCCTGCATTCTCCAAGCGCTTGAGCATTGGAGTCAGTGTGCTCGATTCAAGCTTAAGCCGCTCCCCGATAGCGCCGACTGGCTGCGCGCCTCCATCCGCAAGCACGACGAGACATAGATATTGGGGGTAAGTCAGCCCCAGCTCGTCGAGCAAAGGACGATACACGCGGTTGAACATATGGGCCGTCGAGTAGACCGCGAAGCAGATATGTTGGTCCAGAGATAGCATGTCCCGCCCAGCCGCCGGCCGTCTGATTCATTTCCTTCAGGCTAGCGCATTCTCATCAAATTGGAACTTGACGGCCAAATTATGTCGCGAGATAAATAATCGCGTCGAAACAAACATATCGTTCCAACCTAGGGCGCAGGATGGCCTTCTCCGTGTGCGCCTCTGCGTCAGGACCGATGGGCGATGGGAACAGCCATGGAGCGCCGCCTGAGGCATGAAGGCGCGGTTGAAGGATCGGGACGCCGGGAACGGTCATGGTGACGGTCATGGACGCATCGTTGTCGACCAAGCATCCGAGCTTCTACGGCCAGAGCGCTGTGGATCACTTTGGCATGGCAGGACGAGCCATCGCCTCCTTCGAACTCGAAGGTCAGCCCGCGCTTGTCGCAACTCACCTGCACTGTCGCCGGCAGACCAGGGAACGAACACGCCCGGTTTCCTCGGATGCGGCCTATTCAGTCCTCTATCAGCTCAGCGATCTCCAAAGCCGCTCGCGTTGGCTCGACGGGCGCCTCGATGCGTCCAGCCCGGTCGGGGCCGGAGAAGTGGAGGTGGTAGATCTACGCGATCGGCCACAATGGCAGTTCAGCGGCGATTTTCATGCGCTTCAGTTTTACATCTCTCTCGCGGGGCTTTCATCATTTGCGAAGCAATGCAGCGCGCGAACAATTACCTCGTTGAGTTGGGAGAGCGGTGTTCCCGATGACGTTCTTTCGGGATTGTCGAACGCTCTCATCCAAGCCGCCGCGACGCCGAGCTCAAATCAACTCCTGATCGATCAACTCGCGATCACGATCCTCACGCATTTCGCGGAAACCTATGGCGGCCTGCAGTCGCTTGGAAAAGAGCACGCGACAGGGCTAGCTCCTTGGCAGTTGAGGCGGGCGACGGAGATCATGGCCGCGCGGCTTGCCTCAAATCTCAAGATTTCGCAGATCGCCAGCGAATGCCGGCTCACGCCAAGCCATTTTGCCAGGGCTTTCCGGCACAGCATGGGCGTCGCACCCCAGCGCTATCTCACGCAACTGCGCATCGAGGAGGCAAGAAAACTCCTGCCGAAAGGAGATTTGTCGCTTTCCGATATCGCCCTCGTTTGCGGCTTTGGCGATCAGAGCCACTTTACGCACGTCTTCAAAAAAATGACGGGGGAAAGCCCGGGCGCATGGAGGCGACTGCGGGCCTCACAGCGCCCCGAGGAGACAGCATCGCGGCCGAAGATTGCCTGCGGCTCTTGAATCTTTACAGGCTTGCAAGGCAGGCCTCGATCGGTGATGCACGATCCACTTAATATTTAAGACGACCGGTCATATTGATTGCCTATGCCAAGACCCAATGCTCGCCAAAAGATCATCGACGCCGGCCTGAAGATCCTGATCGAGAAGGGCTTCAATGGCTCGGGTGTCCAGGACATCACCACCGCGGCCGGCGTGCCGAAGGGGTCGTTCTACAATCATTTCGACAGCAAGGAGGCGCTCGGCGCCGAAGTCGTCGACATCTATGGTCGCGACAATCCGCGTCGCGCTATCCTCGCCGATACATCCCCCCCCCCGCTGCAACGGCTGCGGGCTCACTTTGAGCGATTGAACGCGGTTTTTACCGACGCAGACTTCGGGCGCGGCTGCCTTCTGGGGAATTTCAGCGCCGAGCTCTTCGGCCAGAGCGAACTGATCCGCGAACGTTTGGCCAACCTCTATCTCAACTGGTCGAGCGACATTCGCGACCGTGATCGCCGAAGCTCAGGCCAGTGGCTCGATCTCCACCACAACACCTGCGTTGGATCTCGCCGCGTTTCTGCTCGATGCCTATGAGGGCGCTTTGCTGCGGGCGCGGGCCGAGAAGAGCGGGCAGGCCTTCGATCGCTTCATGACGGTCGCCTTCACTCAAATCCTCACCTGAGTCGATCCGAGCCGAGCACGAGAGCAACCAAGCCTAAAAAATTTGACCTGCTTGTATCGCTTTCGCGCCATCCGACAACGTGTTGTTCCTGCTCGACTTCATACTTGACGAAGACTAATGTAAATTACAAGATACATTTGTTTAATGACTGTTTCGCTAAGCGAGTGCCGACCTCCCATGTCTCATGCCGTCTTCCTCCACGCCGCCGGCGATGCACGGGTCGCGCCGTTCAACCTGCGCGAGGGAATGGTGGGCGAAACCCTGCTCGACGTCGCGGCCGTCGGGCTCTGCGGCAGTGACCTGCACTACTACAAGGACGGCGGCATCGGCTCGGCCGTGATCTCGACGCCGTTCGTTCCGGGTCACGAGTTCAGCGGCTGGTTGACGGAAGACCTGCCGGAGCTCGGCCTGACGCGCGGCGCGCTTGTTGCCGTCGATCCCAACCAGGCCTGCGGGCATTGCGAGCATTGCCAGAGTGGTCATCCCAATCTGTGTCCCGAAGTCGTCTTTATCGGTGCGCCGCCGCATGACGGGGCGATGACGGAGCGGATTTGGGTGCCGAAGTCCCAAATCGTGCCAGTGCCCGAAACCTTCTCGCCAAGCGACGCCGTGATGCTCGAGCCGCTCGGCGTCGCAATCCACGCGGTGGATCTGGCCAAGCCGCGGCTGCTCGAGCGCGTTGCGCTAATCGGCTGCGGGCCGATCGGCCTGTTGATCCTGCAGGTGCTGCGCACGGCGGGCGCCGGGGAGATCCTCGTCTGCGATCCGCAGCCCCATCGCCGTGGGCTCGCGCTCAGGCTGGGAGCGAGCAAGGCCGGGGCGAGCGTTGCCGATATCCGAGAATGGACAAAGGATGAGGGCCTGCCGCTGGTGATCGAGGCCACCAACGCTCCCGAGGGGTTCCGGGATGCCATCCGTGCCGCCCGCATAGGCGGCCGCGTCGTGCTGGTCGGCATCCCCGACGGCGACAGCTATGTTATCCCAGCCGCGGAGGCCCGCAGGCGTGGCCTGAACATCAAGTTCTCGCGCCGGATGGGCCATGTCTATCCGCGCGCGATCGAGCTCGTGGCGCTGGGCAAGGTCAATGTCGAGGCCGTGGTCAGCCATCGTTTCGCCCTCTCCGAAGGCCCGACCGCCTTCCGCCGCCACGCCGCCAACGAGGCGGGCATGGTGAAGAGCATGATCTATCCCAGCGGCTTCCCCGATGAACGCCGCTGAACGCGTGCCGCCGGCCCTAATGTGACCTATATCGGCATCGATCTCGGAACCTCGTCGCTCAAGGCCGTTCTGGTCGACGATGGCCAGCGCGTGCTCGCCGCCGCGACGCGGGATCTTTCAGTCGATCGCCCCTCGCCGCTCTGGTCGGAGCAGGACCCGGCGGACTGGATCGCGGCCGCTTTGGCGGCTGGCCCGCCTGGCCTGCCTGGGCGAGGACCCGCCCGCGATCTGCGTGCCGCCATCCGGCGATGTCGAGATCTTCGCCCCGGATCCCGGGAGGGCGGCAACCTATGCCGACCACTACGCCCACTGGAGACGCGTTGCTGAGGCCGCTCGCACGCTGCGATGAAGCGGGGTCGGATTTGACAGAGACGCGGGCAAATGCTCTTCATGTGAGCATTAGACCCAAACTTCTGCTGCCCGATGCCCTCGCAACGACCACCCTTCGACCTCGTCATTCTCGATTGCGACGGCGTACTCGTCGACAGCGAGGTCATCAGCTGCCAGACCCTGGTCGAAATTCTCTCGCCTTTCGATCCGAGCTATGATCTGCAGGCCGTCATGCGCCGCTATCTTGGACGACCGTCCGGCGCTGTCATCGAGGATTACGAGCGAATGACTGGTCGCCCGGCTTCGGCTGATTTCACGCAGGACTGGCGGGCGCGGCTGTTCACCTCCTTCCGGAGAGAGCTTCAGGCGGTCGTCGGCGTCCGCAGCGCGATCGAGACCTTCGGCAGCGACTACTGTGTAGCCTCATCCAGCGACGAGGAGCGCATCGAGATCTGCCTCCGGAAGGCAGCGCTCTGGGACCTTTTCGAGGGCAGGATCTTCAGCACCTCGCGCGTGCGGCATGGCAAGCCGGCGCCCGATCTGTTCCTGCTGGCAGCGAGCGAGCGCGGCGCGACGCCGGAACGCTGCCTGGTTATCGAAGACAGCGTCAGCGGCGTCATGGCGGCGAAAGCGGCGGGAATGACGGCCTACGGCCTGGCTGCCGGCAGCCATTTCGCCGTTCTCGACCAGCGACAGGCGCTTCTTGCCGCCGGGGCGGACAAGCTGTTCGAATCCTGGCAGGAACTGGCGCCGACGCCGGTGGCCGACTGAGAATCCGATGGCCGACAACGACAGCACCCGCCTCGACGACGCCGCCCGGGCCGGCTGGCTCTACTACATCGCCGGCCGCACGCAGGACGACATCGCGCAGATCCTGAACATCTCACGCCCGGCGGCGCAGCGCCTCGTTTCGCTCTGCCGCAGCGAGGGGCTGATCAGCTTCCGGATGAATCACCCGATCAGCAGCTGCATGGAGCTCGCCGCAAGGCTGCGCGACCGCTTCGAGCTGCTGCACTGCGAGGTCGCGCCCTCCGACGGCTCGGCCGAAACCGCCGCGGCCGGCGTTGCGGCGCTCGGCGGCGTGCTGATCGAGCGCTGGCTGCGCTCGCGCAAATCACTGGTCATGGCGCTCGGCACCGGCCGCTCGATGCGCGCGAGCATCGAGCGCGTTCCTGCGATGTCCTGCCCGTTGCACCGGCTGGTTTCGCTGGTCGGCACCATTTCGCCCGACGGCTCCGCCAGCCCGTTCGACACGCTGGTCAAGCTCGCCGAGATCACCAAGGCCCAGCATTTTCCGATGCCGCTGCCGCTTTACGTCTCGAGCCCCGAGGAGCGTGCACAGCTGATCGAGATCGAATCCGTACGTCGCATCCACGCCATCGCCAGCGAGGCCGACCTCTGGCTGATGGGCATCAGCCAGATCGACGACGACGCCGTGCTCTATCGCGACGGCTTCATGACGCGCAGCGAGCTGCTCGAGATGGTGCGCAACGGCGCCGTGGGCGAAGTGACCGGCTGGGTCTTCGACGCCGAGGGCAAGCTGCTGAACTGCGGCACGAATCTGCGCGTGACGAGCGTGCCGCCGGAGCCGCACGGCGACCGCCTGCGGATCTGCATCGGACAGGGAGCGGCCAAGGTCGCCGCTCTGCGCGCCGCGCTCGCCGGCAAGATCGTCAACGGCCTCGTCACCGACGAGGAAACGGCGCGCGCCCTGCTGGCGGCCTGACGCCCCTCCCCCAAGCCAACAATCTCCCGGATTTTCCGGCCGCGGCGCGGCCAGCGCCCGCTCGTTGTCATCCGCATGTCATCGACGGTTGACATAGGAAGCGGGTGTGCGAGCATATGCTTCAATCAAGAGCATATGCTCACATAACTTAATGAGGGAGGTTTGGAATGCGATCTTTCCTTGGAGCGCTCGCCGGGGTCGGCGCGCTGGCTCTGGCAGGCATGTCCTCGGCCGGGGCCGCGACCGAAATCGAGTTCTGGCACGCGATGAGCGGCGCACTCGGCGAGCGGGTCGACGAGCTGGTCAAGAAGTTCAACGACTCGCAGAAGGACTACGTGGTCAAGGCGGTCGGCAAGGGCAGCTATGACGAGGTGCTGAACGGCACGATTGCGGCCTACCGCGCCAAGCGCCAGCCCGAGATCGTGCAGTCGAACGAGCGCTCCTTCCTGACGATGGTCAATTCCGGCGCCATCGTTTCGACGAGCGACCTGATGGCGCAGCAGAGC